>NZ_JAGGPJ010000008.1 GCF_018613875.1 Arthrobacter sp. ISL-28 | reverse complement strand
GGACTTCGTGGGCGAAGCGGACCCCTTGTTCGTCGAAGACGTCCAGGATGGGGTTCCAGCGGTCCGCGAAGTCCTGGTATCCGGCGTCGATGACCTTCTCCGGGACGGGCGGGAACATCGCGACGTACTGCCAGATGGAGGAGCCCGTGAAACCGACCACAGTGTCCACGCCGAGCGCTTTGGCGAGCCGGGCGGTGTGTTTCATCTCCTCCGCGGCTCGGGTGCGGACGCCTTCGGGGTCTCCGTCGCCCCAGACTTTGGCGCCGACGATGGCTTCGTGGCGGAAGTCGATCGGGTCATCGCAGACGGCCTGGCCCTTGAGGTGGTTGGAGATGGCCCACACCTTCAGGTTGTACTTCTCCAGCACGGCGAGCTTGGATTCGACGTAGCCGGGTTCATCCCAGCGCCAGGCGTCCAGGTGGTCCCCGGACACGGCGATTTCCAGGCCGTCGTAGCCCCAGCCGGAGGCCAGGCGCGCGACTTCCTCGAAGGGCAGGTCGGCCCACTGACCGGTGAACAGGGTGTACGGGCGGGGCATGTCAGGCTCCTTCTGCAGCGGGGACGGCGAGCTGGATGGTGGCGGACTTGGCCTGGCCTGATTCCTCGATGGCGGTTAGCACGCGCTGCACGGCGAGCCCGTCCTCGAATGAGGGTGAGGGCTCCGTGCCGTTGTCGATGGCCAGCAGGAAGTCGCGGATTTCGTGGGTAAAGGTGTGTTCCCAGCCAATAATGTGGCCCTGCGGCCACCAAGCGTCCAGGTAGGGGTGTTCGGGTTCATTGACGAGGATCCGGCGGAAGCCCTGTTCCCGAACAGGGGCAGTCGCGTCGAGGAAGCCGAGTTCGTTGAGGTTTTCGAGGTCGAACAGCAGGGAGCCTTTATCTCCGTAGACCTCGAGCTTGAGCGAGTTCTTCTGTCCGGTGGCCACGCGTGAGGCCTCAACTGAGGCGATGGCCCCCGAGGTGAGGGTCAGCGTTGCCCACACGGCGTCGTCGACAGTGACGTCCTCCAGGCCCGCTGCCCCCGGACGCTGCTTGGTGAAAGTATGGGTGCGCCCGGAGACGTCGGTGACCTGCTCGGCCAGCAGGAACAGGACCTGGTCGATCGCGTGGGAAGCGATGTCGCCGAGCGCCCCGGAGCCGGCGGTTTCCTTTTGCAGGCGCCAGGTCATGGGGGAATGCTCGTCCGCGAGCCAGTCCTGGAGGTAGGCGGCCCGGACCTGCCGGATGGTTCCGAGGCGGCCTTCGGCGATCAGTTCCCGGGCCAGGGCCAGGGCAGGCACGCGGCGGTAGTTGAATCCCACCATGGACTGCACACCGTGTTCCCGGGCTGCTTGGGCTGCGGTCGTCATCGCCTCCGCCTCGGCGAGGGTATTGGCCAGGGGTTTCTCCACGAGCACGTGTTTGCCGGCCGCGAGGGCGGCGATGGTGATCTCGGCGTGCATGAAGCCGGGCGCGCAGATGTCCACGATGTCGATATCCTCCCGGTCCAGAACCTCCCGCCAGTCGGTGGCGGACTCCTCCCAGCCGTAACTGGAAGCCGCTGCCGCCACCTGCGCCGCATCCCTGCCGACGAGGACTTTCTGCTCGAACGCCGGCACGTCAAAGTACGCACGGACGTTTCGCCATGCATTCGAATGGGCCTTGCCCATGAACGCATAGCCGATCATGGCTACACCCAGGGGACGTGGGCGGTTGTGATATTCCGGATTCATCGCAGGCTCCTAGCCGTGATTCCTAAAGAGTAGAGGCCGCAGGGTCCCAGTCCTCGGGGAGGGCCGGGGACGCTGGTGCAGAGCTTTCGACATTAATGAAGGTCCCGGATGCGACGGACTCGGAGATCGAGACCATGGTGTCCAGCACGTGGTAAGCCAGGTGGCCGGTGGCGCGGTGCGGAACGCCGGCACGGAGGGAGCGGGCCATATCTAGCACGCCCATGCCGCGCCCGGTGGCCGGGCCGGTGGCCGCAACGACCGTCCAGTCATCGTCGCCTGCATGCCAGAGCCTCACGTCGCCGGCGAAATAATTCGGATCCGGGAGGGAGATGGTCGCTTCCGTGCCGGTGATCTCCACGAAACCCACCCGCTGGCGGGGGGATTCAAAGCTGAAGACGCTGTGCGACGATGCACCGCCCTCGAACTGGGCCATCGCACTGACATGCGTCGGGACGTCCACCGTGAATTCTTCGCCCAGCCTGGGGCCGGAACCGATCACACGGACTTCCCTGGACTTGGATCCCATGGCCGCCACCCTGCGGACGGAACCGAAGGTCTGGACCAGGGCGGTGAGGTAGTAGGGACCCATGTCGAACAGTGGCCCGGCCCCGTGCTGGAAAAGGAACGCCGGATTGGGGTGCCAGGACTCCGGGCCGGGTGTCTGGAACGTGGTCATGGCGGTCAGGGGCGTGCCGATGTCGCCGCGATCAATGAGCCTCCGGGCGGTCTGCAGTCCGGCCCCCAGGAAGGTGTCCGGGGCGCAGCCGAGCCGGAGCCCGGCAGCGTCGGCTGCCTTCAGCAGGCCCAGTCCGGATTCGCGGTCCAGTGAGAACGGCTTTTCGGTCCAGACATGCTTGCCGGCGTTGACCGCGGCGGTGGCCACTTCAACGTGCGCCGCGGGGATGGTCAGGTTGACGATGATCTCGACGTCGGGATGGTTCAGCGCCTCGTCCACGCCGCCGGATGTTTCGATGCCGTACTCCTTCGCCCGGGCGGCGGCGGCGTCCTCGAACAGATCAGCGATAACGTGGACCCGCACATCCGGGAAGGTTGTCAGGCTATCCAGATACTGCTTGCTGATGTTGCCTGCCCCTACGACGGCGACACCCACAGGGCCCTGCCCCTTGGCCGGAGTCCAGGGGCTCATGAACGCACCTGTCCGGTTGCTGCTTTCTGCAGGAAGGCCAGGCTCTTGGCGATCCCGTCAAAGATGTCCCCGGAGTAGTCGTCGAATTCAACCACGCCGACTTCCAGGGACTTCGCGGCGGCGATCACATCCAGTATTTGCATCTTGCCCTGGCCCGCAGGCAATTGTGCCTTGGGGTCCGTGGTCAGCGGACCGTCCTTTATGTGGATGAGCCGCACCCTGTCGCCCAACCGGGTAAGGATCTCCACCGGGTTCTGCCCGCCAACTGCGACCCAGTAGGTGTCGACCTCCAGAACCACCTCGGGGTCCAACAGACCTGCAAAGAATTCAAGGGCGGGCTGGCCATCGATGATGGACGCCAGCTCCCAGTCGTGGTTGTGATAGCCAACGCGCAGGGCGTAACCGGCGGCCTTCTTGGCAGCGGCATTCAGCAACTCTGCCGTGGCCTGGATGTCCGCAGCGGACCGCCACCGCTCTGCCGGAATGTAGGGCTCGATCACCGTTTCCATCTCCAGATCCCTGGCCGCGGCAAAGATCTCGTCCTGGTCCTGGCTGAGCAGGGGCGCATGGCCGGACGGTGCGGTGAGGCGGTTGGCTTTCAGCGCTTCGGCCAGTTCCTTTGCCGTGGACACGAAGTTGTAGGGCTCCACCTGGGCGAACCCGATCTCGGCCACCCTTTTGATGGTGCCGGCGAGGTCCTCCTCGAGGGCGTTCCGCAGCGTGTAGAGCTGGAGCGAGTACGTCATGGTTCTCCTAACCTCGTTACTGATCGTCCGGGCACCCATGACTGGCATTACCTGCGGGGGCGGGGCTACTTATGAAGCTACGGCCACTTTTGCCGCAAGTCAATCAAAAGTTTGCTGAATTTCAGCATAAGCCCTGTTTTTGTGCTATTCCTTAACGTATGCAAACACCTCCTGCTCCTGAGCGGCTGCCGGGGGACTCCGCGCTCCTGGCCCGGACAGGCGACCTCTTTCAGCTGCTCCGTGACGGCAAGGCGAGGACCCGCGCCGAACTGATTGCGCTCACAGGCCTTGCACGCACCACGGTGGCGGCCAGGATCGATGCCCTCACGGCGTTGGGTTTTGTGGGCCCCGCCGGTGAGGCAGCTTCCTCGGGGGGCCGGCCGCCGTCGCGGTTTGTTTTCAATGCCAATGTAAAGGTTGTGCTCGCGGCCGACGTCGGCGCTACGCACGCGTCCGTTGCCGTGACGGACCTCAACGGGGCCATCCTGGCCCGCCACTCGGGCGTCCTGGAAGTCTCCGAGGGCCCCGAGAGGGTGTTGACCTGGGTTATCCGGAACTGCAGGGCGCTGCTGGAAGGCATCGGCCGGGCGGAAAGAGATGCGGCCGGAGTGGGAATCGGCCTGCCGGGGCCGGTGGAGCACGATACCGGCCGGCCGGTTAAACCGCCCATCATGCCGGGCTGGGACGGGTTCGACGTGGCAGGCTACGTTCGCGCCGAACTCGGAACCGAAGTCCTGGTCGACAACGACGTTAACATCATGGCCATCGGCGAACGGCACGCCTTCTGGCAGGACCACCAGAACCTGCTCTTTGTTAAAGCAGCCACCGGCATCGGGGCAGGCATCATCAGCAGCGGCCAGCTGCAGCGGGGTGCAGACGGCACCTCGGGGGACCTGGGGCATGTCCGCGTCCCCAACGGCGAGGACGTCCTCTGCCGCTGCGGCAACCACGGCTGCCTTGAAGCGTTGGCGTCCGGCCCCGCACTGGCGGCAAAGCTCAGGGCCCAGGGGGTCGATGCCGCCTCCGGAACTGCCGTGGTGGACCTGGCGGCAACGGGGGATGTGCAGGCCATTCTCGCGCTCCGGCAGGCGGGAAGGGACATGGGGGAGGTGCTGGCCATCTGCGTGAATCTCCTCAACCCTTCGGTGATCGTGGTTGGTGGCAGCCTCTCGCGCGCTGGCGACCAGCTCCTGGCCGGTATCCGCGAGACCGTCTATGGCAGGTCCCAGCCGTTGGCCACATCCAGACTGCGCATCGAGCAGTCCAAAGCACCCGTCGATGCTGCCATTTGGGGGGCCAGCCGGATGGTCATTGAGCACGTACTTTCGCCGGAGGCAGTGGAATCAGCCATCCGAAGCGCCGCCCTTCAAAGCGCCTAGCGCTTCATTCCGCCCAGAACTTTGCCGAGAACTCTGCCGAGAACTTCGCCCAGAACAGAGGATCCATTCGTGAGTAATCATCAGCCATCATCGCCCCCAAGCGCAGCGCCCCTGAAGGTCGGCGTCATCGGCATCGGGTGGGCAGGCCAACAGCACATCAAGGCCTACAAGGACATCGAAGGGGTGGAGTTGGCGGCCGTTGCCGCCATGGAGGAAGACCTCCTGGCCAGCCTCAAGGCCGAGTACGGCATTCCCCACACGTTTGCCCGCTGGGAGGACCTGATCGGTTTCGAAGGGCTCGACGCCGTGAGCGTCGCCGTGCCGACGTTCCTGCACGCGCCGATCGCCATAGCGGCCCTCGAACGCGGACTGCACGTCCTGAGCGAAAAACCGCTGGCCCGCAACGGCGACGAAGGCCGGCAGATGGTGGAGGCCGCGCGCAAGGCCGGCCGCGTCCTGGATGTCGCCTTCAACCACCGCCGCCGCGGCGACATCCAGAAACTGAAGGGCATCATCGACGACGGCGAGCTGGGCCGGCCGTACTACGCCAAGGCCTCCTGGCTCCGCCGGCAGGGGATCCCCATGCTGGGGAGCTGGTTCACGAATCCCGCTTTGGCAGGCGGCGGGCCGCTGGCTGACATCGGCGTGCACGTCCTGGACTACGCCCTGCACCTCCTTGGAGAACCGAAGGTCCTCTCGGTCTCGGCCTCCACGCACTCCGAACTCGGCCCCCGCGGTCTCGGCGGAAACGCCCGGTACACCGCCATGAAGTCGGCCCACAAGTTTGAAGTTGAGGACTTCGCCTCGGCTTTCATCCGGCTTGAAGGCGGCGGCACGCTGATCCTCGAGGCCGGCTGGGCGGCGTACCGGGACGAAGACGACCTGATGGACTTCACCGTCTACGGTACCGACGGCGGTGCGGAACTGCGCGCCGTCGGGGCCTCCAACGTCCCCGTCGCAGACCTGCGGATCTTCAAAGAGAAGGACGGGGAAAATGCGGACTACACGGTGGTGGCCGAGCCGGGGCGGGCACACGACGCCGTCGTGGAGGACTTCGTCGCTGCTGTACGCGGCGGCGAGACCGTGTGGGGAACCCACGACGGCTCGGTCGCATTAAGCCGCGCACTGGTTCTCGATGCCTGCTACAAATCCGCCCTCGAACAGCGCGAAGTGAGGCTCTGATATGAACGACAAACTGAACATCCTGGTCTGGAACGAAGGCGTCCATGAGGCACGCAACCAGCCCGAAACCATGGCCGAGATGTACCCCACAGGTATTCATGGCGCCATCGCCGACGGGCTGAAGGGCTTCTACCCCGACTCCGGCATCACCACGGCTACGCTGGCCGACCCGGAGCACGGGCTGTCGGAGGAGACCCTGGCCGCTACGGACGTCCTGCTGTGGTGGGGGCACGTGGCCCACGACGACATCAGCGACGAAGTCGTGGAACGCGTGCAGCGGCACGTCCTCGGCGGGATGGGGCTCATCGTTCTGCACTCCGGCCACTTCGCAAAGATCTTCACCCGGCTCCTGGGCACCACCTGCTCGCTCAAGTGGCGCAACGAGGGCGAACGGGAGCTCGTGTGGACTGTGAAACCTTCGCACCCCATTGCGGCCGGCCTCGAAAGCCCCATCGTGATCCCGAAGCAGGAAATGTACGGCGAACTCTTCGACATTCCGGAACCGGATGACCTCATCTTCATCAGCTCCTTCGAAGGCGGCGAAGTCTTCCGCTCAGGGGTGACCTTCTCCCGCGGCAAGGGCCGGATCTTCTACTTCAGCCCCGGCGACCAGGAGTACCCCGTTTACCACCAGCCGCAGATCCAGCAGATCATCGCCAACGGGGTCGGCTGGGTGGCCCAGCCGAAGCAGTTCCGGGAGGCGCCGGGCGTCGGCAACGCGCCCCGGGACTGGTACCTGTAACGGCCTCGAGAACGGTCCAGCCAGGCCCGAGGGTATCGACGCTCCGGCCGGCCGGCTTTTGTCCGTCGATTGGTGCCCGGCATGGTAGCAATGAACTGATGAAACAGCCTGCCATGTTGCCGCCAGCCGCCCTCGCCGTCCCATGAGGGACCGACTGGATTCGAGGATCCCGGGCAGCTGGATTCTCCTCGCCTGCATAGGGCTCATTGCCCTGAACATGCGGGGACCGTTCGTGGCGGTGGCTCCCGTGGTGGGTCCGATGCAGCTGGACCTCGGATTCTCACCCGTGGAACTCGGACTGCTCACGGGAATCCCGGTGCTGTGCTTTTCCCTCGCGGCACCGCTCGCCTCGCTCGCGGCCCGCAGGCTGGGAGCCGAGGTGGCCATCACGCTGACCCTCCTTGGCGTCCTGGCGGGTGTTGTTGTCCGCTCGGCCGGCGGCGGCGCACTGGTCATGCTGGGCACAGTCATTGTGGGCGTGGCCATCACCATCGGCAACATCGCGGTGCCGCTGATCATCCGGCGCGACTTCTCCTCCCGCCGCCAGGGCTCCGCCTTGGGCATCTACACGGCTGCCCTGAACATCGGCTCGTTCATCACCTCCATGGTGACAGCTCCCTTAGCCGAACTCGCCGGCTGGCGGCCCGCCCTCGCCGCCAGTGCCTTGTTCGCCGTTGCCGCCATCGCTTTCTGGGTTCCCTCGGCCGGCCGCGGGGCCTTCGTTCCTGCTGCCGACGACGGTTCCGGCGGCCCGCCTGCCACCGGCCGCCCCGCCTCCCGGTGGATCACTGTCGGGCTGACCGTCGGTTTCGCCGGGCAGGCCATCTCCTACTACGGCGTTACGGCCTGGCTGCCCACCCTGCTGTCCGACGAACTCGGCATGGCACCCGCCGCCGCCGGCGCCGGGTCATCCCTCTTCCAGATCCTCGCGATCACCGGCGGCCTCGGCGTTCCGATGGTGGCGCGGTTTACCAGCACGACGGCGGTTGCGCTCGCCTTGGGTGCGATGTGGCTGTGCGTTCCCCTTGGCCTGCTGCTGGCTCCCGAGCTGTGGTGGCTCTGGTCGTCCCTCGGCGGCGCGGCCCAGGGCGGCGGCATCACTGTTATCTTCATCGCCATCATCAAGCTCGCCCGCGACCAGGCCTCGGCCGGCCGGATGTCGGCGGTCGTCCAGGGCGTGGGCTACTGCTTCGCCGCCGCGGCCCCGACCGCTGTGGGCTACGTCAACAGCATCTCCGGGGGCTGGACGCTGCCCCTGCTGGTGATCCTGGGCTCGGTGCTGGCGTTCATCGTGGGAACAACGCTGTCCGTGCGCACGGTGCCGAAACAGCGCTGACCCGCCACCCGCCGTCGTACGCCCCTTAAACACCAAGCGCGAACGGGCAGCTAATGCCCTCAAACCCGGGGTTTAAGGGCATTACCTGCCTGTTCGCGCTGGGAAGATGGTTCCGTTGCCGGGCTGCCTCCCCGGATTTCGGGGGTGCTGTTGCGGAGGCGTGGCAGCCCGGCGGACGGAAGTTTTAGGCGGCGACCAGTTCGTCCTCGATGGCTTCGGCCGTGGCGTCTACACCCTGGCGGGCTTCATGCAGGTACCGGGCGTAGGCGGGAACGGTGAGGAAGCTGGGGAACTTGTCGCTGAGCGTGACTTCTTCGAAGATGTCGCGGGCGTCTTCGAAGCGGTCGCCGTCGAAGCGTTCGAGTGCGCCGAATTCCTCGTCCAGCATTTCCTCGACCCACTGCTTGGTGATGATCTCGCCGTGGTCGGTGATGGCGCGGGAGTAGATCCACTGCCACAGCTGGGAACGGGAGATTTCCGCTGTGGCGGCGTCCTCCATCAGGTTGTGGATGGCAACCGCGCCGTTGCCGCGAAGCCAGGATTCGATGTAGCGGATGCCCACTTCGATGTTGTTCCGGATGCCCTGCTCGGTGATGGTGCCCTGGGTGGCGGCAACATTGATCAGTGCGCGGTCGTCCGGGATGACGTCCTCACGCAGGCGGTCCAGCTGGTTGGCGTGGTCGCCGAGAACGCCGTCGAACACCTCGCGGCAGACGGGAACCAGGTCGGGGTGGGCCACCCACGAGCCGTCAAAGCCGTCGGCGGCCTCACGGGTCTTGTCCGCGCGGACCTTTTCGAAGGCGTTGGTGTTGGCGGCCTCGTCCTTGCGGTTGGGAACAGCGGCAGCCATGCCCCCAATAGCCATGGCCCCCCGCTTGTGGCAGGCGCGCACCAGTTGCTCGGTGTAGGCGCGCATGAACGGCTGGGTCATGGTCACCTGGCCGCGGTCCGGCAGGACGAACCGGGGGCCGCGGGTGCGGAAGTTCTTGATCAGGGAGAAGATGTAGTCCCAGCGGCCGGCGTTCAGGCCGGAGGCGTGGTCCCGCAGTTCGTACAGGATCTCCTCCATCTCGAAGGCCGCGGTGATGGTCTCGATCAGCACGGTGGCGCGGATGGTCCCCTGCGGGATGCCGAGCAGGTCCTGGGCGAGGATGAAGATGTCGTTCCACAGCCGTGCTTCGAAGTGGTTCTCGATTTTCGGCAGGTAGAAGTAGGGGCCCTTGCCCTGTGCCAGGAGACGGCGTGCGTTATGGAAGAAATACAGGCCGAAGTCCACGATGCCGCCAGCGACCGGCATGCCGTCGATGAGCATGTGCTTCTCGGGCAGGTGCCAGCCGCGGGGGCGGACCACGATGGTGGGCAGTTCCTCGGCAGGACGGAGCTTGTACTCCTTGCCTTCGTCGGTGGTGAAGTCGATCCGGCGCTCCAGCGCGTCGGTGAGGTTCAGCTGGCCCTTGATCACGTTGCGCCATGACGGCGTGGAGGAATCCTCCATATCCGCGAGCCAGACCTTGGCGCCGGAGTTCAGGGCGTTGATGGTCATCTTCTTGTCCACCGGTCCGGTGATCTCCACACGGCGGTCCTCCAGGCCAGGGGCCGGGGGAGCGACGCGCCAATTGGGATCGTTGCGGACGGACTCGGTCTCGCGGAGGAACCGGGGATCCTGGCCGCCGGCGATGAGCTCGCGCCGCGCCTTGCGGGCCCGCAGCAGTTCCTCGCGCCGGCCAGCCGTCGCCTTGTGCAGCTTGGCCACAAACGCCAGAGCGTCCGGCGTCAGGACCTCGCTCTGCCGGCAAATAGGCTGCGCAGTCAACGTGATCCCGTTGATCGTGAAGTTGTCGGTGAAGCTGTTCATTTCTGTCTCCTTAAAGACGAAAGGGAAGTGCGACGGCGGCTGGCGGGAGTTAGGTGAGATTCGCACTAGGCCGAAGGAACCGGTAATGCGGCAGCCTGCGTAAAGGGCCCTTGTGCCCGCCCCGACCGAGTTCTACGAGGTCTTGGGGCGGGCATGGGGATAGCAGGCAGAGCATTGCTGGTCCGAAGGCCGGAGGGAGGGACCGCCGTCGGAGGTGTTGGTTAGTGGAACTGTCCTTCTTCGGTGGATCCCACCAAGGCCAAAGTGGATGCGTTCGGGTTGAGCGCAGTGGCGATGTCGTCGAAGTAGCCGGTGCCGACTTCGCGCTGGTGCTTGGTCGCGGTGTAGCCGCGGGACTCGGAGGCGAATTCCTTTTCCTGGAGTTCGACGTAGGCGCTCATGCCTTGACGGGCGTACCCGTGGGCGAGGTCGAACATCGAGTAGTTCAGGGCGTGGAAGCCGGCCAGGGTGATGAACTGGAACGTGAAGCCCATGGCGCCGAGTTCACGCTGGAACTTGGCGATGGTGGCGTCGTCCAGGTGCTTGCGCCAGTTGAACGACGGCGAGCAGTTGTAGGAGAGCATCTGGTCCGGGAACTCGGCCTTGACGGACTCCGCGAACTTGCGGGCCAGCTCCAGGTCCGGGGTGCCCGTTTCCATCCAGATGAGGTCAGAGTAGGGGGCGTAGGCCTTGGCGCGGGCGATGCAGGGTTCGATGCCGTTGCGGACCTTGTAGAAGCCTTCAGGGGTGCGAACCGGCTGTCCCCCTTCGCGGAGGATGAATTCCTGGTCGCGCTCGTCGACGTCGGAGGTGATCAGGGTTGCTGCCTCGGCGTCGGTGCGGGCGATGATGACGGACGGCGTGCCCGCGACGTCGGCGGCCAGACGGGCGGCGTTCAGTGTGCGGACGTGCTGCTGGGTGGGGATCAGGACCTTGCCGCCGAGGTGGCCGCACTTCTTCTCCGAGGCGAGCTGGTCCTCCCAGTGAACGCCTGAGGCGCCGGCCTGGATCATGGACTTCATCAGTTCGTAGGCGTTCAGCGGTCCGCCGAAGCCGGCCTCGGCGTCGGCGACGATCGGCACCAGCCAGTCCTCGACGGTCTGGACGCCCTCCGAGAATTCGATCTGGTCGGCCCGGAGCAGGGCGTTGTTGATGCGGCGGACTACGGTGGGCACCGAGTTGGCCGGGTAGAGCGACTGGTCCGGGTAGGTGTGGCCGGAGTTGTTGGCGTCAGCGGCGACCTGCCAGCCGGAGAGGTAGATCGCGCGGAGTCCGGCCTTGACCTGCTGCACGGCCTGGTTGCCGGTGAGGGCGCCGAGTGCGTTGGTGTACTGGCCGGTCTTGTGCTCCTCGGTGAGCTGCTTCCACAGCTTCTCCGAACCGCGGCGGGCCAGGGTGTGCTCCTCGGAGACACGGCCGCGCAGGCGGACGACGTCGGAGGCCTTGTAATCCCGGGTCACACCTTCCCAGCGCGGGTTGGCAGACCACTCAAGCTCCAGGGCGGCGGCCTGCTCTTCGGGCGTCTGCTGGGTGGGCTCAAATGCTGCAGTCATCTTTGTCTCCTTGTTTGTGCTCCGGATGAATCCTGAACCGGCCGGTCCTGCGTCCTTGCAGTCCCGGCCGGTGGTCCGGTGCGGTGTTTCTTTCCGTGAGACCTACTTTTCTGCACTTTCAAGGGGGTTTCTAGATGAATTCCATGGAAAGAAACGCACTTCTTCACGTATGCTCAATAAATGTCGCCTACGAGCTGGAACCGCAAAGCCGCAGCACCGCCGTCGTCCGCTGCCGCCCCCGAACTGGACGTCATCAGCCTTGGCCGCCGCGTGCGCCACCTGCGCAAAGCGGCGGCGATGACGCTCGATGACCTGAGTGCCGCCGTCGGGACGGCGCCCAGCCAGCTGAGTCTGATCGAGAACGGCAAGCGGGAGCCGAAACTGGGGCTGCTTCAGCAGCTTGCGGCGGCCCTTAATGTGACCATTGACCAGCTGCTCGGGTCCGAGCCGCCCAACCGCCGTGCGGCGCTGGAGATCGAGCTGGAACGGTACCAGCGCAGCCCCATCTATGAGTCCCTGAACCTGCCGAAAATCCGCATCAGTTCGCGGCTTCCGATGGACGTACTGGAGTCCATGGTGGGCCTCCAGCAGGAGTTGGAACGCAAACTCAATGAACAGGTGGCCACGCCGGAAGAGGCACGCCGCGCCAACGCCCAGTTGCGCGCCATGATGCGTGAGCGGAATAACTATTTTCCGGAGTACGAGGCCGAGGCGCAGAAGGTCCTGGCCTCGGTGGGACACACCAGCGGACCGATGTCCCACCACGTCATCGCGGACATCGCCGGTCACCTCGGATTCAGCCTTCACCATGTGGGCGACCTGCCCCATTCGACGCGTTCCGTGACCGATCTTAAAAACCGCAGAATTTATCTCACGCAGAACCAGCGCACCGATCATGACCCCCGCTCCGTGCTGCTGCAGGCCCTGGGCCACTATGTCCTCGGCCACCAGACGCCGTCGAATTACGGCGACTTCCTGATGCAGCGCGTAGCCACCAACTATTTCGCGGCGGCGCTGATGCTGCCGGAGCAGGCCACCGTTGACTTCCTGCAGAAAGCGAAGCAGGCGAAGGAAATCGCCGTGGAGGACATCCGGGACGCCTTCGCCGTATCCTACGAAACCGCCGCCCACCGCTTCACCAACCTCGCCACCCAGCACCTGGACATCCGCACGCACTTCCAGAAGACGCACAAGAGCGGCATCATCTACAAGGCCTACGAAAACGACGGCGTGACGTTCCCGCAGGACCACACCGGCGCCATCGAGGGCCAGCCGTCCTGCAAAAACTGGACCAGCCGCGTGGTGTTCGACGTCCCGGACAAATTCAGCGCCTACAACCAGTACACCGACACCCCGGCCGGAACCTACTGGTGCACGGCCCGGACCGAGCGGTCCGCGAACGGCGAGTTTTCGCTCTCCGTGGGAGTTCCCTACGCACAGGTCAAGTGGTTCCGCGGCCGGGACACCACCGAGCGGTCTAAATCGACCTGCCCGGACGAGAACTGCTGCAGGCGGCCCCCGGCTTCGCTGACGTCCGAGTGGGCGGGCAAAGCCTGGCCGTCCGCGCGGGCCCACTCGCACCTGCTTGCCGCGATGCCGCCGGGGGCATTTCCGGGCGTCGACGAGACCGAGGTCTACTCGTTCTTGCAGGCGCACTCGGGGAGCTGACGGGACGCTCCTGCAGATTTCGTCGGGAACTGGCTGACGCTCCCTCACTTCCTGCGGGTTCTCCCGGGGCGCTCCCTCAATTCCTGCGGGTTGTCCCGGGGCGCTCCCTCAATTCCTGCGGGTTGTCCCGGGGCGCTCCCTCAATTCCTGCGGCCAGGGGCGAGGTTTACTTTCCACCGTGCCTCTCCGCCGCTTTCCCGATCAGTTCGTAAGGAACCCGCTTCCCCAGCGGAAACTTCAGCGTGTCCTTGGCCGCCAGGTATGGTGCGATCTCCCGCTGGAACGCTTCATCCCCGAGGGGAACCGGGTAGACGGAGACGTGGTGTTTCCAAGCGGCGAAGTGTACGACGTAGTGCCCATTGCGAGTGATCGTGGGGATCCCGTAGCTGATCATCTCGCCGGCGTCTGGCACGGCTGCACGGGCTTGTGTGCGGATTTCCTGAAGGACCGGTTGCACGTCGGCGGGCTGTGCCGCGATGTACTCCTCAACGCCAGTGAAGTGCTGTGCCAGCCTTTCCTCGGAACCATGCCCCGCTGGAACCGGACTTGCTCCGCTTCCGGTGTGTCTCGAGCATACGCCGGTGCCCAACACGAGAGCGTTGATCAGGAATGTGCAGGAGGTGAGGGAGTGTTACCGAAACGCTGTGAATGGTGAGGGAGGGTTGTGACAAATCGTGCAGGAGGTGAGGGAGCGTTAGCGAAAACGTTGCGAACGGTGAGGGAGCGTCGGGGATGTGAGACCGAAACGACAACAAACCGTGACCGGACGGGCATCGAAACTGTCGGACCCTGCTGGTTGACTGTGGATAGGCGGTAACCGGCAGAATGTCTGAGGTTGGCACAATGAACAGGATTCGCGTGGCTAAATTGATGGCGGCGACCGCTGTGGCGGCATTAACTGCCTGTTCAGCGCCAGTACCCGGGCCCGGCATCCTGAAGTCCGGGCTCCTGAAGGCGGAGGGGGTGGAGCGCGTCTCCGTTGACCGTGCCTCGTACCCTGCTGAGCTGAAGTCCCTCAGGAACTCCGCCCTAAGGCTGGGGGAAGGACTGCTGACCAACGGCGGTAAGGGCGCCAACGGCAATGTCGTGTCGTCGCCGGGCAGCCTGCTCATTGCAATCGCCATGCTGAGGGCCGGCGCCGCAGGGCAAGCGGCTGCAGAGATGGATGCTGTCCTGAACCTCCCTGCCGAACACCGGGATGAAGCCATGAACGCGCTGCTCGCCTCGCTGGAAAAGTTCGACGGCGACCCCGGCTCCGTGGACGAGGAGAACCCGCCGCGGAAACCGGTCATGCACCCGGCGAATGGCCTGTTTGTGGACAAGAACGCGACGACCGGTGCCGCCTACCTCGACACGCTGGCCAAGCACTATGGAACCGGCGTGTACCCCGTTGACTTTCGGGATGAGGGGACCACTAAACCTGCCATCGATGCGTGGGTGGCTAAGAACACGGGCGGCCGCATCAAGGAGGCACCGGCCGAGTACGATACCCACAACACGTTCAGCCTGCTCAATACGCTGTATTTCGCGGCCGCATGGAGTTCGCCGTTTGATCCGGGCAGCACGTCCGACCGGCCCTTCACCACGGCGAAGGGCGAAGAGATCAAGGCTCCCGCCATGCGCAACCTTCTGCAGATGAAGTACGCGGACGGTCCGGGCTGGCGGGGCGTGGACCTTCCCTACGCAGAGGGCTTCGTGATGCGGCTCGTCCTGCCCGACGGGCCGGATGGCAACGCCACGGGCACTACTACGCCGGCCGCATTTGGCGCCGGGAAGTTAGCAGAAATCGCCGCTGCCATGGATTCCGCTCCACTGGAAACAGTCCAGATCCAGCTGCCACGGTGGGACCACAAGTGCAGCTTCGATCTTCGCACAGTCCTGGGTGCAATGGGGCTGACGAAAACCCTGAGCACCCAGACCGACTTCAATGCCATCCAGCCGGGCTTTATCCTGACGCAGGCAGGCCAGGCTGCCAACATCACTGTTGCGGAGAAGGGCACCGTGGCTGCCGCCGTCACGCAGTTCAACGGCACAGAAACAAGCGCCGGCCCGCAGCCGGAGCGGACCATCGATTTCGACAGGCCCTTCCACTACCAGATTGTGCACGTCGAGACCGGCCTGCCGCTGTTCATGGGAACGGTGGCGGATCCCCGCTGACGGTTGGCGGCGGCCGCCCACGGCCGCCGTCGCTGGCTAACCGTGCAATGTCCTGTATGCGGCGGCAGCTGCGGGATGCAGGGGCAGTCCCGCCGTGTTGATGAGCGATTCCGGGCTCAGGAACTGAACCCCCAGACTGGACCGTGGGATGAGTTCCTGAGCATGGTCCACCAGCAGTTCGACCGTCCTCTTCACGGTGGCATCATCCAGATCGTTGCGGCACAGGAGCAGGTTGGCCACGCCCACCGTCCACACTGCCGGGGTGCTTTCGTAGCCGCCTTCAGGGATCAAAACCCGATCGTAGAACACGCCGTAACGCGTCCGCATCGCCGGGATCAATGCGGAAAGGTCGAGGAAGCGAAGGCCGACCTCCTTGTGGGTGGCCGCGATGGCGGCCGTGGGCACGCCTCCGGACCAGAACAATGCATCCACTGAACCGCCCCGCAATGCGGCAAGGCCGTCGTTCAGCCCGAGGTTCACCACCCTGACGGTCTTCGCCGTGGAGGCAGCGTGGGCGGAGCGACCGGCAGCAGTGGATCCCAGCCCGGCGGCCTCGATGAGGCGATGAGTGGTTAGTGAGGTCCCCGAACCAGGCTGACCGATGGCCACGGTTCCGCCGGCGAGCTCGGTGAAGTCCCGGATGCCGCTGCTCTTGCGCACGACGCAATGGACGTAGTTTTCATACACCTTTCCCAGGGCGGCAATGTGGACAGTACCGGTTGGCGGATTTTTCGCCGCCACCTGCTGCGCCGCTGCGTCTGCCAGTGCGACGGCGAACGTGGTTTTGCCGGTCAGGAGATGCTCCAGGTTCTCGAGGCTGCCGCCCGTCGTCAGCGGCACCGCCCTGTCCGCAACGCCATGGCGCTGAAGGGACTCTGCCAGCAGGGTGGAAAACTCAAGGTAGAAGCCTCCCGGTTCGCCGCCTGCCACTGTGACCGTGCCGGGACGTCCCGTCGAAGTGCATGCACTGAGAGCGGGCAGAAGGACGCCGGCCAGACCCGCGGCCAGTCCGGCTTTGAGGGCGGTCCGCCGGGGAAGTCCGCAGGCTGCAATAAAATCAGTCATGAGGGTGCCCCTGCGGCGGGACCAACGGGTGCGGAAACTCGATGCGGGCCATCAGACCATGGGGTGATCGCTCCGCCAGCAGCAGGCGGCCGCCATTGGCCCCCGCCAGCTTGTCCACGATGGTCATGCCCAGGCCGTTGCCGCGAACCTCCCGATGCCGCGATGACCGCCAGAACCGGGTTGTGGCCGCGGCCCTTTCGTCAGCGGAAAGCCCGGGACCGTGGTCGGATACTTCGATTGTCGCCGTTCCTGTACCCTTGCGGACGGCAACGGAGATGGTGGCGCCGGGGGCGTATTTGATGGCATTGTTGAGGAGCTCCCCAACCATCTGGGCCAATTCGGCGGAGTTGCAGGCCAATTGCACCGCGGGGTCAGGCGGTCTTTCCAACACGATCGATGCTCCCGCACGCTGTGCGGCGGGTTCCGCCCGTTCGACTTCTTCCTGCAAAACAGGGAAGGGGTCGATGAGGGCCTTGTCCTGGCCGGAAGCGGGACCAAGCGCGCCGCGTGCAGAATCCTCGAAGGCCCGGTGCTCAGCCGCCGCCAGCTTCAGCACTCCGTCCAGGATCTCTTCCACACGTTCAAGTTCAGCCAATACTCCCGCCGCCGCGGCATGTTCCCGGCCTGTTTCCAGCTCCAGCTGCAGTAGATCGATCCTCAACCGCAGCGCGCCCACAGGATTGCGCAACTGGTGTGACGTGTCTGCTATCAGTTGGCGTTGGGAATCGATACTTTCACTGACGGCGCGGGCCATTGTCGAGAAGGAACGGCTCAGCTCCCTCAGCTCCGGCGGGCCATCCTCCGGAAGGTGACTCGTCCGGCCCGTCGCCTCGAGCTCGGTCACCGCCGAATTCAACCGATGAACGGGACGCAACACCCACCTGGTCACACGCGCCGCACCCAGGAGTAGCACCGCCCCGAGCGCCGACGCCGCCAGTCCGACGACGAGCCACCGTTCCCGAAGTTTGTGCCGGGCCGCGTCCAGGTTTACTTCGAGGACAGCCTCGCCAAGGACCTGGCTGGCACTTCCGAATGACCGCGATATCACTTCAGAGCCGGTTCCGAACGGCTGTAGCGGGGCGAGCGTCGTGTCGCTGAGGTTCAGATTGGCCCGGGCAATAGCCTCGCGAACGTCTGCCCGGTCCTCGCTCACGCCGCCGGAGCGCAAGGTACCCCGCTGGAGGCGGATCAGGACGCCCTCTTCGTACAGCCCGGAATACGTGTCCATCTCCCGCTGGAGCTGGGTGGAATCGCCGTCCAGCGCAGCGTCATAGGCGACTTGCGCGAACCTGTTGAGTGCTGCAACCCGGTTGATCTGGAGCTCCTGTGTGAGCTCCCGGCTCGCGGATGTCAGGATGGCGTTGGAGACGATGATGACCATGAGGACGGACAGCAGGCTGAGGACGCCCAGGACGCGCAGTTTCACGCAGAATCCGCCTCAATCCGGTAACCGACCCCGCGGACATTAATGATGAAACCGGGCAGCTGGAGTTTTGCCCTCAGGCCCGTCAGGTGAACGTCAAGGGACCGCGAGGATGCGACGAACGCATCACCCCACAAGGTATCCAGGATCTGTTCCCGGGTGACCACGGAACCCGCATGACGGGCCAAAAGCGCAAGCAAGTCGAACTCGGTCGCCGTCAATGGCAGCACCCGCGAACCGAGCGACGCCACTCGTCGGTCGAGGTCGACGTCGAGATCCCCCAGCACAATGTTTTGTTGCCTGTTGCCGCGGGGACGGCCTGCCCGCCTGGTGACAGCTTCTATGCGGGCAAGCAGTTCTACGAGTTTTACCGGCTTCACGAGGTAGTCATCGGCACCGGACCGCAGCCCCAGCACCACGCTCCGCTCATCGTCGCGGGCGGTGAGGATCAGGATGGGACACGGCGTGACCTGGCGAAGCTTCCGGAGTACCTCGAGCCCATCCATATCCGGAAGCCCCAGGTCCAGAAGGACCACCTCGAACCGCCTGTGGACCAGGAGTGCATCGGCCCCTCGGGACACCCTGGTTGCCTTATGGCCGGCGGAGACGACCGCTGCGTCAAGAGCGGCCGCCATGGCGTCGTCGTCCTCGACGATGAGCACTTCCATTGCCTGGTCCCTTTTCGCTGGTTGGGCGTCCGCATCATGCTGCCCGCTTTGGAGATTACCCCTTCTCCCGGTTTTTTGCCCTGCGGCGATGATGAGGCGCCACCACGGGGCGCCTTGATGGCGCCGTGGCGAGCCAGGATGAGCAGGGAGCGGGAAAACCTAAGGAAGTGTTAGGAAATCCCCGCGCACGTTGGTTGTGCCCTGCATCACGAATAGTTTGGATCGGGTCCTCTGCTGTTCAGGGGGACTGTCAACGTCGAGGAGGAACCGTGAGCAAAGTGGCCATGGACAGCATGAAAGTACGCCAGGAACGGCTGCCGGCAGCGGCACCGTCAAGGAAGGTTCACTGATGAGCATCCAGCAAACCGTGACCCAGTATGAGGCAGCCCAGACCCGCAGGGCCGTGAGCAATATCCTCAAAGGCTCCGCAGGCAACCTTGTGGAGTGGTACGACCTCTACGTCTACACAGTCTTCGCAGCCTACTTCCAGTCCCACTTCTTCAACTCCAAGGACGAGCTCCAGGCCGGCCTTGAGGCGATGGCCGTCTTCTCGACGTCGTTCCTCATGCGCCCCATCGGCAGCTGGTTCTTCGGCCGCTATGCCGACCGCAACGGCCGCAAGGCAGCCCTGACACTCAGCGTGACCATGATGTCGGCCGGCTCGTTTGCGATCGCGATCCTGCCCACGACCCAGCAGATCGGCGTCTGGGCACTGCTTCTGCTGATTCTCGTTCGCCTGGTCCAGGGCTTCTCCGTCGGCGGCGAATACGGCACCAGTGCCACGTACATGTCCGAGGCCGCCACCTCCAAGCGCCGCGGCTTCTTCTCCAGCTTCCAGTACGTCACCCTGATCGGCGGACAAATGCTGGCCCTGCTGGTCCTCGTCATCCTGCAGAACACCATGGGCAAGGACGTGCTGACGGAGTGGGGCTGGCGCATCCCGTTCGCCATCGGCGGCGTCGCCGCGCTCGTGGTCCTGTGGCTGCGGCGCTCCATGGAAGAGACCGTCTCCGAGGAGCAGGTCCGTGCTGCCAAGGCCCCCCTCGTGGCCGGCGAGGCCCGGCCCGGCACCATGAAGCTGCTGTTCACGCAGCACTGGAAGCCGCTGCTGATCTGCATCGGCGTGACTCTAGGCGGCACGGTGGCGTTCTACACGTACACCAACTTCATCCTGAAGTTCATGAACGATACTTCGGGGATCGCCAAGACGGACACGTCGGTCATCAACTTCTGGGCACTGCTCATTTTCATGCTCCTGCAGCCCGTCTACGGCATGATCTCGGACAAGGTGGGCCGCAAGCCGTTGCTGCTCTGGTTCGGCATCAGCGGCCTGCTGTTTACCTGGCCGCTGCTCTCCACACTCGCCGGCACCAAGGATCCGTTCACGGCGTTCCTGCTCATGATGGGCGGCCTGCTGATTGTTGGCGGCTACACCTCCATCAACGCCTTAGTGAAGGCCGAGCTGTTCCCTGCTTCGATCCGCGCCCTCGGCGTCGGCCTGGGTTACGCCATCGCCAACTCGCTCTTCGGCGGGACCGTTCCGCTCATCGGTGCGGCACTGCAGAAGGCCGGCCAGGTGGACCTGTTCTTCACCTACGTCACCGTGGCCATCGGCCTCTCGCTGCTGGTTTACATCTTCGCGCTGAAGAACAAGAAGGCAACGCACCTGGACCGTGAGCAGGGCGACGCCTGGTCGCAGGCAGCCGTTGCCGCGGACGACCCCACCGACGCAGGCCGCGGGGACGACGAGGAGCTTATCGAGGCATCTCGGCGCTAGGTCCGCGGGCCGTTTCGACGGTTCCGTGCACACTCGACGCCCGAAAGCGTCGAGGCGGCAGGGAACCATCGAAATAGACGCGTACGACGGCGGGTGGCCGGCTACTGGGCGGACTTCAGGTCCCGGAGCCGGCGGCCCGCCGTCGTCGTTAACCGGTCGTCGTCGCCGGGGAATTTGTGGACACACTGATCTTCTGCAGCATCCCGGCTTCCGTGATCTGCATCAGCGACTTGCCACATTTCTGAACTACGTGGTGGTCGGATTCCTTTACAAGACCCTCGTCGAGTTCCTGTTCGTGCCGGTGACGACCTTCGTCATTGGCTGGATCAAGAAAGCGCGAGCCGAGCTACGGCGCGGTGACGGAGACGCGGTGACGGAGACGAGGTGACGGAGACGAGGTGACGGAGGCAGTGCAGCCGGCCGCCGCCGTCCTACCGGCACGCCCTGACTGTGGGCCGTTTAGACGGTTCCTGCCCCAATCGATGCTGCGTGACATCGAAACGGCAGGGAACCGTCGAAACGGCGGGAGCGCCGGGACGGTGAAGGCTAGTCGCCTGGACGACCGCCAAGCGCCCGGAGCACCCGGTACTTGAATTCCGCTTCGTTGAACAGGTCCTTCCATTCGATCCGGATGAAGGTCCAGCCTTGCTCCATTAGCGCCTTTTCACGGCGACGTTCCTCAAACAGGACCTCGCCGGTGGGCTGATGGTCGAAATACTTGACCTTGCCGTCGAATTCGAGCGCCACTTTCCGCTTGCGCCAGGCGAAGTCCAGCCGATGCTCGCCCAGCCGCGTGTGCACCACGTACTGGGGTTCGGGCGGCTCGATCCTGAGCCGGTGAAGCAGCTCCCTGGTCAGGGTTTCACCGGGTGACTCAGAGCGGGGGTCAGCCAGTTCGAGGGCCCGCCGCACTGCGACGACTCCGTTGCGCCCCGTCAGTGCAGTGCAGCGGGACCGCAGATCCTCAAGGTCCGCGCCCAGCCGGCAGGCATGGTCCACAAGAATGAGAGACTGCCGAAGGTTGAACATCAGGCAGCAATCCACCACAGTCCGTTCAAGTGACGTGCAGGGGAGCCCGGCCACGAAACTGATATCGCCCGCGCCCAGGGTACGAGTATGGGCAACAACGTCACGGCCGTGCGAAATTCGGGACGGGCACGTGGGCTGCGTCAGATGGATCCGGTCGTCGACGTTCCACAAACGAAGCCGGCGCAGGCGGGCACCTGAGGTGTGGCTGTAAACAAAGCCGCCGGCCGACGTCGTAAGTGTCCCGTGTGCATGGGCATGAACCAGGTAGCGGCTGCGCGTACCGGGCTTCAGACTGTTCCACCAGCTGCCCCGGACGTAGCAGCCGCGGCGGGGCCGCACCAGGTCTCCGCTGCGCATCAGGCTGGCGATGGCCCGCGAATGAACGCCGACGCTGAGCAGTTCCTGCGTGCGCCACATGGTGCCGAGGGGAAGCTGAGGCTGTGTCATGGTTCCAGCCTCGGCTTCGCGACCGCCAGCTTCCAGACCCGGGATCGGCTATGTGGAAACCCGGCTCGACGGTTCCCTGCCGGTTCGACGCGCCCATGCGTCTAGCTGGCAGGGAACCGTCGAAACGGCGCGGGCGCGGGCGCAGGCGCGGGCGCGGGCGCAGGTGGCGGGCCGGGGTACGGGCGGCAGCGTCCCGGGTGGCGGGCCGGGACCGGACCTACGAGTAGTACCGCCCCAGGGTCTCGGCCTTGAACTCGAAGAAGGAACCGTCCTCGATGGCGAGCCGGGCGTCGTCCACCATCTTCACCACGAAGCGCTCGTTGTGGATGGAGATGAGCGTGGCGGAGAGCATCTCCTTTGCCTTGAACAGGTGATGGATGTAGGCGCGCGAGTAGTTCTGGCAGGCGTAGCAGTCGCAGCCGATCTGCAGCGGGCCAAAGTCGCGCTTGTACTTGGCGCCGGACAGGTTGAACCGCCCCTCGGGGGTGTAGAACGCGGAGTTGCGGGCCACCCGGGTAGGGGAGACGCAGTCAAAGGTGTCGGCGCCGTTCTCGATGGCTGTGAAGATGTCGTCCGGCTCAGAAATGCCCAGGAGGTGCCGCGGTTTGTTTTCCGGAAGCTCCTCGTTGCACCAGCGCACAATGGTGCCCAGGTTCTCCTTCTCCAGCGCCCCGCCGATCCCGTACCCGTCGAAAGGCATGGCGCCAAGGTCGCGGCAGGCCTTGCGGCGCAGGTCCTCGTACTGCGCGCCCTGGATCACGCCGAACAGCGCCTGGTACGGCTTACCCGCCCGGGAGACGGTGAGCCGGAAGTGTTCGTCCAGACAGCGCAGGGCCCACCTTCGCGTGCGCTCCAGCGACTCCTCCTGGTATCGGCGGGAGTTCTGCAGCGTGGTGAGCTCGTCAAAGGCGAACATGATGTCCGCGCCGATCTGGTGCTGGACCTGCATCGAAATCTCGGGCGAGAAGCGGTGGCGGTCGCCGTTGAGATAGCTCTTGAACCAGACGCCGTCGTCGTCCACGTGGGCCAGGCGTTCCTTGCCGGCGGCCACGGCGTCGTCGGGCCCGGACTGGTCCACGGATTTCATGTCGATGACCTTCTTGAACCCCGAACCCAGGCTCATCACCTGGAACCCTCCGGAGTCGGTGAAGGTAGGGCCGGGCCAGTTCATGAAGGCCCCGAGCCCGCCTGCCTCGTCCAGGACTTCCGGTCCCGGCTGCAGGTACAGATGGTAGGCGTTGGCCAGGAGTGCCTGCGCCCCTAGTTCGGCCATGGACTCGGGCAGCACTGATTTGACAGTCGCTTTGGTCCCGACGGCGATGAAGGCCGGCGTCTGAATCTCGCCGTGGGGCGTGGCAATGGTCCCGGTCCGGCCGAGGAACTCGCCGCCGTTGGCGGACACCTGCCCGGCCGCCGGGCGGCACGTTTCGGCGAGACGCTTGCCTACCCGAAAGGAGAACTCCGACTGGCGGGCGGGCGGCACTGGTTCAGGATTGGCTGGCACGGTTCAAGTGTGCCAGCTTGGGCGCGCGGCAGCTCAGTGGATCGGCTCCGATGTGGGGTAGTTCTCAGCCCGCCAGTCATCCCACAGGCTGCGGATGGTCTCGAGGCTGTGGGCCCCCAGATCGTAGGTCGAGAGGATCACCAACGAGCCGCCGTCGGGACGGACTTCCGGGATGACGGGCTGGTCCGCCACGATCAGCAGGCCATCGCCGCGTTCGGCATAGCTGTGCACGGTCAGTCCCACCTGATGGTTGGATTTGTACCAGACCTTGCCGGAAATCTCCTCGCCGGTTCCCAGAGTTAGGGAATAATCTTCGCCGGGTGCCGGGACGTCCTGGAGCCCGAGCTTTTCGATGGCGGAGCCTTCGCTGCCGGGAACCGAGAAGAAAAAGGTCCGGCGTTTGCCGTGGGGATGACGTTCCAAGGCAAACCTGAGCTGCTGGAGGAAGGTCAGCCAGCCCTGGGTGATGTCCTCGTCCCATGCCGCCCACTCGGAGTTGTGATCCAGCGCTGCACGCGTGACACTCACCTCGGTCCCGGAGGGCACCGGTTTCAGCGTGAAGATGTCACCGCCGTCGACGGTCAGTGAAGTGTGGTCCGGGCTTTCAATCACGGTGCTGTTGAAGTAGATTTCGTTGATTTCGGCGGCAAGGTCGTCTGCCTGCCAGCCGTGCCACTCGGCTACTTTGGCGGGTTCACGCAGCATCGTCCAAACCTGCGGCGCATCGGAGTTGATCACTACGCTCAGATTGTTCGTCATGGCCTGAATTTACAACTTCGGCACAGCCGGGGCTAGAGGAAGCGCACTCGTCGGGGGAAGACGCCCCGAGGCCAGGCCCGCACAGACTAGGCCCGCACAGACTCCAGTTCGTTCGCTATCCGCCGTTCCAGCTCACCTGCACTGATGGTCTGCGATCCGCCGTGCGCGCGCAGGAACAGCAGCGACTCGAGGCGCAGCAGCCGCCATTCGCGCTCGGCCTCATGGTTGGAATTGTCCATGGACCGGAAGATCTCTTTGTCATACAGGTTCGGTTCGTTCAGCGAGCGCTGGCGGACCCTGGCCTGCATCCTGGCCTTGAACGGGTCGGTCTCCTGGTTTTCCGGCGCGCGCAGCAACTTTTCGTAGACGGCCGCGCGCTCCTTCTGACCGGTCTGGCGGCAGATGTAGGTGGACAGCGCGAGCGACGCCTCCACGGACGACCACCTGCCGGGGTTGCCGTCGAATGGCAGCACATTCAGGAGGTCCGCGACGGCCAGCGCGCCGTCTGCGTCCTTGAGCATGATGAAGAGCTCGTGCGCCAGGTCGCTGAGGTCCTTGAGGCAACTGCCGGATTTCGTGTTGATGCCCTTGACCAGCTTGTCGGCCAGCAACAGCACACCCACGGAATCCGGATGGGCCTCCGCAACGGCTTCCACAACGGATTCCGGCGTACCTGCCGGCTCCGGGATGAGGGCTAGGTCTTCTGCGCTCGGCCCGATCACCGCGGGCGTTGTGGCCGGCAGGGGAGGAACGACGACGGCGGGAGGCGCCGGGGGCAGCGCCGCCCCCTCGCGGGGGTTCCCGACCACCTGAAGCGGGGTGGCGGCGTCGGAGTCCCTGACTGCACTTGCGTCGGCGGCATTTACCTGGACCACAGCGTCCTGGCTGGCACTGTTCTGGCTGGCGCTGTCCTGTCGGGCACTGTCCTGTCGGGCACTGTCCTGGCTGGCGCGTTCCTGGTTGGCAGTGTCTTGTCCGATACCGTCCTGGGCGGCGGCGGCTTCCAGCAGCGAGGGCTCATCCATCGCAGATTCCGTGCCCGTGATCCGTATTGACGAGCCGGCGGCAATGCGCAGCATTCCGCCACCGGTGAGGGTTGCGAGGACTATGGCGGGGCTGCCGAAGTCGTCGTTTTCGATTTCGACGGAATGGATTTCCGCGGACCGCTGGCCGTCTGGCAGGAGGAGGTGGTCGCCACTCTGCAGAGACCCAGCCTGCTGTTCGCGATAGGTCTGGGCAGCTGGTTGGTGGTTCATCGGGAGTCCTTAGGTTCTCTTGCGGTCCGCCCAACAGTCTACAAAGGACGGAGCACCAAGTCGGGGAGGCGGGACTCTCCGCGCGCTGTCAGCCCCCGACGCCGGCGAATGCCAGGGCCTGCCGGACCAGTGCTCCGCGCCCGCCCGAGAACTCCAGCTGGACGTCATCGCTGAGCACTTCCTGGGGAGTCATCCACGTGAGTTCCAGGGCGTCCTGGCGCGGTTCGCACTCGCCGGTGACGGGGATGATGTAGGCGAGAGAGACGGCGTGCTGGCGGTCATCGGTGAAGCCCGTCTGGGACGGGGCAGGGAAATACTCGGCCACGGTGAACGGCACCGGGCTGATGGGCAGCTGCGGGAAAGCGAGCGGGCCGAGGTCCTTCTCCATGTGCCGCAGAAGCGCGGCCCTAATAGTTTCGCGGTAGAGCACGCGGCCGGAGACCAGGGAGCGGACCATGGTGCCGTCTGCGTCAGCCTGCAGGAGCGTCCCCACCTCGTTAACGAACCCCAGCGGATCGAGCCGTACCGGCACCGCTTCCACATAGACCATGGGGAGCCGCCCGCGGGCCTCAAAGAGGTCCTCGTCGGAGAGCCAGCCGGGATTGGGGTCAGGGGTGCGCAGGTTCATGGTTAAGTTCTACCCCATCACCACCCATCCGGCCGCCGATGCGTGGGATCTCAGCTCTTAGCGGAGGGCTAAGTGCCGAGATCCAACGCATCAACGGGCCGGCCCGCCGGCGCACACCGGCCTGGCCGGACCGCCCGTCACGCCCCTCGCGGTGCCCGCTGGGAGATCCAAAGCGTTGGCGCCACGTGGGAGTCCGGAGCGGCGTCGTGCGCGTCGGGGTTGGCGACGTGCAGGGTACGCCCGAAGGCTTCCTCGGTCATGGTAACGCGGTGGCCGGCGGCGGTGAGCCGGTCACGCAAGACGTCGAGGTCGCCGTCGTACTCAAAACCGAAGCCTGACCGAGCCGGGCCGGTACCGGGGCGCACCATCAGCACGCCGCCGTTCTTGGCCGTGAAATCGGCGGTTTCATCGTCATCCGGGACGGGCCTGAACCGGGCACCCATGCACCGGAGCGTATCGGCGGCCGCGGCGGTATCCTCGGTGAACCAGACGGCGACGACGGTCAGCGCCGGGTCGGCGTCGGCACACTGCGCGCCGTGAGCGGCTTTGTCCGCGGTAAAGCTGAAGCCGTCCTCGCCCGTGATCCGGCAGGAGTCCCCGATATCCGCCGGGACCAGCTCGGCCGGGCTGGTTCCGGTTTCTGCGCCCGCAAGATTGGTGCGGCGGGCGAACTCCTCCAGATCGCCCACCTCGACGCCGAAGGATGTGCTGCCGTCATTCTCTTCTCCGGCCGGGGTGTGCTGGAGCGCCAGCCTCCCTGAACCGGCGTCGAATTCACGCCATGTGTCGTCTTCAGTGGTCTTGATCATGCCCAGGTCCGTGAGCAGCCGCTCCCACGGTGCCATCCGGGATGTGAAATGAACGGGGCGGACACGCAGCATGGGTTCTCCTCGGATTCGGAAACAGCGCTGTCATGGCCATGATGCCACGACTTGAATACTCCGGCACCGGGGGCAGAATAGGGCCTATGTCCGCTGAACTCGAGGAACTGCTGGTTAAGGACGCCGCCGAATGGCGCACCTGGCTGGAATCGAACCACGCGCACAGTCCCGGCGTCTGGCTGGTGCTGCATAAAAAGGGCGGTGCAGTCACGGAACTGGACTATGAAGCAGCACTGAACGAGGCGCTGTGTTTTGGCTGGATTGACGGGCAGGGCAGGAGGCGCGACGACGGCAGCTCTTTCCAACGGATGACGCGCCGCGGGCCAAAGAGTGCCTGGTCCGCCCGGAACGTGGACCGGGTCGGAAGGCTCGAAGCGGACGGCAAGATGACTGCCGCCGGCCGGGCTGCCGTCGATGCCGCCAAAGCGGACGGCCGCTGGGAAGCCGCGTATTCCGGGCAGGCGACGGCGGAAGTCCCGGCGGATCTCGCCGCGGCCATCGCTGCCGTCCCCGCAGCGCAGGCCATGTTCGACGTCCTCACCTCCGTCAACCGCTACGCCCTCATCTACCGGACGAACTCGGTTAAACAGCCCGCCACACGGGCGCGGAAAATCGCCGGTTTCGTGGACATGCTGGCGCGCGGCGAGACGCCATACCCGCAGAAGAAGCGCCCGCAGCGGGAAGGTAAAATTGAACCTGGTCAATGAAGCGCTGGCAGCCGCGCCCTGGCCCGCCGGCGTTTCACCATTCTCCGACGATCGGCGGACATGCACAGGTTTTCCCCACTGAAGCCCGGCCCCCGCGCCATCGGAATCGCAGCGGCTGCTGTCCTGGTTATCCTTCTGGCGGTCATGGCCGTGATTGGGCTGGCAGGAGGGTCCCCTGATGCGCCCGGTTCGCAAAACCAAGGTACCCAGAACCAGGGTGGTCAGAAGCCGGAGGCCCAGAACTTCAGCCGGCCCGAGGGGGCATCCCAGTACCGCCCGTCCTACCACCTCACACCGGCGAAGGAGTGGATGAACGATCCACAGCGGCCGTTCATGCTGGACGGCGTCTGGCATTACTACTATCTCTACAACGCCGACCATCCGGAAGGAAACGGCACCGAGTGGTTCCACGTC
The DNA here is from genome assembly GCF_018613875.1 of Arthrobacter sp. ISL-28. Taxonomy (GTDB): domain Bacteria; phylum Actinomycetota; class Actinomycetes; order Actinomycetales; family Micrococcaceae; genus Arthrobacter. Next base: position 155,270 of record NZ_JAGGPJ010000008.1, on the reverse strand, counting down.
ACCAGCACCGACATGGTGCATTGGAAGGACGAAGGCGTGGCAATCGAGAAGTTCAAGAACGGTCTGGGCGACATCGAAACGGGCAGCGCCGTGGTGGACCACGACAACACCGCGGGTTTCGGCAAGGGCGCGGTCATCGCCGTCCTCACGCAGCAGGACAACGGGGTCCAGCGGCAGTCCCTCTTCTACTCCACGGACAAGGGCTACACGTTCAAGCCCTACGACAGGAATCCAGTCATGGATAACCCGGGTGCGCAGCATTGGCGGGACCCGAAAATCATCCGTGACGAAGCCCGCGGGCAATGGGTGATGGCCTTGGCGGAAGGCGAAAAAATCGGCCTGTACACGTCGCGGGACCTCAAGGACTGGCGCCATGCCTCCAGCTTTGAACGCAAAGGACTGGGGATCCTCGAATGCCCGGACCTTTTCCAGCTGGACCTCGACGGCGATCCTGCGAAGCGCAGCTGGGTCCTCGCCGCGAGTGCCAACGGTTCAGGAGAAGGCCGGACGACCGGTGTGGCCTATTGGACGGGGGAGTGGGACGGCACCACGTTCACGCCCGCAGATGAAAAACACCAGTGGCTCGACGCCGGATCAGACTTCTACGCGGCGGTCACCTGGGATGATCCCCGGCTTCCGGAAAACCAGCGGACGGCGTCACGCCACGCCATCGGCTGGATGAACAACTGGACCTACGCACGCAAGCTGCCCACCAGTGACTGGCAGGGCGGCGCCGATTCAATAGTGCGGGACATCCGCCTCGAAACGGTCCAAGGCAAGCCGGCCCTGGTGTCGACTCCCGCCGAGGCCCTGGCAGGTCTGGAAGGCACCCCCGAGGCCATCAGCGACCGGCAGGTGACGCCGAGCGGTGCAGGGGAACTGCCTGTTCCCGACGGCGGAGCATACCGGCTCGACGTGACCCTCGAACGCGGGCCGGACGACGACGGCTCGGAAGTTCTCCTCAAGCTCGGGAGCGGCTCGGCGGGCAACGGCGCTGCTGGGAATGCTGCGGCGGACTTTGCCACGGTCGGATACAACTTCGAGGAGGGGACGGCCTCCGTGTCCCGCTCGGCAATGGCCCCGGGCGTTGAAGGGCTGGGCCCGGTGTTTACCGATCGGCGGACAGCGTCGAGCCCGCCGCGCCACGGTTCCGCAGCTGGCAGGGGCACGGTGGAGCTGACACTTTTCGTGGACTATTCCTCCGTGGAGGTGTTCGTTAATGGCGGCGAGCAGACCCTGACCTCGCTGGTCTTCCCGCGTGCCGGCGAACACAGGATCAGCGCCTCGACAGCAGGCGGAGGAGTGACGCTGAAGGCGTTCAAGTACACGCCCCTGGCCAACGCACGCTAGGCCAGTGCGCCGAGCGCCTGCGCCACCACCACGGCTGCCGCCGACGACCAGCTCTGCGGACGGCAGGACGCCGGGAACGGCACCGCATATCCGGTCTGCGACGCGGGCACTCCGGCGAAGAGCCCCGGCAGACGGTTTCCAAAGGACTCAGACGCCGTCAGCAGCCCTTCCGCCAGCGTCCGGGCCTCCGACGTGAAGCCGTCAGCGAGGAGTCCCCGGATTGCTACCGCGGTGTCGTGCGTCCAGACCGAACCGCAGTGATGGCTGTAAGGCCAGAAGCCGGAGGCCCGGTTCGAAATCGTGCGGAGGCCGTAGCCGGTGAAGAGCTCGGCGCCGAGGAGCCGGCCGGCCACGAGCCGTGCCTCCTCTGGCGACAGAATGTCGGTACCCAGCAGGTGGCCCATATTGGAACCCGGGACGTCCAAAGGCGTGCCGCTTCCGTCCAAGGCCATGGCCGGAAAACGTCCGGCACCGTCCTCCAGCCAGAAGCGCTCGCGGAACCGTTGCTGCAGTCGTGACGCAAAATCCCGCAGGGCATGTGAAACAGAATCGCCGGCTTCCCCGGCGGTGGCCTCGAAGAGCTCTGCAGCGGCGACCGCTGCCTGATAGGCGTAGCCCTGGACCTCGGCTAACGCAATGGGGCCGTCGGCCAGGCGGCCGTCCCCGAACTGCATGGCATCCGCAGAGTCCTTCCAGCCCTGGTTCCTGAGCCCGTTGCCGCCGGTGTCCTGGTACGTCAGGAAGCCGCTGTTTCCTCCATCGGGACTGCCCGTGGCGAGAAGCCAGTCCGCAGCGCTCCGGGCATGCGGCAGCAGGGCACGGACCACATCGTCTTCCTTGCCTGTGTGCCACAATTCGGCCAGCAGGCAGAGCCAGAGGAGCGTGGAATCCACTGCGCCGAAATACCGGGGAGGAAGGCGGAGCCCTTCGCTTTCCAGGACGAGCTCCTTGGAGCGCAGTTCGTGCAGGATCTTTCCGGGCTCCTCGGCGGCCTCCGGGTCGGACGCCGTGCCCTGGAACTGCGCGAGTACCCGGAGCGTGCCCGCAGCCAGGCCGGCGTCGAGGGGCAGCAGCATGCGCGCGGTCCACAAGGAGCTTCTGCCGAAGAGCGTGAAGTACCAGGGTGCGCCAGCGGCGATGAAGGGTGCGTCGGGCAGTTGGCGCGTTGCCAGGCGCAGACCGTCGAGTTCGTCCAGCGAGTTCTCGAGGAGCGTCTGCAGGGCCCCGGTGGGGACGGCATGGGACGGGAAGGTCAAGGAGGAGGGCGCGGCGGCCACCAGAATGCTGCTGTGGTCATCCAGGACGGCCTGCCATTCCGCTTCGTAAGGCCTGCCTCGCCCGGCGCTTCCCCGCCACGCCAGCTGCTGCCCGGACCCGGCACTGCCGGGAGCCGAGACGGCAAGGCTCCTGCCGTCGTCGTGCCAGCGCAGCACCGTGTCATCCGGGGCCGGTTCCTGGGGATCGCGGAAGCGGCCCAGGCGGATGTCAGCCATATCGGTGAAATCGGCAGAGAGTTCCACGGCGACTTCGACGGCGAGCTCCTCCAGAGACGTACTGACCCGCAATGTGTGGCGGACGACGCCCGGCGTCACGGTCCAGGTCTGGAGGAGTTCGACGGCGGGATCTGCCGTCTGCCCCGCGATGCCCCTGATGAGGCCGCGGACCCGCAGGACGCCGCCGGGTGCCTGGTCAACGGAGATCTGTTCGGGCTCCAAGCCGTTGACGGTGACCGACGCCTGGCAGAGCATGCGCGTGTCCCCATGGAGCAAGCCGGTAAAGGCGGAGCCGCCGGACAGCCTGCCGTCGGCATCGAGCCACAGCTGGGTCGGCGCGGCCACGGAACAGTACTGGCGGTGGAGACCCAGCTGAACGCTCATGCGCCCAGCCTACGCGGGACGTGCTGACGCGGGGATTTCGACAGGCTCAATCGGCGGTGCGGGGAATTCGACAGCGCGCGATAGGCCCAGGATTAGCGCACGTAGACAATGTGGGGCCAAGCCGACACCGATCTGGGAGAGCACGAGCTGAACCCTGGTAGTACTTGTTAGTCCTTTGGCGACTAAGAGCGAGTAGTCCGGGCTGAGAACGGGTAGTGCTTGCGGGAAAAACGAGTACCGGGAGGCCTCTCGCTACGCTGGTTGGCCTCTTGTCCCGGACATACACTGGCCAAGTCTCATTTGGCCTTAATAACAATCGGTACATCTCACGGTTCGGCGCTGGGGACGCCCGCGACTGGCAGAACGTAGGACGCCATGTCTGTGCGCAGTCTCCCGAATCGTCATACTCCGCCGATCCGGGCCCGGGTGCGGGCGCGGAATCCGGAAGACGCCCTCAATGAACCCGGCCATCATCATGCTGCGCATGGGCCGGCAGTCTCACTTCCACGCGCCCCGGATTCACGCACATGCCCCGGCCGGAATGAACGGCCCAGAGGCGGCCGAGGTACAGCCTGCTGACCCCGCAAAATTTCTCGTCGGTTCGCCGCAGCTCTGGAAATTCTGGTGAACAACGTTTCCGTTAACCGCCCGGTAAAAGGCTTCGCACCGTGCTCGAGGGGCACGGCGCACGATCCACCTAAAGTCAGACGCTTCCCGCGACGCCCGACTAAACAAAGGGAGAAGAATCATGAAGAAACCATCGCCCCGGGAACCAGGGGGACGTCCGGCACTGCGACGGTTAGGGGTTTCACTGATTCTGCTCACCGCCATCCTCGGAGTCCCCGCGCCGGCGTCCGCCGCCGGCCCAGCCACGACCCGGGCAAGCGTCGCCAGCGACGGCACCCAGGCCAACGGCTCTAGCGGGTCTGCCGAGATCAGTGCCGACGGACGCTACGTCGCCTTCGAGTCGTCAGCGCCCAACCTGGTGCCCGGCGACACCAACAACAGTTCGGACGTGTTCGTGCACGACCGGGGCACCGGCGCCATGGAACGCGTCAGCGTCGCCAGCGACGGCACCCAGGCCAACAGAAGCTTCGGCAGCTCCTGGCCCGCGATCAGTGCCGACGGCCGCTACGTCGCTTTCGTATCGTTTGCAGACAACCTGGTGCCGGGCGACACTAACGGCTGGGATGACGTATTCGTGCATGACCGGGTGACGGGGAGCACCGAACGGATCAATGTCGCCAGCGACGGCACCCAGGCCAACGGCCACAGCTTTTACCCCGCGATCAGCGGCGACGGCCGCTACGTCGCCTTCCATTCATTTGCGACCAGCCTGATGCCCGACGACACCAACAACGACAATGACGACGTGTTCGTGCGTGACCGAGTGACGGGGATCACCGAGCGGGTCAGTGCCGCCAGCGACGGCACCCAGGCCAACCGCGAAAGCTTCGGCGCCGCGATCAGCGCCGACGGCCGCTATGTCGCCTTCACATCGCCTTCGGACAACCTGGTGCCCGGCGACACCAACGACAGTGACGACGTGTTCGTGCATGACCGCGTAACGGGCAGCACCAAACGGGTCAGCGCCGCCAGCGACGGCACCCAGGCCAACAGCTCTAGCTCCCAGCCCGCGATCAGTGCCGACGGCCGCTACGTCGCCTTCGTGTCGTTTGCGTCCAACCTGGTGCCCGGCGACACCGACTTCACCTACGACGTGTTCGTGCATGACCGCGTGACGGGGAGCGCCGAACGGATCAGCGTCGCCAGCGACGGCACCCAAGCCAACTCACACAGCGGCGGGCCCGCGATCAGTGCCGACGGCCGCTACGTGGCCTTCCAGTCGGACGCGAACAACGTGGTGCCCGGCGACACCAACTTCACCGACGACGTGTTCGTGCATGACCGCGTGACGGAGAGCACCCGGATCAGTGTCGCCAGCGACGGCACCCAGGCCAACGGCGCAAGCGGGGACGCCGCGATCAGCGCCGACGGCCGCTACGTCGCCTTCACGTCGGATGCGAGCAACCTGGTGCCGGGCGACACCAACGCCACCGGTGACGTGTTCTTGCGCGACCGGCAGGGCGTTGCCCCGAGCGATACGACCGCTCCGACCGTGACGCGTACGTCTCCGGTTGCTGGTGCGACCGGTGTGGCCGTGACGGCGAATGTGACGGGGTCGTTCTCGGAGGCGATGGATGCCTCGACGCTCACGTCGAGCACGTTCACGTTGAAGGCCGGGACGACGACGGTGGCGGCCGCTGTGACGTACAACAGCACGGACAGGGTTGCGACGTTGAATCCTGGTGCGGATCTGGCGGCGGGTACGACGTACACGGCGACGATCAGGGGCGGCTCCAGTGGGGTGAAGGATGTCGCCGGCAACGCGTTGGCGTCGGACAGGACGTGGACCTTCACCACGGCTGCCGTGGGCGGCGGCACGTCGGAGACGGTCACGCTCACGGCCACCGCTGACAGCTATGTCTCGAGCGGGGCGACGGGGACGAACAATGGCACGAGTGTCATGTTGGGTGTGGACAACAGCCCGGTGGAGGCCACGTACTTGAAGTTTGACCTGTCGGCGTATGCGGGCAGGACGCTGGAGAGTGCGACGTTGCAGTTGCGCAGCGCGGGGAGCGGGTCAACGGGTAAGCAGAACGTCAAGCTGGTCGCTAACGACAGCTGGACCGAAGGCGGGATCACGTACAGCAACCGTCCGGCGCTGGGCACCAGCATCGGCACCCTTGGCCCGACAACGACCAACACCAGCTACAGCGTTCCGCTGACGGTCAGCGGCCTGACCGGTGAGCTCGGCCAACAGCTCTCTCTTGGGATGGACTCCAGCAGCAGCGACGGCCTGGACCTCAACTCCAAGGAGGCCGGCAGCACGACCGCACCCAAGCTGGTGCTCACGTTGAGCCCCAGCGGCGGCGGTGGCGGTGGTGACACGACCGCTCCGACCGTGATGGGTACGTCTCCGGTTGCTGGTGCGACCGGTGTGGCCGTGACGGCGAATGTGACGGGGTCGTTCTCGGAGGCGATGGATGCCTCGACGCTCACGTCGAGCACGTTCACGTTGAAGGCCGGGACGACGACGGTGGCGGCCGCTGTGACGTACAACAGCACGGACAGGGTTGCGACGTTGAATCCTGGTGCGGATCTGGCGGCGGGTACGACGTACACGGCGACGATCAGGGGCGGCTCCAGTGGGGTGAAGGATGTCGCCGGCAACGCGTTGGCGTCGGACAGGACGTGGACCTTCACCACGGCTGCCGTGGGCGGGGGCACGTCGGAGACGGTCACGCTCACGGCCACCGCTGACAGCTATGTCTCGGGCGGGGCGACGGGGACGAACAATGGCACGAGTGTCATGTTGGGTGTGGACAACAGTCCGGTGGAGGCCACGTACTTGAAGTTTGACCTGTCGGCGTATGCGGGCAGGACGCTGGAGAGTGCGACGTTGCAGTTGCGCAGCGCGGGGAGCGGGTCAACGGGTAAGCAGAACGTCAAGCTGGTCGCTAACGACAGCTGGACCGAGGGCGGGATCACGTACAGCAACCGTCCGGCGCTGGGCACCAGCATCGGCACCCTTGGCCCGACAACGACCAACACCAGCTACAGCGTTCCGCTGACGGTCAGCGGCCTGACCGGTGAGCTCGGCCAACAGCTCTCTCTTGGGATGGACTCCAGCAGCAGCGACGGCCTGGACCTCAACTCCAAGGAGGCCGGCAGCACGACCGCACCCAAGCTGGTGCTCACGCTGAAGAAGTAGGCACACGTTCTCGGTCGGGGGTTTTGTTATTGGAGGCTGCAAACAACGAGGATGAAGCCTCGAGATGACCGATTAGCCGCCGTTTTCGATGGGGAATGCCACAGCCTCGCCCACCACACGCAGGCAGAGCTCGGTACCGGGCTGGGCGATGGAGGCGTTCCAGTGCCGGATGGTGATCACTTCACCGCCGCCGGGGTAGCGGTGGTCAGGCATGGCTCCGGCGAGTTTCGGCGGGACCGCCAGCTTGAGCCGCACTGTGGTCTCGGGGCCGAAATAGTCGGTGTCCACCACCACTCCCCGGATGTTTCCGTCCTCGGCAATGCGGATCTGCTCAGGCCGCAGCATGAGCTGCACGCGGCCCTGGGCCGGCGGGCGCCGGACGGGGATGCCGCCGAGCGAGCACGTGGCCAGGGAGCCCTCCATCCAGGCGTCGAGGATCACGGCGTCGCCCAGGAATTCGGCGGTGGCACGGTCGGCCGGGCGGGTGTAGACGACGAACGGATTGCCGATCTGGGCAAGCTTGCCGCCGCGCATCACGGCCACCTGGTCGGCGAAGGACAGGGCCTCGGCCTGGTCATGCGTGACCAGGATCGTGGTGACGCCGGCCTGGCTGAGTACTTTCGCCACAGCCCGTCGGGTTGCCACGCGGAGTCCGGCGTCGAGGGCCGAAAACGGCTCGTCCAGCAGCATGAGTTCCGGCTCGCGGGCGAGGGCGCGTGCCAGGGCAACCCGCTGCTGCTGTCCGCCGGAGAGCTGGTGCGGGCGCCGTTTGGCCATGGCGGCATCCAGGGAAACCATCTCCAGCAGTTCGGAGACGCGCGCCGCAACAGCCCGCCGCCCGCCGTCGAGCTTTGAGGCGCTGAGCCCGAAAGCGATGTTCTGGCCCACTGTCAGGTGCGGGAACAGGGCGCCGTCCTGGGCCACGTACCCGATGTGGCGCTTGTGCGCGGGTGTCCACACGCCGTCGCCCGCCACCGGACTGCCGTTGAGCAATATCCTGCCGGTACCGGGATGCTCGAAGCCGGCGATGAGCCGGAGCAGCGTGGTCTTGCCGGAGCCGGAGGGGCCCACGATCGCGGTGGTGCCGCCCTTGGCCACGGACAGGTTGACGCCCTTGAGCACGGCCTGCGAACCGAAGTCCTTGGTGACATCCTCAATCACCAGATGGCTGTTGGTGCTCGGCGCCACGGACGGCGAGATCCGAGGCTCCGGAAGCCTGGAAGGCGCTTGTTCGGTCACTGTCCCGCTACTTTCTTGGACTGCTGGAAGAGCAAATAGGTCATGGGCGCCGAGATCACGATCATCAGCAGGGCATAGGGCGCCGCACCGGCGTAGTCGATTTCGCTGCTCTTGCTCCAGAACTCGGTGGCGAGCGTGCGGGTGCCATTGGGGGCGAGGAGCAGCGTTGCAGTCAGCTCGTTGACGATTGCCAGGAAAACCAGGGCAGCCCCGCCCGCAGCCGCCGGCGCCGTCAGCCGAAGTGTGACCCGGATGAAGGACAGCAGCGGCGGTGTTCCCAGCGACTGGGCTGCCTCGTCCAGTTCTTTCGGTGCCTGCGCCAGCCCGGCCCGGATGCTGACGAGCGCCCGGGGGAGGAACAGAAGCACGTAGGCGGCGATCAGGACGAAGGCCGTCTGGTAGATCCCCGGCGCCAGCCGGATGCTGACGGTCACGAAGGCAAGCCCCACCACGATTCCGGGCATGGAGCTGGTGATGTAGTTCGATAGCTCAAGCGCCTTGCTGAACCAGCTGGCATGCCGCACGGCGAGGTACGCCATGGGGAACGCCACGGCGGTGGTCACCAGGGCGCCGCCCAGCCCGAAGCCGAGGGTCTGCAGCAGGGCAGGGAGGAACTCGTCGGCCGCCCAGACATCGGAGCCGCCTGCGACAATCCAGCGGAACACGAACAGCAGCGGCAGCCCGAACGCCAGTGTGCTCGCGGTCAGCAGCGCCGCCTGTGCAGGGAGTTGGTAGGCGTGGAGGGGAAGCCGCAGGGCCTTCGCCTGGGCGCCGGAGCCGACGCGGGCGTACCGGGCAGTGCCGCGACTCCGGACCTCCACCAGCAGCAGGATCAGGCAAAAGAACACCAGCACGCTGGCCAGCATGTTCCCGGCGGGGCCGTTGAAGGTGGATCTGAACTGCACCATAATCGCCGTGGTGAAGGTGTCGAAACGGATCATGGCGAAGGCGCCGTATTCTGCCAGCAGGTGCAGTGAAACCAGCAGCGCGCCGCCGGTCATGGCAATCCGCAGCTGGGGCAGGACCACCCTGAAGAAGGCCCGCCAGGCGCCGAGCCCCAGCGAAGCGGCGGACTGTTCCACGGCGGGGTCCAGCCGGCTGAGGGTGGCGGCCGCGGGGATGTACACCAGGGGGAAATAGGACAGTGTGGCGATCAGGACGCCCGAGAAAAGGCCCTCCAAGGACGGCACCGCGGAAACCCATGCGTAGCTGTTGACGAAGGCCGGTATGGCCAGCGGCGCTGCGAGGAGCACGGCCCAGACTTTGTGGCCCCGCAACTCGGTCCTTTCCACCAACCAGGCAGCGCCCACACCCAGGACAAGGCACAACGGAACGGTGAACGCGATCAGCAGCGCTGTGTTCAGCAGCAGCTCGCCCACGCGCGGCCGGAAGATCAGGGACGCCGCCGTATCCCAGCCCGTGACTGCCGTCATGAAGGCGACGTAACCCAGCGGGACGAGCGATACCAGGGCAATGAGAACAGCAATGACAGCTATGGTGGAAACGCCGAAAGGCGGGCGGGGGCGCTTGCCCCTGCCCGCCGTCGTCGTGCGTCCGGAAAGCTCCAGAGCCGCAAGATCGGTGATCACGGAATTACAGCAGTCCTGCCTTGGTCATCAGATCGGAGACCGTCTTGGAATTCAGCTTGGCCGGGTCCACGCTGGGAGCCTGGAGGTCCTTGATCGGGACCAGCTTGTCGTTGGCCGGAACCTGGGAGCCGATGGCATACTCGAAGGACGTGCCCTTCTGCAGGACTTCCTGGCCCTTCTTGCCCGTGATGAACTTCAGGAAGGCCTGGGCCTTCTCGGTGTTCTTGGAGGACTTCAGCACGCCGCCGCCGGAAACCGACAGGAAGGCCCCCGGGTCCTGGTTCTTGAAGTAGTGCTGGCTGACATTTTTCGAGTTTTCGCCGGTCTTGGCCTGGTCGCCGAAGTAGTAGTAGTGGTAGATCAGCGCGGTCTCCACCTCGCCGGCGTTGACGGCCTTCATGGCGGTGCTGTTGCCCTTGTAGACCTTGGCGTTTTCCTTCATGCCCTTGAGCCACTGTTCGGCAGCGGCCTGGCCCTTGAGCTCAACGAGAGCTGCGACGATGGCCTGGAAGTCGGCGCCGGACGGTGAAGCGGCCCACTTGCCCTTCCACTCCGGCTTGGCCAAGTCCAGCATGGACTTCGGCAGCTTGTCCTCGGTCAGTTTGGTCTTGTCGTACACGAGAACGGTGGAGCGGGCGGCAATGCCGGTCCACTTGTTGGTGCTGGGGCGGAAGGCGGCGGGAACCTGGGCCACGGTGGCCTTGTCCACGTCCGCGAACAGTCCAGCGTTCTCCACCTGGGCCATCGCCGGGGAGTTCTCCGTGAGGAAAACGTCCGCGGGGGAGCCTGCACCCTCCTGGACGATCTGGTTGGACATCTCGGTGTCGTCGCCCTGGCGGAGCGTGACCTTGATCCCGGTCTCCGCTGTGAACGCGTCAACCCACTCCTTCGTGAGGCTTTCGTGCTGGGCGTTGTAGACGGTGATCTCGCCGTTGGTGGCTTCCGCGGAGGTGGAGCCGGGGGCGGGCGAGCCGCCGCAAGCGGACAGTCCCAGTGCTGCGGTGGCTGCGAGTGCGATGCCGGCCAGAGCGTTGTTGCGGATCTTCATCGGGGCTTCTTTCTGCAAAAGTCAGGGCGGACCGCAGTCCTTGTGAGCTGGGGAAGTTAGGTGAAGCTCACTTCGAAAACTGTAGGTTAGCCATACCTAAGCAGCAAGGCGACAGGGGGATTAAGTGACCAGTATCACATCAATTACGGAACTGTTGCATGACCTATTTCGGGGCGATGTCTTCGGAGGGCGCCCCCGCGGCAGCGGGTGGGGCGGCGGCCGCTGCCGCCGCTGCTTCGAGCATCATCCATGCCTGGAGCTGGGTGGAAAGTTCGACGGCGGCGCCCGGCGGATAGGCGGAACCGGCCGACAGGTGCGGATCGTAGGAGAAAACCAGACGTCCCGCCCCGCCGTGTTGTGCGAGGGCCTCGCCGGCGGAGACGACCCTGCGGCCTGCCCAGAGGGCGGCGGCGGTGTCCCTGACCAGCCGGGCGGCCGTGGTGCGCGTGTGATCCGGCAGCCGTCCGTCACGTGCCGCCAGAGCGAGGTAGCGCATCAGAATTCCGGTGAACAGCCCGCCGTCGCCCGTTCCGTCGCAGCGCAGGACAGCCGTGCCGGTGGTGCCTCCGTTGATGCCGGTGCTGCCGCCAGCATCCGGCGCGCCCGCTTCCGGCGCGCCCGCTTCCGGCGCGCCCGCGCCGGGCAGCGTGAGATGCGGCGTCACCGCGTCCACTACTGCTGCGGCGCGCTCCAGGTTCCTGGTGCCGCCGAGTTCCAGCAGCGCGCCGAGGACCGGCCCCTGGTTGTAGGTGTAAATAGCGTCCTCGAGGACTGTTTCGCCCGTCGGGCTGATCCGCAGGCCGTCCAGGTAGAGGCCGCGGCCGGCGTCGAAGAGCCTGGCGTCGAGCCAGTCCAGCAGCGCCTGGGCTTTGGCCGGATTGCCCGTGCGTGCGTAGTAGAGGGCCACCGGTGCCGTGGCCGGCGTGTTCTTGAAGTCGCGTTTTGTGCTCCAGAACGTGCCGCCGTCAAGGTCGTCCGTGGAGGCGGAATCGAACTGGAGCGTCAGGCTCTTGCGGATCCGGGCGTGGCGGCGTCTGCTTGGCCGCCGGCTTTCCTCCGCCAGCTTCTCCAGCCGGAGGGTGGACAGGGCCAGCCAGGCCATGTCGTCGTAATAGCTGTTGACGAAGGTCAGGAAATTGCGCAGCCGGATGCCGGTTACCAGGCGGGATGCGAGCTGGCCGGCGCTGGGGTTGTTGTCGCCGTCGAACCGGGCAGGGGGCCGGTCGGCCGTCCCCAGTTCCCGCCGGCCGGTGTCCACGAGGCAGTCGACGTAATGGGCCTGCCACCAGTAGTGCCACGGTCCGACGAGGATCTTGAATTGACCCGAGGGGCGGGTGGTGGCGGCGATGTGTGTCCCCGGCAGGAAGAGCAGCCGCTGGCCGAACAGGTGGGTGACCGACCGGGCGGCCTCGTCGGCACGGGCGGCCCAGTCCGGATCTGTGCCCGGCTTCCCGGCGTGCGGCTGATCCTCACGGGCGGCGGATGCGTCGTGCTGGCTCATCCCGTCAGCCTAGCCAATCCGGTGAAAGGTGCGCCCGCGGTTGCTTTCAGTTAACATTCACTAACTATGCTCGCGCCGGTTTCCGCATCAAGGAGGATGTATGGACATCAAGGGTTGTGTCGCGCTGGTCACGGGCGGGGCGTCCGGATTGGGCGCTGCCACCGCCCGGCGGCTGTTCGACGCCGGTGCTTCAGTGGTGCTCGCGGACCTCGGCTCCTCGGCGGGCGCCTCCTATGCGGAGGAGCTGAACGCCGGTGCTGGCGCGGTTGGCGGCACTGGCGGTGCCGGTGGAGACGGGGGGAACGAAGGGAACGGCGCGGCCGACGCGAAAAGGGCTGTCTTCGTCCCCACGGACGTAACCCATGAGCAGCAGGTGCAGGCCGCCGTCGACGCCGCCGTGGCGCTGGGTCCGCTGCGGATCGTGGTGAACTGCGCCGGCATCGCCACCCCCGGCAAGGTTCTGGGCCGCGACGGGGTCCTGCCGCTGGAAACCTTCAACCGCGTCATCCAGATCAACCTGGTGGGCACCTTCAACGTGGTCCGCCTGGCCGCCGCGGAAATGGTCCTCACGAAGCCGGCCGTCACCGACCTTGGCGGGGAAGAGCGCGGCGTCATCATCAACACAGCGTCTGTTGCAGCGTTCGACGGGCAGATCGGGCAGCCGGCCTATGCCGCTTCGAAAGGCGCGGTCGCCGCCATGACCCTGCCGCTGGCGCGGGAACTGGCCCGCTCGCTGATCCGCGTGGTGACCATCGCCCCCGGCATCTTCGAGACGCCCATGATGGCTGGCCTGCCGCCCGAGGCACAGGAGTCCTTGGGGAAGCAGGTGCCGCACCCGTCCCGCCTTGGCCGTCCCGCCGAGTACGCCAACCTCGCCGCGCACATCGTGGACAACGCCATGCTGAACGGCGAAACCATCCGCCTCGACGGGGCCATCCGGATGGGGCCGAAATGACACCGCTCACCGCCACCGAAACCCTGCCCACCGCTGACTTTTTCGACTATGAATCGCAGCTCAGCGCCGCCGAACAGCGCAAGCTCCGCGAGTTGCGGGAGTTCCTCGCAGCTGAGATCGCGCCCTACGCCGGGGAATGGTGGAACAAGGCCGAGTTTCCCGCCCACATTCTGCCGAAGCTCGCAGCACTGGAGCTAAGCACCCCGGCACAGCGCGGTTACAGCCACTTGTTCGCCGGGCTCGTGATCGCCGAAATGACCCGCGTGGACACCTCGATCGCCACGTTCTTCCTGGTGCACCACGATCTCTTCGTGGAGGCGCTCTACGAATTCGGCTCGCAGGACCAGCGGGACCGGCTGCTCGACGACGCCTCCAGCCTGCGCACCACGGGTGCCTTCGCGCTGACGGAACCGGACCACGGCTCCGACGTCGCCGGCGGCATGGAGACCGCGGCCCGATTGGTTCCGGGAGGTGCCGACGACGGCGGCGACTGCTGGGTGCTGAACGGCGCGAAACGCTGGATCGGCAACGGGACGTTCTGCGACTACATGCTGGTCTGGGCGCGCGACGAGGCGGACGGCGCCATCCGCGGCTTCATTGTGGATGCCCGCCTGCCTGGAGTGAGCCGGACCCGGATCGAAAACAAGATTGCGCTGCGGACCGTGCAGAACGCCGACATCCGCTTCGACAACGTCCGCATCCCCGAGGCCGACCGGCTCGCCGGGATTAACGGCTTCGAAGACACGAATGCGCTGCTGCGAGGCTCCCGGATCATGGTGGCGTGGCAGGCCGTGGGGCAGCAGCTGGCGGCGTTCGACGTCGCCCGGCAGTACGCGGTGGAACGCTCGCAGTTCGGGCGCCCGCTGGCGAAGTTCCAGCTGATCCAGCAGCAGCTCGTCTCCATGCTGGGCAACGCGGTGGCAAGCGCGGGCATGATGGTCCGGATCGCGCAGCTGCAGGACCAGGGCGCCGCCGACATGGCGCGGGTGGCCCTGGCCAAGTCCTACACCTCGGCCAGGATGCGTGAAACGGTGGCCATGGGCCGGTCCATCCTGGGCGGCAACGGGATCGTTACGGACTACCGGATGGCGAAGATCTTCGCCGACGCCGAGGCGATTTACACCTACGAGGGCTCGTACGAAATCAACACGCTCATCGTAGGCCGGGCCGTCACCGGTGTTTCCGCGATCGTCTAGCCCGCCCGCCAAAGATTCGAAGCGCGAACGTGCAGCTAATGCCCGCGAAACCCGGGTTTGAGGGCATTACCTGCCTGTTCGCGCTGGGGTGAGGGTACGTTCGCGCTGGGGGTAGGGGCCTGTTCGCGCTCAGGCGTTGGGCTGCTTTTCGCCCGCTTCGATCCGGACGTCCAGGCTGTTGTTCTTCACCGGCATCGGGCATGTGCCGTACGGCGTGAACGCGCTCGGGTAGTTGATGGCGCGGTTGAAGTCCAGGATGACCGAGCCGTCTGGCCGTGGCCGGGCCGTGGAGACCTTGCGCCATTCATCGGTGCTGTCCCCGTTGGTCTCGTCGTGGAACGTCACCGTCAAGGCGCCGAGCTTCTCTTCCTCGGCGTGGAGCCGGTACTCGTGGTCCCTGCCGGGCAGGCGGAACACCAGCTCGCCCACCGTCCGGTGCACCCCGTCCACCAGGGGATTGGCGGTGGCGATCGGCACGTCCTCCGGCTCGGAATAGGCCTCAAAACGGGCCTCCACCACGAGTCCGGGCGGTAATCAAAGGTCGGCACGCCGTCGAACTCCGTCAGCACCGGCGACTGTGAATCCCGGGTGCGGATAGCGTACTTATTCGCCCGCATGGCCAGTTCCACTATCACCTGCGTGCCTCCGTCGCCGCCGAACTGCACCCACATCAGGGACTCCTCATCCGCGAGCCGGGCGGTGATGGTGCCGTCCACCGGTTCGCCGCTCTCCACGAGCGTCAGCCCATCGGCCGCTACAGCGGTGAGCGCCGCCGTCGTGCCGTCCGTTGACCACAGCCCCGGGGCGAGGTCGACGGCGGAGGGCCGGCTTTCGAGCCATTGGAACGACGTGAGGGTGAGCCAGCCGTGTTCCGCGGCGAGGGCGGTGTTGCGGCTGGTCCGGAAGCGGTGCCAGCGTTGCAGCTGGACATCTGGTGACGTGCTCATGGTTCCTCCAAGGTAAATGGCTGCCTGTACAACCCCAGGCGACGGGACTTCATTCCGCCCGCGAAAGCCCCTCAGCCTGCCCGGGCGGGCGGGTTCAAGGGCGTGCCGGCCTCTGACACATATTCCCGGCCCCGGCGGGAGGCGGGTAACATTCCATAGGAACAAGTAACCCGGCTCACAGTATCCAGCGCAGTGTACGAGCCAAGTCCGAACCCTCGAAAGATAGCTTCCATGGCTGACACTGCAATGAATTCAGAAACAGATCTCGCCGCCGAACTCCGCGCCGATGTGCGCCGCGTCTCCACCCTGCTGGGCGAATCGCTGGTCCGCCAGCACGGTCCCGAACTCCTCGACCTCGTGGAGCAGGTTCGCCTGCTGACCAAGGAATCCAAGGAAGCCGCCCGCGGCGGCGCAGACGCAACGGGTCCGTGGAGCGCGCACGACGTCGTCGCCCAGGTCCGTGAGCTGCTCGCCTCCCTGCCGCTTGAGCAGGCCACCGATCTGGTCCGCGCCTTCGCCTTCTACTTCCACCTCGCCAACGCCGCCGAACAGGTCCACCGCGTCCGCGGCCTGCGCACCCGGCAGGAAAAGGACGGCTGGCTGGCCAAGGCGGTCGAGGACATCGCAGGCCAGGCCGGTCCGGCCGTGCTGCAGGAAGTGGTCAACGAACTGGACGTGCGCCCAGTCTTCACCGCACACCCTACCGAGGCATCCCGCCGTTCAGTGCTGGACAAAATCCGCAAACTCTCCGATGTGCTGGCCGAGCCGACGGTTGAAGGCACCACGGCCCGCCGCCGCCAGGACCGCCAGCTGTCCGAGATGATCGACCAGATGTGGCAGACGGACGAGCTCCGCCAAGTCCGGCCCACCCCCGTGGACGAGGCCCGCAACGCCATCTACTACCTCAACAGCATCCTCACCGACGCCCTGCCTGAGATGCTGACGGACCTGTCCGAACTCCTGGGCGAGCACGGCGTCACCCTGCCTGCCCAGAACGCCCCGATCAAGTTCGGTTCCTGGATCGGCGGCGACCGCGACGGCAACCCCAACGTCACCGCGGCCGTAACCCGTGAGATCCTCCAGCTGCAGAACCAGAACGCAATCCGGATCAGCATCGCCATGATCGACGAACTGATCTCCATCCTGTCCAACTCCACAGCCCTGGCCGGCGCGGACCAGGCCCTGCTCGATTCCATCGACGCTGACCTCGCGAAGCTGCCCGGCCTGGACCGCCGCATCCTGCAGCTCAACGCCCAGGAGCCCTACAGGCTCAAGCTGACCTGCATCAAAGCCAAACTCATCAACACGGGCAAGCGAGTCGCTTCGGAATCGTCCCACCAGCCCGGCCGGGACTACACCTCCACGGAGGACCTCATTTCCGAGCTGGAACTGCTGGAACTCTCGCTGCGCAACCACTCGGCGTCGCTCGCCGCGGACGGGGCCCTGGCCCGCGTGCGGCGTGCCATCGCGTCCTTCGGCCTGCATCTGGCCACCCTGGACATCCGCGAACACGCCGACCACCACCACGACGCCGTCGGCCAGCTCATGGACCGCCTGGGCGGCCCCGGCATCCGCTACGCGGAACTGACGCGTGAGGAGCGGCTCGAGGTGCTGAGCGCCGAACTGGCCTCCCGCCGCCCGCTGTCCGGCCACCCCATTAAGCTCGACGGCGTTGCTGACGGAACGTACGACGTCTTCCGTGAGATCCGGCGAGCCCTGCGCACCTACGGCCCAGACGTCATCGAGACGTACATCATCTCCATGACCCGCGGCGCCGACGACGTCCTGGCCGCTGCCGTGCTGGCCCGGGAAGCCGGGCTGGTGAGCCTCTTCGGCGACGCCCCGTACGCCAAAATCGGCTTCGCCCCGCTGCTCGAAACCGTTGAGGAACTGCGCGCCTCCGCGGAAATCGTGGACCAGCTGCTGTCCGACTCCTCCTACCGCGAGCTGGTCCGGCTGCGCGGCGACGTCCAGGAGGTCATGCTCGGCTACTCGGACTCCAATAAGGAATCCGGTGTGATGACCAGCCAGTGGGAGATCCACAAGACCCAGCGGAAGCTGCGTGACATCGCCGCAAAGCACGGTGTCCGCGTCCGCCTCTTCCACGGCCGCGGCGGATCTGTCGGCCGCGGCGGTGGGCCTACCTATGACGCCATCATGGCCCAGCCCAACGGCGTCCTCGAGGGCGAAATCAAGTTCACCGAACAGGGCGAGGTCATCTCGGACAAGTACTCGCTGCCGGAGCTGGCCCGCGAGAACCTGGAGCTCTCGCTCGCTGCCGTGATGCAGGGGTCGGCACTGCACCGTGCACCCCGGACATCCGAGGACCAGCGCGAACGCTTCGGGCACGTCATGGATATCATTTCCGACGCCGCCTTCGACCGCTACCGGAGCCTGATCGACGATCCGGACCTGCCCGCCTACTTCATGGCGTCAACTCCGGTGGAGCAGCTCGGTTCACTCAACATCGGCTCCCGGCCCTCCAAGCGCCCGGACTCCGGTGCGGGCCTCGGCGGCCTCCGCGCCATCCCGTGGGTGTTTGGCTGGACGCAGTCACGGCAGATCGTGCCGGGCTGGTTCGGCGTCGGCTCGGGCCTGAGGGCAGCCCGCGAAGCAGGAAACTCCGCGCAACTCGTGGAGATGATGGAAGGCTGGCACTTCTTCCGCTCGGTACTCTCCAACGTCGAGATGACCCTGGCCAAGACGGACCTGGACATCGCTGGCTACTACGTGGACACCCTTGTCCCCAAGGAGCTGCACCACCTCTTCCGCGCGATCCGGGAGGAGTACGAGCTCACCGTCTCCGAGATCCAGAACCTTACCGGTGAGAACGTGCTCTTGGATGCCCAGCCCACGCTCAGGCGTTCGCTGGAAATCCGCGACCAGTACCTCGATCCCATCAGCTACCTCCAGGTGGAGCTCCTGCGCCGCGTGCGGGCCGAGGGGAGCAGCATTTCCGGGACCGAGATCGGCGAGCGCCTCCAGCGGGCCATGCTCATCACTGTCAACGGCGTCGCGGCTGGCCTGCGCAACACCGGGTAGCCGGTCCCCTGGCCCAGTTACGAGTCAGGCGAGGCCCGGGTTTGCGGGTGTTACCAGCCGGTTCGCGCCGGCGCTAGGGTGGAGTCCATGCCGTCCTTCCAGACCAGACTCAAGATCACCGGGCTGAAGCCGGGCAACCCTCCCGAAGCTGTGATGGCCGCCGCGGTCGAAGCGCTCGGCACGCGCCATCATGTGGAATCGAACCAGCTGGAACTTGTCGGCGGCGTGCCGCAGCTGAACCTGCGCTTCCTCGTGGAGCCAACCGAGTATACCGGTGAGAATAACCGGGCGCGGGAATCGGCTTCGATGATGCGCGACGCTGTCGAACGCGTTGCGGTGACCGGCTCGCTAGCGGTGCTCCGGCGGAGCCGCGGCCGGTGGGCGCCCGTCTGAGCGCCGCTGTTTCGGGCCCTTAGGAGGCCGGCTCCGGCGGTTCGTCGGGCTCGTCCACCGGTGACCGGCTGCCGCGGCGCCTGGTGGCTATCACCCCGACGATCGCGCCGATCACCAGTCCGGCGCCTGCCCCGATGAGCGAGCTCGCCCAGAAAGGCAGCTGGGTGGCAGAGCCCGTGAAGTAGCCGAGACCGACGAGCCACGTGGCCCAGAGGACCGCGCCCAGTCCGGCGCAAAGATTGAAGCCTCCCGTGGAGACCTCGGCAATACCCGCGGCAGCGGAAGTGGCGAGCCGGCCGCCGGGAATGAAACGGGCCCCGATAATGGTGCCGTACGTGGAGGAGCGCCCCGCCTTGGCGATGGCGTCATGGATGCCGTGGTGCACTTTCCGGCCCCACCGCCAGCGGTCCAGGACATGGCTCAGCCGGCGCTTGAACAGCTGGAACACCACCACGTCGCCCAGCCATGAGGCGGAGGCTGCAAGGAGTCCGATCAGGAACAGATTGGCCCGGCCCTCGGCCGAGAGCGCGCCGCCGGTGATCAGGACCATCTCGGATGGCACCGGCGGGAAGATGGCGTCGCCCAGTACTGTCGGGAAGATCCAAAAGTAGATCGCGGCTCCCCAGTTGTCCGCGTTTCCGAAGTCCATTGGCACAAGGTACCGCAATTGGCCTGCGCAGGGGATGGTCCGCCCTTTGCCCAGGCCGGCGGCGGTGTGAAACTGGCTGCATGCGGATTGAAATAGTTCAGGGCGACATCACTGCCCGGCCGGTGGATGCGATTGTCAACGCCGCCAATTCCTCGCTCTTGGGCGGTGGCGGCGTGGACGGCGCGATCCACCAGGCGGCAGGGCCGGAACTGCTCGAAGCCTGCCGCGAGCTGCGCGCCACGAAGCTGCCGGACGGCCTTGCCCCGGGCGCGGCCGTGGCCACCCCCGGGTTCCGCCTGCCGGCCAAGTGGGTCATCCATACGGTCGGTCCGAACCGCCACGCCGGCCAGACCAATCCGGCGCTGCTCGGCTCGTGCTTCAGCGAAAGCCTGCGCGTCGCCGAAGGGCTCGGAGTGCGGTCGCTTGCCTTTCCGGCTGTCGGTGCTGGCGTTTACGGCTGGGAGGCCCGCACGGTCGCCCAGGTGGGGTTCGAGGCGGTTCATGCGTATATGGGCCGCCCGGTCGAAGCCGGGGTGCAACGAGTGGAGCTGGTGGAGTTTGTGCTGTTCAGCGAGGAGGTCGCGGAAATTTTCCGGACTGTCCTCGAGGAAACCGGCGGCGGCGTCCCGGCCTGACTGGAACAATCCCGCGGGTCAGCAGTTAGCGGGCTTCGCTCAGTTCGAGCCGGCTGCGGTACTCCACGGGCTTCCCGGTGATGGGGTCGACGAAGCGGATGCCGCGGGCGAGGAGCTGGAGCGGTTTTGTGTAGTCGTCCGGGGCTTTGTCCAGCAGGTCCGGGTAGAACGCGTCGTGCAGGATGCCCAGGCCCAGCGAGGCCATGTGCACCCGCAGCTGGTGGGTCTTGCCCGAGTGCGGCTCGAGCCGGTACAGGCCGCGGCGCTGCGGTGTGGGGCGCTGTGGTGTTGGGAGCTTTGGCGAACCAGAGGTGGGACGGCCGCCGTCGGGGGTTCCGGCGTCGAACGCCTTCAGCAGGTCGATGCGGGTCTCGGCGTTCGGCTCGCCGTCGACGACCTCGGCGAGAAGGTAGCTGCGGGACTTGGTCATCCGGTTCCGGACCACCACGGGGAAGTCAACGGCGGGGTGGCCTGCTGCCGGCTCGGCGGCGGCCACGCACTCGTATTCCTTCTGTACCTGGCGCTTTTCGAAGAGCACTTGGTATTTGCCGCGGGTTTCGGGATTGGTGGACAGGAGCAGAAGGCCTGCGGTCATGCGGTCCAGCCGGTGCATGGGGATCAGGTCCGGGAGGTTCAGCTGGTTCCGCAGCCGCACCAGGGCCGACTCCTGGATGTAGGTGCCGCCGGGAGTCGTGGGCAGGAAATGGGGCTTGTCGACCACGAGGATGTGGCTGTCCTGATGGAGGATGTTCAGCTCGACCGGCAGGCGCGTCTCCGGTGGCAGCGTGCGGTAGTACCAGATGAAGGTGTGGTCCTCGAGCCTGGTCCGCCGGTCAAGGGGGACGCCGCCCTCGCCCACGATCTCGCCGGCGTCGAAACGGTCCTCGATGCCCTGCGGGTCGATGTGGCCCCAGCGGTGCATCATGTAGTCCATCGCGGTGTCCCACGGCCCCTCGTCCGGCAGGCGCAGGCGGGTTGCGTTCACGCCGTCGCGCACGGGGAGAGGGGATTGCATCACCGGTCCATTCTACGTGCCGGGCCGCTGCCCGCCGTTTCGACGGTTCCCGTCCCGCTCGACGCGGCCGGGCAACGAGTACGCGCGGAACCGTCGAAATGGCGGCCGGGTCAAGGGTTCCGCCGGGCTGTGGCCTCAGTCAGGCGATGGCAACGGCGGGGGAGTCCTTGAGGGTCCTGCGCAGCTGGGGGGAGGAATCCAGCCGGTCCTGGGCTGAGCGCAGGGCCAGGACCGCCGTTTCCAGCTTGTCGGGCGGCAGCGTGAAGGGAACGCGCAGGTGGTTCTCAAAGACGCCACCCACGCCAAATCTGGGGCCGGCTGCGAGACGGATGCCGAATTCGGGCGCGATGACGGTCAGAGCCGTGCTGCTCGGGGCCGGCAGCCTGCACCATACGGCCAGCCCCCCGTCGGGGCGTTCCGGCTTCCACTGCGGAAGGTGGGTCCGCAGCAGGTCCAGCAGCACCGCACGGTTTTGCCTGAGCGCATCCAGCCGGGACGGCAGGGGCTCATCCAGGGCCCGTACAAGGTGGGCGGCGGCCAGTTGGTCAACCACCGGGCCGCCCAGATCCATGCTGGTCCGTGCCGCGGTAAAGCGCTGGATCAGGCTTTCGGAGGCGCGGATCCAGCCGGTGCGCAGCCCCGCCCAGTGGGACTTGCTCAGCGACCCTATAGAGACTACAGCCGGGCTGAAGGATGCCAGCGGTGCCGCCGTGCCGCCGTCGAGGTTCAGTTCGCGGAGGGTTTCATCCGCCACCACCACCGTGTCCGACGCGGCGGCGGCGCGGACGAGCCGTCTGCGCTGGGCGTCGGGCATCAGCCGGCCGGTGGGGTTGTGGAAGTCGGGCACCATATAGGCCAGCTTGGGACGCTGCTGGATTAGTGCCGCCTCCGTGGCGTCCATGTCCCATCCCGTTGCCGGGGCGGGAGGCAGGGCAACCGGAACCATCCGGTATCCGGCGGCCCGGATGGCATCGAGGGCGTTCGGGTACGTGGGGTGCTCCACCAGCACCTTGTCCTGCCTGCCCGCCATGGCGCGCAGCACGATGTTCAGCGCATGCTGCGCGCCCGAGGTCACCAGGATCTGCTCCGGGGTAGTGGGCACCCCGACGGCGGTATACCGGCCCGCGATCGCCTCCCGGAGTGCGGGGAGGCCCAGCGCGTCATAACCGAAGCCGGGCAAGAGGACCGGCAGTTCGGTCAGGGCTGCGGCAAAGGCCCGGTGCACCACCTCCCCGCTCGCAGGGAGGGATGCGTATGCGAGGTCGATGACGCCGTCGGGAATTGCGAGTCCCGGCGCACCCGACAGTCCAGCGCCTGCGGCTGCCTCCGTCTCATGGGCAGAGGTTCGGGGAAGGCAGGTGCGTCCCCTGGTGCCCTGCCCGCTGCTGAGGAAGCCCTGGTCGCGCAGGCTTGCATACGCCGCCGTGACAGTGGTGCGGCTGAAGGCCAAGCTGGCGGATAGCGCGCGCTCGCTCGGGAGCGCGGTTCCCAGTGGGATGCGGCCGTCCAGGATGAGGAGACGGACGACGTCGGCCAGTTCCCGGTAGGCGGGGGCGGCACCGAGGTGCCACTGGCCCAGAAGGCGTGCGAGGGCAGTGGGGCTAAGGGAACCTGACATCAGGCCAGTATCTCAAACTGGCCATGGAAAACAAGGCCAGTTGTGGCTCAGGATGGTTCAATGATGACTCGCAGACTCCTCCAGCTCTTCACCGGCCTTGCCATGTACGGCATTTCTTTGGCCCTGTTCATCCGCGCCGGGCTCGGCCTGGACCCATGGGACGTGTTTCACCAAGGAGTCGCGGCCAGGACGGGAGTGAGCATTGGTGTGGTGGTGATCATCGTCAGCTTCCTCGTGCTCCTGCTGTGGATTCCGCTGAAGCAGTGGCCCGGATTCGGCACGCTGTGCAACGCCGTTCTGGTGGGTGTGTTCGCGGACGTCGGCCTGGCGCTCATCCCTGTGTTCTCCCACCTCGGCGGGCAGATAGCGATGCTCGGCGGCGCCGTGGTGCTGAACGCCATCGCGTCCGCCTGCTACATCGGTGCACGTTTCGGCCCCGGCGCCCGGGACGGACTCATGACCGGCCTGGCCCGGCGCAGCGGATGGTCTGTCCGGACGTCCCGGACTCTTATCGAAGTGGTGGTCCTTGCCGCGGGCTGGCTGCTGGGCGGATCCGTCGGAGTGGGCACGGTGGTGTACGCCCTCGCGATCGGACCGATGGTCCAGCTCCTGCTGCCGCGCTTCATGGTTCCGGCACGGGTCGCGGCACCGGAGGCAGCCGCGGACGTGGCCGCTGATACGCAGCCTGCCGACCCCAGCGGCGAGGCCAAGACCCCGGTGACCGCTACCTGACGGGATTCCTGACCGGGTTCTCCAGAATCGCTCGCAGCGTGGGCGCTGCCCGAGCAGCGTCAGCTGTCGGCGGCGCCCAACAACGGCTGGCATTTGGGGCAGAAGTAGATGTCACGCTCCTCGACGACAAGTTCGCGTCCACTCAAACCCGGTCCACCCAGGGTGGTCTTGCCCAAGACGCCGTGGAGGATCGGAGTTCGACAGCGGAGGCATGGCTGGTGCTCCCGCCGGTAGACCCAGTATCCGGGGCGGCCGACCGTCCTGCCCATCGGCGTCCCGCGCGGACCGAGGGTCCCGCGCGGATTGAGGACGGTGGTGCGGCGGCCGGGGCCGAGGTTGGCTTCGAGCAGCTGCTTGGCATGGGCGAACAGGGCGGGCAGGTCCGGTACGGCCGAGACCGGCGAGGCCGGATGGATGCCGGAAAGGAAGCAGGCCTCACAGCGGTAGATGTTGCCGATGCCGGCAAGATTGCGCTGGTCCAGCAGGGCCACGCCGATCGGCACCTCCGGCGCTGAAGCCATGCGGCGCTCGGCCTCGGCCGGATCCCAGTCAGGGCCCAGTAAGTCCGGCCCCAAATGCCCCACAGCCTTGTCCTCCTCAGCGGTCCGGATGACCTCGAGCAGCCCGAGGGAGAACCCGACGGCGTCCGCCGTAGGCGTGCGGAGCACGCACCGGGCCGTAAACCCCGGTTTCCGCCACCGGCCGCCGGGCGGGTAGACGTGCCAGCTGCCCTCCATCTTGAGGTGCGAATGGATGGTCAGCCGCTCCCCGGCCGGACTGAGCAGCCGCATGAGCAGGTGCTTGCCGCGCGGCACCACTTCCTCCACGGTCCAGCCCTGCAGGTTCAGCGTGGCGAAGCGCGGGACACGGAAGTCTGAAGCAGTGAGTTTCTGGCCGGCGAGGGCATTGTGCAGCTGGTTGGCGGCCCGCCATACGGAGTCACCCTCAGGCACGGATCCTCAGCCCCTTCGGCGTCGAGTAGGCGCCGGCCGCCGTCAATGCTGCTGCTGTCGGAGTGTCCAGGATGGCGTGGCCGTTGACCTTTTCCATCACGAGCTTGTCCACTGCACCCCGCTTCACCACATCGACCAGGGCCGCAGCGGCGGAAGTCAGAACGGATTCCTCGTCGGTGAAGACAAGGAGCGTCTTTCCGCCGCGTTCGACATAAAGCGACAGCGCGCCGTCGACCAGCACAACGAGTGCCCCGGCCTTCCGGCCCGGACGGTGCCCGCTGCCCGCCTCCACGTTCAGCGCGGGCCAAGGCAATGCGGCGCCGTACGGGTTGGCCGGATCCGTGGCGGCAAGGGCCAAGGCCACGGGGTCCGGCTTCGCTAGCTGTGTGTCTTCCGAATATGAGCGCAGGCGGTCCACCGTGGCGGGTACGGCGAACTGGGCGGCGCCGAGATGCTCGATGAAGTAGCCGCGCCGGCAGCGTCCGGCTTCCTCCAGCCTGGCCAGCACTTTGTACATGAGTCCGAAGCCACCCAGGATGTTCTCGGCCATGACGGAGCCGCGGGTGACGACTCCGTACCTGTCCAGGAGCAGTTCCGCGGTGGCGCGGGCATGGATCGTGGGGTCGAGCTCCGGGGACGGAAGGGCGGACCATCGTCCGGCGGCCAGCGGGGGCGTCGGTGCAGACCCGGTGACCGAGCCGTACCGTCCGCCGGTGAGCCCCGGCGAACCAAACAGTCCGGTTCCGTGTGACCGGCCCAGCCGGCTCATCCGCGGAGCGCGGGCGCGGGGAGGCCGCGCAACCTGGCGGTGGGCGGTGTGTCCGCCGGCGATGAGCGCGCGCACGGGCGCGAAGGTGTCGCCTGTGACGCGGCCCGCCCACACCAGATCCCACAGCGCGGAAACAACTTCCTGGTCGTTGAGCACCGCGTCCATCCCGCCGGCAATATCCGTCAGTTGGCGGAAGAAATAGCCGCCGCCGGTCTGCAGGTGCTCCAGCAGCCGCTGCTGGGCGGCGCCGGGCTCGAAGTCGAGGGCCGGATTCAGCGTCAGCTCCGCCGAGTCGGCCAGATGCAGGCTGATCCAGCCGTCATTGCCGGGCAGGGAACCCGCGCCGGACCAGAGGACCTCGCCGGCGGCCATCAGCTCATCCAGCATGGCTGGCTGGTAGTCGGACACCCGGCTGGCCAGCACCAGGGGTTCCCAGGCCGAGGCCGGAATGGGCACACCGGACAGCTGGTCAATGGCCGTGGCGATTCCATCCAGGCCGCGCAACGCCGGTTGACCCCGCCGGCTTCCCGGTGTGCGGACGTTCTGCCAGGCAGGCAGGAACCGGCCGTACGCGGTGGCGTCCACCGGCTCCACTTCGGCGCGCAATGCGGCCAGGGAACGACGGCGGAGCTTGCGGAGCACTTCGGCGTCGCACCATTCGCTGCCGGCGGGGGCGACAACGACCGCTGATGTAGGCGATGCATCCGCTGCCGACGGCGTCTCAGCGGTGGCCGCGCCTTCGGTCTCCTCAGCCGCTGCTGGGGCGCCGGTGCCGTACCTCTTTGATTCGGCATCTGGCTCCCGGCCCGCAACCGGCTCTACATGGGGCCGGAACTCGCCCTCAACTACGCGGCCGTCCGCGGCAAGCCGCTTTAGTGCGGTACTGACGACGGCGACCCCAAGTCCCAGCCTCGCCGCGGCTTCGGTGGCGGTGAACGGACCGTGCGTGCGCGCATAGCGGGATACGAGGTCGCCGAGGGGGTCGGCTACGGGCTCGATGAAGGCCAGGGGCACGCCCATGGGGAGGGGAACCCCGATCGCATCGCGCAGCCGCGCGGCATCTTCCACCGCTGCGAACCGCTCGGTGCCGCCGATGCTCACCTTGATGGCGCGATTGGACCGCTGGAGAGCGGAGAGGTGCGCCACGGCATCAGCCAGCGGGGGTTCGGCAGTCCCGGTTTCGGCAGGCTCAACCAGCGGGGGAGACCCAACCGGCGGGACAAGCCTGGCGGCAACCTCTTCGGGCGACAGCGGGCCCAGCAGGCGCAGCAGATCGGCGACGCCCTCAAGCCCGCGGACCTTCCGGTCCGGAGCGAGCCGCTGAAGCTCACTTTCGGTCGCTTCAATGACCTTGGCGTCCAGCAGTTCCCGCAGCTCCACCCGGCCAAGGAGCTCGTTGAGCAGCGTGGAATCCAGTGCCAGCGCGGCCGCCCGGCGCTCCGCCAGCGGCGAGTCGCCTTCATAGAGGAACTGCGCCACGTACCCGAACAGCAGCGACTTGGCGAACGGCGACGGCTGCTGCGTGGTGGTCTGCACGATCCGCAGCTCACGCCGTTCCACCGACCCGGCGATGTCCTTCAGGGCCGGAAGATCGTAAACATCCTGCAGGCACTCCCGCACCGTTTCCAGCACGATCGGGAAGGACGGGTATTTCCGGGCGACGTCGAGCAACTGGGCGGACCGCTGGCGCTGCTGCCACAGCGGCTGCCTCTTGCCCGGAGTCTGCCGCGGCAGCAGCAGCGCACGGGCTGCGCATTCGCGGAAGCGGGAGGCGAACAGGGCGCTGCCGCCCACCTCCGCAGTGACGATCTGCTCCAGCTCGTCGGGATCGAACAGGAACAGCTCGGCGCCGGGCGGTTCGTCCTCCATCATGGGCACGCGCAGCACGATGCCGTCGTCGGCGGCCATGGCGGAGCCGTCCAGGCCATAGCGCTGGTGGAGGCGCTGGCCCACGGCGAGTGCCCAGGGGGCATGAACCGGCATGCCGAACGGGCTGTGGAGAATGACGCGCCAGTCACCCAGTTCGTCGTGGAAGCGTTCCACGACGAGCGTGGTGTCGCTCGGCACCACTTCGGTGGCAAGCTTCTGTTCATTCAGGTACTGCAGCAGGTTATTGGCGGCGAAGTCGTCCAGGCCGCTGGCCTTGCAGCGTTCGGTGGCAGGGCCGACGTCGGACGCTGACAGTTCGCGGACGAACGCGCCGAGGGCGCGCCCCAGGTCGACGGGCCGTCCCAGCGAGTCGCCCTTCCAGAACGGGAGTTTTCCCGGCTGGCCGAACGCCGGCGAGACAAGGACCCGGTCATGGGTGATGTCCTCGATCTTCCAGCTCGTGGCACCGAGCGCGAAGATATCGCCGACCCGGGATTCATAGACCATTTCCTCGTCGAGTTCACCCACGCGCCGGCCGCCCTTGGCAGGCGAGGAGGAGCCGGAACCCTTGCCGTCGGCCGCTGCGCCGGCGGGCGAGGCCGATCCTTCAGCCTCGGTGCCGATGATGTAGACGCCGAACAGTCCCCGGTCCGGGATGGTTCCTCCGGACGTGACGGCGAGCCGCTGGGCGCCGGGCCTGCCTTCAATGGTCCCAGCGTTCCGGTCCCAGACGATCCGGGGCCGGAGCTCGGCGAATTCATCAGATGGGTAGCGCCCGGCCAGCAGATCCAGCGTGGCCTCGAAGGCGGAGCGGGGGAGGGAGGCGAAGGGAGCGGAGCGCCGCACGGTGGCAAACCACTCCTCCACATCAATGCTGCCGAGGGCCGTCGCAGCGACGGTCTGCTGGGCGAGGATGTCCAACGGGTTCGCAGGAACACTGAGCCGCTCGATCTTGCCCTCCAGCATCCGCTCCACCGTGATGGCGGTGTGCACGAGATCGGCGCGGTGCTTGGGGAAAAGGTAACCCTGCGAGATTTCGCCCACCTGGTGCCCGGCCCGGCCCACACGCTGCAGCCCGCTGGCCACGGAGGGCGGCGATTCAACCTGGACGACGAGGTCCACGGCGCCCATGTCGATGCCGAGTTCCAACGATGACGTGGCCACCACGCAGCGCAGCCGTCCCGACTTCAGATCGTCCTCAATCAGCGCGCGCTGGTCCTTGGACACAGAGCCGTGGTGCGCCCTGGCCAGCAGCGGTTCGGCACCCGCGGTGCTCCCGGCCTGCGCCATCATGTGGGCAGGCGTGGCCGTGGACGTCGGGACTTCCGGCAGCCTCGGCGTGGAGTCGTTCCAGCCACCCCCAACAGCCAAGAGCTGCCGTTCGGCGTGGATCTCGTTCAGCCGTGCGGTCAGCCGCTCCGCGAGCCGCCGTGAGTTGGCAAAGACGATGGTGGACTGGTTGGCCAGCACCAGGTCCACGATCTTCTCCTCCACGTGCGGCCAGATGGAGGCCTGGGGCTGCAGCCCTGATGCGGGACCCGAATCGAAAGCTCCGGCCGCGCCCTGGAGATCGGACATGTCCTCCACCGGGACAGATACTGTAAGGTCCCAGTTCTTCCGGGCAGGGGGTGCCACAACCGTGACCGGAGCGGAGCCGGCCAAGAACTGCGCCACGAGCTCCCGCGGCTCAACGGTGGCGGAGAGGCCGATCCGCTGGGCAGGTTTGGGCAGCAGGGCATCGAGACGCTCCAGCGAGACGGCGAGGTGCGCGCCCCGCTTCGTGCCTGCCACGGCGTGAACCTCATCCACGATGATGGTGTCCACCTCGTTCAATGTTTCCCGGGCCTGGGACGTCAGCATAAGGAACAGTGATTCAGGCGTGGTGATGAGGATGTCGGGCGGGTTGCTGAGCAGGGCGCGGCGGTCGGAGGCTGACGTGTCGCCGGACCGTACGCCAACGGTGATCAGGGGAGCGGGCAGGTCCAGCCGCTTTGCCGTCTGCATGATGCCGATGAGGGGCGAGCGCAGGTTACGTTCGACGTCGACGCCAAGCGCCTTGAGCGGCGAAATGTACAGCACCCGGGTTTTCCGCTTCGGCCGCTTGGCCTTGGGCTGTTTGGCCAGGACCTCCAGCCCGGGCAGTTCGGCGGGCGCAGCCGCCCCGGAAACCAGCAGCCGGTCCAGTGCCCAAAGGAAGGCCGCCAGCGTCTTTCCGGATCCCGTGGGGGCGACCACAAGGGCGTGCGAACCCGAGGAAATGGCCTGCCAGGCGCCCTGCTGCGCGGGCGTGGGTTCCGAGAAGGCACCAAGGAACCACTCCCGTGTGGGCAGGCTGAACTGGCCCATGGAGTCCACCGAAGATGTGCCGCCGGATGCGCCGGCGGGCCCCTGCGACTGCATGCCTCCATCATGCCCTAAGGCACTGACAGTATGCCCCGGGCCCGCTAATACAGGCAGCCCAGGGCCCCGCCGCCCGGACTATTCCGCTGGCGGAAGGTTGTGCGTCGCCGGCCCTTCGAGCAGCTCCCCGTCGCTGCTGAAGCGGGAACCGTGCAGGGGGCAGTCCCAGGATTTCTCGTTGTCATTCCAGTGCACGATTCCGCCCAGATGGGTGCACACAGCGGACAGCGCGCAGGTGGTCCCGTTCACGGTGGATCTTGCCACCGGCTTACGGCCGCGGAGGGCCACAACGCCTGTGCCTTCCGCGGGTGGGGTTTTGTCTTCGGCCGGCAGTTTCTTCAGGCCTGCCCGCCCCCAGTCCTTCGCAATCCTGGCTGCAACGCCTGCATTGAGTGCCACAGCGGACGCAGCGCCCGGCGGGGAGGTTACCCGATGGTGGATAGTGTTGGCCCATTCCACGTTGCCCCCGAGGATGTCCGCTGAAATGCCGAGGGACGCGGCCACCGAATTGGTCATTCCCCACTTGTTGTACCCGGTGCCGACGAAGATCCTGCCCCGTCCTCGCGGCAGTTTCCCGAAGAACGGCACGAGGTTCGTGGGCTGGTAGTCCTGGGCAGACCAAGCGTGTGTCACCGTCGCACCGGGAAAATGCGAGCCGGCCCAGGCAAGCATTTCGTCCAGATGTGCCTGTTCTGACTCGGCTTGTCCTACCGGGTGGCCGTTGCCGCCCACCAGCAAGAGGCGCCGGCCGTCGACAGGGTAATCGCGCAGCGACCGGACAGGCTGCTCCACGGACAGGTACATGCCGTCCGGAGGCGTGGCGGAATCGGGCAGCTCCAGAGCCGCAGCATAGGAACGATTGGGCTTGAGCTTGGCAAAGTACAGCCCCCGGTTCAATATGGGCGTGCCGGTGGCGAGTACCACTTCGTTGGCCCGCACTGTCCCTTGGTCCGTCTCCACGGTGACCGGACCCGTTCCGCTGACATTCTGGACCCGGACGCCGGTGACGATGGTGCCGCCATGCGAGCGCACGTCCTCCGCCAGGGCGAGGACAACATCCATGGGATTGATCTGGGCCTGTTCGCGGAGACGCACGGCGCCGTGGATCGGGAACGGGAGGCCGGCGTCGCGTACGTAATCCACCTCGACCCCGGCGGCCAGGGCGACGGCAAGCTCCTCGCGCAACTTCTCGGCACCCTTCGGCGTGGTCGCGTAGGTATAGGCGTCCCGCTCCTGGAACGGCAGATTGCCTGACTCCATATACCGCAGGAGCCACGCCTGCCCTTCGCGGTTGGCTGCCACGTAGGCGTCCACAATCTTCTGAGAATACTGATGACGGAGTCCGGACAGAACGGTCCCCTGCAGCACCGTGACCTTGGCGGTGGTATTGCCGGTGGTCACGGCACCCAGGTGCCTGGCTTCGAGCACCAGGACGTTCTTTCCGGCCCGTGCCAGCAGGAGTGCCGTCACCAGCCCCGTGAGACCGGCGCCGACGACTACGGTGTCGTACGCCTCGCCCGGTGTAAATTCATCTCCGCTGAAAGTGTCTTTGCGGTCCAACCAGAGCGACGTCATGTAAATCAGCCTGCCTTCAACCCGTAGCCAGTTTCGCGGAGCAATCCTGCGGCGGGTCCGGCCTAGACAGCCTGAAGCCCGACGTAACCGTAAGTGTACTTACCGATCCGGGGTGGAGGAACAGCTCCAGAGCGGGCCGGACTTATCCGGCTTGGAACGCCCCGATGGTGAGGAGCTCAATGGAGGCGTTGCTGCACGCATCCGATGGCCGGGCGACGAACAGGGAAGCCGTATCCTCGGGCGGGTAAATCCGGAAGCCGGCAGCGGGAGCCAGGACGCAGTCAGAATAGTTCCGGGCCTGGGTGTAGCGGAGGACGGCCGTTCCGGACTGTCCGGGGGCCAGCAGCACATCGGTCACCGGCGCGGACGCGTCCCGCCGGGCCGGCGCACCTATCGGCTGGCCGGCGGGACCATTCGTCAGTGAGACTCCGGCGAAGCCCTTGAGGTGGCAGGCGGCCGTCCCGCTGTTGGTCAGGATGAGCTGCATGTAGACGCTGCCGGCCGCGCCGCCGCCCGTGGGGTCGGTGGAGGCTTTCAGCGCAGATGCCTTGCAGCGCTGGGCCGCGGCGGCTGTGGATCCCGGCGTCGTGGGGGAGGTGGTCGCCAACTTGGTCGGCGAGGGCGTTGCGGCAGGCGAAGAAGCCGACGGCGGGGCGGACGTTTGCGGGGCCGCCGGGCTGCTGCTCTCGCTGCCGCCCTCAGCGGCCGAACCGGTGGCCGGTCCGGGGTTCGGCTGGCTCGGTCCGCAGGCGGTGAGCAAGAGCGCCAGTACGGCAGCCGCCGTCGTGCATTTCAGTCCCGTACATGTCAGTCCCTTGAATCGCTGAAGGCTCATGGTTCTAACTTTGCGGCACGGGCGGCCGGAGTCAACGATGCAACAAGCGGCGGGCGGATTTGGTGCCCGGATTGTGATGTCCGGGCACCAAGCGAATCCAGCATGCACGCGGCCACTGCGGAAGCTCGTTGTCAGGCTCCCGCCAAGGCCCCACGGCAGGCTGCCGCCAAGGCGTCCCGATGCTCGTCCAGCCAGGCGAGCCGCTGATCCTCCAGGCGGATCTTTTCGTGGTCGTTGTCGGAAAGGAGTTCCCCGCCCAGGATGCGGCTGCGCCGCCCCAGGCCCCGCTTCAGCCGCTTAGCCTCCAGCAGCAGCGGCAGGGCCTCCACCTCGGCCGCCGTGGGCTCCACGTCCCGGCTGTAGGCGGCCAGCAGTTCGGCAACCCGGACGAGGTCGAGCGCCACCTTGTGGTCGGCCTGCCCGTGGAGGGTGTAGACCTTGCTGACGTCGTGGACGGCGACGGCGAGATCGAGGACCCGCACGTCCGGGTGGGCGCTGTCGAAATCCAGAACCCCTGCCACCTGGTCGCCGTCGAAGATCAGGCTGCCGCGCCGGGCGCCGCCGTGCACGACCACCCGTGGCAGGCGCGGTAGCAGACCGGTCAACCGCTCGACCAAGTGCGCCGTCCGGGCCCGCAACGCCGGATCCACCCCCTGTTCACTGCCCCGGGTGCGCAGTTCCATGAGCACGGCCGGCTCGGTCACCGCTGCGGGCTGGTCGGCGACGATTTGGTGGTACCTTGCGAGCGTCCGGCCCAGGGCCCGCACATGGGCCAGCGAGCCGTCCTCGAATGGAGTGCCTTCTACGCCGCGGGTTGTGATCCACAGCCGGCCGGAAAGCTCGACCTGGTCGGCGCCCGAGCAGGTGGGGACCACCTCCGGTGCGGGGAATCCCCGCTCCCGGAGCAGCCGCATCAGGCGCAACTGGGAGGTGAGTTCCTCACGCGACTTGGACCGGTAGGAGCGGCGCAGGTAGTGGACGCCGTCCCCGGCAGCCACGCGCAGGTGCTCGTTTTTGCCGCCTGTTACAGGGGTGACGGAGGTCCAGCCATCCAGCGGCCACAGGGCGGCGAGCTCGGCCAGCGGGAGTTCCTGCCCGGCACGGTCCAGCAGCACGCCTTCCAATGAAATCATGCTCCTGCCCGTCCCTCTGCGACGCGGTCGAACTCGTCCCGGTACAGCCGGAACAGGGCGTTCCCGCCGTCCCGCCAGTCGGCCTCCCCGCTTTTGAACTCTCGGTTGAGGCTGTGAAAGATGTAACGTGCCCAGTGGAAGCGGAGGTTTACCAGTCGGTCCCCGTCGGTCGCTTCCCGGTAGGCAGCGAGGAACTCATCGCATGGCCGGTCGGCCCGCCTGATGTCACCGGTGGCCGAGTGCACGCTCTGGCGCAACCGGTGCAGGAACTCGGCGACGTCGCGCGCCGGGTCGGCCGGTGCGCTGCGGTCCAGGTCTATGACCGTCACGATGTCCTCGGTCAGGAAGACGTGGATCGGCCTGTATTGCCCGTGGCTTTGGGCCAGGATGCCGTCCACCGTGTCCAGGGTGAGGGCGTCCAGGCGATCGAGCAAACCCAAGGCCTCATCGACGTAGCCGGGGTGGTCAGCGGCGACCTTGGCCAGCCGCTTGGCCAGGCTCGCCAGTTCTCCCGTCACCAAGAGGGAGCGCGGGGCCCCGGCCCGCAGATCCACGCTGTGCAGGTGGGCCAGCCATGATCCGGCGCGGGCGCAGCCCTCGACGAGTCCAGCGCCGTCGTCGAGCAGTTGCGACAGCGGCTGGCCCGGTGCTCCACGGCATAGCAGGACCTTCTCCTCCGCGTACCACGCCAGGGGCTCGACGGTCTGGTACTCGGAGCCAGCCCCCAGCCCGGCCCTGCGCAGCGCCTGCAACTTTGCGTGCACCGCAGGACCGTCCTCGAAGGGAAACAGCTTGGCGAACACGGGGGCGCCACCGTCGAGTTCGATCTGCACGGTGGCGGCCCCGGAACCATCCAGTTGGATCACCTTCGTCGTCCACGTCCCGCCGCCGGGCGTGAGGTCTGTGGCCAGATGCGGGCGGACGTACCGGTCGAGGAACTCCGGGGTGCAGACCCGTCGGGCGCGATCGATCTGCTGCTCCTTCACCTGACGGTTCTGGATGCGGTTCTGGGTGCGGCTCTGGATGCGGTTCATTCGTCCTCCTTAAATGGTGAAGGGGGTTGTCGGTGAGCCAGCGCACTAGGGCGCATTCGCGCTTAAGCACCAGCGCGAATTTGATGCCGTCCTTGGGCTGCTGGGGGACTATCGTCTGCTTCGTCAGCCGGTTGTTGCACTTCTTGCGATCACGATCAGGCGCCTGGGCTTGGAAGACCCCGGGTATGGGCGCCACGTCCGCCTCCGCCAGCACGGTCCGCTGCGGTAGTGGCGAAGGAATGTCCGGCCGCGGGCACGGTCGACCCGGCCGGGGAGCGGCCGAATCCCCTAGCGGCAGAAGGACCTCAGCGCATAGCCAGATCCAGGCCCTAAAGGTCTTGCGCGGAGCGGTCCAGGTGGATCGCGCTGTCCAGGATGCGCTGTACGGGCGGGGCAGGATAGCCGTGCCCGCGCGGGTGGTCGATGAGGGCGCAGTCGAACTCTGCCCTCACCACCGTCTTCAGGTTGTGGGGGCGGCGCCGGCTGGGAGATGGGCTCGGTCATGGTCGGGCTCCCCTCCGATGGGTCTGGTCTGCTTCGACGTCGCGAGAAGGGCTGGCGTGACGCCCGTAATCGGCGGCGCCGTCATTCATAGCCAGCCGGGAGCCGATGATGCCCTGGAGAAGGCACATCTCGGCGTAAAGTCCGCCCGCCGCGATGAGTCGGTGGTGGGTACCGCGTTCCACCACCCGCCCTGCGTCAAGGACGACGATCTCGTCCGCGGCCATCGCGGCCGCCATTCGGTGCGTGATGATTACGGTGGTCCGCCCCGAGGTGACGTGCCGCAGTGCGCGCAGCACAGCGTGCTCAGAACGGGCGTCCAGGCCAGTCGTCGGCTCGTCGAGCACGAGGACCGGGCAACCTTGCAGGACCGCGCGCGCCAGTGCCAAGCGCTGTCGCTGCCCTCCTGACAGCGTCGTCCCGCGCTCGGCCAGGATCGTCTCGTAGCCGTCCGGTAGGGCCTGCACGAAGTCGTGCGCCTGGGCTACGCGGGCAGCGTGCTCGATCTCGTCCGCGGAGGCGCCGGGACGTGCGTACGCGATGTTCTCCCGCACGGACACGCGGAACAGCACGGCGTCCTGCGTGACCAGCCCGACCTGGGTGTGCAGGCTCTCGCCTGTCAGATCGCGCAGGTCCGCGTCGTCCAATAGGACGCGTCCGCTGGTGGGGTCCTGTAGCCGGCACAGCAGGGCGGCGATCGTCGACTTCCCCGCGCCCGTGGGCCCAACGATCGCGAGGGTGTTGCCTACCGGCACCGTCAGGTCCACGTCCCGCAGGACGGGGCGGTCCTTGGTGTACGCGAATCCGACCCCGTCGAGGCTCAACCTCTTCTGTGGCCGCCCGGCAGCGCGGGCACCTGGCTTGTCCTGCACGTCCGGGCGGTGCCGGAGGGTGTCGGCGATGCGAGCCGCGCGGACGCCGGCACGGGTCAGCTGTGCGGGCAGCTTGGACAATGCTCGGGTGGGGCCGAAAAAGTCACGCAGGTACGACGTGAAGATCACTAGGTCGCCGGGGGTGAGGGCACCCTCCAGCACGCGCTGGGCCCCAAGCCAGATGAGACCGGTGGTGGCCACGGCCACCACCGCGTCCACCGCGGCGCCGAAGGCGGCGCTCGTGCGCGCCGAGCGAAGTACAGCCGCCACCGAGGCATCGGAATGGCGCCGGAAGCGGCGGGACTCGTGCCCTTCCCGCCCGGTGGCCTTGACCAGTTTGATTGCCACCAGCGACTCCTGCGCTACCGCCGCTAGACCGCCCTCGCTCTCGCGGGAGTTCTCCTCCACCGCCCGGATGCGGGCGCGGAAGCTGGCGACTGTGAGCAGGAGCAGGGGCAGCACCAGAAGCAGCGCCACGCTGAGCTGCCAGTCCAGGACCAGCAGCACCCCCGCCATGCCGGCCAGCGTGAGGACGTGCGTCGAGGCGTCGACGAACGTCACGGTAAGCAGCGCGCGCACCTTGTCGACGTCCCCGGTCAGGCGGGTGGTCAGTTCACCAGTCGGCGTCCGCTCGTGGTAGCGGAGGGGCAGCCGCTGCAGGTGATCGTACAGCTGTGTGCGGATGGCTGCGGCCACGCGTTCGCCGACCACGGTCAGGGTGTAGCTCCGCGCGGCCCCGACCAGGGAGTCCAGGACGGCGATGCCGGACAGTGCCGCGACGACGAGGACGAGGATGTGCTGTATGTCCTGACCAGCCGTATCGCCGCTGGGCAGCAGCACTTCGTCGAAGAGATACTTCAGCGGCCACGGCTTGAGCAGGGCGACACCAGTACCGGCGACGGCGAGTAGCCCGGCCAGCAGGCAGCCGGGCCATTGGGGCCGCAGAAACGGCCCGAAGGTGCGCAGGATCATGCGGGCGTGCATGACGGGAATGGGGGAGGCGCCCGATGCGTGCGGAGTTGCTGCGGCATCGGGACCCGTGTCCCGGGTGCTGGATCGGCTCATCGGTACCCGCCCCCTGCCGCGGCCTCGACGGCCGCTTCCCAGGCGTCGAGCCAGTCAGGCACGAACCAGGAGTTCCTGACGGGGCGGACCACAAGGCGGTAGAAGAGCACCTCCGCGAAGGTGCGGGCCACGTATGCAGGGGCGGAACGGACTGCGCCGGCGTCGCCACCGCCGTCGGAGTAACCGTCCAGGAAGGCATCCACCCAGGGCGCGGCGGCCCCCAGGCTTCCGTGCCGCGAGGCACCCATGGTCAGGGTCTGCCCGATGAAGTGGCCGAGGTCCCGGGCGGCGGGGGCAAGGGCGGCGCGGTCGAAGTCGATGACCACGATG
This sequence comes from Arthrobacter sp. ISL-28, assembly GCF_018613875.1. Taxonomy (GTDB): domain Bacteria; phylum Actinomycetota; class Actinomycetes; order Actinomycetales; family Micrococcaceae; genus Arthrobacter. The sequence goes on along the minus strand of NZ_JAGGPJ010000008.1, from coordinate 118,373 downwards.
CAGTGTCGGTCGAGGTGGATGTTCTTGGGCTGGAAGTCCCCGTGGGTGACCACCCGTGCGCCGCCGGCGCGGACCAGGCCCTCCAGCGTCCCCGCCGTGAGCTCGCCCAGTCGGACGGCGGCCTGCGGCAGCAGCCCGGCCAACGCTGCCGCATACTCGGTGAGCTTGAGTCGCTCGAAGCCCACTGGAAGGTCGGGCACGTGCACGCCCCGGACATCATGAAGTCGGGCCAGCCAGCGACCTGCCCGTCCAGCCTCGGGTGCGGCCAGCCTCGGGTCACCGGTCAGGAGCGAGTGCAGCGTGGTGCTCGGTGCTTCCTCCTGAGCGAGGAGCTGACGGGTCGGGTCGAAGCCGTATGGCGTGGGGACCCGCAGTTCGGGGTCGTCGAAGCCGGCATGACGCAGGCTTCTCAGCAACCTCCACGCCTGCTCGCCACCGCCAACGCGGTAGCCCTTGCCGATCACGGCCAGAGGAGCCGAGGGGCCGGTTCCGGAGTCGAGGGTGACGGTCCATCTGACCACCGGGCGGCTGCGGGAGGCGTGCACGACCGAGCGTGTGAGCACCTGCGATGGACCGGGTGGCAGGGCATCGAGCGGTGGTGGCGAGGCGAGCAGCGTCTCGGCGATCGCAATCCGCTCAGCCCGTGAGTCATCGGCAGGCGTGTCCGCGACAGCGCCGATTCCGGCGGTCACTCCCGGCCTCCAATCGGGTCACGGGCGGTCAGCTCGGCGAGCCGTTCCCGCCCCTCCTGCACGGCTGTTCCCGCCATGTCGTCGTCGGTGTCGCCGACCCCGATGAGCAGGTGGAAGGACCGCGCATCGGCACGTATACGGATGAGCACGCCATGACCTGGTTCCGGCCCGGTGGGGTCGCACCAGATGGTGTCCTCGTCGCGTGCCAGAGCGACCCATACGCCCGATCCGCGGTTGCTAGCGCCGCGCCAGCTCCGTCCTCCGCTACGCTGCAGATCTGCCACTCCGTGGCGGAGCAGTCGGTAGTAGTCCGGCGACAGGCACGTCTCGATGGTGATCCCGGATGCTGCCGCGGGCAGGTCATAGGCCACCAGCAGTGCGGGGCTGACGTCGTCCATGATGATCCGCTTGCGCAGCCCGTGCAGCGGACTGTTCTCCTGCACGTTCCTCAGCTCCACCCGGATGGCTCCGTCACCGGAATGGATGCTCACCTCGTATCGGTCGTGGACGCCCCCGCCGTCCGCGAGTCCGCCGGGGTGGTTGGCCGGGACGTCCATGTAGGCATTCATCTCCTCTTGGCGGTTCCAGTCGTCTGTGGGGTTCCCGATTACCAGCACGCCACCGTCCGGGCCGCGGCATGCCAGGTAGACAAGACGCCCGCCATGTTCCGGCGCCAGCACGGCGAACAGGTGCTCGCTCCTCAGCACCAGTTCCTTCGTGCCGTCATCGTCGACGTCGATCAGTTCGGCCCCGAGCGTGCGAGTTGTGCCACCGAACCACCCGGCGGCCGAAGCCAGCACGCTGGCGGCCCGCCCATGGCTGGCCACCGCCTTGGCCCAGGCGGCAGGTAGTCGCTCCGGCTGGTCCGTGTCGTGCCACGCAGTCTCGTATGCCGAAGCCAGCAGGTGTTTCCAGGCCAGCGCCATCAGTCGCGGCTCGGCGCCGGCACTCTCCGCGTCTGCCACAGCGCGGCGGGCCTGGGCAAGGTGCCTCTGGTAGGGGGCCCATGCAGCGTCCTGGCACCAGCCCGCGTAGTCCTCTCCCGCGTGCCAGTCCTGTGCAAGCTCAACGAACGTGCCGCGCTCCACCACGCGGACGCCGGGGACACGTCGGCGCTGACGGAGCCACGACGGCAGATCCACCGGTATCAGATTCGGCTGGGTGGCCAGCCAGCGCAGGAACTCCTCGTACCGTCCGAGGGCACTCGGGTGCCAAGGACCCACCCCGGCGCTCTTCTCCATGTCGTCGGCGTACACCAGGACGGTGTCATCACCGGGGGCGGTGGGGAGTTCGGCCGCCCGGGACAGGCTGCGCCAGTGGCTTCGGTCCTCCGGAGGAATCCAGTAGCGCAACCGGGTAGACATCGGCACGACCTGCATGCCGTTGCCGCCCTCGATGCGGTAGGGGCGCAGGGCGTCGGCCGGGGGAGGGCTGGCCGGATCAGCCCCGTCGAAGTCCGCCCTGTCACTGCCTCCGTAGGCACCGTCGGTGGGATACAGCAGCCGGTCATCGAGCAGGACGTACCGATAGCCGCCATTGGGTAGAGCCGGGTCGGTCAGCACCCCCGCCAGTCGGTCGGTGTCCCACACCCGTTCGGGGATCCAGCAGATCTCCAGATCCTCCGGTGTGCAGCCAAGATGGCGCCGGTACAGCCAGAACAGCTCGTGCAGCTGTCGCCGGTTAAACTCCGGGTCAAAGGCGGTGAGGACGTTCTCGGAGTACGTTCCGCCGACGAGCGAGAGAAGGCCGACGTCGCGCAGGCGGCGAACGTTCGCGAGGAACCAGGGGTGGTGCCACGCGGCCGCTTCGAGCATCGTCCCCGACAGGTGGAGGTTGACCGGGGTGCGGTACTTCTCGTGCAGCCGCAGCAGCGCCGCGTACCCGGTCACGAGCGAGGTCAGGCCCTCCCGGTCCTGATAGCCGTCGGTGACCAGATACTGATTGGCGTGGTGGACGAGCGCCAGGGGAAGCGGAGCCGGACGCGGCCTCGACCTGGGCATCGGGATGCTGGACGCTGCGGCGCTCCGGATGACGTCCGCACTGCGGCGCGAGCGCACGGCCTCGTCGTACAAGGCGACGTATTCGCGGGCGGGGGCCTGCCAGGAGAAGTCCGCCCCCATCGCCCGACGCTGCAGGCGATGCCACTCAGGCGCGCAACCGTAGACCGCGAGTGCGTTGTCAACTGCCGACAGCATCGACGCGACGCGGCGCTGGACGAAGACAAACCCCAGCCCCACGTCCGGATCCTCGGCGTAATCCTTCACGGTGTCCGCGAGGCCACCGGTCCGACGGACGACGGGGATGGTGCCGTACCGCAGGGCGATCAGCGGTGTCAGTCCGCAGGGCTCGAAAACGGACGGCGCCAGGAAAAGGTCCGAGCCAGCGTACACCTGTCGGGCCAGGGATTCCCTCGCCGTGGGGTGGTACGCCACGCTGCCCGCGAGACGCCGAGCCGCGGCCTGCAGATCACGTCGGTATCGGTGCTCCCCCTCGCCCATCACCACCACTTGGGCACCCCGGGCCACGAACTGCTCCAGCGCGGAGGACAGCAGGCCAACGCCCTTCTGCGAGACCAGCCGGGCGACCATGCCGAAGAGCGGACGGTCCGGCGCCCGATCCAGTTTGCTGATCCGCTGTAGAACCTCCTTATTCGCGCCCTTGCCACTGACAAAGGAGCCGTCGTAGCGCGTGTCGATCCATGGGTCCCGCTCGGGGTTGAACTCCTCGTAGTCGATGCCGTTGAGAATGCCGCGCGCGGAGTCCCCACGTGTGCGCAGCAGCCCGTCCATCCCTGCTCCTTGTGCTGGCGTGAGGATCTCCTGCATGTAGCGGGGGCTGACGGTGGTGACCCGATCTGCGAAGGCGATGCCCCGCTCGAGCAGACTTCCTGCCGGGGGTAGTCCGATCAGCTGGTCCGTCGCGGCTCCGACTCGCCCCTGATAGGCAATGTTGTGGATCGTGAAGACGATCCCGGTGGGGTCCAGCGCCCGCCGGTGGGGCCCCTGCCGGGCTTCCTGGGCCACGAGCCCGCAGTGCCAGTCGTTGCAGTGGATGACGTGAGGACGCCACGCGTCCTGGGCCGCCAGCGTCGTGACGGCCTTGGAGAACAGCACGAACGGCATGACCTCGTCGTCCTGGTAGCTGTAGGGTATCTCCCGGTCGAACCACCCCGGAATGCCAAGCGTCAGGACCTCCACCCCGCCCAACGGCGGTAGACGGCGGACTACGACCCGCTCGGCGAGCGGGCCGAACGGCACGTCGAAGGTCAGCACCGGGCTTCCACCGAGCCCTCGATACGCCGGGATCACCAAGCGGATGCTGAAGCCAAGCTCGGCCAGTCTCTTCGGCAGCGCACTACTGACGTCAGCCAGCCCGCCCACCTTGACGAACGGGTAGGCCTCCGCGCTGGCGAACAGCACGCGCTGCGCCCGTAGCGACGGAACGGGTAAGAGGTCCTCGGCCGGATCGGCTTGGTAGAGCGGGCCGCCGGTGGTCCCGTGGCTGCGCGCAGTCGGGTCAGCGCCCATCGCCTGGGCATCCAGGACGATGCAAAATCACCCCGGGGGTCCCTACCGGTTCCAGGTCATGGCGCAGGCACAGCCGCTGGCGTTCGAACTCCGTTCCGCCGGGGGCGACACGCCCTGCAGACCGCGCTCGATAACCACAAGCGCCCCGTACAGGTTCAAGCTTCTCAAGCCCCGGAATGCCGGCCGCGGCCGCGAAAACGATCAAACGAAACTCAAGTCTCCAGCGGACAAACCAACCGCTCATATCCTCAGCCCCCATCGCCATCGGAACAGGCACCATTGCCGGTTCCAATTACTGATGCGCCTTATTCAGGATCACGCGCAGCGGCGTTGCTGCGCGTGAATGCCGAGCTGCCTCCCTCAACCCTGCACGTCCCCAACATCCCGGGGACGGTACTGGCCGCGCCATGGATCAGGCGCGGCCAGACGGTGAGTTATATTTCTACGAATAGATTCAATTCGTGGACAAGCGAAACCACGCCCATTCTGGCACAGGGAATTGGGCATATCAACGGAACATTGCCCGTTTGAACATGCATCTTTGCCTCAGGCGCAGATTTATCGTTGCATCACGATCAAATGCTTTGAAGTTGCCAAATCAGGCCGAGGGAGAGTTTCCCGACCACAACCAGAACCCCAGGACCGGTGGGCTCAGGACAGCTTCGACGCGAACGTCAACGGGCCACAGAGGGCACCAGTTCTGGCACTATCGCACTGGGTGCAATTTCGCCGGGTTCAGGCTTGCACAATCACGGGTATCGGTGGAGATCCTTGCTCTTACGAGGGATTGGGGAGCGGCCACGCCTTTCCTGGAAATTGAGCCGCTTGAATGCCGGCGTGGGAAGTGCTTCCAGAGAGTCAGATAGAGTCCGGTAACTGGATTCCGAATCGGGTAGGTAGGTAGTCGCCGAGTCGAAAATGCAGGTTCTTACTGTTGGTGCGCCGGTGCGGGTACCTACCTACTGCCGTTTCAGCAGGTATGAATTGCCGTAATTGAATTAGTCCGCGGAGCGCTCGCGGTGTAAGCCAGTTGTTCACTGCTGGGGAATTGTGACTGCGTATTCCGTCTTTGCCGCCCGAACGGGTGCAGCCTTTCCTGAACAGTGAACCTTACCGGACGATGATGTCCTCCAGCCTCACAGAAGCCTTCATCACGGCGAAGCGCATCATCCATATCTGGCCCGGCCGCATTCGTAACTGCCTTTGGCCATGACGAGGTCCCGATCGTCGCTGGATTTCGCGGAGGGACTATGCGAAGGGTATCTGAGTCATCCTGCTGCCGAAACTGTTCCGGCTTGGCTGGGACGGCATTGCGCCGCTGGTTGATCCCTATCCGCCGCGGTTTCAGCCGGCAGGGCTTTAGCGCAGTCCCCCAGAATCCCATGGCCGTAGGCGGGGCTGAAGGTCCAGGTAACCGTGACGCTGGCGCCGGCAGTGGTCTGCGCCCTGTCGGCCTGTTTGGCAATCCCGGCCGCCAACGGCTTCCCAGCGCTCGATCCACTCCGATGGCGGGGTAGCCGCGGGGCTCGTGCCGTCAAACACCCGGACGCCAACCAGCATCGCGCCGTTGCTGGCGGTGGTGATGCTGGCCGTTGAGACATTCGCAGTCGTTGAACCGCGGACGGTTATCCCGATGAGATGCGCCGACGCTGGGCGTCCTCGATGACCGGTGTTCCGCGGCCGGACCTGAGAGCCTCGAAGCATTCAATCATGATGCAACGATTAACCTTTGCCTGTAGGCAAAAATGCCTGATCCAACCGGCATTTTCCGTTGATATGCCCAATTCCCTGTGCCAGAATGAGCGTGGTCTCGCTTGTCCACGATTAGCTCTACCTAATTCGGATAAGAAATATAGCTCACCGTCTGGCCGCGCCTGATCCATCACAACGCGGCCAGTACCGTCCCCGGAATGTTGGGGACGTGCAGGGTTGAGGGAGGCAGCTCGGCATTCACGCGCAGCAACGCCGCTGCGCGTGATCCTGAATAAGGCGCATCAGTAATTGGAACCGGCAGTGGTGCCGTTCCAATAACGATGGGGGCTGAGGATATGACCGGTTGGTTCGTCCGCTGGAGTCTTAAGTTTCGTTTGATCGTTTTGGCCGCTGCGGCCGGCATTCTAGGGCTCGGGTTGACGAGCCTGCCGTCCATGCCAATGGATAGTCTTCCCGAATTTTCTCCACCGCATGTGGAAATTCAAACCGAGGCGTTGGGCCTCTCCGCCGTCGAAGTCGAGCAGCTCATCACGTCTCCTATGGAGGCCGACCTGCTCAACGGGGTCGCCTGGCTCGATGAAATCCGTTCCGTGTCCGTGCCGGGCCTGTCATCCATTGAGATGGTCTTTGAGCCGGGAACAGACATACTGCGTGCCCGGCAGCTCGTCGCCGAGCGCCTGACGCAGGCGTTTGCCCTGCCGAATGTGTCCACCCCACCGGTCCTGATGCAGCCGCTGTCCTCGACGAGCCGGGTGATGATGGTCCAGATGTCTTCCGAGGACGTCTCCCCGATCGACATGTCGGTGCTGGCCCGCTGGGACATCAAACCGGCGCTCATGGGCGTTCCAGGGGTAGCCAACGTTTCCATTTACGGCCAGCGTGAGCAGCAGCTGCAGGTCCAGGTCGACCCCGCGAAGCTCCGTGCGCAGAAAGTGACCCTAAACGATGTTGTGGAGACGGCGGGCAACGCTGTCTGGGTTTCACCGCTGAGCTTCCTCGAGGCATCAACCCCGGGTACCGGCGGGTTCCTGGAATCGGCGAACCAGCGCATCGGCATCCAGCACGTTCTTCCCATCCGAACTCCGGCGGACCTGGGGAAGGTCAGCGTCGAGGGAAGCACCAACAAGTCCCTGAAGCTGTCCGACGTGAGCACCCTGGTAGAGGATCACCAGCCGCTGATCGGTGACGCAGTGACCGGAAAGTCTCCGGGCCTGCTTTTGGTGATCGAGAAATTCCCGGACACCAGCGTCGCGGAGGTGACCGCAGGAGTTGAGGAAGTTCTCGACGGTCTGCGCCCTGGCCTGTCAGGCATTACGGTGGATTCCACCGTTTTCCGTCCGGCGTCCTTCCTGGAGTCGGCTGCAAGCGGGCTGGGCCTGGCTTTGCTCGTGAGCCTGCTGGTGGTGACTGCCGCGGTCGGGCTGGCCTTCCGGTCCTGGCGCTACGCGTTGCTGGCATTTGTCGCCATTTCCGTGGCCGCCATGGCTGCGGCACTGGTGCTGCAGTTCCAAGGGGCCGTCCTTAACACTATGGCCTTCGCCGGCCTGATCCTGGCGCTAGTGGTAGTCATTGGCGACATCATCACGGATCTGCACAGTTTCCGCAGGGACGCAACGGACGAGAAGATGTCCCGGGAAGATCTGCTCGCTCACGGGCTGCAGCGTTCGCGGGTTCCTGTGCTGTTTGCCGGTCTTGTGGCGTTGTTGGCGCTGGCGCCGGCGTTGTTTGTTCCCGGTGTTGACGGAGCCTTCCTGAAGCCCCTGGTGTTGTCGTATCTACTCGCAACGGCGGTGGCAATGCTGGTGGCACTGACGGTGACGCCGGCGCTGGGGAGCCTGCTGCTGCGGACTAGCCAGCGGCCACGGCGGACCACGCCTCTGGCGCAGAAGCTGGGACAGGGCTACGGCCGATCCACGGGATCCTTTGCCAAGAAGAGCTCCGTTCTGGGCGCTTCCGTCGCGGCGATACTGGCCATTGTTGCCGTGGCGCTCGTGCCGGGATTGACAAGGGACCTGCCACTCGTGGGCGCCATTCCTGACCGCACGTTGCTCGTTGAGTTGGATGCGGCGGCAGGAACGGGACCGGACGTCATGAACCGCCTAATGACCAAAGCGGGTGAGGAACTCAGCACTGTAGAAGGCGTGGCGAAAGTCGGCGGCCATACGGGCCGGGCCGTCACCTCTGACCAATCCTCCAATGTGAGTGCCGGAGAACTCTGGGTCACCATGGACGAGGGCGCCAACATCGGCGACGTCCGGGCTAACGTCCAGGAGATCGTGGCGGGCTACCCGGGGCTGAACGCAAACGTCACCACCTACCCGGAGCAGCAGGTCGCCGCGGCCAAGGCTCTTGATGAGCGTCCGTTCCGGGTCCGTGTGTACGGCGTTGACTTGGCCATCCTGCGGGAGAAAGCCAACGAAATCCGCGACATCCTGTCCCGCACGGGAGGCGTCGCCAACCCGACCGTGGAAGTCACGGCCGATCAGCCCGTGGCCGAGATCGAGGTAGACCTTGCGAAGGCTCAAAAGGAAGGGGTCAAGCCCGGCGACGTACGCCGTGCCGCCGCTACTGTTCTGCAGGGCATCGAGGTCGGGTACCTGTTTGAGCAGCAGAAGGTCTTCCAAGTCGTCGTCAAGGGCACGGCGGAAACACGCAACAGCCTGACCAGCGTCCAGAACATGCTGGTCGACAAGCCCGGAGGCGGTCAGGTCCGCCTCGGTGAGGTTGCCAGCGTCAGGCTGAGCCCCAACCAAACGGTCATCCACCACGACGACACGTCCCGGCGCATCGATGTTGTGGCTGACATCCAGGGCCGGAGCCTGGCGGACGTAACGTCCGACGTTCAGGCGGCCATCAAGGGAATGCAGTTCCCGGTCGAATACCACGCCGAGATTCCCAAGCAGTATGGCGAGCAGCAGGCAGCCGGCTCACTGATCTGGTGGCTTGCGGCGGCGGCAGCGGCGGGCATCCTGGTGCTGCTGCTGACGGTCCTCGGCAGTTGGCGGCTCGCAGGACTCGTGTTCGTGCTCCTGCCGGTGGCATTGCTGGGAGGCATCATTGCAGCCTGGCTGACGGGGGGCTTCGGATCCCAGTACGTCCTCGTGGCCCTCGCAGCCGTACTTGCTTTCGCCGTCAGAGACGCCGTCATATTGATGGGAACCTACCAGTCCCTGCAACGGGAGGCGCCAACGGAGGCTCCGGGAGTGCTGATGAAACAGGCAGCTTCGGAGCGTCTTCAGCCGACGGTGCTGTCGGCAGTTATAACGGGCCTGGCGCTGGTGCCGCTGGTGCTGCTCGGCGGGGCTGTCGGCTCCGGCATGCTGCTGCCCCTGGCGCTGATCGTGTGGGGCGGTCTGATCACGTCGGCCCTGCTCACCCTGTATGTCCTGCCGGTTCTCTTCCTGCGTTTTGGTCCGGCTGCCAACACGGACTGGGGAAGCTCATTGGTTAATAACGGACGGGTTCTGCCAGAGAGGTCGGAATTGTCATGAAAAGCAATAGTGGTTTTGGGGGCTGGCGTTCTGTTCTCGTGCTGGCCTGCGCAGCATCAATTGGCCTCTCCGGATGTGCGGCAGTGAAACCTGCCGCTGTTCCCACCGGGGAAGCTCCAGCCAGCATGGAGAAGGTAGGGGACCTGAACCGCCTGACTCTGACGGACAAGGCAGTCGAAAGGCTCGGGCTGACCACGGAGAAGGTCACCAAAGGCAGTGCCCTGGAAGTCCCCTACGGGGCACTCATATATGACGGCGCCGGCAAGACCTGGGTTTACACCAACCCCGAGCCAAAGACTTACATCCGGGCCGCGGTGATAGTGGACAAGATCACGGGCAGCAAGGTCCAGCTCCGGTCCGGTCCGCCGGCCGGAACCGACGTTGTTACCGTGGGTGCTGCGGAACTGTTCGGCGCTGAGTTCGGCACGAAGGGGCATTGACATGCGCCGGATTGTCGGGTTCAGCCTGAAATTCCGCGCCTTGGTGGTGGCCATCGCGGTGGCAATAATGGCGTTCGGCGGCGTCCAGCTCAGCACGGCTTCAGTGGATGTCTTTCCCGAGTTTGCGCCCCCGAAGGTAGAGATCCAGACCATCGCCATCGGTCTGACCGCTGCCGAAGTGGAGCAGTTGGTGAGCGTTCCGCTCGAAGACGCGCTCAACGGCGTCGAGGGCTTGGACGAGATTCGCTCCAAATCCGTGGAGCAGCTGTCCTCTATCGTGCTGATTTTCGAACCGGGAGCGGACCTGCTCAAGGCCCGCCAGCTCGTCTCGGAACGCATCGCCACCGTCACGCCGTCGTTGCCCACCTGGGCGGCACCGCCGATGATGCTGCAGCCGCTTTCGTCCACCAGCCGGGTCATGAAGATTGGGCTGAGTTCGGATGAACGCTCGCTCATGGAAATGTCCATGATCACCTACTGGAAGATCCGCGCCCACCTGCTGCGTGTCCCTGGTGTGGCCAACGTCGCCATCTGGGGTGAGCGCCTGCAGATGCTTCAGGTCCAGGCCATCCCGGACAAGATGAAGGCCCACGATGTCACCCTGAACCAGGTCATGGATGTCACAGCCAATGCTTTGGACGCAGGCCTGTTGCAGTATTCGCCGGGTTCCGTCATTGGCACAGGCGGCCACATTGAGACGCCGAACCAGAGGCTCAGCATCCAGCACGTGCTGCCGATCACCACGCCTAAAGACCTCGCGGAAGTCGTCATCGAGGAGAAGAACGGGAAGCCGCTCCGCCTCGGTGACGTGGCCAAAGTAGTGGAAGACCACCAGCCGCTCATTGGCGACGCTGTGATCAACCAGGGCCCGGGACTGATGCTCATCGTTGAGAAACTTCCATGGGGCAACACCCTGGAAGTCACCAGGGGTGTGGAGGCAGCGCTGGAGCAGATGAAGCCGGGACTCAGCGGCATCTCCATTGATACGGAGATTTTCCGTCCGGCGACCTTCATAGAGGAGTCCCTGGACAACCTCAGCCGCGCGCTCCTGCTCGGCTGCATCCTCGTCGTAATGGTGCTGGGAGCGTTCCTCTTCCAGTGGCGGACGGCGCTCATCAGCCTGATCGCCATCCCGCTCTCGCTGGTGACGGCGGCGTCCGTCCTTTATCTCACGGGCACTTCGGTCAATACCATGGTCCTGGCCGGGCTCGTGATCGCCGTCGGGGTGGTGGTGGATGACGCCATCATCGATATTGAAAACATCATCCGAAGACTCAGGCAGCACCGGGCGGAGGGCGGAACCCGCTCCACCGCTTCAGTGGTGCTGGAGGCATCCCTGGAGGTCCGCGGACCGATTATCTACGCCACACTGATCATCATCGCCGCGGCTGTGCCGATCTTCTTCCTTCAGGGACTCACGGGCGCTTTCTTCAGACCGCTGGCCATTTCCTACACACTGGCGGTGCTGGCATCAATGGCTGTGGCCCTGACAGTGACCCCGGCCCTAGCGCTGATCTTCATGCGTAAGGTCCCGTTAAAGGAGCAGGAACCACCCCTGGTCCGGGTGCTCAAGCGCGGCTATCACAAGGTCCTGAGCAAGGTCGTCCGGCGTCCAGCGGCAGGTTACGTGACCTTCGGCGCGATGGCGGCCGTGGGCGCCCTCACCGCACCGCTGTTGGGGCAGTCGTTGCTGCCTGACTTCAAGGAACGCGACTTCCTGATGCACTGGCTGACCCAGCCGGGCACGTCCGTGCAGGAGGAGTACCGCGTCAGCCAGAAGGCCTGCGAAGAACTGTTGACCATCCCAGGGGTCCAGAATTGTGGATCCCATATCGGGCAGGCTTTCAACGCGGACGAAGTGGTGGGGGTGTATTTCGGAGAGAACTGGATCAGCATCGATCCTGCTGTGGACTATGACAAGACGTTGGCCGCAATCCATGAAGTTGTGGATGGTTATCCCGGGATCGTGCGCGACGTCCAAACCTACTTGAAGGAGAGGATCCGCGAGGTTCTGACCGGCGCCAGCAACGCCGTCGTCGTGAGGCTCTACGGGGACGACCTGGGGCTCCTGCGTTCAAAGGCAGCCGAAATCCATGCGATCTTTGAAGCGACCGAAGGAGCCGTCGGCACCAACACGGCGCTGCAAAAGGACATTCCCCAACTCAATATCGAGGTCGACCTGGAAAAGGCCCAGAAACATGGGCTGAAGCCGGGCGATGTCAGGCGGGCTGCGGCGTGGCTGGTCGCCGGTGAGGAAGCTGGCGACGTCTACCGGGGCGGCAAGGCGTATGACGTCCAGGTCTGGAGCCCGCCGGAGGTCCGCTCCGATGTCACCGCCATCAGGAACCTTCCCATTGATACCCCCAGCGGAGAGAAGATCCTGTTGTCCGATGTCGCAAGCGTGCAGGTCAAGCCCACCCCGAACGTCATCCAGCGTGATGCCCACTCAAGGCGTATCGATATCCAGGCCAACGTGAAGGAAGGTCAACTGGGCGCAGTGGTTGCAGCGATGGAGGAAGGGCTCAAGAAAGTGGAGCTTCCGCCGGGCTTCCGTACGCAAATCCTGGGCGAGTTCCAGGAACGCCAAGCGGCAACTAACACGCTGCTGACCCTGGCCATCGGGGCCCTGGCTGTGATTTACCTGCTCCTGCAGGTAGCCTTCGCAAGCTGGCGCTTGGCCACACTGGTCATCCTCACGCTGCCAATCGCGCTCGTCGGCGGTGTCTTCGCCGCCTTCCTCGGCGGTGGTGTCCTGTCACTGGGCTCGATTGTCGGCTTCTTGACAGTCATGGGCATCGCGGCCAGGAACGGCATTCTGCTCATCAATCACTGCCAGCACCTGGAGAAATATGAGGGCATGAAGTTCGGGCCCGAACTGGTGCTGCGCGGTGCAGGTGAGCGGCTCTCACCGATCCTGATGACCACCCTTGCTACCGGGTTGGCCCTCGTTCCGCTGGTGGTCCTGGGTAACATTCCGGGCCACGAGATCGAGCACCCCATGGCACTGGTCATTCTCGGCGGGCTGGTGACATCCACGCTGCTTAACCTCTTCGTGGTTCCATCGCTCTACCTGAGGTTCGCCAAGTCCCGGAAGCAGCGGGAGGAGGCGCCGCCCCGGGAACCGGAGCTCGCCAGCGCCTGATTAACCGTCCATACAGTAGCTAAGCCCACCGCCGCCCACGCCCCGCCAAAAGCGGGAACGTGGGCGGCGGTGGTGCCGGCACGGTGTGGCTTTCACTTCCGGCACGGCGGCGGCGCAATTCCAGTGCGAGGCTTTGCTGGCCCCGGGCCATGGCCCACCTGTGGTTGGCTGAGAACGCGGGCTTCAGCAGCCAGCCCAGGCGGCGGAGCAGCGGCTTGCTGGCGCTGACCTGCCAGTCATATGTGATGACGGTTTCCGGGCCGTCCTGTTTGAAAATCCAGCGGCCCGTGCCGTTGAGATCCCCGGTGGCCCGAATCGTGAAACCCTTATTCGTGATGGGTGAGGTGACGGTCAACGTCCAGCGGAGGGTGTAGGGGAACCACCCTTTGGTGTGCAGCCTGGCCATCCGCCCCACCCCATTTTCCCTGCCCGCATGGAGGGGTTCCACCGACAGGTAGACGGACGGCCACCAGTCCGACAGCGTCGAGGCGTCGCCCAGGATGGTTGCCACCTCGTCCGGTGTCCCGGCCACGCGCCACACGGTCCGGAAGGCGTAGTCGGTACTCTTGGTGCGCTCGGTCCGCCGTGATTCCACAGGTTCCTCCTCATGGGTGCCGGTCTGAAGTCCATTCAAGCGCCGTTGGCCGCCGGGCTCAATGCCCGGTCTACGACCTTGTGCGGGGCGGCCTGTACTGGCTTAACACCCCGCCATAGACTGCTGACGTACGTCGCTCTCTAATGCAAGGAGAAGTCATGAACTACGCTGGGACCGGCAACGAGAAAGCCGTGGCGGCCACCGATCTCAACAGGACGCATGTCGGGCTGACAGTCAGCTTCCAGCCAGACGACGCCACCCTGGTGTTTGGCCGCATCGGGGCCATCGTGCGCAAAGACACCGGAGTGGTCATCGCCCTGGAGGGAGTGGATGGCACGGCAGGGCTGCAGACGAATTACAGCGTGTCCCCGACCCAGAACGTGTACGTGCAGCCGGACATGCTGACCAACACCGAGTCCACCATCAAGGATCTGTTTGGCAAGGTGCAGGAGAACCTCCGCGGCCACAAGGGGGACCACCGGCCCGACGCCACGTAGCGCCGGTGGTTGAACCAAGAAAAGCGGAAAAGCATGGCCTTGGTTCCCTTCAAACAGGGAACCGGGGCCTTCCTCTTTGGAGACGGGCTAAGCGCTGACTTAGCACGCTGAGTCTTCACAACCGGATGTGGTGTGGCTGGCGGACTCTCCATTGAGGCCTCGCCATCAAGCAGCCCAGGGACTGTAGCGGGTTCGGCGTCACCGGCCATCGAAAAATGGGGCTGATGACGGCCGGCCGCGGCTGCTTCACGACCGGCCGCGGATTCCGCCAACGCTGGGATGGCGGAATCCATATCCACCCGGAAAACTTGCGAGATCGTCGGTGAATACATCTGTCCGGTGCCGGTACGGCCCCTTGCCCGAACAACGGTATGACCCCTGAACCGGCCAATCGTGACGCAGCCAGTCGCAGTACGCCCCGGCAGGGCATCAAGCTGCCGGGCGTGCTGGTCAGTTTGGACTGTGGCCGTCGCAGCCTTGGATCGGGTCCCGGATAGGTATCGTGCAGTGCGCTTCCACTTCCTTGGGGAGTCGTTTGGCGCATAGGCGTACCGACTTGTGCTAGCGGATCGTGGCTTCAGTGATGGCTGATGCTCCCAGACCCCAATAGTCCAGCGACTTCTTGTATTCCGGGGTTTCCAGAACGGACTGGATGGCCTTCTGCAGGGCCGGCGTCAAAGGTGATCCCTTCTTCAGACCCATGGCGGCGTTGGTGTTCGTGCGGGTATCCACCTGTGGAGTCAGAACCGTGAAGGAGTTGGGCTGCTGGATCTGTGCCCAGGCCAGAGCACCGGCGTCGTAGAAGACACCGTCGACCCGCTTGGAGTGCAGCTGGGTCAGGGCATCCTGGACGTTGGGAAGGGTCACGCCGTTGATGGCCGGCTTGCCTTGGGAGGTGCAGGTCCACTTCGAGACGTTCGGCAGGTACTCCAGTTGCTGCGCGGAGCCCTTGGTCACGGCAATATTTTTGCCGCACAGCGTGTCGTTGGTCAGATTGAGCGGATTTCCTGCGGCTACCAACACGGATGAGCCGTCCTTAAGGTAGTCGATCATGTCCAGGACCTTCAGCCGCTCGGGCGTGGCCCACATGGTGGTGGCGGTGAAGTCGTACCGGCCGCCGTCGATTCCGGGAACGATTGTGTCGAACGCCGTGTTCTCGAACTTCAGCTTCAGGCCCAGTTTCTTGGCCACCAGGCGGGCGAGGTCCGGGTTAACGCCAATCGGCGTGACGTTGTCCTCGGCAAGGAACGTGGTCGGCGGGGAGCTCAGATCCATCGCCACGGTCAATTCACCCTTGTCCTTGAATGACTGCGGCAGCAGTGCCACCGCGGCGGGATCCGGCTGGATGCCCTCTGAGATGTCACGGGTGTTCTGTGTCTTGGGGATTTCCGTCGCTTGAGTACCCGCTGCCGTGCCGCCGCAAGCGGTCAGGGCCAGGAGGACAGCAACCCCCGCAGCGGCGGTCTGGATCTTGTATCTGGTCTTCATGGTGCTTCCTTTCAAATGGTTTCAGCTGGAGTGGTCCGGCCATATGCCGCTGGGACCAGCCGCCGGAGGAGATGATGGCGTGCTCGAAGGTCCGGGACTTCTCGCCGGAGGTGATGACGACGCTGTCGCTGGTTTCGTTGATGCTGTCGATGGGTGTGTTGGTGTGGACGGTTGCGCCGTTGGGCCTGGGTGGCGGCTGCAACTGCCTGGTCGGTGCGCAGAGCACCGTCCTGTGGGTCATAGACGGCGATGACGTCGAGGCGGAGGGTGCGCTGGGGGTAGCGTTCGGCCATTTCCTCATCGCCGAGGATTACGTGCTTGGCCCCGTTGGTGCCGATGGTGTCCAGGGGGCTGGGGATGTAGGGGTTGTTGGCTGTGCGGATGGAGAGTCCGCCGCTGCGGGTGAGGAGTTCTGTCCGGTTTCGGCTTTGAGTTCGGACCAGAGGCTGCGGGAACGTTCCAGGATGGGTAGGAGTCGGGGGTGCCGGGGTTAGATCATGCGGATGTGGGCGGGTGTTCCCGCCCACGGCGCTACGGCCGTGGGCGGGAGACGCGGCTTCGAACCCGGTGACGGAGCCGGACAGGCGCGATGCCTGCCACAGGACCGGTTAGAGGCCGAGGTGCTCGTTGACCTCGTCCAAGGACTTCAGGGTGGTGTAGTCGTAGCCTTCAGTGATGGGGTCAAAGCCACGGTCCAGCATCACCAGGTCCCTGAAGCCCATGTCGTGCATCGGCATGTGGTCGTACCGGCTGTGTGAGGAGATGTGCAGGAAGTCCTCCGGGGAGGCGTTCAGGCTATCGAGCATGTACTCGAAGGCCTGGTAGCGCGGCTTGTAGGCCTGGGCCTGCTCGGCAGTGTAGACGGCGTGGAAGTCAGCGCCGAGCTTGGGAACGCTGACGTCCAGGAAGCTGGTGTCTGCATTGGACAGGATCACCAGCTGGTAGTTGTCGCCCATGAGCTTCAGCGGGGCCGCACGTCATCGTGGGCACCCCAACCGCGTACAGCCTCAGCGAATTGTGCGCCGGCACCTTCGGTAGGCCCAATGCCAAACCGCTTGCACGCCCGGTCAAAGGAGTCCTGAAGGATCTGCTCGTAGGGCTTGTAGTCGCCGCATACCTCGTCGTACCGGTACCCCCAGAACACCTTCTCGAAGGCAGGCCACTGCTCGTCTGAGATGCGGCCATCAAGCAGCCGACGTGTGGTGGGATCGATGTCGAAGTCGATGAGCGTGCCGTAGCAGTCAAAGGAGATGTACTTCGGCCGGAAGTTCGTTGTTGCCATTATTCGTCCGTTCGTTGAGATTTTGTGCGAGGCCGGGAATGTTGGCCAATCAGCTATCGGTCGTTTGAGCTGTCGGATCTTGATTCGCCAATGAATCTGAATGCCTGAGGGGCTGGCTTCACTCTAGGCGCGGGAATTGTTGACTGTCTACGATTTTTTCCAACTATTTTAAACGAGAATCATTTGCTACGATTCGCCTTCGCTCGTCGCTTTCGTCCAGCGTCGCCTTCCCGCCACGGGTTCCGCACCGCCCTCAATTCCGCCCCCGAGGGCTACTGACGGATCTCAATTTCGACGGGGCACTGGCCGCAGGGGAAGCCTGCGAGGACGGGATCCTGCACGAAATGCACGCCAGCGCCAGGGATCTGCACCAGAGCTGTGACATGTTTGTTTGGCCCGAGCTCCTGGAAAGCCGGTCCCCGGACCGAATGGCGCGCCCAGGGGAATGGTGCGCCCAGCCCGGGTGGAGAGGCCGGTCAGGGATGCCTGTCAGCTGGAGTTTGCAGTGACCGGATGGCGCTGAATCTGAGCAGGGCTCCGTCGCACCAGGACACGCGATCTTCGGCTGACAACTCGGCCCGCATCACCGCACGCTCCCTTTTGGCTTACCGCACGCAGGCGGATCCCGCGGGCTGCTGCAGTTCCTCTCGACCAGCCTAAGATTCCGCACCGGGCGATCCAGCCGATCCGGCTTGGTGACGACCAGCGTGTCTCCGGGTCCCGGACATACTCGAGACCTGGTCATCGCGGGCCGCAGCGCAAGGACATGCAACGCGTGAAAACCGAGAACTTCAATTAAGTCAGATGTAAACAAAACAAAAAATGAAAACTGTTGACACTTTATTCAGGCCGGAACTATTGTGTTTGAAGACACACAAGCATGTGATTCAACACATAGGGTTCGACTAGACGAGGTGGGCGATTAGCGTGGTAGCTCCAATGAAGGTAGCTGTGGTGGGAGTTGGCACGATGGGCGCCCAGGTCCTGTGGCAGTTGAGCAAGCGTGGCGTGGACGTGACCGGATTCGAAACGTATGCTCCGGGCCACTCCCGCGGGGCCGCCGGTGGGGAGAACCGCCTCTTCCGCAATATCGAACTGGAAGAGCCCGGCTACAGCCCGATCGTCGCCCGGGCGGACCGCATTTGGGATGAACTCCAAAAGGAATCCGGCCGCGAGTTGCGGACCCTCACGGGCACCCTCGTCATGGGATCGCCGCAGCACGAACAGATGCAGACAGCATTGCGCAATGCCTTGGAAACGGGCATTGACCACGAAGTCCTGGATGCGGACGCATTGGCCCGCCGTTTTCCGCAGTACGGGCTCGACGACGGCGATCTCGCAATTCTGGATGTCCGCAGCGGCTTCGTCCGGCCCGAGCTCACCGTGTCAACAGCTGCCCGGCTCGCCGAGGCGCGTGGCGCCTCAGTTGTCAGTGACACCACGGTGATCGCCGTGAAGGGAACGCGAAGCGGCGCCGTGGTGACCACCACCGAGGGGGACCACCATTTCGACCGTGTCATTGTGAGCGCGGGTGGATGGACGACCAAACTTCTGCCCGAGTTCCGCGAAATAATAGAAACAAGGAGGCTGATTTCCAGCTGGCATTTTGCGGCAGACCCAAATTATGTTCCCGGAATTCTTCCTTTTATCCGGACCGAACCGACATATTGCTATGGAATTCCCACCGTCGATTACACGGCAATGAAAATAGGGCTTGGATATTCCTCCCATCTTGAGGTCGATGACCCTGACAAGGTGGAGCGGGTCGTCCGTCCCGACGAACTAGCGCCTTTCCAGGAGATTATCTCGCGTTACCTGCCCGGCCTTGACCTCCACTCGATGCGGACCGAGACGTATCTGGAAACCTACACGGCGTCGCGGCGGGAATGGATGGGCCCCCATCCGGACATGGACAACGTCATCGTCCTCTCAGGTTTCTCCGGCCACGGCTTCAAGATGTGCCCTGCCATCGGTGAAATCGGCGCCAATCTGGTTCTTGGCGAACCTTCACCTGTGGACCTGGGCTTCCTCCAAAAACTTAATACCGAAGGGCCGGTTCTTACTGAGCCGGCCTCCCGGTCATAAATTCGCGCAACGACGCGCGTCTAACCAACCCCAACTGCACCCAAAGATTTGAGGTGACGAACCATCATGACCAGTTACGAGGCACTACCCCCCATTCCACCACCCCTACAAAATATCAGCCGCCGCAGCCTGCTGAAGGCAGCCGGGTTGGCCGGCGCCACTGCTCTGTCCCTGTCCGGCTGCGCAGCACTGGGCACTCAGCGCGAAAACGCCGTCGTTTTCGTGTCCGATGGCGGCGAATACCAGGCCGCCCAGCGCAAAGCCTGGCTCACTCCCTTCCAGCAACAGAACCCTGACCTTCGTCTTGTGGAAGACGTCCCCAAGAATTACGCGAAGCTGAAGGCCATGGTCACCAGCGGCAATGTGCAATGGGACCTGATGACAGCCACCGGGGACTTCGGATACGGCAGTGACCGGGCAGTTTTGCAGGACTGGACCGACTTGGGTCTCCCAACCAACCAGCTGTTTCCCCAGTACGTCCACGATTCCGTCGTCGGCCACACGATCTTCTCCAATGTCATCGCCTACCGCACCGACCGCATCAAGGGCCCAGGCCCGCAGAGCTGGGCGGACTTCTTCGACCTGGATAAGTTTCCCGGCAAGCGAGCCTTGCGCAACCTATCGAATGGGGCGGTTCTGGAAATCGCCCTGATCGCCGATGGCGTGGCGCCCGAGGACCTGTACCCGATCGACTTCAAGCGGGCCTTCGCCAAACTCGACACCATCCGGAAGCAGACTATTTTCTGGACCACAGGCGCCCAGTCAGCCCAACTCCTGGCCGACGGCGAAGTGTCCATGGCCCAAGTCTGGAACGGGCGCGTCTACAACCTGCAGAAAACCGGCGCCCCGATCGACATCCAGTGGAACCAGCATTTCATCCAGGCCGACACCTTGGTCATTCCCCGAGGAGCCAACGTCGAATACGCCGCGAAACTGGCCAAATACATGCTCTCAGCAGAAAACAACGCCAAACTCTCCCAGTACATCCCCTACGGGCCGACAAACCAGGAGTCCCTGGCGCTTGTGGACAAGAAAATGAAGGAGCACCTTCCAACGAGCCACCTGGACATCGGCATCAACCCAAACAATGAATGGCTCAACGCCAACCGTGCAGACGTCAGCTCACGGTGGCAGAAGTGGGTGACATCTGCATGATCGAGGAAATGACGCCCCCGACAAAAACCTTGCCTGCGCCTTCCCGACGGTCGCCTTCGCGGTCCCCCTGGACTGCACTGATCTGGCCCGGCCTGGTATTTATGGCACTGCTTTTCATCCTCCCGTTCATTCAAACAGCAGTGCGGGCCCTCACGGACCCAGGTCCCCAGAACTTTGCCATCTTCTTCACCGATCCGGTCTACTCCCGTTCGCTGATCACAACATTCGTCACGGCACTTTTCGTGGCGGTTGTCGCACTCGCCATCGCCTACCCCTACGCCTACATCATGTACGCCGCTCCCAAGGCGATGACGGCGGTGATGATGGTCCTGGTCCTCCTGCCGTTCTTCACAAGCCTGCTCGTACGGACCTACGCCTGGACGGTGTGGCTGCAGGAGACAGGGATCATCAACTCGGCACTCCTGAACTTGGGAGTCATCGAGGAACCGCTCCAGCTGATGCGCAACACCCTCGGAGTCACCATCGGCATGACGCACGCACTGCTTCCTTTCATGGTCTTCCCGATCTATTCATCGATGCTGCGGATCCAACCAGACCTGGTCCCGGCAGCCCGCACCCTGGGTGCGACGCCCGCCTTGGCCTTCCGGACCGTGTTCCTGCCCCTGTCACTTCCCGGCGTCATGTCAGGATTCCTGATCGTTTTCGTGATGTCTCTGGGCTACTACGTGACCCCGGCACTGCTGGGATCACCCAGGGATTCGATGATGTCCGAGCTCGTTGTCAACCAGATCGAGCAGCAGATCCAATTCGGAACCGGCAGCGCGATCGGAATCGTATTGCTCGTGCTGACCCTCGCAATCCTCTTCGCGGGTACCCGAATCATCAGCTTCAAAGACATTGTCACGGGAGGCCGGCCATGACCAGAAACATCCCCCTGGGGCTGAAAATTTTTGGAGGCGTCGTCGGCATGCTGCTGATCATGCCAACCCTCGTGGTCATCCCCATGTCGTTCTCCGCCAGCCCCTTGCTCAAATTCCCGCCCGAGGGATTCAGCCTGCACTGGTACGGCGTCTTCTTCACCGATCCGCTCTGGAGTTCCGCGGCGCTGCGCAGCATCCAGATCGCGGCACTGACCACCGTGTTGTCACTCCTCCTGGGCACGGGCACGGCCCTGGCCATGATCCGCGGCCGCTTCCGGGGCAAGTCCCCGATCCAGGTGCTCATCCTCAGCCCCATCATCATGCCCATCGTGGTGCTGGCGGTCGGACTCTACTTCGTCTACAGCGATTGGAAGATCCTGGGATCCGTTGGCGGGCTGGTCCTGGCCCACACAGTTATCGCCTACCCGCTGGTCTACATCTCGCTGTCCACCGCCCTCAAAGCCTTGGACAGCAAGCTGGAAGACGCCTCGGCCAGCCTTGGCGCCTCGAAGGCCTACACCTTCCGACGCATCACCCTACCGCTCATCACACCCGGCCTGCTCACCGGAGCACTGTTCGCCTTCACGATGAGCTGGGATGAACTAATCCTCTCCATTTTCCTCACCGGCCCCACAGTCAAGACCCTCCCCGTGGTCATGTGGGACCAAGTACAGACCGAACTGTCCCCAACACTGGCCGTCGCCGCGACCATAGTCATGCTCGTCACCATCGTGCTGATCATGTGCGCACTACTGATCGGCACGCGCAGGAAGGCACTGAAACCATGACACAAACACAGCTCCGGCAGCCCCTCACCATGACCGCCACCGGCGGGGAACTGCGCATTGCAAACGTGCGCAAATCCTACGGAAACAGCCGCGGCGTCGAATCCGTCTCCATCGACGTCAGGCCCGGTGAGTTCCTGACGATGCTCGGACCGTCAGGATCGGGCAAGACCACTACCCTGAACCTGGTGGCCGGCTTCCTCGACCCGGACGAGGGCTCCATCACCTTGGACGGCAAGGAACTCTCCGGTGTCCCGCCACACCTACGCGGAATCGGCATGGTCTTCCAGCAATACGCCTTGTTCCCCCACATGACCATCGAGGAAAACGTGGACTACCCACTCAGGGTAAGGAAGATCCACCGGGCCGAACGGAAAAGCCTCGTGGCGGCAGCACTGGAACTGGTGCAACTCACAGACTACGCGAAGCGCAAACCCTCCGAACTCTCCGGCGGCCAGCAACAGCGCGTCGCCCTGGCACGTGCCTTCGTCTTCAAGCCCCGTCTTCTGCTGATGGACGAGCCCCTCGGCGCGCTGGACAAGAAACTGCGCGAAGCGATGCAGATCGAAATAACCCGAATCTGCAGGGAACTCGGCGCGACGGTCGTCTACGTCACCCACGACCAGGAAGAAGCCCTGGCCATGAGTGACCGCATCGCCATCTACAACGCCGGCCGGATCGAACAGCTCGGCACAGCCGAAGACCTCTACAAACGCCCCGAAACACTGTTCGTGGCCGACTTCGTGGGCGAATCCACCGTGATCAAGGGCAGCTACGCAAAGGGCGCCTTGGTCCACCACGGCCGAAGCCTCTCCACCCAAGGCGCCCACGGCTCAGTCGCCGAGGGATCCGCGGCCGCCGTCGTAATCCGCCCGGAAGACCTGACGGTCGTACCCGCGACCCAAACTGCCGCGATTCCGGAGGCCCTCAACACCCTAGAGGCAACTGTCACCAAATGCGTCTATCTCGGCCAGTCCCGGAAATGCCTGCTCACAACGGCCACCGGCCTGGTCATCAATGCCAGGATCCCCTTGCATGCCCCACCCGAGCTCTTCAATCCCGGGGACAGCGCGACCGTCACATGGGACCCTGCAAACTCGGTGCTCGTCCCCTCCGACTAGTTCCCAAGAACACCCAATTCCCAACCAAATTCCCTATCGAACAAGGAGAAAAGCAAGCATGACTACCAAACCCGTCGTCACGTTCGACTGCTATCGAACACTGGTTGACTTCGACCTCAACCGCGCCACCCTGCCCATAATCAAGGACCGGCTGGACTTGGTCGGCGTCGATCACGAGGAATTCCTGGATAACCTCCGCGTCATGCGGTTCCAAGGTGTCGCAAACCCGTACCAGCGCTACACAGACATCGTGAAGCAGACCCTGGAGACCTGCATGCTCCTGCACGGGGTGCCATTCAAGGATGAGGACCATGAGCAGCTCATGGAGGAAGCCAAGAAATTCGCCGCATTCCCGGAGGTGCCGGAAGCGTTGGAGCGGCTCAAGGCCGGCGGTTATGAAATCGCTATCATCACCAACAGCGACAACGACCTGATTCCCTACCATGTCGCCAACATCGGCGTGGAGTTCGATTATGTCGTGACCGCCGAGCAGGCCGGCGCCTACAAGCCCCGGGAGCAGGCGTTCGAATACCTCTTTAGCGTGCTCCCGCAGAAGATGGACCAGATCACTCACGCTGCCCAGGGCTGGGAGTACGACATCATGCCGACCAAGAAGTACGGCATCCGGCGCGTGTGGATCAACCGCTACAACCGCAAGGGCAGTGATTTTTACCAGCCGTACGACGAGCTGCCCGACCTGTCCGGACTGCCCGCACTGCTGGGCGTCTGAACGTTTGAGTATGGCTGTCCCTAACGCCGCAGTGCCTGCTGCGGCTCAGGGTCATGGTCCCTCCGGACCTCCACCGGTCTTAGTCCGGTTGAGGTCCGGAGGGCGGCCGTATGCTGGACCGTATTGCGAGCGAGTGCCTCGACTGGCAAGCTGCACTTTTGGACCTGGTGCTCGTATCGGTCGCTGCCGGTCATGGCAGTGAATAAGTGAATATGGCAGGCGTGTCCGGGGTTTCGATATTGATCGAAATATCAATGGCATGCTGAAGAGCGGAAGGGGAAGACGCCATGAGCCTTATCAACGGCACGGTCACGTTCCAACGGAAAGTGACCGCCGATCTCATCGCGGAATATTTGCGTGCCCGGATCCTCGACGGGACCTTCGCTCCGTCAACGAGTATCAATGAGGTCCAGCTGGCCGCGCAGCTCGAGATCAGCCGCGGACCGGTCCGTGAAGCAGTTCAACGGCTGGTGCAGGAGGGGTTGCTCGTCAGCACACGCAACCGCGGGACATCAGTGGTGGAGCTTGGGCCCGAGGACATCGAGGACGTCTACACGGCTCGCGCCGCCATTGAACGGGAAGCAGGCCGGCTCGTGCTCCAGGGTGACACGACCGAGCTGACCGGACAGCTTGATGCGCTCCTGGCCCGCATGTTCCACGCTTTGGAAAACGACAAGTGGCAGGACGTTGCCACGGCGGACCTGAAATTCCATCAAACCATCGTGCAGGCAACAGGCAGCCCCAGGCTGGAAAGAATGTTCTCGACGCTGGCCGCCGAAACGCTTCTCTGCCTACGGGAATTCCAGAACGTGTTTGAACGGAAGGAGACCATCCTGGAACAGCACCGGCGGCTCCGTGACTTTATCCAGGCCCGGGACGAGGACGGCTATCTCGCCGAAATTGAGTGGCACCTCAAGAACTCTGTCGTGACGCTGGAAGCCGCACGTAAACAGCGCGACTCCTGATCCGGCCGCCGAACGGCCGGATCTCAGACACACCCGGCCTACTTTCCGCTGCCTGGGCAATTGGCCGCACCCTAGGTGCCTTTGGTGGCCCTCCAAGAGGCCATCCCATTCCGTGCTGGTGTCGCATCACCACGGAAATGAGCCCGTCGGTCCCGCATCGGCGGGCTTTCTTCGCGCCACGCCCACGGCGAATCCTGAAAACAGTCAACCGCAGAACGCTCACCTTGCGGGTGGTCACATTTCCTTGGAACCGGGACACTCGTGGTGCGGCTAGTTCTCACAAGTCCGGCTTCCCACAAGCTTTGCTGCCCTATGCCAGGGCTGGTTCCCAGATGTCTTGGTTCTGAAGGACGTACTCAGCAGCAGCACGTCAGTGCTCGCCGTGGCCATTGATATACACATCTGCCCAAGGCCGGAGACCGGTCTCGTGCGACGTGTCGGTGAGGGTGTGGACAGTGCGCCGTTTCTTGTGGTTGGCCGATGCGGTCAGGCTTGCTTTGTGGTCAGCCATGCACTGACGCGGCCCATGGCCAGGGGGCCGGAGGTGGAGGCGACGTCCTGAACCAGATCGGCGATCGAGATAGCGCGCAGCGCTTCTCGCCAGGCCGTGTCCGCTTCGATCATGACGCGGGCGATGGGGCAGGGAGCTGTGCAGGACTCGGGCGGGGTGGCCAGCGGGCCCCGCTGGCGGATTTCCGTGCAGGTGAACGCCCGGCCAGGGCCATCGACCGCTTCGACCACATCGAGCACCGTAATCGAGGCGGGTTCCCGGGTGAGTATGTAGCCACCCGCTTTGCCCTCGGCTGAGCGCACGAGCCCGGCCCGGGATAGCGCCTGCAACTGTTTGGCCAGATAGCTCGACGAGACGTCGTGCAGTTCGGCCAGCTTGGCCGAGGAGATGGGCTCCTCGACCGACGTGAGCACAACGCAGCAATGTAGGGCCCACTCGACTCCGCCTGACATCTTCACTTGACTACTCTAAATCAGACCCCTTGACTCGGACAAGAAGTGTCCATGTATAGTTACTAGGACAGAATGTGTCCGAGTTTCACATATGCCACCAAGACGGTTCATATGCCAGAGAGCGGACATCCTCCCAACGAAAGGCATGTCATGAAGTTCGCAGTCATCGGCGGCACCGGGCTGATCGGGTCCCAGGTCGTCAAGAATCTGAACGCCGCGGGACACCAGGCGGTCCCTCACTCGCAGTCCACCGGCATCGATGTCATCAGCGGCCAGGGACTGGATGAGGCGGTGGCGGGAGCCGACGTCGTCATCAACCTGACGAATTCCCCGACCTTCGACGAAGCCTCCCCGGCCTTCTTCCAGACCTCGATGGACAACCTTCTGGCCGCGGCCCAGAAGGCGGGCGTCGGCCACTTCGTCATCCTCTCGATTGTCGGCACCGACCAGGTGCCGGAACTGGATTACTACCGGGCCAAGCTGCTCCAGGAGGACATCCTCGCAGCCGGGCCAATCCGCTACTCAATCGTCCGGGCGACGCAGTTCATGGAGTTCATCGACCCTGTCCTATCCTGGACCGCCGACGGCGACACCGTCCGGTTGCCCGCCACGCCGATCCAGCCGATCGCCTCCAAGGACGTGGCCGGTGCGGTGGCGGAGGTCGCCGCGGGCGATCCACTCAATGGCATTCGCAACATCGCCGGCCCCGAGATCTTCACCCTGGACGAGCTGGGCCGGATCACCCTGTCCCACACGGGTGACAAGCGGACCATCATCACCGACCCCACCGCCGGCATGTTCGCCGTTGTCAAGGGCGACGTCCTCACCGACAAGGACGCTCACCTCGCCCCCACCCGCTACGCCGACTGGCTCTCCTGACTCGCTCCGCCGGAGAGGGCCAAGCCCTGGTCCGTCGTGGATGATGGCAAGAATCCGACACGGCGGCCAGGGCGACCTGTGCCAGACAACAGCCAGATCGCACAGAAGACATTGGCGATCGTCTGACCCTAATGTCACAGAACTCGCGGCAAGGACGTCTTGAACCCCACAAGATGGGCAAGACAGCCGCGGTCACCCAGACGCAGACCGTTCATTTCGCCACTTCGTAGCAAGGGCGTCGATCGTGGGCTTGTTGACGTCCAGAATCTCTGCGACTTGATCAATGGTCAGGAACTTCGAGAACCGGTGTGACGGAGTGGCCCGCATTGCTTCATCGTCTTCGGCCGCTGTGCCATGGCTTCATCGTCCTCTTTCTGGTGTTCCACTTCCTTAGAACCGGGACACTCGGTGAGCATCCGTGCATGGATGCATATTTGCAGGCTGACTAGAGTCTCCTGTGTGGAGCATTTTGCATGACGCGCACGCGTCGCTGAGGAACAACGGCCCGTTGCCGGTTTGGCCGCAGGTGGCTGAAACATTGCCCTGTTTCCTCGATCAAAGGCCCACCCAATGCTTATCCGCCCTTTGCCGCTCAAGACGAGCAGCCAATTCTCGACCTAACTCTTGCTACCTTCGAGCCCTTTTATGAGGAATCCTTCCGCCCGTTGATGGGCGAGGTAATCTTCGCCGTCCAGCATTCTGACTGGCGTGAAAACTATGCCAAAGAAGTACCCTCTTACATCAGCCCGAAGCCGGCAAATACGTCGATGTCGCCGAA
Organism: Arthrobacter sp. ISL-28; assembly: GCF_018613875.1. Lineage (GTDB taxonomy): Bacteria > Actinomycetota > Actinomycetes > Actinomycetales > Micrococcaceae > Arthrobacter. Next base: position 91,164 of record NZ_JAGGPJ010000008.1, on the reverse strand, counting down.
ATCGACGGGGCCGTCGCAGGATACGTCAGCTGGCAGGTCAACGTCGGCAGGGAGCATGGGGCGATCAGTATCTTGCGGTAGCCACACACCAGCGTCGTGTACAGCTAGGCCGTCATCTGTGCGAGCACGCCATGGCCAGGATGCAGACGCTCGGCGCCAGAATCGTAGAGATCAGTACGCCGGTCCCGCTCGGGCAGGGTCATCTCGGTGCGCAGCCGTCCGAGTTTCGGTCAGCATGAGGGCCTGGGCAGGTATGTGCCTCGGCTCGGAGCCCGAGCACGTACACCCCAGGCAGAGCAGGAACGACCCCGTGTACGGCCGCCCCTCTGAATGCTTGGGTGCGGGGGTCGCTTCCCCGGCCACCCGGCAGGCTAACTGCCGGCAGGAGGCCCGGCCTCTGGCGGGGCCTCCTGAGTGTCTTGGCTCACGCGTCTGCCCGGTAGTTCACGTGAACGGTGGCCGGAGGTGGTGCTTGGAGCATTTCCGGCGTGATGCCATGTATCTCGGCTAATTTCTCACGGAGCCATTCATCGAAGGGGTCTTCGGAGTTGGCGACGATGCTGAAGGCCTTCCCAATGTCATTGCCTTCCTGGAAGATGCAGGCGAAATCCCCCTGCGGCGTGGCCATGTGGCTGACGACCTCCCGGGAAATGCCCATCCTTTGCCGGGATTGCTGATATTGATCGCGCCGGGGCCCCTGGGTCTCTGCGGCGAGCCGCTTGAAGGCTTCCAGTTTGCCGGGGAGGATGGGTGCAAACCATGTTAGGGATTCCATGACAGTTTCTCGTTTCACGTTGTGTCGGAGATGGGGCGCCATCCCCGGCCTGTAACAGGCAGAATCCTAGTCCCGCGCGGGGCGTCCCCCAACCCTTTACCGGGAAGGCCGTCTCTTCAGTCCGCGTCCCCTTCAGGAGAGGCAAGGGCCACGCGGCGACCGACCCGCCAGGATCGTCGCTGTGCGTAGCGGGACACATAGTCCGGCAGGAAATCCAGCATCGAGTACCGTCGCAGGCGGAGCAAGGGCTAAGACCGTCGTTGCCCAGCTGGGAAGCAGCCGCTTACTTGGAGCAGACATGCCGAGCACCGGCGGACCGACGTCCACCAGCAGCAACCGAACAGGAATCCCAGCCGCGACAGTGTGCGTGCATTATCGGGAGCGTAAGGAGGTCGTTGAAAACGCGGAACTCCGCGGCAGATAGTAGTCAGGCCAGCGGCCGGCAGGGTCCCCGGACCTGCCCGGCGGCGAGGTGCAGGCCCAGGTAGGCGCAGTACATCAGGGCGAAGGCGAACACCCATGAACGAGATAAAGCGGCGTACCGCTCATATCCACTGGTGCCGGGCTCACCCCATTCAACGCCGGCTGTGGCAATGACAAGAACCAGCCAGCCAAGGGAGGCCGCGCTGTGAAGTGCTCCCCTTTTTCCCTAGCGGAGGAAACCTCTACTGTATGTCCGGTTTGATCGGGGGGACAGTGGTCCCAGGCAGGCCTACAGGGACCCGCCCACGGACGGGGTACGGAGACAGCAGCACGGTCTTTGTTCCGGGGTTTTCATAGGGTCCACCAGTGACACTGGGAGTGGCCGGCGATGGCTTGAGCCCTCTGAGACCGGAGCTTATCCCCCCACCCGTCGCCGGCCACCAAGGCTCTACCGACCCAGAGCGGATGGCTGCAGGCGATGACGAAGACGTCTCCGCAGCTCAGAGCAAAGCATGTCCATGAAGCCAAAGGCGGGACTGCCCCCGGTTTTGTTGCCTCTGCACGGTAACGGTCGCTATCGACTTCTATGATCCAGAGCATCGAACGAGTCCGCACCGGTCAACATCCCGCCGACCACACAGCCGGTCTTCCGGTCGCGTGGGCGAGTCGACACCCAACTGCTCGACGAGAAGGTCGTACAGCCCAGCTGTCGTAACTTCGATTCTCCCGCCCAGCAAGGGCATTCCCGTTCTACGCGACGCTCACCCCCACCGACGTCACCGGTGGATCAGGTTCTGAGCTGCGCGCCGCCCGAAGGCCGAGCACGATGAGCCAAGCGAGCAGGCTCAGCTTGAATGATCCGGCCAGGAAGCTCAGGTCAGCGAAGATCCCCGACGATGCGGCAGCGAATCCGAGCACGCCGGTGAACACGCCCCAATAGCCGAACCATGCTGGTGCATCCAAGTCGCGCAGGAATCCCATTCCTGCCATAAGCGCGCTGAGCCCCAACACACCGAAGGCGAGCACCGACGAGGACGAGGCCACAGCCCAGAGTGCGTCGCCAGCGGCACTGTCCGATCCGCCCGAAGCGGCCATCGGCCGGATGATGCCGTCCTGGAGGCAGATCGCGAACAGGTTCTCCACTAGATGGATCGTGGCCGCCAGCGCCAGCTCGCCTGCGCCGACGGCGACCAGCGCCGAGCGGTGACCGTACCGAGCCACCAGCCACCAGGAGAATCCGGCGAGGATGACCATTGCCAGAATGAGGACCCAAGCTCCCGCAATGGCGCGATCGATGCTCACTACCCGTTCGGCCAGATCCGCCGCAGAGTGGTGGGCTTCGGGCATCTCCGCTCCGGTGAACCGGAGAGCGAGGCCGACAATAGCCGCGGCAGCGAAGCCGATTGCGGTGAGGCCGCCCCAACGCGCGACCCCTGCGGACGTCATGCCCGCATGTTACGGCAGCCCCCGCGACCGACACCAGATTCGGATCATCGAACTGGGCCGGATCGCATGAGAGGCTTTCATCTTATGAGGTGTCTCGCTGATCCGGGGCGGTGAAGGCTGCTGCCGGGGGTCGATGGCTGGCCCTGGTCAGCTGTTCCGAATGGATCGTTTCCCCTCCGATTTAGAGCGGCACTGCCCTGGTCGGACCTCCGGTGCAGCTCCCATTGAAGGGTGTCAGAGACTCTGGGATTCAGCCCTCACACTCAATGCAGTAGGCGTGACCGTCTTTCTCCCTTGCCACCTGGGAACGGTGGCGGACCAGGAAGCAGGCGTAGCAAGTGAACTCGTCGTCGCCTTGTGGAACGACCTGGACGACCAGTTCCTCGGCCACAAATTCTCCGCCGGGGATTCCGACACTGTCCATGTCATCCGCTTCGTCAAGCTCGCGCACGACACTGCGCGCATCGGGTGCGCTTGCTGACTTGAGCGCCTCCAGAGAATCGTTCTGCGATTCCTTGACTTCTGTTCGGAGCTCGTCGTAATCAGTTGCCACTGAGGTATGCATCTCTTTCTTAGCAGGGGTTGTCGTCCGACGTGCAACGTACACCATGCCGACATAATTCCCCAGCGGCAAGCCTTCCTAAAGCACCTGCTTCGCCAAGCCGTTTTTCACTCGTCGTCCCCACGGCCTGGGTGCGTAGGATGTGCCCATGACGGCGCCGCAGGTCTATATCAGTTGCCCCGGAACAGCGTGTGAAGCAGTTCGCTTCTATGCCGACGTTTTCGGCGGTGAGTTTTCCTTGCACACCTATGAGGACTTCAGCCGCAGCGACGGACCACCTGAGGCCTTAGCTCATGGAGTTCTGGACGGCACAGTCGCTTTGGCCGGATCGGATGCGGCAGCAGGCGAGAAGAGCGTCCGGCTCGAAGGCATCATGCTCTCGTTGCTGGGGACAGCCGAACCGGCAGTTCTGCACGAGTGGTTCGATAGGCTCGCGATCGGCGGCCGGGTAGTTGACCCGCTGTCCCCGAAGCCTTTGGGTGCTTCTGATGGGCAGGTCATCGACCGTCACGGGCTTCACTGGCTCATTGGATATGAGCCTGCGTCCGAGGGTCAGTGAGACAGGATGTAGCGGCGTTACCTCTCCAGGTCACCTTCCCCGTACGCCTCATGGGTTGCCCACTTGTATGCGGACTGGGAGCAAGGTCCATCAAGCGGGATGCCCAGAGCACTGCCCACCGGCTTCTGGGTTCTCAAGGGTTTCCACCCCGGGCTGGTCTGGAGGCGATCCGCAATGGACTTGAGTTCAGCAATGATCTGATTGCTCTTCCACGACGTCCAGCTTAGATAACAGTGAGAGACAGAGCCATGCCAGCCAGCACAGCGAGCCATACTTTGCGGCCCCTGCTCATTCTCTTCCTGCTCCCCACGGCATACCTCGCTGGTTGGTGAAGCTGGGAATCCACCCCGCCACCGCGCTGGACTGGTTCACCGCCCGTCTCGGCCTTCGCCACCTACCATCCCGGGCCGGGGGCATGACCGTCCTGCTGCTCAGGAGGCCGGCAGCGCCTACTGAGTCAGCTGACGCGGCGATAGCGGACGTGCGTGGCCAGCGGCGAGTGAAGCACCTCAGCTGGCTCGAAGCCAAAGGATTCAACCCCGTCGAAGATCCCCTCTCCCGAACCGAGCAGCACCGGTGCGATGTCGAGGGTGAGCTCGTCGATCACGCCGGCCATCAGCGCCTGTCGGACGGTCGAAGCGCCACCGGCGATGTCCACGCCCTTGTTGCCGGCAACCTGGCACGCTGCGGAGTAGGCCGCGTCGAAACCCTCGGTGACAAAGTGGAAGGTCGTTCCGCCGTCCATCTGGATCGGGTCATGTCCGTGATGGGTCAGCACGAACACCGGCGCGTGGTACGGCGGCTCGGCACCCCACCACCCGGTCCATTCCTCATCCCAGTCCCCGCGGATCGGGCCGAACATGTTCCGACCCATCACATACGCGCCCCGCGGACGCATGAGCCAGTCATTCGCGACCTTGTCGGCATCGTTGGCCCGCGGGTCACCGATGTGCCAGCCGTGCAGCTCCAGCCCCTGCTTGCCCAAGGGATTTTCGAGGCTTTGGTCCGGCCCGGCGACGAAGCCATCCAGCGAGATCGACATGTGGCAGGTCGTGTCCGGCACCGCGAACCTCCTGAGTAATGGCGACCTGCATGCGGTCGCGTGGGCGATCTGGCGATCGTAGCACCTCACTCGCGCACTTGGGCCAGCCTTGGCCAGAAAACGGCCAGCACCTGGCCCGCGTCACGCGCATGGCCCACTCACCGCCCACGAGTGGGTAAATTCTGGTCAAGACCAGCCACATGTGGGCCCGCAAGAAGAGCTGCGGGCGGCGCGGGACGTCTGCGGCGATCCACTCAGCTGCGCCCAGGCCGCTTTTAAACTAAGAGCCGCGGCGCCAAGTACGGCGACCACGGCTTCGCCCGCACCCACCCAGGTCCACACCAACTTTGTCCTGCTGTCGGGACTGCCCCGGCTTTTGTTGACTCGGGGTCTTAGGGTGCTGTGAGCGCGGTCCGGTTGATTGCTTCATATTCGATGGGCGTGAGTTTCCCCAGCCGTCTTTGCCGTCGCCGGCGATGGTAGGTCCCGTTCGACCCAGGTCGTGATGGCCAGCCGGAGTTCCTGTCCGGTGAGCCAGCGCTGACGGTCCAGAACGTTCTTCTGCAGCAGCGAGAAGAACGACTCCATCGCGGCGTTGTCTTAAGGCGTTTTAAGTACTTCGGAACGTCTACGTTGCAGTCGCCGTCGATGACCTCGGCTTGCCCTGCGGGTGCCAGGGTTCGTATGACCTTTTTCAAGCGATGCGGCAGCTCTGGCATCCAGTTCGAAAAAAGCCCGATGGGAGAAACCCGGAGACAGACGCAGGGCGCATTCCGCTGAGCCGAGGAACTGACGTTCAGTGTCCCGGTTTTCGTTTCTGGTGCCGCCGGCAAACAGATCAAAGTAGACCTTGGTGGACGACTTCTGGCTCGCCCGCACGAAATGGGCAAGATAGCCACCTAACGCGTCGAGTTTGACTTCGGTCCAGCCGCCCCAGCGTTACCGCCAGCCACTTGCCGAATTAAGCAAAAGGCCCTGGTTCCCTTTATTTCAAGGGAACCAGGGCCTCGCTAGCTGGCGGTGACGGTGGGATTTGAACCCACGTTGGCTTTGACACCAAACAACATTTCGAGTGTTGCACCTTCGGCCGCTCGGACACGTCACCAACCTGTATAGGGTACCGGAGCATGGCCCCCATCCCCAAAACGGCTCCTGCAGACCAGCCGCCAGCGCGTAGAACCCGCGCATCGAAGACGCATGGAAGAGTGGCCACGGCGGGTGTCCTCTTCCGCCCGCCCGCGGACGGGCACTAGATTCATAAGCAAGATGACTACTTTCGAGCACGCGGTGGAAGCAACCGCATATTGGACCACCGGCCCTGACCAGGGCGGGCTCCGCACCGAGGAGCTGCGCCGACCGGACGCCGGCGAGGCGCTGGTCCGCACGCTGTTTTCGGGCATCAGCAAGGGCACGGAACTTGTGGTGCATCATGCATCCGTTCCGCCCTGCGTCGCCGAACAGATGCGCGCCCCGTACCAGGAGGGTTCCTTTCCCTCGCCGGTGAAGTTCGGCTACCTTTCCGTGGGCATCGTGGAGGAAGGACCGGACGATTGGCCTGGCCAAACAGTCTTCTGTCTCCATCCGCACCAGGACCGGTACGTTGTTCCGGTCTCGGCACTGACGCGCGTTCCCGACGGCGTCCCTCCCCGCCGCGCGGTGCTTACCGGAACAGTGGAAACCGCCGTCAACGCCCTGTGGGAGGCGGGACCAAGGCTGGGTGACCGCATTGCGGTGATCGGCGCGGGGCTGGTGGGCGGCATGGTGGCCACGCTGCTCCGCACGTTTCCGCTGGAAAGACTCCAGCTCGTCGACCTTGACCCCGGCCGCAAGGATCTCGCCGACGCCCTGGGCGTGGACTTCGCCCTCCCGGATGGGGCCCTGCCGGACTGCGACATCGTCTTCCACTGCTCCGCCTCGCAGGGCGGGCTGGAACGCAGTCTCAAGCTCGTCGGTGACGAAGGCGAAATCATTGAGATGTCCTGGTACGCGGACCGGCCCGTCACGGTCCCGCTGGGGGAGGACTTCCATGCCCGCAGGCTGTCCCTCCGCGCGAGCCAGGTGGGAGCGGTCGCACGCGCCCGGCGCCACCGCCGCACCAATTCCGACCGCTTGAAAACGGCCGTGTCGCTGCTCAAGGACCCCGTGTTTGACGCCTTCCTGACCGGCACCTCCGCATTCAAAGAACTGCCCGACGTCGTCCGGCGGCTTTCGGATGGCACCCTCGAGGCGCTGTGCCATGTCATCGACTACACCCCTGAGAGTCCGTCAACAGAAACCAAGAGGTAACCAATGTTCAGCCTGACCGTCCGACGCCACTTCATGATCGCCCACAGCCTTCCCCGCGAGGTCTTCGGACCCGCCCGGGCCCTGCACGGGGCAACCTTCGTGGCAGAGGTGACCTTCCGCCGTCGTACGCTCAACGACGACGCCATCGTCCTGGACATCGGCGCCGCGGGCGGGATCATCGAAGAGGTGCTCGCCGGTCTCAACTACCGCAACCTGGATGAGCACGCGGACTTCACCGGAAAACTGAGCACCACGGAGGCGCTGGCCCAGTACATCGCCGAGGCCGTGGCGGTGGAGCTGCGCGACGACAACGACGGCCGCGAGCTGTCCGGCGTGGACGTCACGCTGCGGGAAAATCCCGACGCCTGGGCGTCCTACGCCCTCGACCTGGCCCGCGGCTAGCTGCTCCCATGGAACCACGCCCGGCAGCTATCCGGCTGCTCGTTCCCGGTAACATCCGCCACAATTCCGGCGGCAACGTCTACAACGCGTCGCTGGCCGACGCCCTCACCCGGTTGGGCGTCCGGGTGGACGTGGAGCCGGTGGACGGCATCTGGCCGGTGGGCAGCAGTGAAGAACGACGGCGGCTGGCCAGCCTGCTGAAGCCCGGCACCGCCAGGCCGGACCAGGGGACCGTCACCATTGTCGACGGGCTCGTCGCCTCCGGCGCACCCGAGGCGCTGGAAACGGCCGCCGCCGAAGGGGAGCGGCCGTGGGTTCTGCTGCACATGCCGCTGCTGGACCATCCGGAACTGGAAATCCGCGCGCTCGGCGCGGCCGCCGGCGTGATCTGCACAAGCGGTTCCGCAGCGGCGGAGATCACCCAGCGCCACGGCCTGGCCCGTGTCCACGTGGCACTGCCCGGAACCGACCAGGCCGATCTGGCTGAGGGTCCGGAACCGCCGCACCTGATCTCCGTGGCCGCCCTGTTGCCGAACAAGGACCAGCTCATCCTGCTCGGCGCGCTGGCCCAGGTGACGGACCTGCCGTGGACGGCAGCGCTGATCGGTTCTGATGAGGCAGACCGCGACTACGCGCGCGACGTCCGGGCGGCACTGCGGGAGTACGGGCTGGAGGGCCGGGTGCGCCTCGCCGGCCAGCTGACAGGGCAGGCGCTGGAAGCGGAATGGCATGCGGCGAACCTGAGCCTGCTTGTTTCCAAGGTGGAGGCCTTCGGCATGGCGGTCACCGAGTCGCTGGCACACGGCGTCCCCGTGGTGGTCCGCACCGGCACCGGCGCCGTGGAGGCACTGAAGCTGGGTGCGCCGGCAGGTGACGAATCCCTGCTGCCGGGGGCCGCCGTCGTCCTTGACCGGGACCCCGCGCCGCTCGCAGCAACCCTGCGGGCCTGGCTCACCACCCCGGAGCTGCAGACGGAATGGCGCCAGGCGGCGCTCGCCGGCCGGGAACTGCTGCCCGGCTGGGACTCGACCGCACGGTGGGTGCTTGACATTGTCGGCGGGGGCACGCCGCGGGGCTGACCATTCCTCGGACCGGCCTGCTGGTGGACAATGAGCAAATGACCACCCGCGTCTCGCACCCTGACAGCGTCGGCACCGAGGGCTCCACCGCTGAACGCCTCACCCCTGAATTGCTGCGGGCGTGGGCCTGGCACAAACAGGGGCTGGACGGCGCGCTGGCCGGTTGCACCTCGGAAGAGGTGCTGGCCCGCGCGGGCTGGGCGCGTTCGGTGGGCGGCGGTAATCCCTACCTCACGCTCTTTGCGCGCGCCGGGATCCGACGGGACCAGGTGGACGAGGACGTGCGGGAGCTGAGGCTCCAGGAACTGCCAACTGCACGCGGTTGCACCTACGTTCTGGGCCAGGCGGACTTCGCGTGGGCCCTGACCCTGGGAAAGAACGCCGAAGAAGCCTTCAGGGTGCTGGCCCGGCTGGGGGTCGACCGGGGTGAGATCACCCTGCTCGAAGAGCAGATCCTGCACGTGCTCTCTGAGGCTGACGGCCCGATGGATCCCAAACAGCTCAAAGACGAGCTGGGCGAATCGGTCCGGAGTCTGGGCGAGGAGGGCAAGAAAAAAGGCGTAGCCACCACCCTGCCCACGGCCCTGGGGCTGTTGCAGGCCGCCGGCCGGATCCGCCGGGTTCCCGTCAACGGGCGCCTGGACCAGCAGCGCTACGCCTATACGCTCTGGGGGTTGCCGCCCAGCACGCTGGATCCGGAGGCCGCCAGATCGGAGCTGATCCGCCGCTACCTGGGCTGGACCGGCGGGGCCAGCCTCAGGCAGTCCCAGTGGTTCACCGGTTTCACCGTGGCCCAGAGCAAGGCCGCGCTGGCGGCAGTCGGCGCCGTGGAGGTGCCCACCGCTTCAGGCGAGGTGCTCTGGATGCTGCCCGACGACGTCGAACGCCTCACCGGATTCACGGCGCCGGACCGGGAACAGATCCAGCTGCTGGCAGGAACCGATTCGCTGGTCCTGCAGCGGCGGAATTCCGGTGACCTGTTCGCCGACGCGGACAAGGGCCTGAAGCTGCTGAACTCCACCCTGGCGTTCCAGGCCGATCTGCCCGACCACGCTATCCTCGACCGGGGACGGATCATCGGGCTGTGGCAGTACGATCCCCGCAAGGCCAGGATCGCCCACTGGGTCTTCGACGGCCCCACCGCTGCTGTTGAACGGCGCATCGGCGAGGTGGAGGCCTGGATCCGGGGGGACCTGGGTGATTTCCGGTCCTTCAGCCTAGACTCACCGGCCTCCCGGCAGGAGCGGATCGACGCCCTTGATGCAGCCAACGGTTAACCTGCCAACGGCTGATGCGGGAGTAAGCGCCCAGCGCTAAACGATCCTTCGGTGCGCGGCGAAGAATTCCCGCAGCATCGCGCCGCATTCCTCCTCCTGCACCCCCGCGTAGACCTCCACCCAGTGATTGAGCCGGCGCTCGCGGAGGATGTCGAACACGGACCCGGCAGCTCCGGCCTTTTCATCCCAAGCGCCGAAGACCACGCGGTGGATCCTTGCCAGCACGATCGCCCCCGCGCACATGGCGCACGGTTCCAGCGTCACTACGAGGGTGCAGTCCTCGAGCCGCCAGCCGTCACCGCTGCCGCCCTGGAGCGCGGCCCGTTCGCGGAGCTGGGCGGCTGCCTCCCTGATGGCCACGATTTCGGCGTGGGCGGTGGGGTCGCCAAGCGCCTCCCGTTCATTGCGCCCGGAACCCAGTACAGCGCCGTCGGGACCGATGACGACGGCGCCGATGGGCACGTCCTCCGTGGCCAGCGCCCGCCGGGCTTCTTCGAGGGCAAGGCCCATCCATTCGAGGTGTTGCGGATCTGAAGGGGGCATGGCTCAATGATAGTTTCGAAGGGTACTTAGCTTCGGACAGCACCTTGCCGGGAGAAATGATGAAGTCCCTGACCGATCGGTTTGGCCGCTGGCTTGGTCCTTACGCCGCCCTGTGGATCACCCTGATTGTAGGTGGCTTCCTGATCATCACGCTGGCGCTGCTCGGAGCGGAGGTGTACCAGAGTGTCGTGGCCAAGGACGGCGTTGCCGGACTCGACCAGCCGGCCTTGGAATTGGCCAAACAATACAGAAACCCCGGTGTGGATGCGGTTGTGACTGCCTTCACCAACATCGGCGGCGGCATTGGCATGCCCATTATGACGAGTATCCTCGTGGCCTGGCTGACCTATACGAGCCGCAGCTGGCGCCCGCTCATCCTCGTGGGCGGCGCCGCGGTGGTGTCCCTTACCGCCACGACGGTGGGAAAGACGTTAATGGGCCGGACCCGCCCGCAGCACACCGACGCCGTTCCCCCCTTCGAGTTTTCCCCTTCGTTCCCCAGCGGCCACACCCTCAACACCACAGTGGTGATCGGCGTGGTGGTGTACTTGATGTGTCTTCAGATGGCCAAGATCTGGATCCGTGCATCGGTCATCGCCTCGGGCGCACTCTTCATCATCGCCATGGGCCTGAGCAGGGTGTTCCTGGGACATCACTGGATGACGGATGTGATGGCAGCATGGCTGCTGGGGCTGGCATGGGTAGGCATCGTGATTCTTGCGCATCAGCTGTTCCACACCATCAGGCGCCGTGCGCACGCCGGGCCGGCCCCGACCTTCGAGCATCCGGCCCTCACACCAGGGAACGAGACGCCGGAAAATGGCCAGGGGAGCCACAAGGCAGGCAACGGAAGCGGCGGCGGAGAGCCAACCCCCGGGTGATAGTTTTGACGCATGCGCACACTCGTCGTGGACCATCCGCTGGTCGCCCACAAGCTCACCGTCCTGCGGGATAAGAACACCCCGTCGCCGGTGTTCCGCCAGCTCACCGAGGAACTGGTCACGCTCCTAGCCTATGAAGCCACCCGCGATGTCCGCACCCATGCCGTCACCATCGAAACCCCGATTTCCAGCACCGTCGGCACCGCCTTCACCAAGCCGACACCCCTGGTGGTGCCCATCCTCCGCGCAGGCCTGGGCATGCTTGAAGGGATGACCAAGCTTGTCCCCACGGCGGAGGTCGGTTTCCTCGGCATGGCCCGTGACGAAGAGACCCTCGACATCATCACCTACGCGGAGCGGCTGCCGGAGAACCTCACGGACCGCCAGATCTTCGTCCTGGACCCGATGCTCGCTACGGGTGGAACCCTGCGCGAGGCCATCAAGTTCCTCTTCAGGCGCGGAGCCTCTGACGTCACGTGCATCTGCCTGCTGGCCGCACCGGAGGGTCTCGCCAAGCTGGAAGAGGAACTCTCCGGCGCCAATGTCACGATTGTCCTGGCTTCGATCGACGAGAAACTGAACGAGAAGTCCTACATCGTGCCTGGTCTGGGTGACGCCGGCGACCGCCTCTACGGCATCGCCCACTAAGCCGTCTCAAGGTCAGGTCTTAAAGGGAGGCCAGGGGAGACCGCACCAAAGGGAAGACGCGAGCCGATCGGTTCAGTCCGCGTCGGCCCAAGCGGCGGCTGGAGCCCGGCCGGAAGCTGCGCATGTCTTCCGGATCCTTCAATCCCCGGTTAGCCTGTCCACCATGGACTGGAAACTTGAACTTGTCTTCGTGCCCGTGTCCGACGTTGATCGCGCCAAGGACTTCTACGTCAACAAGGTCGGCTTCAACGCCGACTACGACGAGCGTCCCATGGACGGTCTCCGCTTCGTCCAGCTGACCCCGCCCGGTTCCGGCTGCTCGATCGCCATCGGCGAAGGCCTCAATGATGCCCCACCAGGCACCGCCCCAAGCCTCCAGCTTGTTGTCAGTGACATCCACAAAGCCCACGATCAGTTGAAGGCCAACGGCGTGGACGTCAGCGATGTCGATGTCCAGGCCTGGGGCCATTTTGTGTACTTCGCCGACCCCGACGGCAACAAGTGGGCCGTGCAGTACATCCCCGGGCGGGACGCTGCACCGGAGGCAGGCGGGCAGTAAGGCAAAATGGGGGCATGACTTCCAGCACGAGACCTGCTCCGGCGCGGACCCTGACGGCCCGCGCAGTCCTCTTCGACATGGACGGTACCCTGGTCGATTCCACTGCGGTGGTGGAACAGGTGTGGGGCGAGTTCGCTGCGCGCTACGGCCTGGATATCGTCGAGATCCTGCGGACGTCCCACGGCGTCCAGGCAGGGGACACGGTGCGGCGTTTTGCCCCCGAGGGCGCGGACGTCGTAGCACTCACTGCCGAACTGGGCGCCATGGAACGTGTCCGGACTGAGGGTATCGTCGCATTGCCCGGGGCTGCAGAACTGTTGCTTGCCCTGCCCGCTGACGCCGTGGCACTGGTGACGTCCGCCGACCGGATCCTCGCAGACGTCCGGATGGGGGCCGCGGGCCTGGCCATGCCCGCCACTGCCGTCACGGCTGAACTCGTCACGCGGGGCAAACCGCATCCGGAGGGATACCTGCGTGCCGCTGAACTGTTGGGCGTCGAACCCGGTGACGCAGTGGTCTTCGAGGATGCTCCGGCGGGCATCGCGGCCGGTCTGGCTGCAGGAATCCGCACGGTGGCGGTTGGCCCGAACACCGGCGTGGTCCCTGACGGCGTGCCGCACATCCCGGACTACTCCGAGGTCTCAGCATCGGTGGACGTCGATGCGGACGGCCGCCGGACCATTTCCTTCCTGCTCTAGCGCGGCTGCGGCGGCTCGGCAGGGCTGGCGCACCCAGGGCTGGCGCACTCCGAGGCTTACCCACCCCGCACGCTTTTCTGCACCACTTTCCTGCCCGCAGCTTGGTGCAGGGACGCCGAAGGGCCCCGGATCACGTGGATCCGGGGCCCTTCGGAACATTCAAAGTGGTGCAGAAAAGCGTGCCCCCAATGACTGGTGTGGCGGTCTAGTACCAGTTGTTGGCGTAGTGGAAGTTCAGCGCCTGGCAGGGGGAGCCGTAGCGTTCCTTGATGTAGTCGAGGCCCCAGTTGATCTGGGTGCGGTAGTTCGTGCGATAGTCGGCCCCGGCGGTTGCCATCTTTTCGGCAGGCAGGGACTGGACGATTCCGTAGGCGCCGCTGCTTGCGTTGGTGGCCGTGGTACGCCACTCGGACTCTTTGGTCCAGAGCTTCTTCAGGCACTGCATCTGGCCTGCCCAGCCGTAGGACGACAGCTTGCGGGCTGCGTAGGCCTGCGCACCGGCGGGATCGTTAACAGCGACGGCGGCGGCAGGCTTGGGAGCCGGAGCGGCAGCCTTGGCGTGGGCAACCTTCGCAGCTGGAGCCGCCTTGGCTGGAGCAGCAGCCTTGACGGGCGCCTTGGCGGCGGTTGCCTTGGGTGCAGCCTTAGCAGCTGCTGCAGGCTTGGCCGCGGGCTTCTCGGCCGGCTTGGCGACCGACTGGGGAGCAACTGCGGACGGTGTCGGCGCAGGCAGGGCGGAGACCAGCGACTTATCGAAGTTGAGCGTCGGCGCGGCTTCAGATGTTGCCGATGCAGCCTCAGGTGCGGCCTGCTCAGCAGCCTGGCCCGCTGCTCCGACGCCGATCACGACGGCGCAGGCGGTGGCTACAAGGGCTGTGCGGCGGCCGAATGACGGGATGCTCGCCTTAAGCTGAGCCCAGGCTGAGGTGGGTTTGGCAGGTTCGGCTCGGTGGCGGGAAATCTTCTGCCCGGACTGCTTCGGATCGCGATCAGGGCGTGGTTGTACCTTGAATTCAGACATAGTGGATTGCCTCTCAACACCTGCGGAGTTAGCTGTCGGGTTCGGATGAGGTCATCCGGCCGCACGGAACTTCACGTGTCGGCTTCACCCCAAGGGCTGATGCGTGCCCGGGACTCTGGTTCCCCCGCCTCTGCCTAATCCAGCGGAATCCGGGAAGCGGCAGAGCTGGGCGTCCATCCGGATATGCGGTCCTAGTGGCGTCCGCACCCTATCGACCGTACAGGAGGCTAGCGCTAAAGTCACATTTGGGTAACGGAGATCACGACGACGGCGCGCCGCCTTGCGCAGGAAGTCGTACCGTGAATACGGTCCGGCCAGGCTGGGACGAGACCTCCACGGTGCCGCCGTGTGCTTCGATGATCGACTGCACAATCGAGAGCCCCAGGCCGCTGGTTCCCTGCATGGAAATGTGGTCCGCTGAGTCGGCCGACCCTTCTCCGGACACGGCAGGCAACGGGGCCGCACGCGCCGCGTCTGCGCGGGCGAAGCGGGCGAAAACCCTGTCCACGAACTCCGGGGGAATGCCCGCGCCGTCGTCCGTTACCGTGACCACTGCACTGCCGTCGCCGGACTTCCTGACCCCGGTGACCACCGTGGTGCCAGGTCCCGTGTGCTTGCGCGCGTTGGAGAGCAGGTTGACCAGAACCTGGTGGAGCTGTGAGGCATCGCCATGGACCACTACCGGCTCGTCGGGAACGTCCAAATGCCAGGTGCGGTCCGGCGCCATGACCTTTTCATCGCTCACGGTCTCGACCACCAACTGGGTGAGGTCCACGTCGCTGAGCTTGAGTGGCTGGCCCTCGTCGAGCCGGGCGAGCAGCAGGAGGTCTTCCACGAGGGTGGTCATCCGCTCGGACTGGCTCTGGACACGGGCCAGGAACCGCTGGCCGTCGGGCGTGAACTTTTCGCTCATGCGCATCAGCTCGGTGTAGCCGCGGATGGCCGTGAGCGGCGTGCGGAGCTCGTGTGAAGCGTCTGCCACAAACTGTCGCACCTTCATTTCGCTCTCCTGCCGCGCCTCCAGCGCGTTGGACACGTTGTCGAGCATGAGGTTGAGGGCGTAGCCCACACTGCCCACTTCCGTTCCCGGGCGGGCGTTCGACGGCGGGACGCGGACTGCGAGTGCCACCTCGCCGGCGTCAAGCGGCAGACGGGAAACTTGCGTGGCCACTTCGGAGAGCTGCTCCAGGGGTTTCATCGTGCGGCGGATGATCACCGTGCCGGCGAGACCGATCAGCACGAGGCCGCCGAGCGACACGATGGTGATGGTCCACACGAGCGAGGTCAGGGTGTTCTGTTTTTCGGCGAGGGGGAGGCCCGAGACGATGACGTCGCCGTAAGGGGTCTGGTCTGCCACCAGCCGGTAGTCGCCGTTGGACAGGGTCCGGTCGGTCGGGATTCCATCGCGGGGCAGTCCGAGGAGGATTTCCGCGTCCTCGATGGAGAGTGAGGCCCTGGTGGCATCTGTGGTGAGGAAGCCTGCACTACTGACATCTCCGTTCTCGATCCTGGCAAACAGGGTACCCACTCGCTGGCCCCGTGCTTCCAGGGGATCGGGCCGGCGGGTCGGGTTGCCCGGCGGGGGTCTGCCGAATTCGCTGGAGCGGTGGGACGCATCGCTGAGCTGCTTGTCCAGCTGCCGTGTCAGGAACGAGTCCATGGATGCATAACTGAAAACGCCCACCGCGGCACAGATCGCCACGAGCAGGGCCATGGCCACGAGGACGAGGCGGGTGCGGAGGTGCCAGGTGCCGGGCTTCAGCCAGCTGCCGCTGTGGTCGCGGGTGGCTCCGGACAGCCGTGCCACGGCCTAGTCTGCCGGCTTGATGACGTAACCTGCGCCGCGAACTGTGTGGATCATGGGTGGGTGGACGGCGTCCACCTTCTTGCGGAGGTAGGAAATGTACAGTTCAACGATGTTGGCTTGGCCGCCGAAATCGTAGTTCCAGACGCGGTCCAGGATCTGGGCCTTACTCACCACCCGCTTGGGGTTCTCCATGAGGTAGCGCAGCAGCTCGAACTGGGTGGCCGTCAGCTGGAGTTGGTCTCCGGCCCGGGTGACTTCGCGGGTGTCGAGGTTCAGGACGAGGTCTCCCACGACGAGTTCCGCAGAATCCATCGCCGCGACGCCGGAGCGCTGCACCAGACGGTGGAGGCGGAGCAGGACTTCCTCCATGCTGAAGGGCTTGGTCACATAGTCGTCCCCACCCGCGGCGAGGCCCACAATACGGTCCTGCACTGCGTCCTTGGCGGTCAGGAACAGTGCGGGCACCTCGGGTGCGAAGGTACGGATTCTGCCCAACAGCTCAACGCCGTCGAACCCGGGAAGCATCACGTCCAGCACGAGGACGTCAGGACGGAAGTCCTTGGCGAGCTTGACCGCCGCAGGGCCGTCTGCCGCCACAGCCACGGACCAGCCTGCCATCCGCAGTCCCATGCTCATGAGTTCGGCCAGACTCGGTTCATCATCAACCACAAGGGCGCGGATAGGGGATCCATCCGGGTGGGTGAGCTGGGGAAGGTTGTTGGTCATCGAGTGCGAAGCGGACATGGGACAACTCTCCGTTCTGCTGATGAGCCAGCGCTTTGGAGTTCCTGTGCGCCCGCTGTGAATCCCAGACTAACGAGCTGGGCGCCCTCGTTTGGGCTTGACCACGAGGATCGAGAGTGCTTCGGCAAAAATTCCCGGCCCCGGGCGCGTCATAGCTGGACAACCGCCGATTCGGCGGAATGGGATTCCGGGCTATCGCATCTGACTGAACTTTTGGTGAATATATGGAGATTTTATGCAGATCATTCGGCGAAAACGCGTTTCTGAACGTTCGTTCTGTAAAAAGGTGATCAAAATTTAAGGTCTTCAGAATTGTGATTTGAACCACAATGGCGCGCTTTGTCTCACGATGCGGACCAATTGGCCCATTGTTACTTGCAAGTTCTCATTGTTACGTTGCACACTCTCATTGTGAACAAGAACTCAACAGCACCTGCAGCCGCAGATTATTGGCCCAGCACACCCGCTGCTGTCGACATGCGCTGTTGTCGAATGCACGCCTAACTTTTCCACCCCACGAAGTTTTTAGGCATTCGCCCCCCAGCCCAGCGTCGGGCGCCCTCCCCAGAACTCATTGCGGGGAACCAGCATTCGAGCCGCGATGACGGCCATTCACATTGAGGTAAGCATTCATGTCAGTTGCATCTGGATACGTCCACATCTCCGTCCGTAACGCCAACAAGCCCGGCCAGGCGTCAGGCCTCCGCCAGGGATTTGGTGCCCGTCCGGCGTTTCCGCCGGCCGGCCAGGGAAACAACTTTCCCGCCCCGGGCTATGCGCCCCAGGGCTACAACCCCAATTCCTACGGCCAGCTGCGTGCAGTTGCGCCCGAGGAAGCCGCGCCGATGACCGCTCCCACACCGCTCCTGGCCCCGGCCGCCGGTGCCGCTGTCCGGCCGGTGCCGAACGACAACGTGGCCCGCGGTTTTGTCCTCTACATGGGGATCGACGAGGAGACTGCCGCTGCTGCGGGCACCTCCATTGCCAAGCTTGCCCAGGAGATCCGGGCGTACGCCCAGTCGCTCGTTTCCGGCGCCGAGAGCTACGCTGCCGTCGCTGTGGCGCCGGCCAGCGCGCCGGGTTCCGCGCTCGACGTCGTGCGTTCCACCTTCGGTGATCCCACGGTGAACAACCGGCAGCGCACCGAGACCACGCGCCTCCAGCCGGCCCAGGATCCCCGTCCCTCGGGTGTCCTCATCGACCTCGCGCGCCGTGAGGTCCACCTCGACGGCGAGTCCCTGAACCTGACCTTCAAGGAATTCGAGCTCCTCAACTACCTCGTGGAGAACGGCACCCGCACCGTGGGCCGCGACGAACTTCTTGAGGGGCTGTGGCGCAACGCCGAAGAAGTTCCGAACGAGCGCACCATCGACGTGCACATCCGCCGCCTCCGCTCCAAGCTGGGCCGCCTCGCCAACACCGTGCGCACTGTCCGCGGCCAGGGCTACCGTTTTTACGAGCACCCCGAAGTTGTCGTCTGGGCCGCTCCGGAATACTCGATCTAGCTTTCAACGCACGAAAGCGCCCGTTCCTGTGGGACGGGCGCTTTCGCGTTTCCTGGGCCCTGTTGACTTTTCCTCCTCCGGCGTAGGCTCGGATCGTTTGATCCGACTACGAGGAGGAACCATGTCCGTCGCACGCATCACCACCTTGAGCGCCAACTCCAAAACCTCTTTTGATGACGCGATCAAGGAGGGCATTTCGCGCGCCAATAAGACGCTGCGAAATGTTTCCGGCGCCTGGGTCAAGGAGCAGAAAGTCGAAATCAGCGGCGGCAACGTGGTGGCGTGGCACGTCGTGCTGGAAGTGACCTTCATCCTGGAGGACTGATCCGGACCCTGCCCGACCGACTCGCCAGCCGGGTAGTAGGGTGAATCCATGAGCGGGCATCACAAAAAGCGGCTGGTCATCATGCGCCACGCCAAGGCTGACTGGCCTGGCGGTGTGGCGGACCACGACCGGCCGTTGGAAGAGCGCGGCCACCGTGAAGCGCCGTTAGCGGGCAAATGGCTGCTCAAGCACAACATCGTTCCCGATTTCATCCTGTGCTCGAGTGCGCTGCGGACCCGCCAGACCTGCACGTGGGTGTGTAGCGAGCTCGGCGATAAAGCGCCCACGCCCAAGCTGGAGGACGGGCTCTACGCCGCCTCCGCGCTCCGGATGCTCTCGGTGATCAATCAGGTGCCCGACACTGTCACCACGCTGATGGTGATCTCCCATATGCCCGGCGTGCAGGACCTGGCCATGCACCTGGCATCACGTGATTCGAAGCATGATGCCTACATGGACGCGGCTACGCGCTTTCCCACCAGCGGCCTGACTGTCCTCGAGACGGATAAATCCTGGGGGGAGCTGGACGGGCAGGACGCGCGGATCACGCACTTCAAGGTTCCCCGCGCCCACTAGCTGAAGGGGTTATTCCCGCGGTCGGCTTCCGCGCGGGCCTCGGACAACTGCGGGCACGCGAGTACTCTTGAACCTAGCGTCGTCTAGTGGGGAAGGGCCCGCCATGCTTGAATCTCGTTTGATGCCGTGGCGGACGTTCGCCCGGCGGTTCGCCGCCGTCGTCGTAGTCCTTGCCCTGTTCCTGGCCGGCGCACCAGCGGTCCAGGCTGCACCAGCCGGCGAGCAACTGTCGACGAACGTGGTGACAACGCCGAGCCACCCCTGGGTCCTCGTGAACAAATCCCGGCCGCTGAACCCACTGCAGTTCGTCCCGTCGGACCTGGTGCAATGGAACGGCACCAGCCACATGTTGCGGCGTTCCGTCTCCGGCGCCATCAACCAGCTCTTCTCCGGGGCGCGGGCCGCTGGGCATGCACTCGAGGTGGTCAGCGGATACAGGTCCTATGCCACCCAGAGCTCGCTGTACAACTATTACGTGCAGACATACGGCCAGGCATATGCGGACCAGATCTCTGCACGGCCGGGGTACAGCGAACATCAGACCGGCCTCGCTGTGGATGTCGGGAATGTGGGCGGCGGCTGCGGGCTCACGGCGTGCTTCGGCGACACGCCAGGCGGACGCTGGGTTGCTGCCAACGCCCACCGGTACGGCTTTATCATCCGGTATCCCCAGGGCTACACACACATCACCGGCTACACCTATGAACCCTGGCACCTGCGTTATGTCGGGGTTCAGTTGGCCGTCGACATGAAGAGCCGCGCCATTCCAACGATGGAGCAGTTCTTCTCACTCCGGCCCTCCATCAGGAGCAGTGCTGATGTGCTTGCCGCCGACTCCAGCGGGGCCCTCTGGAACTATCCCGCAAACAGGAGCGGGGGCTACGGTTCGCGCGTGAAGATCGGTGCCGGCTGGACGGGACTGAAATCCGGCTTCGTGGCTGACTGGAATTCCGACGGAATCAACGACATCGTGGCGCAGTGGAACACCGGCAGGCTGACGGTGTATCGGGGCAAAGGCTCAGGCGGATTCCTCAGCCCCATCGTCGTCGGATCGAATGGCTGGCAGTCCATGAACATCACCGTGGGCAAGTGGCACAATGGCCACCGCTACCCTGGCGTGGTGGGAACCGCTGCCGACGGCAGCATGCTTTATTACCCGAACCCTGGCGGTGGCGTCCTGGGCACTGCCCAGCGCATCGGATCCGGCTTCCAGGGCATGAAGCTGACCATGGCGGATTTCGACAATGACCGCCGGCAGGACCTGCTGGTCACCAAGTCAACAGGCGAACTCCTGTTGTTCAGGTCGGACGGTGCGGCGAGGTTCGTGACGGAGGCGCGGCAAAAGGTCGGCAACGGGTGGAATACGGTCGCCCAGTCGCACGCATCGTTCGGATTCCAAGGTGCGGGGACGCGCGGGCTCACGGCGAAAACCACGGACGGACGCCTTTTCTACTACAGCCTCGGGACCAACCAGTTCACCGGAAGCCGCCAGGTGGGCGACGGATGGGGACCGCTCAGCGTCTTCCGCTGACCCGCATCAGCCAGTCCGCCATCACCGGCCAGTCCGCCATCAGGATAAGTTGGAGAGGGCTCCCGTCCTCATATCAGCGGCGGTTCCGGCCGGCAGAGGGGCGTGGAGCCGCTGTGCGCCGGGGTGATGCTGTGCGCTGGGCGGGCTGGCGTGCTGCTGGCTGACGTTGCGACGACGATGAGCGGTTGGGCGAAGCGGCTGTCGGCCGGCGTTTCCGGACCTGAGTGCGCGACCGGCTGGGTGTGCGGCACCGCGACGGCCACACCGCCGCGGCAAACAGCACCAGCAGCGCCAGCGACGCCGAGGCCGCGGCCAGGTAGAAGTAGATGTCCGAATCCTTGCTGGTTACGGCCGCACCAAGGGCGGCGGGATCCTGGTTGAATGCGAGTCCCCACATGCGGAGAAATGCTATGGCACACCCGATGAACAGGCTTGTCCCCACGGCACCGGCCAGCAGGGCCAGGTAGCGCCGGCGGGCAAAGGCTTCCGCCAGCGAGGCCACGTATCCCACTGCCACGAGTCCGAGGAATGTGAAAAGTACGGCTTCCTCAAGGGTGATCGCGGTCAGAGCCAGCATGCCGAGGGCAGCCAAAAACGCTCCGATGGCTATCTTTCCGCCGTTACCCATGTGACTCATGGGACTAATCATCGCTGAGGATCATGCTGCTTCAGGACAGCCGCGCACGGGTGCCCCAACAGTCAGCGCGAACGGACACCTGATGCCCCCGGATCCGTGGCCGTCAGAGGCCGTACTTCTCCAGGAGCCTCAGCCACACTTCGCTGATGGTGGGGTAGGAGGGGACTGCGTGCCAGAGCCTGTCCAGCGGGACTTCACCGACGACGGCGATCGTCGCCGCGTGCAGCAGTTCGGCGACGTCGGGCCCGGCAAAGGTGGCGCCGAGCAGGACCCTGCGGTCCTCGTCGATCACGAGCTGCGCCCAGCCCTCGTAGTTTTCGGCATGCAGGGAGGAACCCGCCACGGCGATGGGAAGCTCCACAGACGTAACGTTGTAGCCGTCTTTCCTCGCCTGTTCCACTGACCGGCCGACATTGGCCACTTCCGGGTCGGTGAACACCACGTTGGGAATGGCGTGCTCGTCGGCGGTCTGCGCGTAGCGGCTCCACGGCTTGGGTGCGCCCTCCAGCTCGCCCTTCGCCCGGGCGGCGATCGCAGCGCCGGTGGCCCGGGCCTCATACTTGCCCTGATGGGTGAACAGGGCCTTGCCAGCCGCGTCCCCTATGGCGTACAGCCAGGGGCCGACATCGCTTCCGGCAGCGGAGCCGACCAAGCCGGTCGAGTCGGTGCTGAGCCTCAGGGGTTTGCCGTCGGAGGCGGCGAGCCCCACGCTTTCCAGGCCAAGTCCCTCCAGAGCTGGACGGCGGCCGGTAGACACCAGCAGCCTGTCAGCCGAAACGGTGTTGCCGTCGTCGAGCGTCAGGGTGAGGGAACCGTCGTCGTTCTGGCGGACGCTTTCGGTCTTCGTGTTGAGGTGGAGCGTCACGCCGTCAGCGCGGAGGCCGGCTGCGACCAGCCGGGCGGCCTCGTCGGGGAAATTTCCGAGCAGGCCGCTGCGGGCCACGAGCGTGACCGCCGAGCCCAGTCGCGAAAATGCCTGGGCGAGTTCGGCGCCGGCGACGCCGCCGCCCAGGACGGCGAGGCGCTCCGGCACTTCCTTGGCAGAGGTTGCCTCACGCGTGCCCCAGTACTGGATCTCGGAGAGTCCCTCAACGGGCGGTCTGTTCGGCGTTGAGCCATTGGCCAGGACGACGGCGTGACGCGCCGTGAGTGTGTAGGAGTTGCCGTCGAGGCCGGCTACTTCCACGATCCGCGGGGCAATGAGCCGGCCCTTGCCGCGCATCAGCTCGATCCCGGCACCGTCCACCCATTCCACCTGGCTGTCGTCCTGCCAGTGCGAGGTGAAGGAATCGCGCCGCTTGAGGACGGCGGCGGCGTCGAGGGTGCGGGTGACCGCTTCGGTGGCGCCGGGGACTGTTTGTGCGCCGTGGAGGGCAGTGCCGGGCCGAAGCAGGGCTTTTGATGGCATGCAGGCCCAGTAGGAGCATTCACCGCCCACCAGTGCGGCTTCCACCAGGATCGCGGTGAGGCCGCCTTGCACCACCCGGTCCGCGACGTTTTCGCCGGCAGCGCCGGCTCCGATCACAACGACATCGACTTCCCGCTCAACAGCATCTGGCGTCATGGCAACAGCCTACGCCCGGGCCGCATGGCTTTTCCGAGCGGACAAGGCGGCGTGGCATCGTGTTGGGACGTCCGTAATATGCCCCACGCGGGTTCGGAGGACATGGGACATCCGATACGGTGTGGAAAGTAGCCTCGCTAAAGGAGATCCAATGTCGCCAGCCAACACGGTTCCGCCGGCGCGGTTCAGTGCCCAGGCCCGCCTCCGCGCTCTTCAGTCGGACATTATGGAACTCATTCTGGACCGTGAGCTCGAACCCGGAGATGCCCTGCCTACCGAGAACGAGCTCTGCGTTGCCCTCGGAGTCGGCCGGAACACGCTGCGGGAATCGCTCAAGGTGTTGCAGGCCCTCGGGGTTATTGAGATCCGCCACGGCTTCGGCATGTTTGTCGCGCCCACCAACTTCGAAGCGCTCGCGGACGGACTGATCTTCCGCGGGAGGCTGTCGCTGCGGCACCACGGGCTGGAGGCACTCCAGCTCGTGGATGTGCGCCAGGCCCTGGAAGCCGGACTCATCGGGAGTTCGATGGACGTCATGACGGA
The DNA here is from genome assembly GCF_018613875.1 of Arthrobacter sp. ISL-28. Classification (GTDB taxonomy): domain Bacteria; phylum Actinomycetota; class Actinomycetes; order Actinomycetales; family Micrococcaceae; genus Arthrobacter. The sequence continues at coordinate 67,731 of NZ_JAGGPJ010000008.1, read as the reverse complement.
CGATCAGCTGGCCGCCCTGGAGGACTCGGTGATCCGGATGGAGGAGCTGGCGGAGTCCGGCGAGACATTTGTGGAGGCTGATTCCGATTTCCATAGCAGGCTTTTCGAGCCCCTGAACAATGAGCTGCTGCTCAATCTGCTGGGCGTCTTCTGGAAGGTGTACCGCAAGATCCACACGGAGATCGGGCCGGGCACCGAAAATCTGGCCGGAGTGGCCGCACTGCACCGCAATATCTATAAGGCCGTCGCCGCGGGCGACAAAGTAAAGGCGGCAGAGGAGCTGACCCGTCACTTCGACGGTATCCGCCGCCGCATTACGGAGGCAGTGGGGGAGTAGGGGGCGGTGCCCCTGTCGGCCAGCCCGGCGCGCTGCCCGCATGGCCAGATAGTGCTTTCCTGGCCCCGCCGCCAGACGGCTGTTCACTTCCATGCCGCCTGGTCTTCCCGTCCCCGTAGCCTGCGGCAGCTACCTTGGCGGTCACCACTGAAGGAAACCAACCCTGATGGAGCCTGCACGTCGGAGACATCACGGCCGGTTCAACGCAGTGCACGGATGAGTACTTTGCCGCGATTAAGGGCCAGTTTGACCGTTTCGAAGCGCCGCTCGTCTACACTCCGGGCGACAACGAATGGGTGGACTGCCACCGCACCAACAACGGCGCGTACAACCCGCTCGAGCGGCTCGACGCCCTCCGCGAGCTGTTCTTCGCCGAGCCGGGAAAAACCCTGGGCAGCAACATGCCGGTCAAGTCCGCAATGGACCAGGGATTGCCTGAGAACGTCACCTTCAACGAGCAGCGGATCGCCTTCTCCGTGGTGAACGTAGGGATCCAACAACTCCCTGCTGCCGTGGTCCGGCCTCGGCCAGACGGAGCCAACGCCGGAGCAGCTCGCTGAGGTTGAGTCGAGGACGTCGGCAGACGTCGCCCGGTTGCAGCAGACTTTCGCCGACGCTGCGAAGACCAACGCGCGGGCCGTCGTCGTCATGACCCAGGCGGATATGTTCGATCCGTCCATGCTCACGCAGGGCGTCGAGCAGAACCCTGAACTCGTGAGCGGATTCCGGCCGATTGTGGACGCCATCGCAGAAGGCTCAAGGCAGTTCGGCGGCCCGGTTTACCTCATCAATGGCGACAGCCATATGTTCAACGACGACTCGCCGCTGGAAGAAGGTTCTCCCTGGTTGGATGTCTATGGTCAGGAAAAGGTGGAGAACCTGGAGCGCGTAACAGTGGAGGGTGCAGCGACCAGCACTGAGTGGCTCCGCGTTACTGTTGCCCCCAACGCAGCCAGTGGCAGCGATGTGCTGAACTGGGAGCGCGTGCCCTACAGCGGCTCCTGAACAACCGTCGGGGTCGTTCCGCCGGCCCGCTTCAGCATCGTGGCGCCAGCAAGATGATGGCAGGTCCTTCCGTGCCCACACCGTGCATCCATGCGGCCTCGGCCCCGGTCGCCTAGGGAACTGGAGCGCCCGCCGGCACGGCGGTAATGTTTGCCCATGTCTTCCAATCCTCTTCGACACGCCATGTCCCGCATGGGTGGGCGCGACCCCCACGAGAAGCACCGCACTGCCACGCCGCTGGAGCTGTTTTTCGACCTGACGTTTGTGATCGCTTTCGGCGTGGCGGGGAGCCAGTTCGCCCACCAGATCGCCGAGGCCCACTTCGGTGCCGGGCTGCTGGCCTTTTCATTCGCGATGTTCTCGGTGATCTGGGCCTGGATCAACTTCAGCTGGTTTGCCAGCGCCTATGACACCGACGACTGGATCTTCCGCGTCGTCACGATGGTTCAGCTCCTGGGCGTGCTGATCCTCGCCATGGGCATCGAGCCCATGTTCCATTCGATCTCAGAAGGCCGCCACGTGGACAACGCCGTGATGGTGGGCGGTTATGTGATCATGCGGCTGGCCCTGGTGTTTCAGTGGCTGCGGGCGGCGAGGCAGGATCCCGACCGGCGGCTGGCCTGCCTGACCTACGCCCGGTTGCTCGTGCTGGCGCAGTTGGGCTGGATCGTGGTCCTGATCGTGCAGGCCGATGTCCTGGCCACGTTCCTCATGGCCGCGCCTTTGTTTCTCCTGGAAATGGCCGCGCCATACCTCGCCGAACGGCGGGCGAAGACCCCGTGGCACGCACACCACATTGCCGAACGCTACGGCTTGTTGGCGATCATCGCTTTGGGCGAATGCCTGATCGGCGCCATCGAGACACTGCGGGCCATCGTGGCCAACCATGGCTGGAGCGTGGACGCAGCCCTTGTGGGCCTCGGCGGCACGGGGCTCGCCTTCGCCATGTGGTGGATCTACTTCATCCTCCCGACTGGTCCGTCACTGCATCTCCAGCGGCACCGCTCCTTCGGCTTCGGTTACGGCCACATGCCCATCTTCGCCGCCATCGCCGCCGCCGGTGCAGGACTTCACGTCGTGGCGTACTACGTCGACCACGAAGCCCACATCAGCGCGGCCGTGGCCGTGGCCAGCATCGCCGTTCCGGTAGCCGTGTTCAAAGTCTCCCTGACCGCGCTCTTCACCTACATGCTTGGGGTGGACCGGGCGATCTTGGCCGGAACTGCTGGCGTTGTGGTGCTCCTCGCGGGCAGTGTTGGGCTCGCCGCCGTCGGGGTGTCTGTGCCCGTCTGCCTCCTGGTGGTCGTCCTGGCCCTGGCGATCTCGATCGTTGTTGATGAGCGTCGTGGGGTTGCCCGCAGCGAAGCCGCGCTTAGCAGGCTCCAGGCCAGGGCCGCCCAAGGCCGGGTGTAGCCTTGGGACCCGGCGGGCCGTGATGTCTTGCGGTCAGCCGACAGGGAACGAGGCCTGATCGGACTCAACTGCGTTTTTTGAATCCTTCATTCGCGCCAGTTCAGAAAGCCCTTGCGCCCTTCGGCCGGGGCGAGCACCACGTCACGTCCGTACTTCTTCAGTGATTCCCCACCGAAGAAGGCGTCCGGCGTGATGCGAACTGCCTTCGTCACCTTGCCGTCCTTGAGGAAGATAAACAAAGCCGGAGACGCCGTGTACCGCTTCTCCTTGCTGACGGGGTCACCGAAGGCTGCCTCGATGTCCGACGCCGGGGTCCCCTCGGTAACGAATCCAGCCTGGTCCCAATCGAAATCGGTGGCGTCGGCGAGCCTGAGTTCCGCACCGTGAGTGGCCGCGTCCAGGACGCGGCCGTCCAGCGTGTTGTTTCCTTCGGGCATGGCGTTTCCTCCAATTGAGCACCCGGCAAGGGCGCAGGCAAAGACAAGGCAAAGCAGGGTCAGCAGGTACGGGCGGACAGCCTCCCGCGGCAAAGTGTGCATCATGACGTGGTCCTGGACTCGTCGTTGAACTCCGGGTCCTGCCCTGGGGCCGGCGGAGCATCACCGGCATCGCCAGTCTTCTCCGCAGGAACCTGGTCCGAAGGGTGCGGAAGCAAGTCCTGGCCAACCACTACGGTGTCCCCGTTTTTCACGGCCGCCTCAATCAGGTCGGCCAGTTCCTCTTCACTGGCGTCGGGGTTGGCAACCGCAATGTTCCTGCCCACCTCGTTGTTGTACAGATCCATAGCCTCGCGGGGGCCAGGGTTTCCCGGGAGCTGTTCATGGGCAGTGGCATAATCCTCGGCCCACTCGGCACCGTACTCCTTGACCATGAGCGCATTCCAGTAAGCATGCCGGAAGGCATCGTTCTGGTCGTCATTCCGATCCGCGCTTTCGAAACGGGCATCCGCTTGCTCGAATGCGTCGTCATGGATGTCCTTGAAGGCATCCATTTCCAGTGGTCCCAGGCCGTTGAGCAGTTCCGCTTCCTTCTCAGTGACAGTTCGCTGATCGACGACCAGTCGCAGCGGGTCCCAGTCAGAGGGCCACTCCGTGGTTTCCGCGTCGCTCACCTGGTACTGCTCCAGAATTTCCTCCGGGGTCGGTCTGTCTGGCCGGGCAGGATCGGCATCCCTGGCGCCAGCGGTCTGGATTCCGATTCCCGCGGTCGTGGTATCGGGCGACCCATCAGTGGAGGTGAAAGACTGCTCGGCGGCATTCTGGAGGACCTTCTTGGCAGCCTCCTCGAGGTCCTGGGAAGCATCTACGAGCAGGGGACGGAGCCGCCCTTGCCACTCGGCAGCGAATTTTTTGGCATCTTGGCCCTGCCAGGAGGACTGGGACCGGCCGATCAGCGAATCCAGTTCTCGCGCTTTTCCCGAGAGTTGAGCCGCGCCCGCGCTCAGCGATTTAGAGAGCTGCTTGAGTTGTTGGACGTCAGCGCCATAGAAAGCCATTCTTCCCCCTAGAGATGTTCCCCACCATCGTGCTCTACAGCCGGGGCGCGATGCAATGGGTCCTCTCCTATCCCGATCTTCGACGGTCTCCTGCTCGCCGTTGGGTCTGAATCCATTGCGTCGATAGAAAGCCCATCGTTCGTCTGTGCAGAGGCGGCACACGAGGAAGGGAAAGCACCGAGGGCCGCATTCTGGCCCGTACAGCGGTTACTATATGCAAAGTTGAAAGGGGGATGGGACGGTGGAACCGATAGCGGTTGAAGGCGGTAAGTGCACAGTCGAACTCCGTGGCGACGGTGTCATCCACCTTGTCTGGAAGCCCAATGTCCGTATCGAAGCCGCCGACGCCCATGCCGCCATGGCGGCGGTTAATGAGGTTGGCAAGGGCTCGGAGTATCCGATGCTGGTGGACATGGCGAAAACGGAGTCCGTGCACCGTGATGCCCGCGCTGTCTTCTCCATCCCGTGTGCAGCATCGAGGATAGCCTTGCTGGGTTCCAGCCCTGTTGACCGGGTGCTCGCCAACTTTTTCCTCGGTGTGCACATTCCGCCGTGTCCGACCCGGTTCTTCACCTCCAGGAGCGAGGCCATGAGTTGGCTGATCCGAGAGCCCACGCCTCGACTTTGACGGTCCCGTTCTTTCCTTTCCCACGACTGGGCGGAAGCAGAGAAAAGGGCCTCGGACAATGGTCCCAACTGTCGAGTCCGGGGCCCGGAACCTTGCACAAACCTTGGCAATTCTTGTGCCGGGATGTCCTGTGCCGGGACGGCAGGAGCCGAGGCAGGTCATAGGCGCGCCCGGGGGAATGCGTGAAACACCCTTAAGGGCTGCTCACAGAACTCGCGGATTGCAGTCGCCGTTCCATAACGACCGCCATTTGGCGCGCAATTTCCTGCGCCTCGGATTGCGGTAGTCCGGCGATGTTGAACGAGATTGTCACGTCACCTACTGCCACTGCTACGCCGGCCCCGGTCCTGGATTCTTCCGCCCCGGTGATTTTCCTGAAGGTGACGCCAAGTCCATGCCGAACCTCTGGGTCAAAGGCAGTGAAGTGGCTGCACTTGCCTAGTCGGCTCACGGTTTCCTGAATAACACGACGCGCTTCTTCAGCAGAGCGGCGCTGCACCAGGTGCCAGGCATAAGGGTAAAGGGGAGAACCTCCCGTCCATCCGGCCATCCTGAAGCCGCGGATCCCAGGCGAGGTGGATTCCGGGGTGCCAAAATACGCTTCATAACAGTCCTGGAACAGTCCCGGATTTGGGGCGGCAGTGGCCGGTCGGCCGAAATCCATGGGTTCGGGTTTACTTAGAGTGATGTCCTGACGGACGGCCGTATGGATTTCCGCCGTGGTCGGGAAGAGGTCCGCCAGCTGCTGGTCGCTAAACCTTGCGAAGGACACCTCCGGGGTTGAACATGCCGCCGTTGCCGTCAGGAAGGCGGCGAGAGCTGAGGCGGCAGCGAGGCGGCGAGCCGCGCCAAAGGAAATCTTTGCTCCCATCGAGTTCTCCCCGAGCAGTAGGACTCAAACGATCCGATGCCCCCTGCGGGCAATTTTAATCCCGAGGCGGCGTCCTGCCGGATGGTCTGCTAGGAAAGCTTCTCGATTTCGACAAACCTGATCCAGGTGGAGCCGCGGTTTGCGACGGTGTGGACAACGCCTGCCGGGCGGGCGATGCTCTGGCCGATGCTGAGCTCGACGGCGATCTCGGTGCCTTCGGCGTCCGTCGCCCAAAGAGTGCCCGCAGTGAGGGGCATCTGCCCCTAACCCCCAATACCAGTGCTTAAAACACAAGATCCGCACCGGGTATCCGGTGCGGATCTTCATTCTGTGCGCCCAAAGGGATTCGAACCCCTGACCTTCTGTTCCGTAGACAGACGCTCTATCCAGCTGAGCTATGGGCGCATCTTCCGGTCCCGGCGAACTTTCCGCTCGCCCCGAACCTCGAATAACTTTACGCGAGGACGTCCGTAGTTCCAAATCGGGGCCGGTGTAATATAGGCGACTAGACCGGTCTATGTGACCTTCGTCACGAATTTAGGGGAATCTCAATCTCTAAACCTTGATTTTCCGGGTTTTTGTCCCAGAAGCCATAGACATCCCACGTCTGACTTGGAATTGGACTAGATAGATCCCAAATAACATTTAGGACACACCACTGAACCCGAAGAAGGGAACCGTAATGGGCCATCTGGCGCGACTGCCGCTGCTTGAGAAAGCACCCACCACACATGCCGGCCTGCTGGCATGGGTTGAAGAGGTCGCTGGGCTGACCCAGCCGGACCGGATTCATTGGGTCGACGGCTCTGAGGAAGAAAACACCCGCCTGACCGACGAACTCGTGGCCGCGGGCACGCTGAAGCGGCTGAACCAGGAGCTGTTCCCCAACTCCTTCGCGGCTTTTTCCGACCCCGCCGACGTGGCACGCGTCGAAGAGCAGACGTTCATCTGCTCCGAGAAGAAGCATGACGCCGGGTTCACCAACAACTGGATGGCTCCGGCCGAGATGAAGGAGAAGCTGCGCGGGCTCTTCTCCGGCTCGATGCGCGGCCGCACCATGTACGTCATCCCGTTCGTCATGGGGCACCTTGACGCGGAAGACCCCAAGTTCGGCGTGGAGATCACGGACAGCGCCTACGTCGTGGCCTCGATGCGCATCATGGCCCGCATCGGCACCGATGTGCTGAACCGGATCACCGAAACCAACGCATTCTTCGTCCCGGCTTTGCACTCCCTGGGTGCTCCGCTGGAGGCCGGCCAGGCTGACGTCCCGTGGCCGTGCAACCCGGACAAGTGGATCGTCCACTTCCCCGAGGAGCGGTCCATCTGGTCCTTCGGCTCCGGCTACGGCGGAAACGCTCTCTTGGGCAAGAAGTGCTACGCCCTGCGCATCGCCTCCGTCATGGCGCATGACGAGGGATGGCTCGCCGAGCACATGCTGATCCTCAAGCTGACCTCGCCGGAACAGAAGACCTACTACGTCTCCGCGGCTTTCCCGTCCGCCTGCGGCAAGACCAACCTCGCCCTGCTGGATCCCACGATTGAAGGCTGGAAGGTGGAGACCCTCGGGGACGACATCACCTGGATGCGCTTCGGCAAGGAAGGCGAACTCCGCGCCGTCAACCCTGAGGCGGGCCTTTTCGGCGTCGCACCAGGCACCGGCTGGGGCACCAACCCCAACGCCATGCGCGCCATCGCCAAGGGCAACAGCATCTTCACCAACGTCGCACTGACCGACGACGGCGGCGTGTGGTGGGAAGGCATGACGGAGGAAGTTCCCGCCCACCTCACCGACTGGCAGGGCAACTCCTGGACGCCGGATGCCAGCAGGCCCGCAGCCCACCCGAACTCACGCTTCTGCACGCCGATCGACCAGATCGACATGCTGGCCGAGGAATACCACAGCCCCAACGGTGTGGAGCTCTCCGCAATCCTCTTCGGCGGACGCCGCAAGACCACCATTCCGCTGGTCACCCAGGCCCGCGACTGGTCCAACGGCATCTTCATGGGCGCCACGCTGTCCTCGGAAACCACGGCTGCAGCAGCCGGGGCTGTCGGCGTCGTGCGCCGTGACCCCATGGCCATGCTTCCGTTCATCGGTTACGACGCAGGTGACTACCTGAACCACTGGGTCAACCTGTCGGCCAAGGCCAACCCGGAACGCCTGCCCAAGATCTTCCTGGTCAACTGGTTCCGCCGCACCGCCGATGGCGGCTTCGCCTGGCCCGGCTTCGGGGACAACGCACGTGTCCTAAAGTGGGCCATCGAACGCCTTGAAGGCAAGGCTGACGCCGTGGAGACACCCATCGGCTTCGTGCCCACCGGAGATTCCATCGACCTCACCGGACTGGACATGACCACGGCGCAGGTGGAGGAAGCAGTGCACGTGGACCCCGCCGAGTGGGAGACCGAACTGGCTTCCATCGAGGAATGGTTCGCGAACTTCGGCAGCTCGCTGCCGGTAGCCCTGCAGCAGGAACTTGACGGGCTGAAGTCCCGCCTCGGCTAGTCCCCACTGTCTCCCTATCTCGTGGCCCCTCGGCAGCGTGGGCCCCACAGGCCATAAGTACGACGGCGGCCCCGCACCTTTCAGCGAAAGGTGCGGGGCCGCCGTCGGTCTTTGCGCCAACGCTCCTCCGGTTTAGTTGGCCAGCCAGATGTCCGGGCCGAAAACCTCATAGTGGATATTGGTGGCGGGAATGCCGGCATCGATTGCCTCATTGCGGATTTTCATCATGAAAGGAAGCGGGCCGCAGTCGCCCATGAGCCAATAGACCTCGGTCCATGCTTCGGCGATTTCCGGCATGTACTCCTGACGTAGTGGCCCGGGGCCTTCGTCCGGAACCGCGATACAAATAGTCGTATCTGGAAATGCGAGTATTTGCATCTAAGTTCCACACTCTGTAGAAGACAACTCCAAATCCTGCCGCCGGGATGTGGGTGCGGGGCCGGAATCGGTGCGGGGCGGCCAGGCTGTGGGCCCGTAGGGCGTGGGAAGGCTCAGGCCTGGGGGCGAAGACCGATCATCTGGAACACGGGGTCCATTTGGCGTGCCAAGGGAAGCTGCGCGACCACGACGTCATCGAGCTCCCGGTAGAACGCCTCGCGGGCACGGGCCAGGGCGGATCTTAGCCGGCACTCGTTGATCAGCGGACAATTACCGGAGGGGCTGATGCATTCGGCAGGATTCTCGCGGGTGTCGAGCTGCCGGAGGACATGTCCCACGGTGACGCGACGGCCTGCTGCGCTAAGCCTTGACCCGCCGTTGCGGCCTCGTTCAACGTCTATCAGCCCGAGGATCCGCAGCTTCGCCATGGCCTTGCTGACATGGTTGTAGGGCGTGCCCACCGCGTCTGCCACGCTCTGCGTGGTCAGAAGGTCATCATCAGGCGCGGCCGCGAGCACCATGAGAGCGCGCAGGCTGACGTCCGCGAAGGCATTGATTTTCATGACTCAAGCCTAATGACACTGTGCAAATGGAGGCGCCACATGCCTGGCCTAGTCCACCCAGATGATGGGATCGTTGGTATCCGCCGCCAGCTCCCCGAATTCCCACTCGCTAGTGGACTCATTCGCCACGTACGGGAGGACGGCTGCGAAGGTGCCGCCATCGCGGTGCTCCGTTGCCACGTGAATGGCGTCCGAGTCTTCCTCGACCAGTGTGATGTCGCAGACGATCGCGGCAGCCCGGAAGTCATCGCGGTTCTGGCGCAGGAGCTCGCTGATGTCGCTGATCATCGCATCGGCGTCGAACTCGTCGCCGGAGCCGGAATCCGCATCCGCCGGCGAGACCGCCACGAGGCGGACCTCGCCGTCGTTCTCCACCACGAGCGCGAACGGAAGGAAGCCGCCGCTGCGCTCAAGCTGCTCCTGCGCGGCCCCCATGCCGGTGCCCAGCAGGTTTTCAAGATCGGTGGCGGTGGCTTCCGGAACGGAGGTCCGCCACGACGTTGCGGTCGGCGTTGATTCTGGTTCTGCCATTGCCGCTGTCCTAGCCCCGGACCAGGGCGAGTACGCGGTCGCGGATGCGTTCCATGGTCGCCTGGTCCGTGGCTTCCGCATTCAGGCGAAGGTACGGCTCGGTGTTGGAGGGGCGCAGGTTGAACCAGTAGCTACCGTCGGCGGCCGTGAACGTGCTGCCGTCCATCGTGTCGACGACGACGTCCTCGCGGGCGAAGTCGGCACGGACACGCTCCACGGCGCCGGCCTTGTCGTCGATTTCGGAGTTGATTTCGCCGGAGGAAACGTAGGGCTCGTACTCGCGGCCGAGCTCGGAAAGCGGCCCGTCCTGCTCGCCCAGGGCGGCCAGCACGTGCATCGCGGCAAGCATGCCAGTATCTGCATTCCAGAAGTCACGGAAGTAGAAATGGGCGGAGTGCTCGCCGCCGAACACCGCGCCTTCCTTGGCCATGACTGCCTTGATGAAGGAATGGCCGACGCGGGTGCGGACCGCGCGGCCGCCGTCCTGCGCCACGAGCTCGGGGACAGCACGCGACGTCAGCAGATTGTGGATGATGGTGGGCGTTTCCTCACCCTGGGTTTTGGCGCGCGCGATCTCGCGGCGGGCCACCATGCCGGTGATGGCCGACGGCGATACTGCGTCGCCGTTTTCGTCGATGACGAAGCAGCGGTCCGCGTCGCCGTCGAATGCCAACCCGATATCTGCCCCGTGTTCGACGACGGCGGCCTGGAGGTCGCGCAGGTTTTCCGGCTCCAGGGGGTTGGCCGGGTGGTTCGGGAAGGAGCCGTCCAGCTCAAAGTACAGCGGGATGATGTCAAAAGGCAGCTTCGGCAGCAGTGCGTCACCGAGGACTGCGGGGGTGGTGAGTCCGGCCATGCCGTTGCCGGCGTCGACCACTACCTTCAGCGGGCGGGAACCGGAGAGGTCCACGAGTTTGCGCAGGTACTCGGCGTAGCCCTTGAGGACGTCCTGGACGCCGATCTGGCCGCGCGTTGCGGCGGCGGGGATGGATCCGGCATTGAGGTACTCTTCCGCGAGGGCCTGGACCTCTTTGAGTCCTGATTCCGAGGAGATGGGCACGGCGCCGGCCTTGGCCATCTTGATGCCGTTGTATTCGGCAGGGTTGTGGCTGGCGGTGAAGGTGGCGCCGGCCGCGTTGAGGGCGCCGCAGGCGTAGTAGAGCTCGTCCGTGGAGATCAGGTCCAGCAGCTGGACGTTGGCGCCGCGGGTGGCGGCGCCGTTGGCGAACGCCTTGCTGAACTCGGGGGAGGAGGGACGCATGTCGCCTCCGACCAGGACCGTTTGGCCTTCCAGCTCCAGCACGTCGACGAACGCGGCCCCCACGGCTTCGACGATTTCAGCCGTGATGGACTCGCCGACGATGCCGCGGACGTCATACGCCTTGAATGAGGCTGAAAGGTCAAAAATATTGGTCTGGTTGCTAGTCACGGGATTTATCTTACGTTGAAGCGCCAAATGGCTTGGGGAGGAGAAGTCACGCATTCTCCACATGGCGGGGCCGGTGCTTTGGAGTGTCAGAGGCGGCTGGGATACTGAATCAATGGCCACTAACCAGCACGCCGCAGTTCGTCCGTCCGTATCCAGCACCCAAACCGGCACTGAAACGGCGGTTTCGGGGAGCAGGGGCCAGGCCCTCGAGGTGCTGCAGGAGCTGGTGGGCCACCCCGCGGCTGACTTCCATGACGGCCAGTTCGAAGCCATCGAGGCCCTGGTCGATGGCGGCCGGCGGGCGCTCGTGGTGCAGCGGACAGGCTGGGGGAAGTCAGCGGTCTACTTCGTGGCGTCCTTGCTGCTCAGGCGGCGCGGCGCAGGGCCCACCCTCATAGTTTCGCCGCTCCTGGCACTGATGCGGGACCAGGTGGCTGCCGCCGCCCGTGCAGGGGTCCGGGCGGTCGCCATTAATTCCGCCAACCAGCTCGAGTGGGACACAGTGCGTGAGCAGCTCGCCGCGGACGAGGTGGATGTCCTGCTGGTTTCGCCTGAGCGGCTGACCAACCCTTCATTCCGGGAAAACCAGCTGCCCGAGCTGATCCGCCGCACCGGGCTCCTGGTCATTGACGAAGCCCACTGCATTTCGGACTGGGGACATGATTTCCGTCCTGACTACCGGCGGATCGCGGATCTCATCACCCAGCTTCCGGACACCGTTCCCGTTCTGGCCACCACGGCAACGGCCAACTCCCGGGTGGTCCACGACATCGAAGAACAGTTGGGTGCTGCCGTGCTCACCATCCGCGGCGCCTTGGGCAGGGAATCACTGCGGCTCGGCGTGCTCACGTTGCCCGATTCCCGTGAGCGGCTCGGCTGGCTGCTGACGCACCTGGCGGATTTACCCGGCAGCGGAATCATCTACACCCTGACGGTTTCGGCCGCCGAGGACACCGCCCGCCTGCTGGCCGAGGCAGGCCACGAGGTGCTGGCGTATACCGGCCGCACTGACCCCGCCGACCGTGAACGCGCTGAAAAGCTGCTCAAGGACAACGAAGTCAAGGCGCTTGTCGCCACTTCCGCGCTGGGCATGGGCTTCGACAAGCCGGATCTCGGCTTCGTGGTCCACCTCGGTGCGCCCTCCTCGCCGGTGGCGTACTACCAACAGGTGGGCCGTGCAGGCCGTGGCGCCGCCAATGCAGACGTCCTGCTGCTTCCCGGCGCCGAGGACCGCGACATCTGGCAGTACTTTGCCACGGCCTCCATGCCTTCGGAGGAGAAGGCCGCCGCAGTGCTGTCCGCGCTGGCGGAGGCCGGGACGGCAGTATCAACGGTGGCACTGGAAGCGCGGGTGGACTTGCGCAGGACTCCGCTGGAACTGCTGCTGAAGGTTCTTGCCGTCGATGGCGCTGTGGAGCGCGTGGGCGGAGGCTGGCGCTCCACCGGAATGCCCTGGACTTACGACGCCGAACGCTACCGCCGCATCGCGGAAGCCCGGGTGGACGAGCAGGATTCCATGGTCATCTACCAGGACACGGCCGGATGCCGGATGGAGTACATCACGTCAGTGCTGGATGACGAGACTGCCTCCGCCTGCGGGCGGTGCGACAACTGTGCAGGCCGGTGGTTCCCCGCGGTTATCGCGTCCTCGGCCACGGAGGCTGCCGGGCAAACGTTGAGCCGTGCCGGGATAGTGCTGGAGCCGCGGCTGCAGTGGCCGAGCGGAATGGACCGGCTGGGTGTGCCAGTCAAGGGAAAGATCAAGCCGGACGAAAACCTGGCCGACGGCCGAGTGCTGGCCCGCCTGACTGATCTGGGCTGGGGCGGGGCGCTGCGGGAGCTCTTCGCGGCGGGCGCGCCGGACCGCTCTGTGGATCCTGGAATGCTGCAGGCCTGCGTCCAGATGCTGCGCGAGTGGAGCGCCGGTGACGCACGCGTCCCGGGCTGGAGCGGGGCGGGCCGGCCGGCGGCAATCGTCAGCATGCCGTCGCGCGGCAAACCGGCCCTGGTGGAATCACTCGCGCGCGGCATCTCCGAGATCGGCCGCATCCCGTACCTGGGCCCGCTGGACATGGACCACGGCGGGCCCACCGGCGGCCGCGGCGGCAACAGCGCTTACCGCCTCGCCGGGGTATGGGACCGGCTGGTGGTGGGACCCGAGCTGGAGGCGGCCATGGCTGGCCTGGGCGGCCAGAGCGTGATGCTTATTGACGACCTCGTGGACAGCCGCTGGACCGTCACCGTGGCGGGCAGGGCCCTCAGGCGGGCCGGCGCCGGGGCCGTTCTGCCGCTGGCGCTCGCCCAGGCCGGCTGACCTCGGCGCCGGCATGCCGGTGCAGCGTCAGGCTGTCGGCTGTGCTGAGGAGCATCAGCAGGGCGATGGCGAGGAAGGCGCCGCGGTAGGCGGCCACGCCGTCCCCGTCCGGTCCGGCGCCGAGCAAGCCGCCTAACCCGGTGCCCAGCAGCGGGGCCGAGTCGAACATGCGGAGGAGGAGGGCGCCCACGGCGATCCCCGCTCCGGTGGCGAGCTGGACGAGGGTGGCCGAGACGGCGTTCGCCGAGGCCAGCTGTCCAGGCACGATGTCCGCGTACTGGACGGAGGCGTAGGCGGAGAACCCGATCGAGCGGAACGCTCCGCTGCAGGCGAGGAGCGCAAAGATCAGCGGCTCGGGCGTTTCCGGAGTGAGCAGGGCGCACAGCACGAAGGTCACTGCCGAGGCCAGGGAGGCGAAGACGAGGACAGGCTTGAACCCGAAGCGCCTGATCAGCGGCGTGGTCGCAGGCTTGATGCCGATGTTCCCGATGAACACCCCCGCCACCATGATGCCTGCATGCAGGGGACTCCAGCCGAAGCCCTCCTGGAACATCAGCGGGAGGAGGAAGGGCACGGCGCTGATCGTCAGCCGGTAGATGAAGCCGCCGGTGTTGGTCGCCCGGAACGTCCGCGTGGAAAAGACGGTCAGATCGAACAGCGGATTGGCTGCCCGGAGCATCCACAGGACTGCTGCAGCCAGGGCTGCCGCTCCGGCCGTTACGCTCAGCATGGTCCAGGGACCCTCCGGGTGGACGGTGGCCAGCTCCAGGCCCACCACCAGGGCGCCTACACTGAGGGTGGTGAGGACTAGCCCCAGCCAGTCGAGCCGGCGCTCCCGGTCACCCGACACCCGCGGCACGAGGCGGAGGGCGGCCAGGAAGGCCGCGGCACCAAGGGGCAGGTTGACCAGGAAAATCCAGTGCCAGGACAGGTACGTCGCCAACGCCCCGCCAATCATCGGGGCGAGCACCGGGGCCAGCAAGCCGGGCCACACGAGGTAGGCCGTGGCCCGCAGCAGCTCCGATTTGGGCGTCCCGCGGAGCACCACGAGCGTGCCAACGGGAACCATCATGGCGCCGCCGGCACCCTGCAGGATGCGGCTCAAGGTCAGCATCGTCAGGTCCTGGCTCACGGCGCAGAGCAGGGAAGCCGCTGTAAACAGTGCAATGGCGAGGCAAAAGATGCGGCGTGCTCCGACCCGTTCGGCGAGCCAGCCGCTGAGCGGGATACCCATGGCTACCGTCATCAGGTAGGCGGTCATGGTGATGTTGACCGCCGCGGCCCCCACGCCGAAGTCTGCGGCAATGCTGGGGATGGCTGTTGTCAGCACCGTCCCGTCCAGGAACTCCATGAAGAAGGTCGCGGCCACGAGCAGTGCCAGCCGGGGGTTCCACGGATGGGCCGCAGGGGCCTGACGGGGCGGTGGAGAGCCGCCTATGGGGTTGCCTTTCGGTACCTCCCGCCCTGGGTCGTTGGTCGCTCGGCTCATGCGTCCCGTGCCAGTTCTGCGTCCCGTGCCAGTTCCAGCACCGCCATGGCGGCATTGTGTCCTCCAATGGCGCTGACGGCTCCGCCACGGCGCGCACCGGAGCCGCACAGCAGAATGCGTTCGTCTCGGGTGGCTACGCCCCAGCGGAGGGCAGCGCTGTCCAAGGGCGTCCCGTCCTCGACGAACGGCCAGTCGAGGCCGCCGTGGAAGATATTGCCGCGGGGCATGCCGACGGCCCGCTGGATGTCCAACGTTGTCTTGGTTTCGATACAGCGGCTGCCGTCCGGTGCCGTCATGATGAGCGGTTCGATGGGCTCGGCGAGGACCGAATTCAGGGACCTCAGCACGGCCGCTTGGAGCTCAGCACGCCGGTCGTCGTTGTTCTCCTCTGTGATGAGGCGGTTCGGGACGTGCAGGCCGAAAACCGTCAGTGTGTGCGCTCCTGCGGCCTGGAGCTGCGGCGATAAGATACTGGGATCCGTCAGGGAGTGGCAGTAGATCTCGCAGGGCAGAGGCTCGGGGATGAATCCGGATTCTGCTGTCCGATAGGCCTGGTCCAACTGGTTCCACGTCTCATTGATATGGAACGTCCCGCCGAATGCGGACTCCGGGCTAACGGCCTTATCCAGGAGGCGCGGCAGTCTCGTGAGCAGCAGGTTCACCTTGACCTGCGCACCTTCGCGGAGGTGGTTCGGATTTGACGGTCCGGTGCCCGAACCGACGGACGGCGCCCGCAGCCGTTCCAGCACGGCCGGGGCAACGTTGGCGAGCACCCAGCTTGCCGTCGCCGCATGGTCTGCGCCCGCGTGGCGGTAACTCACGCATCCGGCAGGGTCGATCGCCGTCACTTCCGCGCCGGTGAGGAGGGCGGCGCCTGCATCGCGGGCGGCACGCTCCAGTTCTCCCGATACTGTCCCCATGCCGCCGATCGGCACGTCCCAGTTGCCAGTGCCCCCGCCGAGCAGGTGGTACAGGAAGCAGATGTTCTGCTGCAAGTCTTCCCCGCCCGCCTCCGCGAACGTGCCGATCAGCGCATCGGTCAGCACCACGCCGCGCACCAGGTCATGCTGCAGGGCGCCGGCAATGGCTTCGCCAATTGGCCGCTCCATCACGGCGTCCCACGCCTCTGACGCCCCGGCGGCCGCCGCCAGCCGCCGTGCCTCCGATCTCGTCGGTAACGGGGAGATCATGGTGGGCCACAGCGCTTCGGTGAGCTTGCGGCAGCTGGCATAGAACCTGCCGAAAGCTTCCGCTTCACCCATGGGGGCGCCGATGGCGGCGAATGAGGCTGCGGTGGACGCACCGTCGCCGTTGTCGATCAGGAGGCCACGCCCCGGGTGTGACGGGTCCGGTGTGTAGGAGGAATAACGACGGCGGGCCAGCCGGATCCGGAGCCCGAGGTCGTCGATGACCTGCTGGGGCAGGAGGCTGACCAGATACGAGTACCGTGACAGGCGGGCCCCGACGCCCTCGAAGGCCTGGGCTGAAACGGCGGCACCGCCGGTGTGATGGAGTTTTTCCAGCACCAGCACGCGGTGGCCTGCCTGCGCCAAGTAGGCCGCCGCCGCCAGGCCGTTGTGTCCGCCGCCTACGACTATGGAGTCGTATGCCTCGTTGCCAGTCATGCGATTATCCTGCCACTGGGGAGGGCAGGCTGCGCGATGAGTCCGCTTCCCGGACGGAATGCCCACACAAATCCCGGGAAGGCACAACCCGGGTCGGCACAACCCTTGCCTCAAAGGACCACAGACACGCAAAAGGCCCCGGTCCAAGGACCGGGGCCAAAAGCGGAGACGGGGGGATTTGAACCCCCGGTGGAGTTGTGCCCCACACTTCATTAGCAGTGAAGCCCATTCGGCCGCTCTGGCACGTCTCCAATTGCTATTCCTAGCCCACCAAGGATACGCAGAACGGGCCATTCAGTGCAAAACGAGGTCAGGCCGGCGCCCGGGCATGCCCCGTCCGGCGCCCCCCATGCCATTCCGGGACAGCCCAGCCTCAGGCCAGCCCCGGGTCAGTCAGCCCCGCCCGCCAGCGACGTCCAGAGAAAGTGCTGGCTGCGGCTCTGCAGTGCAGCAGACTGCCTGTTGTCAGAGGCTCCCGCGTGCCCGCCTTCGAGGGCCTCGTGGAACCAGACGTTGGGGATGCCCATGGCCTGCATGCGCGCGGCCATCTTACGTGCCTGCACGGGGCCCACCCTGTCGTCCGACGTTGCGGTCCAGATGAAGGTTTCCGGGTAGTCCACCTCATCCTTCAGCAGATGGTACGGCGAGAAGGTTCTGATGAATTCCCAGTGCTCGGGGACGTCCGGGTCTCCATATTCGGCGATCCACGAATGGCCGGCGGAGAGCCTGGTGTACCGGCGCATGTCCAGCAGGGGCACGCCGCAGGAGACCGCGCCGAAGAGCTCGGGGTACCGCGTCAGCATGTTGCCCACGAGGAGTCCGCCGTTGGAGCCGCCCACGCAGCCGAGGCGCTCCCGGCTCGTCACACCGCGGGAGATGAGGTCCTTGGCGACCGCGGCGAAGTCCTCATAGGCGCGGTGCCGCTTATCCTGCAGGGCCGCCCTGTGCCAGGACGGGCCGTATTCTCCGCCGCCGCGGATATTGGCCACGACGTACACGCCGCCGCGGCTGTGCGGTCCAGCTCCGTCGATGCCGGCCGATTCCGCCGTGCGCCGCTCAAGCCAGGCCCGGCCCACCGCGCCGCTGTAGGCAGGGGTACGGGAGACCTCGAAGCCGCCATACCCTGACAGCTGGGTGGGGTTCTGGCCGTCGAGCACGAGGTTGCGCGCCGCGATCTGGAAGTAGGGCACGCGGGTGCCGTCCTCGGACACCGCAAAGTGCTGCTGCACCTCATAGCCGTTATCGTTGAAGAACGACGGCGACCGCTTGATGACCGCATGACTGCTCACCACGCCTGCGTCCCGGCTTTCTTCCACGTTGCCGCTGCCGGTGTCGGTGCCGCTTCCGGTCACTTGGCGTACACGGGTCGGGTTTTCGCGGGTGAGCGTTCCGCGCATCAGGGTTGTGGGGGTGGTGAAGCCGGTGGCGACGAGCCAGAAATCGTCACCGGCTCCCTTGGGGCTGCCGGGAGAGCGGTGGTCGCCATCAGAGCCGCCTTCGGCTTCGTCCTCGTCGTCCACGGCGAAAGCGTTGACGTCGTGGAGGGGCGGGCAGGCATCCAGCTGGGAGGACGCCCACGCCCCGGTGCCAAGTCCGGTCCCTGCCCCGATATTTAAGGCGGGCTGCGAAGGATCCAGCACCCGGATTTCCGACGAAACATCACACAGCAGATTCAGCAGCAGGAAGGTCCGCGTCCAGCTCCACGACTGCAGAGAGGTGTGGGCATCCGGCGTAAAGAGGACGGTCAGCCCGCGCTCGCCATTAGTGAAGCGGTCAAAGTCCGCCGCGAGCAGCGAACCGGCCGGGTAGCTCGTTCCGTCCACGGTCCACTCGCCCTGGGGCCGGAAGAGCAGCCATTCCCGGTGTGCGCTGAGGTTGACGTCCGTGGGTACGTCGATGGACGTCCACGTCCCGTCCTGCAGCACCGACGTTGTCCGGTTGAAGAAGTCGATCCAGTCAACGGCGAGTGTCCGCTCGAATCCAGGAGTGGAGTCGTGGGCCACGATCGCCATCATGTGGTCCTTGGGGATCTCGAAGATCCGGGGCGCGTCGGCCAGGGACTGGCCCCGGTGCAGCCGCACCGCCGTGCGTGCGTAGGAGGACGCGGTCTGAGGCAGCTCCTCCGCCGTACTGGCAACCAGCAGCGTGTCCGCATCCAGCCACGACACGTTGCCCTTCGCCGTCGGAAGGTCAAAGCCCCCTGTGACGGGGTCAACGAAACGGCGGGTCTCGACGTCGAACTCGCGGTAACGGTTGGCGTCGCCGCCGTCGGGGGAGAGGGCCAGCAGGGCCAGCCGGTAGGGCTGGCCGGGTTCCGGCCGGAGGAAGTTCGCCCCGTGGAAGACCCATTCCTCCCCCTCCGCCGCGGCAAGGGCGTCCACATCCAGCAGCACGTCCCATTCCGGAGCATCGCTGCAGTAGCTCTCCCACGTGGTCCGGCGCCACAGGCCCTTCGGGTTCTGCCGGTCCTTCCAGAAGTTGTAGTACCAGGCGCCGCGCTTGGTCACCATGGCGATCTTGTCCGTGGAGTCCAGCACCTCGAGGATCTCCCCCTCGAGGCGGGCGTAGTCCGCGTCCTCCAGCAGGTCCTCCGTCCGGGCGTTCTGCTCACGGACCCAGGCCAGCTGTTCCTCGCCGTAGATGTCCTCCAGCCAGATGTTTTCGTCGGTGGGCTCGGGCGCGGTTGCAGGGAGAACGGCGCCGGAGGCGAATGCAGCATCGGCTGCGGTGGTGGTCATGCTTCATCCAAACAACATCCCGGCTCAGCTAGCAAGTCACATGCCGATACTCTGGATGCCGTGGTCACATCGCAAAGCATCCGGACGGCACTGATAGGCGCCGGTCCGAGGGGTACCAGCGTGCTGGAGCGGCTGCTCGCCAACTGGGCCGCCGTCACCCCGTCCGGAACTGCTTCGTCCGGAACTGCTTCGTCCGGTTCTGGCCCGGCCAACCCGAAGACCCGCCTGCACATCGATGTCATCGATCCTTATCCGGCGGGTCCGGGCCACGTGTGGCAGCCCGGGCAGTCGCGGCTGTACCTGATGAACACCCAGTCGTTTTACCCCACACTCATCCCTGAGGACCCCCGGCTTGCCGCCCCGCTGGCCGGCACAACGTTCGATCGCTGGCGGACCCGCCAGCAGCACGATCCCCTCCCTGTCCTGACTGACGACGAGCGCGCGGAACTAGCGGTCCTCGAGCCCGGCGACTTCCCCAGCCGCCCCTTGTACGGGCGGTACCTCCGCTCCACCCTTGAAGACCTGCTTGCCGTCCTGCCCAACGGCGTCACAGTGGACTTCCACGAAACGTCGGCCACCGCCGTGCGCCCCTCACCGGACGGAACGTTCGACGTCGAACTGGCCGGCAGCGCGACGCTCACCGCAGACTCCGTGGTGTTCGCGCTGGGCCACCTGGACTCCCGGCTCAGCCCGGAGCAGCGGCAACTGCAGGCAGCTGCCACCCAGTTTGGGCTCCGCTACTTTCCACCGGCCATTCCTGCCGACGTCGACTGGACGGCCGTTCCGGCGCAGGAACCGGTGCTTGTCCGCGGGATGGGCTTGAACTTCTTCGACGTGATGGGCCAGCTCACGGAGGGACGGGGCGGCAAGTTCGTGGACGCGGGGGACAGGCTTGAATATCGCCCATCGGGCCAGGAACCGTTGATCATCGCGGCGTCCCGGCGCGGCACGCCGTACCGCTCCAAGGCCACGCTTGAAGGCTATTACCCGGCCTCGGTGAAGCTGCGGTATTTCACCGAGGCGGCCCTGCGGCGCTTTACCTCGGCCGGCATCGTTCCGGCCTTCGACCACGACCTGTGGCCCCTCCTGCACCGTGACGCCCTGTGGGCCTACTACTCCACGCTGATGCGCGCCGAGCCCGGTGCCGTGAGGGATCCGGGAAAGTTTCTCAAGGAACTGGATGAGGCGCTGCACCCGCACGCCCACACCACCGCCAACTGGGAAGAGACGGCCAAGGCCACCATTGAAGCCCATGTCCGGCCGGACAGCAGGCTGGACCTGCTGCGCCTCGCGGCGCCGCTGTCGGGACGGTCATTCAACACCCGTGCTGAACTGGACGCCGCCGTCGTTGACTATCTCCTGGATGATGCCCGCCGTTCAGCCCTTGGCGAGGACGACCCCGTCAAGATGGCCATCGGCGCTCTGCACCACGGCCGTGCCTTGCTGAAAACAGCGGTGGCCGACGGCGGCATCACCGACGAATCGTGGGTCGCCGGGCTGCGCGGGTGGTTTGAGTCGTTCGTGGAGGGCCTCGCCAGCGGTCCGCCTGCGCTCCGGGCCGAGCAGTTGGCGGCGCTGGCCCGCGCCGGCGTGGTCAGTTTCGTCGGGCCGGATCCCAAGTTCGGGCTCGACCGAAAGTCCGGGTTTTTTACCGCCGCCTCGCCGTGGGTGGACGACGCTCCCGCGAAGGCCCGCACCCTCGTCGAGGCGCTTGCTCCGGCCAACCGGGTGACCATCAGCGCGTCACCGCTGATGGAGCAGCTCCTCGCCGACGGGCTGGTACGGCCGCGGATGATGATGTCGGTGGAAGGAACCCCAGTGCAGTCCTCGGGGCTGGACGTCAGCCCGCACCCGTACCGGCCGGTGGCGGCCAACGGAGTGACTGCCGAGCGGCTCTTCGTGCTGGGGCTTCAGCTCTCGGCCACCCAGTGGGGGACGGCGATTGCCGCCGAAGCCGTGCAGAAGGCAGGCCCGGTCTACGCAAGCGGGCAGCGCACCCTGCGGGATGCTGATGAGATTGCCCGCGCCGTCCTGGGTCTCTGATTCGACCCTCCTGCAGTTTCTGCCGCCTTTCCCGCGACCCTCCCGCAGTTTCTGCCGCCTGTCCGTCAACCCTCCCGCAGTTTCTGCCGCCTGTCCGTCACCCCTCCCGCAGCTTAAGCGGAGAATCCCCCCGCCCCCGCGGGGAGCATACTCTGTGGGGTTTGGGAGTTAGCCCCCAAGCAGTTCCGATACTCCGTCCAGGCGATGGCGTACCTGATCCAGCCCGCGAGGTCGTACCATGCCGTGGGCGGGACCGGTGGGGTGCAGACCGGCCGCACAGGCCCGCTTGCTGCGACTGTAATCGCGGTTTTGACCACCGTTCCCGACTCCACCGCCGTGAGTGTCAGCGTTCCCGCTCCCGGGGAAACTTTGGCGGGAACCGTGAGATTCACGGTGGCCGCTCCGCCGGAGACCGGAACCGTGCCCAGCGCGGCAGCCGTGCCGGCGGCGTCGGTGAATACCGCGTCCAACGACCTGTTGACTGGGCTGCCCAGCGAGGTGAGGTCCAGCTTGGAGACGGTCAGTGTCATGGCGTCGCCGCGCTTGAGCTCGGCTGCCGTGCTGTTGACCAGGGCCACTGTGCGGCGGGCGAAGTCCGGCGAGACCGGATTGTGCTCCTGAAGGTACTTGATCCAGGCGTCCCGGTCCACGAGTCCCGAGTCCTCCGTGCCGGTACCCTCCTTGAAGATCCGGAAGTTGTCACCGCCGGTGGCAAGAAAGCTGAACGTGCCGATCCGGTAGGACTTCGCCGGATCCATGAAGGCCCCGTTCACGCGGACAGAGGTGATGCGGTCGCCGGCGGGGCGGGCTGCGTCGTAGGTGTAGTTGACGTTCTTGGACAGCCCCAGCTGCTGGTAGGGGCGGCTGGGAACGGTGCCGTCCGGATTGGTCTGCCATTGCTGTTCCAGCAGCGTCTTGAACTGTGCGCCGGTCAGGGACGTGGTCCACAGGTTGTTCACGAACGGCAAAACAGAATTGGCCTCGGCATAAGTGATGGTTCCGTCGGGTGCGAAGTACAGCTCATTCCGCAGCCCGCCGGGATTCACGACGCCGATTTCGGCGCCGCCAGCATCCGGCGCCTTGAGTGCGTCCACGAGGGAGTCCGCCACCAGGTTGCCCAGGGTGGACTCACCGGCGCGGTCGTCCCTCTTGGCCGGCGTTGTCTCGGTGGCGGGCGTGAACGCCGTCGTGATATCCGCCGTCACCCTGCCTACCGGCTCGTTGCCGATCTCAGCGGCGGCCGCGAGAGCCTTCGTCACGATGTCATCGACGGCGGCGACCCGGGGGTACAGGGCGATCAGCTCCGCGGCTGCGTCCGTGGTGCGTTTGACGTTTGCGGCGTTGTACCCGGTGACCCTCTTGGTTGCAGTGTCGATGGTCAACTGGATCTGGCCGATGTTCTCGCCGTAGTTGCCCGTCTGGACGATAGGCCGGGTTTTGCCTGGGACCCCGGGAACAGGGGCGTCCCAGGCGTACTCCTTGTGGGTATGGCCGGTGAAGATGGCGTCCACGTCGGCGGAGGTTTCGGTGACCAGCTTGGCGAAGGGGCCGCCGGCGGCGACTTCCTGTTCCAGGGTGCCGCCTTCGGGCGTACCCGAACCGGCGCCGTCGTGGTTTTCCGCAATGATGACGTCCGCAAGGCCGTCCGCCTTGATCCTGGCCGCGACGCGGTTGATGGCATCAACGGGATCCCCGAAATCGAGTTCCGTGATCCCCGCGGGCGTGACGAGGGTGGGCACTTCCTCGGTCACGGTACCGATCACGGCCACCTTGATGCCGTTCATCTCCAGGACGGTGAACTCCGGAAGGACGGGGTCGGTGGTGCCCTTCCTGTACACGTTGGCCCCCAGGTACGGGAACCTGGTGCCCGCGGCGATGCGGTCCCGCAGGTCGGCCCAGCCGCCGTCGAACTCGTGGTTGCCCACTGCGGACGCCTTGACCTCGAGTGCGTTCAGGACGTCGATGGTGGGCTGGTCCTTCGCGACGGCAGAGGCGAACAGCGAGGCACCGATGTTGTCTCCGGCGGAGAGGAAGGCCGTGGCCCCCGGAGCGGCTGCGGCGCGCAGCTTCTCGACTGTGCCGGCGAACAGGACGGTGTTCGTATCGATGCGGCCGTGGAAATCGTTGATGCCCAGGAAGTTCAGGTCAATGGTGGCCGGTGTCTCGGGTGCCGCCGGAAGATTGAGCCCAACTACGACGGGGTCATGGTCGCTGGCCCGGTACTGGTCGGGCGCATAGTAGTTGGTCACACTGCTGTTATACCTGCTGTATTCCAAAGCGACGGATTCCACCGAATTGATGTTCCAGATGTCGGCGCCCGCCACTGCCGAGTCCGCAGCGGGGGACGCCATGACGTGGTCAAGCGAGCTCCACTGACAAAGCTGCGCCCAGCGTGAATTTTCAAGGTTTGGGGTACATCCGCCCTGACTTTCACCTAGGTGTCCCGGTAAGGGACCCAATCGAATGTGTCCGGGTCGTGCCAGCAGACAGACCGGACAGCTTCTCTTGAGGCAGTTCCGGCCCATCAGAACAGGGCCGGATGAACACGGGGTGATGGGGCGTGCATTCGGCGGAACGCGCCCCAGCGGAACGGTCTGCCTCCGGCCAGCAGAAAGACTGCCGGCCAGTAGCTTGAGTGGAAGCTACTGGCCGGCATATTTTTCGGAGTATCTGCGATACGGAATGGCCTCAGGCCTCAGCGGGCTGCCCGGCTTCAGGCCTGGGCGCCCTGGCCGTGTCCGCGATGATCTTGAACATGGCCCCGGTGGGATCAGTCAGAGTCGCCAGCCGCCCAAAGGGTGTGTCGTCGGGTCCGTCGACGAGGCTGGCGCCCATGCTAACGGCTTTGTCGATGGCTGCGTCGGCATCTTCCACGGCGAAATACACCTCCCACTTGGACGGGACTTCAGCAGGGAGATAGGACGAGGCATCCATGATGCCGGCCTTCGCCTCCCGGCCCGCGCCGAGCGTCGTGTAGCGGAACTCCGGCGTGTCGCTCATGACGTCCGTGTCCCACCCGAAGACCTCTTGGTAGAACTTCACCGCGGTGTCGTACTCCTTGGTGTGAAGCTCGTGCCAGGCAGCGGTGCCGGGTTCGGCCACCAGCTCGTAGCCGCGCATTTCGCGGGGCTGCCAGACGCCGACAGCAGCGCCCGAGGGATCGCCGAAGAATGCCATGTGGCCTTGCTCGGGGACGTCCATGGGCTCCATGTACACCTGGCCGCCGTTGGCAGTGACAGCCGCGGCTGTGGCTGTCACGTCGTCCGTGCGCAGGTAGGTGGACCACGTGTCCGGCATGGTGGCCTGGTCCTCCTGCTTCTGCATGATTCCCGCGACCTTCTTGCCGTTCTTGTGTGCGGTGATGTAGCCGGCGTATTTTTCCTGGTCGCCGGTCTGGAAGTCCCAGCCGAACAGTTCGCCGTAGAACTGCTTGGCGGTATCGGTGCTGGAGGTCATCAGGTCAATCCAGCAGGGTGCTCCGGGCGTGATGTCAGGGGTAGGCATAGTCAGCTCCTGGTGTGGGCTGCGGAATGAATCCGCAGTTCAAGGGATGTGGAGACAGCACCGACCCTATGCCTGGGCTATGACAGTTTCAATGGTTCCGCGTTCAGAGCCGGTCTGAATACGACGTGGTGGGCTCGTTGTCGTCGTCGGCTTCAACCCACTCAATGAAGTCCTTGAGCGACATGCACCAGTAGTAGTCCGAGTACCTCAGTCGCTGCTTCTCGGCCTTGCTCACGACGGCGACCTCCCCCCAATAGCGTCGGCTGATGCGGATTGATGCCCGTCCACGAAATCCGCGGCATGAGCACCGTTTTGGTTCCTTCAAGTGAACGCCCCCGAGGGCCCTCTTCGCATGAGTGGTGCGTACTCGATTTTTCCGGCGCCAGGTACTCGCAACTACTTGTTTTGACGTGCTGCGTACCGGCTATACCTGCTCATGAAAAAGACCGGTTGAGCCGCTCTCTCGATTGGCTCAACCGGTCCCTGACCATGCGCACAGGGCGCCACGCGGAAGGTAAGAGATTCGAACTCTTGGTACGGGGTTACCGCACACTGGTTTTCAAGACCAGCTCCTTCGGCCGCTCGGACAACCTTCCCTGACTAGTAGTGTTTCATAGGCAGCTGGCTGCAACAAAAACCGAAAAATGGCGGTTGCTGCCAGTGCACATTATTTTTGGGGCAGGAATCAGCAAGGAAATCGGGAGTTCTCCATGAAAGCCGTCTACATCTCGGAGCCGGGCGGGCCGGAAGTGCTGGAAGTCCGCGACGTTCCGGCTCCGGTTCCCGGCCAGGGCGAAGTCCTGATCGACGTCGTGGCCGCGGGCCTGAACCGGGCAGACGTACACCAGAGGAAGGGCTTTTATCCGCCGCCTCGAGGTGCATCGGAAATTCCCGGGCTGGAGGTTTCGGGGCGCATCGCCGGATTCGGGCCGGGCGTCACCAAGCCGTTTTCCGTCGGCGACAAGGTGGTGGCACTGCTCGCCGGCGGAGGCTATGCCGAGCAGGTGACGGTCCGCTCGGAGCAGGTGCTGAGGGTTCCCGACGGCGTTGATCTGGTCACCGCTGCTGCCCTTCCGGAAGTTGCGGCAACCGTGTACTCGAACCTCATCATGACTGCGCAGCTACAGCCCGGCGAGACGGTCCTGATCCACGGAGCCACCGGCGGTATCGGCACCATGGCCATCCAGTTCGCAAAGGCGTTCGGCGCGACGGTTGCCACCACTGCGGGCACCGACGAGAAAGTGAGCACCGCCAAAGCCTTCCTGGGGGCGGACATTGCCATCAACTATGCGGAGGAGAACTTTGCTGAGAGCCTCCGGGCCCAGAACGGCGGCAGGGGCGCGGACGTGATCCTGGATGTCGTGGGTGCGAAATACCTGCAGCAGAACGTAGATGCCCTCGACGAGTACGGCCGGCTCATCGTCATCGGGCTGCAGGGCGGCGCCAAGGGTGAACTGGACCTGGGACAGCTGCTGCGGAAACGTGCAGCGGTGGTTGCGACGGCGCTGCGGCCCAGGCCCGCTGAAGAGAAGGGCGTCATCATGGCGGCTGTCCGGGATGCCATCTGGCCCCTGATCGCCGACGGGCGGATCCACCCCCTCGTGGCGAAGACGTTTCCGCTGGACCAGGTCCAGACGGCCCACGAATACTTCGACTCCGGCGAGCACGTGGGCAAGATCCTGCTGGTGATGTAGTGTCCATCCGGCACAGCATTCTTGCCCTGCTTCAGGACCGCCCACGGTACGGGTACCAGCTCAGAAGCGAGTTCCAGGAGCGAACGGGTTCCACCTGGCCGCTGAACATCGGTCAGGTCTACACCACGCTTGACCGGCTGGAACGCGACGGCCTGGTTCGGAAGGACGGCGGCGACGGCGACCGTCATGTCGTCTACAGCATCACGGACGCCGGATCAGAGCAGGTGCAGGGATGGTTTTCAGCGCCCGTGGAGCGCAGCAGCCCGCCCCGGAACGAGCTCGCCATCAAGCTGTCGCTGGCTCTTACGCTGCCGGGCGTTGACATGACGGACGTCATCCGGGCGCAGCGTGCCGCGTCCCTGGCAGCGCTGCAGGACTACACCAAGTCCCGGCGGGAGACGTCCGCCAGCCAGCGCAGCTCCGACCTCGCCTGGTTGGTGGTGCTGGACTCATTGATCTTCCAGACGGAGGCGGAGATCCGCTGGCTCGATCTCTGCGAGGCCCGCATGGCACAACTGGGTCACCCGGGGCGCTAACCACAGGGCGCACACCGCTGACCGCTGACTTGCGACCGCTCGGCGCTTGGGCCCGCGGCACACCGCAGTTGTCCGTCTCGATTTCGGAACGCGTTGGTAGGGTGCGCTGGGGGAACTCCCACATTGTTTATCTCAAGGAGGAGACATGGCCAGCATGCCTGGTGGCAGGGCTCGGACGGCGGATGAGGATCTGGATCTGACACCGGATCCTTTGCTGCCTCCGACAGCCGTGGACGACGCCGTCCGCGAAACGGAAGAGAGCAGATGGACCCCCACGAAGATCGCGATCTGGGCAGCAATAGCGCTGCTGGGCGGCGTGGCCTGGTTCATGCTCGCGATCATCCGGGGTGAAACGGTCAACGCGATCTGGTTCGTCTTTGCCTCGGTCTGTACATATCTGATCGGCTACCGCTTCTACTCGAAGGTGATCGAACGGTACATCACGCGGCCGAACGACCGCCGCGCCACCCCGGCCGAATATAAGGCGGACGGCAAGGACTATGTCCGTACCGACCGCAACGTGCTGTTCGGCCACCACTTCGCAGCCATCGCCGGAGCCGGTCCCCTCGTCGGTCCCGTCATCGCAGCCCAGATGGGATACCTGCCGGGCACTATCTGGATCATCATCGGCGTCGTCCTTGCCGGAGCAGTCCAGGACTACCTCGTCCTGTTCTTCTCCATGCGGCGCGGCGGCCGTTCATTGGGCCAGATGGCCCGTGAAGAACTCGGCGTGATCGGCGGCACCGCCGCCCTGGTCGCCACGCTGCTCATCATGATCATCATCGTTGCCATCCTCGCGCTCGTCGTCGTCAATGCCCTCGGCGAAAGCCCGTGGGGCGTGTTTTCCGTGGGCATGACCATTCCGATCGCGCTCTTCATGGGCGTGTATCTGAGGTTTCTCCGGCCCGGCAAGGTGATGGAGGTTTCCCTCATCGGTTTTGTCCTGCTCATGGCTGCCATCATCGGCGGGGGCCTCGTGGCGGATACCGAATGGGGTGCGGCGTTCTTCCACCTGGACAAGGTCACCATCGCGTGGGGCCTCATTGTCTACGGCTTCATCGCCGCGATCCTGCCTGTGTGGCTGCTCCTCGCTCCGCGCGACTACCTGTCGACGTTCATGAAGATCGGCGTCATCGTCATGTTGGCCCTGGCCATCATCGTGGTCCGCCCCGAAATCACCGTTCCGGCGTTCAGTGAGTTCGCCAGCCGGGATAACGGGCCGGTGTTTCCCGGGGCGCTGTTCCCGTTCCTCTTCGTCACGATTGCCTGCGGGGCTCTGTCCGGCTTCCACGCCCTCATCTCGTCCGGCACCACGCCCAAGCTCATCGAAAAGGAACGCCAGACCCGCCTCATCGGATACGGCGGCATGCTGATGGAATCCTTCGTGGCCATCATGGCCCTCGTGGCAGCCATCTCCATTGACCGCGGACTGTACTTCGCCATGAACTCACCGGCTGCCCTGACGGGTGGAACGGTGGAAACCGCGGCTGCCTGGGTGAACAGCCTGGGGCTCCAGGGCGTAAACCTCTCACCTGAGCTCTTGTCGCAGACGGCAGCCAACGTCGGTGAAGAAAGCATTGTTTCCCGCACGGGTGGTGCGCCCACACTGGCCGTGGGGCTTGCCCACATCATGCAGCAGTTCATCGGCGGAACAGCCCTGATGGCCTTCTGGTACCACTTCGCCATCATGTTCGAGGCGCTGTTTATCCTGACCGCCGTGGACGCCGGCACCCGCGTTGCCCGCTTCATGCTGCAGGACTCCATCGGAAACTTCGTTCCGAAGTTCAAGGAAGCGTCCTGGCGGCCCGGGGCATGGCTGTGCACAGCGATCATGGTCGCGGCATGGGGTGCCGTGCTGCTGATGGGCGTCACCGACCCGCTGGGCGGCATCAACACGCTGTTCCCGCTGTTCGGCATCGCCAACCAACTGCTCGCCGCCATCGCACTGTCGGTCTGCCTGGCCATCGCGGCCAAACGTGGCTCCTTCAAGTACCTCTGGATCGTGGCCCTGCCGCTGGGCTTCGCGGCCGTGGTCACCATCACCGCAAGCTTCCAGAAGATTTTCTCCCCGGTGCCCGCCGTGGGCTACTTCGCCAACAACGCGGCCTTCTCCAAGGCTCTTGCGGACGGCAAGACGGAATTCGGAACGGCCAAGACTGTTGCAGCCATGGAAGCCGTGGTCCGCAACACCATGATCCAAGGGTGGCTGTCGGTGATCTTCGTCGTGCTGAGCATCATCGTCATCGTGACGGCGATGATCGCCACCGTGAAGGCTTTCCAAAATGAGGCGGCCGGCGTTGCCCATACTGACCACGAAGACCCGGCCGTACCGTCCAGGAGCTATGCCCCGGCGGGCCTGATACCCACGGCCGCCGAACGTGAGCTCATGGCAGAGTGGAACAGGCTCCCTGCCGAGCTGCAGCTTGAAAAGTCGGCACATCACTGATGCGGGGCCGGCCATGAGTGCGATAGCCGAAGGGTTCCGGGGGTTCGCCCGCTATCTTGGCGGAGTGATGGGCGCGGACGCCTACCAGAAATACCTGGAGCACCACGTCGCCTCCGGGCACCTCGGGCCGCCCATGACCGAACGCGAGTTTTGGCGCGACCGGACTGACCGCCAGGACAGCAACCCGCAGGGCAGGTGCTGCTGACATTGCCCCGACCGTCCGCAGGAATTCCGATCCGCCCGATCGGACCGAAGGACGCCACCACGCTGAACGCGCTGGCGGAGACGGACAACATCTTCGACGACGATCCCGCAGTGGCGCCGTCGGGTGCAGTAACGCCCGACGGCGCCCGCGACTTCCCGGCGGACCCTACAGTCCCCTTCTGGCTGGCCGCGGGTTCCGGCGAATACTTGTGCGGTCGGTTTCTACCGGAAATGCGGTTTCGCTAAGGACGAAGGCGAAATCTGGTCAAGGAGCTTCATTGACTGGACTCCGCGTTCCGGGCTCGTGAGAGTATGAACGCATGAGCGATCCGAACGACACTCAAACCGGCCCGGCGGGAGCACCGGGCGACGGTTCCCAGACAGAGCCCAGTAACGGGGACGACACGCCCGTGGAGGGTACAACCCTTGACGTTGAACCGCTCCCGACTGATGGGGCCAAGCCTTCGGAACCGTCCAAGCGCCAGGGGAGCACGCTCCAGGACCTGGTGGATGAGCCCGCCAAGGTGATGCGCATCGGCACCATGATCCGTCAGTTGCTGGAAGAGGTGAAGTCGGCACCGCTGGACGACGCCGCACGCGGCAGACTGGCCGAGATCCATGAGCGCTCCATCAAGGAACTCGAGGACGGACTGGCCCCGGAGCTCGTGGAGGAGCTTGAACGTATCAGCCTGCCCTTCCCGGACGACGCCACGCCGTCGGACGCTGAACTTCGGATTGCCCAGGCCCAGCTGGTCGGCTGGCTGGAAGGCCTGTTCCACGGCATCCAGACCGCCATCGCAGCCCAGCACGCGGCCCGGGAACATGCCATGGCCCAGCTGCAGATGCGGCAGCTGCCTCCCGGAACTGTCATTGCTCCAGGCGTGGTGATCGGGGAGAACGGCGAACCGCAGCGGGCCAAGGCCCCGCAGCCAAGCTCCGATCCGCTGAAGCCGGGCCGGCCGGAAGAGTCCGACCACGGCCCGGGCCAGTACCTGTAGGTCCGGCTTGGGGTTTTTTACTGCCGCCAGGCAAGGGCGGAGAGACGACGCCGAACTGGGCAAAGGGCTGTGGCGCCGCGCGCACGACCGCTTCCATCGGGGCCTTGACCGTTTCCATCAGGTGCTGGAGGGCGTGGAGGACGAGCAGCTTTATGCCGAACTCGTCGAAATAGCGAACCGGCTGGCGGAACTGTCCGGCCGCGTCCGGGAGGTCTGCGTGGAGGCGCAGCGGCGTTCCCCGAGCGAGGGGCTGGACATCCCGCACGCGCTGTCCGGCGTTCACCGTGCCCTGTCTAAGGCGGGCAATTCGTTAGCGGCCACGGCGGAGGCGGCGGCCATGCTTCGACTGGCTGTCGGTCCCATACCGGTAGGCGCAGCATCAGTGTGGCGGCGGGCAGAGTCCGTCTTCGAGCAGGTGGCCGACGCCGAACGCCTTCTCGCCGAATCCTGACCCGCGCTGCGGCATTGCGTGCAGCCGCCGTTCCTTCCCGCCGCTGTCCCTGGGTCCACAAAAATTCCCCGACCCGGGGCATTACGCGCCTAGCTTAGCTGCCGGCCATTCGCTGCGTTTCGGGGGGATCGTTGGCAGGATGGTGAAATGACTTCTTCACCGACACTGACATTCAATGACGGCAACACCATTCCCCAGCTCGGCTACGGGGTTTGGCAGGTTGAAGACGACGTGGCCGAAAAGGTCGTTTTCCAAGCGTTCCAGGCAGGCTTCCGCCACATCGACACCGCCAAGATCTATGGCAACGAGTCGGGCGTGGGGCGTGCCATCGCAAGCTCCGGGCTGTCTCCGGAGGAACTTTTCATCACCACCAAGCTGTGGAACTCCGATCAGGGCTTCGAATCGACGCTGACGGCGTTCGAGGAGTCCATGGAGCGCCTCGGCCTCGAAACGCTGGACCTGTACCTGATCCACTGGCTCCAGCCGAAGCAGGACAAGTACGTGGACACCTGGAAGGCCTTGGTTGAGCTGCAGAAGCGCGGCCGGGTCAAGTCCATCGGTGTTTCCAACTTCACCGCTGAGGGCGTGCAGCGCCTCATCGACGAGACCGGAGTGGTGCCTGCCATTAACCAGGTGGAACTGCACCCCTTCTTCAACCAGGCGGAGCTCCGGGAGTTCAACAAGTCCAAGGGCATTCTGACTCAGGCCTGGTCCCCGCTGGGCCAGGGCGGCGAGCTCCTTGGGGACGGCACCATTACCGCCATTGCGGACAAGCACGGCGCAACGCCGGCGCAGGTCGTCATCGCCTGGCACCTGGCCATCGGCAACGTGGTCATCCCCAAGTCCGTGACGGAATCCCGGATCCGGGAGAATTTCGAGGCCCTGAACATCACGCTGGATGCCACCGACCTCGAAGCAGTCAACGGCCTGGACCGCACGGCAGCCGGAACAGGACGCATCGGCCCGGACCCGGCAGTCTCCGACTTCGCCTGACCTGCCGTCTCGGCTGACCTGGCCACTCGCCTGCTCACCGCCGCGCCTGATCTGTCGTCGCCCTGACCTGGCGTCGCGCACCCGCAGGCCTATCGCGTAGACCCGCAGAGCAGACCTGCAGACAAGTCGCGGAGGCCACGCCCTGCTGACCTGATCAGCTTCGCCGTCTCAGTAGATGCTTCAGTAGATCTGCTTCAGCGCAGCTGACTTAGGCAGGGCGGGGCTTTGCCATCTGCGGAGCAGCCACAGTCAGGCAGCCAACTGGTCCTGATGGACGGCCACAGCATCAACAATGGCCCAGTCGTGCTCGCCAGAGAGGCAACGGCTGGCAAACCGTTCGGCGTCGGCGGCCGTATCAAAGACTTCGGTGCGAATCCGCCCGCAGTCGGCTTCGAAGTACGTAACGTGGAATTCCTGGTTCATTTCCATGACTCCATGGTGCAACCGGGGTCTGACATTATTTGTTTTTCAGTCCGGTGTGTTGCGCAGCCTGAGCACGCGTTCCTTCGCCAGCATGGCGGTCCGCTGGCTCTTGTCAGCTGCCCTGGCCGCCTGCTTTGCTTCGGCGGCTGCCGTTTCACGATCCTTCCGGAGGGTGTTCAACGAGTCCTCCAACGCCGTTAGTAGTTGTCTGGTCTCGCGCACCTCGGCCGCCAGACGGGTGAATTCAGCTGTCGCTTCCTCAAGTGCTTCTTCCCGCTCCTGGGCTTCCCTGGCGGCTGTTGCCGCGGATTCCTCCGCCTCGGCAAGCGCTGCCAAGGCCTTGTCCAGGAGCGAGGGGGAGGTCGGGCGGGGCGTCGGGCGGACCGCCTGCAGCCGGGGCTTCTCTGACGTCTCCGGCGGCTGGCGGCGTGTGGCCTTCACACCGGTCTGGATAGTGCCAGCGCGCCCGGCCTTGGCCGGCGGCGCCGTACTTAGCGGCGTAGCCGGCCGATCCGCACTAATGCGCGTGGCGCGCGGGGCCGCGGGCACTGCGCCGAGGGCGGTAGGCACTGCGACGGCTCCGTCGAGATCCACGGTGTCCACGCCGTCGGCCGTCAGAACCCGCAGGAGCCGCCCGCTCTGGACGGCCACGGCCGCGGCGGCATCGGCGGTGGCTGCCCGCAGGGTTTCCTCCACCTCGGACGCCACCGGCCCGCTGATGGGCCGGCCCTGCTTCTCAGCGGCGAGACGGGCTGCGTCGAGCGCCCCGGCGAGAAGCTTGCGCCGCTCGCGGGACAGCTCCCGCAGGGCGGCCGCATCCAGCGCGGCCTGCGCGCCCTGCATTGTCTCTCCGAGGTTTCGGAGCTCTTGCAGCGCCTCGGGTTGGTGATGTGCCAGCATATTGATCGCCCAGGCAGCTACCGATGGCTTGGGGAGTGCCTTGATGGCTTGGGCGAGGGGCCGGTTGGACTCCGCTGCCGCCGTCTTAGCGGCTGCGGTGCGGGCATTTACGAATTCGTCGAAGGGCAGCGCGTACAGGCGTCCTGCGACGTCGGCCAGTTCCTGCTCCTCCATGCCAGCCATCTTAGGACTGCAGGGAGAGGAAAGCCCCGAAGGCAGGTGCAGCACCCATCGGTCGGCATGGCCTTGCGAAACAATTCGGGGGCAAACTTGAAACTAAGCTTACTTACGATTAGGTTGGACGGATGAGGAGCGGCGCACGGTCAGCGTGTGGAGACTCTTCGCAGGGCCGCTAAAAGGGGGCCCGCAGCCCAGGAGAAAATCCTGATGCCCATCAGGCGCGAGCTGCAAGCAACCAAAAAGAGATGCAGGAAGACTGCGCCCCGAACCTGGCGCGGCCATGCCAACTTGGGTTGAATCGAGTCGGCGGAGCGTCCTTCTGCGTCTCAATCGAGGGAGCGAACCATGTCAGTAATGAAAAAAGCCACCACAGCAGTTGCCGGATCCCTGTTCCTTGTGGGAATGGCCGCAGGACCTTCGATGGCCGCGGACAACACCACCATCAACGACGGCCTCGTCAATGTCACTGTCGGGGATGTGACCATCCTGGAAGACGTGAACGTTGCCGTTGCTGCTGACGTCACCGCCCAGATTTGTGGCGTTGACCTTGGGCCCGTCGCCGTACTGGGAGAGGCCGTTGACGCTACGGGCACGAAATCTGTTGTCTGCCTGGATAACGATGGCCCGATTGCCGTCACCCAGAACTGACACAGCCCGGCCAAAAATAAGCCAACCGGCAAAGGGCGGCAATTCGCCAGTGGAAGGCAGCAGGGCCCTGCTCTGCTGCCTCCCGGTTGACATTCACCGTTGGTCAATCGCGCAGATTGAATCACGGTGGTTGGCCATTTCGCTTTGATTCGCTGGACGGTCGGTGATTGTGGTGAAGTGCGTAGCTGTCAAGCACCGCTGACGACGTTGTCCCTGAATGACCGAATTTGCGCATCAGATGCCCTGGTGGGCCCCGCTCGCCCGGTCAGTCCTAACGCTTCGTGTTCAATCCCCGCAGGGCTTCTTCGACGTGGGCTTTCAGATCCCGGGGATGGAAGGGCTTGATCATGACCGCGTTGGCACCCGCAGAGAGCAGCATTTCGGACAACTCTTCATGTCCAGTGAGCATGAGGATGTAGGCATCACTGAAGCCCCTGATTCTACCGATCACTTCCAGGCCGCTGATGTCGGGAAGCCCGAAGTCCAAGAGGACGATATTGGGGGAATGCTCCCGGACGGCTGTCACACCGCCGGCACCCGTTTCGGCGAGCCGGACGTCGAGTCCAGCGGTGTCCAGTATTGCGTGAATGAGTCGGCCGATGTCCAGGTCGTCTTCAATCACCACAGCCGTCCCCATATTCGGCATCACACATCTCCTTCAGGGCAGCCCCAGTGCTGCCCTTCGAATGGAACTCTATCAAGCCGGTGACTGCGGGCAGCTACAGCCGCGGACTGAGGAGGCTCACGCCCGCTGATGCCGAGCCTCCGGTTGGCTGATGTGCTGTGGGTTTAAGCCCTGTGTCTGCAGAGACGCCTAGGAAGCTGCGTCGCTGCTGCCGCTGATTGAAAAGCCCCCGTCCAAGTCGCAGTCATCAACGGCGATGTAGGCGGTGAAGTCCGCAAGTGACATGAAGCAGTAGAAGTCGCTGTAGCGGTACTTTGATTTTTCTGTTCGCGTTGCCACTTTGACTACCTTCTCTTTCACTGCCGGTGGTTTCACTGCCTGTTGAGTCGATAGTGCGTTGCTCTGATCAAGGTTTGCGGCAGGTAGCTGCAGCGTTCATGCAGGACTTGGGCATACTTTGCACATCATTCGCACATGGACGAAATCGCCCGGTCAGCGCCCAGCAAAGTCAGGCCAGCACCGTCAGACCCCAGCTTTCCTGATCCATGCCGGTGGCGGCGAACACGCTCCGCGGCCAATGGCATGCAGGTACCGGATCGAAACGTGGAAGAGAACGCGGTAGCCGTGAGAAGTGGCCGTCCCAGCAGTTGGGGCTGGCCAAATCCTGCCCTCCCAGCCTCACGGGCGATTTGGCCCACTCCGGGTGCCTTGCCGGACAGTAGGCCCGCTGATTGACTCCTTAATATGGCCGGTGGGTCCGGCGTCGAATAATCAGTCGAATAATCACTGGAAAGGAAGCGTCATGGGATTTCTCGCATTTCTCCTGCTCGGCCTGATTGCGGGAGCCATCGCAAAAGCCATCCTTCCCGGAAGCCAAGGCGGCGGCTGGCTGGTCACCCTCGCGGTGGGTGTCATCGGCGCATTCCTGGGCGGATGGATCGGTTCGGTGATGTTCGGCGGCGGCCTCGGCGACTTCTTCGACCTCAGAACCTGGATCCTGTCTATCTTGGGGGCAGTCATCGTGCTCCTGATTTTCGGCGCCATTAACCGCAGAAGCCGCGTCTGACCTCCGGTTCCTGACTGGACAGTCCCTTTGGGCCAGTATCTGGACCAAGAAGATCAGTAGCCTTATTATTAACGTGCGTGGCGGAGCCTTTGGGCGTCCGTGCAGGCAGCCCAATTGGGGGAGGCCTCGAACGCAGTCGGCGGCGGCCCGCACCGGTAGCCCGGGATGTGGGCCGCCGCCGACACCTTCAGCCCCGAAGCGGGATGACGCCCGCGTGGATCCAGTTCTTAGAGCGGGCGCATCATCCTGTAGTTGGCCATCTCCATGCCGCGTATGACAGGGTGCTGCTCGGTGACCACGGTGAACCCGTGCTTTTCGAAGAACGGTCGTGCTGTGATGCTCGCGTTGGTGTAGAGTTCCGATGCGCTGGCCGCGACTGCGATGTCGTGGAGATGCGCCAGAAGGGCGCCGGCGACACCGCACCGACCGAACCTGGGCGCGACAAACATCATATCGATGTAACCATCGTCGCCGACGCCGGAGAAGCCAGCGACCTCGGCGCCGTTGTGGCCACGTAGGTATTGAGCGACTTCCTCGCGGAGTTCCATTGGTTGATATCGCGTTCATCTGACCGCGCCCATGCAGCGATCTGCTCCGCTGAGTAATGCATCGAAGCAGCCTCCGTCACCGCCGCCAGGAACACGTTCAGAGTCGCCCGGGCATCGGTTTCGGCGTAGGGACGGTCCTCCATCCTTCGGATGGAGGACCAGAGCTTAACCAGCAAAAAACCCCGCACCATCGTCGAAATCAACGACAATACGGGGTTCTTCCCGAGCTTCCTATCAGAATCGAACTGATGACCTTTTCATTACGAGTGAAACGCTCTACCGACTGAGCTAAGGAAGCACCGCACCAATCAACCGGGAAAACCCGGCCGGTTCATGCAAGAGTCAACTCTAATCGAGTCCCTGTGCCCGGGTCAAAATGACATGACACTGGGGCCCGAATTGACCCAAACGCGGTCCAATCCGGCGGAACAGGAAGGTCAGCAGACGGTGTTGTCTGCAGGTTCCTTGCCGTCCACGAGGTAGTTGTCCACCGCATTGCTGATGCAGGTGTTGGCCCGGCCGTAGGCGGTGTGACCTTCACCTTTCCAGGTCAGCAGGGAGGCGTTGCCAAGCTGCTTCCGGAGGGAGCTTGCCCACTCCACGGGGGTGGCGGGATCACCGGTGGTGCCCACCACCACGATTGGGGAGGAACCGCTGTACTCAACCGGGGCCGGCGTCCGGGCGCTCTTGTAGGGCCAGTTCGCGCAGTTAGCGGCGCCGTAGGCGAAGAAGGACCCGAGGGTCGGGGACGCTTCGCGCAGTTCCTGCTCTTCGGCCCGCATGGCGGCAGGATCGCTGTTCATGGGGTAGTCGAGGCAGTTGATGGCGCTGAAAGCCAGGGCCGTGTTCGACGTGTACTTGCCGTTCGCCCCCCGGTCTGCGCCCAGATCCGCCAGACGCAGCATCAGGCTGACGTCGCCCTTCATTGCGGCGTCCAGCGCTTGGGTCAGGGCGGGCCAGCTTTCGTTGGCATACAACGGAACGATGAGGCCGCTGGCGAAGGTATTGCCGCCCACGATCCTGCCGTCCTTGGCGGAGCGCGGATTCGCGACCACAGATTGGATGGTGTCGTTGACCTGCTGCACACCGTCCTCCACCGTGCCGCTGAGCGGGCAGCCCTCCTGCTTGAGGCAATGCCCGACGTAGGAACGCAACGCCTTTTCGAAGGCCTTCGCCTGGCCCATGGTGAGTTCTTCAACGCTGAGGGACGGGTCCACGGCTCCGTCGAGAACCACGCGGCCCACGTTGTCGGGGAACAGGGCGGCGTACGTGGAGCCCAGGAAGGTTCCGTAGGAGAAACCCATGTAATTGAGCTTGGAATCATTCAATACGGCGCGAAGGACATCAAGGTCCTTGGCTGCGCTGACAGTATCGATATGACCCAGTACCGGTCCCGTCAGTTCGTCACACTTCGCCGCTGTCGTCTTGTTGTCGGCGATGAGCGTGGCGAGCCCGGCGTCGGTCTGAGGAGTGTAAATCTTGGCCCGGGCCTCATCTCGTTCCCTATCCGTCAAACAGGTGACGGGCGCCGAGCGCTTGACGCCTCGGGGGTCAAAGCCCACAAGGTCGAAGTTGGCGCGTACCTTTTCAGAGAAATGGCCGTTCCCGGCGTCCCTGACGAAGTCATAACCGGACGCGCCGGGCCCGCCCGGGTTGATCAGCAGGCTGCCCTGCTTTTTATTACCCTTGCTGGCGATCTTCAGGGCGGCGATTTCAATCGTTTTGCCGTCCGGCTTCGCATAGTCCAGGGGTACCTTGATCTTGGCGCACTGCATCTTGTCCTCACACGGCGCCCAGACGACCTGCTGGGTGTAAAAATCCTCCAGCCCTTCCGGGGCACCTGCTGCGATGGACGGATCCGCCTGTCCCGTTGAACTCCCCGCGGAACCGCCGTCCTTGGACAGCCCCAGGAGGCTGCACGATGTCAGCAGCAGGACCACCACCATGGCTGCGGCAGCCCGCACTGCAGCCGCGAGCGAGCGCGATCGCACAGTCAGGGGAGGTGTGGACATCATGCGGTTCTCCTTGGGGCAGAGGCGGTTGCCATCGTCGGGCAAGGTCGGACAGTGGTACGGAAATCTAGATCAAGCCGGCGGCCATGGCCTCGATGGTCAGAAGCGGTGCGACGTTGGTGGTGGTGATGCGTTTCCGCGCCTTGTTGATGGCATCCATCCTGGCAAGCGTGACTTCAGCGCTCGAGCGGCCCGCAAACTCCTCCAGCTCACTCCTCAGCTCAACGTTGACCAGTTCCACCGAGTTCCCCATCTGGATG
This sequence comes from Arthrobacter sp. ISL-28, assembly GCF_018613875.1. Taxonomy (GTDB): domain Bacteria; phylum Actinomycetota; class Actinomycetes; order Actinomycetales; family Micrococcaceae; genus Arthrobacter. The sequence continues at coordinate 28,875 of NZ_JAGGPJ010000008.1, read as the reverse complement.
ATCAGCACATCCCGGTAGAAGGACAGGAGATCAGTGAGCGTCCGGTCCAAGGAATCTGTCACGGAGCGCTTCGCACGCCGCTTCTGGTCATCCTCAAGCTGTTTCACCTGGCTTCGCATGGCAGGCGGCAGCGTTCCGGTCTCGGGCGCACCCAGCGTGGCCAATAGTGCGGCCTTCTCGGCGGCGTCCCGCTCCTCGTTGGAGCTGTTGGCCTCCTCGGTGGCGATCTTGACAAGTTTATCAGCCATCATCACAGCGGCTGTAATGCCCCGGAGGCCCAGCGGGAAGCGGACGGTCTCCAGTCTGCGTTGCCTGGCCTCTACGTCGCGCGCCAAGCGGCGGGCAATTCCGACGTGGCTTTGTGCCGCGCGGGCCGCCCGGTCGGCCACGGCCGGGTCCACGCCGTCGCGCTTTACCAGCAGGGCCGCGACGTCGGCGGCAGGCGGCAGCCGCAGCGCCACTGCCCGGCAGCGCGACCGGATGGTCACCAGGACATCCGCGGGGGAGGGGGCGCACAACATCCAGATGGTCCTCGGAGTGGGTTCTTCGATGGCCTTCAGCAGCACGTTCGTGGTGCGTTCCGCCATGCGGTCGGCGTCCTCCACCACGATGATTCGCCAACGACCCGACGACGGGCGGTTGCCGGCCGTGGAAACAAGTTCCCGGGCCTCCTCGATGGTGATCGTCACTTTTTCGGTGCGGACGAATGCGACGTCGGCATGGGTTTCACCGAGGATGGTCCTGCAGGCGTGACACTCGCCGCAGCCACGCAGGGAAACGTCGTCCTGATCGCAGTTCAGCGCGGCGGCAAAGGCCTTGGCGGCATTCGACCGGCCGGAACCGGGCGGGCCGGTGAACAGCCACGCGTGGCTGAGCCCGTCGCCCAAGGCAGCCTGTCGCAGCTGGGCGACTACGGCGGACTGGCCCTGAAGGTCATCCCATACCGTCATTGCGGGCTCCTGCCGGCCGAGGCCAGAAGCTGGTCAACACGCTCCAGGATGCGGGCGGCAAGCTCGTCAACCGACGACTGTGCCTCCAGCACCAGATACCTGTCCGGCCGTGCCGCAGCCAGATCCAGGAAAGCCTGACGGATCCGGGCGTGGAATTCGTCCGCCTCCGATTCCAGCCGGTCCTCTCCTGTATCACCGGCCGTGCGACGGCTGCGGCCGTCGGCGGGATGGACATCCAGGAGCACCGTCAGGTCCGGCTGCAGCCCCGATGTGGCCCATTCGTTGATGCTCCGGACGGCATCGGTTCCGAGATCCCTGCCGGCCCCCTGATAGGCGACCGATGAATCGATGTAGCGGTCCGTCAGGACCACGTCGCCGCGCTCCAGTGCCGGCCGGATAACCTGGCTGGCGTGGGCGGCGCGGGATGCTGCGAAGATCAGCGCTTCCGTGTGGGCGTCGATGTGGCCATGGCCGTGATCGAGCACCAGGGAGCGCAGTTTCTCGCCAATCGGCGTTCCGCCCGGCTCCCTGGTTCGCAGTACGGTCAGGCCGCGTGATTCAAGCGCCCCGGCGAGCCGTGCGGCCTGGGTGGACTTGCCGGCGCCGTCACCGCCTTCGAAGGCGATGAAAAGCCCGGGACTTTGATTATTCACCTATCCAGCCTACCGACAATCACCGACAGGATGCCGCCCGCGCCCGGCACCGCTTTTCCGCCCCGGCACGACGCCAAAGTACGCTTTATTCATGACTCTTTCCCAACAGCATGCCGCATCCCTTTCGGCTGAGACGGTGGTTGTCGCCGCCGGCCGTCCGCCGCGTGAACGGGATGAGCCTGTGAACCCGCCGATCGTGCTGTCCTCCACCTATTTCGGCACAGGCGCCCTCGATGACGGCGACCGGGGCTACGGTCGCTACTCCAACCCCACCTGGGATCCGTTCGAGGAGGCCCTGGGGCAGCTTGAAGGTGCCGCGCTGCCGGGCCTTCTCTACGCATCGGGACTGGCCGCAGTCAGCTCCGCGCTGTCGCTCATCCCCGCCGGGGGAGTGCTGGTGATGCCGTCCCACAGCTATTCCGGTTCCCTGGTGATGGCGTCAGAGCTCGCCCAAAAGGGCTTCCTGGAGCTCCGCACGGTGGACATTGCTGATACCGACGCCGTCATAGCGCAGCTCGCCCCCGCAGATGGAAAGCCCGCAGCCATGCTTTGGCTCGAGAGCCCGACGAACCCCATGCTCGGTATCGCCGACATCCGCGCCCTGACCCAGGCAGCCCACGACGCCGGTGCGATCGTCGTCACGGACAACACCTTTTCCACGCCGCTGGTGCAGCAGCCGCTTCGCCTGGGATCCGACGTCGTTCTCCACTCCGTAACCAAATACCTGGCCGGGCATTCCGATGTTGTGCTGGGCGCCCTGGTCACCTCCAAGCCGGAACTGCGGGAAACGCTGCTCCATCACCGCATCATCCACGGCGGAATTGCCGGCCCCTTCGAGGCCTGGCTGGCGCTGCGCGGGCTGCGCACGCTCGCGCTGCGGATCGAACGGTCGCAGGCCTCCGCGGCTGTGCTCGCCGAAAGGCTCAGTGCGCATCCGCGCGTTGAAAGCATCCGCTATCCGGGCCTTCCCACCGACCCCGGACACGACCGGGCCAAGTCCCAGATGTCCGGCTTCGGTTCCATTCTCTGCATCCAGGTTGCCCCCGCCGGAGATCTCAGCCCCGCCGACGCCGCGGACAAACTGGTCCGTGCCCTGCAGCTGTGGCTGCCGGCCACTTCGCTGGGCGGGGTGGAATCACTGATTGAACGACGACGCCGGCACGCGGCTGAGCCGGTCAGCGTTCCTGAGAACCTGGTCAGGTTGAGCGTCGGAATCGAGAATGTCGAGGACCTTTGGACGGATTTGCAGCGGGCATTGGACGGTTTGGACAGTTAGGCTGGGTTGGTGGACGGAAGAGTACTGATCTTTTATGTGGAGAATGCGGTTTACTACATCCTGGGACTGGTGGCGCTGGCCCTGGAAGTGTGGGCCTTCTTCGACTGCGTCCGCCACAGGGCCAACGCTTTTGAGGCTGTAGGCAAAAAGACCAAGACCTTCTGGCTGGCGCTGACCGGCGCCGCGCTGGCCATCGGCGCACTGTCCGTGCTGGGCGGCGGATCAGGCGGACTGCTGGGCCCGTTGGGCCTCTTCGGCCTGGTGGCGGTGGTCGCTGCATGCGTGTACCTGGCGGACGTCCGCCCGGCCGTGAAAGACGCAGGCCGCGGCGGCAGCCGCAACAGGGGCCCCTACGGCCCCTGGTAGTCCCCACCAGCACCAGGACCTAATCCAGCGGTTCCACCGCCTCCCAGCCGACCGTGAGTTCCCCGAGCCGCCAGCGTGACGGCCCGTCCTGAACCGGCCACCCGCCGTCGAGCAGTGCCCTGCACATGGCCGTCCAGCGCTGCCGGTTTCCGAACGGTGCCAGGGGCGCCGACTCCAGCCAGGCTTTGTCCATCGCCTGCAGCAGGCCGTGGATCCGCTCGCCCGGAACGTTCCGGTGGATAAGCGCTTTGGGCAGACGTTCGGCAATGTCCGAGGGCAGGTCGAAACTGCCAAACCGCACGGACATGCTCAGGGTGAGCGGGCGCAGGGAATCCAGCGCGATCCAGGTGACGCGGCGGCCGATTTCGTCGCAGGTCCCGTCGATGAAGAGCCCACCGGGCGCTAGCCTGTCCTGCACCAGCCGCCAGATTCGCTGGACGTCGGATTCCTCGTACTGTCGGAGAACGTTGAACGCGCGGACCAGGACCGGGTTTCCCGGCACGGGGAGTTCGAACCCGCCCAGAAGAAAGCTGAGGCCGGGGCGCTCCAGCGGCTTGGCCACCCGCACCCGCTCGGGCTCGATCTCGATGCCGAACACACGGACACCGGGCCGGACAGCGGCGAGCCTTTCGAAAAGCTCGACGGCGGTGGCCGGGGAGGCCCCATAGCCCAGGTCGACCACCAGCGGGTCAGCCGCGGACCGGAGCCGCCAAGCCTGCGGCCCGGCCAGCCAGCGGTCCAGGCGGCGCATGCGGTTGGGGTTGGTGGTACCCCGGGTGACGTTGCCCACCGGCCTGCCTCGTTTGCCCGGGTTGCCGGGGTTTGTCGTCACCCGCTCTGCTTTCTGCACCACCGCCCCAGACTATCCTGCGGCAAATGTAACGCTCGGCGTCGGCGGCCTTTGCTCGGCTAGGATGAAAATCATGACTTACAAGCTGATTCTGCTGCGCCACGGCCACAGCGAATGGAACGCCAAGAACCTGTTCACCGGCTGGGTGGATGTTGACCTCAACGACCAGGGCCGCACGGAGGCAGTCCGCGGGGGTGAGCTCCTGGTTGAGCACGACGTGCTCCCGGACATCCTTTACACCTCGCTGCTGAAGCGCGCGATCAACACCGCAAACATTGCCCTCGACAAGGCCGACCGCGGCTGGATCCCGGTCAAGCGCGACTGGCGCCTCAACGAGCGCCACTACGGCGCCCTGCAGGGCAAGGACAAGGCACAGACCCTGGCCGAGTACGGCGAGGATCAGTTCATGGAGTGGCGCCGCTCCTACGACACCCCGCCGCCGCCCCTGGACGACAACAGCGAATTCTCTCAGGCGCACGATCCCCGTTATGCGGACCTTGGCGCTGCCCTTCCGCGCACCGAGTGCCTCAAAGACGTCCTTGTCCGCCTGCTGCCGTACTGGGAATCGGACATCAAGGAGGACCTCAAGGCCGGCAAGACGGTCCTCGTCACTGCCCACGGAAACTCACTGCGTGCGCTGGTCAAGCACCTTGACGGCATCAGCGACGAAGCCATCGCCGGCCTGAACATCCCCACCGGCATCCCTCTGGTCTACGACCTGGACGAGGACTTCCAGCCCATCAAGCCGGGCGGAACCTACCTCGACCCCGAGGCTGCCGCCGAAGCCATCATGGCCGTGGCAAACCAGGGCAAAAGGTAGCGAAAACAAACGACGGCGGCCGGTCACCTGACCGGCCGCCGTCGTTTGCTGGTTAAGGCGGGAAACTCAGCCATGCTCCATGCTGCTGTTCGGGTGCCAGGCGCCGGTGACGAGGTATGTGACTTTCTGGGCCACGGAGACGCCGTGATCGGCAAAGCGCTCGAAGTAGCGGCTGGCCAGGGCCACATCCACCGTAGTGGCGGGAGACTCATGCCAGTCACTGCGGGCGATGGCCTTGAAGACACTGAGGTGCAGGTCGTTGACCACCGAGTTGGCTTTGAGGATGTCGCGGGCAACTTCGAGGTCCCGGGTTTCCAGCAGCTGTGTGAGCTTGTTCGCGATCTCGATGTCCTGTTCCGCGAAGCTCTTGAACGTCTCCGTGAGGGAGGCCGGGATCACCGTGGAGGGGAAGCGGAGACGCGCCAGTTGCGCGATGTGGCGGGCAAGGTCGCCCATGCGTTCGAGCGACGCGCTCATTCGCAGCGAACCCACGATCATGCGGAGATCGCTGGCGACGGGGCCCTGAAGCGCAAGGATGTCGATGGCGCGTTCGTCGAGACTGTTCTGCAGGAAGTCGATCCGGGCATCCGCCGCGATGACATCCTGCGCCAGATCGACGTCGGCAACCTCGAAGGACGTCGTTGCCTTGACGATCGCTTCGCTCACCAGCTTTGAAATCTCGATGAGGTCTTCGCCCACTTGGGCGAGCTCTTCCTGAAAAACCTTACGCACGTGGGCGTCCTTTCTTGGAAACTCCGCCCGCTGCAGCGGCGGTCAGAATCTCGTGTCACCGTTCCGGCAGTCCAGCTCGTCACTCTTCCAGTGCTGGGTGAACTGTTACGCATCTCTAGATGAACGTTAGCTGAATCCGTCCGGTTATGGTCCCAGCTCGTCTTTTCGGTCTTTTCGAAAGCATAAGCTGGAGCCGTGGATCCAATGCTCATCGGTGTCATCGCCGGCCTGCTCGGCCTGTCGTTCGGCGTCTTTGGCGTGCTCGCGTTCAGGGTCAGCGAGCAGCAGCGCAAACTGGTGGACGTTGAAGATGACGAGCCAGCACTGCCGCCGGGATCCGCCGAGGTCCTTGCCGTCATCGGCAAGGCGTTTGTGGTCGTGGACGCCATCGACGGCGTCGTCCGCGCAAGTCCAGCCGCCTATGCCTATGGCCTCGTCCGGGGCCACACCGTGGTGCACCGGGAGCTGCTGGACATGACGGCGAATGTACGCCGCGACGGGGTGATCCTGGAGAAGCAGCTCGAGCTGCCGCGGGGTCCGCTGGGGCAGGGGACCATCATCGTCCAGGTACGGGCGGCCATGCTTGGCGAGGAATACATCCTCCTGCTGGCCGACGACCGCACCGAGATTACGCGCACAGAAGAGATTCGCAACGACTTCGTGGCCAACGTGTCCCATGAACTGAAAACGCCGGTGGGTGCGATATCCCTGCTGGCGGAGGCATTGGAATCGTCCGCTGACGACGAAGGGGCGGTCAGGCGGTTCGCAGCACGCATGCATAAGGAATCGGCCCGGCTCGCCGCCTTGGTGCAGGACATCATCGAATTGTCACGCCTGCAGGCCACCAACGTAGCGCAGCAGGGCCGTGCCGTGGACATCAACGATGTGATCACGGAAGCGGTGGACCGTTCGCAGCTGCCGGCGGAGAGCAAGAACATCCAGATCGTGATTGGAGGCCGCGTCGATGCGAAGGTCTACGGCGACCAGGACCTCCTCGTGACGGCCCTGCGCAACCTGATCGACAACGCCATCCGCTATTCCCCGGAAAACACCAGGGTAGGGATCGGGGTGCGAGCGAAGGAAGGCCTGATCTCGATCTCCGTGACCGACCAGGGTGAAGGCCTTTCAGCTGAGGACCAGGAACGGGTGTTTGAACGTTTTTACCGCGTGGATACGGCACGCTCGCGGCATACCGGAGGTACCGGTCTGGGGCTGAGTATCGTCAAGCACGTCATTTCCAACCATGGCGGGGAAGTCACACTGTGGTCCCAGCCGGGCCAGGGATCGACCTTCACCCTCCGGCTGCCGGAGATGGAAGGGCAACCGCAGGATGCCAAAGAACCGAAGGACGCCTCCCACGTCCAAGAGCGAGGAGCTACCGCTTGAGCAGGATTCTTATTGTTGAGGACGAGGAATCGTTCAGCGATCCCCTGTCGTATCTGCTGGGCAAGGAAGGGTTCGAGGTCGAGGTCGTTGACAACGGACTGGACGCGATCACTGAATTTGACCGCAACGGGGCCGACCTGGTGCTGCTCGACCTGCAGCTGCCCGGCCTGTCCGGTACAGAGGTCTGCCGTCAGCTGCGCCAGCGCTCCAGCGTCCCCGTGATCATGCTGACCGCCAAGGACTCCGAGGTCGACAAGGTCGTGGGCCTCGAACTGGGTGCCGACGACTACGTCACCAAGCCATACTCGTCGCGTGAGCTGGTGGCCAGGGTCCGGGCAGTCCTGCGGCGCCAGGGCGAGCCCGAGGAACTTGTTTCCTCCACCGTCCAGGCCGGGCCGGTGCGCATGGACATCGAACGCCACGTCGTCAGCGTCAGCGGCGAGCAGGTGCCGCTCCCCTTGAAGGAATTTGAACTTCTCGAGATGCTGCTGCGGAATTCCGGCCGCGTGCTGACCCGGGGGCAGCTGATCGACCGCGTCTGGGGGTCCGACTACGTGGGTGACACGAAGACCCTGGACGTCCACGTCAAACGGCTGCGCAGCAAGATCGAACCCGACCCGTCCGTGCCAAGGTACCTGGTAACGGTCCGCGGGCTGGGCTACAAGTTCGAACCCTAGACGGGGCTCGAACCTTAGCCGGGGCTCGAACCTTAGCCGGGGCTCAAACCCGGAGGGCGCTTGGACGCGGCAACTGTCCCGGGTAGCGCCACTGTCCCGGATCCGCAATGATCCCGGACAGGCCGCAGGCTAGCTGCAGCCAACGAAAAAAGGAGGGGATCCCGCGGGATCCCCTCCTTTTCGCTCCGCCAGCTGTGCCGTTGTCGGCTTGCCGTCGTCAGCGGGACGCGTCGTCAGCGGGACGTCAGTGGGCGGCTTCGGTGTGCGCCGGGGTCTCGGTGGAGGCGCCGGTTTCGCTCGGCGTCGGGGTGGGGCTGCCGCCGGGAAGGTACGGCGCGTATTCCGGGAGCGTGGCGTCCACAACGGGTACCTTCACGGTCTTTCCGACGTTGGTTCCGTCTTCGGTGACCTTGATGTCCACGAGGGAACCAGGCTTCCCGCCGGCTGTGCTCAGCGTGGCCGGATCCGTCGAATCATTGAGCAGCGTGTAGGAGTTCTTCTTCACCGACACCTCGGTCTTGGACCCTTCGGCCCCGCTGAGGGTGACTTTGACGTCCTTGGAGGAGGAGTTGTAGATGGCGCCGATCACGCGGCCAGGCTGGTTCTCATCCGAGGCGACAATCAGCATGTTGCGCAGTTCCACGGGTCCAACGTCGGAGCGCGTTCCGTCCGAGGCGGCGTACTGCTTGGAGGTCTGCTGGGCGTTAATGTAGCCGCAGCCCGTCAGGGCAAGCAGTCCGACGCTCAGGGCGGCAGCCGCCATTGCCAACTTGCCGCGCTGGCCCCGGTTCATCGCAGTGAAACGCACGTCACGCACTCCTAGAAAGTCTTGAAACAGTTTTCAGCCCATAGCCTATCGGCAAAGAGGGCCAAACGAGGATTCGGCCGGTACACAATAGCGCCCGCTTCAGGCCCTCCGGCCAGTGGCAACACGCTGCCTGACTACCAGTGCGTAGCGCTTGTCGGGGGGTGGGTCATGCACTATTATCCGCGTTCGTCAAGGGGTCTGGGGCGCTGATTCGGCCCATTTTCCGCGTATTCTCGCGGTTCCCGGCCCCGATTCATGCCAGTCGTATGCCTTAATCGTGATAAACTGGTCTGCGGGAAAGGGGAAAGTCCACATGGTTTTTGAGGTCGGCGAGACAGTAGTTTACCCTCACCACGGTGCAGCAAAAATTGAAGAAATCAAGATGCGCACTGTCAAGGGCGAAGAGAAGATGTATCTCAAGCTCAAGGTGGCTCAGGGTGATCTGACCATTGAAGTTCCAGCAGAGAACGTTGACCTCGTTGGGGTACGCGACGTAGTGGGCAAGGAAGGTTTGGAGCACGTATTCGATGTGCTCCGTGCCGAGTTCACTGAAGAGCCCACCAACTGGTCGCGTCGTTACAAGGCAAATCTGGAGAAGCTTGCTTCCGGTGACGTCATCAAGGTTGCAGAGGTCGTCCGCGACCTGTGGCGCCGTGATCACGATCGGGGCCTTTCCGCAGGTGAGAAGCGAATGCTGGCCAAGGCACGGCAGATTCTGATTTCAGAGTTGGCTTTGGCTGAAAAGACCGACGAAGAGAAGGCTGCAAGCGTTCTTGACGAGGTCCTGGCTTCCTGAGAATTGAACCCCGGTGGCAGAAAGTGCCGCCGGGGTTTCTTTTTGCCCAAAATCGGGCCGGATGGCAGCCGGATTGGGCAATCCGGCCGGGGCAGCCGGCCGGGACGTAGGCTAGACCGCATGAACGATGCACGCACGCGCCCCATCACCGCTGTCATCCTGGTCGCCGCCGGATCCGGGCAGCGGCTTGGCTACGGCATGCCCAAGGCGGCCGTGCCGCTCGGCGGCGAACCCATCCTCCTGCACGCCCTCCGCGGCGTCGTCGCCTCCGGCGTCGCAAGCCAGGTCTGCGTGGCGCTGCCTGCGGGAGACGACGGACTGAGAAAGCTCCTGGACGACTTCAGGCTGGAGCTGGCTGACGGCGGCCCGCTCCTGACAACGGTCGACGGCGGAGCCACCAGGGCGGATTCCGTCCGGTCCGCGCTGGCGGCCCTGGAGGACGGAACGGAAGCGGTGCTCGTCCACGATGCCGCCCGTGCCCTGACTCCCGAGTCGGTCTTCCACCGGGTGGCACACGCACTGGCCGCGGGAGCCGCGGCCGTCATCCCGGTCATCCCTGTGGTGGACACCGTCAAAATGGTCACCGCCACCGAGGGCGGCGATTCCAACATCGCGCCGGAGATTGTCACAGGAACCGTCTCCCGGCAGGAGCTGCGGTCGGTCCAGACCCCGCAGGGGTTCAGCGTGCCCACCTTGCAGGCTGCCCACCAGGCCGCCACTGACTTTGATGAGAGCGAAGCTGCAGCCATCACGGACGACGCCATGCTGGTGGAGCTTCTTGGCGTGCCCGTTCACGCCGTGCGGGGTGCAAGCCAGTCGTTGAAAATCACCACGCCGCTCGACCTCATCATCGCCGAAGGCCTCCTTGAGGGTCCCCTCGGCATGCGCTGGGTGGAGGGCTGAAGGGCGTGCGTGCAGAAGACCCGCAGGGAGCAGCCAGAATGATCCTGCCCCGCACCGGAATCGGCTTTGATGTTCATGCATTCGCCCCGGAATCTGACCCGCAGCCGTTGTGGCTGGGCGGGCTGTTCTGGGAAGGAGAGCGGGGGCTGACCGGTCATTCCGACGGCGATGCCGTGGCCCACGCGGCCGCCGACGCCCTCTTCTCCGCCTGCGGGATCGGTGACCTCGGGACGCATTTCGGCACGGATCGCCCGGAATTTGCCGGGGCATCCGGGGTCACCCTGCTGGCGGAAGCGGCGCGGATCGTCCGTGCCGCGGGCTTTGAGATCGGCAACGTCGCTGTGCAGTTCGTGGCCAACCGGCCGAAGTTCGGTCCCCGCCGTGTTGAGTCACAGCGCGTCCTGAGTGAGGCCGCCGGTGCTCCGGTCAGTGTCACGGCCACCACAAGCGACGGGCTCGGTTTCACCGGCCGCGGGGAGGGCATCTCGGCCGTGGCTACCGCCCTCGTCTATCCGGCTTCCTAGCAGTATCCCCTACGCTGGAATACTGGAATAGAGGACCGGCCGCCCAAGCCAGCCGGAACCACCCGTACCGCCACATCAGGAGACCCCTCGTGAAAAAGCTGCTGCCCGCCGTCGTGATCGCCTGCCTGTTTCTCACCGGCTGCGCCGGGACGCCCAGGATGAGCGTCGCCGAGAGCTGCACTTTCCTTCAGGGCGACACCTTCAAGCCGACCGGAAATCAGCAGCAGCAGGCGGACCAGATCGCCAAGCACTACCAGGAGATTGCCGACAAGGTGGCCCCGGAGCTCGCCGATCCGATCCAGAAGATGGCCAACGTCATGAAGCAGGTGGCCGGCACATCACTGGGCGCCAAGAGCCCGGAGCAGCTTGAAGAGCTCAAAAAGCAGAACAACAAGGTCGGCGACGTCTGTAAGTAAGCGCCGCCAGCGGCATCGGCTAATCTGGAGCGGTGACCCTGCGCTTCTACGACACTGCATCCGCCGAAGTCCGCGACTTCGTTCCCCTGGTACCCGGTAAAGCGAGCCTGTACTACTGCGGCGCCACCGTGCAGGGAATGCCGCATGTCGGGCATATCCGCTCTGCCATAGCCTTCGACCAGCTGACCCGCTGGCTGCAGTACCGGGGTCTGCGCGTCACCGTGGTCCGGAACATCACCGACATTGATGACAAGATCCTGGCCAAGTCCGCCGCGTCCTTCGAGGCCGACTTCGAGCAGGAACCGGACAGCGTCCGGGAAGAGGAATGGTGGGCCTTGGCCTACCGCTACGAGCAGGAATTCCTCAAGGCCTACGACACCCTCGGCGTTTCCCGCCCCACCTATGAACCCCGCGCCACCGGCCACATCCCGGAAATGCACGCCCTGATCCAGCAGCTGATCGACCGCGGCCACGCCTATCCCGCCCTGGACGGCTCAGGGGACGTCTACTTTGATGTGCGGTCCTGGAACAAGTACGGCGCACTGACCCGGCAAAAAATCGACGACATGCAGGGTGCAACGGATGCCGACCCGCGTGGCAAGAAGGACCCGCGGGACTTCGCGCTGTGGAAGGGCCACAAGGAAGGCGAGCCGACGACGGCCAGCTGGGTTTCGCCGTGGGGCGCCGGCCGCCCGGGCTGGCACCTCGAATGCTCTGCCATGGTCACCAAGTACCTCGGCACCGACTTCGACTTCCACGGCGGCGGCCTGGACCTGCGCTTCCCGCACCACGAGAACGAGATGGCCCAGTCACAGGCCGCGGGCCACGGCTTCGCGAACTTCTGGATGCACAACGGCATGGTCACGTACCAGGGCGAGAAGATGTCCAAGTCCGTCGGCAACACCGTGAGCCCGGCAGAGATGCTCGAGCTCGCTCCGCCGCGGGTGGTCCGCTATTACCTGGGGCAGGCACAGTATCGCTCGGTGCTGGACTACCAGCCGACGTCCCTGCAGGAGGCCACTGCCGCCGTCGAACGCATTGACGGGTTCATTGCGCGCGCTGTCCGCGCGCTCTCGGTGGACGGCGCTTTGCTTGTTGGCGGCAGCGCGTCGGTACCGGACGCCTTCGCCATTGCTATGGATGACGACCTCAATGTCCCGCAGGCACTCGCGGTGCTGCACGACACCGTCCGGACGGGAAACTCGGCGCTGGTCGCCGGCGACCTCAAGGTGGCCAGGGAGTCCCTTGCCAGCGTCATCAACATGCTCCAGGTCCTGGGAATCAATGACGCCGCGCAGCCGGCCGTCGACGACCAGGCCACTACGGCACTCGGCGTGCTCGTCGAGGCGCAGCTCGCTGCCCGGGCTCAGGCCAGGGCGAGCAAGGACTGGGCCGCCTCGGATGCCATCAGGGACACCCTGGCCGCCGCCGGGATCCTGGTCGAAGACACCGCAGATGGAGCCAGTTGGAGCCTGCAGCGGGGCTGACGCCTTCCGCCCGGACCGGGCCGCGCACCGCCGTCGTTCTCGATTTAACTTGTGTCAGTAGACTGGAGTTCAGACTTACTCAACACAACCAAGGGTGGAACTCATGGCCAACAACGGTCGCCCGGGCGCAGTACGCAAGATGAAGAAGGGCCCCACCACCGGAACCGGTGGCCACGGCCGCAAGGCCCTCGAAGGCAAGGGGCCAACCCCCAAAGCCGAGGATCGCCCCTACCACAAGGCGTACAAGAACAAGCAGCTCGCCGAGCGCTCCGAGGCCAAGCGCGGCAGCGGCGGCCGCAGCGCCGGCGCACGCTCGGGCCCCAAGGGCCGAGCCACGGAAGAAGTGGTCACCGGCCGCAACTCGGTGGTCGAGGCCCTCCGCGCCGGGATTCCGGCCAAGGCCCTCCACGTGGCCATCCGCATTGAGATGGACGACCGGGTCAAGGAGTCGCTCAAGCTGGCGGCCGAACGCGGCATCCCGCTGCTGGAAACAGGCAAGCCCGAGCTGGACCGCATGACGGATGACGCCGTGCACCAGGGCCTCGTGCTGCAGATCCCGCCGTACGAGTACCAGGACGCCTACGACCTCGCGGAACAAACTGTGGATCGCTGGAAGAAGGGGCACGTCGCGAACGCACCCCTCTTCGTCGCCCTCGACGGCATCACGGATCCCCGCAACCTGGGCGCGATCATCCGCTCGGTGTCGGCCTTCAGCGGCCACGGCGTCATCGTCCCCGAGCGCCGGTCCGTCGGCGTCACCGCCGCCGCATGGAAGACCAGTGCCGGGGCAGCCGTCCGCGTCCCCGTGGCCCGCGCCGCCAATCTGAACAGCGCCCTCAAGCAGTTCAAGAACATGGGCATCTTCGTCCTGGGGCTCGACGGCGACGGCGACGTTTCGCTGCCGGACCTCACCCTGGCCACGGAGCCGGTCTGCATCGTCGTGGGATCCGAGGGCAAGGGTCTCAGCCGCCTCGTCCGCGAGAACTGCGACCAGATCGTCTCGATCCCGATCGACTCCGCCATGGAATCGCTCAACGCCTCCATGGCCGTCGGCATCTCCCTGTACGAAGTCTCCCGCCAGCGCGCGGCCAAGTAGACCCCGCGGTCCGGGTGGCGGCACAACCGCCATCCTCCGCGTGCTGCTCGGTCGCGCTTTGAGGCCTGCTTCCAGACGCACAGGAACTGCCAACGCTCCCTCACGTTTCGCTCGGTAAATTGAGACGCTCCCTCACGTTTCGCTCGGTAAATTGAGACGCTCCCTCACGTTTCGCTCGGTAAATTGAGACGCTCCCTCACGTTTCGCTCGGTAAATTGAGACGCTCCCTCACGTTTCGCTCGATAAATTGAGACGCTCCCTCAGTTTTCGCAGGGATCCGCCGAATGCTCCCGCACATCATGTGAGGGAGCGTTAGGCTTAAATACGCGAAACGTGAGGGAGCGTTAGGCTTAAATACGCGAAACGTGAGGGAACGTTCTGCTTAATTAGGCGAAACCTGAGGGAGCGTCCTCAACCGGGGTTAGAATTCGCGGCGGTTAACAAGGACGGGGAGCTTCGTTCGGGCTACCTTGACGACGGCAGGATCCAGGTCGGCGAACAAAAGGCCGGGATCGCCGTCGAGCTCTTCCAGGACCTCGCCGAAAGGCGAGACGACGACGGAATGCCCCACTCCGGTAGGGGCGGCGCCGCGGGGCTCGATGCCCTGCGTGGCGGGGTCTCCCTGGCCACATGCGAGCACATATGTGGTGGTGTCCACGGCGCGCGCGCGGGCCAGCAGCTTCCACTGGTCCACCTTGCCTGGACCGGAACCCCAGGAGGCGCAGATGATGTTGGCTACTGCACCGCGGTCGGCATTGGCGGTGAAGAGGGCGGGGAAACGGATGTCGTAGCAGGTGGCCAGGCCGAAAGTGATGCCGCCGGTGTCGAACGTTACAGGCCCAGTTCCGGCGTCAACAGTGTCCGACTCGAGGAAGCCGAAGGCGTCAAAGAGATGCACCTTGTCATAGCTCGCTTCCGTTCCGGGTCCGGTGACGAGCAGCGTGTTCCGGACCTTTCGGTGCCCTTCGGGGGATGGTTCCCCGGGAGTGAACATGCCGGCCACGATCACGATCCCCAATTCGGCGGCAATGGAGCGGACCCGCGCTGCCCAAGGTCCGTCGAGGGGTTCGGCAATATCGATGAGGGAGTTCCCGAACGCGCGCAGCGTCGCCTCCGGAAACACGACGAGCTCAGCACCGCCGTCTTTGGCACGGCGGGCGAACTCCTCGACCAGCACGAGGTTGCGTTCCACATCACGGCCGCTGATGATCTGAGCCAATGCAATCTTCACAATTACCTCCACCTCGGTGCGTTCTTTTACCAGGCAGCAGCGCCGCCATTTTGCCCGCGAAACGTCACACGCCGGAATAGATCGGGTTTTTCAACGTGACGGTTAAGCTTTAATCGATGGTAATGCCCTTAGTAGATTCAGCCTCGACCGTGGACGCCTCCCAAGCGTTCCCCCTCGGCGTCAGCCCTGTCCGCTCCGGATCTGCGGCAGACGGCTCGCATAAGGGGCGTGCCAATGTGGCGGTCTACGCCCCGGGCGTTCTCACCCTGGAAATTGCCTACCAGGCGCCCGGCGGCAACTGGCGGCTCCACGCCCTACCCAACGTCAGCAATGGCGTCCACTACGGCCTCGTCGAGGGATTCCCCGTCGGCTCGCGCTACGGCTTCCGCGCCGCTCCGGAAGGCGAGGTCCTCCCGCTCTCAGTTCCCACCGTGAATTTTGACGACGCCGACGGCGGCCGGCAGCGGCTGCTCCTCGATCCGTATGGGCGCGCGGTGGACCAGCGCAACGGTTTCCTGACCAGTATCAGAATGTCCACAGACTTCGACTGGGGCGCCGACGAACGTCTGCATACCCCTTGGCGCAACACCATCATCTACGAGACGCACGTGCGTGGGCAGAGCATGCTGCACCCGGACATTCCGAAGCCGTTGCGGGGCACGTACGCCGGCATGGCCCACCCCGCAATGATTGAGCATCTGACCGGACTCGGCATCACGGCCGTGCAGCTGCTGCCGGTGCATTTCCACCTCGACGAGCCGCATCTTCAAAACCTGGGCCTCACCAACTACTGGGGTTACAACACGGCGGCCTTCTTTGCCCCGCACCCGGGGTACGCAACGGAGTCCGCCCAGGCGTCCGGGCCGCAGGCTGTGCAGGACGAATTCAAGGGCATGGTCAAGCTTCTGCACGCCGCCGGAATCGAAGTCATCCTTGACGTGGTCTACAACCACACCGCCGAAGGCGGACCCGACGGACACACTGTCTGTTTCCGCGGCCTGGGGGAGCGGAAGTATTACCGCACGGATGGCAACGGCAGATACATCGACACCACCGGCTGCGGGAATTCGCTCAACTTTGGCGAGCCCCGCGTGGTCCAGTTGGTGTTGGATTCGCTTCGGTACTGGGTGGATGAATTCCACATCGACGGTTTCCGCTTCGACCTGGCGGTGACGCTCTGCCGGAACGCGGCCAACGAGTTTGACCCGAACCACCCGTTCCTTGTCGGCGTGGCGGCGGATCCGGTGCTTTCGAAGGTCAAGCTGATTGCCGAACCGTGGGACGTGGGATACGGCGGCTGGCAAACAGGTCGCTTCCCGGGTGGCTGGGTGGACTGGAACGACCACTACCGCGACGCCCTGCGGTCATTCTGGCTTACCGACCGCGCGTCCATTGATGCCGGCGGACAGGGCGGCTCCGTGGCCCGGCTCGCAGATGCCATGTCCGGTTCCGCGAGCCTTTTCGAACGGTCCGGCCGCTCCCGGCTAGCCTCTCTGAACTTCATCACGGCCCATGACGGATTCACCATGGCCGACCTTGTGTCCTACGACCGCAAGCACAATGAGGCTAACGGGGAGCAGAACCGGGACGGCCACGGCGACAACCGCAGCTACAACCACGGTCTCGAAGGCCCGACCGAGGACGAAGGCATCCTTGCCCAGCGCGCGCAGACGCGGCGGAACCTGATGGCTTCGCTCATGATCTCGCTGGGGGTTCCGATGATTACCGCGGGCGATGAACTTGGCCGCAGCCAGCAGGGCAACAACAACGCCTATTGCCAGGACAACGCTCTCACCTGGATCGACTGGACCAGCACGCCTGAATCGCACGCCATGCTCCGCAGCACCAAACGAGTCATTCGGCTCCGCAAGGAGTTCCTTGCAGCCCAGCCGCATGACTATCCCGGGCGGGACGCCCAGTCGTATCTGTACTGGTATGACCAGAATGGCGAACCGATGACCATGGAGCGGTGGAACGATCCGCGGCACCGCGTGGTGCAGCTGCTGTTGGGCTCCGACGACGCGCAGGTGGCGGGCCTGATTGTTGTCAACGGCGGGCGCGACGACATCAAGGTCACTCTTCCCCAGGCCATTAACGACGACGGCACAGGCTCGCGGGTGTTCGAACTGCGCCTCACCACCTCCGACCTCCACGACAGCCGCCAGGGCGTCCAGGTGGCCCCTGGTGAGCGGGATATCGTGCAGGCCAACACCATCAACATCTACCGCACCTAGAATCAGCCTGATGGTTGGTCAGTGACTGGGAAAAGAATAAACATGCGCAGGTGGCTGACTGCGGTGGTGCTGATGGCGCTGCTCGGCGTGGCGCTTGTGGTCTCCAACGGGTTTCAGCCCCGGACCGGCGATCCCGCCCCCGCAGCGTCCGGGACTCCGGCACCCTCCGGTAGTCCGGTGCCCTCAGGTACTCCGGTGCCGTCCGTCAGCGGCGTCCCCAACCCCTCCGGCCTGGCCACCGTGAGGGAGTCCCAACTCCCGGCCGAAGGGCGCCGGACCCTTGCCCTCATCCGCCAGGGCGGACCGTTTCCTTATGAGCGCGACGGCGCGAACTTCGGAAACTTTGAACGCATGCTGCCGCGGAAGTCCGGCGGATACTACAAGGAGTACACGGTCCCCACTCCCGGCGAGTCCGATCGGGGGGCCCGCAGGATCGTGGCCGGCAAGGCTGGTGAAAAGTACTACACACCGGACCACTACGAGTCGTTCAAGTTCATAGCAGAGGGCAAATAGCGCGATGAAAATCTATTCCGCAGACACCTGTACCCTTGACGAGCTGCGTGATCAGGTCGCTGAAGCCGGCCGCCGCAGCCTGGTGGTCCCCGCCGCGGACTCCAAGAAAGAGGTGCTGGCCAGATTCGGCGAGGTCCTGGCGTTTCCGGAGCACTACGGCGTCAACCTGGACGCCCTCAATGACTCACTGCACGACTTCGCCGACGCCATTGCCGACAACGGCCAGGAACCCCTGACGGTCATCTGGCAGGTCCCGGCCGTCTTCCGTAGCGACAGGTCGTTCGGCATCATCTGCGAAATCCTCCAGGACGCGGAAAGCTACGCCGGCCAGGATCTCCGTGTCATCGCTGTCTTCCTCTAGCCACGCGGGTGACTAGGCGTTGACGATGAGCCCCAGCTCGGCCTTGGACGACAGTGCGTCGTGCTTGGGCAGCACCCGCACCGTGTAGCCGAAGGACCCGGAGCGATCGATCACGATTGAGCCGGTGAACAGGTAGCGGCCATTGCCGAGCTCGTCCTTCGGCTCGAGCTCCACCAGCGTGACGTTGGCGAGTTCGTCGGTTTCCTCGGCCTGTCCGTACGCCACCTCCACTGAAACGTCTTGGGGCGTCAGGTTGTGCAGCCCCACGTAGGCATTGACCTGGAGAGTGTCCCCGATCTGCGGTTCTTCGGACACGCCCAGGGAGTCCACGTGCTCCACGTGGAGCTGGGGCCACGCCGCGCGGATCTTGGAGGTCCAGGCTGCGAGATCTTTGGCCTGGGCAAAGGAGTCCTCAACAGCGTGCCGGCCGGCAACCGCAGCAGGCCGGTACAGGATGTTGACGTAGTCCTGGAGCATCCGTTCGGCGGATACTGCAGGTCCCAGGTGGGCGAGCGTGTGCTTGATCATGGACACCCAGTGGGTGGGAACCTTCTCCCTCCCCGACGAGGACGGCCCGGCTGCCCCGGCCGCTTCGGACACGGTTGTGCCGTAGAAGCGCGGCGCAACCTGCGTCTCGAGCAGTTCATACAGCGCCGCTGCCTCGATGTCGTCGCGTTCCTCCGCCGATGCGCCGTTGTTGGCGGTCGGAATCGCCCAGCCGTTCTCGCCGTCGTACATCTCGTCCCACCAGCCGTCGAGAACGGAAAGGTTGAGGGATCCGTTGATGGCGGCTTTCATGCCTGACGTGCCGCACGCTTCAAGCGGGCGCAGCGGGTTGTTGAGCCAGACGTCGCAGCCCGGGAAAAGCGTGCGGGCCATCGCGATGTCGTAGTTCGGCAGGAAGACGATGCGGTGGCGGACCTTCGGGTCATCCGTGAAGCGCACCAGGTCCTGGATCATCTTCTTGCCGGCATCGTCTGCCGGGTGCGACTTGCCGGCAATCACCAGCTGGATGGGGTGCTCCTTGTGCAGCAGCAGGGCCTTGAGCCGCTCCGGTTCCCGCAGCATCAGCGTCAGCCGCTTGTAGGTGGGCACACGCCGGGCGAAACCGATGGTCAGGATATCCGGGTCGAGCACTGAATCGGTCCAGCCGAGCTCGGCATCGGCGGCGCCGCGCTTTTTCCACGCCGCGCGCAACCGACGGCGCACGTCTTCGACGAGCGAGGCGCGCATTTCGCGCCGGAGCGCCCAGACTTCGGCGTCGCTGACGTTGTAGGCGAGGTCCCAGCGGCCCATGGCTTCCGCTTCCGCCCCGAACCGCTCACGGGCGAGCTTGGAAATCCTGGAGTCAACCCAGGTGGGCACGTGCACGCCGTTCGTCACGGACGTGATCGGCACCTCGGAGTGGTCGAAGCCGGGCCAGAGCGCGGAGAACATGCCGCGGGACACTTCACCGTGGAGCTTGGCCACGCCGTTGGCACGCTGGGCAAGCCGGAGACCCATGACAGCCATGTTGAAGACAAACGGGTTGCCGTCGGTGAAGTTTTCCCGGCCCAGGTCAAGAATCCGGGAGATGGGAACGTCCGGCGCGAGACCCGCTTCGAAGAAATGCTGGATCTGGGCGGTTTCAAAGCGGTCGATGCCTGCCGGAACCGGCGTGTGCGTGGTGAAAACGGTGGAGGCCCGTCCAGCGGCCAGGGCCTCATCGAAGGTGAGAGCTTCGTCGCCGGCCATCAGCTCCTGGATCCGCTCGATCCCGAGAAAACCGGCGTGGCCTTCATTTGTATGGAACACCTCCGGCGCAGTGGTCCCCGTGAGCCGCTGGTAGACGCGCAGCGCTTTCACGCCGCCCATGCCCAGGAGAAGCTCCTGCTGCAGCCGGTGGTCCCCGCCGCCGCCGTACAGGCGGTCCGTGATGCCGCGGGCGGCGTCGTCGTTGCCGGGAACGTCGGAATCCAACAGCAGCAGCGGGACACGTCCGACGTCGGCACGCCAGATGTGCGCCAGAAGGCGCCGCCCGTTGGGCAGCGGCAGCGAGATCTGGATGGCCTTACCGTTTCCGTCCGGCGAAGGCTCCCGAAGGAGCGTCAGGGGCAGGCCGTCCGGGTCAATCACCGGATAGGTTTCCTGCTGCCAGGCATCGCGGGACAGGGACTGTTTGAAGTAGCCGGCCTGGTACAGCAGGCCCACGCCGATGAGGGGAACGCCGAGGTCCGAAGCGGCCTTCAGGTGGTCGCCGGCGAGGATTCCCAGGCCGCCCGAGTACTGCGGCAGTACCTCCGTGATGCCGAATTCGGGGGAGAAGTAAGCGATGGAGGCCGGCGCATCGTCGCCCAGGCTCTGGTACCAGCGCGGCTCTTCCAGGTACCGGTCCAGGTCCTCGGCGGCGGCGCGCACGCGGGCTACGACATCCTGGTCCGTCGCAAGCCGGTGCATCTCCTCACGGCCCACCAGACCGAGGAAACTGACCGGATCGTTGCCGCTTTGGGCCCATACCCTGGGGTTGAGTCCCTCGAAAAGTTCCCTGGTGGGGCGGTGCCACGACCATCGCAGGTTGGTGGCCAGCCGGGCAAGCGGCCGGATCGGCTCGGGAAGAACGGTTCGGACGGTAAATCTGCGGATTGCCTTCACCTGCGTCACACTAACCGACAAGATGAACCGCTGGAACCGCTTTCGATTACATTCCGGTAAATGACGAATCAGTTCATTAATTAGGTATGCACGCTTAGCAATGACCTCCATTTCTCGCTAGTGTCGACCCTGTGACGACTAACACGCGAACCAGTGCCCCCTCCAAGCAAACGCCGAAAGTTTCGATCATGGACGGCCTTCGATTCGGCCGCTTCCCGATCACGAACGTTCAGCCGGTCGTGGAAGGGGGGAAGTACCCCGCCAAGGCGCTCCCGGGCGAAGGAATCGTGGTCAGCGCACAGGCTTTCCGCGAGGGTCATGACCAGTTGGGTGTCAGCGCCGTCCTCCTGGATCCGAAGGGCAAGGAACGCCAGCGCGTGCGCCTGCAGCCTCCGCGCGGGGACCGCGGCAAGGGCACCGACCTGTGGGAAGGCATATTGAGCCCCACCTCAACGGGAAACTGGTCCTTCGTGATCGAGGCCTGGCACGACCGTTACGGCACCTGGCACCACAACGCCGAGGTCAAGGTGGAGGCGGGCATCGACGTCGAACTGATGCTTGACGAGGGAGCCGCGCTGCTGTCGCAGGCGGCAGAAGAACCCTTCCGCAACTCCGCCGACCGGAACACGCTCCGGGCCGCCGTCGTGAATCTTTCCGACACCACCAAGTCCGCCGAAGAGCGGCTGGCTGCCGGCTTCAGCCCTGAAATTACCGAGATTGTCGGCCGGGAACCGATCCGCGAACTGGTCACTGTATCTGAACAGTTCCCGCTGCTGGTGGAGCGCGATCTCGCCGGCCGCGGTGCCTGGTACGAGTTCTTCCCCCGTTCCGAGGGCGCCGTGAAGAACCACGAGACCGGCGCCTGGACCTCCGGCAACTTCCAGACCGCGGCCAAACGGCTGGAGGCCGTCGCGGACATGGGCTTCGACGTCATCTACATGCCTCCGATCCACCCCATCGGGGTGCAGCACCGTAAGGGCCCCAACAACACCCTGATCGCCGGCCCGAACGACCCCGGCTCACCGTGGGCCATCGGCGCCAAAGAAGGCGGCCATGACGCCATTCATCCGGATCTCGGCACCTTCGAGGACTTCGACGCCTTCGTCTCCCGTGCCACCGAACTGGGCCTCGAAGTCGCGCTCGACCTGGCACTGCAGGCCGCGCCGGACCACCCCTGGGTCACGTCCCACCCGGAATGGTTCACCACACGCGTGGACGGCAGCATCGCCTACGCCGAGAACCCTCCGAAGAAGTACCAGGACATCTACCCCCTGAACTTTGACAACGATCCCGAAGGCCTGTCCAAGGAGATCCTGCGCATCGTCCAGCTCTGGGTCAGCCACGGCGTGAAGATCTTCCGGGTGGACAATCCGCATACCAAACCCGTGTGGTTCTGGGAATGGCTGATTGGCAAGGTCAACAAGAAGAACCCGGAAGTCGTCTTCCTGGCCGAGGCCTTTACCCGCCCCGCCATGATGCATGCGCTGGGCAGGGCGGGCTTCCAGCAGTCCTACACGTACTTCACCTGGCGGAACACCAAGAAGGAACTGGAGCAGTACTTCCAGGAGGTCAGCCATGTCTCGTCGGCCTTCTTCCGGCCGAACTTCTTCGTCAACACCCCGGACATTCTGACTGAATACCTGCAGTACGGCGGCCCGGCGGCGTTCAAGATCCGTGCCGCGCTCGCGTCCACCGCCGTGCCGCTGTGGGGCGTGTACGCCGGGTTCGAGCTGTACGAACATGTTGCCCGGCCCGGGGCCGAAGAGTACATCGACAATGAGAAGTTCGAATACAAGGCCCGGGACTGGGACGCTGCTGCTGCGTCCGGCCGGACCCTTGCCCCGTACCTGACCAGGCTCAACGAGATCCGCAAGGCACATCCGGCGCTGGGGGACCTGCAGAACCTGACCCTGCACCACAGCACGGATGACGCCACGATCGTGTACTCCAAGCACAAGACGCTCCCGGACGGCACGAAGGACACCGTGATCGTGGTGGTCAATGTGGATCCGCACAGCACCAGGGAAAGCACCGTGTCGCTTGATCTCGCCGCACTGGAGCTTGATCCCTCAGACCTCACACCTAACGGCGGCTTCAGGGTGGATGATGTGATCTCGGGCGAGTCGTGGGAGTGGGGCGAATACAACTACGTCAGACTCGATGCACATGTTGAACCTGCCCACATTCTGACCATCCGGAGGTAGCCTGAAGTGAGTTTCAGCCCGCAGAACCCGTCTCATCACTTCACGCCGAAGAGCACATTCGAGCTGAATGCGCCGGGGTTGCAACATGACCCGCTGTGGTACAGGAAGGCGGTGTTCTATGAAGTGCTGGTCCGGGGCTTTGCGGATGCCAACGCCGATGGGTCAGGCGATTTCCACGGACTGATCGACAAACTCGACTACCTGCAGTGGCTGGGCGTGGACTGCCTCTGGCTTCCGCCGTTCTTCCAGTCGCCGCTCCGGGACGGCGGCTACGACATCTCTGACTACAACTCCGTGCTGGACGAGTTTGGAACGATCAGCGACTTCAAGCGGCTCGTTGCCGAGGCCCACGCCCGCGGCGTCCGTGTCATCATCGACCTGCCGCTGAACCATACCTCGGACCAGCACCCCTGGTTCCAGGAGTCACGGAAGGACCCGGACGGTCCCTTCGGCGACTTCTACGTCTGGAGCGACACGGACGAAAAGTACCAGGATGCCCGCATCATCTTCGTGGACACGGAAGAGTCCAACTGGACCTTTGATCCCATCCGGCGCCAGTTCTTCTGGCACCGGTTCTTCAGCCACCAGCCCGACCTCAACTTCGAGAACCCGAAGGTCATCGACGCACTGTTCGATGTCGTGCGGTTCTGGCTGGACCAGGGAATCGACGGCTTCCGGGCCGACGCCATCCCCTACCTCTATGAGGAAGAGGGCACGAACTGCGAAAACCTGCCCGCCACCCACGAGTTCCTCCGCAAGCTGCGGAAGATGGTGGATGAAAGCTACCCGGGCAGGGTCATCATCGCGGAGGCCAACCAGCCGCCCAACGAAGTAGTGGAGTACTTCGGAACCGAGGAAGAGCCGGAATGCCACATGGCCTTCCACTTCCCGATCATGCCGCGGCTGTACTATGCGTTGCGTGACCAGAAGGCAGCGCCCATCATCGAGACGATGCACGACACTCCGGAGATTCCGGAGGGCGCCCAATGGGGCACCTTCCTGCGGAACCACGATGAGCTGACCCTGGAAATGGTCACCGCCGACGAACGCGCGGCGATGCTCGGGTGGTACGCGCCGGATCCCCGCATGCGGGCAAACATCGGTATCCGACGCCGATTGGCACCGCTGCTGGACAACTCCAGAGCCGAGATTGAATTGATCAATGCCTTGCTGCTGTCGCTGCCGGGCAGTCCATTCCTCTATTACGGGGACGAGATCGGCATGGGCGACAACATCTGGCTGGAGGACCGCGACGCTGTCCGCACGCCCATGCAGTGGAACCCGGACCGTAATGCCGGCTTCTCCAATGCCGATCCCGGCAAGCTGTACCTTCCAGTGATCCAGTCGCTCGTCTACAACTACAGCATGGCCAACGTGGAAGCCGAGGCCGCGCACTCGGGGTCGCTGCTCCGCTGGACCAGGCAGATCCTCAGCGTCCGGCGCAACCATGCTGCGTTCGGGCTCGGTGCGTTCAAGCATGTGGAAGCCGACCACGAAGTGGTCCTGGCCTACCTACGTGAACTTGCGGAAGGCAATGCGGCAGGCGAACCGGCCGAATCCATTCTCTGCGTCTTCAACCTCTCCCAGCACCCGGTGTCGACCACACTTCGGATGCCGCAGTTTGCCGGCCGCGGCCTCCGCGACGTCTTCGGCGGCCAGCCGTTCCCCGGGGTCGGCGACGACGGGAGCCTGACGCTGACCCTCGGCAGCCACGACTTCTTCTGGCTGCGCGTGCGGTCTGCGGCCTCCAACCCGACGTCACCGGTCACCCAAGCGATGCCGATCCTGTCCATTGAGGGGTGACATGAGCCAATCAACTTTGACCCCGACACTCGAACAGCTGCTCCGCCAGTGGCTCCCGCACCAGCGGTGGTTCCCCGTGAAATCAGCGGCATTCTCGTTGGCTCCCGTGGGCGGCTTTATCCTCAACGACACCTCGGATGAGGTGGGCCTTGAGGTGTTCCTCGCTTCCGTCGTGTCCGAAACGGCCGACGGCGGCCGCCGCACCGATGTTGTACAGGTGCCGCTCAGCTACCGCAGCGAACCGCTGACCGGCGCTGAGCGCGCGCTCATCGGTGAAAGCGACCACGCAGAGCTGGGACACCGCTGGATCTACGACGGCGTCCACGACCCCGTGTTCATCGCGGAATGGCTTGAGCTCATGCGGACCGAGGGGGTCGCCGCGGCCGGCATGGCCACCGGTCACCTTTCCGGTGCCGGCAAACCGCTTCCGCATGCCGGCGGCACGGTCCGCGTCCTGTCCGGAGAACAGTCCAACACGTCCGTGATTGTTGATGACGGCGTGTCGGCGGTCATCGTGAAATTCTTCCGTGTGCTTTCGGCCGGCCGCAATCCGGAGGTGGAAGTCGGGGCTGCCCTTTCCGCCGCGCGGACATTTGAAGTTCCGGCCACCCTCGGCTGGGTCACCGGCGAATGGGTTCCGGAGCAAGCGGGGACAGCAGCCGCAGGATCCGGCCCGGACACTGCGGCCGCGCCGGCCCAGGGCGAACTGGCGGTGGCGCATGAGTTCCTGGCCGGAGGTCGGGATGCCTGGCGGCTGGCCGTGGATGCGGCCAAGGCGGGCACGGACTTCACGCACGAAGCCCACGCTCTGGGCCATGCCACGGCGACAGTCCATCGTCGGCTGGCCGAAACGCTGGGGGCTTCCGCCGAAGCCGTGCCCGGCGAGGTCATTGCTCCCGGGGTAGCCCAGCGGGTGCGGCAGGCCTGGACGGAAGCCGGTACCGCCGTCGGACCTTACGACGATGAACTGGAACGGCTCCTTGAGGACCTGAAGGGTGTCCCGGCCGGCGCGCTCCAGCGCATCCACGGGGACCTCCACCTTGGCCAGATCCTCCAGGTTCCGGGCTGGGAAGGCGGGCAGGACCGGTGGGCGATCCTTGACTTCGAGGGTGAGCCGCTGCGGCCCATCTCGGAACGGAACTTCCCGGATGTCCCGCTGAGGGATGTCGTGGGGATGCTGCGGTCCTTTGACTACGCCGCCGGTGCCGCGGAGCGCGAGACCAGCGCCGGCCGCGTGCCCGAATCATGGGTGGACGACTGCGCTGAGGCCTTCCTGGCCGGCTACTCGGAAGTCACTCCCGGCACCATAGACCGGAAGTCCCCGCTCTTTGTGGCATTGTGGCTGGACAAGGCGTTGTACGAAGTCGTGTATGAATTGCGCAATAGGCCGGACTGGCTGGCCATTCCCGTGAATGCGTCCAGGCGGCTCCTCAGCAGTAAAGGCCCCGGCGAACCCGCCGGAGCCGCAGCGGAAGGTAAGAAGATGACAGGCTCTGCACCTACAGATCGGCCCCAGGCCCCTCTCCATGTGGATGCGCATACGCTCTCACGAGTTGCGGCCGGAGAGCACCATGCTCCACACTCCGTGCTGGGTGCCCACCTGGATGACTACGGCCACGTAACCATCCGCACCGTCAAGCACCTGGCCGAGGCTGTCACGGTGGTGACCGCGGCCGGTTCGGTTCCGATGACCCACGAGTCCGACGGCGTCTGGGTTGCCGTGCTGGAGCCCCTGCAGGCCGGGCACGTGCCGGATTACCGCCTCGAGGTGACGTATGAAGGTGCGGAACCGGTGACGGTCGATGAACCCTACCGCTATCTCCCGACTGTGGGTGAAGTGGACCTGCACCTGATCGGTGAGGGACGCCACGAGAAGCTGTGGACAGTGCTTGGTGCTCACGTGCAGCACTACAAGTCCTCACTGGGCGACGTCGACGGCGTGTCCTTCGCCGTGTGGGCCCCGAATGCGGAAGCGGTGCGCGTCAAGGGTGACTTCAATTCCTGGGACGGTCGCGAAAACTCCCTACGTTCCCTGGGTTCCTCCGGTGTCTGGGAGCTGTTCGTTCCCGGCGTCGGGGCAGGCGCGTGCTACAAGTTCGAGATCAAGACCAAGGGCGGCTACTGGGTTGAGAAGGCCGACCCCCTGGCGTTTGGCACGGAAGTCCCGCCGCTGACCGCTTCCAGGGTCGTGGAGTCCCACTACCGGTTCGAGGACGCCGACTGGATGAAGGCCCGTGCCGAGCGGGATCCGCACAATTCGCCGATGAGCGTCTACGAGGTCCACCTGGGATCCTGGCGCCTGGGGCTCAGCTACCGCGAACTGGCCAAGGAACTCGTTGAGTATGTGAAGTGGCTCGGCTTCAGCCACGTCGAGTTCATGCCCGTGGCCGAACACCCCTTCGGCGGCTCCTGGGGCTACCAGGTCACCTCCTACTTCGCACCGACATCCCGCTTCGGGCACCCCGACGAGTTCCGCTACCTGGTGGATGCCCTCCACCAGGCGGGCATCGGGGTCCTCCTGGACTGGGTGCCGGCGCACTTCCCCAAGGACAACTGGGCACTGGCCGAATTCGACGGCCAGCCGCTGTACGAGCACGCCGACCCGAACCTGGGGGAGCACCCGGACTGGGGAACCCTGATCTTCGACTTCGGCCGCACCGAGGTCCGCAACTTCCTCGTGGCCAACGCGCTCTACTGGCTTGATGAATTCCACATCGACGGCCTGCGCGTGGACGCCGTCGCTTCCATGCTCTACCTGGACTATTCCCGTGAGCACGGCCAGTGGCAGCCGAACCGGTTTGGCGGCCGCGAAAACCTGGAGGCCATCTCCTTCCTTCAGGAAGCCAACGCCACGGTGTACAAGACCCACCCCGGCGCCGTCATGATCGCCGAAGAATCCACTGCATTCCCCGGAGTGACAGGTCCCACCAGCCACGGCGGCCTCGGCTTCGGGCTCAAGTGGAACATGGGCTGGATGCACGATTCGCTCAAGTACATCTCCGAGGATCCCGTCAACCGGAAGTGGCACCACGGGACGGTCACCTTCTCGATGGTCTACGCCTTCACTGAGAACTTCCTCCTGCCTATCAGCCATGACGAGGTTGTCCACGGCAAGGGGTCGATGCTCCGCAAGATGCCGGGCGACCGCTGGCAGCAACTGGCGAACCTGCGGGCATTCCTCGGTTACCAGTGGGCACACCCCGGCAAGCAGCTCATCTTCATGGGCACGGAATTCGGCCAGGAAGCCGAATGGTCCGAGCAGCACGGCCTTGACTGGTGGCTGGCGGACATCCCTGCACACCGCGGAGTGCAGATGCTGACGAAGGACCTGAACGAGCTGTACAAGTCCACGCCGGCACTGTACTCACGTGACAATGAGCCCGGCGGGTTCCAGTGGATCAACGGAGCCGATGCGGACCGCAACGTTCTGACCTTCGTCCGTTGGGACACCCAGGGAAACCCTGTGGTTGTTGCGGTCAACTTCTCGGGAGGCCCGCACAAGGACTACGCCCTCGGGGTGCCGTCCACCGGTACGTGGACTGAAGTGCTGAACACCGATGCCGCGGCCTACGGCGGCTCTGGTGTCCTCAACGACGGGAAGCTGATAGCGGAGGACGAAGCCATCGATGGCCAGCCCGCCACGTTGACCGTCACGCTGCCCCCGCTTGGTGTCGTGTACTTCAAACCTGCAGGCGACAGGGTTCCGGAGCTGCCGCGCCGTGCAGCCCAGACGGAACTGCCGGAGACCACGGTGAGCTGACTTCCCGGTGAGCTGACTGTCAGAGGCCCGGAATCCGCGTGATTCCGGGCCTCTTCTGCGCCTTCCGGCTGTGGTTGGCGGGGCGCCGAACTAGTGGTAGAGTTTATTTCCGCGCCGCTCCCCGGAGTCGGTCGGTGAAGAGATTCGGATGCTTCGGCAAGACTGGATCGGGACCGCCGATTTGACTAAACTAGAGGGAGCGGGTAAGTTTGAAAAGTTGCTCCGGAGCGATCCTGGACCGTTAGGGTTTGGGTGGTGCCGGGTGTGTCTGTTGTTTGAGAACTCAATAGTGTGCCAAGTTTGTTGATACCGATTTTTTATTGAATTGGTTGATTGTGCCGGGCTGTCCGCCCCTGTGGATGGTCTGGTGTTTTTGGCTGGTTTCAAATTTTGTGCAG
>NZ_JAGGPJ010000007.1 GCF_018613875.1 Arthrobacter sp. ISL-28 | reverse complement strand
GAGTTCTCAAACAACAGACACATTCGAATACTTCTCGAAACAATTTACAATTCAGTTCGTAAATTTATTTGTTTCGCATTTCTTCGCTGCGATGTTTATAGCCTATTTCATTCATATTCACTTTGCAAATCCGGGTTGTTTTCCCGATATTCACTTCGTGGAACGAATCCGCCCATAACAAAAGGAAGCTTTTCTTCATTTTCATGCTTCGCACATGAAGAATCGCTTCTCAAGTGAAGGGGGTTTGTCACCACTCAGCGGCGGCGACTCAGAAGACATTACACGCTCCTCCGCGGCCGTGCAAATCGGTCGCGGAGGAGCGGGTAAGCAGTCTTCGGCGTGCCCGGGACTAGACGCCGGACACTTGGACCGTGGCCAGGTTCTTCTTGCCCCGGCGCAGCAGCAGGTACTTTCCGTGAAGCAGCTCGGAGGCAGGAATCACCGCATCCGGATCCGACACTTTGGCATTGTTGACGTAGGCGCCGCCCTCACCAACAATCCTGCGGGCGGCCGATTTACTCTCCGAGAGTCCGGAGGCCACGAGCAGGTCGATGATGCCAAGGTCCGCCCCGTCCACGGATGCGGAAGGCAGCTCCGATGTCGCCGCGGCGAGGGTCTGCTCGTCCAGCAGGGAAAGGTCGCCGTTGCCGAACACGGCGGCCGAGGCTGCGATGACTTTTTCGGTGGCCTCGACACCATGAACCAGTGATGTCACTTCGTAGGCGAGCTTCCGCTGGCCTTCCCGTGCGAACGGACGTTCAGCCGTGGACTCACCCAGCGCCTCGATCTCGGCGCGGCCAAGGAACGTGAAGACCTTGAGGCGGTCCACAACATCGGCATCAGCGGTGTTCAGCCAGAACTGGTAGAACGTGTACGGGGTGCACATGGCCGGATCCAGCCAGATGGCGTTGCCTTCGCTCTTGCCGAACTTGGTGCCGTCGGAGTTGGTGATAAGCGGAGTGCCGAGCGCGTGGACAGTCTTGCCCTCCACCTTGCGGATGAGTTCCGTGCCGCTGGTGAGGTTGCCCCACTGATCCGATCCGCCGGTCTGCAGCACGCAGCCGTACTCGCGGTAGAGCTGAAGGTAGTCCATTCCCTGCAGGATCTGGTAGCTGAACTCGGTGTAACTGATGCCTTCTTCCGAGTTGAGGCGCGACGCGACAGCATCTTTGCGCATCATGGTGCCCACGCGGTAGTGCTTTCCAATCTCGCGCAGGAAGTCGATGGCGCTCAGCGGCGCTGTCCAGTCGAGGTTGTTGACCATGCGGGCGGCATTGGCACCCTCAAAGCTGAGGAACCTGCGGACCTGTGCCTGCAGGTAGCCCACCCACTCAGAAACGGTGTCTTTCGTGTTCAGGGTGCGTTCCGCCGTCGGTCGCGGGTCACCAATAAGCCCGGTGGATCCGCCCACGAGGCCGAGGGGCTTGTGGCCGGCGAGCTGCAGGCGCCTCATCAGGAGAAGCTGGACCAGGTTCCCCAGGTGCAGGCTCGGTGCCGTGGGGTCGAACCCGCAGTAATACGTGATCGGATCCCCGGCGAGGAGTTTCTCCAGTTCCACCTCATCGGTGGAGACGTGGACGAGGCCGCGCCATTTGAGCTCCTGCCAGATGTTGGCGAAGCTGGGGTCGTTCTGTTGGGATTCGAGGTCGTTTAGTTGTGGCACGCCTTCTAAGTTAGCAGGATCAGCGGCCCGGGGCGCTGGTTGCCAGGTGCCCCGGACCAATCCCTGCGAGCTTAGCGTTCGATGCCGGCGGGAATCCCCGCAGCCGCGATCAGCCGCAGCCGCTGGGTTGGCCGGGTCATGGCGACATAGAGGTCACCGACGCGGCCGTGTTCGTGATTCAGCATCACCGACGGTTCAAGGACCACGACGCCGTCGAATTCGAGCCCCTTGGCCTCTCTCGGGCTGATCACCACAACATCCTGTTCGTAGCTCCCGGCACCTGTGCCGAGGCGGTGGCCGTAAATGGCGCGCAACGCTGAGGTTGCCTCCTGCAGGAGGTCACCGTCGGCAATCACCGCAAGCAGGCCGCCGTCGATCGCCTCCAGTTCCTCGGGCAGCACCTCAACGAGCCGGCTGACCAGACTGCCAGGTTCCACGAGGTCAATGATGGGAGACCAACGGCCCTCGCGGACCGCCTTGGGCGCGGACACGACGAGCCCTGCGGCGTTGGCCATCCGTGCGGCCGCTTCGGCGATCTGCGACGGCGTCCGGTAATTGACGGTGAGCTCTTCCAGCTGCCACCGGTCGCCAAACATCGGCGCGAGGGCGCCGTGCCAGGACTTTGCGCCCGCCACCGAGCTGGTCTGGGCTATGTCCCCCACGATGGTGAAGGATTTCAGCGGGCAGCGCCGGACGAGCAGGCGCCACTGCATGGGTGACAGCTCCTGAGCTTCATCGACCACGATGTGGCCGAACGCCCAGGTGCGGTCGCTCGTGGCTCGCTCGGCGGCCGTCAGCCGGGCCTCGCGCTCCTGGTTCTGCTCAACCAGTTCCTCGGCGGACATCAGGACGTCGACCCCGGCCGACTCCATGTTGACGAGCGTCTGGCGGGCGTTGGCCAGATCACGGGCCCGGTCGTGCTCCTGCTGCGCGAGTCCGCGGCCTGCGGCGGGATCAAGCTCGCCGAGGAGCTCTGCTGCCTCGTCGAGCAGGGGAACGTCCGCTTCGGTCCAAGGGGAGCCAGGCGCGCGGAGCAGGAGTTCGCGCTCCTTGGGGGTGAGGTTGGGCGTGCAGGCCTCCAGGATCGCTGGCTTGCTCAACAGCTCACCGACGAGCTTTTCGGGCGTCATCGGCATCCAGCAGAGGTTCAGCGCGATCCGGACATCGCGCGCAGAGCGGACGTCCTCGGCAAGATAGGACCGGTCGGCGTTGTTGCCGATGTTCCCGGCTTCCACGAGTTCCGTGATCTGCTCGGTGAGTTCGCGGAGGAGGATCTTGACGAACGTGACGCGTGCTTCGTTGTGGGGCTTGCCTGTGGAGCGTGCACGTTCCCGGGCGCGCCGGACCTGCCGCGGTGTGAGGACCAGCTTGCGTCCATCCACTTCCAGGACGCGGTTTCCGGCCGGGATGCGCTGCCGGTTGGCCACTGCGTTGGCGATGACGTCGGCCATGTCCAGCCGCCCCTTGAGGGCGGCCACGTCCGCTTCCGTTTCCGGCACGGCGTTGATGCCGGGCATCAGCCGGCCGACGCTGGCCATGACCACGCCGGTTTCGCCGAGGGACGGCAGGACGCGTTCGATGTACTTCATGAAGGACGACGACGGCCCCACCAGCAGCACGCCGGCGGTCTTGAGCCTGTCCCGGTGCGTATACAGGAGATAGGCGGCGCGGTGCAGTGCGACGGCAGTTTTACCGGTTCCCGGTCCGCCCTGGACCACGAGGGCGCCCGAGATGGAGGACCTGATGATGCGGTCCTGTTCGGACTGGATGGTGCCCACGATGTCCGACATCCGGCCAGTCCGCTTGGAGTTCAGGGCAGCGAGCAAAGCGCCCTCCCCCTGCAGGGAATCGTTGTCCGCCAGCATGTCCGCGTCGAGGACGTCGTCCTCGATAGCCTTGACTTCGCGGCCCTGGAGGATCAGGTGCCTCCGCCGGCGCACACCCTGGCGGTCGAAGGCCGTGGCCTGGTAAAAGTGCCCTGCTTCGGGCGCGCGCCAGTCCACCATGAGGCGCTGCAGGTCCTCGGTGGTCAGGCCGATGCGGCCAATATACTGCGCCTCACCGGAGTCAAGGTCCAGCCGGCCGAACACCAGGCGGTCGTCGACGGCGTCGAGTTGCGCCAGGCGGTCTTCGTACAGTGCAGCGAAGGCGTCGCGTTCGGAAACGTTCTGCATGGTGCCCACCGCTCCGGCGCGGCGCACCTGCGCCAGCTGGGCGCGCTTTTCCTCGCGCAATTCATCAAGCCGTGCGTACAGACCGGCAACATAGTCCCGTTCGTGGGCCAAATCGGCGTCGAGCATTAACGTTCCCCTATCGCAAAAGACAGACCGTCCATTCTACAACCATTTTCGCCAGCGCGCCCTTGTGGTCCGCGCTCCGGTGTTTCCCGGCCCATCAGGCGACTGGCATTCCTACCCGCGTGCGGACGGGCAGTCCTGCCGGACAGTCGGATGCTGGACACGGCGTGGTAAGGATTGCTAGAGACGCAGCAGCGAGCGTACGCGGTGCCCGGACAGGGCGGCGCGTCCCCGCAGCTCCCCCAGTTCCATGACGACACCTACACCGGACACGTGGACACCGCAGCGTTCGAAGAGCCGTACTGCTGCACTCAGAGTGCCGCCCGTGGCCAGGACGTCGTCCAGAATCAGCACGCGGCTGCCGGCGGGCAGGTCCGTGGTATGCAATTCCAGCGTGGAGGTTCCATACTCCAGGGCGTAGTCCTCGGAGTACACGGCACGCGGCAGTTTGCCGGCTTTCCGCACAGTGATAACGCCTGTTCCGGTGGCGTAAGCTGCGGCGGCGGCCAGCAGGAAGCCGCGGGCCTCGACTCCGGCCACGGCATCAAACTGGCCCTTAAACGGTTCCACCAGGGCGTCAACCACAGCGCGGAGTGCCCGGCCGTCGGCGAACACCGGGGTCAGGTCCTTGAACATGATTCCCGGTCTGGGATAGTCCGGCACGGTGGCGCAAAGCCCCGAGATCAGCTCGTCAACGGGAACGGACTTAGGGGCCTGTGTCTGCTCGCTCTGGTTCACCCGTCCAGCCTACGGTGTCTGGCCCAGTCATGGCCCAGGTCATGGCCCAGGTCAGGACCGGACCGGACGGACCTTCGCGGCTTTATAGCGGGATACGGTGGGATCGTCGGTCAGCCAGAAGCGCCAGGGGTAGTCGTGGGAGCCCCCGTCACCGGCGACGCCCACCCTGGGACCTGCACTGAAATCGACCGCTGGCGCTGCGGGCAGCTCCAGCCCGAACGGGTGGGTGAGGGCGTCGCGGCCGCTGTCCGCTGTCGTCAGTCCGAGTGCCGTGGCCAGGCGGGCGGGTCCGCTGGCAAGGTCCCTGGCCGATTTCGACGTGGGCCGCCTTGCAAGGGCAAGAGGCAGCCCGTCCACAATCTCCCCCGCACGCAGCAGCACGGCGGAGGCGTGCCCGGCCGGTCCGCAGACGATGTTGGCGCAGTAGTGCATGCCATAAGTGAAATAGACATAGAGGTGGCCGGCGTGGCCGAACATCGGTGCATTCCGGCGGGTGGGGCCTCGGAAGGTGTGGGATCCGGGATCGGGATGCAGGGAATCGCCAGGCCCCATGTAGGCCTCCAGTTCCGTGATCCGCACCGACACGGACCCTTCGGGGCTGTGGTGCGTGAGGACGGAACCCAGGAGCAGGGGCGCTACCTCGCGTGCATCGCCGGAGAGGAATTCGCGCACCTGATTCGGCGGCACAGCATTTTCCGGCACGTCGCCTGCCGGCGTCTGCCCCTCTGGCACCTCATCCTCTGGCACCGGGATACTGCTGCTGACGGTCATGCTCCGACTTTACCTATAGGTGCACCTGCGGTTGAATGCCGGACTGGCCCGGTTTTGCCGCTCTTTCCGCGGCAGCCGGCGTCTCGGACCGGGGCCGCACGCTCAAAACTGGGCTGGTCCGGCACGCACCGCCCCGGTCCACGGCCATGTCCGATTTCCGCTAGCTGTGTCCTCGGCCGGCTGGGAGGATGGAGTCATGGACTTCTGGCAGCGCTACCGGGCGATTGATGCGCGGGACACCCGTTTCGACGGGCAGTTCTATACGGCGGTGCGGACCACGGGCATCTACTGCAGGCCGTCGTGCCCGGCAAGGACGCCTAAGGCCGAGAACGTCACCTTTTATGAAACGTCGGCTGCGGCCCACGACGCCGGATACCGGGCATGCAAGCGCTGCCTGCCGGAGGCCGTCCCGGGAACTCCGGCCTGGAATCTACGCTCGGACATCGCCGGCCGCGCTATGCGGCTCATCAACGACGGCGTGATCAACCGCGACGGCGTGGAGGGACTGGCTGCCCGGCTGGGATATTCGTCCCGGCAGCTGAACAGGATCCTCAGCCACGAACTTGGTGCCGGGCCGCTCTCCCTCGCGAGGGCCAGCAGGGCGCAGACCGCCCGCACACTTCTGGTGTCCACGGCCATGAAACTCGCTGATGTCGCGTTTGCTGCCGGCTTCAGCAGCGTCCGGCAGTTCAACGAGACCGTGGGCGAGGTGTTCGACATGACACCCACCGCCCTGCGCGCCACTGCGAGGCATCATCCGTCGCCCGCCTCCAGCACGGCGCTCACGCTGAACCTTCCCTACCGCGAGCCTTTCGATCCCGGCATCTTCAGCTTCCTCGCGGTACGCGCCATTCCGGGAATCGAGGCCGGAACGGCGTTCTCTTACGCCCGCACGCTGCGGCTGCCGCACGGCGACGCCCGATTCAAAGTTGAATACAACGCTGTGGAGGACGACGCCGGCGCCCCGGGGCGGCCGCTGGTGCTTTCCATCGGCGCGGTGGACCTGCGCGACCTTCCCGTCCTGCTGAGCAGGGTCCGCCGACTCTTGGACCTCGATGCGGACCCCTTGGCCATTGACGGTGCCCTCAGCCTGGATCCAAGGCTGTCACAGGCTGTTGCCGGAACTCCCGGCATCCGCATGCCGGGGGCCCTGGATCCGCACGAGCTCCTGATCCGGGCCATGGTCGGCCAGCAGATCACCGTGGCTGCGGCCCGTACGGCGCTCACGCAACTGTCCGCCGCGGGCAGCACGAGCTCCGCCGCCGGCGAAGGGCTGGACAGGATATTTCCGACGCCCGAGCAGATCGCACTGGCGGGCGAAGACCTGTTGCGTGGGCCGCGGCGGAGAATAGACTCGCTCGTGGCAACCGCCGCCGCGCTTGCTTCCGGAGATCTCGAACTCGGCTACGGCGACGATTTGCCGGGGCTGCGCGCCAAACTCCTCCCCCTGGCCGGTGTTGGACCGTGGACTGCGGGCTACGTGGCGATGCGGGTGATCGGCGCTCCGGATGTCTTCCTGGCCAACGATGCGGCGGTGCGCAACGGGATCCGTGCGCTGCCCGCCGGGCCGGATGCGCCCCTGTCGTCCGATTTCAGCGAGGTCAGCCCGTGGCGGTCCTACGCCACAATGCACCTCTGGCGGGCCGCCGCTGCCGCGCCGAAAACCACCACCGCGAAGGCACAGACATGAAGGCAGAAATGAAAGTCCAGCACAACGGCGCAGGCTTCAGGGCCCAGCTGCTCACCATGCCCACCCCGGACGGCCCGTTCACCATCATCGCCCGCGACGGCGTGGTGCTGGCTTCGGGCTGGACCGCCGACCCGGCCGATCTCACCGGACAAATCCATGCGGAATTGCTGCCCGGGGACTATGACAGGGTGGACGACCTCGGCCCCATTTCCTCGGCCGTGGACGCCTTCTACGCAGGGAACCCCGCGCCGGCGATGAGGGTGCCCGTCGTGCAGAAGTCAGGCCCCTTCCGCGCCCATGCCTGGGATGTGCTGCGTACTGTCGGCCCCGGAACACCGGTGACCTACACCGAGTACGCGGAGCTGTCCGGCAACGCCAAGGCCGTCCGGGCAGCGGCCAGCGCGTGCGCCTTCAACGCGGCAGCCCTGTTCGTGCCGTGCCACCGGGTGGTCCGCACCGACGGCACGCTGGGCGGTTTCCGGTGGGGGCTTCGGATCAAGGAAAGCCTCCTGGCGCGGGAGAAGCAGGCACTGGCAGCGGCTGCCGCCAGCAGCCTCTCCCCAGGCTGAGCGTCCGGCTACTTCGTCCCCGGCACCCCTGCCGGCCAGGGCAGCAGCTCCGGAAGGTCTACACCGTCGGCCGCCGCCGAGGCACGCAGGCTGCCCAGCGAAGGTTCGCGTCCGGCCAGCCAGGCCGCAATGTCCGTGACCATGCCGCTGACCACCGTGGAGTGCCCGGCTGCCCCGATCGTCACCGGCGGAAGCCCCAGTGGCTGGAGGACGAACTTCTGGCCTTCCGGCACCCACTGGGTCAGGAAGTCGAACAGGTGCTCGCAAAAAAGCCTGCTCCATGTTTCAGGCCCCAGCCCCGTGCCGAGGTCGGAGGCATGGATCACGAGTTCGCGCCAGAGGGCACATGCGCCGTCGAACACCACCCCTCCGCGGTATGCGATGGGGGCCTGCCAGCCGTCAGAGTCCAGGGCGTCGAAGGCCCGCAGGGCCCTTTCCAGCGCCGCATCCAGATCGGCGCGGTGCTGCTCGATACTGTGGCCCGCGGCCATCTCGATGGCTTTGGTGCGGCCCTCGTAGCCGCCGTCATACAGCTCCACGGACTCGCCCCGGGAGGCGGACTCGAGCTGCCGGGCCATCGCGTTGGAGATGCCGGTGATGTGCGCCAGGAGGTGTCCGCGGGTCCAGCCCGGAAGTTTCGAGGGCGCCGTGACGTCATCAGCGGTGAGTTTTGCCGCCTGGGAGGCTACGGCGTCGGCCGCTTTGTGCAGTTCAATGAGCACTGTCTCAGGTGTGATTGCGGTCATAGGGCAATCGTAGCGGACGGTTAATGGCCCTTAACTACCCCGAGACAGCCTCGCGGCAGTGTTCTTGGGAACACTGCCGCGAAGTCCAGCTCCAGACGCTCCAGCGTCCTACCCGGCGTACTCGCGCACGCCGGCGAGCTCCGCGTCCAGCGCAGCAAGCTGGCGTTCGACGGCGGCCGGCGCGGTACCGCCCTGCGAGCTGCGGCTGTTGAGCGATCCCTCGGTGCTGAGGACCGTGCGGACCTCCGGCGTGAGGTGTTCCGAGATGGCCGCATACTCCTCATCCGTGAGGTCCCACAGCTCGACGTCGCGGCTTTCGGCCTGCTTGACGGCGGCACCGGAGAGCTCGTGCGCCTCGCGGAACGGAACGCCCTGGCGGACGAGCCATTCGGCGATGTCCGTGGCCAGCGCAAACCCCTGCGGTGCCAGCGACTCCATCCGTTCGGTGTTGAACTTCAGGGTGGCGATCATGCCGGAGACGGCCGGCAGCAGCAGTTCGAGCGTGTCGGCGGCGTCGAACACGGGCTCCTTGTCCTCCTGCAGGTCGCGGTTGTACGCCAGCGGCAGACCCTTCAGCGTGGCCAGGAGCCCGGTCAGGTTGCCGATCAGGCGCCCGGCTTTACCGCGCGCCAGTTCAGCCACGTCCGGGTTTTTCTTCTGCGGCATGATCGACGATCCGGTGGAATACGAATCGTGCAGCGTGACGAAGGAGAACTCCTTGGTCGCCCAGAGAATGACTTCCTCGGAGACCCGGGACAGGTCCACGCCGATCATGGCCGTGACCCACGCGAACTCGGCGAAGACGTCGCGGGAGGCGGTGCCGTCGATGGAGTTGTGCGTTGCCGAGAAGAAGCCCAGGTCCGCGGCGACTGCCTCCGGATCCAGGCCCAGCGAGGAACCTGCCAGCGCACCGGACCCGTAGGGGGAAACACCGGCGCGCTTGTCCCAGTCCTGCATCCGCTGCACATCGCGCAGCAGCGCCCAGGCGTGGGCGAGGAGGTGGTGGCTGAGCAGGACCGGCTGGGCGTGCTGCAGGTGCGTGCGGCCGGGCATGGCCACGCCCCGGTGCGCCTTGGCCTGGTCCACGAGGGCATCGATGGTGGCCAGCACGCCGCGGGCAATGATCCGGGCATGGTCGCGCAGGAACATGCGGCCAAGGGTGGCCACCTGGTCGTTGCGCGACCGGCCGGCGCGGAGCTTGCCGCCCAGCCGGGTGCCGGCGCGCTCGATCAGTCCGCGTTCCAGCGAGCCGTGCACATCCTCGTCGGACTCCGCTGCCGTGTAGGCGCCGGAGGCAACGTCCTCGTCCAGCCGGGTGAGGGCCGCCAGCATGCCGTCGAGCTCGGTGTCGTCCAGCAGGCCGGCCTTGTGCAGCACCCGGGCGTGGGCCATGGAGCCGGCGATGTCGTAGCGGGCCAGCCGCCAGTCAAAGTGCGTGGACTTGCTCAGCGCCGCCAGGGCATCTGCGGGACCGCCGGCGAAACGGCCGCCCCAGAGAGCACCTACATTTGTAGAGCCGGTGGTCGAATTCTGCTCAACCACCGGGGCTACTTTCCTGCGACGCGGATGTCGCGGCCGGAGGCAACCTTGGCGGACATGCCCCACAGCTCGATGAAACCGCGGGCCATGGACTGGTCGAAGGTGTCGCCGGTGTCGTACGTGGCGAGGCCGAAGTCGTAGAGCGAGGTTTCGGAGCGGCGCCCGTTGACAATTGCCTGGCCACCATGGAGCACCATGCGGATGTCGCCGGAGACGTAGCGCTGGGTGTCCTCGATGAAGGCATCAAGGGAGCGCTTGAGCGGGGAGAACCACTGGCCGTCGTAGACCAGCTCGGCCCAGCGCTGGCCGACTGTGGCTTTGAAGCGTGCCTGCTCGCGCTCGATCGTGATGTCCTCAAGGTGCTTGTGCGCCGTGATCAACGCCATGGCACCCGGGGCCTCGTAGATTTCGCGGGACTTGATGCCCACAAGGCGGTCTTCGACAACGTCGATGCGGCCTACACCCTGGGCCCCGGCGCGGCGGTTCAGTTCCTTGATGGCCTGCAGCGGCGTGACCTTGACGCCGTCGATTGCTACCGGCACGCCGGCCTCGAAGGAAATGGTGACTTCATCGGGCGCCGGCGGGAATTCCGGGGCGGCCGTGTAGTCGTAGATGTCCTTGGTGGGGGCGTTCCAGATGTCCTCGAGGTAGCCGGTCTCGACGGCGCGTCCCCAGACGTTCTGGTCGATCGAGTACGGGTTCTTCTTGGTGGTTTCAATCGGCAGTCCCCTGTCCTCGGCGAAGGCGATGGCCTTGTCGCGGGTCAGGGCGAGGTCGCGGACCGGGGCGATGCACTTCAGGTCCGGGCCGAGTGTCTGGATGCCCACTTCAAAGCGGACCTGGTCGTTGCCCTTGCCGGTGCAGCCGTGGGCAACGGTGCTGGCGCCGAACTCGCGGGCGGCCTTGACGAGGTGCTTGACGATCACCGGCCGGGAGATGGCGGAAACCAGGGGGTAGTGGCCCTGGTAGAGGGCGTTCGCCTTCAGGGTGGGCACGCAGTATTCGTTCGCGAATTCATCACTGGCGTCGGCCACGTAGGCTTCGACGGCGCCGCAGCCCAGCGCGCGCTGGCGGATGGTCTCCAGCGACTCGCCGCCCTGCCCGACGTCGACCGCCACGGCGATGACCTCGGCGCCGGTGGCTTCACCGATCCAGCCGATGGCTACGGAAGTATCAAGGCCACCGGAGTAGGCCAGAACAATGCGCTCAGTCACGGAAATGCTCCTCTTGTTTTTGGTTGGTTTTTGTCTTTGTCTGATGAAAGCCTGTCACACCGCCCGCATCGGACGGCTTACTGGCCGGCTTCCTCGGCGAGCTGCAGAAAGCGTGCGGCAAGTTCGGGGCCGCCGTGCGGATCCCGCGCGACGAGCAGCACGGTGTCGTCCCCGGCAATCGTGCCCAGGATGGACGGCATCACGGAATGGTCGATGGCCAGGGCCAGGAAGTTCGCGGCGCCGGGCGGGGTCCGGAGGACGGCGATATTGGCCGACGCTTCGGCGGTGACCAGGAGTTCCCCGCACAGCCTGGCAAGCCGCGCGTCGAGGATTTCCTGGCTGACGCCGCT
The DNA here is from genome assembly GCF_018613875.1 of Arthrobacter sp. ISL-28. Lineage (GTDB taxonomy): Bacteria > Actinomycetota > Actinomycetes > Actinomycetales > Micrococcaceae > Arthrobacter. Next base: position 414,041 of record NZ_JAGGPJ010000007.1, on the reverse strand, counting down.
CTTGGCCGCCCGCTCCCCGCCCTCGCCGGGCACGGCGTAGACCAGGACGCCTTCCTTCCCGCGGACCCGGACGGCGCCGAGCTCCACAAGGTCCCGGGACAGGGTGGCCTGGGTGACCTGCACGCCGTCGTCCGCAAGCAGCGCCGCAAGCTCCGCCTGCGACCGCACCGACTCGCCCGTCAGGATCGCGGTGATCCGCGCCTGGCGGGCCGTCTTGGTCGCCGGGCTCGCGCCCGGCGGCTGGGGCTGGACCGACAACTACGCCTGCCCTCCCACCGGCGGCAGTCCCTCAACGACAGCCAGTCCCGATTGGTGCATGAGCCACGCCATCAGTGCCTTCTGCGCGTGCAGCCGGTTCTCTGCCTCATCCCAAACGATCGACTGCGGGCCGTCGATGACGCCCGCCGAGATCTCGTATCCGCGGTACGCGGGAAGGCAGTGAAGCACGACGGCGTCGTCCGCCGCATGCGCCATAGCGGCCTCATCGACGGAGTACTTCCGGAATAGCTGAAGCCGGGCTTCCTTTTCGGCTTCCTGGCCCATGGACACCCAGGTGTCGGTGGCCACGACGTCGGCGCCGGTGAGGGCTTCCGCCGCGTCCGTGGTGATGAGGACCGACCCGCCTGTTTCCGCGGCGCGCTCCTGGGCCACGGCCACAATGCCGTCCGAGGGCAGGTATCCCTCCGGTCCGGCGATACGCACGTGCATGCCGGCGGTGACACCGGCCAGCAGGTACGAGTTGGCCATGTTGTTGGCGGCATCCCCGAGATAGGCCATGGTAAGGCCCTGGAGCTCACCCTTGTGCTCCTTGACGGCCAGGAGGTCCGCCAGGAGCTGGCAGGGGTGGTAATCGTCGCAGAGGGCGTTGATGACCGGTACCTTGGAGTTTTCCGCCATGGCCACGAGGCCGGAGTGTGCGCCGGTCCGCCACACGATGGTGGAGACCATGCGCTCAAGTACCTTGGCCGTGTCCTCCACGGATTCCTTGTGACCGATCTGGGCCTCACCCGGGTTGATGATGAGGGCGTTGCCGCCCATATCCGCAACCCCGGTGGCGAAGGAAACCCTGGTGCGGGTTGACGTCTTGTCAAAGATGATGGCCACGGTCTGGCGGCCGCTTCCGTCCGCGGCGAAGGGCTGCACGCTGTACGGCGCGGCCTTCAGGCGGACGGCAAGATCCAGCACCTCGGCCTGCTCGGCCGGGCTAAGGTCCGTGTCTTTCAGGAAGTGGCGGGTTTTGACTGATGAAGTCGCGGGTGAAGTCACTGTGCTTCCTTTGCGGTTTGCAGGATGGCAGGCAGGGCGGCCAGGAAACGGTCCGCCTGTTCTTCCGTCAGAATCAGGGGCGGGGCCAGCCTGATGGTGCGGGGTCCGGGGCTGTTGATGATGAATCCGGCGTCCAGGCCGGCGGTGACAACGGCGGGTGCAACATCGGCATCCAGATCGAAGCCGATCAGTAGCCCCTCGCCGCGGACTTCCGTGACGCCGTCGACGGCCGCAAGGGCCGAGCGGATGTACTGCCCTACGGCGCGGACGCTCTCCAGCACGTGCTGGTTTTCGAGGGCGTGCAGCGTGGCCAGCGCTGCCGCCGTGGCAACGGGATTCCCGCCGAACGTGGTGCCGTGCTGCCCGGCGGTCAGGAGTGATGAGGTTTCCGGGCCGAACGTGACGAGGGCGCCGATGGGGAACCCGCCACCCAGGCCCTTGGCCAGGGTGACGGCGTCCGGCACGATACCGGCGTCTTCGCTGGCCAGCCATTTGCCGGTGCGGCCGATGCCGGTCTGGACCTCGTCCAGGATCAGCAGGGCGCCCGCGGCCGACGTTACCTCGCGGGCGGCCTTCAGGTACCCGGCAGGAAGGGGCCGGACACCGGCCTCGCCCTGAATGGGCTCCAGGAAGACGGCTGCCACGGTGTGGTCCACGGCGTTCCGCAGCGCTTCAATGTCGCCGAACGGGATGTGCTCCACGCCGCCGGGCATCGGTTCGAAAGGCGCCCGGTACGCTTCCTTAGCCGTGAGCGCCAGGGCGCCCATGGTCCGGCCGTGGAAGGCTCCTTCCAACGCGATGATCCTGGTCCGGGCCCCGCCCGGCCCGTCGGAGTTCCGGCGGGCAAGCTTGAAGGCAGCCTCGTTGGCTTCGGTCCCGGAATTCGTGAAGAACACCTTCGATCCCGCCGGCGCCTTGCTCAGGGCCAGGAGCTTCTCGGCGAGGGCGATCTGGGTGGGGCTGGTGAAGAAGTTGGAGACGTGCCCGAGCGTGGCCAGCTGGCTGGCGATCACCGAGGTCACGAACGGATGGGCGTGACCCAGGGCGTTGACGGCGATGCCGCCGAGCAGGTCCAGGTACTCCTTGCCGTCCGCGTCCCAGACGAGGCAACCGGCCCCGCGGACCAGGACGCGCTGCGGCGTGCCGAACACGCCCATGAGCGACGACGAGTAGCGGGCCAGCCAGTCGGCTCCTGTTGCGTGACCCGGCCCTTCGGCCAGCTCCCGTGCAGGCGACTGTTCGACCACTGCGGATTGTTCAAGGTTGCTCATGCGCCTACTTCCTCGTCTGGTACCACCTGCGTGCCGATGCCCGCCGCCGTAAACGTCTCGAGCAGCATGGAGTGCGCAAGGCGCCCGTCCACGATATGCGCGCGCTCCACTCCCCCGTCGATTGCCTTGAGGCACGCCTCCATCTTGGGGATCATGCCGGATTCGAGCGACGGCAGCAGGTCACGGAGCTCGGAGGCCGTCAGCGACGAAATCAGCGATGAGCGGTCCGGCCAGTTCGCGTACAGGCCTTCGACGTCGGTCAGAATCACCAGTTTGGAGGCGCCGAGCGCTTCGGCCAGCGCGGCAGCCGCGGTGTCGGCGTTGACGTTGAGGACCTGGCCGGTGGTCTGGGCCCTGCCTCCATCAGTATTCCCGTCGCCGGCGATCTCAGGGGCAACCGTGGAGATCACCGGAATCCGGCCGGCGGCGAGGATGTCCACAATGCCCTCGGGGTTGACGCCCACCACCTCGCCCACCAGGCCGAGGTCCACTTCCTCGCCGTCCACGACCGTTCCGGTCCGGACCGCCCGCAGCAGGCCGCCGTCTTCACCTGACATGCCCACGGCGTAGGGCCCGTGGGAGTTGATCAGCCCAACGAGTTCGCGTCCCACTTGGCCGGTGAGGACCATGCGCACCACGTCCATGGCCTCCGGGGTGGTGACGCGCAGGCCGCCCTTGAACTCCGACTCGATGCCCAGCCTGCTCAGCATGGCGTTGATCTGCGGTCCGCCGCCGTGCACCACCACGGGGTGGATGCCCACATGGTGCAGGAACACGACATCTTCGGCGAAGGCACGGCGGAGCTCATCGTTGACCATGGCGTTGCCGCCGTACTTGATCACCATGGTGGTTCCGGCAAAACGCTGGATCCAAGGAAGTGCCTCGATCAGCGTGCCGGCTTTGCTTTGGGCATCACTCATGGACGTGTTTTCGCGGGTCTGGGTGTTCATGCTGCGGTATCTCCAGGGTTGCTGGCGGATTTAGCTTGAGTACGCGCTGTTCTCGTGGACGTAGTCGTGCGTGAGGTCGTTGGTCCAGATGGTCGCTTCGGCATCGCCTGACTGGAGATCGATCTCCACCAGGACTTCACGCGGTTCCAGGTCCACGAGCTTGCGGTCCTGACCGATGCTGCCGTTCTGGCAGATCTGGATGCCGTTCATGGAGACTTGGAGCTCGTCGGGCTCGAAGACGGCGTCAGTGGTGCCAACGGCGGACAGGACGCGCCCCCAGTTCGGATCCTTGCCGAAGATGGCGGCCTTGAAGAGGTTGGACCTGGCCACTGCCCGGCTCACGGTTTCGGCGTCCCGTTCGCTGGCGGCGTTGAAGGTCCGGATGGCGATGTCGTGGCTCGCGCCTTCGGCGTCTCCAATCAGCTTGCGGGCAAGTTCCGCGCACACCTGGGTGAGGCCGGCGCCGAAAGATTCGGCGGAAGGCACGGCGCCGGAGGCACCGGAAGCCATCAGCACCACGGTGTCGTTCGTGGACATGCAGCCGTCGGAGTCGGTCCGGTCAAAGGTGACGCGGGTGGCATCGCGGAGGACCATGTCGAGCAATTCAGGCTGGACCTCGGCGTCCGTTGTGAGGACCACCAGCATCGTGGCCAGCCCGGGGGCGAGCATGCCGGCACCCTTGGCGATGCCGCCGATGGTGAAGTGCGTGCCCTCGCCGTCAACGCTGGTGAAGACAGCCTGTTTGGAGACCGAGTCGGTGGTCATGATGGCGGTGGCAGCAGCGGATCCGCCGTCCGCACTGAGGGCGGCTGCTGCGGCGTCGATTCCAGGGAGGATCTTGTCCATGGGCAGCTGCTCGCCGATCAGGCCGGTGGAGCAGACGAAGACATCGGTGGCTGAAATGCCGAGGACTTCTGCCGTTTTCTCTGCCGTGGCGTGCGTGTTCTGGAAGCCCTGCGGTCCGGTGCAGGCGTTGGCGCCGCCCGAGTTCAGGACAACGGCATCCACCCGGCCGTCAGACACCACCTGGCGCGACCAGTGGACGGGCGCGGCCGCTACGCGGTTCGAGGTGAATACCGCTGCGGCCGACTTGGAGGGGCCGTCGTTGACCACGAGGGCGAGGTCCGGGTTTCCGGAAGCCTTGAGGCCAGCCTTGACGCCGGCGGCGCGGAATCCCTGAGGTGCGGTGACGGTCACGGGGCAACTCCCTGCAGGTTGAGGCCGGCGGTTTCCGCCAGGCCGAGGGCAATGTTCATGGACTGCACGGCTCCGCCGGCGGTTCCCTTGGTCAGGTTGTCGATGGCGCACGTGACGATGACGCGGCCGACGTGCTCGTCAAACGCCAGCTGCAGTGTGGCATGGTTGGACCCCTGCACGGACTTCGTGGAGGGCCACTGGCCTTCGGCGAGCAGGTGCACGAAAGGTTCCTCGTCGTAGGCTTCCGCCCAGGCGCGGCGCAGCTCCGCGACCCCCACGCCGGGTTTGACCCGAGCCGTGGCCGTGGTGAGGATTCCCCGGCTCATCGGCGCCAGCGTCGGCGTGAAGGAGACAGTCACGGCCTCGCCCGCAGCCTGCGACAGTCCCTGCTCGATTTCCGGGGTATGGCGGTGCCCGCCACCCACTCCGTAAGGACTCATGGAGCCCATGACCTCGGCCCCGATCAGGTTGACCTTGGCGGCCTTCCCGGCTCCCGACGTGCCGGAGGCGGCGACGATGACCACGTCTTCCCCCTGGAGGAGACCGTTGGCGAACCCGGGCGTCAGGGCGAGCAGGGCCGACGTCGGGTAGCAGCCGGGTACAGCGATCCGCGTGGCACCCTTGAGCGCCTCGCGCTGTCCTGGCAGTTCGGGCAGCCCGTACGGCCAGGTGCCCGCATGCTCGGAAGCGTAGAACTTCTCCCAGGCAGCGGCATCCTTCAGCCGGTGGTCGGCTCCGGCGTCGATGACAACGGTTCCCTCCGGCAGCTGGGCGGCAATCCTGGCCGACGTACCGTGCGGCAGCGCAAGGAACACGACGTCGTGGCCCGAGAGGTTCTCCACCGTGGTGTCCTCGAGGATCCTGTCCGCGAGGCCATGGAGATGAGGCTGCAGTTCCCCTAGTCTGGAACCGGCGTTGCTGTGCGCCGTGATGGCACCGATGGTGACGTCAGGGTGCGCGGACAAAAGGCGCAGTACCTCGCCGCCGGCATAACCGCTCGCGCCGGAGACGGCAACAGAAATAGTCATGGCTACGACTATACAGCAAGAGTATGCATAGGTCCCGATATTTATGCATACACCCGCCATGCCCCGGCGATGCCTTACCCCGGGCTCTTGGTCCGCCCCGTAAACCCCGGGTCGGAACGGCTTGAGACAATCGGACGAGCGGCGGGAGCGTATGCTTGGCAAAGGGTGACCCAGACTGCGCAGCCGAATGTCGGCTGCAGCATTGCCCGTAACAGTTACGAGGCAAGCCGTTCATGACGCCCACCATCACTTCTGAACGCCCACAATCCCGGGTCCGCCAGTCCAGGATCAGCCAGGCCAATCCCGTCACGCAAAGCTACTCGGACCTGCTCAAGTCAGTGCGGGCGGCCGGCCTGTTGGAACGGCGGCAGGGCTTCTACATCACCGTCTTCTCCAGCCTGGTCGTCCTCATGGCAGCCACCTGGTTCGGCTTCGCACTGATCGGGCCGAGCTGGTTCCAGCTCCTGATCGCGGCTGCCCTCGGGATCATCTGCACGCAGCTGAGCTTCCTTGCCCACGAGGCAGGCCACCGCCAGATTTTCGCTTCCCGGCGCGCCAATGACTGGTCTGCCCGGCTGATTGCCACCTCAGTTGCGGGCATCAGTTATTCGTGGTGGGAGCAGAAACACGGGGCGCACCACAACCACCCCAATGTCATCTCCAAGGACCCCGACATCGCGACCGGCGCCCTCGCTTTCCACACCGAGGCCGCTGCCGGCCGTCAGGGACGCCTTTCCTTCCTCACGCGCAAACAGGGCTGGTTCTTCTTCCCGCTGCTGTTCCTGGTGGGCCTGGGCCTGCAGATCGACTCGATGCGCTTTATCTTCCGGCGGGCCAAAGTGACACACCGCTGGGTGGAACTGCCGATCCTCCTGGTCCGGCTCAGCATTCTCCCGCTGCTCGCCTTTTCGTTCCTCCCGCTCGGGATGGCCTTCGCCTTTGTCGGCGTGCAGCTCGCCGTCTTCGGCTTCTACATGGGCGCCTCCTTCGCTCCGAACCACAAGGGCATGCCGGTTTTGCCTGCAGACAGCCGGGTGGACTTCCTGAGCCGCCAGGTCCTGACTTCCCGGAATATTTCAGGTGGCCGATTTATGGACATCCTGCTCGGGGGCCTCAACCGCCAGGTGGAGCACCACCTCTTCCCCGACATGGCCCGCCCCCAGCTGCACAAGGCGACCGCAATTGTGCGTCAGTACTGCGACACGCACGGCATTCCCTTCACCGAGACGACGCTGACGGCCTCCTATGGCATCATCGTGCGGTATCTCAACGATGTGGGACTCGCGGCCGGTCGGCGCTTTGAGTGCCCCATGGCCACGGTCACCCGGCGCTACTGACGCCTTCGTCGGCTGATGCGCGCTGGGCCATCAGCTGTTCTTCCCCCGCGCCGCAACAGTCCAACGGCCCGTGAGCGCACCATTGCTGACGACACTCACCTCGTCCACCAGGTTCATCGTCAGGCACACGTGATTGGGGATGACCCTGAGCCGGTCCCCCAGGCCTGGCAGCGCCGTCCCCTGCGGCCATTGCACCGTCGCGTGGTGTTCGGACAAGGCGGTAATTGTGGCATCCGGGTAGTCGAGCAGGCGGCCGTAGCCGCTGGCCCACCCCGGACGGTCGCTGCCAAGGACCTTGCTGCCGGCGTCGATGATGAAGCGTCCCGGTTCATCCGGGCCGGTCCTGTGGTGGCTGACCACGGTACTGGCTACGGTCAGCGCAATGTCCCCGCCAACGCACCGCTGCAGCTCAAGCTGCTGGGCATCACCAAACACATAGACCCCGGGACGCAGCTCAGTTGCTGCCGTATCCCCTTCGATGCCGGCAGTCGGCGTGGACCCTCCACTGATGGTTTTCACCCTGAAGCCTGCTGCCTCCAGTCCGTCGGCCCCCTGCCGCAGCGCTTCATCCTCCTGCCGGGCGGCGGCGGTCGGCATCCCCGGCGCGTAACTATGGCCGGGGAACGTGAAGACGCCGGCGACGTCCAGCCCGGCGGCTGCGGCTGCGCGCGCCACCGTGGCGGCTTCGACCGGCCGGACTCCGCTGCGGTGGTGTCCGCTGTCGAGCTCTACAAGGACCGCTATCCTGCCGGCATCCGATCCGAGATTCTTTCCCATGAAGGACGCGCTTTCGGCAGAATCCACGCCCACCGTGATGCTGCTTGCCTGCGCCAGGTTGCGCAGGCGTGCCGCCTGCGGTGCCGTGACCCACAGCGGGTAGGCGATGAAGATGTCCCGGACTCCGGCTTTGGCGAATACTTCCGCCTCGCCGATGGTCGCGACGGTCAGTCCGAGTGCACCGGCTGCGAGTTGCCTGTCCGCTATCTCCAGGACCTTATGCGTCTTGGCGTGCGGGCGCAGCCGGAGTCCGCGGGCCTGCGTCGCTGATGCCATCCGCGCGATGTTCCGGTCCAGGACGTCGACGTCGATCATCACCTCCGGAGTGGTGAGTTCAGGAGGGATCACTGCAGTAAGGGGAAGGTGTTGGCTCCCGGATCCCCGGGCGTTGACGGCGGTCATGTACTCCCCTTCGCGACGCGGCACTTCCCCATGGTACGGGGACCAGCGGCCGGATCGGTCACTGGGAAATGCCACGCCGCAGGAATCTCGTCAACACCGCCGCGCAACTTCGCCTCACGCACGGCTCTCCATAGGATGGATGAAGAATCCGGCCGCCGGAAGTCCCGGCCCCGGGAAAGGAGACCTTCCATGACGCATGCCATCGTCGCCCAGCAGGCGGGCGGACCCGAGGTTCTGGACTTCGCGGAGATCGACCGCCCCGTGCCCGGCCCCGGCCAACTGCTCATCAAGGTGGCAGCAACCGGCGTGAACTTCATCGACACCTACCAGCGCGGCGGCATGTACAAGGTGCCCTTTCCCTTCACCCCGGGCTCGGAAGCCGCGGGAACGGTCGAGGAGGTGGGCGAAGGCGTCGAGAATTTCATGGTCGGCAGCCGCGTCGCCACGGCCGAGGGCTCGAAATGCTATGCCGGCTATACCGTGCTTGACGCGGCCAAAGCCCTCCCCGTGCCGGACGGCGTGGACGACCAGACGGCGGCGGCCCTCCCCCTGCAGGGCATGACGGCCCACTACCTCATCAATTCATCCTTCAGGGTGGAGCCCGGCCATACGGTGATGACGCATGCAGGCGCCGGCGGCGTCGGCCTGCTCTTGACCCAGCTGCTCAAGGAACGCGGCGCACGGGTCATCACCACCGTATCCTCTGACGCCAAGGAGGAACTTGCCCGGGAAGCCGGAGCCGACCACGTGCTGCGGTACGAAGGATTTCCGCACCACGTCCGGGAACTGACCGGCGGGAAAGGCGTGGACGTGGTGTACGACGGCGTCGGCCGGAACACCTTCGACGGTTCCCTCTCCTGCCTGCGCACGCGCGGAACACTTGTCCTGTTCGGGGCTGCATCCGGCGCTGTCGCGCCCGTCGACCCCCAGCGCCTGAATGCCGGCGGCTCGCTGACGCTGACCCGGCCGTCCCTCGCGCACTTCCTGCTCAACGCACAGGAGCGCCACTGGCGCTCGGGGGAAATCTTCGCCGCCGCGGCCAACGGAAACCTTAAGGTCCGGATCGGAGCCACCTATCCCCTGGCCGAGGCACGGCGGGCCCACGAGGACCTTGAAGGACGGCGCACCACCGGCAAGGTCCTGCTGGTGCCCTGATGCAGCGTTAACTCCGGCTGCCCGACAGGCCACAAAAAATCCCCGCAGCCGCCAAGGCTGCGGGGATTTCCTGGTTTATGGTGCTGGATTTGGCTTTGCGGCGAACGACTAGCGCTGCACTGCGCCGAAGCGCTCGGCAGCCACGGCTACCGCACTCTCTCGGGCAGCGGACGCCTCGTCCGCCGTCAGGGTCCGGTCGTTGGCACGGAACCGAAGCCCGAAGGCCAATGACTTCTTGCCTTCCTCGATGCCCTTTCCGGCGTAGACATCGAACAGGGCCACGTCTTCCAGGAGCTCACCGGCACCCTCCCGCAGCGCGGCCAGGACGTCGTCGGCAGGAATGTCCTGCGGCACCACGAGAGCCACGTCCTGGGTGGCCACCGGGAAGGTGGAGATGTGGCGTGCCACGATGACGTCAGCAGCGGCCTCGAACAGGGCATCTGCGTTTATCTCGAGCGCCACGGACCGCGCCGGCATGTCGGAGGCGGCCAGGAGCTTCGGGTGCAGCTCGCCGGCATAACCCACAACCTCGCCGGTGCGCAGCGACAGTTGCGCAGCCCGGCCGGGGTGGAAGGCCTGGTGGTGGCCCTGCGTCACGACGATCTCGACCCCGAGCACATCACCGGCAAGCCGGGCGATGTCCAGGGCATCAGCCCAGTCCCAGGCCCGCGGCGTGTGGCCTGCGGCAGCGGGCGAGTCATGGCCGGTCAGGACGGCGGCGACGTGCAGCGGCTGGTCCGGAACGCCGTCGTACAGTGCGTCCAGCACCTCATCGGACGGCCGGACACCCAGCGGCGGAATGGATGCGGTGCCCACGGTGCCATCAGGCAGGAAGACGAGACCTGCCTCGAACAGCGCGAGATCGCGGAAGCCGCGCGAATGGTTGCGCTTGGCCACCTCGATGAGCCCGGGCAGAACCGACGTCCGCAGGTAGCCGTGCTCCTCGCTGATCGGATTGGCCAGCTTGACGGCGGTCCGGGATGCCCCCGCCTCGGCCACGCCGAAGGTGTCATTGGCAGCCTTGGACACGAACGGGTACGCGAGCACCTCGGTGAGCCCTGCGTCGGCGAGGGCCTGGATCAGGCGCCGCCGCTGCTGCTGCACGCGGGTCAGCCCCCGGCCCGGAGGAGCCACAGGAAGCGTCGCCGGGATCTGGTCGTAGCCCACCAGGCGGGCGATTTCCTCGGACAGGTCTTCCTTGGTTTCGAGGTCGTTCCGCCAGCTGGGCGCCGAAACCGTCCAGCCGGCGTCGGCCTTTTCCACGACGGCGCCGAGATCCTCAAGCGAGGTGACGATCTGTTCCTCGGTGAAGTCAATGCCGATCCGTTCGGCGGCGAAGCCTGCCGGCAAGGCGATGGTCACGGCGTCAGGTGCGGTCCCGACGTCGGTCCCCGCCTCGTCCGCGATGCCTCCGGCGAGTTCAACCAGGAGGTCGACGGCGCGCTGAGCGGCGATGTTCGCCACCTGCCAGTCGACCCCGCGCTCGAAGCGCTTGGAAGCCTCCGACGGCAGCTTGTGGCGCCGGCGTGAGCGGGCAATCGAAACTTCCTCGAAGTGGGCGGCCTCAATCAGGACCGTGGACGTTGCATCAGAGACTTCGGTGGAGGCGCCGCCCATGACGCCCGCGACGCCGATGGGACCGGAATCGTCCGTAATGAGCAGGTCCTCCGTGTCGAGGGACCGCTCCTTGCCGTCGAGCGTGGTGAGTTTCTCCCCTGCCACTGCGCGCCGGACCACGATGTCGCCGGAGAGTTTGTCCTGGTCGTAGAAATGCAGCGGCTGTCCGAGTTCCAGCATCACGTAGTTGGAGATGTCCACGGGCAGGGAAATGGAACGGATCCCGGCCAGACGAAGGCGCGAGGACATCCAGGCCGGCGTGGGCCGGGTGGCGTCCACGCCGCGCACGGTGCGGGCCACGAAGCGGTCGCAGCCCGGTTTGCCGTAGATGGGGGCATCGTCGTTGATCTTGACCCCGTAGCCTCCTGTCAATGCCGCGGGCGCGGTCACCTTGGAGGCGGGGTCAGTGAAGGACGTTCCGGTGGCGTGGGCGTATTCCCTGGCGACGCCCCGGATCGAGAAGGCGTAGCCGCGGTCAGGGGTGACGTTGATTTCGGCGGCTTCATCGCAGAGTCCCAGGAGCTCCATCGCGTCGGTGCCGATTTCCGGGTCCAGCCCGATCCTCGAGAGTACCAGGATGCCGTCGTGGTCTTCGCCGATGCCGAGCTCGCGCACCGAGGCGATCATGCCCGCGGACAGGTGCCCGTAGGTTTTCCGTGCCGAGATGTGGAAGTCACCCGGCAGGACGGCCCCGGGAAGGGTGACCACAACTTTGTCGCCCTCCACGAAATTGTGGGCTCCGCAGATGATCCCCTGCACGCCGGAGGGATCGATGCCCTTGCCGGTGAGGGACTGCTCCTGCCCCTCGGGGACGACGCGTACCTGGCACCAGTTGATGGTCTTGCCGTTGGTCTGCGGCTCCTTGACCAGGCTCAGGACCTGGCCCACCACGATCGGCCCCTTGAGGGCGTCCGTGGGGCGGTGGACGGCCTCTTCTTCAAAGCCGACCTTAACGAGCTCAGCCATGACGTCTTCAGCCGTTGCTCCGGCCGGTACCTGCGCGAATTCACGCAGCCAGGAAAGTGGGATACGCACTGTTTAGATCTCCATCCCGAAGTGCTCGCTGAAACGTACATCGCCTTCGATCATGTCGCGCATGTCGCCGACCTCGTTGCGGAACATGAGCGTGCGCTCGATGCCCATGCCGAAGGCAAAGCCTGAATAGATGTCGGGGTCGATGCCCGCGGCGCGGAGGACGTTGGGGTTGACCATGCCGCAGCCACCCCATTCGATCCAGCGCGGCCCGCCCTTGGCGCCGGGGTGGAAGATGTCCAGCTCCGCGGACGGCTCGGTGAAGGGGAAGTAGTTGGGGCGCAGCCGGATCTGGGCTTCGTCGCCGAACATCTGGCGGGCGAAGTGCTCCAGCGTGCCGCGGAGATCCGCCATGCTGAGCTTCCGGTCGATTGCGAGGCCCTCGAACTGGTGGAAGACCGGGGTGTGCGTGGCGTCGAGCTCGTCGGTGCGGAACACCTTGCCGGGGCACAGCACGTAAATGGGCACCTCGCGTTCCAGCATGGATCGGACCTGCACCGGCGAGGTGTGGGTGCGCATGAGGAGGTGGGCTTCGGGCGGCTCCACGAAGAACGTGTCCTGCATTTCGCGGGCCGGGTGGTCCGGCTTGAAGTTCAGGGCATCGAAGTTAAACCATTCGGATTCGACTTCCGGGCCCTCGGCGATTTCCCAGCCCATGCCGACAAAGATGTCCGCCACGCGGTCCTGCAGTGTGGAGAGGGGATGGCGGGCGCCGGCGCGGCGGCGGCGCGGAGCGGCTGTCACGTCCACGGTTTCCTCAACCAGGATGCGGGCATCGTTCTCGGCCTCGAGCTCTGCAGTGCGCTCGGCGAGCGCCTTGTTGACCCGACCGCGGGAGGAACCCATGAGCTTTCCGGCAGCGGCCTTCTGGTCTTTGGGAAGGGCTCCGATCTCCCGGTTGACCAGGCTCAGCGGCGCTTTCTCGCCGGTGTGGGCCAAACGGACAGCCTTGAGTTCATCGAGGGTGGAGGCGCCGGCAATGGCGGCGATAGCCTGGTCGACGGCGGCGGTGATGGCGGCTTCATCCAGAGGGTTCGGGATGGCTGCGCCCGGCAAAGTTTCAGTCATCTACTGTTCTTAGCTACGAGTCGGGTGATGCCAGCAGGCGGTGCCGCTGTGCCGGTTTCCCGGCAGCGCGTCCGTCACTGGCACGTCATTGCAAGAAGTCATGCAACGACGTCATGCAAGGACACTGGCAGGCTCGCCGGAGGTTGGCCGGCGGGCACTGTTCCCAGTCTAATTGACCGGGCCCCGCTGCCCGAACGGGACGGCTTCGTCAGCATCTGGGCGCCCCGGGGGCCGGCCGCTAGCATGGCCTCATGACCCCGGGACAGCGGTTGCGGCAGCTGGCGAACCTGCTGAATGCTTCCACGCTGCTGGGGCTCCTTCTTGCCAGGCTGGCCGGGGCCAGGACATGCGGCGGCCCCCGGGGCCTGGTGATCGCCACGGGTTACCGCTGGCGGCTGCCGTTTGCGGGAGCGTTCACGGTGGGCAATGTCGTCATTTTCCGGGCGGGGCCGGAGGCAGCCTTGTCGAACCCGGTTCTTCTGGGACACGAGGAAAGGCACAGCACGCAGTACGCCTGGTGCCTGGGGCTGCCGTTCCTGCTGCTCTACTTTGCCTCGGCCGCCTGGTCCATGCTGCGGCACGGCGACCCGGCGTCGGGAAATCCCTTTGAACGCCACGCGGGCCTCGAGGCCGGCGGCTACTACCGGCCCCGTCCGGCGTCCCTGGAACTGCCCCGCGGCGGCCACGGCCGTCGACGCCGCGGGCAATGAGGAGGGCGGCGCTCCCCAACGGCAGCGCGGCGGCACAAACGCCGGCGGGGTGTCTTGACTTTCATTCGAACATACCTTCGAATTGAGGCTATGAGGTGGGACGCACAAGCACTCAGACCGGCATCCGGAGAGCACGGCGCAGACAACGGAACCGCGGCCGCCCCAGCCGCGGTTCCGCTGTTGCCGCTGGCCGGGCTTGTGCGTTCCGTCTCCACCCCTGAATTCGCCGGGGTCACCTTCCATGAGGTCACCGCCAAATCGGTGCTCAATAGGGTGGCTTCCGGTTCGCGGATGCCTTTCGAGTGGACCATCAACCCGTACCGGGGATGTAGTCATGCATGCGTCTACTGCTTCGCCCGCAAGAGCCACACGTATCTCGACTTCGATGCCGGGCTCGATTTCGACAGCCAGGTTGTGGTCAAGATCAACGCTGCGGACGTGTTGCGCAAGGAACTGGCCAGGTCGTCCTGGGCACGCCAGCACGTTGCGCTGGGCACCAACACCGACCCCTACCAGCGCGCCGAAGGCCGTTACCAGTTGATGCCTGGAATCATCGGGGCGTTGGCGGACTCCGGCACACCGCTGTCCATCCTGACCAAGGGGACCCTGCTTGCCCGCGACATCCCCCTGCTGAAACACGCCGCCGCCCAGGTCCCGGTGGGAATCGGAATCTCGCTCGCCATGACAGACGAAGAACTGTCCGAGGCGGTGGAGCCGGGAACACCAGGGCCGAGGGCCCGGCTCAAACTCATTTCGAGACTGCGCGAAGCCGGCCTGCCGTGCGGGGTGATGGCCATGCCCATCCTGCCCTGGCTGTCGGACAGCGATGAAGCCCTGGATTCCCTGTTCAGTTCACTTGCGCACGCCGGGGCCACCGGCGTTACAGCCGGGGCTCTCTATTTGAAGCCCGGCACCCGGGAATGGTTCATGCAATGGATCGCGGCACGCCACCCGGAACTGGCCGGGAGGTACAGGAGGCTATACGGGACGGGTTCCTACGCCTCGAAGGAATACCGGACCTGGCTCGCCGGCAAGGTCCGCTACTTCAAGGCGCGGCACGGCTTTTCCGGATCCCACGGATTCAGCCACCGTGACGTCGATGACCCCCGGGGCGAGGAAGCAGCGTACCCGGAAGGGAGCTTGCCCGCCGGGCATGCCGGCCATGCCGGCGCGGCGCAGACTTCCCAGCCCACGCTCTTCTGAACGGGCGCCCTTAATGTCCCGGGAGGGAGTCGGCGGGCACTGCGGTGCCCAGCTCTGTCAGTAGGGCCCGGACAATGGGGAGGTCGGCAGGGATCCAGGGCAGGCTGAGAGCTTCGTCATGGTTCCGGACGCTGATCCACTTGAGTTCGTCGTGGTCTTCGAGGGGCCGCGCGTAGCCGTCGGAGACTTCCGCGAACCATACGCGCATCGAGGCGCGTTCATTAAGGACCCAGCCTGAGGCGTCCGGCGCCTTCAGCTCGGTTCCCAGGACTACGCCGATGCCCAGTTCCTCGCGAAGCTCCCGGTGCAGGGCGGCTTCAGGCGCCTCCCCCGCCTCGACCTTGCCGCCAGGAAACTCCCACATGCCGGCAAACTGTGGGGGCGCCGTCCGCCGGGCCACGAGCAGCAGGGCGGGCTCCGCCAGCGAATCAAGCACGGCTCCGCCCACGACGTTGATCACTTCAGTCACCCTCCCAGTCTATGGGGCAGAATAGTTAGGGCCCCAGCACGGGGAATACTCCTCAATGACGCGGCGTTATATAAATCATATTTTTATCCGCAGCGCGTCCTTCCACCCGCCGGGTGCCGATGCCCAAGCCCCTTGAAAAGCAGGCACATGACTTCCACCGTTCAAGCTTCCGTCAAGCCCAAAGCCCCCGGCTCGCACCTCGGACTCGCGATTCTGGCCCTGGCGATGGGAGGATTCGGAATCGGCGTCACCGAATTCGCCATGATGGGGCTGCTCAAGGAAGTGGAGCTTGGACTCAACATCAGCACCCCGGAGGCGGGCCACCTGATTTCGGCCTATGCCCTGGGCGTGGTTATCGGCGCACCGGTACTGGCTGCGGTCGGAGCGAAGCTTCCGCGCAAGTATCTTGCCCTGGGCCTCATGCTCTTCTTCAGCATCGCCAACCTGACCTCGTTCATCGCCCCTGATTACGGGAGCATGCTGGTTTCGCGGTTCGCCGCCGGCCTGCCGCACGGGGCCTTCTTCGGCGTGGCAGCCGTGATCGCCGCTTCCCTGGTGGCGCCAACAAAGCGGGGGTGGGCCATATCGATGGTCATGGCCGGCCTCACGGTTTCTAATGTCATCGGGGTCCCCTTCGCCACATGGCTTGGCCAGACCTTCGGCTGGCGGCTGCTCTTCGTCCTGGTGGGCGCACTCGGACTGGTGACCCTGGCCCTGATCTGGAGGTTCGTCCCCTTCCAGCAGGCGCACGCGGACGCGAGCATCCGCCGGGAACTCGGGGCACTGAAGCGTGCCCAGGTCTGGCTCGCCATCATGATCGGGATCATTGGGTTCGGCGGATTCTTCGCGACGTACACATACATTGCCCACACGATGACATCGGTGGCCGGCATTCCGGCTGCATGGCTTCCCTTGGTGGTCGCCCTTTACGGACTGGGGATGGTTGCCGGCAACATTGTGGGCGGCAGGATCGCCGACAAGTCCGTGATGGGAACCATCTACCGGGTCCTGCCCGGAATCGCCGTCGCACTGGTGGTGTATGCGATCGCCGTGCACTGGCCCTGGTCCGCCTTCGTCATGGTTTTCGTCGTCGGTGCCACCGGATCCATGCTGGTTCCGGCCCTGCAGACACGTCTGCTGGACGCCTCCCCCGATGCGCCATCGCTGGCTTCCTCACTCAATCACGCAGCGTTGAACGTGGCGAATGCCCTGGGGGCCTTCCTCGGCGGGCTGGTCATCGCATGGGGATGGGGCTACGTGGCCCCTGCCCTGGTGGGTGCGGTGCTGGCAGTTCTGGGCCTGGGAGTTGCCGCGCTGAGCGGGCTGCTGGAACGAAAGCGGCCGCTGGCCCCGTAACCAGCCGGTCACAGGGCCAGCGGCCGTAGGCCGTCGTGGACCGTCAGGCCCCGGTGTCCCCGACGAAGGCCTGTCCGCTGGCCACATCCGAGCGGTGAAGGTCAGGTTCCAGATAGATGACCCGGGCCATCGGAACCGCGGTGCGGACCCGGCCCTCTGCAGCATCGATCATCCTGGCGATTTCCAACCCGGAATCCGCAGCGGCCACGGTGATCTTCGCGGCAACGAGCAGTTCTTCGGGCCCCAGGTGCATGGTCTTGAGGTGGATGATGCCGGTGCCGTCAGACTCAATGGCAGTTCTGATCTTGGCGATGTCGTCCCGGCTCGCGGACTCGCCGAGCAGCAGTGACTTCGTTTCCAGGGCCAGAACGACGGCGATGGCGACGAGCAGCAGGCCGATCATTGCCGTGCCGGCGGCGTCCCAGATGCCATCGTGCGTCAGCAGCGTCAGGCTGACACCAAACAGCGCGAAAATCAGGCCAACCAGGGCGCCGAGGTCTTCAAGGAGAATCACCGGCAGCTCCGGCTGCTTGGCGTTCCGCACAAAGCTGACCCAGTTCTGCTTCCCCCGGACATGGTTGGATTCGATGATGGCCGTCCGGAATGAAAAGGACTCCGCAATGATGGCACCGATCAGCACTGCGAGCGGAACCCACCAGAAATCGCCCTCGATGGCGTGCGGATGCTGGAACTTGTCCCACGCTTCATACAGAGCAAACAGGCCGCCAACACTGAACAGCACGATGGAAACGATGAACGCGTAGATGTAACGTTCACGCCCGTAACCGAAGGGGTGCTCTTCGCTGGCCGCACGCTTCGCACGCTTGCCACCCACCAGCAGCAGGATCTGGTTTCCGGAGTCGGCCACAGAGTGGATGGCCTCCGCCAGCATGGACGACGACAGCGTCAGGATAAAAGCGACGAACTTCAGGACAGCGATGGTCAGGTTTGCAGCCAGAGCCGCGACAATCGCCTTGGTACCGCCGGTTGCAGCCAAGGGAGCTTCACCTCTTCACGTGGGTATGACAACGAAATGGATACGGCCGCGAACCGCGCCCGTCTAGTAAATACCGTACCTGTACGGTTCGCAGCCGTGCACCAGCCGTCAAGGCTTCGCGCCACGAAAATCCTTGAAACTAAGCGTACTGACAAATAAACGCGCGCTGTGCTAGCTTGAAGCCATATCGGGACTGATACGAATCGATCCCGACGAATATGAAGGAGGAGACAATGGGTTTTCTTGCTTGGATTATTCTCGGCCTGATCGTAGGCGCAATTGTGAAGGCCGTCATGCCCGGTAGGGTCGGCGGCGGCTGGGTCACCAGCCTGGTTCTGGGCGTCGTTGGCGCCATCGTTGGTGGCTGGATCGGCAGCCTTCTGTTCGGCAAGGGCGACCTGGCGTTCTTCGACCTCGGAACGTGGATCCTCGCCATTATCGGCGGCCTCGTGGTCGCAGGTATCTACGGAGCCATCACCGGACGCAACCGGACCACCCGGGCCCCATAACAGGCTCAGGTCAACCGCAGGCCAGTCTGCAAAAAGTGGCAGACGGCCAGTACAGACAGAAAAAGCAACATAGACAGCAGCGGGGGCCCACCACCAGGTGAGCCCCCGCTCCTTCTGTGTCCGCCCTTCGTCACGCGGGCTGCTGCGACCGCGCACTCGCGTAGAGACACACAGTGGCGGCTGTTCCCAGGTTCAGGCTCTCCGCAGCCCCGTAGACGGGCACAGCCACACGATGATCAGCAAGCGCAAGTTCGTTCTCGGACAGGCCCTGGGCCTCATTGCCGAACAGCCAGGCAGTGGGCTTCTCGAGGGGATAGTCGGAGCCGGCGGTGGAAGCGCCGAGCCGCCGCGCCGCACTCTCATCCTGAAGCCGGTCCAGGTTGAGCTTGCCATAGCCGTCAGCAGCCAGAACGCCAATGCCGCGGGCCCGGCACTGTGCCACCAATTCTTCGACGTCGGCGCCGAGCACCACCGGGAGGTGGAAAAGTGAGCCAGCCGTCGATCGCACGGCCTTCGGATTGTAAATGTCCACGCTGGAGCCGGTGAGTACCACGGCATCCGCACCGGCAGCATCAGCTGCCCGCAGCACGGTGCCGGCGTTTCCGGGGTCCCGGACCTGGCACAGGACGGCGATCAGCTTCGGTCCGGCGTCGAGCACGTCCCCAAGCCCGACGTCGACGAAGTCACAGACAGCGATGATGCCCTGCGGCGTCACCGTGTCCGCCATCGCGGCGAGCACCTCCTCCGTGGCCAGTCGGGCGCTGGCCCCTGCCGCCAGCTCCTCGAACTCCGGGTAGCGGTCCAGGCACGCCTCGCTGGCGAAGACCTCGCGGACGACGCCCGGCTCCCCCGCGTCCATCCGCTTGCGGTGAAGAGTCAACGCTTCGCGGACGGCCTGGGGACCTTCCGCGAGAAACTGCCGCCGCCTTAAACGCGCCGGGCGCCCGGCAAGCTTTGCCACATCCCGCACCCGATCAGCTCGGGGATTGGAGAGTGGAAAGTCTTGCGGGCGCCCGGTTTCGTTCATACAAGAACCTTAGTTGCTGTTGCAGCGGGTTCTCGAACTACCAGAACGGGGAGCTGCTAGACGGCGGCTTCCTCAGCGGCCGGCTTCTTGGCAGCAGGCTTCTTGGCGGCCTTGGCCTTCGGAGCCGCAGCAGCGTCAGCCGTGGTGGCCGGAGCGGAGGTGTCTGCCGGCAGGGAGTCCTTGGCGACCTGGACCAGCGCAGCGAAGGCGTTGGCGTCGGAAACGGCCAGCTCGGCGAGCATGCGGCGGTCAACCTCGACCTCAGCGGCCTTCAGGCCCTGGATCAGACGGTTGTAGGTGAGGCCGTTGGCGCGGGATGCAGCGTTGATGCGCTGGATCCACAGGCGGCGGAAGTCGCCCTTCTTCTTCTTGCGGTCGCCGTAGCTGTACACAAACGAGTGCAGCAGCTGCTCTTTGGCCTTGCGGTACAGGCGTGAGCGCTGTCCACGGTAACCTTTGGCGCGTTCGAGGATAACCCGGCGCTTCTTGTGGGCGTTTACCGCCCGCTTCACACGTGCCACGTGCGTACTCCTTCAGAATTCTTATCCCAAGCGTCTACTGCCGGTAACCCGGCCGGCCTGAGAAGGCTTATTGGTAGTTGACTGGTGCCAGGTGGCAGTCAGTCAGAGAGCTTGGAAATTAGATGCCGAGCATCTTCCGGATGACCTTGGCGTCGCCCTTGAAGACGATCTTGTCGCCGGCAAGGCGACGGGTCAGCCTGGAGGACTTGTGCTCGAGGTAGTGGCGGCGGTTGGCCTGCTGGCGGCGCAGCTTGCCGCTGCCGGTCAGCTTGAAGCGCTTCTTAGCACCACTGTGGGTCTTCATCTTCGGCATGGGAACCGATCTCCTAACGTATCCGCAGACTATGTCTGCAGTCTTTCGTGCAGCCGCCCCTGCGGGCGGCATGCTGGTTGCTGACTGCCTGAAGGCGGTACCTTCCGCAGCTTTGAACTAGGTGGTCTTCTTGCCTGCCGGCTTCGGTGCCCGGGGAACTGCAGGACGTGCACCGGGCTTCGGTGCAGCGGGCCTGGCCACCGGCTTCGGCGGAGCAGGAACAGCCGCAGGCTTCGGTGCTGCCGCGGCAGGAGCTTCCGCTTCGGCAGCCTGGGGCGCGGCAGGTGCCGCGGCCTTGGGAGCCGGAGCCTTCGCCGGCGCAGCCTTGGGAGCTGCCGCCTTCGGCGCCTCGCGCTTCGGCTCGGCAGCCTTCGGAGCTTCCTGCTTCGGAGCCTCCTGCTTCGGAGCCTCCTGCTTGGGGGCTTCCGCAGGCGCTTCGGCAGCGGGTGCTTCGACGGCGGCTTCCGGAGCAGCTGCTGCCGGTGCTTCCGGGGCTGCTTCGGTGTTGACCTGGAAGCCTTCCGGAAGGAGGTCCGCAAGTGACTGGGTCAGGGGTACCTGGTCATCGCCGGAGACATCGATACGGCCAGCGGCCTTGGCCTCATTCTGGGCCTTGGCTTCGGCACGCTGGGTGGCGCGGCGGGCTTCGGCCTTGGCCTCTGCCTTGTTCTTCAGTGGACCGATCACCATGACCATGTTGCGGCCGTCGATGCGCGGGCTTGACTCCACCACACCGACTTCAGCGACGTCTTCAGCGAAGCGCTGGAGCAGGCGCAGGCCCATTTCGGGGCGCTGCTGTTCGCGGCCACGGAACTGGATCATGGCCTTGACCTTGTCCCCGGCTCCGAGGAAGCGCAGGGCGTGGCCGCGTTTCGTCTCGTAGTCATGGGTGTCGATCTTCAGGCGGAACCGGATTTCCTTCAGAACCGTGTTGGTCTGGTTCTTGCGGGCCTCACGGGCCTTGACTGCGGCCTCGTACTTGTACTTGCCGAAGTCCATCAGCTTGCACACCGGAGGCTTGGCCTGAGGTGCAACTTCAACGAGATCAAGATCGGACTCGGCAGCCAGACGCAGGGCATCCTCGATACGGACGATTCCTACCTGTTCGCCGGCAGGGCCGACCAGCCGCACCTCAGGGACGCGGATACGCTCATTGATTCTTGGCTCGCTAATGTTAAAGCTCCTGTGTTTGTGATGAGTATTCCACCGGCAAATAGAGAAGGCCCCCAATTGCCGGAGCAATCGAAGGCCTCGAGGATCGGATGTGCACGCCCCGAAGGGCTGCATGCACTCCCGCAGGTCTGTGCCTGCCGGAAGCGCCCGACCTTTACCCGGCAACCTTGCTTCCCTCTGAAACTGCGAGGAAAAACGGCTGACGCGGGTGGGAGAGAACTCCGCTTGCAAACTGAATGTCAATTCTACAGAAAGATACCCGCTCACCGCACATTTGCGGCAGTGGGTCTCATACACAGCAAAATAACGACATCCAGTCGGTCTGTGTCAAGCTTACCAGTATGAGCACTCCAGACAGTAATTCACACGTTTACCAGGCGCCCGGCGAGCAGGCAGATGTCTCGCAGCAGGTCCGGGACATCTCCGAAGTTCCCGCCATCGAGGTCATCACCACAGCCGCCGTCCACCTCATGAGCGCCGCAGCAGTGAAGCTGGGCCTGGCCGCGGAAGAAAACGCCGAAGAACTCAAGGACCTGGATGAGGCCCGGAAGCTCATCATCGCCCTCGCCGGGCTCGTAACCGCAGCCGCTCCGGAGATCGGCTCCCAGCACGCCGGGCCGTTGCGTGACGGACTGCGCTCCCTGCAGCTGGCGTTCCGCGAAGAGTCCATCATTCCCGATCCGCCGGGCAAGGGTCCGGGCGAGAAGTACACCGGCGCAGTGAACTGACACGCGGTGAACTGACACGCGGTCAACTGACGCCGGAAAGCCATAGCCGCTGCTGCCTGATGCAGCCGCTCGAAACGAGTATCGACGACGGCGGGCCCGGCCTTCTCAAGGTCGGCCCGCCGTCGTTCTGCGGTGAGGGCTCCGCCTTCTCCCTATGCTCGGGCAGCATCCTTTTGCCCGTCAGCTTCCTTCTGCCCCGCCGCCCGTCGGCGCTGCAGCACGATGCCGGTGGCGCAGAGCATGACACCGGCCAAGCCCACGGAAACGAAGCCGGCCGACGGTCCAACGCCGTCGATAAAAAGCCCCGCCAACGGCGCTCCAAGCGCCACACCGGCCGTCAGCGCCGATCCATACCAGCCCATCGCTTCGCCCCGCCGCGCCTCGTCCACAAGGTTTGCCACTTTCTCTGATGCTGCCGAAAGCACCGGCGCACACAGAAGGCCGGGAGGCAGTGCCAGCAGGCTCAGGGTCAGGGTGTCGGTGGCGTATCCCATCGGGATAGTCAGGGCTGCCATTCCCAGCAGTAGCATGATCGGCGAAACGGGCCGGTGCATCGCGCCATAGATGATGCCGCCAACCATTGACGCGGCGCACCAGAAGAGGAAAACTATCCCGATTTCCGCCTGGTGGCCGCCGGTTTCCAATGCCGCCACGATCCCCACGTCGGTGCCGCTGAGCACCATTCCGGCTCCCGCCGCGACGGCAAAGACAGCTGCCACGGCTGCTGTGAACCATCTGAAATTGTGCGCGACCTTGCTCCGCAGACTTCTGTGCGGCGGGTTGCCCGCGGGCTCCCGTCCCAGTTCGGCGGCCGCCTCCCGGACGTGGGCATGGGCGGCATCGTTCACCGCTACTTCCGCGGCCTCCTGCTGCTCCGGCCCGCAAGCATCGTCGCGGTCAGCGCTGCGGGTGGGCGGGTTGAACCACATCAGAAACAGTCCGGCCAGGGACGTGGAGACGCCGACGATGGTCAGGCCGAGGACGGAGTGCCCGCTCGTGGCCACAACCGCGCCGGCCGCAGGCCCAATCATGAAGACCATCTCGGTGCTGATGGCATCGAGGGCGAAGGACGTCCTGCGCTGGTCACCGTCGCTCAGCACACCCAGCGACTGCCGCACGACGCTGAAGATGGGCAGCGTCAGCAGCCCTCCCAAGAACGCTAGCGGCAGCAGCCACTGATAGGACACATGTGGCACCACGGACCAGATGACGGTCTCGGATACCACAGACGGGATCAGTGCCGTGCGGAGTCCCACAGCGTCCACGCGGCGGCCGTGCCATGGGGCGCCAAGAGCAATACCGAGGGTCATGACGGCAGCTGCTGTTCCTGCAGCTGCATAGCCCTCCCCCAGGGTGAGCACGATGTGCAGTGTCAGCAGCACCCCGGCGGCCGAATGGGGGATGCGGGCGATCATGCCGACCACCAGGAGCCGGCGTATCGGCCTGATGGCCAGCAACTCCCGGTACAGGGTGAAATTCACGGGTGGCACTTCGTTCCGCTGGCGGGAAGCAAAGGACGGACCGCATCCATGACCTGCGGTTACTGCGCGGCGCGCCTCAGCTTCACTTCGATCGAGTCAACACGCTCGCCGAACAATACATTCCGGCTCCACTCATTCTGGAGGCCGGCGACGAGGGACTGGACGCCGGCGGCATCCAGCCCGTCCTCGAGGTACAGCACCACGCGGAGCTCCGGTCCGGGACCCCCGCCCGGGATCCGGCGGCCGGAGGCGGTCGAGGCTGCCACGCCTTCCCCGGGAAGGACTTCCAGGTGGCGGACAGACGGCCACGCAGCCGCTGCCGACTCCAGCATGCGGACCAGCTCCGGATCGCGGTAGGCGGGAACCCATTGATGCTGTTGGGCAAGCGACCAGACCGCAGGGCGGCGCACCACGAAGGTGACCTCTGAACCCGGATCCACAACCAGCAGCTCAGCCCCCTCGGCCACTGCCGACAGCGCGGCCCTCGGCGCATAAACCGCCACGGGCCTCGCCTCCGGATGCCATGCTGCCAACGCTGTCGATGAGCTGAATACCGGCATCGCCAGCCGCCCGTCCGGCGCCTTGAGCGTCACGAGGGCCATGTCCGCCTGTTTGTCGGCGTGCAGCCCGCCCACACCTTCGGCTTCCTCGGCCAGTTGGGCCACGACCGGAACGAAAACACGTGCTGCAGCCAGCGACGCGACAACCTCAGCTTCATCGCCTTCGCCACTGAGCAACGCGTCAACTGCGGCGAGATAGGCATTGTCCGCCGTGCCGTCGTCGTCCTCAAAGTTGTGGCTGCTCGCGTTCTCGCCGGCGAGACTTCTCCCGGCCCAGGGCTGGCCGGCCGAGTCCGCAGCGCCGCCCGCACCGGCAAGGGCAGCCTCGATGTGCCCCGGGAGCCGGCGCCCCTGCGGCTGGTCCGATGCCGCCCCATCATTGGCACGTGGGGTCAGCCCATGCTCGGCCATGGCTGGCAGCTTAGCGGCGGCCGGCGACGTCGAGGGCCTCCGGCAGGGTGAAGGCGCCTGCGTAGAGGGCCTTGCCGACAATCGCGCCCTCGACGCCCAGCGGCACCAGGGAACGCAGGACCTTCAGGTCGTCCAGGCTCGAAATGCCGCCTGAGGCCACCACGGGCTTGCCGGTTTTTTCCACCATTTGCCGCAACAGCTCAACGTTGGGCCCCTGGAGCGTGCCGTCCTTGGTCACATCCGTGACGACGTAGCGGGCGCAGCCTGCTTCCTCGAGGCGGCCCAGTACGTCCCAGAGGTCACCGCCTTCCTTAGTCCAGCCGCGGCCGGCCAGCGTGGTCCCCCGAACATCGAGCCCGACGGCGATCCGGTCACCAAAGCGGTCGATGGCCCGCGCCGTCCATTCGGGGTTTTCCAGGGCGGCGGTCCCGAGGTTGACCCGGGCCACGCCGAGGTCCAGGGCCTTTTCCAGCGACTCGTCGTCGCGCAGGCCCCCGGAGAGCTCCACTTTGATGTCCAGCCGGCCCACTACTTCGCGCAGAAGCTCTGCGTTGGACCCTCGGCCGAAGGCTGCGTCCAGGTCCACGAGATGCACCCATTCGGCACCCTGCTGCTGCCAGTTCAGGGCTGCTTCCAGCGGCGTGCCGTAGCTGGTCTCGCTGCCGGCCTCGCCCTGGACCAGGCGCACGGCCTGGCCGTTAACGACGTCGACGGCGGGAAGCAGTTCCAGTGCCGGCAGATCGGTTTGGCTGATCATCTCGGGTCCTCAGTTCTCGTGTAGCGCAGGTTCCTGGTGGCGCTGTTTCAGTTGGCGCTGTTTGTTCAGCACCGGGGCATTCAGTGTTCGCGTTCAAGGGCGGCGTTCAATGCCGGCACTCAATTGGCGCCGGGCCTGAATCAGGCTGCCGGCAACGTCAGCAGGTAAGCGGCCAGCAGCGCCATTCCGGCCAGCACGTAAAACCCGATCTGGATCCAGAGCGGCTTCTTCTGCTGCCTGAAGGACACGGCCCCGCCGACCAGCAGGCCGGCAAGCCCCATCAGGACTACGGACCACATC
Organism: Arthrobacter sp. ISL-28; assembly: GCF_018613875.1. Lineage (GTDB taxonomy): Bacteria > Actinomycetota > Actinomycetes > Actinomycetales > Micrococcaceae > Arthrobacter. The sequence goes on along the minus strand of NZ_JAGGPJ010000007.1, from coordinate 388,426 downwards.
TAGGTCCCAGCCGTGGGCGTTGTGTCAGCCGCGAGCGTTGAGTCAGCGGGCACTTTGGCTGCCGGTGCTGCCTTCCGGCTGTGGGCGCGCAGCCCATTCACCCAGTTCCGGAGAAGCCGCGCGCCGGCATCCCCGGACTTTTCCGGGTGGAACTGTGTGGCGCACAGCGGACCGTTTTCCACGGCGGCGATGAAGGGGCCGCCGTGCTCGGACCAGGTGACGAGGGGCGCGGCCATACGCGGCTGTACGACGTCGAAGTCCCAGGTCTGCACACCGTAGGAGTGCACGAAGTAAAAGCGTTCATTCTCCACGCCCTCAAAGAGCTTGGAGCCTTCCGGAACCTTTACGGTGTTCCATCCCATGTGGGGAACGACGTCCGCCGGAAGGAGCTCAACCTTGCCTGGCCACTCCCCCATTCCCTCGGCTTCGGTTCCGTGTTCCACCCCAGCCTCAAAGAGCACCTGGAGGCCTACGCAGATGCCCAGGACGGGCCGGCCGCCGGCCACGCGGCGTCCGATCATCCTGATGGCGTCCACGGCTTTCAGTTCGCGCATCACGGTTTCAAAGGCCCCGACTCCCGGAACCAGCAGGCCGTCCGCATTCAGGACGTCCTCAGGCTTGGAGCTCAGGATGACTTCAGCACCTGCCCGTTCCAGGGCGCGGACCGCCGACCGCACGTTGCCCGACCCGTAGTCCAGGACCGTCACGGTGGGTTTCCCTTCCGGGGAAGGGAGCTTCACGGTGGCCGAGGGGTCAATGATGGCGCCCTCCCGCAACACTTTGCCGGTCACAATGCCCCCTTGGTGGACGGAATGCCCTCAACGCGGGGATCGGGCTCCACAGCGGCCCGCAGCGCCCGGGCGAAGGCCTTGAACTGGGCTTCGACAATGTGATGCGGGTCGCGCCCGGCGATCACATTCATGTGTAGGCAGATACCGGCGTGCAGCGTGATGGCCTCGAAGACGTGCCGTGTGAGCGAACCGGTGAAGTGGCCGCCAATCAGGTGATACTCCTGGCCCGCCGGCTCTCCGCCATGGACCAGGTAGGGCCGACCTGAGACATCGACGACAGCGTGCGCGAGTGCTTCGTCCAGGGGCACTGTTGCCTCGCCGAAGCGGCGGATGCCGGCCTTGTTGCCGAGGGCGGTCCGGAGCACCTCGCCGAACGTGATGGCCACGTCCTCAACGGTGTGGTGCACATCGATGTGGATGTCGCCGGTTGCCTTCACGGTCACGTCGATGAGTGAGTGCTTGCACAACGCGGTCAGCATGTGGTCGTAGAACGGGACCGAGGTGCTGATGTCCGACACCCCGGTGCCATCGAGGTTGATCTCCACCAGAACGGAAGATTCGCTGGTGGCACGCTCGAGGCGTGCGGTTCGGTCGGCAGCCGTGATTCCGGTGTCGTTCATAGTGATAAGTGTCCTTTTTGACGAAGGAGGGCGCAGACGTTGCAGGGTTCTACCCTCAAGTTTAGGCCGGAAGAGCAGCCTGCCTGGCCAGGATGCTTTCCAGCGCCTCGAGGAAGGCTGTGGTTTCCGTCTCAGTGCCGGCAGTGACCCGCAAGTGTCCGGGGATGCCGACGTCCCGGACCAGGACGCCGGAGTCCAGCAGCCCCTGCCAGACCTCGTGCGGGCTTTCGAGACCCCCGAAGAACACATAGTTGGAATCCGAGGCCGCAGGGCGCAGACCCATCCTCGTGAGTTCTGTGACGATCCGGTCCCGCTGCCGCTTGATGTCCTCGACGTCGGCCATGAGCGCCTCGCGGTGCCGGAGGGCTGCCAGGGCGGTGGCCTGGGTGATGGCGGACAGGTGGTACGGCAGGCGGACAAGGCGCAGGGCGTCCGTGACTTCGGGGGCCGCGGCCATGTAGCCGAGACGGGCGCCTGCCAGCGCAAACGCCTTGCTCATGGTCCGGGAGACGATGAGGCGCTCGCGTCCCGGCAGCAGGGTGAGGGCGCTCGGGGTGCCGTCGTGCGCGAACTCGTGGTACGCCTCATCCACGATCACGATGGTCTGGCTGGCCTCGCCGGCCTCGTAGACCGCTTCGACGACATCCAGGCCCAGGCCTGTGCCGGTGGGGTTGTTGGGTGAGCAGAGGAAGACGACGTTCGGCTGCAGGTCCCGGACCTGGCGGGCGGCGGACTCCGCGCTAAGGCCATAGTCGTCGGCGCGCTGTCCCACGATGTATTCGGTGTCCGTGCCGCTGGCCAGCAGCGGGTACATGGAGTACGTGGGCGGGAAGCCCAGAGCCGTGCGGCCTGGGCCGCCAAAGGCCTGGAGAATCTGCTGGAGGACTTCGTTGGAGCCGTTGGCCGCCCAGATGTTGGCGGCGGCGAGGTCATGTCCCAGGTACTCCGCCAGGGCTTCCCTGAGCTCGGTGAATTCGCGGTCGGGGTAGCGGTTGAGTCCTGCTGCTGCCTCTGTCACGGCCTCTGAAATGGCGGCCCTGACGTCCGCCGGCACACCATGGGTGTTCTCGTTGACGTTGAGCAGGATCGGCACGTCCAGCTGCGGCGCCCCATAAGGGGTCAGCCCCCGCAGGTTGGTCCGAAGGGGCAGTCGGTTCAGTCGCTCAAGCTGGTCACTCACTTGGACAGTTTAAGTGCCCGCGGCGGCGAGCAGGAAACTGTGACGGTTCCAGCGGCAAGCGGCCTACTTGGACGGAACAAACAGTTGCTGCCCGGGCAGAACCTTGCCCATCTCCAGGTCGTTCAGCTGGACGATATCCGCGATGACATCGCGCGGATCCCGGGTGGGGTCAACGGCCCCGGCAATGACCCACAGGGATTCCCCCGGCTGTACCGTCACGGAGACTGTCTTCGTCACGGATAACCCGCTTGCTGTATCGGCCGCCTTGGCCGGCGAATTCAGCAGTCCGGTGAGCGACAGGAGCAGCGCGGCCAGAAGAACCAGCGGCAACCCGATCAGGACGATCCGGCCGCGGCGGGTGAGCCGCAGGCGCGGAGGCCTGCCCTGCTGCGCACCCTGCGGACGTGAATGGTGAACTGCTGTTGAAGCTGACATGAACTGAGCCCTCCTGGACCACTCTGTGCTGCCCGTTGTGTCCGGCCCGCCGGCATGGGCGGGTATTCGAAGATCCGGGCACGCTCCGCAGCTGAACTAGAACACATGTTCGAACTTTATTTCCTCAGTTTTAGCACTTATCAACGAACAAAGTCGAGACTCGCTAGAACAAATGTTTGAAAAAGCCGCATGGCTGGCCTACGTTTGGAATCAAAGAACAACCACTTCTGCAGTTGATCAGCAGGGCCTGACATTTTCAGGCCGGAAGTTCCCGGCAACTGCAGCCACGGAAGCCGGGTGGAAACGAAAGGCGTTGGCGAACATGGCAGCACAAGCCTCCGACGGCAAGGCTACCCAGCGCAGCCAGCGGTCTCAGCGGACACCCAAGGGCCTGACCGTCCGTCAGAAGAAGATCCTGGAAACCATCCAGCGGTCGGTCAACGAGAACGGTTACCCGCCTTCCATGCGGGAGATCGGCGACACCGTTGGCCTCGCCAGCCTGTCGAGCGTCACCCACCAGCTCTCGCAGCTCGAGAGGCTCGGTTACCTGCGGCGGGATCCGAAGCGGCCACGGGCCATGGAAGTCCTCATGCCGCTGACCCTGGACGTGGGCCTGCCAAAGACCGCCGCCGGGGAAAAGGAGGCCAAGCTCCCCCGTGTGGGCGGTGCGGCCATCGGCGAACTTCCCAGCGCAACGGACACCGCCATGGTGCCGCTCGTGGGCCGGATTGCCGCCGGCGGCCCCATCCTTGCGGACCAGGTGGTCGAGGAGCTCATGCCCTTGCCCCGCCAGCTTGTTGGCCACGGCGAACTGTTCATGCTGAGGATTGCCGGTGACTCCATGGTGGACGCCGCGATTTGCGACGGTGACTGGGTGGTAGTGAGGCGGCAAAGCGACGCCGTCAACGGGGACATTGTGGCAGCGCTGCTCGACGACGAAGCAACCGTGAAGACGTTCCGGCAGCGGGACGGCCACACCTGGCTGCTTCCGCAGAACACCCAGTACGAGCCCATCCTGGGAGACCACGCGGTAGTCATGGGCAAGGTCGTGTCCGTACTGCGTTCGCTCTAGGCTCCACGACGCAGGGCTCCACGACCAGGCCTCCACGACCAGGCCCCCACGCTCGGGTTTCCGGGACTATTCCCGGAACCCGGAGCGCGGCAGAAACCCGGCGCAGGACCCCCTCCGCTGCAGAACCCTGGCCTAGGAGCGTGCTCGGGCGAGCCGTTCCAGCGCCGCCACGGCAATCTTCCGGTCCGTCGTAGGCCAGAACGGTGGGAGTGCAGCACGGAGGAATCCGCCATAGCGTTCAGTCGAGAGCCGCGAATCCAGTACGGCCACCACCCCCTTGTCATCCGTGGACCGGATCAGGCGGCCGGCACCCTGGGCCAGCCGGATGGCTGCATGCATGGCTGAAACGGACATGAAGCCGTTGCCGCCGGCCTGGGCAACGGCCCGGGAGCGTGCGGTCATGAGCGGATCATCCGGCCGGGGGAACGGAATCCTGTCGATGACGACCAGCCGGCAGGAGCCCCCGGGAACATCCACGCCCTGCCAGAGGGACATGGTGCCGAACAGGCAGGTGTCCGGCTCGTCAGCGAACTGTTTGACAAGTGCTGTCATCGTTGAATCGCCCTGGCAAAGCACGCTGACATCCAGCCTGGGCCGCAATGCCTCGGCAGCGTCTTCGGCAGCGCGGCGGGATGAGAAGAGGCAGAGCGCTCCGCCGCCGGAGGCGCGGATCAGCCCTTCCAGTTCGTCCAGCGCTTCAGGCGATGTTCCGCGGCCCGGCTTCGGCAGGTGGCTGGCCACGTAGAGGATGCCCTGCTTCGGGTAGTCGAAGGGCGACCCGACGTCCACGCCCGTCCAGCTGGGTGCCCCCTCGCCCACGAGGCCGAGTCCGCCTGCAGCCGGTTCGAACGCTGAACCAATGGCGAGCGTGGCGGAGGTCAGCACCACCGTGTGGCCGGCGAACAGGCCTTCCCGCAGCCGTCCGGCAACACTCAGCGGGGCGATATTGATCAGCGCGGGCGATGACTCGTCCGGGGCGGAATAGCCCTGCTGCGGGTCGAAGCTGCTGTTCCGCGACAGCCACACCACTTCGCGGTTTTCCCGCGCCGCAATTAGCCGTTCGCACAGTTCCAGGATCACGAGGAGACGGGACCGCGCGAGCTGCCTCCCGCCGTCGGGCGTGGAATTGCTGTCCCCTTTGGAATCGGAGAGCGCCGCCCGGCAGGCCTCGCGGAGCTGGTCAACACAGTCGAGCTGCTCATCGTTGAGCCCGTTGGGAAGCAGCCCGCTGGGAGCCCCGGCGAGGGCGAGCTCCAGGTTGGCGGCAGCGTTGTTGAGTGCGTCCACCGTGATGCCCGTATGTTTACGGGCTCCCGACGACGCGGCATGCACCATGGCCACGGACAGCTGCCCGGAGACGGCGCCGGTGACGCGGTCCTGGAGCTCGTGGGCCTCATCCACCACCACCACGTCATATTCAGGCAGTACCGCAAGGCCCTCAAAGGCGCTGACGGCCAGCATGGCGTGGTTGGTCACCACTACGTCGGCCTCGGCGGCGTCGTGGCGTGCAAGTTCGCTGAAGCACTCGGCCGCCAGCGGGCACTTCTGGGCGCCCAGGCATTCCATGGAGGTGACAGACACCTGCCGCCAGGCACGGTCTGTCACGCCGGGGAGCAGTTCGTCACGGTCGCCCGTGGCGGTCTTTTCCGCCCATTCACGGAGCCGGACCACTTCCTTGCCCAGCTGTGAGGAGGGGCCGCCCATGGCTGCGGCAAAGTGCGGAACGCTGGTGTCCTCACCCAGGGAAAACAGCTGGCCCTCGGAGGGCTCCTCGGAGGGGAAGCCCCCTTCGAGCTTGTGCCGGCAGACGTAATTGGAACGGCCTTTGACGAGTGCCACTTTGACGGGCCGCTCCAGCGCTGGAGTGATGGTCTTCAGCAGCCGGGGAAGGTCGCGGCCGACAATCTGCGTCTGCAGCGCAAGGGTTGCAGTGGATACCAGGGTGGGCTTGTCGCTCTCGAGCGCGTGCGCGATGAGCGGGATCAGGTAGGCCAGGGACTTGCCCGTGCCGGTGCCCGCCTGGACCAGAAGATGGTCGCCGGTTTCGATCGCCCGGGCCACCTGCCGCGCCATCTCGTGCTGGCCGCTGCGGCTTTGTCCGCCCATGCCGGCCACGGCGCGGTCGAGGAGTTCGATCACGAATTCCTCACCGGCCGTGGCCGCGGCGTGGTCCACCGCCCGGTCAGTCATTGTTGATGAAGGATTCCAGTTCAGCCGCGAGGCCTTCCCGGACCATGACCACAGCGCGGGTGCCGCCCTCTTCATGATCCAGGCTGAGGATCTCTGCATCGGAGTCGTGGAGTTTACTGATCAGGTCGCCGCGGTGGTACGGAACCAGCAGCTCCAGCTTGACGTTGGGCCGCGGGATCGCCTCGCTGATGGCCTTTAGCAGCTCGGGGATGCCCTGGCCCGTACGTGCCGACACCACGACGTGGCGCGGTTCGCGCTGCTTGAGGCGCTCGACGACGAACGGGTCGGCGGCGTCCGCCTTGTTCAGCACGATGATCTCGGGCACCTTGCGGGCGTCCACTTCGGCGAACACAGAGCGCACCGCGGCGATCTGCCCCTCCGGATCGGGGTGCGAGACGTCCACCACGTGCAGGATCAGGTCCGCGTCCGCGACTTCCTCGAGGGTGGAGCGGAAAGCCTCCACCAGCTGGGTGGGAAGCGAACGGACGAACCCCACGGTGTCGGCGAGCGTGTAGCCCAGGCCGTCCGCGGTCTCGGCCTTGCGGACCGTGGGGTCCAGCGTGGCGAACAGAGCGTTTTCCACCAGGACACCAGCATCGGTGAGCCGGTTCAGCAATGAGGACTTGCCCGCGTTCGTGTATCCGGCAATAGCCACAGACGGAACGGCATTACGACGGCGGTTGGCCCGCTTGGTCTCGCGCGCTGGCTTCATCGCCGCGATTTCACGCCGCAGCTTGGCCATCCGCGTACGGATCCGGCGCCGGTCCAATTCGATCTTGGTTTCACCGGGACCACGCGAACCCATGCCGGCGCCTGCGCCGCCCACCTGGCCACCGGCCTGGCGGGACATGGATTCACCCCAGCCGCGGAGGCGAGGAAGCAAATATTCGAGCTGAGCCAGCTCCACCTGCGCCTTGCCCTCCCGGCTCTTGGCGTGCTGGGCAAAGATATCGAGGATGAGCGCCGTGCGGTCGATGACCTTGACCTTGACGATGTCCTCAAGCCCGCGGCGCTGTGACGGCGCAAGCTCCGCATCCACCACCACGGTGTCGGCGCCGGTGGACATCACCACATCCTTGAGTTCCAGCGCCTTGCCCGAGCCCAGGAACGTTCCGGGATCCGGCTTGGCCCGCCGCTGGACCAGCCCGTCAAGCACCTCCGAGCCGGCGGTTTCGGCCAGCGCCGCAAGTTCGCGCAGGGAATTCTCGGCGTCGGCCAGGGTTCCCTCGGTCCACAGTCCAGCCAGGACCACGCGCTCGAGACGCAGCTGCCGGTATTCGACCTCGGTGACGTCTTCCAGTTCGGTGGACAGCCCTGCCGTGCGGCGCAGGGCGCGGCGCTCCTCGAGGTCCTGCTGGTCGCCGTCGAACATGCTGTGTTCGTCGTCAAGCCGTGAGATGGCCTGGGCCTTGCCGAAGACGGCCCTGCTTCCGGCTCCCGAGCCGTCCTCAGCCGGGGCATTCCGCGCCGGGACGTCCTTCGAGAGAATCCGGTCGATGACAGCTTGGATTTCCTCAGGACTCATGTCCTGGGCCGCTGGCTCGGATCCGGAATTTTGCTGACTGGTCATGGTCTCCTTAAAAGATTCTGCATCTTCAGAATAGTGCTGATTGCTTGCCGGGGGCGCGGAATTCGCGCTGGGCTGACGATGATGGGGCATGGACGCTCCTGGGTGCCCGCGGCGGACAGGCCGTGGGCCGGATTGATCTGAGTGAGGGCTGCATTCGGCAGTGAGTGCACTGCGGCGTCCGGGCGGAAGGTAAAAGCCTGCATCGCTCCGGAAACGGTGGCGTGCCCCGGGCCGGCAGCATGAAAAAGCCGGGCTTCAGGGCAGACCGTTCAAGGGCCGCTACTCAAAGATCAAGAACATGCCTCCCAGATTAGCAGACGGGCGGCGTCCGGTTTCCCATCCGGCGGACGGCCCACTAATCTGGCCAGTTATGGAGTCTGCCCACTATTTCAGCGCCTCGCCCGCAGGGCCGTTTACCCGCAAGCCGCTCACGGTGGAATTGGCGGGTGAAACGCGGAAATTGCAGACCTCCTCGGGCATCTTCAGCCCGGACGGGATCGACAAGGGCACGGCTGTCCTCCTCGCGGAGGTTCCGGCTCCGGCGCCGCAGGGAAACCTGCTGGACATCGGCTGCGGCTGGGGCGCCATAGCGCTGACAATGGCGCTCCGGGCCCCGCATGCGCACGTCTACGCCGTGGACGTCAATGAACGCTGCATCACCCTCACCAACGAGAACGCGGCCGTGCTGGGCCTGGGCAATGTCACCGCGAGCAGGCCCGAGGAGGTGGACCCGGAGCTCCGGTTCGACACCATCTGGTCCAACCCGCCGATCCGGATCGGCAAGGATGAACTGCATTCGCTGCTGATGCTCTGGCTGCCGCGCCTCGCGCCGGGAGGCTCGGCATGGCTGGTGGTGCAGAAGAACCTTGGTTCCGATTCGCTTCAGCGTTGGCTGGCGGAGGCGCTCGACGATTCCTTCTCGGTGACCCGCGAGAGCACGTCGAAATCGTTCCGGATCCTGCGGGTCAGGAAAGCGTCCCGCTAGCAACGATCGTTGCCGGGCCGCTGAGCTCCACGTGCTCGTGCCCGTCGGCCACGGTGAAGAACTTAACCCCGACAACGCCGCCGGGCACCTTCACCTGCCAGGCGTCCGGAGCGCCCTGGCCGGCCCAGTGACGGATCGCCACGGCGGCGGCGCATGCGCCGGTACCGCACGACTGCGTTTCACCGACCCCGCGCTCGTGCACGCGCATGGTCACCGTGCCCACACCCTCGTGGACCAGCGGCTCGGCCGGGACGACAAACTCGACATTGGTGCCGTTCGGGGGCGTGGGATCGACGTGCGGCGCGGTGAAGAGCCTCGTGCCCTCGAGTTCGGACAGTTCGGCCAGGGCGACGACGGTGTGCGGGTTTCCCATGCTGACGGATAGCGCCGGGCGCGGCACTTCCAAGCCGTCGGCGCTGACGAGGGAATCCATGGCACGGGCCGCAGCCTCGCCGGGGAAGATGAACTCCCAGGGCCCCATGTCCACGGCGTAGCCATCGGCAGTGCGGACAATGGTCTTCACGCCCCCGCGGGTGCCGATGGTCAGCGAGCCGCCCGGCGGGATGTCCGCCAGGCCCTCGGCGATGAGGAAGTGGACGAAGACCCGGACGCCGTTGCCGCACATTTCGGACAGGGAGCCGTCACCGTTGCGGTAGTCCATGAACCATTCGGCGTCGGGGTGTTCGGCCAGGAGCTGGCGGCCTTCGTCAAGCAGCCGGGACGGGACGGCGCGGATAAGTCCGTCTCCGCCGATGCCCCGGTGGCGGTCGCACAATTCAGCCACCTGTTCGGAGGAAATGGAATGCATGCCCTGCGGATCAGCAATCAGGACGAAGTCGTTGCCCGTGCCGTGGCCCTTGGAGAAGCGGAGACCGCTCAGGTGTGAGATGGTTCGCTCAGCGGCTTCTGCAAGGGTTTCATCCATGGTTCAAGGTTACCTGCACGCTACAGGGGCCGGAAAACAGCCTGCTGTTGCAGCCCCGGCGCTTCGCGGAGATGGGTCCCGGGTTCAGCGGCACAGCGGCACAGCGGCACAGCGGCACAGCGGCACAGCGGCACAGCGGCACAGCACAATGGTTCAACAGCAGCGTGGTTCAACGGCACAGTGGTTCTCAACGGCACAGTGCCGCGGCCTTGGCCGCCAGGTCAGGGTCCCGCCAGCCCAGCCAGGTGATCCGCGGGTCGGCCCGGAACCAGGTGAGCTGGCGGCGGGCGAACTGCCTGGTGGCCACAATGGTTTCCTCGGCTGCCTGCGCAACGTCGGCTTCGCCGTCGAGCACTTTGAGGAACTGGGCATAACCCAGGGCACGGGGCGCGGTCCGCCCGCGACGCAGCCCGGCCGCATCCAGCCTCTCAACCTCAGCCAGCAGCCCGTGGTCAACCATCCGGTGGACGCGGTCAGCCAGGCGCTCCTTCAGCACGTCCCGGTCAACGTCAAGGCCGATCTGCACGGCGGGCTGGAAGTACTCCCGGCTGGGCATGAACGAGCTGAACGGGCGTCCCGTTAGTTCGAAAACCTCCAGCGCCCGGATGATCCGGCGGGCATCCCCCAGCCGGGCTGCAGAAACCGGGTCAACGTCCTGGAGGCGTTCGAGGAGCGGGCCAGTCCCGGCGGCATCGTTTTCCCGTTCAAGGCGTGCACGAATCTCCGGATCGGTGCCCGGGAATTCCAGAACGTCCAGGGCGGCACGCACGTAGAGCCCGGAGCCTCCGGCGAGGATCGCGCGCCTGCCTCGCCGGTGGATGTCCGCGATGGCGGCCCTTGCCCGCCGCTGGAAGTCCGACACCGACGCCTCCTCGTTGACGTCCAGGATGTCCAGCAGATGGTGCGGGACTCCCCTGCGCTCGGCCTCGGTGATCTTTGCTGTTCCGATGTCCATGCCGCGGTAGAACTGCATGGCGTCGGCGTTGACGACCTCCCCGTCAAGTTCCAACGCCAAATCGACCGCGAGGTCGGATTTCCCTGAGCCGGTGGGTCCGACGACCGCAATGACCGGCGGCTGCCCCCCGGCAGATCCGGATCCGGAACTGGCGGCCACAGGGCTAGCGGCTGCGTACCGGAAGGGACGGCATGCCGAGCGAGACGCCCGCTTTGCCGCCTGACGCCGAGGGTGCAGGGGCGCCGCAGGAGTCAGCCTGGGACCTGTCCCACGCGTCGCCGGCGCGTGAACGGCGCAAGGAGTAGTCCGCCGCCGTTGCGGGGTCTGCGACCAGGTGGAAGGCTGCGGCCTCCGTGATGGTGACCGTGACCAGGTCACCCGGGCGGGGCGCCGGCGCGCCGACAGGGACGGAGAAGTGGACAAGCCTCTGGTCCTGGGACCGGCCGGACAAACGGTGGGTTTCTTCCGCCTTGCGCCCCGACTGGGCAGTCACCATGACCTCGACCTGACGTCCGAGCTGCTTGGCATTCTCCTCCGCGGCGATGCGGTCCTGAAGCGCCGTGAGCCGTTCGAACCTTTCCTGCACGACGGCTTTGGGCAGCTGGTCGGGAAGATCAGCGGCAGGGGTGCCCGGCCGCTTGGAGTACTGGAAGGTGAAGGCCGTGGCGAAGCGCGACTTTTCGACGACGTCCAGGGTTGCCTGGAAATCCTCCTCGGTCTCCCCCGGGAACCCGACGATGATGTCCGTTGAGATCGCGGCGTGCGGGATCTTCTCCCTGACCTTGTCCAGGATTCCGAGGAACTTGGCGGAGCGGTAGGACCGCCTCATGTCCTTGAGGACCTTGTCCGAGCCGGACTGCAGGGGCATATGCAGCTGGGGCATGACGTTGGGCGTTTCGGCCATGGCGTCAATGACGTCATCGGTGAACGCGGCCGGGTGGGGACTCGTGAAGCGGACCCGTTCCAGGCCCGGGATTTCCCCGCAGGCGCGGAGCAGCTTGGAGAACGCCTGGCGGTCGCCGAATTCCACGCCGTAGGAATTCACGTTCTGGCCCAGCAGGGTCACCTCAATGGCACCGTCCTCCACGAGCGCCTGGATCTCGGCGAGGATATCCCCGGGCCTGCGGTCCTTCTCCTTGCCGCGCAGTGCCGGCACGATGCAGAAGGTGCACGTGTTGTTGCAGCCCACGGAGATGGACACCCAGCCGGAATACACGGAGTCGCGCTTGGTGGGCAGGGTGGACGGGAAGACGTCAAGCGACTCAAGAATTTCCAGCTGGGCCTCGTTGTTGTGGCGGGCCCGGTCCAGCAGGGCCGGCAGGGCGCCCACGTTGTGTGTCCCGAAGACGGCATCGACCCACGGCGCCTTCCTAAGGATCGTCTCGCGGTCCTTCTGCGCCAGGCAGCCGCCCACTGCGATCTGCATCCCGGGGTTGGCCTTCTTGATCGGCGCCAGCATCCCAAGATTGCCGTACAGCTTGTTGTCCGCGTTTTCCCGAACGGCGCAGGTGTTGAACACCACGACGTCGGCCTGGGCGCCGTCCGCAGGAACGTAGCCGGCCGCCTCGAGCATCCCGGCCATCCGTTCGGAATCGTGGACGTTCATCTGGCAGCCGAAAGTGCGCACCTGGTAGGTACGGGGCGCGACGGCGGTGGCCTCTGCTGCGGTGTCGGTGCCGGATGCGGGGGAAGGGTAGGTCAGACTCACCCATTAAGCGTACCGGCTGCAGGGACGGGGGCTACGCCTAACTGCTGGATGCGGCGTCAAGCACCTCGCCGACGATCCGGAAGGCCTGCGACGGCTGGTAGCCCTTGCGGGCGAGCATGGACGCCAGGCGCCGGGCGGCCTTGTCCCGCGCGGTCCGGTCCGAGAGATCGGTGCCGGGACGGAGCTTGCGCTCCACCAGCCGCCTGGCCGCCGCTTCCTCGTCTTCGTCGCTGAGCTGCTCCAGCGCCGCCGCAGCCGTCTCGGGATCAATGCCCTTGTCCGCGAGTTCACGGCGCAAGGCGCCCTTGGCCAGCTTCCGCGACTGCGAGCGGCTCCGCACCCACATGTCAGCGAATTCTGCGTCATCGACGAGCTTGACCTCTTCAAAGCGGTCCAGGACAGCGGCCGCGACGTCCCCGGGAACATTGCGCTCGGCCAGCTTGCGCTCAAGCTGGAGCCTGCTCTTGGGGGCGCTGGTCAGCTGGCGCAGCACAATGGCGCGTGCCACCGATGCAGGATCGGGCTCCCTGTCCTCCGGCTGCCCGGGCGCCGGCCCGGTCTGCAGGCCGGCCTGCAGTACTGGGCCTGGCAGTCCGGACGCCCGCTCCTGGCCATCGCCAGCGCCGCTGCCCCTGGCCACGCGGCCGCGGCGCCTGCTGCTAGATACCGTCAACGGCCTTCAGCTTCGGTGACGCCTCAGCATCGGCGGCCGCCGGCTTCACGCCGACCCCCAGCTTTTCCTTGATGAGCCGCTCGAGTTCCGCGGCCAGCTCAGGGTTGTCACGCAGGAACCGCCGGGAATTCTCCATGCCCTGGCCGAGCTGGTCGCCGTCATAGGTGAACCACGAACCCGACTTCTTGATGATGCCGTGCTCCACGCCCATGTCGATGATGCCGCCCTCGCGGGAGATGCCCTGGCCGTAGATGATGTCGAATTCAGCGATCTTGAAGGGCGGGGCCATCTTGTTCTTGACAATCTTTGCCTTGGTCCGGTTACCGACCGAATCGGCACCCTCCTTCAGCGTCTGGATCCGGCGCACGTCGATCCGGACCGATGCGTAGAACTTCAGCGCCTTACCACCGGTGGTTGTTTCGGGGGACCCGAAGAAGACGCCGATCTTCTCGCGGAGCTGGTTGATGAAGATGGCGGTGGTCTTCGTCTGGCTCAGCCGGCCGGTGATCTTTCGCAGGGCCTGGCTCATCAGGCGGGCCTGGAGGCCGACGTGGCTGTCCCCCATGTCACCCTCAATTTCGGCACGCGGCACGAGTGCCGCGACGGAGTCGATGACGATGACGTCAAGGGAGCCGGAGCCGATCAGCATGTCCATGATTTCCAGCGCCTGCTCACCGGTATCCGGCTGGGAGACCAGCAGGGCGTCGGTGTCCACGCCGAGCTTGGCGGCGTACTCAGGGTCCAGGGCATGCTCGGCGTCGATGAACGCCGCGATGCCGCCCTGGCGCTGGGCGTTCGCGACGGCATGCAGGGCAACGGTGGTCTTACCGGACGATTCCGGACCGTAGATTTCAACAACGCGGCCGCGAGGCAGTCCGCCAATTCCCAGGGCAACGTCCAAGGCGATCGATCCCGTGGGGATGACTTCGATGGGGGCGCGGACTTCATCGCCCAGCCGCATGACCGAGCCTTTGCCGAACTGCTTGTCAATCTGGGCAAGCGCTGCTTCCAGCGCCTTTGCACGATCCGGGGCTGCCGCCATGGTTCACACCTCTAATGCTTTCTCGCTGTGGGGTGGCCTGTGCGGCCGTTTTCTCTGTCATCACTGACGCTAACGCCACCCTCTGACATTGCTTCGGGGTGGGAGTGCGTATGTGGATAACCCGCTGAAAAAAGCATAGTCCCACCCGAACAGATATTCGAACAATCGAGTCGGCGTGTCAGGAGGCCGGCGTGTCAGGAGTATGCTGGCGGGCTGCAGGATCATTTGCGGCTGGGCTTGATGTCCCGGCCGAGGCGCCGCTCCGCTGGAACATCCTGGACGTCGCAGACGGCGAGCCAGACATCGCGGGGACTGACGCCGGCGGCCAGGGCCTCGTCGGCAGTCCGGCCGCCCACGCCCGCGAGGACCAGCGTACTGCTGAGCACACGGGAGTAGCCTGCGCCGAACTCGTCGTCCATAAGCCGCCAAAAATCACTAATCCGCACGACATAGAGTCTCTCACGGCTGCGGACTCTAGAATGGTTGCCATGAGCAACCCCGTTGACGTTCCGGAAGGGTCCGCACCTTCCGAGGACAGCGTCGATGCCGCACTGAAGTCAGTGGAGCATCAGATCAGCATCTTCTGGCGGCGCGCCCGCTCCGTCTCCCAGCAGCTTTCACGCCAGGTACACCCGGATATGGAGCCCGCGGCCTACGGCCTGCTCACCATGATCCGCAAGACGGGACCCATCCGGCTGACGGACCTGGCTTCCTGCATCGGCGTGGGCAAACCGTCCGTGAGCCGGCAGATTGCGTTCCTGGAGAATATCGGCCTCGTGCTCAAGGAGGCCGACCCGCTGGACGGCCGTGCCCAGACGATCCGCCTCACGCCCAAGGGCGAAGAGAAGATGCACCAGGTGCAGGACGCCAGGCGGCAGGTGTTCCGCGAGCGGTTGGGGGAATGGCCTGTGGAGGAGCTTGAGGCGCTCGCCACTTACATGGCGAAGCTCAATGCCACGTATGAACGTGACGGCTTTCCCAAAGACGGCGCCTTTTAGGCGAAGCCCATCTGTTAGCAACGGCGAAGGCCTCCGGCTGTGAACTGCTGCCGAAGGCCTTCGTCTTAGTTTTGGTGGGTCCGGTCAGCGTGCACCGGACAGGAGGCCCTTGGCCAGTTCGTTGTTCAGCTCACTGCTGAGATCACGCTCAAGGTCACGGCCGTAGCGCTGGGAAAATTCCTGCGGAACAGTGTCCGGCACGGCAACACCTTCGGCCACGGCCACGCGGTCGCTGACCTCTCGGAGCATGCTGGACAACGGGACATCAAGGGCCGAGCAGATCGAGGACAGCAGCTCCGAAGAGGCTTCCTTCTGGCCGCGTTCCACTTCACTCAGGTAGCCCAGGGAAACTCGGGCGCTGTGCGAGACTTCGCGGAGGGTACGGCCTTGGCGCTGGCGGACATCGCGCAGGACATCACCAATTTCGTGACGAAGT
Source organism: Arthrobacter sp. ISL-28 (assembly GCF_018613875.1). Lineage (GTDB taxonomy): Bacteria > Actinomycetota > Actinomycetes > Actinomycetales > Micrococcaceae > Arthrobacter. The sequence continues at coordinate 372,846 of NZ_JAGGPJ010000007.1, read as the reverse complement.
ACTACCATCTTGCGCTCCTTCTGTTCGCTCTTGGCCTGATCGGCGAGGCCCACATCCTTCCAGCGGACAACGCCGTTTACGGATACGGGCTGCTTTACCATCTGTATCGCCTTGCTCCCTCATGAGTCCGGTTCACTGTGACGCGAACCGCTGTTGATCTTTTTATCCTAGGCGCCTCTCTATTGCGGAAGCGACACAAAGTAACAACTATTCGGAAATGCTTTTTGTTCCCGGCAACCTTACTCCCGGTAGCTTAGGGACGCCAGAGCCTCCTGAAGCCGCTCCAGCGCGGCCTCGCAGGCCAGTGCCCTGATCTCTGCCCGGGTGCCGGCAAAGCTGTAGGGATACGATGTGGAGCCCTGCGCTGTGGCGATGCCAATAAAGACAGTTCCCACCGGCTTGCCGTCGTGCCCGTTCGGGCCGGCCACGCCGGTGGTGGAGACCGCGAGGTCCGCCCCGCAGGCGGTCCGCGCACCCTCTGCCATGGCTGCGGCCACGCCCCCGTCGACGGAGCCGACGGCGTCGAGCAGTTCCTGGGGAACCCGGAGGACATCCCGCTTGACGGCATTGCTGTAGGAAACCACTCCGCCCTGCAGCATGGCCGACGCTCCGGGTGTGTCCGCCAGCATCGCAGTGACCATGCCGGCAGTCAGCGATTCGGCGGTGGCCACGGTGACGCCGCGACCGACGGCAGCCGCGACAGCCTCTCCGGCGATTCGGTGAAGGTTGGACATGCTATCCCTCCTGTGCTTCGGGCTTGTGATTCTCCGTTGTCTGCTGTCCGTTCCCCGGCTGCTCCCCGACCCTGCGGCGCAGGCCCTGGGCGCGGACTTTCATCGCTTCAATGACGTATTCGACGCCGGTCCAGACTGTGATGAGCACTGCCACCAGCATGACGGCGAGTGCCGCCCAGCCCAGCCAAGGTGCGATGGCGGACAGCGGGAGGAGATAGAGGAAGATCGCGGCGGTCTGCACCACGGTCTTGAGCTTTCCGCCGCGGGAGGCGGGGATCACGCCGTAGCGGATGACGAAGAACCGCAGCGCCGTGATGCCCCATTCGCGGACGAGGATGACCACGGTGATCCACCAAGGCAGTTCGTCCAGGACGGACAGCATGACCAGGGCGGAGCCGATCAGCAGTTTGTCGGCAATGGGGTCGGCGATTTTTCCGAAGTCGGTGACCAGTCCGCGACTCCGGGCAATGTCGCCGTCGAGCTTGTCTGTGTAGATCGCGACGGCGAAGGCCGCCACGGCGGCCCACCGCCACGGGCCGGCTTCGCTCTGCAGTCCCGGGGCGTCAGCGACCAGGAACCACACAAAGAACGGCACCAGCACGATGCGGAGCATCGTAAGGATGTTGGGAAGATTCCAGATCCCGGAGCTGCTGGAGCCGGCCGCGGTCGCTTCGGTGCTAGTCACCCTCCTAGGCTACCGTCCGGTGAGGGACCAGGCGTCTTCGGATCCGTCCTCATCGTCGCCGGAACTGCCGTCGGCGCCGTCGTAGTACTCAACATTCTGGGTGCGGTTGTCCAGATCGGCGGCAACAAGGTCTTCTGCATAGCCGCCCTGCGCGACGTTGGCATTGGCGTTGTCGCTCAGGGCTGCGGTCTGTGAATCAGGCGCCGCCGGCATTTCCTGTCCCTTCATGGCGGCCAGCACCGTGGCGAGGTCATCCGGCTTGACCAGCACGTCGCGCGCCTTCGACCCTTCCGACGGACCCACCACTCCCCTGGACTCGAGGAGGTCCATCAGGCGGCCGGCCTTGGCGAATCCGACACGGAGTTTGCGCTGCAGCATCGACGTGGAGCCGAACTGCGTCGTAACCACCAGCTCGGTGGCCTGGAGGAGGACCTCGAGGTCGTCGCCGATGTCGTCGTCGATCTGCTTCTTCGGCGCTTCGGCGGCGACATCGTCCCGGTATACCGCCTTGAGCTGGCCCTTGACGTGCTCAACGACCTTATGGATCTCGGACTCGGTGACCCACGCGCCCTGCACACGCATGGCCTTGGAGGCGCCCATGGGCAGGAAGAGGGCGTCACCCTGGCCGATGAGCTTCTCGGCGCCGGGCTGGTCCAGGACCACGCGCGAGTCGGTCACGGACGAGGTCGCGAAGGCCATGCGCGAGGGAACGTTGGCCTTGATCAGTCCGGTGACCACGTCCACGGAAGGCCGCTGGGTGGCCAGGACCAGGTGGATGCCGGCGGCGCGCGCCAGCTGCGTAATCCGAACGATGGAGTCTTCGACGTCCCGCGGGGCCACCATCATGAGGTCGGCGAGTTCGTCCACGATCACCAGCAGATACGGGTAGGGCCGGATCACGCGCTTCGAATCCACCGGCGGATGGACTTTGCCCGCCCGGACGGCTTTGTTGAAGTCGTCGATGTGCTTGAAGCCGTAGTTCGCCAGGTCGTCGTAGCGGGCGTCCATTTCCCGGACCACCCACTGCAGGGCCTCGGCAGCCTTCTTCGGGTTGGTGATGATGGGCGTGATGAGGTGCGGCACTCCCTCGTAGGCCGTAAGTTCCACACGCTTGGGGTCGACCATGACCATACGGACCTCGTCCGGCGTGGAGCGCATGAGGATCGACGTGATCATCGAGTTCACAAACGAGGATTTACCGGCACCGGTGGCGCCGGCCACGAGGAGGTGGGGCATCTTGGCGAGGTTCGCCACGACGTAGCCGCCTTCCACGTCCTTGCCGACCCCCATCACCATGGGGTGGTCGGTGCGGCGAGCGTTCTGGCTGCGGAGGACGTCTCCCAGCGAGACGGTTTCGCGGTCGGTGTTGGGGATTTCGATGCCGATGGCGGACTTGCCGGGGATGGGGCTCAGGATGCGGACGTCCGAGCTGGCCACTGCGTAGGAGATGTTCTTGGACAGGGCGGTGACCCGCTCCACCTTGGTGCCTGGCGACAGTTCGATTTCGTAGCGGGTCACGGTGGGACCGCGGCTGAAGCCGGTGACCTGGGCGTCCACATTGAACTGGGTCAGCGTCTCGGTCAGGGAAGCCACGATGGCGTCGTTGGCTTCCGTGCGCTCCTTCGGAATGGACCCGGGAGTCAGCATGTCCGACGACGGCAGGGTGTACGTCACGTCCCCGGCCAGCGAAAGCTGCTCCGTACGCTGCGGGATCGGTGTGGGCAGCGGCGCGGGAGCCACCGGCCGGGAGGGAACCTGCGCCGCAGCCGGGGCACCGTTCAGTGAACCCGCCGCCACCATGCCCGGCGTCACCAGCGGGATGGCCTCCGTGGCATTGTCCTCGTATGCCGACTGCGCGCCCTGGGCGGAGTCCTTGGATTTGGACCCCAGGCCCTGGGCGGCCTTGATCTTCTCGACGGCGATCTCCGCCGGCGTGGGACGGCGGACACCGGGCGCCACGGCTGGGGAGCCGGTGCCGGACGGGCCGGCGTCATCGTCGATGACGGCGTGCTCGAAGGCTTCGTCGCCGACGTAGCCTTCCAGCCGGGGGTCGGAGTCCTCGTCCTTGCCGAAGAGCCGCTTGCGCTTCTTCTTCGGTGCTGCCGGGGCGCCGTTTTCGTAAAGGTAGCTGCGGTCGTGGCGGTCGCCGTCGTTGTCCTGGTCCTGGAGGTCGATGCCCATCAGGTGCTCATAGGCTTCCCGCAGGCGCCGCGGGATCGCACCGAAGGGCGTCGCCGTGACAATGAGCACGGACACGAACGCGAGCAGCCCGTACAGGGCCAGCGGCACGGCAGCGTGAATGGCGGCCAGCGGGGAGGCCGCCAGGAAGCCGAGCATGCCGCCTGCCCGGCGGAGGCCGTCGAAGCCATCGCTGACGGTAGGCTGGCCGCCGATCACGTGTGCGAGCCCGCAACCGGCGAAGGTCATGATCATGAAGCCTATGCCCACCCGGTTGTTGCCGCGGCCGTCGTCCGGCTGCCGGAACAGCCGGAAGGAGCAGACAAACAGCATGAGCGGGAGCACCAGGGACATCCAGCCAAAGGTGCCGTTGACGACCGCGTAGACGGCATCCGGGAACCAGCCCCGGAAACCCCACCACGCGAAGGTGGCGATGAAGACCGCCAGCGCGAGGTTGAACAACGCCGCACCGTCCCGGCGCTCTTCCGGTGCGAGATCACTGACGTCATGACCGATCCGCCGCACTCCCCCGCCCACGAGGTGCCCGATGCCTTGCCACGCGCCGCCTGCAATCCGCAACAGCCACGGCTGCTGCGGCTGGACGGCGGCCAGCTGGCGCGTGCGGGCGGTTCCGCCGGACGCGCCGGCCCGGCCGGATTTGGACGCCGCCGAACCGGCGCGGCCTGCGGAGGTGCCTGCTTTTGCTCTGGGGGTACGTTTTGGCGCGGGGGAAGTACGTGTGGCCATATGTGCCACGGTACTCCAACCAACGCCGGATTCCGCGGATTTTCGGGCCTTCGGGGGCTGTGTTCGCCGGCTCCCCGGGCCCGGACGCGGGCCTTTTAGGCCTCCAGGACCACCGGAATAATCATCGGACGGCGCCGCAGTTTGCGGTTGACCCAGGTTCCGACGATCCGGCGGACAGCCTGCTGAAGCTGGTGCGTGGTGTGGTCCGCGTTGTTCAGCACTGCCTCCTCGAGGGCGGCGTTGATCTTGGGAATGATGTCGTCGAAGACCGAATCATCCTCCGCGACGCCCCGTGCGTGGATCTCGGGACCCGAGACGACCTTGCCCGTGGCCCGGTTGATGACGGTGATGATGGAGATGAAGCCCTCATCGCCGAGGACGCGGCGGTCCTTGAGGTCGGCGTCGGTGATTTCGCCCACGCTGGAACCGTCCACATAGACGAAGCCGACCTCGATCTGGCCCACCACGTCGGCGCGGTGGTCCTTGAGGTCGATCACGGTGCCATTGTCCGCAAGGAGGATGCTGGCCTCGGGCACGCCCGATTCCTCGGCAATCTTGCCGTTCGCGATCAGGTGCCGGGTCTCGCCGTGCACAGGCATGGCGTTCAGCGGCTCAAGAATGTTGTAGCAGTACAGCAGCTCACCGGCCGCCGCGTGGCCGGACACGTGGACCTTGGCGTTGCCCTTGTGGATGACGTCGGCGCCGAGTTTCAGCAGCCCGTTGATGATGCGGAACACCGCGTTTTCGTTGCCGGGAATGAGGCTCGAAGCGAGGATAACGGTGTCACCGTGGCCCACCACCACCCGGTGGTCACCGTTGGCCATGCGGGACAGCGCGGCCATGGGCTCGCCCTGCGAGCCGGTGGACATCAGCACCACCTTGTTGTCCGGCAGGCTGTCGATGTTCTTCAGGTCCACGACGATGCCGTCCGGCACGTCCAGATACCCGAGCTTTGCAGCGATGGCCATGTTCCGGACCATGGAACGCCCTACAAACGCCACGCTGCGGCCATGTTTGGCCGCGGCGTCAAGGACCTGCTGCACACGGTGGACATGCGAGGAGAAGGACGCCACGATGATCCGCTTGGTGGCCTGTCCGAAGACCCGGTCCAGGGTGGGGCCGATCTCCTTTTCCGCGGTGGTGAAGCCGGGGACATCGGCGTTGGTGGAGTCAGACATGAACAGGTCCACGCCTTCTTCGCCGAGCTTGGCAAAGTGCCGGAGGTCCGTGATCCGCCCGTCCAGCGGGAGCTGGTCCATCTTGAAGTCGCCGGTGTGCAGCACAGTTCCGCCGGTGGTGCGGAGGAAGACAGCCAGCGCATCCGGGATCGAGTGGTTGACGGCAACGAACTCGCACTGGAACGGGCCGAACTGCTCCACCTGCCCTTCGGTCACCGTCAGGGTGTAGGGCCGGACGCGGTGTTCCTGCAGCTTGGCCTCGACCAGGGCGAGCGTCAGCTGCGAACCCACTAGCGGAATGTCGCTGCGGAGCCGCAGGAGGTACGGCACAGCGCCGATGTGGTCTTCGTGCCCGTGGGTCAGCACCACAGCAACGATGTCTTCCAGCCGGTCCTCTATGTAGGAAAAATCGGGCAGGATCAGGTCGACTCCGGGCTGGGTCTCCTCCGGAAAAAGGACACCGCAGTCAACGATCAGCAGCTTGCCGTCGATTTCGAAGACTGCCATGTTTCGGCCGATCTCGCCCAGTCCGCCCAGGGGAACGATCCGAAGGGTGCCTTCGGCAAGGCGGGGCGGCGTGACAAGGCCGGGTAGGGCAACTTGGGTCATAATGCACTTCTTTCCAGGCGGAAGAGTGCCGGTCTTAGTCCGTCAGGAATAGACCAGCCCTCCTTCCGCCAAATCCTCGCGGATGGTTTCGATCTCGGCTTCGTCCGGCTCCACGAGGGGCAAACGGACAATCGAGTTGGGCAGGACTCCCTGCCATTTAAGAATTTGCTTGGCCGCAACGGCCCCTTGGACGCGGGTCATCGTTGCACGCACCACGGGCTGAAGCTCGAAGTTTATCTTGCGGGCCGTTCCGAGATCGTTGGCATTGATGGCGTCGATGAGTTCCCGGAAGCGGCGGGTGGCGACGTGTGTTGTGACACCCACGAGTCCCACGGCGCCAAGGGCCATCCAGGGGAGGGTCAGTCCATCGTCCCCGGAGTAGAAGAGCAGGTCGGTCTCTGCCATGACCCGTGTGGCGGCAATAAAATCGGCCTTGGCGTCCTTGACGGCGACGATGTTCGGGTGCTGCGCGAGCCGGATCATGGTTTCGGGCGCGATCGGGATGGAGGAGCGGCCGGGGATGTCGTAAAGCATGACAGGCACATCGGTTGAGGACGCAACCGTCTCGAAGTGTGCGCGGACGCCGGCTTGGCTGGGCTTGTTGTAGTAGGGGGTGACAAGCAGGAGGCCGTCGACGCCGATGGAGGCGGCCCGCTGGGAAAGATGCACGGAGTGCGCTGTGTCGTTGGTCCCGGTACCGGCGATGATGGCGGCCCGTCCTCCGACAGCGTCCTTCACGGCGCGGAACATTCCGAGATTTTCCTCGTCGGTGAGGGTGGAGGTTTCCCCTGTGGTTCCGGTGACCACGAGTCCGTCGCAGCCGTCGTCCACCAGCTTGCTGGCCAGCTCCGCGGCCTGTTCGTAATCCACTGTGCCATCTTTGGTGAAGGGGGTGACCATGGCGGTCAGGAGGGTACCCAGAGCAGGAGTGTTCGCGGAATTGTCAGCCATGGGAAAAACGTTACCCTGTCACCCGCTCGTTAGGACAATGGCCGGCGCGTGATGCTGGTCAAACTCCGGCCGCCGCCACAATAATGGCGCCAGGCCGTCACATGGCCGGATGTCGGTACCGCTGGAGGGCGCCTCTTCGCAGAACTGCGGTGACCACTTCCGTTCCCGTGCCCGCTGCGTGCTGCATGACCAGGCCGTCCGGACCCCAGAATCCACTCAGGCCGCAGGACGGCCCCAGGGGTGTTTGGCCGCCAAGGTTGGCAAGGAGCGTGTACATGCGGTTGTCCATGGCACGGGCTCCCAGATGAAGGCCGAGCCGGGTCCCTTCGCCCTGGGTGTACAGCGCCGATACGGCGTAGAGGTCCGCGCCGGATCCGGCCGCGATATCCGAGTGGACGGGATGGGCGGCGTCGAAGCAGATGGCCAGGGCTACTTTCCAGCCGTCCAGCTCCAGGACTGCCGGACCAGGACCGGCAGTGAACATCGCGGCTTCCTCGCCGTGGAGGTGTGTTTTCAAGCCCGCTTCCTCCGATCCGTCCGGATGGACAACCACAGATGCCAGCCGCGGCGTGCCGTTTGCTTCCCGCAGGGCTGCGCCCACGACGGCGGTCACTCCCGTCCGGCGGCAAATCTCCCGGACAGCGCTGAGACGGGCATCGCCCGGGACAATCCACTCGTCGGCGTTCTGGAGCAACGGCAGATCGTAGCCGGTCAATGACAGTTCGGGGAAGATGACGAGCCTGGCGCCGTGGGAATCGGCGTCCTCGATAAGGCGGACATGCTCCGGCACATTGGACGCCACCCCGCCCTCCCTGGGCTGGTATTGAATGGCAGATACGGTCAAGGCTCCGGTCACTCCTCCATCCTAGGCAGGAGCAGACTGAGGGAGGATCCCCGCTAGGTCAGGATCGTGGCTAGGACGGCTCCCCGGCTGCAGGCTCCGTCCCCATGCAGTAGCGGCCAACAGCCGCTTCCCGCAGCGACTCCGCCCATGAGGCCAGCCGCTGCGCAGCCCGGACGTAATGGAACAGCTCCGTGGGTGTCAGCGCGTCAAGCTCAGTCTCCGATAGCCGGCGCGCCAGCTCCGGGCCGGGCGGCTGCGCCGACAGCGGGATTCCCTCGCAGCCCCACTGGACATCTTCGGCGGGCTGGCCTGTGACCAGCTGCCTGAACAGATAGTCCACGACGCCAGGACTCATCGCCTTCAGTGGTCCGTCATTACTGCGCGCCGCGGAGGGATGGCCCACCGGCCGGGTGCCATCAACACCCGGCCTGCCGGATGCCTCCGAGCCGCCTCTGGCGTCCTTGCTGGACTGCCGCGGCTCCTGGCTGAGCTGCCCGACATCCGGCCTCGGCCGGGATGCTTGCGTGCGCCCGGCCTCTGGCTCCAGCTGGTGTCCGGATGAGTTGATCATGCTGAAATAGTATTCGAACATATATTCGAATACAAGGCGCAGGGAGATCGGTTCCGGCACCGCTTTCGAGACGCTTCCAGCACCGACTCCCGCGCTCCCCCTGCCGGATACCGTGTGGTGCGAGGCCCCGCGGCAGCCTCACTTCGGAATGTGAGACGATCACATCATGACCTCGCGGAGCACGGCTGCATCGTCCAGAACAGCGAAAGGACCTGCAACCGGCAGCCGCCTCGCAGGCATCGATGCGGCCCGCGGCATCGCCCTTCTGGGCATGATGGCCACACATCTGCTGGCCACGTTTGAATCAGACGCCAGCATGACTCCCACCTGGATAGGCCTGACGTTTTCCGGCCGCGCAGCGGCCCTCTTCGCCGTCCTGGCGGGAATCGGGCTGGCACTGTCCACCGGCAAGCAGCGCCCCCTGGAAGGCACCGCCCTTTCAGGTGCCCGGCGGGGCATAGCCCTACGCGCCCTGGTGATCGCCGTCGTCGGCCTGGCCCTGGGCGGCCTTGAAGTCAACGTCGCCGTGATTCTGGTGCACTACGCCGTGCTCTTCCTGTGCGTTCTGCCGTTCCTCGGACTGCGGCTAAAGGCCCTCTGTGCCTGGGCCGCAGCCTGGATCCTCGGCTCCCCTGTACTGGCCTTCTTGCTGCGGCCGTGGCTAATGGCTGCCGATCGGCCCCTGCAGCTGAATCACAACCCGGGATGGGAAGACCTGTCCACGCCCGGCCAACTGCTCGGCGACCTGTTCCTGACGGGCTATTACCCGGTCTTCCAGTGGCTGTCGTATCTGCTGGTTGGGCTCATCATCGGCCGGCTGGCGCTGACGACGGCGTTCCTCCCCATGCTGCTGCTGGCCGGCGGTACGGTTGTGGCTGCCGTCGCCAAGATTCTGGGCACGGCCGCCATGGAGGAATGGGGCGGCCGCGCCGCCTTGCAGGAGACCCTCTCGGATCCCAGCTATCCGCTGGACAGCCTCCTGCAGGTCAATCTCTCCGGGGTCCGGCAGGAAGGGTCGTGGTGGTGGCTGGCGTCGAGCGCACCGCATTCGGGGACCACGCTCGACCTGCTGCATACCAGCGGCGTGGCGGTGGCCGTCGTCGGGCTTTGCCTCTTGGTGGGCCGGCTCGGGGACTGGCTGGATCTGGATCTGCTGCTGCCGCTTCGCGGCGCCGGGGCGATGACGCTGACTCTCTACACGCTCCACGTGTGCGTGGTGGCGTCGTTCCATCTCAAGCCGCTGCCGCCGGGCTGGACCGAGGACGGAATGTACTTTGCCCATGCCGCGCTCGCCGTGCTGATCGGGATGGCCTTCGCCTTCCTGAAGAAGCGCGGCCCCCTCGAATGGCTGGGCCACGCCGCGAACCAGGTGGGCCGGCACGAGCCGGACAGGGTCCGCTAGGCAGCTCTGACGTCCGCTGGGGAGCCCTAACGCGCCAGGGCGCCTTTCGACGCCCGGAAGAGCCGCACAGCGTCGCGCATCGAAGAACGGGCACGCTTGCGGTCGCCGGCAGCGTCGTACGCACAGCTGAGCCGGAACCAGGAACGCCAGTCGTCCGGAGCCGCTTCCGTTTCCGCCCGGTACTTCTCAAACTCCTGGTCGGCGGCGGCACGGACGATCCTGCCCGCCGGGGTGCGGGGCAGGGCATCAACGGGCAGGCCGCCTTCGGCCTCGAGAACCCGCGCCATCTGTTCTGTGCGGGCACCAAACAGCAACTCGCGGATCAGGGCCCAAGCGCCGATGACAGGCAGGACCAGGTAGCCTGCGCCGATGGCCTTGGCCACCGGCTCGGCATCCGTCAGCAGCAGCACGGAACGCTGGAATGACACGACGAGGTAGAAGACCAGAAGAAGCGTCACCGCGCCCACCCAGATTTTGGTGCGGTTCTTCTTCAACTGGCCGAAGATACTCTTCACGATTTTCTACAGCCCCAGATCCAGGTAACCGTCCAGGCCAACCGTCAAGCCCGGGTGATGCGCAACGTTCCGCACGCCCAGGAGAACGCCCGGCATGAAGGAGGCGCGGTCGAACGAATCATGCCGGAAGGTCAGCTGCTCCCCCGGTCCGCCAAGCAGGACCTCCTGGTGCGCCACCAGGCCGCGCAGCCGGACGCTGTGCACGCGGACGCCGTCAACGTCGCATCCCCGGGCCCCGGCGAGCTCGCTGGTGGTGGCGTCCGGGCTGGGCTCCAGGCCGGCCGCTACCCGCTCTGCTGCTATCAGTTGGGCGGTGCGGACCGCCGTGCCGGAGGGCGCATCAACTTTGTCAGGGTGGTGGAGCTCGATGATTTCCACTGACTCAAAGTACTTGGAAGCCTTGGCGGCAAAGGCCGAGGCCAGAACCGATCCAAGGGCAAAGTTCGGGGCAATCAGGACGCCCACGCCCTGGTGGGCGGCCAGGAGTGAACCAAGGTTCTCAAGGCGGCCTGCGTCCCAACCGGTGGTGCCAACGATGGCGTGCATGCCGTTTTCGACGGCGAAGCGGACATTCGCCTCGGTGCTCTCCGGTACGGTCAAATCCACGACGTACCGGGCACCGGAGGTCAGCAGCGTGTCCAGGGAATCGCCCCGCCCCAAGGCGGCCACGAGCTTCATATCGGGAGCGGACTCCACGGCCTTGACGGCTTCGGCGCCCATGCGCCCATTAGCGCCCAGAACGGCGACAGCGAGTTGTTCGATCATGGATTCAACCCTACCTTTCGCCCGGCCGGCGGACGGAACAGGGCACCATGCATTACCTCACGCACTGCACTGGAGGCGCCCCGGCAAAGCAGCTGGCGGGCCGGACGGGATGGCATATGAGAAGACTCTCAGACGAGTCTCATTCGTGCCTCACGTTCGCCACGCATGATGGAAGAAGCCAGATGACAGGATCGAGACTTCAACGAGCAAAAGGAGGCCGAAATGCGTATGGGTATCAGCTACCTGCAGCACGAACCATTAGCCCCACAGCAATGGGAAGTCGCCGAACCTCAGGCGGTTTCTTGCGTCCAGCGGGGCAACCCGGAACTTCGCCAGCAGATCGTGGATATCATCCTGGATGTCCTCTCCGATACGGAGCCCGTACGGCCCGAGGTCCGTGTCCGCCTGCTTCAGCACTTGGCTGAGAACCCGGGACATCCGGAACGGGCACTCTTGGATCATCTTCGGGATGCGGAAATCCGGCCCGACGCCTTTGAGGCCCCGTAACCGTCGCCAGCAGCCTCAGGGACCCTCGAAATCCAGGATATGTGAGAGCAGGGCCCGCTCCGGGTGTCCCGGGTTGTTCATCAGCTGCCACAACAGTCGGCGCCGAACCTCCGGCGGCGTCGCTGTCCCGGAGATGACGTCAGCAATGATGTCCAGGACCTGTCCGCGCAGGGACGGCTCCGCCGGGAAGCCGTTCCCCGGGATGCTACTTTTCTGGCCGTTCTCCCGAGCCGCCGCTCTGGAGGCACGCCCTTGCAGCTGAATCGAGGCGGCAAGGCCTTGGACCTCAGTGTTGGGTTCTCCCGGCTTCATTGGCCCACTCCTTTCTCCAGCAGCGGCCGGGAAGCCCCTTCGCCTGCTGACCTGCGACCCGGCCGGACAAGGCGTCCGGCGTGCCGGAAAGGGCTGCCAGTCGTGATGGCTGGCTTCCTTTCCCGGCCCCCGCCATCGTGCCTGACTTCTGCTACAGAAAGCCGGTCCTGGGAGCCCCCACGCGGAGCCCCCTGCCCCCTACGCGCGGGAGGTACCCCCAAGAAGGGTCGATTGGCGGACCACGGGCCGGGGTGCGGTGCAGGCTTTCCCCAAGTCGCTGCCGCGAGACTTGGAGTGTCCTGAAGTTCAAGGTAGCCGCGTACCTCGTCAGCAGGACGGCCGGGTCCGGACGCACTTACTCCTGATGCGCCGGGCCCGGCCACACTCCTCGGTGCTGCCGGTCCTAGAGGTGCTTTTGGGCATAGATGCGAAGGGCCTCGCGAACAAAGCCGGCCCCGGCCTTCCCGCCGTAATTGGCCGCGAAACGCGCATCCGCCACGTACATCTCGCCCAGGCCCGTCACATACCCCTTCGTGTCGCCTCCCGGGGCCGACGCCGGCGTGCCGGGAATCGCCGACAGCCATTCAACGTGGCGCCTGGCCAGCTCCTGTGCCTCAACGCTGTCCGCTGCGGCACCGGACCCGGCTGCGCGGGCCCAGTCGCTGCCGAGCTGTTCTGAGGCCTGTTTCCAAGCCTTCTTCTCCTCGTTGCTCAGCCCCCGCCACCAGGCATCCCCCTGCGCGTAGGCGTCCCTGCCCCACCGTTCCTCGACCTCGTCTTTGTACTGCGTGTAGTCAAAGCCGTCGAACATTTTTTCAGCCACGAGCTCTCCATCTCCTTTCAATGATTCAAGGGTTTGACGGACGGAAGCGGCCTGCCTGGCCAGCCGTTCCTGCTCCTGCTGCAGCCATTCAAGGTGTCCGCCGAGAGCCCTGACGGCATCCGTCTCGTGCCGGAGCACCTCAGAAATGACCGGCAGGCCGAGTCCCAGCTGACGCAGAAGGAGGATGCGCTGCAACTGTACGAGGGCACCGGAATCGTAGTACCGGTAGCCGTTGTGACCCGTCCGGCTCGGCCTGAGCAGCCCGATGTCGTCGTAGTGGCGCAGCGTGCGGCTCGTTGTGCCGGCGATCTTTGCTATTTCCTGGATGGACCAGTCCACGCGTCCTCCCTTGCCCGCCTGCGGCCGGTCGTTCCGTTCCGCTAAGGCGACTCTAAAGGTTGACGTAACGGAAGGGTCAAGGTCCTCAGGCTCCGGCCCCGACCCACTCGACGGTTCCGTCGGTGAAGAACTGTTCCTTCCAGATGGGAACCTGTTCTTTGATCCGGTCCACCAGTTCGGAGCACACGGCGAATGCCTGCCCGCGGTGCGCAGCCGCGACGGCGCAGACCAAGGCAGGGTCGCCGATTTTCAGGGACCCTGTCCGGTGCGCTGCCCAGATCCGCACGGGCGTGCCCGGCTCCCCGCCGTCGTCGCCGGAGTGTTCGGCCACAAGCTTCGCCACGACGTCGGCGAGGACCTGGTGCGCCGTGGGGTGGGCGGTGTAGCTCAGCCGCTCAACGGCCTTGCCGCCGTCATGGTTCCGTACCACTCCGCTGAAGCTGACCACTGCCCCTGCACTCTCCGATTCCACGGCCGCGATGGCCTGGTCAACGGAGATCGGCTCCTCGCTCAGCACCGCATGCACCACTTCGAATGACTGCTGGCTAAATGACTGTTCAGTGCCCATGTCCGCCCTCCAACTGGTCGCAGAGATGCCCGATCACCGGGTCCAGCACGGACAGGCCGTCCATGACACCTTTGGGCGATCCGGGAAGATTAACGATGAATGTCCTGCCCGCCGCTCCGGCGTGGCCGCGGCTGAGCATTGCAAGGGGAGTTTTTCCGATGCCCGCCTGCCGGATCCCTTCCATGATGCCGGGAATTTCCCGGTCCAGGAACGGAAGGGTCATCTCCGGCGTCCGGTCGTCGGGGCTGAGCCCCGTGCCGCCGCTGGTGATGACGACGGCGGGCTGCTGGGTGAGCAGCGCCCTGATAGCTGCGCCCACGGGCTCGCCGTCGGGAACCACCATGGCAGGGAAAGTCTCAAACCCGTGCTCAGTGAGCCAGTCGGTGATCACCGGCCCGGTCTCGTCCTGATAGAAGCCGGCGGCGGCACGTGTTGAGGCAATGACCACTCCGGCCTTTCGGCCCTGCACCTCGCCGTGGACGTGCGGTTCCGGGGTTCCTCCGAAGGTGCTCACAGTGTCCAGTCCCCGCTCTTGCCGCCGCTTTTGGCGAGGACCCTGATGTCGGTCAGGACCGCATGCTTGTCCACGGCCTTGATCATGTCGTAGACGCTGAGGGCAGCGACGGAGGCGGCGGTCAGCGCCTCCATCTCGACGCCGGTGACGCCCCTGGTCTTGACCGTGGCCAGAATTTCCACGGCCTCGGGACCAAGGTCAAAGTCGACAGTGACCTTGGAAATCGGCAGCGGGTGGCACAGCGGTATCAGCTCCGGGGTCTTCTTTGCCGCCATGATGCCGGCAACGCGCGCCACGGCCAGGGCATCACCTTTGGGCAGACCGCCCGTCCCCAGCAGGGCCAGGACCTCCGCGGTGCTGCGGACCGTCGCGGTGGCCGTCGCCTCCCGCGTGGTCTCCGGTTTTCCTGAAACATCCACCATTTGGGCACTGCCGTCGCTGCGCAAGTGCGTCAACCCGGCCTGGTCATTTTCTGCAGTCACAACATCCATACTTCCACTTCGGCGCCCTCGGCGAGCGCAGACGTTCCTTCCGGCACATGGACCAAGGCATTCGAGTGTGCGAGCGCCCTGACCAGATGCGAGCTTTCGCCGCCTTCAAGGCGCACAGTGCCGTCCGGCAGCAGGGTTCCCCGCCGAACCTGGTGCTTGCCGGCCGGCGATGTCAGAGGCTGGCCGAGCCGGGCGCGGACCAGCGTCCTCGCCGCGGGCGAGCCGAACAATTCGCTGAGGACGGGCCGCAGGAACATCTCAAACGACACGAGGCAGCTGACCGGGTTACCCGGAAACGCCAGGAGCGGGACGCCGTCGAAGCGTCCGATGCCCTGCGGACCGCCGGGCTGCATCGCCACATGCTGAAAGGCCACATCCTGGCCGTCCATGGCCTGCCGCACCACTTCGTAGGCGCCCTTGCTGACTCCCCCGGTGGTCACGATGAGATCCACCTCGGTGAGGTGGCGACTGAGCAGGCGGCGGAGAGCAACCGGCTCATCCGTTGAAATGCCGGCCCTGATGACGCTGAGCCCGGCCTGCCGCAGCGAGGATTGCAGCAGCGTGCCGTTGGAATCGTAGATCTTGCCGGCTTCAAGCTGTCCGCCGGGTTCCACCACTTCATCCCCCGTGGTGACAAGGAGGACGGTGAGTGCCCGGTGAACCAGGACGTCCGGCATGCCCAGCGCGGCGATCAGCCCCAGCTGGCCGGGGCCCAGGAAGGTTCCTGCGGACAGGGCGCGGTCTCCCGCCTCGATATCGCTTCCGGCCGCCCGGACGTATGTGCCAGCTGCGGCCGGAGGGACCCGCACGGCGGCCTCTTCGCCTGGTACCGGGAAACTGGCGGGAACCGCCCGCTCAACGG
This sequence comes from Arthrobacter sp. ISL-28, assembly GCF_018613875.1. Lineage (GTDB taxonomy): Bacteria > Actinomycetota > Actinomycetes > Actinomycetales > Micrococcaceae > Arthrobacter. The sequence continues at coordinate 357,251 of NZ_JAGGPJ010000007.1, read as the reverse complement.
GTACGACGGCGTCAGCCCCCTGGGGGAGCATGGCACCTGTCATGATCGGGGCCGCCGTTCCCGGTTGCAGGGGGGCGGGACTGGCGCCAGCGGGAACGGGAGCGACGACGCGCAGCTCCCCGCCGCCGTCGGGCACGTCTTCGGTGCGGATGGCAAAGCCGTCCATCTGCGAGTTCGCAAAGGGCGGCAGGCTCAGTGGCGCAGTGATGTCTTCCGCCAGCCCGCGTCCCAGGGCATCGCCGAGGGGAAGCCGCTCGGTACGCCCGGCCGACAGCAGCGGCTTCAGGAGGTCCCGGACGGCCTGGCGGTGCTCCGCCACGCTCCGGTGCCCGTGGGCCGTGTGCGCGGTTTCCGGGGCCGGAGAGGGGATGCCGGTGGCAGTGGCGTGCGGCTGCGTATGGCTGTGCATGGTCCTGCCTTCGGGAGCGGCGGCTATGGGTTCACGTCAACTCTAATGGTGTGGAAGCCTGTGGCGCCGTCCGGGGCGACGGACCGGCGATCCTCCGTCTGCACGGTACCTCTGAGATCGGTGGCGCGCACCTGGATCTCATGCTGTCCCTGCTGAAGGTCGAGGCCGAGCTGCCACTGGTACCAGGTGTCCACGGAGATGCCGGGGGCGAGGCGGGCCTGCTGCCATCCGCCGCGGTCCACACGCAGTTCCACTTTTGCGATACCGGTGTGCTGCGCCCAGGCCACGCCGCCGAACACGATCATGCCAGGACGGGCCGACCGGCCATCGCGGGGGACGTCGATCCGCGAGGAGATCTTGATGGGGCCGCGCTCTGACCAGCCGCGCGGCGTCCAGTACGCCACGTCGTCGGCGAACCGGGTGACCTTGAGTTCAGTGAGCCATTTCGTGGCGGACACGTAGCCGTAGAGGCCCGGGACGATCATCCGCACCGGGAACCCGTGTTCCAGCGGCAGCGGCTCACCGTTCATGCCCACGGCGAGCAGCGCGTCCCTGGTGTCTGTGAGGACCTCCAGCGGCGTGCTGGCGGTCCAGCCGTCGGAGCTCCTGGACAGGACCATGTCAGCGTCCGGCAGCGGGCCGGCCATCGCCAGCAGTTCCCTGACCGGCCAGCCGAGCCAGCGTGCGTTGCCGATAAGATCGCCGCCTACCTCGTTGGACACACAGGCGATGGTCACGTACCGCTCCGTCATGGGCTTGGCCAGCAGTGCGTCGAAGTCCAGCTCGACCGCACGCTCCACCAGGCCGGTGACTTTGAGCCTCCATTCACGCGGATCGAGGACGGGAACGGAGAGGGCGGTATCGATACGGTAAAAATCAGGATTCGGGGTGACGAGCGGATCCACGCCGGCCAGCCCGGTGTCGGCCCCGGGCGGAATGGCGGCGGCCGGCGACCGGGGCGGCGGCAGCCGCAGTGCGGTGCGGAGCTCGCTAACCCCCGCGGCTCCTCCCCGCCAGGCGGTGGCGACGGCGCCCGCCACAAAGACCGCCGCGGCACTGCCGCCGAGCAGCTGCAGGAAGCTGCGCCGCTCGGCGGCCTGTCGCAGTGGGTCGGCGCCTTGCTTTGGGCGGGCGCCTTGCTGACTTTCGGCGCCCTGCCAGGCGGCCAGCCGCCAGATCAGGCTTTGGAGCAGCATTCCTCCGATGCCCGCGGCGATCACGGGCAGCGCGACGGCGGTGACCGTCACTTGGGCGCGGGTCAGGACTGCCGCAACGCCCACGAGGCCGAAGACCGCGAAAACGGCTGCCCCGGCGAACCGCCTGCGCAGTTCCAGCACTCCGGACACCGCGGCGAAGGCCGCGATCACCAGCGCCATGCCGGCCAGCAGGGCGAGCTTGTCTGCGGTGCCGAACAGCGCAACCGCCCAGTCCTTGACTCCCGGCGGAACGGCATCGATAACTGCCCCGCCCAGCGCCGTCATCGTGGAGAGGGAAGGGCTGACGAAACCGGCGATGAGTTCGCTGGCCGCCAGGCCCATGCCTGCTGCGACAACACCGGCGGCCGCTGCCCACCAGCGGCCCTGCAGGCCTGGTTGCTGTTGGAGTGCTTGCTGTTCGGCTGGCTGCTGTTCGGCTGGCTGCTGTTCGGGCTGTTGTCCGGTGAGCTGTTCGTCAGGGGAGTGCCCCGCCGCTGCCTGAGCAGGTCGGGCGGCGGCAGAGCCCTCTTGCCCGGCGGCCGCCCCGGGCACTGCCGGCTGGGACTCATTCACCCTTCCAGCATAGGTTCGCTGGCCGCCGTCGGCGCCAGTTTCCGGCGTTCTTCCCGCAGCCCCGCCCGGACGCGCCGTCGCAGCTGCTCCAGCACCTGTTTCCGCACCGGTTCCAGCAGCTGTTCGCGTACCTGTTTCCGCACCAGTTCATTCAGCTGTCCGCGTACCTCTTCCGGGCGCACGGACCTGATTCGCCAGCTCGCCCCTCCCCCGCAATGTCACAGGCGTGATGGTTGGCCCAACGTGGCGTAGCCTGAATTTATGAGTGTTCAGCTTGGCATGCCGCAGCCCCGTCAAGGAGGCAGCCCGGTTCCGGGAGTACAGGGCATTCCCGCTGCCCGTCCGGCCGATGCTCCCGCCGGCCTCCTGGACCGCTATGGGCGCCGCGCCACGGATATGCGGCTTTCCCTCACAGACAAATGCAATCTGCGCTGCACGTACTGCATGCCTGCCGAAGGCCTGGAATGGCTGGCCAAGCAGGCCGTCATGTCGGCAGAGGAAATTGTTCGGATCGTGCGGGTGGGCGTGGATCTGCTGGGTGTCCGTGAACTACGCCTGACCGGCGGCGAGCCACTGGTACGGGCCGACCTGATCGACATTATTGCCGCGCTGCGGCAGGCGCATCCGGACCTTCCGATCTCCATGACCACCAACGGCGTGGGCTTGGATAAAAAGGCCGCCGCGCTCAAAGCTGCCGGGCTGACCCGCATCAACGTCTCGCTCGATTCCCTGCACAAGGAAACATTCGCCAAACTGACCAGGCGTCCGTTCCTGGACCGAGTCCTCGCGGGTGTGGATGCCGCCTGGGCAGCAGGACTCGGCCCTGTGAAGCTCAACGCCGTGCTGATGCGCGGCATCAATGACGCCGAGTCGCCGTCACTGCTGGCATGGGCCCTGGACCGGGGCTACGAGCTGCGGTTCATCGAGCAGATGCCGCTGGATGCAGACCATGGCTGGACCCGGCGCAACATGATCACCGCGGCGGAAATCCGCGAACTGCTGTCCGCGGACTACGTGCTGAGCCGGGACCCGCGGGCCCGTGATGGCGCGCCTGCCGAACGCTTTGAAGTACGACGGCGGGCGGCCGGGTCGGCCGAACCGGAAGGCCCCGTGCTGGGAACCGTGGGAATTATTGCCTCAGTCACCGAGCCGTTCTGCTCGGACTGCCGGCGCACCCGCATCACGGCGGAAGGCAAGATCATGAGCTGCCTCTTCTCCCGGGAGGAGTTCGACCTGCTCGGGTTCCTTCGCGCAGGTGCCAGTGACCAGGAACTTGCGGAACGCTGGCAGGATGCCATGTGGGTCAAGCCCAAAGCCCACGGCATGGACCACGTGGGACTCGACGCTCCGGACTTCGTCCAGCCGGACCGCAGCATGAGCGCCATCGGAGGCTGAACCCTTGAATGTCCGTTACTTCGCTGCCGCACGCGCTGCGGCAGGCGTGGAGGAAGAGCGCTACGACCTTCCCCCCGGCACCACCATGGAATCATTGCTGGCCGCCGTCCTCGACGTCGAACGCGCTGAGCCGCCCGCCGGGACCCCGGCGCTGGCCCGTATCCTCGCCCGCAGCAGTTTCCTGCTGAACGAAGTTGCGGTCCGCGACCGCACGGTGGTCCTCTCCGACGGCGACGTCGTGGACGTCCTGCCGCCCTTCGCCGGCGGCTGACCTCCACAGGTCATCTGAGGCAGGACAGGTCATCCAGGACGGGTATGGCCCGGCTTCAGGCCGGACCCTACCATTGCACTACCGCGGCCGTTGCACGATCCCGGCGACGGAAAGCGGTAAGCCTAAAGGAGAGCGGATATGTTCACGTTGCAGATTGAGCACGGCATCAAGGATTTCGACATGTGGAAGGCGGCCTTTGACCGCGACCCCGCTGACCGTAAGGGCTCAGGGGTTGTGGCACATCGAATCGGCCGCCCGGTGGACGACCCCCAGTACGTCGTGGTGGAACTCGACTTCGGGAGCCGTGACGAGGCCGAAGGATTCCTGGCTAAGCTGCGCCAGAACGTGTGGGGCTCCCCCGACATGGTGCCGGTCCTCGCCGGCTCTCCCGAAACACGGATCGTTGAGCTGGTGGCTTAGGCTCCCCAGGCACGGCAGGGGAATACGCAGGCACGGCAGTACTGCGGCGTCCTGGTGGCGAGCTCAGGCACGGTGGCAGACTGACGTCATGAAGGGGCTGAAGTCCTGCGAATCCCCCAGCCTGAGCTCCGCGGTGTGGATGAGGACGTCCTTATCCACCCGGAACGTGTGGCGGGCGGTTCCGCGGTCGCTGTGCCGCTCCACCGTCAGAGTGGCATCATGCCAGGCACCGCGGGCCGGCACCGACGGCGGCTGGCCCAGGCTGTCGACGTAGTACCACAGCACGTCGTGGTGGTCAGGGTCCACCGTGAAGACGCCGTGGCCCTCGAAGTGGGTACCGTCGGCCTCGGTGTGGCGGTATGTCTGCACCACGGCGAAGCCGCCCGCGGCCCGCGTGAAGGTCACCTCCGTGGTGGCGGTCCGGGCCGGGCCCCAGGGTGAAGCGGCCAGGTCCGTGGTGCCGAGCCAGTGCCCGATGAATGCCTCAAGTGCCTCGTGCGCTGTCCCCGGATGCAGCCGGTCCATTATTCCTCCGAGTGCGGTTCCTCCAGTGGCATTGATCCAGTGGGATTCCTCCGGAGTGATCTGGCTCCATCATCGCCCTGCCACTCCGGCATGTCCAGAGAATCCGCCCCGGCCGGGAAGGCCGCACCGGATCAGAGCCCGAAGGTTTCGGTCTCCTCAAAGGGGCCCACAACCGTCATGGTCCTGGGTGCCGCTGCAAGATCGCGGGCCAGCTCCTGGACCTGCTCCGCTGTCACGGCTTTGATGAGCCGCAGCGTCTCGTCGATGTCCTGGTACTCGCCCGAGACGAGCTCGGCCCGGCCCAGCCGGGACATGCGCGAGCCGGTGTCCTCCAGCGCCAGGACGATCCCGCCGCAGAGCTGACCTACGGCCTTGCGGAGTTCGTCATCCGAGATTCCGCCGCCTGCGAGCTTGTCCAGCTCCGCGCCCAGAAGTTCGAGGACCTGGCGGACCTTGGTGGGTGTGCAGCCGGCGTACATCCCGAAGTAGCCGGCGTCTGCATAGGAGGACGCGAAGGAATACGTGGAGTACACGAGCCCGCGCTTCTCGCGGATCTCCTGGAACAGGCGCGAGGACATACCGCCGCCCAGCACGGCGTTAAGCACACTCATGACGTAGCGCCGGTCATCCGTTGCCACGATGGTGGGGCAGCCCATGATGATGTTGGCCTGTTCCACCGGGCGCTTGACCACGTGCAGGCCTGCGGTTCCGGTGATCTCTGCCCGTTCCGTGGACCTGCGGTCCACGGGGGCCGCCTCGGGCTCAAGTGCCCAGCCGGCGGAGTGGAGGGCGTCCACCACGAGGCGGCAGACGACGTCGTGCTCGAGGCCCCCGGCGGCCGTGATGACCAGCTCATCCGGACGGTAGTAGCGGCGGTAGTGGTCCCATACCGAATCACGGGCAACAGCCCTGATGGCGTCCGGGGTTCCGCCGATGGGCCGTCCGAGGGGGTGCGTTCCCAGCACAGCGGCGACGAAGTGCTCATGGGCCACGTCCGTGGGGTCATCGCTGTCCATGGCGATTTCCTCGAGAATGACGTCCCGCTCCTGCTCCATTTCGGCCGGGTCCAGCACGGCGCCGGTAATCATGTCGGCGATGACATCGATGGCCATGGGCAGGTCTGTGTCCAGCACCCGTGCAAAATAGCAGGTGCTTTCCTTCGCGGTGGCGGCGTTGGATTCCCCGCCGACTTCATCAAAGGCGGAGGCGATGTCGAGTGCTGTGCGCCGCTTGGTCCCCTTGAACAGCAGGTGCTCGAGGAAGTGCGTCGAGCCGTGCTGTCCTGGTGCCTCGTCGCGTGAACCCACGCCGACCCAGAAACCGATGGTGGCGGAGCGCTGGCCGGGCATCGCCTCGGTCAGAACGCGAACCCCGCCGGGGAGGACGGAGCGGCGCACGACAGAGCCGCCGTCGGCGCCGTGGATCAAGGTGTCGCCGGGGTGGTTCTGCGCCAACGGCAGGGGTACGACAGTCATCAAGGCCTTTCAGGAAGCGGAGCCAAATCTGCCTGCAATCGTACCAGCGGCCCCGGCGTCGGAGTGTTTTCTCCGAGGGTTAACGGCAGCGGGGCCGGTGGATTAACCACCGGCCCCGCCGTCGTCTGATCAGCAGGAACTACTGAGCGTCCTCAGCGCCTTCAGCAGCGGCGTGAACGCGCTCGGACTCGCCGGCGCCTTCCTCTTCAGCCACCACGGGAGACAGGGACAGCTTTCCGCGGTCATCGATCTTGGTGATCTCGACCTGGATCTTCTGGCCCACGGAGACGACGTCTTCGACGTTGTCCACGCGCTTGCCGCTGGCGAGCTTGCGCAGCTCGGAGATGTGCAGCAGGCCGTCCTTGCCCGGCGTCAGGGAAATGAACGCGCCGAAGGTGGTGGTCTTGACGACCGTACCCAGGTAGCGCTCGCCGATTTCCGGGACCTGGGGGTTGGCGATGGCGTTGATCGCGGAGCGGGCTGCATCAGCGGACGGACCGTTGGTCGCGCCGATGTAGACCGTACCGTCGTCCTCGATGGAGATGTCGGCGCCGGTGTCCTCCTGGATCTGGTTGATCATCTTGCCCTTGGGGCCGATGACCTCGCCGATCTTGTCCACGGGGATCTTGACGGCGATGACGCGCGGCGCGAACTCGGAGAGCTCGTCCGGGGTGTCGATCGCGGCGTTGATGACCTCGAGGATGTGCAGGCGGGCCTCGCGTGCCTGCTTCAGCGCTGCTGCCAGCACAGAAGCGGGGATGCCGTCGAGCTTGGTGTCCAGCTGGATGGCCGTGACGAACTCGGCGGTACCGGCAACCTTGAAGTCCATGTCACCGAAGGCGTCTTCGGCGCCAAGGATGTCCGTCAGGGCGGCGTAGCGGGTCTGACCGTCAACCTGGTCGGAGACCAGGCCCATGGCGATGCCGGCAACGGCTGCCTTCAGCGGAACACCGGCGTTGAGCATGGACAGCGTGGAGGCGCAGACCGAACCCATGGAGGTGGAGCCGTTGGAGCCGAGGGCCTCGGACACCTGGCGGATGGCGTACGGGAACTCCTCGCGGGACGGCAGCACCGGCACGAGCGCGCGCTCAGCCAGGGCACCATGGCCGATTTCGCGGCGCTTCGGCGAACCGACGCGGCCCGTCTCACCGGTGGAGTACGGCGGGAAGTTGTAGTTGTGCATGTAGCGCTTGCGCGTTACGGGCGACAGCGAGTCGATCTGCTGTTCCATCTTCAGCATGTTCAGCGTGGTGACGCCCATGATCTGGGTTTCGCCGCGCTCGAAGATGGCCGAACCATGGACGCGGGGCAGAACCTCGACCTCGGCGGTCAGCTGGCGGATGTCCGTCAGGCCACGGCCGTCGATGCGGATCTGGTCCTTCAGGATGCGCTGGCGCACCACGTGCTTGGTCACCGAGCGGAAAGCTGCGGACAGTTCCTTCTCGCGGCCCTCGAACTGCCCGGCCAGGGAGGCGAGGACCTCGTCCTTGAGCTCGTCAGAGGCGTTGTCGCGCTCCTGCTTGTCAGCGATCTGGAAGACGGCGGCGAGCTTCTCGCCTGCAGCGGCCTCAACAGCGACGTACACGTCGTCCTGGTAGTCAAGGAAGACCGGGAACTCGACCGTCGGCTTGGCAGCGCGGGCCGCCAGGTCCTGCTGCGCTTCGCAGAGGGCCTTGATGAACGGCTTTGCGGCCTCGAGGCCCTCGGAAACAACCTCTTCGGTGGGGGCGGTGGCGCCCTGTTCCTTGATGAGGTTCCAGGAGTTGTCCGTGGCTTCGGCTTCGACCATCATGATGGCGACGTCGTCCCCGTCGGCTCCGGACACCGTGCGGCCTGCAACCACCATGTTGAACACGGAGTTTTCCAGCTGGGAGTGCTTCGGGAAAGCAACCCACTGCGAACCCTGCTCGTCGGCCACGAGGGCAACGCGGACGCCGCCGATGGGGCCGGAGAACGGCAGGCCGGACAGCTGGGTGGACATCGAGGAGGCGTTGATGGCCACGACGTCATAGAGCTCATCCGGGTTGATCGCCAGGACGGTGACCACGATCTGGACCTCGTTGCGGAGACCCTTCACGAAGGCCGGACGCAGCGGGCGGTCCATCAGGCGGCAGGCCAGGATGGCCTCGGTGGACGGGCGGCCTTCACGGCGGAAGAACGAGCCCGGGATGCGGCCGGCGGCGTACATGCGCTCTTCGACGTCGACCGTCAACGGGAAGAAGTCAAAGCCTTCGCGCGGGTGCTTGCCTGCGGTGGTGGCGGACAGCAGCGCGGTGTCTTCGTCGATGTACACCATTGCTGCGCCGGCTGCCTGCTTGGCAAGACGGCCGGTTTCAAAGCGGATTACACGCTTGCCAAAGCGGCCATTGTCAATGACTGCTTCTGAGAACTGGATTTCGGGACCCTCCAAGAGAGTCACCTCCGTTTCTTGAGTTAACGGAAGTCCAGCCGCATCAACCCAGTCCAGCATCTGTCTACTGGCCTGCACTGCACCCGGTCATCGATCGAGACCCACGGGCCGGGCTTCAGTCAACGAAGCTTCCCGGGGATCACTACCGAGGACCGCGAATGCGTGATGCGGTTGATCCTCCTGTTTAGTTTTTCTACTGAAGAAGGCGACCCATTCCGTGCAGGAAAGGGCCGCCCCCTAAGTCAGACTAGCGGCGCAGGCCGAGGCGCTCAATGAGCGCGCGGTAGCGGGCGATGTCAGTCTTCTTGAGGTAGGTGAGCATGCGCTTGCGACGACCAACCATGGCCAGCAGACCGCGCTGGGTGTGGAAGTCGTGCTTGTGCTCCTTCATGTGCTCAGTGAGATCCTTGATCCGCTGAGTCAGAACCGCAACCTGGACCTCGGGTGAACCGGTGTCGCCTTCGGTCGTTGCGTATTCCTTGATGATGGACTGCTTTACAGCGGCGTCAAGTGCCACAATAACTCCTAGAGATGTGCCGTGAGGCCCGAATCAGTAACTCACTGCCGGGTGTGCCGGCGCGGACCATCCCGTCTAAGCAGGGGCCGGTACGCGCGAAACAGGATCCAGCAACCACGGACTGCAGCCGGATCCACCGCTTAGTTTACCGGCCTTGCTGCAATCTTGTCGAAACGCCGCTGGCGTCCTTCCGTCAGGCGCGCGGCAGCAGCTCGCGGATGGCTGCCATCCCGCGGTGGAGCTCCGTGAAGCTGGTGCTGAGCGGGGACAGACCGATCCTGATGCCCGCCGGCGCGCGGAAATCGGGGATGACGTCCTTCTCCCACAGCGCCGCCGTCACTTCGCGGAAGGAAGGGTGGTCAACGGTGATGTGGCTTCCGCGCAGTTCGGGCGCGCGCGGCGTTGCCAGTTTCACGCCTCCGGGGGCGAGCCAGGCATCGTGCAGTTCCAGGGCGTAGGCGGTAAGCCGCAGTGACTTCTCGCGGAGGGCCGGCATCCCCGCTTCCTCGATCAGGTCCAGCGTGCCCCGCATGGCGATCATTCCGAAGATGGCCGGGGTTCCGCTGAGGAAGCCGCGGATACCGGACGTGGCCTCGTAGCCGGGCCCCATCTCGAACGCGTCCTTCCGGCCCATCCAGCCCCAGATGGGCTGGGCGAGTCCGGGAAGATGCCGGGCATTGACGTATGCAAAAGCGGGCGAACCGGGACCGCCGTTGAGGTATTTGTAGGTGCAGCCGGCGGCGAAATCAACGCCCGCCGCGTCCAGCCCTATCTCCATCGACCCCGCTGAATGGCACAGGTCCCACACCATCAGCGCCCCGGCGTCGTGGACTGCCGCCGTGATGCCGGGCAGGTCAGCGAGGAACCCTGAGCGGTAGGCCACATGACTAAGGAGTACGACGGCGGTGGCCGGCCCTGCGGCCTCCCTCACCTGGTCAAGGGTCACGCCGGCGGCAGGGTCGGCGTCGATCCAGCGCAGGGTCAGCCCTTCCTCCCGGGCGATGCCCTCGACGAGGTACCGGTCCGTGGGGAAGTTGTCGGTGTCCAGGACAATTTCAGTCCTCGCCGGATCCCTGACCGCGGCAAGCGCTGCCCGGATCAGCTTGTAGAGCACCACGGTGGTGGAATCGGCAATGATGGTCTGCCCTGCTGCGGCGCCTAGGACCGCGCGTCCCAGCTGGTCCCCGATGGCCTGCGGCATGTCCAGCCATTCCTCGTCCCAGCCGCGGATCAGGCGGCCGCCCCAGCCGGCATGGATAAAGGCGGTGATGTCATCGGCGGTCCTCTTGAGCGGGCGGCCCAGGGAATTGCCGTCAAGGTAGGACAGCTCGGTGTCCGTGCCGATGAAATGATCCCGGTACTGCGCCAGAGGATCCTCGGCATCCAGCCGGAGGGCGCGGCGTTGAAGAAGCGCGTCCTGGGCCTCCCGAACCGCCGTCACTGGCCGATCTCCGTCCGTACGGCGAACAGCTCGGGGAAGAACGTGAGTTCGAGGGCTTTCTGTAGAAAGGCGACGCCGCTGGAGCCGCCGGTACCGCTCTTCATGCCGATGGTCCGCTGCACCGTCCGCAGGTGGCGGAACCGCCACAGCTGGAAGTTGTCCTCAAGGTCCACAAGTTCCTCGCACGCCTCATAGGCGCCCCAGTTTTCGGCCGCATTCTCGTAGATGTATTTGAACAACGGGACGAGCTCGGGCGTGAACTCGTGGGCCTTGGTGACGTCGCGGTCAAGGACGGAGGCGGGAACGTCAAAGCCCTGGCGGTTCAGGTAGGCAAGGAATTCGTCGTAGATGCTGGGGGCGTCAAGGACGTTCTGCAGCAGCGCGTGCGCTTCAGGATCCGATTCGAAGACCGGCAGCATCTTCCGGTTCTTGTTGCCCAGCACAAATTCCACAGCCCGGTACTGGCTGGACTGGAATCCCGAGGAGTTGCCGAGGAACCCGCGGAATTGCGAGTATTCCGTGGGCGTCAGCGTGGCCAGCACCGACCACTGCTCGGTGAGGGTCTTCTGGATATGCTTGACGCGGGCGATTCCCTTCAGGGCTGTACCCAGATCGTCGGCCCGGAGGTGTTCGGCAGCGCTGCGGAGTTCGTGCAGCACCAGCTTGAGCCAGAGTTCCGTGGTCTGGTGCTGGATGATGAACAGCATCTCGTCATGGTGCTCCGGCGAGCTGACGGGCCGCTGGGCGCTGAGCAGCGTGGGCAACTGAAGGTACGCCCCATAACTCATTCTGGAACTGAAATCGCGGACGATCCCCTTGTCCAGTTTTCTGGTGTTCTTCTCCACGGTCACAGCGTTGCCTTCCTTGCCAATTACTGTGTGGGCTGACGGATCAACGCTTGCGAAGGAGGTTGTGCGTCTGCACGACGTCCTGGCGCATCTGCTCCACGAGTGCTTCAGGCCCACGGTATGCCACCATGCCCCGAAGTCGTGCGACAAACTCCACGACTACTGTCTGGCCGTACAGATTGAAGTCGTCTGCGGATTCTGCCGGGCGATCGATGACGTGGGCCTCCACCTGACGGCTGACGCCGTCGAAGGTCGGGTTGGAGCCGACCGATATGGCGGCCGGCCACCGCGTCCCTTCCTGGTCAACGAGCCATCCGGCGTAGATGCCGTCCGCGGGGATGAGCCCGCTGGCGTCGGAGGAGAGATTGGCGGTGGGAAACCCGAGCGCGCGGCCGCGGGCAGCCCCGTGGACAACTTCCCCGCGCATCTGGTGCGGGCGTCCGAGCACGGCTGCAGCCGTGGCGACGTCACCGTCCCTCAGCGCCTCACGCACCCAGGTGGACGAACAGCGGCGGTCCGTGCCGTCGTCGTCGTGGATGGGGAAGCCCTCGGAACCAAATTCGCTGATGACCAGAACTTCAAAGCCGAACTTCTCCCCGAGCTGGCGCATGGTGTTCAGGTCCCCGGAGTTTCCCCGGCCGAAGCGGGTGTCATGGCCGATGACGACGTGGCTGGCGTGGAGTCCGTCAACGAGGACAGAGCCGACAAATTCCTCCGGCGTGAGGCTGGCAAGCTCGAGCGAGTACTTCATGACGAGCACAGCGTCCAGGCCCAGCTCGCCCAGCGCCTGCAGCTTGTCCTGCAAGCCCATGATGAGCTCGGGAGCACTCTCCGGCCGGTGGACCTGGGCCGGGTGTGGATCGAACGTCACTGCCACGGACTTTGCCCTGTTCAGCCTGGCCGTCCGGATCAGCTGGGACAGCACCTGCTGGTGGCCGCGGTGGACGCCGTCGAAGTTGCCGATAGTGACAACGGAAGGACCAAAGTCGTGGGGGACTTCGGTCGGATCGTTCCAGATGTGAACCATCAACCTCGCCTTTTACTGCCTGACAGGAACCCGTTCGGGCGCCTCCCCGGCGCCGGAACTCTCTAAGATTACCTGCAATCGTTGCAGGTAATGGACGGCCCCGGCGCCGGTGGTCGGCGTGATCTGCCGCCCTGCGGTACGGCCGGGTGCGGTAGAGCTAGGCGGCCGGCCGCCTCCGGTAGAGCCAGACGAGACCCAGAATCGGAAGGATCAGCGGGATGAAGGCATAGCCGCGGCCGAACAGGGACCACACTGTTTCGTGCGGGAACTGGACGGCGTCGAATATGCTCAGCGCGCCCACGATGACCACTCCGACCAGTTCCACGAGGACGGCGGCGACCGATACCCGGAACCAGGTCCGCCCCGGTTTGGCGAGCGAAACCGTGGCCACAACGTAAACCAGGGCAGCGAAGGCCGACAACAGATAAGCGAGCGGAGCCTCGGAGAACTTGGTGAGGATCTGGTAGCCGGCACGTGCGGTGGCCGAAATGGCGAACACCGCATAGACGGCGATGAGGAGGCGTCCCGGCCCGGTGTTGCGGGTGTCCCGGGTCTGGTGTGCGGTTTTGGCGGGTGTTGTGGTCACGTTGGGTGCTTCTTCTTCCACTTCAGTACCAGATCTGGTTCATTCGTGCGGCCATGACCAGGGCGGTCACTCCGACGGCGGCAAGGACAAAGTTGCTCCAGCGGGTCCGTTCCAGAATGGACCAGTACACCGCGGCGACAGGCAGCATGAGGGCGGTGATGAGGTACCCCCAGAACTCCCAGGCCTCCCCCGCTATCTGCTCCCCGGCAACGACCCGGACGATCGAGCCGACAAGGTACACGAGCAGGGCCAGCTCCACGGCTGCCACCGAGAGGATGGTGACGTCATTGGGTGCCTTCTTCAGGATTCCTGCGACCACGCAGATGACGGTGGACAGGAGGCCGACGCCCAGGATGATGTAGAAATACGCGTCCAAGGCTAACCGGCCTGCTCGCTGCTGGGTTGGCCGCCGGTTCCGGGCGCGAAGACGAGCACCGGCTTGGCGAAGTTGCCCGTGTCCGCCAGCAGTGCCACGAGGGAGCCGTCGGGCGCAAAGGCGGCTGCCGGACGGTCCGCGGTGGCCGCCGCCGCAGAGCCGGCAGGGGCCCCCGCAGCGATGCGGCGGCCGAAGGATATTTCGGTGGTTTCCTCCGCGCTCAGCTCCCGGTTGGGCATGAGGGCGCGGGCAGCCTGGGACATTTCGAGAACTTCAAGGTCCTCGGCAAGCTGCTCGAGGGTCCGCGCCTGGTCCAGTGAGTAAGGGCCCACGTGGGTCCGGCGCAACTCCGTCAAATGGCCGCCCACGCCCAGCGAAATGCCCAGGTCCCGGGCAAGGGCCCGGATGTACGTTCCGGAAGAGCATTCGACGGTGACGTCAACGTCCACCACGTCTCCGCCTTGCTCGCGGCGGATCCCGTGCAGGTCAAAGCGGTGAATGGTCACGGCCCGGGCGGCGAGCTTCACGTCTTGACCGGACCGGACGCGGGCGTAGGCACGTTCTCCATTGACTTTGATGGCGCTGACACTGCTGGGCACCTGCTGGATCTCGCCTGTCAGGGAGGCCACTCCGGCACGGATCGCCTCATCCGTGACGGCGGCCGCGCTGGTGGTGGCCACCACTTCGCCCTCGGCATCGTCGGTGACGGTGGATTCGCCGAGCCGGATGGTTGCAGTGTAGGTCTTGGAGGTTCCCACGATGTACGTGAGCAGCCGGGTCGCCTTGTTGATTCCCACCACAAGTACGCCGGTGGCCATGGGATCCAGCGTTCCCGCATGGCCTACTTTCCGGGTACCGGCGATCCGCCGCATCCGTCCAACCACATCGTGGCTGGTCCATCCCTGCGGCTTGTCCACTATTACCAGTCCAGAAAGCACGCCTCCCAGTATATCGGGGTACCCGGCGGGGTCTGGCCCCCTGCGCTACCGGCGCTAGGATGGCGTCATGCCTGAGCTTGCGCCGCACGTACTCGATGTCCCTGTCAATCAGATACGCGAGATCACAGAGGCGGCCTGGCATGTGCCCGACGCCGTGGTGCTGAGTATCGGTGAGCCAGGGTTCCCACTTCCCCGGCACGTCCTTGACGCCGGAATGGCCTGCCTGGACCGCGACGAGACGAACTACACGCCGAACGCCGGAATCCCTGCCCTTCGGGAGGCTTTGGCCGCCAGGTTCCGGGTGCAGTCCGGCGCCGACATCGGAGCCGACCGGGTGTATGTCGTCGCTGGCGCACAGCAGGGCCTGCACATGGCCATGAGCCTGCTCCTCGCCCCCGGCGATGAGATCCTGATTCCCAATCCCGGCTATCCCACCTTCGCCATGACCAGCAGGCTGCTGCACGCTGTCCCGGTGAGGTATCCCCTCTACCCTGAATACGACTTCCAGCCCCGGATCGAGGATGTCGAAGCCCTGATCACGGACCGGACCCGCGTTCTCATGCTCAACTCGCCGTCGAACCCGCTGGGCGCCGTACTGGCCGAGGACGTGACGCGTCAACTCGTGGAACTGGCCCAGCGGCACGACCTCTGGATCATTTCGGATGAGTGCTATGAGGCCTTCACCTACGATGTCCCCCATGTCAGCCCGGCACGCTTCGACAGCAATGTCCCCGGTGAGGCCAGGGTGTTCACGTCCTTGACGCTGTCCAAGACCTACGGACTGACCGGGCTCCGTATCGGCGGCCTCATCTGTCCGCCCGGACTGGAGCAGCGGATGAACAACGTGATGGAGTCCATCGTCTCCTGCGTGGCCTCGCCGTCGCAGTACGCGGCTCTGGCCGCACTGACTGGCCCCCAGGACTACGTGGTGCAGGCCCGGGACCACTACCGGACCAACCGCGACGCCGCCTCCGCCCTCCTGCGCTCCAAGGGCATCCCGTTCCTCAGCGCGCAGGGGGCGTTTTACCTGTGGGCCGATGTGTCGCATGTGAGCGGAGGTGATGTCCGGTCCTGGGTCCGACGATTCCTCACCGAGTCGGGCGTCTCGTTTGCCCCGGGAACCGCTTTCGGGTCGATTGGCGAGGGCTGGATCCGGATAGCGCTGTGCGCCAGCCAGGCGGACCTTGTGGAGGGCGTGAGCCGGCTCCCCGGGCGGCGGTGATGCCGCCGTCGGCAAACCGGCGTAGCTCAGCCGCTGGTGGCGGCGAGTGCCTGCTCCAGCCAGAATCGAAGCGCGGGAGCGGGTGCCGCTCCGGTTTGCCGGGCTACCACCTTGCCTCCGCTGATGACCAGAAGCGTGGGAATCGACTGCACGGCGAAACGGCGTGATAGTTCCGGGGCACGGTCCACGTCGACTTTGACGAGCTTAATCTGTCCGGCTTTTTCCTGGGCGAGCTTGTCGAGCACGGGGCTGACCGCCCGGCAGGGCCCACACCAGGCGGCCCAGAAATCGATCAGGGCGGGCACGGTTGACTGCTCCGCGATGGTCGCAAAGTCGGCATCACCGGCCGTCACGATCCACGGAAGGACCTGGCGGCAGCTTCCGCAGCGAGGGTGGCCGGCCGCTGCATCGGGAACCCGGTTTGTCTTTCCGCAGCTTGGACACTTAATCAGTTGAGAGCCCACTCCCCCGCCCTTCTTCAGTCATCAGGCTCCGGTGGCCAGATCAGTAGTGGGTGCGTTGGGCATTGTTGCGCCAGGCGGCAAAGGGTGCGTCCGACGTCGGAACGGGCGTATGGCTGACGGGCAGTAGTTCCGGGCGGGTGCCGCCGAAATACTCATAGAACACGGCGTCGTCGAACCCGGCGGCCGCCGCACCGTGCCGGTCGGCGGCAAAGTACACGCAGTCGATGCGTGCCCAGAGCGCAGCTGCCAGGCAGAGCGGACAGGGCTCGCAGCTTGTGTAGAGGACCGCACCGCTGAGGTCGAAATTCCCTGATTCGGCTGCTGCCGTCCGAATGGCCACCACTTCAGCGTGGGCAGTGGGGTCGTTGTCCCGGGTGACGCGGTTGACGCCTTCATGGACTGCCCCGTCCGCGGTAACCACCAGCGCACCGAAGGGCCCGCCCCCGGCGGCCACGTTCCGTTCGGCGAGGGCGACTGCCTCGGTGAGGTACTCCTGGACATCTGCGGCCGTTGGTTGCGCAAGCATGATCCGATCATAGCCAGAACGGCGCGATTTTCGGCGGCCGCGGACGCGGACTTATTCCAGGCCCATCGACAGTCCCGAACCCGCGGGACTAGAATGCGCGCGTCGGGGGAACCCCATAATGCGGGCCAAAATTAACGGTCTCAATGCTCTGGATGATCACCATTGACATTGGAGACAGCATGAAAAAGAAACTCTCAATCCTGGCAGTCCTCGCCGCGACATCCGTGATTCTGTCCTCCGGCACCGCGGTCGCGGCCGCCCCCGTAGCCCCGAAGGTGCTCGCGAAGGGCCTGCTCACTCCGCTGCACGTCAGTGCGGGGTATGACGGTTCAGTTCTCGTCAGCGAAGAATTCGCGGGCCGGCTGGTGCGGATAGCCCGGAACGGTGCCCGTTCGACGGTCTATGAGAACGCTGCCTGGGACGTTGCGGGCTCCGACCGGCAGCGCGGAACCATCTACTTCGCCGTGAGCCAAGGGGCCGGACCCATGGATCCCCGCCCGCTGGCCGGGCGCATCCGAAGCATCGGCGCCGACGGGAAACACCGCACGTTTGGCGATCTGGCTGCCTTGGAGAAAAAGGAAAACGCTGACGGCAAGACCCAGTACGGTTTCCGGAACCTGCCGGCCACCTGCGCGGCCAAGCTACCAAAGGACGTTCCGGTCGCCTACAAGGGTGACGTAGATTCCCATCCCTACGGCATCGAAGTTTCCGGTAGGACGGTGTACGTGGCAGATGCGGGAGCCAACAGCATCGTCTCCGTCGATGTGAAGTCCGGCTCGACAAAAACCGTCGCCGTACTGCCGCCACAGCCGCACCGCATCACAGCCGAACAGGCGGCGGCGCTGAAGATGCCGAGCTGCATTGTCGGCCACACGTATAGGTTCGAGCCGGTTCCTACCGACGTCACCGTCGGTCCTGACGGCTGGCTGTATGTGTCGTTGCTCCCCGGCGGGCCTGAAGATCCCGCCCTCGGCGCCCGCGGTTCCGTCTACAAAGTCAATCCCCACACCGGGAAGGTCAAGCTGTTTGCGGACCACGTGATGTCGCCGACGGGCATTGAGACGGATGACGACGGCAACGTGTACGTGGCTTCCCTTTTCGGGAAGGGTGTGCTCAGGATCTCAGACGACGACGGCAAACAGCGTGTTCTGCTCCCGGCAAAGCTGGCCGCTGACGTGGACCTCAGGGGCGACACCCTCTATGCCACGGTGAATGCCCTGCCTGAACCGATGAAGGCCCCGGACGGGCGCGTTGTCTCAATGGCCCTGACGGGGCACAGGGACGACTGACCTTACACTGGGAGGAATGACCGGCTTCCTGACAGGCAAACAGTCGGAGTAGGCAATAGAAAACGGTGCGGCCGGATCCTGAGGGATCCGGCCGCACCGTTTCTGCAGGCTTTTACTTGCTCTGGTCCTCATCGATGGCGTCGTCACCGCCGAGGACAGTGTCCTCTTCGTCAAAGTCGTCCTCATCGATTTCCACGTCAGCCGGAACGTCGCTCTTGTACGGGTCGGGGTCGCCGGCGTGCCGGGCGTTCTCGGCCAGGGCGGCAACCTCGGCGTCGCGCTTCTTCGCCTCGCGGAGCAGCTCCTCCAGGTTGGAGGCATTCACGGGGATCTGGTCCGCCACGAACTCCAGCGTGGGAGTCAGCCGGACAGTCACGTTCCGGCCCACTTCCTGCCGGAGTACGCCCTTGGCCTTCTCCAGCCCCTTGGCAGCATGCGCCTGAAGAGCCTGGTCACCGAAAACGGTGTAGTAGATGGTGGCGTGCTGCAGGTCATTGGTCACCCGGGCATCGGTAACAGTAATGCCCTCAAGCCGCGGATCCTTAACCTTCCGGCCCAAGGCCTCCGCAACAACAACCTTAATCCGCTGCGCCAACTTGGCAGCGCGTGCCGGATCAGCCATTTCCACTCCTCAATATTTGGATGTACGACGGCGGCCCGGTGGGCTGCGTCGCTGGTTTCAGTTTTCTGCCACGCACGACGGCGAGTCAACGACGGACTCCCGCTGGATTTTTCCGGCGACCTGGGAGTGGCTTGGGGCCTGCCGAAGCTGGGTGGCTGACGTCGTCAGACGTAGGCCACCCAGCGAAGGGGCGGGGCCGCCGGAAAAATTCCAACGGCCCCGCACCTTTGTAACGCTAGGACAAATTAGACGCGCGGCTTCTCGCGCATCTCGAAGGTCTCGATGATGTCGCCTTCGTTGATGTCGTTGTACGAGCCAAGACCGATACCGCACTCGAAGTCCGTGCGGACCTCGGTGGCGTCGTCCTTGAAGCGCTTGAGCGTCTCAACGGTGAGGTTGTCACCGATGATCTTGCCGTCGCGGCTGATGCGTGCCTTCGTATTGCGTCGGATAATGCCCGAGCGAACGATGGAACCGGCGATGTTTCCGAACTTGGAGGAGCGGAACACTTCGCGGACCTCGGCGGTGCCAAGCTGAACCTCTTCGTACTCCGGCTTGAGCATGCCCTTGAGGGCCATTTCAATGTCATCGATTGCTGCGTAGATGACGGAGTAGAAGCGCATGTCCACGCCTTCGCGGTCTGCCAGTTCGGCAACCCGCTCGGCGGGCTTGACGTTGAAGCCGATAATGACGGCGCTGTCGACCGTCGCCAGGTTGACGTCGTTCTGCGTAATCGCACCAACACCGCGGTGGATAACGCGGAGCTGGACACCCTCGCCGACGTCGATCTTGAGCAGCGCGTCTTCGAGGGCTTCCACGGCACCGGACACGTCACCCTTGAGGATGAGGTTGAGGGTGTCGATCTTGCCTTCGGCGACGGCCTGGTCGAAGTCTTCCAGGCTGATGCGCTTGCGGCGCTTGGCCAGGGCGGCGTTGCGGTCGGCTGCTTCACGCTTCTCGGCGATCTGGCGGGCGGTGCGCTCGTCAGCGGTCACAAAGAAGGTGTCGCCGGCGCGCGGCACGTTGGACAGACCCAGCACCTGGACGGGACGGGACGGGCCGGCCTCGGTCAGGGCGCTGCCGTCGTCGTCGAACATCGCACGGACACGGCCGTGGGCCGTACCGGCAACGATCGTGTCACCGACGCGCAGGCTGCCGGACTGGACCAGGACAGTTGCCACGGAACCGCGGCCCTTGTCGAGGTTGGCTTCAATCGCGATACCGCGGGCGTCCTTGTTCGGGTTGGCGCGCATGTCCAGGGCTGCGTCTGCGGTCAGCAGCACAGCCTCGAGCAGCTCGTCGATGTTCAGGTTCTGGCGTGCAGAGACCTCAACGAACATGGTGTCGCCACCGTACTCTTCCGGAACCAGTCCGTATTCGGTCAGCTGCCCGCGGACCTTCTCCGGGTTGGCCCCTTCCTTATCGATCTTGTTCACGGCCACGACAATCGGCACGTTTGCTGCCTGCGCGTGGTTGAGGGCCTCAACGGTCTGCGGCATAACGCCGTCGTCCGCTGCGACCACCAGGATGGCGATGTCCGTGACCTTCGCACCACGGGCACGCATGGCGGTGAACGCCTCGTGGCCCGGGGTATCGATGAAGGTGATCTTGCGGTCTTCGCCTTCGTGGTTGTGCGTGACCTGGTAGGCACCGATGTGCTGCGTGATGCCGCCGTGTTCGCCCGCCATGACGTCGGACTTGCGGATGGCATCGAGCAGGCGGGTCTTACCGTGGTCAACGTGACCCATGACGGTGACTACCGGAGGACGTGCCTCAAGGTCTTCGTCGCCTTCGGCTTCCAGTTCGGCGTCGAAGTCGATGTCGAAGGTGGAGAGCAGCTCGCGCTCCTCGTCCTCCGGGGAAACGACCTGGAGCTTGTAGCCAAGCTCCTCGCCAAGCAGTGCGAAGGTTTCCTCATCCAGCGACTGGGTTGCGGTTGCCATTTCACCAAGGTGGAACAGCACGGTCACCAGTGCGGCGGGGTTTGCCTCGATCTTGTCGGCGAAATCCGTGATGGACGAGCCACGGCGAAGCCGGACTACGGTGTTGCCGTCGCCGCGGGGTACGCTCACGCCACCCAGCGACGGGGCGCTCATCTGCTCGAGCTCTTGGCGCTTTGCACGCTTCGACTTGCGCTGCTTGCCACGGCCTGCACCGCCCTTACCGAAGGCACCCTGGGTACCGCCGCGACCGCGGCCGCCCTTGCCGAAGCCGCCGCCGGCCGGAGCGCCGCCGCCTGCACCGGGAGCGCCACCGGTGCCGGGAGCACCGCCGGGACGTCCCGGACCACGGCCGCCGCCGCCCGGACGTCCGCCGGCGCCAGCCGGTGCAGGACGCTCAGTGCGGTTGGGCATCATGCCCGGAGTCGGACGGTTTCCACCGGCGCCACCCGCGGGACGCGGACCACCCGGAGCACCACCGGTACGCGGAGCACCGGGACGCGCACCAGCGCCGCCGGGAGCACCGGCGGTACGCGGAGCGCCCGGACGGGGACCGCCGGCGCCCGCCGCGGGGCGGGGACCGCCGGGACGGTCGCCGTCAGTGCGGCTGCCACCGGGACGGGGCATGCCCTGCGACGTTGCGAACGGGTTGTTGCCCGGGCGCGGCGGACGCTCTCCATCGCCGCCACGACCGCGAGGCATGCCCTGCGATGTTGCGAACGGGTTGTTGCCGGGGCGGGGACCGCCCGGGCGGGGAGCCGAACCGCCCTGCCGTGCTGCGGGCGTTGCCGGAGCTTCAGCCTTGGGTGCCGGACGCGCTCCGGGCTTGGCGCCCGTCGAGGGAGCAGCGGGGGCTGCAGCAGAGGGAGCTGCGGGTGCTGCTGCAGCGGGAGCAGCCGGGGCTGCAGGCGCGGCCGGAGCTTCAGCCTTGGGCGCCGGAGCTTCAGCCTTGGGTGCCGGAGCGGGCGCCGGGGCCTGGGCCTTCGGGGCCGCCGGACCGGGTGCCGGGGCAGGACGTGATTCTGCCGCCTTGGCGGGAGCCTTGGGGGCGCTTGCGGGTGCTTCTGTCTTCGAACCGGCAGCAGCCGGGAAGGCGTTGCGGAGTTTCCGCACAACGGGGGCCTCAATGGTGGAAGAGGCAGAGCGAACGAATTCGCCCAGTTCCTGCAGTTTGGTTACTGCATCTTTGGAAGTAATACCGAGCTCTTTCGCAAGCTCATGTACGCGGACCTTGGCCACATTTCTCCTGTCTCGGTCCGCACCGAGCCAGGCACGAACCGTCTACTTCTTACTGCGGACCTCCGCCGCGAGTGCAGCTGAAAGGTCCATTGCAGAGCGCAACAAAGTTGTCATCGTTGCGCACTCATCGCTGGGAACTCATCGGGTTTCCATCAGTTTTCTGACCCGCTTTCAGGTTGGACGGTTGTTGCTGCGGCCACCGGGGTGTCCACGGCGTGCGTGCCTGCCTTGATCCAGCGTTCGATCGCGGCGGTTTCGGTTGCGCCCTTGAGGGCCCGTCCGAATGCACGCCGCTTGACCGCCAGGGCAAGGCACGCTTCGCTGGGGTGCAGCCATGCACCCCTGCCAGCCATCCGGCGTCGTTCATCCACTATGACGGCGGGTGACCCGCCGGCGTCGGAGACGAGCCGGAGTAACTCAGACCGTGATCCTTTTTTCCGGCATCCGATGCAGGTACGCTGCGGCTGATTCCCGAGGTGTTGCACTGCTGCCACTTACGAGTATCTTCCTGCCTGTACATATCTGCCTGCCCGGGGGCCGGTTGCTGCCGTTCGGCAGAAACGCGGGCACACACAGGCACACTGATGCCGGCTGTTAGGCACGGTCATGTTCTATTCTAGCCCCCAGGGGCCCCCGGACCGGAACTGCCCGCTGCAATCGCGGACAGTTCCAGATTCCGGTTCACGCGTGGCGGACTGCCGGAGGGCTGTTTTAAGCGCGCGGCGCCGCGGCGTCGGACACGATGTCGATCCGCCATCCGGTCAGCTTCGCCGCCAGGCGGGCGTTCTGGCCTTCCTTGCCGATGGCCAGGGACAGCTGGTAGTCCGGCACCACAACGCGGGCCGAACGGGTGGCTTCATCGGTAATGGTGACAGAATTCACACGCGACGGGGACAGTGCACTGGCGATGAACGTTGCCGGATCCTCGCTGTAGTCAACGATGTCGATCTTTTCGTCGTTCAACTCGGTCATGACGGCCCGGACGCGGGACCCCATTTCGCCGATGCAGGCGCCCTTGGCGTTGATGCCGGGCGTATTGGCCTTCACCGCGATCTTGGTCCGGTGCCCGGCTTCGCGGGCCAGGGCAACAATCTCGACCGAGTGGTCGGCGATTTCCGGTACCTCCAGCTCGAAGAGCTTCCGCACGAGGCCCGGGTGGGAGCGGGACAGCGTGATGGACGGGCCCTTGGTGCCGCGGTGCACGTCAATCACATAGGCGCGGAGGCGGTTGCCGTGGACGTACTTCTCTCCCGGAACCTGTTCGGGCGGCGGCAGCAGTGCCTCGACCGTTCCCAGATTGACCTGGATCATGTGAGGGTTGTTGCCCTGCTGGATCAGTCCGGCCACCAGCTCGCCTTCGCGGCCCTTGAACTCACCGAGGACGTTGTCATCCTCGACGTCGCGAAGGCGCTGCAGGATGATCTGGCGGGCGGTGCTGGCTGCGATGCGGCCGAAGCCTGCAGGGGTGTCCTCGAACTCGCCGATGGGCATGCCGTCGTCGTCGATTTCGGTGGCCCAGATGGTCACGTGGCCGCTCTTGCGGTCCAGTTCAGCGCGGGCCTTCTCGAAGGCGCCCGGGGACTTGTGGTAGGCGACCAGCAGTGCCTGCTCGATCGTGGGAATGAGGAGATCCAGCGGGATTTCGCGCTCACGCTCCAGTAGTCTCAGTGCGCTCATGTCAATATCCATCAGGCCTCCTCAGAAGGTCCATTGTGCTCATTTTCCAGACCGGCCTCGTCGAGGTGGCTGAACTCAATTTCAACTTTTCCGCTGCGGATCTTGTCGAAAGGAAGTCGTACGGGTTCGCCCTGTTTGGGTTTCATCCCTTTTTTCACTGTGATTTCGGGGACCAGGATCACTCCGGAGTCGTCCACCGACTGGATCCTGCCGGTGACGTTGTCGCCCTGAATGACGTTGACGCTCACCATCCGGCCGCGGGCACGGTGCCAGTGCCGGGGCTCCGTCAGCGGGCGCGCCACCCCAGGCGATGACACTTCAAGATCGTAGGGGCGGCTGTCAGTGTTGGGATCGCTGTCCAGAATGTCGGAGAGCTCCTTGGAGATGTCTGCGATGACATCAAGGCTGACCCCGCCGGTTTCCTCCTGCGGCAGGTCCACCACCACGTGGACCACCCGGTTGGAGCCCGCGATGTTGATGGCAACATCCTCCAGGTACAGCCTGTGGGCCTGGACCGCGGGCTCAAGCAAAGCCCGGAGGCGTTCAGCCTCGGGATTGTGGACAGCCGCGGATTCAGCCTTTCCCGCGCCGGTCCGGTCTGATGAAGTCGTGGCTTCTGCATTGCTCACGATGCCGGCCGCCTCCCGATAGATGATGTTGTGACTACTAGCGTAGCGATTTTCCGGGCGCCTTGGTGCACGGAGTTCCCCGCGTCCGTGACAACATGGTCTGTTGTGAAAGAGGACACCAGGGAAAGAGGCCGGCGGGCCAGCCATTTCCGCTTGGCATTGATCGCCTTCAGCGCGCTCCTGGTCCTCAGCCTCGGTTTTGCGTTGATTCCGCCGACAGCCCCGGAGCCTGCCGTTCCGCCATTTTCCGAACAGGCACGGGCCTCTGCCCTTGCCGAAACCATGCGGTTGCGGGCAGCCAGCCGGCAGCTCGCCCAGGACGCTTCAGGCGCGCAGCGACAGCTGTATTCGCGGACTGTGACTTTGCTGACTATCCAGGCCAGGGCGCTGGCCCTTCCGGCAGATGCGGCCGCGGCCAACGCTTCCCCGGCACCTGAGGCAGCTGCCCCGGACGCCGCCGCACCATCCCCCACCGGTTCAGGAACTGCAGCTCCACCGTCCGCCACGACTGCAACAGTGCCTGCCCTCGTGGCCGGCCTGTCGGCCAGCGGCAAGCTGCGCCTCAGCCATGCGGCAACCGCCGACGGCGGGATGGCTCGCCTGCTGTCCTCCGTCGGCACCGGGCAGCTTCTGCAGGCGGTGGCTCTCGCCCAGGCGTCCGGGACACCGGTGCCTGCACTCCCGGCGGCCCCGGCACCGTTGAATAAACCTGCGGTTGCGTGCCCGGATCCATCAGCGGGTGGAGCAGAGCCCTCAGCGGGCGGAGCAGAGCCCTCAGCCGGGCAGACGACCGGCCTGGCAACGGCGAGTGCACCGGCCACCGGCCGGGCATCCGAGACGGCCGCACTCGCAAGGGTAGTCCGTACCGAGTCGGAGACCGTCTACGGTTACCAGGTGGCGCTTACACGGCTCGACGGCCCGGCGGTGCAACAGGCCAGGGACCTGCTGGCCCGGCACGAGGCACTTGTTGGCGAGGCAGAGACGCATAGCCGCTTCAACTGCGCTCCGGTTCCGCCCCGGGAGCCCGGCTATACGCTCAATGCGGCATTCCTGAAAAACCCCGCCCCCGGTCTGGCCAGCCTCGAGGCCGGCACATTGCCGGTCTACGGGGACCTCGTAGCCCTCAGCGAAGGTCCCACCAGAGCGTGGGCCATCGCGTCGCTGTTGGGGGCCGCGCAGCGTTCAATCCTGTGGGGGTCAGACCCCGGCCCCGTCCCGGGCCTCGTGCTTGACACCTCCCGGCTTCCCCCGTTGCCGCCATCATCCTCGCCGGCGGATCCGTCGTCGGCTGCTCCCCCGCCCCAGCATTCTTAATGTCGCGCTCCCCACTGGCAGGGGGACGCCTGTGGTGGTTTGCTGGAATCATGGAGTCAGCGCACGTTGCCGGACCGCCCCCAGAGGGACATCAAGGGGGACATCACGAAAACGAGCCCCATAACAACGACATGGTCCACCGTCTGAACTGGCTTCGCGCCGGAGTCCTTGGCGCTAATGACGGCATCGTGTCAGTGGCCGCAATCGTGGTAGGCGTGGCCGGTGCGACGAGCGAGCACGGCCCCATTCTTGCCGCCGGAGTCGCGGGGCTCGTGGGCGGTGCAGTGTCCATGGCGCTGGGGGAATACGTGTCTGTCAGCAGCCAGAGCGATAGCCAGAAAGCCCTGATCGAAAAGGAGCGCGGGGAACTGAGCGCGCAGCCCGAGGAAGAGCTGCTGGAGCTCACCGCCATCTACCGGAGCAAAGGCCTGAGCGAGGAAACGGCGCAGAATGTGGCGCGGGAGCTCACTGAGCATGATGCCCTGGCCGCGCATCTGTCGGCGGAACTGAATATCGGCGAAGAGGACATTGTCAGCCCGTGGCATGCGGCGTTTGCCTCTGCGATAGCTTTCACACTGGGTGCGGTCCTGCCGATGCTCGCCATCCTGTTGCCGCCTGAAAACATCCGCGTCGCTGTCACCTTCGGAGCCGTCCTGTTGGCGCTGGCCCTGACCGGTGCACTGGGCGCCTGGATTGGCGGCGGGTCCAAAGTCCGGGCCGCTATGCGGGTGGTGGTGGGCGGCGGTCTCGCCCTGGTTGCGACCTTCACCATCGGTAACCTGCTCGGAGCCACCGGGGTCGTCTAGGAGGCCTCCTGTTCGGCTGCTGTGGTGCAGCAGCCGCATGCGAAGGGGACTGCCCCGCGTCAACTACGCTGGAACTGATGAACCAGTCACCAGCCGTTCCCGTACCACCGGATTTGGCACGCCGCTACTCCGGCAACAGTGCCGGCCGGGCCTGGCTGGCTTCACTTCCCGGGCTGGTCCGTGGCCGTCTGGAGCACTGGGACCTCGCACTGGATCTTGAGCCCGGCGCCTTGCCCTGGAGCGGCCACGGCGGACTTGTTGTACCGGTGCTGGCTGCGGGCGTTCCGGCGGTCCTGAAGGTGGCCTTTCCCCATGACGAAGCCCTCGTCGAACGCCATGCGCTGGCCCTGTGGAACGGGCACGGGGCCGTCCGGATGCTGGCGTCCGACGCCGGAACCTGCTCCATGCTGCTGGAGCGCCTTGAGGCCGGCAGGTCGCTTCACACGGTGCCGATGGACACTGCCGCCGAGGTGTGGGGCGGACTCATGCGCGAGCTGAGCCTCATTCCGGACGGCAAGCCGCAATGGCGGGAGTTCGGGCACGTCGCTGCCCGGGCAGAGCAATGGAGCGACGATCTTCCCGCTGAATGGGAGCAGCTCGGAAGACCTTTCCCCCGCTGGCTCCTGGAGGCCGCGCTTGAGGTGTGCCAAACCCGGGGCGCAGTGGGCCGGCGCTCCGGTGCTGATGTGCTGGTCAACACCGATTTCCACTTCCTCAACATCCTCGCCCGGCCGGGCGGATCGGAACAGCCAGTCCACCGGAACTATGCAGCCATCGATCCGCAGCCGATGGTGGGAGAAGCCGAGTTCGCCGTTGCTCCCGTGCTGTGGAACCGGATCACCGATCTCCCTGCGGCCGATCCCGCCGCAGGACTGCTTGACCGGTGCCGCGACTTCAGCCTCGCAGCCGGTCTCGACGATGAAGCCGCACGTCAGTGGAGCCTCGCCCGTGAGGTGGACAACGCCCTGTCCTACGCCTCCAAGCCGGGCCACGGTGGAGACCTGGCCCGGTCCCTCTGGGTTGCCAGCACCCTGGCCGGCCGGACGCTGGACGGGCTTCCGCCCCCGCATGCGCTGCCCGAACCGGGTCAGGCAGCCGGGAACGCCGCGTCTCCCTAGGGCGGCAGCGGTTCGTCCGCCCCGCCGTCATCGAAACGTCCGTCATTGGAACGGCCTTCGTCGGAACGGCCCCCGTCGGAACGACTACTGTCCGCCCTGGACCTGACATGTTCGAGAGCCGCCCTGACGGCGTCGGTTGCCGTGGCGACGTCATCGGCGTCGGTGGTCCAGTTACTGACGGAGATCCGGAGCACCGCCCTCCCGTGCCAGCGGGAACCGGACATCCACACCATTCCGTCGGCGATGAGCTGCGCCGCCACGCCGAGGGTGGTGGCATCGTCGCGGAAGGCGACGGAAACCTGGGTGAAGCCGACGTCGTTGAGCACCTCCACGCCGTCAATCGCCGCAAGATTCTCCGCCAGTTGGGCGGCGGCTGCCGCAAGCCCGCGGATCTGTTGGGCCACGCCATCGCTGCCGAGCGATTTCAGGGCTGCCCAGACCGGCACCCCTCTCGCCCTGCGGGAGAGCTCCGGAACCTTCTGGCTGGGATCAGCCGCACCGTCGGCGGCCTGGATGAGGTAAATCGCGTTGACACCCATGGCGCTCCGCAGGGCCTGCTTGTCCCTGACGACGACGACTCCGCAGTCATAGGGGACGTTCAGGCTCTTGTGGGCGTCAGTGGCCCAGGAGTCGGCCTGTCCAACTCCTGCCGTCAGCCCCGAGAGCTCGGGGACGGTCGCAGCCCAGAGCCCGAAGGCCCCATCCACGTGGACCCAGGCGCCGTGCGCTTTCGACACCGCGACGGCCGCGGCAAAGGGGTCGAAGGCCCCGGAGTGGAGGTTGCCGGCCTGCAGGCACACCAAAACCGGGGCTGGAGCTGAGCCCATCCCTGCTCCGTCCTGGGCTGCTCCCTCCCGAGCGGCTCCGTCCCGGGCTGCTCGGTCCAGGGCGATTCTGTCCAGGGCGATTCTGTCCAGGGCACAGTCCAGCTCAGCGGCGTCGATGCGCCCCTGATCATCGCAGGGCACCACGGTGGGCGTGCCCAGGCCGAGGTAGCGCAGTGCGACATCGACCGTCTCGTGCCGTTCCTCCCCCACCAGGCAGTGGATCCGCGGGGCGCCAAACAGCCCGTCCCGCTCCAGGTCCCAGCCGGCATCCTTCAACAACCGCCACCGCGCGGCGGCCATCCCGGCGAAGTTGGCCATGGTGGCTCCGGTGACGAAGCCGACGTCGGAGTCCTTCGGCAAGCCCAGCAGCTGGAGCAGCCAGTCACCTGCCGCTTCCTCGATGGCGGCGATCGCAGGAGTGGCATAGCGGAGCACGGCGTTTTGGTCCCAGGCACTGACCAGCCAGTCGGCCGCCATGGCAGCGGGCAGGGTGCCACCGATGACCCAGCCGAAAAAGCGGCCCGACGGCATGGCCATGAGGCCGGAGTCGGCATGGTTGGCGAGGTAGTCCACCACGTCCGCCGGTGCCATGCCGGACTGCGGCAACGCCCCGCCAAACGCTGCGGCCAGGTCTTGGGCTGTCTGCCGCGGACCTACCCGGCGGCTTGGCTGGCTATCGAGCCAGCGCGTGGCATGACGGACCGCCGAAGCAAGGGCTTCCTCATACGGCTCCGCACCCGCTGACATAAAATGCATGCTACGCCGTCCCGAAGTTCTCCTGCCAGACGTCGTAACCGAGTTTGATGATCAGGGCAGCCACCACTGCCAGGAAGACGATCCGCACGAACCGGTTTCCCTGCCGGACCGCCGTGCGCGCGCCCAAATAGCCGCCAGCCATGTTCGCGAGTCCCAGCAGCAGACCCACTCCCCACAGCAGGGAGCCATGTGGCAGGAAAAACAGCAGCGCACCGGCGTTCGTGGCCATGTTGACGATTTTGGCCTTGGCACTCGCCTCAAGGAAGGCGTACCCCATCGCCGAAACCAGCGCGATCACGAGGAACGAGCCGGTGCCAGGGCCGATCAGGCCGTCGTAGAAACCGATCACGGCACCAATGGTGCAGGCCACCACATAGTGGGTGCCGCCGCCGTGCCTCAGTACGGTGAGGTGGCCGGCGTCGGGCTTGAAAGCGGTAAAAAGCGCGACGGCGACCAGCGCCACCACGATGATCGGCTTGAACACTTCCACCGGCAACCGGGCCGCCAGCAAAGCCCCGCCAAAGCTGCCGGCGAGTGCTATGACTGCCATGGGCAGGGCAGTCCACAAGTCCGGCCGGACACGGCCGTAGTACGTGACGGCGCTCGTCGTGGTGCCGAAGATGGACCCCATCTTGTTGGTGGCGAGGGCCTGCACCGGAGTGATGCCCGGGACGAGCAGTAGCGCCGGAAGCTGCAGCAGGCCTCCGCCGCCCACCACCGCGTCCACCCAACCCGCAGCGAAGCCGGCCACCACTATCAGGATGACAGTGGCGAGCTGGATCGATTCGAAACCCGAAACCACCCTGTGGGCTGGCTGTCAGCTGTTGCGGACGGCGTTGACCACGAAGTCAACGGCCTTGTCCACTGCAACGTTTTCCGCCTCGCCGCTGCGGCGGTCCTTGATCTCGACGACCCCGTCCACGAGTCCCTTGCCGACGGCCAGGATGGTGGGTACGCCCACCAGCTCCGCGTCGCCGAACTTCACGCCCGGAGATACCTTGGGACGGTCATCGTAGATGACGTCCAGGCCGGCCGCTTCGAGTTCAAGGGCGAGCTGCTCCGCCGCGGCGAAGATCTCATCCCCCCGGCCCACGGCCACGACGTGGACGTCCGCCGGAGCCACTGCCCGCGGCCAGACCAGGCCCCTGGCGTCGTGGTTCGATTCAGCGAGGGCGGCCACGGCACGGGTCACGCCAACACCGTAGGAACCCATCGTCACCACGACCTGCTTGCCGTTCTTGTCCAGGACCTTCAGCTCAAGGGCTTCGGCGTACTTGCGGCCGAGCTGGAAGATGTGACCCATTTCGATGCCGCGGGCGGTCTCGAGCGGACCGGAGCCGTCCGGTGCTTCGTCACCGGCGCGGACCTCGGTGCATTCAATGACGCCATCCCAGCCGAAGTCGCGGCCGGCCACCAACCCGAACACGTGCTTGCCGGCCATGTTGGCACCGGTCACCCAGGCAGTGCCGCTGACGATGCGAGGGTCCACGAGGTAGAGCAGTTTGGCAGCGCCTTCCAACCCGAGCAGGGGTTCGTCCAGCGACATTCCCGGGCCAAGGTAGCCGCGCACGATGAGCGGGTTCTTTGCCAGGTCCTCGTCTCCGGCAGCTTCGACGTTGATTTCGCCGGCGACGGGCAGGTAGGCGCCGATATTGGCCTCAACGCGCTTCAGGTCCACGCCACGGTCACCTGGCACGCCGATAACCACGATCTGGCGCTCACCGGTCGGCAGGGTCACGGCGAGGACCACGTTCTTCAGCGTGTCGGCGGCCGTCCACGGGCCGCCGTCGGCCTCGCTCCGGGGAACAAGCTCATTGGCTGAAGCCACGAGGGTCTCGATCGTCGGGGTGTTCGGGGTATCCCTGATCTCGGCCGCCGGGGCATCCGTGAAGTCGATCTTACCGGGGACCACGGTGGTCACGGCCTCGACGTTAGCGGCGTAACCGCCTGCCGACCGCACGAACGTGTCTTCGCCGATCTCCGTGGGGTGCAGGAACTCCTCGCTCCTGGAGCCACCCATGGCCCCCGCCGTGGCAGCCACGGGAACAACGTCGAGGCCGAGACGGTCGAAGATCTTCAGGTAGGCGGCGCGGTGCGCGTTGTAGCTCGCGTCCAGGCCGGCGTCGTCAACGTCGAACGAGTAAGAGTCCTTCATGATGAACTCGCGGCCGCGCAGCAGGCCGGCGCGGGGCCGTGCCTCGTCGCGGTACTTGTTCTGGATCTGGTAGATGCTCAGCGGCAGGTCCTTGTACGAGGAATACAGGTCCTTGACCAGCAGAGTGAACATTTCCTCGTGGGTGGGAGCCAGCAGGTAGTCCCCGCCCTTGCGGTCCTTCAGCCGGAAGATGCCCTCGCCGTACTCCGTCCAGCGGTTGGTGGCCTCGTAGGGCTCCTTGGGCAGCAGGGCCGGGAAGTGGACTTCCTGCGCGCCGATGGCAGCCATCTCCTCGCGGATCACCTGCTCCACCTTGCGCAGCACGCTGAGTCCCAAGGGCAGCCACGTGTAGATTCCCGGTGCCGCGCGGCGAATGTAGCCGGCGCGCACGAGGAGCCTGTGGCTGGCCACTTCGGCATCAGCGGGGTCTTCACGCAGGGTGCGCAGGAACAGCTTGGAAAGTCGAAGGACCACGGGTAAGTATCCGTTTCTGGGGGGAATTGCTGATTGTCTGGATACTAATCTACCGGCAACCAGGCGACGCGGCTTCCGGGCGGTCCTGCAACAGGGCCGCAACAGGTGCACAGCGGCTCCGCAACAGGGGCTCCCTCGACGGACTCCTGGGCTGAATCCTTACTTGATGAGTTTTGCTGCCTGGTCCAGCAAGGCGCCCGCGGTGGAGGCCCCTGCGGTGCCGGCGTTGGCTCCGGAGGCCATTGAGGATATGAGGACGCCGCCCTTGATCGCGTAGGCCGTGACCGTGGACTGCTGCTGCCCGTCTGGCAGCGTGATGTCCGTGCGGTAGGCGAGGGTTCCCGGGGTTGATCCAAGGCCGGTGATCTCGGTGGTAGCGGCCTCGACCTTGACCCCCTGCATGGTGATCGACATGGCCTTACATTTTGTGACCTGATCGGCGTTCGTGGATACGGTCTTCTCCAAAAGGTCCTCATCCACCCCGGACATCAAGGTCACCGTCGCCAGCGCTTCAGCAGCGGCGTCCATGCTGACGCCTGCTGCCACGGCAACACCGGCGGGCGGCTCCATGGAACCTGCCACGACCATATCCCCGCATTCCTTGGGCTCGATGGTCATCTGCTCCATCAGAGCATTGGCCTGTTCAACTTGGCCCGACAGGTCTTCGCCGGACATCACAGCCAGCTTTGCCCCTTTGCCGTCACGGATCTTGTTCATGAGCGCGGCCAGTTCCTGGCTTGTGTACATCTTGACCGGCGGCGCCGTGGGTGTGGGGCTGGCCGTGGTGGCTTCCGGCGCTGCAGGGGCGGTGGCCGACGGTGCGGTCTCAGCTGCAGCCGTATTGCCGCTGCCCGCGTTGTCCCCGTTTCCGCCGCAGGCGGCAACGCTGAAAGCCGCCAGAATGGTCACTCCGAAGAGGCGCGCAGCAGATTTGTTCATTTATCCCCCAAAGAACCTGATACCCGCCAGGGCGGCCGGTCAGAACAGCACTGTAGCGAACGTTCCTACTTGGCGGAAGCCAACGCGCTCGTAGGTGGCGCGGGCACGGGAGTTGTAGTCGTTGACATAGAGGGAGGTGATGGGTGCCATTTTTTGGGCCAGCAGCACCACGGCAGCCATGTAGCCGGCACTCAGTCCAAGTCCGCGGTAGCTGGGATTCATCCAGACGCCCTGCACCTGAGTGACCTCGGAGGTCACCGCGCCGAGCTCGGCTTTGAACACTACTTCGCCGTCGCTGAGGTGAACCAGGGAGTGCCCTTGGCGGATCAGCCCTGCGACGCGGCGGCTATAGAAGTCGCGGCCCCCGAGATACGGCGAGTAGCCCACTTCTTCCTCGAACATCGCCGCGCAGGCGGGGAGGATGGTGTCGAAGTCGGCGTATTGCCCGAACCCCAATTGCCAGTTGGGCTCCACCGCGGGCGGTCCCGCAATGGTCATCAGGGGCTGGTCCGGCCGCACTTCGTGCGCCACATGACCCAGCTGCTCCAGCTGGCTGTGCAGCGCCAGCACGGTGGGCGCTGGACCGAAGATGGAGGCATACCTGCGGCCGGAGCGGTGGGCCGCAGCGGCCACTGCCCCGGCAAGCCCGGGTGTGAGTTGGACCGGGACCAGGTTGGCGCCTGCCCAGCAGGCCCCAACCAGTGAATCGTCGTCGAAGACGCCCAGGACAGTGGCACCGCCGGGAGTGGGGGCAGCGGACCCCGTCGATTCCAAGTGCGCCAGGATGAAGACATTGGCCACCGGATCAGTGCTGGCCAGTCCATGCAGCGCGGCCGTATCCGGCACACCGAGTGCCCGCACGGTTACCCCGTCCGGGGCGGTTCCATCCCTATGAGACGCTAACCACGGGGCTACCCTTGACAGCATCTTCGCCATCGGCCTCCCCCATCTCTTCTGCGATACGCATGGCCTCTTCGATCAGTGTCTCAACAATCTGGCTCTCAGGGACAGTCTTGATGACCTCTCCCTTCACAAAAATCTGGCCCTTGCCGTTGCCGGAGGCAACGCCCAGGTCAGCTTCACGTGCTTCACCCGGTCCGTTGACCACACAGCCCATGACGGCGACGCGCAGCGGGATCTCCATGCCCTCGAGTCCCGCGGTCACCTGTTCGGCCAGGGTGTAGACGTCCACCTGTGCGCGCCCGCAGGACGGGCAGGACACAATTTCCAGCTTGCGTGGGCGGAGGTTCAGCGACTGCAGAATCTGGTTGCCCACCTTGATCTCCTCAACCGGAGGGGCGGACAGGGACACACGAATGGTGTCGCCGATGCCCCGGGACAGCAGGGCGCCGAAGGCGGTGGCGGACTTGATGGTGCCCTGGAAGGCGGGCCCGGCCTCGGTGACGCCCAGGTGCAGCGGCCAGTCCCCCTTTTCGGCGAGCATCTCGTAGGCCGCGACCATGATGACGGGGTCGTTGTGCTTGACCGAGATCTTGAAGTCGTGGAAGCCGTGCTCCTCAAACAGGGAGGCTTCCCAGACGGCCGATTCAACCAGGGCTTCCGGGGTGGCCTTGCCGTATTTCTTCAGGATGCCCGGCTCCAGGGACCCGGCATTGACACCGATGCGGATCGACGTGCCGTGGTCTTTGGCAGCCCTGGCGATTTCCTTGACCTGGTCATCGAACTTGCGGATGTTGCCGGGGTTGACCCGCACGGCGGCGCAGCCGGCCTCGATGGCGGCGAAGACGTATTTCGGCTGGAAGTGGATGTCGGCGATGACCGGGATCTGGGACTTCCTGGCGATGATGGGGAGGGCCTCAGCGTCATCCGCGGAGGGGCAGGCCACCCGGACGATGTCGCAGCCGGACGCCGTCAGTTCTGCGATCTGCTGCAGCGTGGCGTTGATGTCCGTGGTGGGGGTGGTGGTCATCGACTGCACGCTGATGGGCGAGTCGGAACCGACGCCTACGGAGCCGACTTTGATCTGCCGCGTCTTGCGGCGGGGAGCAAGGACGGGAGGTGGTGCGGATGGCATTCCCAAGCTGACCGAGGTCACGAGGACTCCTTGTATAGAAGAGGTGGTGGTACGGGGTTAGGCGTGGTCGGCGAGGAGGCCGGTCACCGGGGCCCATTCCGTGGTGCGGATGCCCGAGATGACACCGGCGGCTGCAAAGGGGTCCTGCTTGAGGATGTCGTTCAGCGCGCTCTCATCGGCGGCCTTGAAGATCAGCAGGGCACCGGCGCCGTCACCGTAAGGCCCGCTGGCGAGGAGCACGCCGTCCTTTACCAGTTCCGCGGTCCATTCACGGTGCGACGGACGGCTGGCGTCACGGGCTTCAGAAGACTCGGCATCGTATACGTACTCAACAGCAAAAACAGTCATACAGATACCCTATCCCGCAGCCGCCCTACCCGAGGATCACCACCTTCACGAAGGCAGCAACTCCCGCCGCCCAGAGCATGGAGGAGAGGGTCCCGATGATGAAGCGTTCAGCAGCGACCGGCGTCTCCTTGAGTTCGGCGAAGCGGCCAAGGCCTTTGATGGCTACCACATAGGCGATGGCCACAGGCTGGCCAGCCAGGATGGCAAGGCACACGGCCAGCCGTTCCAGCACTCCGATGATGGCCCCGCCACGCAGGATCCGCGTCGTTGGCGGCTCCGTGGAGGATTCCCCGGGCACCGTGATGTTGCCGTCCACGGTGTTTTCAAGGTCTAGGGAGTTTGCACGGTCCACGGTGACATCGGCCGAGGGATCGTCGGCGTTGTCGGCCGCGCCGGTGACGGCGTCGGCCCTGTCATCGATGGTGCGGGCGAGCTTGAATACCAGCGCCGTGACGGGCCAGCCCACGAAGCCGGCTGTCAGCAGGGCCGCTGCGATCCAGAGTGCGTTCACCGTTCTCCTCGGTTGCGTGCTTCCGGGCTGGACGCATCAAGGATCAGCCCATGGGCGGTGGCCAGCAGCATTTCCACCGCGGGTCTCGCCGCCCATTCTTCCTGCCATCCTGACCTGATGATGGCCCGGCTCACCGACTGTTCACTGATTCCCAGTTCCTGGGCCACCTGCTTCTGCTTTCCGTGCCGGCCCGGATTTCTCCCGTTCTTGGCCCGGAGTGCGTCCACTACCCGCCACTGGGCGTCGGTCCGCTCCTGGACCAGCCTCCCGACGAGCCGCAAGACGGCTTCGGCGTTGGCGCAGGCCCTGGCCCCGGCTTCCGCGCCCCCCGTCGCTGCCGCACCCCGCCGGACTCCGCCGGACACCACTGCCACCGGAACGTGGCCGGCGGCGGCCTTGGCCCGTTCCACTGCCTGCCGAGCGGCCACGAAGGCGGCTCCCGCCCCTTCGCGGGGACTCACGGGCTGCGGTTCATTGACGGGCCCGATCCCGATCCCCACGTACCAGAGGCCGCTGCGCAGTGCGTGGAGAGCCACCTCCACCACATCGGCGGGCTCATCGAGGACGCCCTGGACCTCGTCCCCGACGGTGCGTTCAAAACGGCGGGGGGATATCCGGCCCAGTCCGTCGAGGAGTTCGGGCACGCGGTCAATATCGGTGCTGCTCCCCCGCTGGTCGATCGTCAGAACGTACATGCCTCAACCGTAAGGGGCATATTCGAAAATATCAATCATTTAAGGCTGATTATCGGATATCAGTCTGAAATCGTTGATAATCGGTAATCAGCCGATGAGTTCTAGCCGAAGAGATTTACTGGTTTCACGATGTCCGCATAGATGAGAAGCGCACCCATGCCCATCAGCAACCCAGCCACCACGTACGTCACGGGGAGCATTTTGGCGATGTCGAAAGCGCCTGGATCAGGCTTGCCGAAGAGTTTGGCCACGCGCCGCCGGACCGCTTCGTACAGCGCGCCCGCCACATGTCCGCCGTCGAGCGGCAGCAGCGGTATCAGGTTGAAGACCGCAAGCGCGAAATTCAGTCCGGCGAGCAGGCCTACGAGGGCGCCAATTCTGGACTGCACCGGCACCTGTTCCATCGCGGCGACTTCGCCGGCCACCCTGCCTACGCCGACCACGCTGATGGGACCATTCGGATCGCGCGGCTCTTCGCTGAAGGCAGCCTTGGCCACTCCGGCCACCCGCGCCGGGAGGTTCAGGATGACGCCGGCAATCTGCTTGATGTTCTCCCCCGCCATGGGCAGGACGGACGACGCCGGTTGGGCAACCAGCGTGGTCTGGGCACCGACGCCCAGGAAGCCGACGTCCTGATACAGGAGCTTGCCCTGGTCGTCCTTCGCCTGCCGGCCGTCCGCCCCGATGACCGGCCGCGCCGACAGCACCGGTGTAACGGTGGTGGCAACCCGGGCGCCGTTCCGCTCTACGGTCATGCTGACTTCCCTTCCGGCGGACGCGCGGATCCAGCCGGTGAGTTGGTCCCAGCTGGTCACGGGCTTGCCGTCAAAGGAGGTGACGACGTCGTTGGGCTTGAGGCCGGCGGAGGCGGCAGGCGTCAGCTTGCAGTCGGCGGAGTCCGGGTCGATGGTCTCTCCGGCCTTGACCTGGCATTTGGAGACGTCGGCGATGGTCGTGGTCGGGGTGGCGATGCCGAACCCCATCAGCAGCACCGCGGTGAGCACCAGGCCGATCAGCAGGTTCATCGCAGGCCCGCCCAGCATCACGACGATCTTCTTCCAGACCGGAAGCCGGTAGAAGACCCGGTTTTCGTCGCCCGGACCCACCTCTTCATGGGCCATGGAGCGGGCCTCGGTGGCCAGCGTCTGAAACATGCCGGTGCTGGAGGGCCGCACGGTACCGTCCTCCTTGTTGGGCGGGTACATGCCGATCATGGACACGAAGCCGCCCAGCGGAAGGGCCTTGAAGCCGTATTCGGTCTCACCCTTCTTTTTCGACCAGAGGGTGGGGCCGAAGCCGATCATGTACTTGGTGACGCGCACCTTGAACAGCTTGGCGGGAAGCAGGTGCCCCACCTCGTGCAGGGCAATGGAAACGGCGATGCCGATGGCAACAAAGACGACACCGAGGATGAAGAGGATAACGGGACTCATGCTTCGATCTGCTGCTTCCTAGAGACTGCTCACTGCTAAACGTTCGTGGGTGCGCGCTCGTGCCCACTTTTCAGCATCCAGCACGGACTCGACCGTTAGCCGGGAAGAACCCGGATGTTCGCTGAGAACAGCTTCGATGGTATCCACAATGTCAGTGAACCGGATGCGGCCTTCGTGGAAGGCCATCACGGCCTCCTCATTGGCTGCATTGAACACGGCGGGGTAGGTGCTCCCCTGCTTCGCGGCGGCCTTCGCGAGCCCGACGGCGGGGAACGCTCCCGCATCCAGCGGCTCGAAGGTCCAGCTCGTGGCCCGGGTCCAGTCGCAGGCGGGGGCCGCGCCCGGAACCCGCTCCGGCCAGCCCAGCCCAAGGGCGATGGGCAGGCGCATATCCGGGGGGGAGGCCTGGGCGATCACGGAGCCGTCCACGAACTGCACCATGGAGTGGACCACGGACTGCGGATGGACCACCACGTCGATCCGGTCCAGCGGGATATCGAAGAGCAGGTGCGCCTCGATCACCTCCAGCCCCTTGTTGACAAGGCTGGCGGAGTTGGTGGTGACCATCAGGCCCATGTCCCAGGTGGGATGGGCCAGGGCTTCCTCGGGGGTGACGTCCGCCAGCTGTTCCCGGGTGCGGCCGCGGAACGGGCCGCCGGACGCGGTGAGGATGAGCCTGTCCACCTCGGCGGCGGAACCTGAGCGCAGGCACTGCGCAATGGCAGAGTGTTCGGAGTCCACCGGCACGATCTGCCCGTCCGCGGCGGCGGCTTTGACGAGCGAGCCGCCCACAATCAGGGACTCCTTGTTGGCCAGCGCGAGGGTGGCTCCGGTCTCGAGGGCGGCAAGGGTCGGCGCCAGGCCGATGGAACCGGTGATGCCGTTGAGCACCACGTCGGCGTCCACGGCGGCGATCCTGGTGGAGGCGTCCGGGCCGGCGATGATCTCCGGACGGTACGACGCGAGCCCGGCGGCCCGGGCGGCGTCGTCGATCAGCTCCTGGAGGCGGCCGGGATCGCCGGCGGCGATCCCCACCGCCCGTGCCCTCGTATGAACAGCCTGCCGTGCGAGGAGTTCAAGATTGCCGCCGCCGGCGCTGAGCGCCACGACCTCGAAAAGGTGCGGGGCGTCGTCGACGACGTCAATCGCCTGGGTGCCGATGGAACCGGTGGATCCGAGGAGGACGATTCTGCGCGGCTGGGCCGCTGCTGATCGGCTGGCTGAACGGCTGGCGCCCGAAGTCTGCATGACTTAAGTATCCCGCACCCCTGGCCGCCGTCGGATCCGGCAGAGGGTGGGGTGACTAGCTCATGGCCAGTCCGAGCATGCCTTTGGCCACCGTGGATACGGCTCCCGCGTAGGCGATCATGACGACAATCCTGCGGATGATCCCGGGCTGCACCTTCCCGGAGAGCAGGTCGCCGGCCACGATCCCCACGATCATGGCGGCCAGGATGCCCAGCCACTGCCAGCCTTCAAGCCCGGGAAGGTGTCCGCCGGAAAACAGGTATTTGCTCAGCAGCGAGGACAGCCCCGTGGTCACAAAGTAGGGCTGCAGGGTTGCGCCGAAGCCTTTCTGCTCCCAGCGGGTGACGATGGCGTAGGCAGTGATGGCGGGCCCGCCGACGCCTGCGGCCGCATTCATGAGGCCGCTGGAGAATCCCAGGGAGACCAGCGGAACCGGACCCGAGGCCTGCCATGGGCTGCGGTTCAGCCGCTGTGAAGCCAGGAGTCCGAGGATCAGCAGGACCCCGATGCAGATCTCCAGCGGCGCCTCGGGAGCGTGGCTTGCCAGCCAGGCACCGGGCAGCACGCCGGTGATGGCGGATGCCGCGAGGCCGAAATAGCGCCGCCAGTTAACGTGCCGCCACACCCTGGACAGGATAAGCAGCGATGACACCGCTCCGCACAGGTTGACGATCATCACACCGTCGAAGGGTCCCAGGAGCACCACCAGGACCGGCGCCACGAGAAGCCCGAACCCCAGGCCGGCGAGTCTTTGCGCCAGCGCTCCCGCCACCACGGCGACGAGCACCACAACAAACATGGTTTCGATCCTAGTGCCGCGGCACGTCCCTCCTATCTTTGGCGCTCCCGCCCTTGTCACCGCACCTTGACGCGTTTGTTGCCGTGAGTAACGTGGAAGCGTGGACTGGGCCGCCTGGTTCGACGCGCCGGATTTTGAATTCGCCCGGCAAGTGCTGCAGCGTGGCGTCGCTGCGCTCTACTTCGTTGCGTTCCTTTCATCGCTGAACCAGTTCCCGGCTTTGCTCGGCGAGCGCGGGCTGCTCCCCGTTCCGGATTACCTGGAGGCGTTCAGCAGGCTGCGGCGGCCCACGCTGTTCCGCTGGCGCTACTCGGACCGGCTGCTGCGGGCGGTGTGCGGGACCGGGATGGCCATCTCGGCGACCCTCGTTGCGGGCCTTCCCCAGCTCGGTCCGCCCTGGGTGCCGCTCCTGGCCTTCCTGGCGCTATGGCTGCTGTACATGTCGATCGTCAATGTGGGGCAGACGTTCTATGGCTTCGGCTGGGAGATGTTGCTTCTCGAGGCAGGCTTTACCGTGGCGTTTCTTGGCTCCGACCAGACCGATCCGCCCCGGACCATCCTGATCCTCGTGGCCTGGCTGGTGTTCCGCCTGGAATTCGGCGCGGGCATGATCAAGATCCGGGGCGGCCGGGAGTGGCGGGACCTGACAGCCCTGTATTACCACCACGAGACGCAGCCCATGCCTGGCCCGCTGAGCCGGCAGGCGCATCTCCTGCCCAAGCTGTTCCACCGGGTGGAGGTGCTGGGCAACCACTTCGCCCAACTCGTGGTGCCCTTCTTCCTTTTTGCCCCGCAGCCGCTGGCCAGCATCGCTGCCGGCATCGTCATCTTCACGCAGTTGTGGCTCGTGGCCACCGGCAACTTCGCCTGGCTGAACTGGATCGCCATAGTGCTGGCCTTCGCAGCGGTCAGCGATCCGGTCGCCCACGCGGTGCTGCCGTTCCTCCCGCTGAACTGGCATCCCGCCTACTCGGGCGACGAGACGCCGCTGTGGTGGCTTGGGCTGACTCTCGCCGCCACTCTGCTGCTGGTGGTGCTCAGCTACTGGCCGATCCGCAACCTGTTCTCACACCACCAGCTGATGAACGCCAGTTTCAACCGCTGGCAACTCGTGAACACGTACGGCGCCTTCGGCACTGTGACGAAGCAGCGCGTCGAGGTAGCGGTGGAAGGCACCATGGACGAGGATCCGGACGAAACCGCGGATTGGCAAGAGTACGGCTTCAAGGGGAAGCCCGGAGATGTGCGCAGGGTGCCGCGCCAGTGGGCGCCCTACCACCTGCGGCTGGACTGGCTCATGTGGTTCCTCCCGCTGCGCACCGTCCATGAGGAGTGGTTCTACGCTTTCCTGGCCAAGCTTCTGGAGGGCGACCGCACGGTGCTGCGCCTGCTGCGCCATGACCCGTTCGACGGCGAACGCCCCCGCTGGGTGCGCGCCCGCACCTACCTGTACCGCTTCTCCAGCCGGGCCGAGTTCCGCGAGACCGGCCAGCGCTGGATCAGAACCCCGCTGTATGAGGCCATCCCGCCGCTCTCCCTGCGTCGGGCACCGGGGCGCCAGCAGTAAGCCGCCTGCTAGGCCAGTGCGCCGGCCCGCCGGATAGTCGACTCCGCGTGCTTGAGGATGGGCCCGTCGATCATCTTGCCCTTGAATTGGAACACTCCCGTACCGGCGGCGCGGGCCGCCTCCAGAAGCTCCTGGGCCGTGGCGACGTCCTCCTCGCTGGGCGCGTAGGCTGCCCGGACGGCCGCCACCTGGTCGGGGTGGATGCACGCCTTGGAGCTGAAGCCGGAGGCCACGGCATCGCGGGATTCCTCGGTCAGCCCCTCGAGGTCGGGGATGTTGACGTAGACGGCGTCCACGGCTTCCTTGCCAAAGGCGCCTGCCGCCAGCAGCACCGAGGAGCGGGCGTGCAGCGCCACCGCACGGTAGCCGCCGTCGTCCCTCCTGCTCGAGGTGCCGCCGAGGGACGCCAGGAGGTCCTCCGCGCCCCACATCAGCGCCACGACGTTGGGCGCGGCGGCGATGGCGGGGGCGTTGATGATCCCGGCCGCCGTTTCGCAGAGGGCGATGACGTGGAAGTCCTCCAGCGCCCGCAGCTGCTCCGCGCTTTCTGTCTTGGCAAGCATTACCGTGCGATAGGGCGTATGCGCGAGGCAGTGGAGGTCCTTCTCGAAGTCCTCCGTGCCGGCCGGGTTGATCCGGATGATGGTGCGGGTGGGTTCGAGCTCGGGGACATCGCCTTGGGCACCGACCTGGGCGAGGATTGCCCCCCTGGCGCGCTTTTTGTCTGCCGGGGCCACCGCATCCTCAAGATCCAGGATGACGGCGTCGGAGCGCTCAGCGGCTTTCTGAAAGCGTTCGGGGCGGTCGGCGGGGCAGAACAGCAGGGCAGGACCCATGACGAAACTCATGGCTTCATTCTCCCCCTCGAACTGACTTCTGTGCGGCCTCCGCCTCCAGATGAGCCTCCCGTGTCCACATCAGGCAGCTGCGCGTCACGAGGGCAACCACGGCGCCGTCCTGGTTGCGGCCCGTGTGCTTCATGGTGACGATGCCCTGCCCCGGGCGGGATCCGGACAGCCTCCTGCCGGAGATGACGGTCTCCGTGTACAGGGTGTCGCCGTGGTACAGCGGGTTTGGGAAGGATACGTCGGTGAGTCCCAGCTGCGCGACGATGGTGCCCTGCGTCAGTTGCGTGACGGACTGCCCGACGACGGTTGCCAGCGTAAACATGGAGTTCACCAGCCGTTGCCCGAACGGCTGCCCCGCGCTCCACGCGGCGTCCAGGTGCAGCCCCTGGGTGTTCATGGTCATGGTGGTGAAGAGGACGTTGTCCGTTTCGGTCACTGTCCGGCCCGGCCGGTGCGCGTACACCACGCCCTCTTCGAGTTCCTCGAAGTACAGACCGCGCTGTTCAACGACACGCTGTTCAGTCACCTGCGCCTCCTCAGTGACTCGCTCCGGAGGGTTCGCCGTCATACGGTCAGTTCCTGGTCTTCCTCGAAAAGCTCGACGCCGGTGGCCGCCGCCACATCGTCAATGGACACGTTGGGCGCCAGCTCGCGCAGCACCAGCCGGGACTGCCCGCCCTCG
Organism: Arthrobacter sp. ISL-28; assembly: GCF_018613875.1. Lineage (GTDB taxonomy): Bacteria > Actinomycetota > Actinomycetes > Actinomycetales > Micrococcaceae > Arthrobacter. Next base: position 314,681 of record NZ_JAGGPJ010000007.1, on the reverse strand, counting down.
GCAACGACGTCAATCACGGCGAGGTCCGTGATGATCCGGTCCACGCAGCCCTTGCCCGTGAGCGGCAGCGTGCACTGTTCCACGATCTTGGGCCTGCCGTTCCGGTCCACGTGCTCCATCATCACAATGACTTTTTTGGCTCCGAAGACCAGGTCCATCGCGCCGCCCATGCCCTTGACCATCTTGCCCGGGATCATCCAGTTGGCCAGATCGCCATTCGCGGCAACTTCCATGGCGCCAAGCACGGCCACGTCCACGTGCCCGCCCCGGATCATGCCGAAGGACAGGGCGGAGTCGAAAAACGCCGCACCCTTGTTGACGGTGACGGTTTCCTTGCCCGCGTTGATCAGGTCCGGGTCGATCTCGTCCTCGCCCGGGTAGGGCCCGACGCCGAGGATCCCGTTCTCCGAATGCAGCACCACTTCCACTCCGGCGGGAATGTAGTTGGGGATCAGCGTGGGCATCCCGATGCCGAGGTTGACGTACTGGCCGTTGCTGAGCTCCTGTGCCACGCGTGCGGCGAGTTCGTTCCGCGTCCAGCCCTTGCCCTCTGGGTGCGACATGGCAGCGCGCCGGTACTCGGGACGGACCCCCTCCGGGCGGGGAGCCTCCGGGCTGTTCGGATCCATGGCTATGCTCCTGCCTGGTCGGTGGTGCCGGCTGCCGACGGGGCGGAGAGCGCCACCGTCCGCTTTTCGATGCGTTTTTCCGCCTGCGGCGCGACGACAACCCGCTGGACGAAGATGCCGGGCAGGTGGACGTGTTCGGGGTCCAGCTCCCCCGGTTCCACCAGTTCTTCTACCTCGGCGATGGTGATCCGGCCTGCCATGGCGCACAGCGGGTTGAAGTTCATGGCCGTTGCGTGGAAGACCAGGTTGCCGTGCCGGTCGCCCTTCCAGGCATGGACCAGGCCGAAGTCGGGCGCGAGGGACTCTTCGAGCACGTAGTCCACGCCGTTGAAGGTGCGAACTTCCTTGGGCGCGGAGGCGATCGCAATGCCGCCGTTGGCGTCGTACTTCTGCGGCAGGCCGCCTTCGGACACCTGGGTGCCGACGCCCGCTTTCGTGTAGAACGCCGGAATGCCGGCGCCGCCGGCGCGCAGCTTCTCGGCGAGCGTTCCCTGCGGGGTCAGCACAACCTCGAGTTCCCCGGAAAGGTACTGCCGGGCGAACTCCTTGTTCTCCCCGACATAGGAGCTGATGGTCCGCCGAATGCGGCCGTCCCTGAGCAGGATCCCGAGCCCCCAGTCGTCCACGCCGCAGTTGTTGCTCACCGTTTCCAGATCCTTGGTGCCGTGCTCATGCAGGGCATCGATCAGGGCCACCGGGATCCCGCACAGGCCGAACCCCCCGACGGCGAGCGACGCGCCGTCCGAAATATCCGCAACGGCCTCGGCAGCGCTGGCAACAACCTTGTCAATCATCGTTGATCCTTTCAGGTGTCTCGACAGGCTCGGCCACCGGGGCGTTCACAGTCCCAGTTCCCGGGCGATAAGCATCAGCTGCACCTCCGTGGTGCCCTCTCCGACTTCAAGGATCTTGGAGTCGCGGTAGTGGCGTGCCACGGTGAATTCGTTGATGAAGCCATAGCCGCCGAATACCTGGGTGGCATCCCGCGCGTTGTCCATGGCCGCCTCGCCTGCGACCATCTTAGCGATGGCCGCCTGGGTCTTGAACGGCTTGCCGGCGAGCATCCTGGCGGCCGCGTCGTAGTAGGCCAGGCGGGCAGTATGGGCGCGTGCCTGCATGCGGGCGATCTTGAAGGAGATGGCCTGGTACTTGCCGATGTTGTTGCCGAACGCGCTGCGGTCCTTGGCGTACCGGACCGAGAGATCCACGCAGCCCTGGGCCGCGCCCGTCGCGAGTGCCGCGATGGCGATCCGGCCCTCGTCGAGGATGGAGAGGAAGTTTGCGTAGCCCCGGCCCCGTTCGCCCAGAAGGTTGGCTTCGGGAACGCGGACATCCTTCAGCGTCAGGGGGTGCGTGTCGGAGGCATTCCAGCCCACCTTGTTGTAGGCCTTCTCCGCCGTGAAGCCCGGCGTGTTGGTGGGCACCAGAATGGTGGAGATCTCCTTCTTGATGCTGCCGTCCTGGCGCTCCTGCTTGCCGGTCACGGCGGTGACCGTCACCAGCCGGCTGATGTCCGTTCCGGAGTTGGTAATGAACTCCTTGTTGCCGTTGATGACCCAGTGGCCGTCCTCCAGTCGGGCGGTGGTCTTCGTGCCGCCGGCATCGGAGCCGGCTTCCGGCTCGGTCAGGCCGAACCCTGCGAGCGCCTTTCCGGAGGCGAGCAGCGGCAGCCACTCCTCCTTCTGAGCCTCCGTGCCGAACCGGTGGACCGGCATGGCGCCAAGCGATACGCCGGCTTCCAGGGTGATGGCCACGGACTGGTCCACCCGGCCGAGCTGTTCCAGTGCAAGTGCCAGCGCGAAGTAGTCCCCGCCCATGCCACCGGACTCCTCGGGAAAGGGCAGGCCGAACAGGCCCATGTCCGCCATCTGCGAGACAACCTCGTACGGGAAGCTGTGTTCTTCGTCGTGCTTGGCCGAGACGGGCGCCACGACCTCGTCGGCAAACTCGCGGACGGTGTTGCTGAGGTCCTGGTACTCCTCGCTGAGCTCAAAATCGGCCATAGCTAGGCTCCCTTACGTTCATGTGTTGGATCGTGGATTGGTGAGTCGTCTGCCGCTTCTTCCCCGGCCGTTCCCCGGTGGGCGGCGGGCTCCGCGTGGATCGTCGCCAGCACCTGGTCGGCCTTCACAAGGTCCCCGGTCCTGACGGTGATGTGCACGGTGCCGGCAACTTCGGCCACGAGCTGGTGCTCCATCTTCATGGCTTCCACGGACAGCAGCACTTGGCCGGCTTCCACCGTCTCGCCGTCGCTGGCGGAAACCGAGACGACAGTCCCCGGCATGGGCGAGCGGACTTCGGGATCCGCAACGCCCACTTCACGCTGTATGGCGGCCAGCACGCGTTCAAGGCGGGACTCCCGGCTGAGCACTTCGAGTCCGCAGGACCAGCCGCCGTTGCCCACGTAGACGTGCTGCGGCCGCCCTTCCCGTTGGCGGTCCTCCCGGAGGGAGCCCAACGCGAAGGTCTGTTCCTGCCCGTCCACTGTGAGCCGAATGGATTCGCCGGTCAGCCTCTGGACCCGGACTCTGTGTTCCGGTCCCCCGTTGACCCGGACCAGGGCGTGGCCAAGGTTGTCGTCGCCCAGCCAGGTGACGGCCACGGTGGCCATCGCTCCGCCGGAAAGGCCAAAACTCATCCGCCAGGGCGCCGGGACGCCCAGGCGCCAGCCGCGGACGCTGTTCCAGGGAGAAGCGACGCCTGCGGGACCCTCGTCGACAATCCAGAACTGCATGGCCGCGGCGATGAGGTCGGCGTCCGCGACGCTCCGGAACGCCAGGTCCGGCATCTTCCGGTCGATCAGCGTGGTATCCAAGTGGCCGGCGCGTACGTCGTCGTCGTTGATCAGGAGCCGAAGGTATTCCACGTTGGTTCCCACACCGAGGACCGTGTACCGCTCCAGCGCTGTGTCCAGCCTGTCGAGCGCCGACTGGCGGTCCTGTCCCCAGGCGATGACCTTGGACAGCATGGGGTCGTAATCACTGGAGATCTCCAGCCCCGGCTGCAGCGAGGAATCGATGCGGATGTGGGGATCGGCGGCCCCCGCGGAATCACCACGCGCCGCGGCGGAATCAGCACGCGCCACGGCGGAAGGGGCGGAAAAGATGGTTCCGGCCTCGTCGAGCAGCACCACTGTGCCGGACGACGGCAGGAAGTTCCGCTCCGGAACCTCCGCGTAGACACGGGCCTCCGCAGCATGGCCTTCAAGCACAACGTCGTCCTGCGCCACGGTGAGTACCTCGCCGGCGGCGATGCGCACCTGCCACTCGACGAGGTCCACCCCGGTGACCATTTCCGTGACCGGGTGCTCCACCTGGAGGCGGGTGTTCATCTCCATGAAGAAGAATTCGTCCGGTGCGTTGTCTGAGACCAGGAACTCGACGGTTCCCGCCCCGGTGTAGTGCACACTGCGGGCCGCCTGGCAGGCGGCTTCACCGATGCGCGCGCGGGTAGCGCCGCCATCGTTCAACGATTCGAGGAGCGGCGACGGCGCCTCCTCGATCACTTTCTGGTGCCGGCGCTGCAGGGAACACTCGCGCTCCCCCAGATGGATCACGTTACCGTGGTTGTCAGCCAGCACCTGGACTTCAATGTGCCGGGGGGCCATGACCAGGCGCTCAAGGAACAGGGTGTCATCGCCGAACGCGCTGGCCGCAACGCGACGGGCCGTTGCCAGGGTGGCCGGAAGGTCGGTCGGGCGCTCCACGATGTGCATCCCTTTGCCGCCGCCGCCCGCGGACGGCTTGATGAGCAGCGGATATCCCACGGCTGCGGCGGCGCTGATCAGGTCCTCGTCCGTCAGCCCGGGTTCGGCGATGCCGGGAACGACAGGCACGCCGTAACCGGCCACGTGGTTCTTGGACCGGATCTTGTCCCCCATGACCTCCAGGGGCTCCACGCCGGGACCGATGAAGGCGATCCCCGCAGCCGCCAGTGCACGGGCGAACTCGACGTTTTCGCTGAGGAAGCCGTAGCCGGGGTGCACCGCCTGCGCGCCAGAGTCCTTGCACGCCCGGATGATCGCCTCGATCTTGAGATAGCTTTCGGCCGCCGCGGCCGGCCCGATCCGGACGGCAGCATCCGCTTCGCGCACATGGCGGGCTCCGGCGTCGGCGTCGCTGTAGACAGCAACCGAACGGATGCCCATGGCACCCAGCGTGCGGATCACGCGGCAGGCAATCTCGCCGCGGTTGGCGACCAGGACGGTGTGGAACATGGCAGGCTTGGCCTCCCCGTCGGACTGGACTACTGCTGTGCTGGTCATTGCCGTGGTGGTCACTTTTGGATTCGTCACTGCTGGATTCGTCACTGCTGGATTCGTCACTGCTGGCTCACATTCGGAAGAGGCCGAAGGATGTCTCCGGCAGCGGGGCGCGGGAGACGACGTCGAGGGCGAGGCCCAGCACGGTGCGCGTGTCCGCGGGGTCGATCACGCCGTCGTCCCAAATGCGCGCGGTGGAGTAGTAGGGGCTGCCCTGGTCCTCGTACTGCTGCCTGACGGGAGCCTTGAAGGCCTCCTCATCCTCGGCCGACCATTCCTGGCCGGCGGCCTCGTACTGGTCGCGCTTCACGGTGGCCAGAACGCTCGAGGCCTGGTTGCCGCCCATTACGGAGATCCGGCTTGCGGGCCACATCCACAGGAACCGCGGGGAATAGGCCCGGCCGCACATGGAGTAGTTTCCGGCCCCGAAGGAACCGCCGATCACGACGGTCAGCTTGGGCACCCGTGCGGTGGCCACCGCCGTAACCATCTTGGCGCCGTTCTTGGCGATGCCGCCCTGCTCGGAGTCCTTGCCCACCATGAACCCGGAAATGTTCTGCAGGAAGATCAGCGGAACGCCCCGCTGGTCGCACAACTCGATGAAGTGCGGCCCCTTGAGTGAGGACTCACTGAACAGGACGCCGTTGTTGGCCACGATGCCCACCGGATGGCCATGCAGCCTGGCGAAGCCGGTGACGAGCGTGATGCCGTAGTTTTTCTTGAACTCGTGGAACCTGCTGCCGTCCACCAGCCGGGCGATGACCTCACGGACGTCGTACTGCGCGTTGACGTCCGTGGGGACGGCGCCGTAGATCTCCCCCGGGTCAACAACGGGGTCGACAGCGGTGTCCACGTCCCAGGCGGGCGCGGCCGGGCGGGGCAGGGTGGCGACGATGTCCCGCACAATCTGCAGGGCATGCTCGTCGTTTTCGGCCAGATGGTCCGTGACGCCGGAGATCCGGGAGTGGACATCCCCGCCGCCGAGTTCCTCCGCTGTGACAATCTCGCCGATGGCGGCCTTCACGAGCGGTGGTCCGCCCAGGAAGATGGTGCCCTGGTTGCGGACGATGACAGTCTCGTCGCTCATGGCGGGAACGTAGGCTCCGCCGGCCGTGCAGGAGCCCATGACGGAGGCGATCTGCGGGATCTTCGCCGCCGACATCTTCGCCTGGTTGAAGAAGATCCGGCCGAAGTGCTCCCTGTCGGGAAAGACCTCGTCCTGCTTGGGAAGGAAGGCCCCGCCCGAGTCCACCAGGTAGATGCAGGGCAGCCGGTTTTCGAGCGCGATCTCCTGGGCACGGAGGTGCTTCTTCACCGTCATGGGATAGTAGGTGCCGCCCTTGACCGTGGCGTCGTTGGAGATGACCAGGACCTGGCGCCCGTGCACCAGCCCGATGCCGGCGATCACCCCGGCGCCGGGCGAATCGTCGTTGTACATTCCGTTGGCCGCCAGCGGAGCGATCTCGAGGAAGGGGCTCCCGTCGTCCAGGAGCTGGTCGATACGCTCCCGCGGAAGCAGCTTGCCGCGGGCCACATGGCGCTCGCGGGACTTCTCCGGTCCGCCCTGTGCCGCTGTGGCGAGCCGCTTGCGCAGCTCGCCCGCGAGCGCCTGCTGCGCGAGGCTGGTGGCCGTAAAAGCCTCGCTGGTGGGATCCAGCCGGCTGGCGAGTGTCTCCATTGACCGCTTCCGTTCCTGGGCCGCTCCGGATTCTGTCCGGCGCGGGCCGCTTTTCGGTTAGTGCCGTGTAACTGAGATTACGTTAGTCTCTATTAACTGTGATGTCCAACACAGTCGCGAGTTGCTAGAGTTTGCTCTTTCGAGGAGGAAATGTGCCGATCACAGAGCAGGGCCAGCTTGCCGGGAGCGGGCCCGGCGTGCAGCCGGACGCCGTGGGCGAGGACAGCCAGCCGGCCAAGGCAACCCAGCGCAGCCGGGCGAAGGAAACCCGCCGGCAGGCACTGCTGACCGCCGCTGCGTCGCTCTTCGCCGTCAACGGCTTCAACCGTGTGTCCCTAGAGGACCTGGGCGCCGCCGCCGGAGTCAGCGGTCCGGCCGTCTACCGCCACTTCCCCGGGAAACAGGCCGTGCTGGGCGCCCTGCTGCTGAGTGTCAGCCAGGACCTGCTCGACGGCGGCCAGCGGGTCGTGGCCGAATCCGGGGACGCTGCCGCAGCGCTTGGCCGGCTCGTGCAGTTCCACGTGGACTTCGCCCTGAGCAATCCCGACGTCATCCGCGTGCAGGACCGGGACTTCACCAACCTTACTGACGAAGACCAGGCGCAGGTGCGGGCCCTGCAGCGCAGCTATGTTGAGCTCTGGGTTGACGTCCTGGCCCGGATCCACAGCGGCACGGACACGGCGGATCTCCGGATGCGGGCGCATGCGACCTTCGGACTGATCAACTCGACCCCCCACTCGGTCCGGAACCATGGCCGGAAAATGGCCATCAAGTCCGCCAGGCCGCTGCTCGAGAACATGGCGCTCGCGGCCCTGACGGCACCGGGCTAAGAGGCGGCCTCACCGGCTCTAGCCCCACGAACGGCCCTGGCCCTCACAACCGTCGCTGGACAACGACGGTTGTGAGGGCCAGGGCCGGTTTAGTGCTTAGGCCAGTGCCAGAGCCATGCCGGGGTCGGCCTGCAGGGCGCCGAGGTCCGCCAGGAACCGGGAACCCTGTTCGCCGTCCACCAGCCGGTGGTCGAAGGACAGGCTCAGGGTCATGACCTGCCGCAGCGCGACCTGGTCCTGGTATTCCCAGGGCATCTTCCGCACAGCACCCATGGCCAGGATGGCGGCCTCGCCCGGGTTCAGGATCGGCGTGCCCGCATCGATCCCGAAGACCCCGATGTTGGTGATGGAAATGGTGCCGCCAGAGAGGTCCGCGGGGCTCGTCTTGCCGGCCCTGGCCGATTCGGTCAGTTCGGTGAGCGCCCTGGACAGCTCGGCGAGCGACATCCGGTCCGCGTCCTTGATGTTCGGCACGGTGAGGCCGCGCGGGGTGGCTGCGGCGATCCCGAGATTCACGTAGTTGAACTGCACGATCTCCTGGTTGGCTTCGTCCCACCTGGAATTCAGGGAAGGGTTGCGCCGCAGTGCAATCAGGGCAGCCTTGGCCACGAGGGTCAGCGGCGTCAGCTTGAGCCCGGCAAACGCCTTGCTGGATTTGAGCCGGGCCAGCAGTTCCATGGCGGGGGTGACGTCAACGGTGAGGAACTCCGTAACGTGCGGCGCCGTGAAGGCACTGGACACCATAGCTGCCGCGGTGAGCTTGCGGACCCCCTTGATGGGAGACCGAACTTCACGTTCACCCTGCCCGGACACCGCCCGCTCTGGGGGCTGCCCGGCCCCGGCTGCCGCGAACTCCTGGCCGGCGGCGGGCAGATCCCCGCCGCCCACGAAGTTCAGCACATCGTCCCGGATGATGAGTCCGCCGCGGCCGCTGCCGTGAACGTCCTCGAGGGCCACGCCGAGGTCTTTGGCCAGCTTCCGCACCGGCGGCGTGGAACGGGGGCGTTCGGCAGGCTTGGTTTCGGCAGGCTCAACCGGCGGGCGCTCGGTTTCGGCAGGCTCAACCAGCGGTGGGACTGCGGCGAGATTGCGCTGCCGGCGCACGGGGCGGCCGGTAGTTTCGACGACGGCGCCGTACCCAACGAGGTTCGGTTCCCTCTTCGCGGGCTCCGCCTCAGCCTCAGCACCGGCGGCGGGCGGTCCGTCGGCGTCGCCTTCCACTTCGAAGGAGACGATCGGCTTCCCCACCTCCACCACGGTGCCCGGCTGCTCATGCAGGGCGGTGACGACGCCGGCGAACGGGGAGGGAAGCTCCACCACGGCTTTGGCGGTCTCCACCTCAGCAATGACCTGGTTCAGGCGTACCGTGTCCCCAACGTTGACCTTCCAGTTGACGATTTCGGATTCGGTCAGGCCTTCGCCGAGATCGGGGAGCCGGAATTCCTTGATCATGGCGGCGGTCATCCTTCCCGCCCGCTCAGCGAATTCGGCCTGCCAAGTGCACGGTCAACGCCGTCGAGGATCCTGTCCAAACTCGGAAGGTGGTGCATCTCCAACTTGGAATACGGGTACGGCACATCAAAGCCTGTAATGCGGACCGGAGCCGCCTCCAGATGGTAGAAGCACCGTTCCGTGATGCTGGCTGCCACTTCGGCGCCCAGCCCGCCCGACTGACTGGCCTCGTGGGTTATCACGAGCCTGCCGGTCTTGCGCACAGAGGCCTCTACCGTGGCATAGTCCACCGGGGCCAAGGAGCGGAGATCGATGACTTCCACCGAGACGCCTTCATCGGCTGCCGCCGTGGCGGCGTCGCGGGCGGTCTTCACGAGCGGGCCGTAGGCGACCAGCGTGACGTCGCTGCCATCGGCGACCACGCGGGCCTTTTCCATGGACAGCGCACCGGCGGCGTCAAGGGACTCATCCACTTCGCCTTTATCGTGGTAGCGGCGCTTGGGCTCGAAGTACAGCACCGGATCGTCACACGAGATGGCCTGCTGGATCATGACGTGCGCGTCCTGCGGGTTTGACGGGCTAACAACGCGCAGGCCCGAGGTGTGGGTGAAGTACGCCTCGGGAGATTCTGAATGGAATTCCGGAGACCCGATCCCCCCGCCGAAGGGAACGCGGATGGTCAGCGGCATCTTCACCGCGCCTTGGGTGCGGTAATGGAACTTGGCCACCTGGCACACGATCTGGTCGAAGGCGGCATAGATGAATCCGTCGAACTGAATCTCCACCACCGGGCGGTAGCCCCGGTAGGCCAGGCCCACCGCCGTGCCCATGATGCCGGACTCTGCCAGCGGGGTGTCCACAACCCGATGCGTGCCAAAGTCCTTCTGCAGGCCGTCCGTCACCCGGAACACGCCGCCGAGCGCTCCGATGTCCTCCCCCATGAGGATGACCTTTGGATCGTTCTCGAGTGATTTGCGCAGCCCGGAATTTATGGCCCGGGCAAAGGTCATCTGGGTCATCAGTGTGCACCTTCTTCAGAGGCGGCTCCTGCGGGATCACCGAAGGAAGCCAGGTAGCGGGCGTAATGGTCCTGCTGGCGGTCCAGCCACGAGTTCGGCGTGCTGTACACGTGCTTGAAGACGTCCAGCGGCTCCGGGTCGGGCATGTTGATGCATCCGGACCGCATCTCGCGGGCCACGGCGTCCGCCTTCTGCTGCACCGCTGCTTCAAGCTTTTCTGTGAGCAGGCCCTTGCGGTCCAGCAGCGCCTTGACCCGGCGGATCGGATCCTTCGCGGCCCAATCCTCGAGTTCGTTGGCATCGCGGTACCTGGTGGGATCGTCCGCGGTCGTATGCGGACCCATCCTGTACGTGACGGCTTCAATGAAGGTGGGTCCTCCGCCGCGGCGGGCGCGGTCCAGGGCAACACGGGTGGCGGCCATCACGGCGAGGACATCGTTGCCGTCCACCCGCATGCTGGGAATGCCGAAGCCCGCGGCACGGTCCGCAATGTGAATGTGGGACTGCAGTCGGACGGGTTCGGAAATGGCCCAGTGGTTGTTCTGGCAAAAGAACACGACCGGCGCCTGGAAGCTGGCCGCGAAGACCATGGCTTCGTTGACGTCGCCCTCGCTGGTCGCGCCATCGCCAAAGTAGGTGATGGCCACCGAATCAGCGCCGTCGTTCTGGATGCCCATCGCGTAGCCGGTGGCGTGCAACGTCTGCGAGCCAATAACGATTTGGGAGGTCGCCATGTTGACGGTGTAGGGATCCCACCCGCCCGCGGCGTTGCCGCGCCAGACGCGGATGATGTCCGTCAGCTTGATTCCCCGGCAGTAGGCAACCCCGTTGTCGCGGTAGCTGGGGAAAACAAAATCGTCATCCCGGAGCGTCCTGGCCGAGCCAATCTGGGAGGCTTCCTGGCCCAGCAGCGGCGGCCAGAGTGCCAGCTCGCCCTGCCTTTGAAGTGCCGTGGCCTCCGTGTCGATCCGCCGAATGACCACCAGGTCCTCATACAGCGAACAGAGCTGCTCGTCCGTCACGTCCTGGACCCAGGGATCGTACTCGGGGTGGCTGACGCGTTCCCCTGCCGGGGTGATCAGCTGGACCAGGTTCCCACTCGTCCTGCCTTGATGTTCTGCCCTGTTGCCCGGGCCCTCGGCGGCTGTACCGCCCTGGCCCAACTCGTCTGTCAACACAGTTGTGCAACCTTCTGACGTCGTGTCACCGTGCCGCGGAAGGACTCGTGATCCTGCCGCATTCCGGCCTTCCGGGCGCCGTTGCTCCGGATAATTGTGACCATACTCACAATGTTCAGGGGGTACAACCACCGCCGGAAAAACTGAGCACAATGCACCATTCAGGCAGCTTAGACCGTGCTAGCCTTGCGCATTATGCAAGCTTTGGATGGCACCGACACCCGGCTTCTTTCGGCCTTGGCACGCGATCCACGGCGGACGGTGGTTGCCTTGGCACAGAAGCTGGGCCTGTCCCGGAACACGGTCCAGGCCAGGATGGCCCAGCTCGAGAAGAAACATGTTTTCCTCTCCTTTGAACGCCGCATCAACCCGGTCTCCCTGGGGTACCCCCTGATGGCCTTCATTTCGGTGCATGTCCAGCAGCAGAAGCTCGGCAGTCTTGCCGAAGAGCTGGCAAGCGTGCCGGAAATTCTGGAAGGCTATGGGCTCACGGGTCCGGCAGACCTGCTGTTGCGTGTCGTGGCGCTCGACGCCGAGGACCTGTTCCGGATCAACGGAAAAATCCTGGCCTGCGACGGCGTTGAGAGAACGGACACGGCGCTGGCCATGGGAGAGCTCATTCCCTTCCGGATCCAGCCCCTCCTCGACCGCGGCTCGGCAGCAGAATAACGGCCGCCGGGCTATAGGCTAATGCCACGTGAAGTGACCGGGCGCCGACCGCGGGCCCGCAACCAGGCGCGCCGGTCCGGCGGCTGCCGGAAAGGCCACCTGTGAGCAACACCCAGGACCCGTACCAACCAGGTGCGACACCTGCCGGGCCACCACCAGCACAGCCCCCAGGACAACCCCCAGCGCAACCGGCAGTACCGCCTGCCGGGCAGCCCGCAGCGCAGCCTGACAACCAACTGCCCTCCCGACGGCAGCGGTACGGCAACACTCCCCTGCCTCCTGTTCCCTTCGGATTGCCGGGCCGGCCTCTGACCAAAAGCCGCAAGGGGCTATGGATCGTCCTGGGGATCGTGGGTGGTGTCCTGCTCCTGGTTGCCGTCGGCGTTGGACTCCTGGTGAACCTCGTGGGCGGCGCCACCCGCCAGGCCTCGGACCTCGCGGACAGATTCACAAGGCTGGTCATCTCAGGCGAAACGGACAAGGCCTACGATGACTTCCTGGACCCGGCGCTGAAGCAGCAGTTGACCCGGGAGGACTTCACTTCGGGAGTCCGGAGCCTGAACCTCGATCCATCCTGCACCACGGCCTACGACGACCTGAAAGTCACCGGCGAGAACGGCTCCAACTTTGCCGACGTGGCGGGCCTCATCCAGTGCGACGGCAGGGATGTGGAACTCGTGTACCGCTTTGCCGGCAAGGACGAGTTGAAGATGGTCACCATCCGGCTCAAACCGAAAGCCTGACCTTCACCCATCCGCTGGCCCTTATGGTCCGAATTGCTTCCGAGAGTCCCGTCCGGGGCTCCACGATCCGGCCGGGACGTATCCCGGCCATACCGGAAGGATTCGGGCCATGCGCAACTCACCCAACCGCCTCGTCGCCACCGTCTTCGGGGCCGTTTATCTGCTCGTGGGACTTGTCGGCTTCGCCGTGACGTCGGGAATCGGCTTCTTCTCCACTGAAGGCCGCAACCTCATCATTTTCGAAGTCAATCCCCTGCACAACGTCATTCACCTCGCCATCGGCGCAGCCCTGCTGTACGCCGGGCTCAAGAACGTCCAGACTGCCAGGACCGTCAATGCGGGAGTAGGCGCTGTCTACCTCCTGGTGGGCGTCCTGGGCCTGTTCCTGCTCAGCTCGCCGCTGAACATCATCGCCCTCAACGGTGCTGACAACGTTCTGCACCTGGCGAGCGCCGTGCTGCTGCTGGGTGTCGGCCTGTCCGTCGAGAAAACTCCCGCAACCGCCAGGGCCTAATACGGTCGGCAAGGGCAGAGAAGGAGGCAGCGATGCGGCCGCATGAAGCAGTCGAAGTACCTGCGGGGGCGAAAGCAGCGGCAACTCCGGACGGAGCGGCAACAACCCTGGACTCTCCAGGGGAAACAGCAGTCCGGCTGCTGGCCGGATTTGCCGGATTCGGCGCGGCGGCCGTCTCGCTCGCCATTTCCTCCAGCCTGTTGACGGCTGCGGCTTCCGCCCGGCAGTGGCTGCTGCTTCCCGCCCTGGCCGCCGCGCTGTGGGGAGCCGTCCTCCTCGGCTGGACTGTGGCGGCACTTCGGAAGGGCAGCTTTCCGCTGCCGCGCCTGTCCGCCGTCCTGCTCCCGGCGGCCGGCGCTGCCCATCTGCTGGCCATTGTGATCGGGGCAGAGGACGATCTTGCGGGTCTGAACGTCAGCAACCCCGCGGCGCTGCTGCTCACCCTCACCGTCGTCGCGGCCAAGGGGTGGCTGGCCCGCCGGACCGCAACAGGCCAGGCCAGCAGAAGGACGGACGACGGCGGCCACGCCGCCGGCGGCTCAGGGGCCGGCGGCCCTGGGGCCGGCAGTTCGGGTGCAGGACGCATGCTCGTTGCAGCTTTCGCGGGAGCGCTCGCGGTCGCAGCCATTGCGACGCCGGGACTCGCGGCCTCCACGGCCGGACAGTTCGCTGTTCCCCACGGAAGCCACTCCGGGGGTGGTGCGGCAGGCGGCCACCACAGCCCCTAACGACAGGCCCTGACGAACACCCCGGACAGCAGCCCGGAGTACCACAAGCCAGGAACTGGCAGACAAGAAGCCCCCGCTCACGCGGGGGCTTCTGTCGTCCTGCCTGATCAGAAGGCTGGCTGTCCGGAAGGCTGGCTGCCGGTCGGGTGAGTGGCGGACTAGTGGTCCACAGCCTTCTCCGCACCGACGCCGGTCAGGGAGCGGACCTCCATCTCGGCCTGCTTGCTGACGTCCTCCCTCTTCTTGTCCAGGACTGTGCCCAGCCAGCCGAGCAGGAAGGCGAGCGGGATGGATACAAGGCCGGGGTTACTCAGCGGGAAGATCGCGAAGTTGGCTGTTGGAATCATTGAAGTCTTGGCTCCGGAGACCACAGGGGACAACGCGATCAGGATGATGGCCGAGGCCAACCCGCCGTACATGCTCCAGACCGCGCCTTGGGTGGTGAACCGGCGCCAGAACAGCGAGTAGATGATGGTCGGCAGGTTGGCGGAGGCCGCGACGGCGAACGCAAGCGCCACCAGGAAGGCCACGTTTTGCCCGTTGGCGAAAATGCCCCCGAGGATGGCCATGACTCCGATGACCACAACGGTTCGGCGGGCCACCTTGACCTCGGTGTCGGCGTCGGCCTTGCCCTTGGCGATGACGCTGGCGTAGATGTCGTGGGCAAACGAGGCCGCTGCCGTAATGGTGAGTCCGGCCACCACGGCCAGGATCGTGGCGAAGGCCACGGCCGAGATGAAGCCCAGGAGCAGCGGACCGCCCAAGTGGAAAGCCAGCAGCGGAGCCGCGGAGTTGACCCCGCCCGGGGCTGCTTTGATCGTTTCGGCGCCCACGAGTGCAGCGGCTCCGTAGCCGAGGACGAGGGTGAACAGGTAGAACAGACCGATCAGCCAGATGGACCACACCACTGACTTCCGGGCCTCCTTGGCGGTGGGAACGGTGTAGAAACGCATCAGGACGTGCGGCAGGGCAGCTGTGCCAAGGACCAGGGCCAGGCCCAGGGACATGAAGTCCAGCTTGGACGTTTCGGTCTTGCCGTACTGCAAGCCGGGGTTCAGGACGGCGGGGTTGTTGGCGGTCTCCACAGCCGCGCCCAGCAAAGTGGAGAGGTTGAAGCCATAGATGGCCAGGACCCAGAGGGTCATGACGGCGGCACCGGCGATGAGCAGGATCGCCTTAATGATCTGCACCCAGGTGGTGCCCTTCATCCCGCCGATGAGGACATACATGATCATGAGCGCGCCGACGACAATGATCACGAGCGCTTGCCCGCCCCAGTCGCTGATGCCGAGAAGGAGCGAGATCAGGCTGCCCGCACCGGCCATCTGGGCCAGGAGGTAGAAGAAGCAGACGGCCAGGGTGGAGATGGCGGCCGCGATGCGGACCGGACGCTGCTTAAGGCGGAAGGAGAGGACGTCGGCCATGGTGAACTTGCCGGTGTTGCGCAGGAGCTCCGCCACCAGGAGGAGTGCCACAAGCCAGGCGACCAGGAACCCGATGGAGTACATGAAGCCGTCGTAGCCGTTGATGGCGATGGCACCGGTGATCCCAAGGAAGGAAGCCGCGGACAGGTAGTCGCCGGCGATGGCGGTGCCGTTCTGGGATCCCGTGAAGGACCGGCCGGCGGCGTAGTAATCTGCCGCCGTCTTGTTGTTTCGGCTCGCCCGCAGGACGATCACCATCGTGACGGCAACGAACAGGCCAAAGATCGCCATGTTCAGGAGGGTCGTGTCCTTTAGGGCGGCAACGTCAACCGCCGTTGGAATGCTGATCATTTAGCTGCTCCGCCCACTGCGCTGCCGGACATTCCTGCGCCCGTTTTGTCGAATTCGTGGCCCTCAATGCCGTGGCGGATCTCCGCTGCGATCGGATCCAGCCTCCGGTTGCAGTAGCTGACGTACCAGCCCGTGATGGCGAACGTGGTGACGAACTGGAGCAGGCCCATGATGAGGCCCACGTTGATGTTGCCCCACACCTTGGTGGACATGAAGCCGACCGCGTAATCGGCCAGCAGGACATACGCGAAGTACCACGCCAGGAACGCAATGGCCATGGGAAAGACAAAACTGCGGTGGCGCTTGCGCAGTTCCTTGAACTGCTCGGTGGTTTGGACTTCCTCGAAGTCCGCGGACGCCGCGACGTCCGGAGTTCGGGCATCAGTACCCATCATTCCTCCTCATTGAGACTGTCTCCCACACCGGCCGTTCACCCCACCGCCAATGTGACTCCCATCACTGTGCTCCGCCCCCGCCCCGGGTTCCAGTGTTTGCGGGCGTCCGGTCGCTTAGCGGTCGCGATGCTGCGACAAACGGCACGCGCTACGCTGTCTGCATGCCGGACTCCCCCCTCTATTCCGCAGCCGCTGTTGCGGTCATCGCCCTGGCGATTGCCGTCGTCGTCGGCGTTGGACTCAAGGTGCTCCGCTCTTTCCGTGAGCTGGGCACAGATGCCGAACGCGCCACCTATAACACCCTGCACGCGGCTTCGAAAGCCGGCCAGCACCTGCGGACGGGCCTGAACCCGGCCGGCGCAGCAAAGGCAAGCCGGCAGCTGCGCGCCCTGCTGGGATGCGATGCACTGGCCATCACGGACGTCTCCGGCGTGCTGGCGTGGGACGGCGCCGCCGAGGAGCTCAGGCCACAGCTTATGGCGCTGGCCGCCGATGTGCTCGCCGGCGGGCGGACTCGGGTGATCAGCGGCGAAGAGTTTCCTGCCGTGGAATCCGGACGCGTGGCGTCGGCGGTCATCGCGCCGATCCGGGCGGGTTCCCGGGTGGTGGGAGTAGTTGCGGCCTTCGCCCCGTCGGCCGGCGCAGGCCTCGTGCGCGCCACCAGTGAAGTGGCTGACTGGGTGGCCGCCCAGGTGGAGCTGGCCGAACTTGATGCCTCGCGGACCCTGCTGATGGAGGCGGAGGTACGGGCCTTGCGGGCCCAGATCAGCCCGCACTTCATCTACAACTCCCTGAACGCGATCGCCTCCTTCATCAATACGGACCCCGCTCGGGCGCGTGAGCTGGTGGTGGAGTTTGCGGACTTCACCCGCTATTCGTTCCGGCGGCACGGTGATTTCACCACCCTGGCCGAGGAACTGCGGTGCATCGACCGGTATCTCCTGCTGGAACGCGCCCGCTTCGGCGACCGCGTCCAGGTGAGCCTGCGGGTCGCACCAGAGGTGCTCAGCACTGTCATTCCGTTCCTGAGCCTGCAGCCGCTCGTGGAAAATGCCGTCCGGCACGGGCTGGAAGCGAAGGAAGGGCCCGGGCACATCACAATCACTGCCAACGATTCCGGCGCCTTCGCTGAAGTCACCATCGAGGACGACGGCGTGGGGATGGACCCGGTGCAGCTCCAGTCAATGCTCGCCGGACACACGGACGGTGAACACGTTGGGCTGCGGAACGTGGATGCCCGCCTGCGCCAGGTCTACGGTGACGACCACGGACTGGTGATTGAAACGGCGCCCGGCGAAGGGACGCTGATCACGATGCGGGTTCCGAAGTCCCAGCCGGGCCATGACGCCTGACCATTCAGCATCGGAAGATAATCTTGAACCATGATTAACGTCCTCGTCGCCGACGACGAGCTGCCGGCCGTTGAAGAACTCGCCTTTCTGCTGGGCCGGGATGACCGCATCGGCACCATCCACCGCGCCTCCTCCGGAGCGGAAGCTCTTCGGGCGCTGGAAACCGAGGCAGTGGACGCCGTCTTCCTCGACATCCATATGCCGGCCGTGTCCGGTCTGGACATCGCGCGGGTGATCTCCCGCAGCAGCCGGCCGCCCGCTGTCGTCTTTGTCACCGCCGATGAGGACTGTGCTCTTGAGGCGTTCGAGCTGGCGGCAGTGGACTACCTCCTGAAACCCGTGCGTGCCGAACGGCTGGCACGCTCCGTCGGCAGGATCTGTGAGCTGATCCGCGATGGCGGCGCCGCACCCGAGATGATCACGGTGGACCAGGGCGGCACGACCAGGATGATCAGGCGCGACGACGTCACGTACGTCCAGGCGCAGGGCGACTACGCCCGCCTCCACACCGCTGATGCCAGCTACCTGATCCGGGTCCCGCTGGCGGACCTGGAACAGCAGTGGGCTGACGCCGGATTTATCCGCACCCACCGTTCGTATCTCATCGCCCTGTCCCACGTCAGGCATCTGAAGCTCGCGGCGGTCCGTCCCAGCGTCACGGTTGAAGCAGCTGAACTGCCGATCAGCCGACGCCTTCTGCCCGCCGTTCGGGAGAAGCTCGAAGCGACCCGGATCCGGCCACAGGCATGACGCGCGTCAGGGTGACGGCGCCGCGCTCCGCCGCGAGGCCTGCCGAGTCGCGGGAGGCAGCAGAGGAATCGGCAGTGGGGCAGGTTTTTGTCCGGTCCCTCATCCGTTCCCAGCTCCGGCTGGCCCTCGTGGTAGCGGCCGGCTTCCTGCTGATTCTGGGCGCCTTTCCGCTGCTGGCAGCCATCCCCGGGCTGGCCGAGTCACGGATTGCCGGCATCCCTTTCGACTGGCTGCTGCTCGGCGCCGGCATCTACCCCGTGACAGGGATCAGCGCCTGGCTGTACATCCGCAGCGCCGCCCGGAACGAGGCCCGCTACCGCGACCTCGCCGAGGACAGGTGATGAATCGATGAACCCCGCAATCGGGATCGCCGCCATCGCTGCCGTCTCAGCCGCCACCGCCGTGATCGGCTTCTACGGGCTCCGGATTTCCCGGACGACGGGCGACTTCTACGTCGCCTCCCGCACCGTCAGGCCATGGTGGAACGCGTCGGCGATCGGCGGGGAGTATCTGTCCGCCGCGAGCTTCCTGGGCGTGGCCGGACTGATCCTGCTCTCCGGCACCGACGCCCTGTGGTTTCCCGTGGGCTACACCGCCGGATACCTGATGCTCCTGCTGTTCGTGGCTGCCCCGCTCCGCCGCTCGGGCGCGTACACCATTCCTGATTTCACGGAGGCCCGGCTGGATTCCCGCGCCGTGCGGCGGGTGACCAGCCTCGCTGTGGTCATCGTGGGCTGGCTGTATATCGTGCCGCAGCTCCATGGTGCTGCCCTCACGATCCGGATTACAACGGGCCTGCCCGCCTGGGTGGGGTCCACCGCCGTCGTGGTTGTGGTGTGCCTGTCGGTTGTTGCGGGCGGGATGCGCTCCATTACCTTCGTGCAGGCCTTCCAGTACTGGCTCAAGCTGACCGCGCTGGCTGTACCGCTCGTGTTCATCGTCCTGGGGCTGACAGACAGCAGTTCCCCTGCCATCGCCTCCGCCGCCGCGAACCCCACCGGGCTGGCTCCGGCCGGTCCGTACCAGAACATCTCGCTGCTGGTCGCCCTGCTGTTCGGAACGCTGGGGCTTCCGCATGTGCTGGTCCGCTTCTACACGAATCCGGACGGGCAGTCAGCCCGGCGGACAACCCTGATTGTGCTGGGGCTGCTGTCAGTGTTTTACCTGTTCCCCACCGCTTACGGCCTCGCCGGACGCATGTTTGCGCCGGGACTTGCGCAGGCGGGCCAGGCCGACGCCCTCGTCCTGCTGCTGCCGGGGCACCTCATCGGCGGAACGGCCGGTGAACTGCTGTCCGCGCTTGTGGTCGCGGGCGCCTTCGCCGCCTTCCTGTCCACGACGTCGGGACTCGTGGTTTCGCTGGCCGGCGTGATCAGCCAGGATGTCCTGGGCGGCAGCGTCCGCGGTTTCCGGCTGGCCGCACTGATTTCCGCCGCTGTTCCGCTGGGACTGTCGTTCATGTCGGACTCGCTGGCACTGGCCGGCAGCGTGGGCCTGGTATTCGCCTTCACGGCCTCCACCATCTGCCCGGTGTTGCTGCTGGGCATCTGGTGGCGGGGCCTTACCGACGTCGGCGCGATTGCAGGCATGGTGACCGGCGGCCTGCTGTGCGGCGGGGCAATGGTGGCGGGCACCGCCTTGGGCGCGGCCGGGACGCCCTTCTGGCTGGCGCAGCCGGCGGCGTGGACCGTGCCGGCAGCCTTCGCCGTCATGGTCCTGACGTCCCGCGCGACGAAGACACGGGTCCCCCGCACGATCACGAAGGTGATGACCAGGCTCCATACGCCCGAAAGGCCGCTGGCGACGGAACGCTAGGCAGCGGCAGTCAGTCGATGGCAGCCATGAGTTCGACGACGCGGTCCAGGAAAGCGTCCACCTGGGTTTCCTCGTAACCGTCCTGTCCCACGGCCGGGCGGAACATGGCGCGGCGGACGTTATCAACACTGAGCGGCTTGTCCTCCTCGAGGTAGCCGATCAGGTCCACGCACAGCCTGTCCACGTCCTTGGTGTTGTAGCTGCGGGCCTTCTTCCTGCTCGGGCGGCGGAACCGTTCGCCGTCGGGCCGGTGAAGGCGGCCCCGCAGGGTTCCGGACAGCTGCCCGATCTGGCGCAGCCAGGCCTCCTCCCCCCGCTCCGCGATGAGTTCGTCCCGCTCGCGGCGGGCGAAGGCATCTTCGAGCCGGTCCAGTGCCGCATCCACGGCCGCGGCGGAGTAGCCGCCCTTGACGGGGTCGAAGGACACTGCCCGGACGTCGTTGCTTCTGATGGGGTGGGCGGCCGCCCCGGGGGTCTCCAGCGAAACGCGGGCCCGCTGCAGGAACTGGTCCACCTGCTTGGCGTTGTAGCCGTATTCGGTGCGGGCCACGCGCTCGAAAGACGCGGGAATCTGCCGTTTGCTGTCCACTCTCACCATTTCCTTCAATGCCTTCACATGCTTTTCAGCTCAGTTGTAACCGCACCATTCTAGGGTGCTGTGGTTGTTCCGCCCGGCGCCGGAGACCGGCCGAGACTCCGCGACAGGCGGTGGGTCAGGCTGCCTTTCAGGCCCCTGACACGAGGACGAACAGCAGGAAGGCCACCGGGGAGGCGAAGACGATGGAGTCCAGCCGGTCCATGACCCCGCCATGTCCGGGAAGGATGCTGCTCATGTCCTTGACGCCGAGTTCGCGCTTGACCATCGACTCTGCGAGGTCCCCGGCGGTGGCGGACGCCACCATCCCCACGGCGAGGATCACTCCCACCCACCAGGGCTTTCCCAGGACGAAGATGCAGGCCAGGATGCCGATCAGCATCGCTCCCGCGATGGATCCGGCAAAGCCTTCCCACGTCTTCTTCGGGCTGATCTTGGGGGCCATCGGATGCTTGCCCAGCGACGCGCCCACCAGATAGCCGAACGTGTCATTGGACACCACCAGCAGAAGCAGGATGGCCACCTGCCAGGCACCCTCCGGCACCATCCCGCCCGGCCACAGGCCAATGGGGGTTACCCCGCCGGCAACATGGAGCGGCAATGCGGCGAAACTGATCAGGAAGGGCACCCAGGCGAGCGTGAACACGCCGGCGAAGATGCTGCGTGCCGAGCCGGTGGCGCTTTCGATGGAGCGCCACAGGAGAACCGCGACGCTGCTGGCGAGCATGGCGAACAACAGGCTTTCCAGCCCACCGAAGTAGGCCGAAAAGGGCATGGCCACGGTGCCCACCATCACGGGGACGATGGGCAGCCGGGTGCCGTTGGCCTCAAGGGCCCGGAAGATTTCCCACACGCCGAAGACGGCGAAGGTGGTGGTGATGGCGACGAAGCCCAGCGGCAGGAACAGCAGCCCGCCCAGAACTGCGAAGAGCATGGCCAGTCCGACGGCGGTCGCCTGCGGCAGGTTGCGCCCGGCTCCCGGCGTCGGGTTGGGCTTCGGCTGTCGGGTCCTCGATCGCGCCCGCGCTCCGGGGGCCTGCTGTGCCTGGCCCATCAGACTTCGAGCAGCTCTGCTTCCTTGCGCTTGAGCAGCTCATCGATCCCGTCGACATGCTGCTTGGTGATGGCGTCGAGTTCCTTTTCGCCGCGGCTGCCTTCGTCCTCGCCGGCCTCGCCATCCTTGACCAGCCGGTCCAGGGTTTCCTTGGCCTTGCGGCGGATGTTGCGGATGGAGACTTTGGCGTCTTCGCCCTTGGACTTCACGATCTTCACGTATTCCTTGCGGCGCTCCTGGGTGAGCTCCGGAATGGTGATGCGGATGACGTTACCGTCGTTGGACGGGTTGGCTCCGACCTCGGAGTCGCTGAGCGCACGTTCGATGTCGCGCAGGGCGGTCTTGTCGTACGGGGTGATGAGGATGGTCCGCGCATCGGGAACGGCGAAGGATGCCAGCTGCTGAAGAGGTGTGGGAGTGCCGTAGTACTCCACCATCACCTTGTTGTACAGACCCGGGGTTGCCCGACCGGTCCGGATCGAGGCGAAGTCTTCCTTGGCTACCTCAACCGCCTTGTCCATCTTGTCCCCGGCTTCGAGCAAGGTTTCTTCGATCACGATCTCTCCTCAGAAATTGGTTCCCGGCGGGCCGGGGGCATTTCACAATCCCGGTCCCGCCCAATGGGCGGAACCGTCCTAGAAATATCCTAGCTGTAACTAGGGGGTGACCAGCGTACCCAGCTTTTCGCCGCGGATTGCACGGGTGACGTTGCCTTCGCCTTCCATCCCGAACACCACCATGGAGAGGTTGTTGTCCTTGCACATGGTCATGGCGGTCTGGTCCATGACCCGGATGTCCCGGCGGAGCGCGTCATCGTAGCTGAGCGTCTCGAGCTTCTCGGCGGCCGGGTCCTTCTTGGGATCGGCCGTGTAGACGCCGTCCACGCCGCTCTTGGCCATGAGCACGACGTCAGCGTGCACCTCAAGGGCGCGCTGAGCGGCCACGGTGTCAGTGGAAAAGTAGGGCAGGCCGGCGCCCGCGCCGAAGATCACCACCCGGTTCTTCTCCATGTGGCGGATGGCCCGCCGCGGAATGTAGGCCTCGGCGACCTGTCCCATGGTGATCGCGCTTTGGACGCGTGTCTCCACGCCCGCCTGCTCAAGGAAATCCTGCAGGGCAAGGCAGTTCATGACAGTTCCAAGCATGCCCATGTAGTCGGCGCGGGAGCGGTCCATGCCGCTCTGCGAAAGTTCGGCTCCACGGAAGAAGTTGCCGCCGCCGACCACAATGGCCACCTCGACGTCGGGAACAGCTGCGGCAATCTGCTTGGCGACGGCCCGGACCGTGTCGGGATCCACGCCCAGCTTGCCGCCGCCGAAGACCTCACCGGACAACTTCAGGAGGACCCGGCGCCTGCTCTTCTCTGACTGGACTGAAGTATTGACGGCTTCCATGGTGCCTTCCCGTTGGTGCGTTCTGAGCTAGATTATCGTGCTATGCGGCCAAAGCTCATATTCCTGCTTGGCCGGTGCATGCAAAAGGGGCGGCCACCGAAGTGACCACCCCCATGCGTGCCTGACTAGGAACCGACGCGGAAACGCGTGAAGGCCGTTCCCTTGACGCCGGCCTCTTCGAGGACCTGCGCAACAGACTTCTTGGCGTCCTTGGCGAAGGCCTGGTCAACCAGGACTTCACCCTTGTAGAAGCCCGTAACGCGGCCTTCCACGATCTTGGTCATGGCGGCTTCGGGCTTGCCCTCGGCCTTGGCGGTCTCCTCGGCGATGCGGCGCTCGGACTCGACCAGTTCGGCCGGAACGTCTTCGCGGGAGAGGTAGTTCGGGGCCATGGCTGCAATGTGGACTGCAACGTCGTGGGCTGCCGTGGCAGCAGCTTCGCCCTCGCCGTCGACAGCGAACAGCACGCCGACCTGAGCCGGGAGGTCCTTGGAGGTCTTGTGCAGGTAAGCGTCGACCGTGGCACCCTCGATGCGGGAGATGCGGCGGACCACTACCTTCTCGCCGAGGATGGCGCCCTCTTCGACAACAACCTCGGACAGCGGCTTGCCGTCGACGTCAGTGGCGAGCAGGGTCTCGAGGTCGGCAGCGCCGGACTCGACGGCGACAGCCAGGACCTTGTCGGCGAGCTGGATGAACTTGTCAGCCTTGGCGACGAAGTCGGTCTCGCAGTTGACCTCGATCATTACGCCGACGCTGCCGTCGACCTTGGCAGCAACCAGGCCTTCAGCGGTCGAACGGCCTTCACGCTTGGTAGCGCCCTTCAGGCCCTTGATGCGAATGATCTCGATCGCCTTCTCGGCGTCGCCGTTGGCTTCGTCGAGAGCCTTCTTGACATCCATCATGCCGGCGCCGGTGCGCTCGCGCAGAGCCTTGATATCGGCGGCAGTGTAGTTCGCCATGTGAACCCCTCTGTCTAGAAAATTTATGTGGTGTACGGACCGACAGGACGGCAGCTCACTGGTGAGCCGCCATCCTGTCAGTTACCCCGGCACTGGTCAGCGCCGGGAAATCCCGGTGGAGTTGTTTACTTCTCGGCGTCGGTGCCCTCGGCAGCAGCCGGGGCTTCCTCTGCAGCGGGAGCAGCTTCAGCGGCGGGCGCTTCAGCAGCAGGTGCTTCAGCGGCAGCGGCCTCAGCCTTGCTGCCCTCGAGGAGTTCGCGCTCCCACTCGGCCAGCGGCTCTTCCGGAGTCTCGGTGGTGCCGGTTGCACGCTGGTTACGGGCGATCAAACCCTCGGCAACGGCGTCAGCAACAACGCGGGTCAGGAGGTTCACGGAGCGGATGGCGTCGTCGTTGCCCGGGATCGGGAAGTCGACTTCGTCGGGGTCGCAGTTGGTGTCCAGGATGGCCACAACCGGGATGTTGAGCTTCTTGGCCTCGTCAACAGCCAGGTGTTCCTTCTTGGTGTCAACGATCCACAGCACGGAAGGTGCCTTGGTGAGGTTGCGGATACCGCCGAGGTTGGACTCAAGCTTGGTGAGTTCGCGACGGAGGAGCAGCAGTTCCTTCTTGGTGTAAGCGGAACCGGCGACGTCGTCGAAGTCGATCTCTTCGAGTTCCTTCATGCGCTGGATACGCTTGGCAACCGTCTGGAAGTTGGTCAGCATACCGCCGAGCCAACGCTGGTTGACGTAGGGCTGGCCAACGCGCGTAGCCTGCTCAGCAATTGCTTCCTGGGCCTGCTTCTTGGTGCCGACGAAGAGAACGGTGCCGCCGTGTGCAACGGTGGCCTTCACGAACTCGTAGGCGCGGTCGATGTAGGACAGCGACTGCTGGAGGTCAATGATGTAGATGCCGTTGCGCTCCGTGAAGATGAATCGCTTCATCTTCGGGTTCCAACGACGGGTCTGGTGTCCAAAGTGGACGCCGCTGTCAAGCAGCTGGCGCATAGTTACGACGGGCATGCCGACGCTCCTTCCGGCAGGTCAT
This sequence comes from Arthrobacter sp. ISL-28, assembly GCF_018613875.1. Lineage (GTDB taxonomy): Bacteria > Actinomycetota > Actinomycetes > Actinomycetales > Micrococcaceae > Arthrobacter. The sequence goes on along the minus strand of NZ_JAGGPJ010000007.1, from coordinate 289,859 downwards.
TCATGAGAGAGCCCGAAGGCCGCTCTTACCCTGCCAATAGTTGACGGTTGATTAGCTTCACCCAAGGCGGGTGCTGCTCCTGGCATCCATTGCGCTTCTCATCAGGACCGTTGCCGGACCTGACCGCAAGAGGCACAATCCTCCGCCGGGAACCTGTGGCTTCCGGTGATGGAGGGCTGGATGCGCGTAGTCAGCTGCTGCTCCCCCGCACTCCTGAATGGGGCGTGCTGACGCTACCCAAAGGGAATTGGAACACGTTGAGGGCACAGCGAACTGCTCCATCAAGTGTACTACAGCGGTCACCTGCCCAAGCACCAGCTTGCCGCCGTCGGCGTCGTTTTCCACATAGGAGCGGACGCCTGTTTTCACCGCCCCAATCCGCCATGAAGCTGGGGAGATGAAAACTCCCGCCCTCATAGCCGTTCTCCTGCTCAGCATGGCACCTTTAACCCTGCCCGGAAGTGATCCGCCGGGCGTTGCCTCGACGGCCGCACCGTCGTGGAGCTGGCCGCTGACTCCCCGGCCCGCCGTCCTGAGGGGTTTCGATCCCCCGGACAAGCCGTGGCTCAGTGGCCACCGGGGCGTGGATCTCAGGTCAGCGTCCGACGGCGGCCCGGTCACCTCGCCGGAGTCAGGCACCGTCAGCTTCGTAGGAGTTGTGGTGGACCGGCCCGTCATCACGGTGGATCATGGCAACGGCTTGCGCAGCAGCTTCGAACCCGTGCGCAGCACGCTCGCGAAAGGCGACCGGGTAGCCAAGGGAGACACCCTGGGCACGCTGCTCGTTGGTCACTGCGGAGCCACACCGTGCATTCACTGGGGCGTGCGCCGGGGAGACGAGTACCTGAACCCGCTCCAGTTCGTGACGGACCTACGGCCGTCCGTTCTCCTGCCGCTGACCAGGGACCCTCCCGGCTGATCCGAGGCGCGAGGACGACGGCCGCCGGCTGCCGAGAGCTAAGACATGGCGCAGAAACGGCCCGGATGGCTCATGCGATTTGCCGAAACTGGACTATACAATTGCCGAAACGCCGGTAATGGCGCGTCCTGTAACCAGGGTGTTCACCTCGTGTGTGCCTTCGTAGGAGTAGATCGCCTCGGCGTCGGCGAAGATCTTCGCCATCTCGAAGTCGGTCACAATGCCATTTCCGCCGAGCAGGCTGCGGCCCATCGCCACGCTTTCGCGCATGCGGGCGGTGGTGAAGGCCTTGGCCAGAGCGGATTGTTCGTCCTTGGCCTGTCCGGCGTCCTCGAGCTGGGAAAGGCGGACCATCATGCCCATGGAGCTGACGGCGTTCCCCAGGATCTGCACGAGCTGACTTTGCACCAGCTGGAAGGAAGCCAGCGGGCGTCCGAACTGGTGGCGCTCAACGGCATACCGGCGGGCGACGTCGAACGCGGCAAGCTGCTGGCCCACAGCCTGCCACGCTACGGCGAGGCGTGTGACTTTCAGGACCTTGTTGGTGTCACGGAAGCTGTTGGCATTGGCCAGTTTGAAGAAGTCTGGAACTGCCACGTCCTCAAGGGTGATGTCCGCATTCTGGACCGTGCGCAGGGAGATCTTGTTCTCGATCTTGGTGGCGCTGAACCCCGGGAGCGTAGTGTCCACGAGGAATCCCTTCACTTGGTTGTCGGCCACGTCCCGGGCATAGATGACCACCCAGTCCGAAAACGTGGCGTTGCCGATCCAGCGCTTGGCACCGTTGAGGATCCAGTAATCGCCGTCGCGCCGCGCCGTGGTGCGGGTTCCGCCGGCAACATCCGATCCGCCCAGCGGTTCCGTCAGTCCGAAGGCGCCGATTTTTTTCAGGGAGTAGATGTCCGGCAACCAGGCATCCTGCTGCTCGCGGGAGGCCAGAGCTTCGATGGATCCTGTGAACAGTCCGTCGTGAACTCCCATGAACGTTGCGATCGACGTGTCCGCGCGGGTGACCTCAGCGTGCACGATGCCGGCGAAGAGATTGGAGTGGCCCTGGCGCCGCACCGGGCTGACGAGGTCGATCTCGGCCAGTTTGGGAATCAGATCCATCGGAAACTCGCCGCGGTTCCAGCAGTCCACGGCGAGGGGCTTTACCTCGCGCGCCAGGAACGAACGGATCTCGACCAGACGGTCCTGCTCCTTGCTGCTGAGAAGCTGCTCGAAAGCGAAGAAATCGCCGTCGGCGTAGGGAAGGTTGTTGACGTCGGTTACGTCTGTGGACATGGCGTTCCTCCGCGATGATCGGCAGCGACCGGAGAGGTTCCAGGCACCGCGCCTGCACTATGTTACTGACGAGTAACTTATCGCAGTTGATTCGGGAAACAAAACCCAAGTCACGCTGAAAACAGAAAAAAGCCGTGGCCGACGACGAAACGTCGGTCATGGCCCTCATGCCAAGCAGGTAGGGCTGCTCGTATACTCAGGCCATCCCGCCGATGGCGGGAGCTTCAGGAGCAGCCGGGGGAAAACGACGGCGGCGGAGCGGTTGGTGTCGACATCCATAACTTCATCGTCAGTGTGGCCGACGCCGACATCAATGACTTCATGCTCATGGAAGCCGGCGCCGCCTTCACGTGCACCGGCTCGCGGCTGTGCATGAGGCGGCTGGGGGTGCGTACTGCCCCAACACACCGACAAGATGGGCCAGCAGGTGGGGGCTACGTGAGAACTGTGAATGAGAGAGCCCCCGACCGGCGTTTCCGTAGGTCAGGGGCTTACTTGGGTAGGGCTACTCGGACTTGAACCGAGGACCTTAGGATTATGAGTCCCGCGCTCTAACCAGCTGAGCTATAGCCCCCCGCCCCAAAATTCCACCACCCCGGGACCGGGGCCTGTCATCTGAGGGCAAAAACACTCTAGCAAACTGGTGAACGGCTTTAGACCACCGGCTTCCAGATGATCTCCCTTCTAGAGCACCTTGTCGTCGTAGCTCGCGCCGCGGTACAGGTCTTCGAAGGTCTGCAGGGTTCCCTGGATGCTGTGCGGCTCCACCATGCACCGGCTGGCCTGGCCCATGGCTTTCCGTTCCTCGACAGGCAGCCGCAAAATCCGGGTGATCTTCTCGGACAGGTCTGCACTGTCATTGGGAGTGAACAGGTAGCCGTTCTCGCCGTCCCGCACCAGGTGCGGAAGGGCCATGGCATCAGCCAGAAGGACGGGGGTGGAGGCAGACATCGCCTCCAGTGTCACGAGGGACTGCAATTCGGCGGTTCCCGGCATGCAGAAGATGTCCGCCTTGATGTAGGCCTCGCGCAGTTCCTCGTCACTGGCAAGACCCAGGAACTTTACCCGGTTCTGCAGCCCGAGGCGTTCCACGAGCGATTCCAGGGCAGGACGCACCTCGCCGCCGCCCACGATCTCCAGGTGGACATTCAAATCAGCGGGCGTCGCTGCCACAGCCTTGATCAGCACATCAACGTGCTTCTCTTCGGCCAGGCGGCCGGCAAACAGCACCGTCGGATGGGCGTGGGGTTCGATGACCTCGCCGGGCTGGAGCTCGTAGACCGAGGACTCGATGCCGTTGGACAGCGGCAGGACCTTGCGCAGGAAGGCATGCTCGTGCATGGCCTTGGCCGCCAGCGGCGTGGGAGTCGTGACCACGTCGGCCTTTCCCATCACCTTGCCCATGTCCCGCCAGGAAATCTTCCCGATAATGTCCTTGAACCACTGCGGGAATGGGAGAAACGGATTGAGGTTTTCCGGCATGAAGTGGTTGGTGGCAACGATCCGGATGCCGCGCTTCTCGGCTTCGTACAGCACGTGCTCACCGATCATGTAGTGGCTTTGGATATGCACGACGTCCGGCCGGACCTTGTCGAACAGCAGGCTGATCTCCTTCTTGATCTCCCAGGGGAAGCAGATCCGGAAGTACTCATGCGTGAAGACGCCGTGGGAGCGCAGGCGGTGGACCGTCCCTTCCTTGCGGAATTCGGTAAAGCTCTTGCCCTTGTCGGGCCGGCAGGCCAGGACGTGGACATCGTGGCCGCGTTCCGTCATGCCCTTCGCCAGTCGGTAGCCAAACTGGGCTGCACCGTTGACATGGGGCGGGTAGGTGTCGGCCGCAAGGAGGATAGTCAGTGGGCGCTGGGCATCGGGCATGGTCACGTGGAGAGCTCCTGGTGGTCATGGTGCGGTCAGCTTCGGCTGTCCACGCCGGGTGGCCGCTGGCGCATTCGCGCCTGGCCCGCTGAGAAAAGTCGGCTAATGGGACGCCCTGCCCGCGGCCTTCCGAGCGTCTTTCTTCCGCTTGGTGACCTCGGGATGGTGTCGGGAGAGGGCGATTACCCCCACGATAGCAAGGGTTGCCGCCGTACCCATCGCAATTGCCATCACGGCGTGGACGTCCGGACGCAATTCTCCCAGGATGACGATGCCGATTGCGATGCCCACTATGGGGTCGATCACAGTCAGCCCGGCGATCACCAGGTCCGGCGGACCAGTGGAGTAGGCGCTCTGCACGAACCACGATCCCAGCCCTCCGGCCGCCGCAATGGCAACAACGGAGTACCACGGCACATTCAGCAGCGCCAGGCCGTTGGGATCGAGGAGGTGCTTGCCGATGATCCTGGTCAGCACGGCCACGAAACCAAACAGCACTCCGGCGCCAAGAATGTAGATAAAAGCACTCATGCGGTGCTTGAACATGGCCGCGAGGGTGCCGAAAAGCCCCACGGCCAAGGCAAGCAGCAGCACAATGGTGAGTTCGTCGTCGGCGTTTACGTGGTGGTTTTCCTGTGTGACGTTCACGGCAAGCAGGACGAACAGCGCCGAGCCGGTAACGCACGCGGTGATGGCCACCACCGTGGCCCGGTTGATGCTGAGTCCTTGGTCCTTGGTATTGACCACGGTGGTGATCACCAGCGCGATGGCGCCGATGGGCTGGACCACCGTTAGAGGAGCACTGACCAGCGCGACGGCATTCATGGCCATGCCCATGCAGAGCAACAGGAGCCCCAAGACCCAGCGGGGGTTCCGCAGGAGACGCAGGAAACCGTTGGAGCTAAGCGCCAACCCGCCGGTGTCGGCCTTAACCGCGCTCCCCTGCCGCTGGGCGCCAAAAGCCAGGAAAAAAGCGCCCATGACGGCGAGGAAAACCGCAACCCACACCATCAGCTGTCCCCGCCGCCGTCTGCAGCCAGCATTTTGCCTTTGCGGCGAATAGCCCAGAAATAGTTGTAGGCGGCCACCCAGTGGCCGATCAGTCCCAGGCCGAGCACGATCCAGGCAACAACGAAATAGGTGTCGGCATAGGGAATGTCCAGCTTCGAGAGCACCAGCAGCGGAGTGCCCAGCAGCAGGAGCGCCGTGCGGGTCTTGCCGATCATGCTGACCGGAAGATCAGGATGGCTGTGGAAGTAGAAAAGCGACATGGCCAGGAGCATGGCGTCGGGAATCACGAGCGCTGCGAGGTACCACCACTGGAGCACACCGGCGATCACCAGCGTGATCGCCACGGAGAGCAGCGCAAGCCTGTCGGCGACGGGGTCCATGACCCTGCCCAGTTTGGACGCCTGGTTGAACCGGCGGGCAACGTAGCCGTCCACCCAGTCCGTGCTGCCCATGATCGCCAGCACGAGCACGGCGAACCCGTACTCCCTTTCAGCCAGGACGAGCCAGATGAAGAGCGGCACGCCCATGAAGCGCAGCACCGTGAGGAGATTGGGAACAGTGAAGACCAGGTCATGATCGACGTGCGGCTGGCCAGGGCGGGAACCAGCGCCGATGAATCTCATGCGGTCCCCCTCTCTGTGGCCGGCCGCGTCGTCCTGTCCACGATCAGGGCAACGTTCAGCTCTTGAACAGTTTCCGCAGCAGGGCAAACAGGACGGCAGTGGAGGCGGCGAAGGCCAGCAGCGGCTTCCACCGTGCTTCGAGCTGTCCAGGCAAGGACTCCCCGACGCTATCCCGGGATGCAGAGGACGAGTAGGCCGCAGCGGACAGGGCAGCAATTTTTTCGCCGACCCGGTCCTTGCTGTCTCTGAGCATGTCCTTGCCCTCATCCAGGCGGTGCCTGGCCACGCCGAGCAGCGCCTCGGCCTGGGTCTTGACATCAAGTTCCTCGCCGAGCTCGTCGCGTACGCCGGTGAGGTGTTCGCGCCGCTGCTTCAGGCGACGGTGAAGGTCAGGCTCGCTGACCGGCGGAATCTCAACCGCCTCCGCGGCTGCCTTTGCTTCCTTCTCAGCCTTCTCCTGCGCCTTGGCAGCAGCCTTGGCTTCCTTGGCGGCCCTGGCCTGGGGTGAGTTCGGATCCAGTACTGCGGCGTCAAAGTCCGAGCCCTCCTTGGCGATGCCAAGATCATGCTTCAGGCCGCGGACGGTTTCCTCCGGAATCAGCGGCATGGCCTTCTTGAACTTCTGGAGGCCTATGAGCCCGCCGATCAGGGCGATGAGGAGGAAGACCGCGCACACGAGCAGCGCCGCGAGCCAGGCCGGCATGATGGTAGCGAGCCCCATGATGGCCGCGACGATCAGTCCCGTCACCAGGAAAGCCAGGAAGACCGCCGCCACCCCGAAGAACGCTCCCGCCACGCCGAGCTGCTTGCCCTTGCGCTTGACCTCAAACTTGGCCATTGCGATCTCATCATTGAGCTGCCGCGGGGCCAGTTTGAAGATGAGCTTCAACGTTTTTGGCAGCGCAGTAATACGCAAGCCGTGCTTGGCCCGCCCGCTGTGACGCCCGCTCATAGGTTCCGCCTAACTGGTTCCATCATCGATTCTTCTTCGGCTGTTGCAGGGCCAGCATGTGGCTCAGCACGCCCCGGTGACAAAACTATCATTCAGGCTCAGCCGCAACTTCTGGAAATACTTTCCGGCGAGCCCTCCAACGCTGTAAAAGTATGATCTTTGCGCCCTAGGATTGTTCTCTGTGACCACCACCAATCCGGGCGATGCCCTGAGCCGACGCCAAAAGTTCCTCTACATCCTTCTTCTTGGCGCCCTCACCGCTCTGGGACCCTTCACGGTGGACCTCTACCTGCCGGCCTTCCCCGCGCTGGAAGAAAGCCTCAACGTTTCGGAAGCCGCAGTCCAGCTGACACTGACAGGTACCACCGTCGGGTTCGCCGTCGGGCAGCTGGTTGTTGGCCCCTTCAGCGACAAGTTCGGCCGGCGGCTGCCACTCATCCTCGCCACCGCCGTGCACATCTCCGCCTCGGTGGGTGCGTCGATCTCCACGGACATCGGCACCCTCGGTCTCTTCCGCGTCCTGATGGGAATCGGCGCCGCGGGCGGGAGCGTCGTCGCCATGGCCGTGGTGCGGGACCTCTTCAGCGGCTATCCCATGGTGCGGATGTTCTCCCGCATGGCGCTGGTCAACGGACTGGCACCCATCCTGGCTCCCGTGATCGGATCGCAGCTGCTCCTGGTGATGCCCTGGCCGGGCATCTTCGTGTTCCTGGCATGCTACGGCACTACGGTGATCGTCGCCGCGATGTTCCTGGTCCGTGAGACACTTCCGCGTGAGCAACGCGGTTTGTCCGGCATGACTGCCCGCCAGCGCTACCGGACACTCTTCTCCGACCGGATCTTCGTCGGCCTCCTGATGCTCGGCGGCATGAACTTCGGAGGCCTGTTCACCTATCTCTCCGCGTCCCCGTTCCTTTTCCAGGACACCTACGGCTTCACTCCGCAGCAGTACGGCCTGCTGTTCGGCATCAATTCACTGGGCATCGTCGCCGGGGTCCAAACGAGCTCGCGGCTGATCCGGCGGGTGCCGCCACAGTGGATCCTTGCCGGTTCCACCGCCTGGATGTTCCTGATGGCCCTCCTGATCGTCCTCTTCGACCAGCTGGGGTTCGGGCTCTGGGGTGTCATGGTGCCGCTCTGGTTCTACATCCTTGGGACCGGCTTCACCTTCCCGAGCGTCCAGGTCCTGGCGCTGTCCAGCCACGGCGCCCAGGCCGGCACCGCGGCGTCCCTGCTGGGCGCGTCCACTTTCCTGATGGCCGGCCTCATCTCGCCCGTGGTGGGCTGGCTGGGCGGCAGCTCCGCCACGCCCATGGGTGCCGTCCAAGCCAGCTGTATCTTCCTCGCAGCCGCGGCACTGTGGATCGTGGTCCGGCCCAAGACCGTTCCGTCGATCCACTGAAGGACCGGCCACTAATGGACCGCCCGCTGATGCACTCGGTCCCCAAGCCCGCAGGTACGCTGGCCGCATGACTCGAAAACCGCACCGCAACCGCCGCGGACTGTTCCTCGGAGCCATCCTTGGCGGCGTGGCGGGCTTCTTTGCCGGCCGGGCCATGGGCAACGTCGCGATGGGGATCATCCTTGGCGCCGTGGCGGGCTCAGCGCTGCTGTACCGCGTGAATCCGGGGCCCTGGAACCGGTCATGACCAGGGGACCGGGCTCGCAACGGAACCGCCCCTGGCAACAGTTCCCTGACGGCCCCTTCCGCCGCCGGCATCTGGCCCGCATCTGTTCCGGGCGGCCCGCCGCGAGATAAAGTTGATACGTGCCCCACTGGCAGGATCATCCTCCCCTTCCAGCCACGTGGCAGCGGTGCGACACCGGCATACTGCCGTTGTGGTGGGACCGGCTGTGCACGCAGACCAGTGCGCAGTCGGCAGCTCTCTATGCCGCGGGACTTTTCACCGAGGACCGGCGGCGCCCCATAGCCCAGTGGTTCAATCCGGCCGTCAATGCGGCCCTGCTCGTGGCGCCGGAGACGTCCCCCGAATGGCCGGTGCAGCGCTTTGGCATCTTCTACGCACCGCCCGACGGCGGCTTCACGCGTGTGCACTCCTCGCCGCACGAGTGGCATCCCCGCCAGCCGCGCACGTCCCCCACTGAAAGCGAGGCCTTCGCAGCGGCCGTCGCCGAGGCGGAACGGTTCCTCCAGGTGGAGATGGACTTCGTCTAGCCCCGACATCCAAAGAACGAGACGCGTGAAGATCCGCCATGAAAAAGGTCCCGCAGCCAACTCTGTGCTGGCTGCGGGACCTGTGCGCTCCTCCTGCTGGACTTGAACCAGCAACCCTTCGATTAACAGTCGAATGCTCTGCCAATTGAGCTAAGGAGGAATGAAGCAGGTATGACATTAGCAAAGGTTCCCGCGCTATGGGAAATCGGCGGAATTACGCGGAACAAATACCCTCCCCGGGTATAAAAAAGGTCCCCGTTCCGGAGGTCCGGAACGGGGACTGTGCGCTCCTCCTGCTGGACTTGAACCAGCAACCCTTCGATTAACAGTCGAATGCTCTGCCAATTGAGCTAAGGAGGAATGAAGCGGATATAAGCCTAGCAAACACTCCGCCGGGAAACGAAATCGAGGGTCATGCCGGGCAGCTACCGGCGTTTCAGGACTCGGAACGCAGTGAGCGGCGCTCCATTTCCAGCATCATCAGTTCTCGGTTGAGCTTCTGGAACTCCTCAGGATGGGCTGCCGCGTCCAGGCGCTGCAACTGCCCCATCTTGTCGGCCTTCACGCGCGTGATCTGCAGTTCGAAAAGCCGGGCAAGGATGTCCCGGCAGTATTTTTGCACGGCCTCGGCGGTGTTCGCGGGCAACGGAACCACCGCAAGCTCCGAAACCAGCGGCTGCAGCGGTTCCGGGACCTCCTGGCGCAGCTTCTCCACCCACACCACCGGATCCCCGGCGAAACCGAGTCCCGTGGCGCGGATGGCGTCGTGGATAGCCTGATAAGCGGGCGTGGCGAACCGTACGGCGGCGAAGCGCTCCCAGATGCCTCCGCCCAGCATCGCCGGCTCCTGCAGCGCCACTTCGAGCGCCTGCCGCTCCATGGATGCAACCGGGTCGCGGGGATCGGGACGGTTAAATGACGGCAGAACGCCCGACGGCGGCAACGCGGCAACGCCCGGACCAGGCGTGCCGGCGCCGCCCCGGCCAGCGGGGCCGGCTGCGGACTGTCCCGGGCCATGGGCCCCCCGCTTGGCAGCAGCGGCCACAGCGCTGCCAACGTCCTCGATCGACATCCCCAGCCATCCCGCCAGCTCACGCGCGTAGGCGGGCCGGATGCCGGCGTCGCGGATCTGGGCCACCACAGGAGCGGACTCACGCAGCGCGGCAACCCGGCCTTCCACGGTATCCAGGTTGTGCCTTTTCAGCGCAGCCCGGATAGCAAACTCAAACAGCGGGCGCCGCGAGGCGATCAGCTCACGGACAGCCGCATCCCCCCGCGTCTGCCGCAGGTCGCAAGGGTCCGCTCCGGTCGGCTCCACGGCGACGTAGGTCTGGGCCACAAAGCGCTGGTCCTCTTCAAAGGCCCGCAGGGCCGCCTTCTGACCGGCGGCGTCGCCATCGAAGGTGAAGATGACCTCTCCCCCGGTGCCGTCGTCGGACAGCAGCCGGCGGGCGATCTTGATGTGGTCGGCACCGAACGAGGTCCCGCACGTGGCCACCGCCGTCGGGATCCCCGCGAGATGGCAGGCCATGACGTCGGTGTAGCCTTCCACGACCACCAGCTGGCGGTCCTTGGCAATGCTCCGTTTGGCGAGGTCGATGCCGTACAGCACCTGCGACTTCTTGTAGAGCGTTGTTTCCGGGGTGTTGAGATACTTCGGGCCCTGGTCGTCCTCGTAGAGCTTGCGCGCGCCGAAGCCGATGGTGTCCCCTGCGATGTCCCGGATGGGCCAGATGAGACGGCCCCGGAATCGGTCGTAGATGCCCCGGTTGCCTTCGGAAAACATCCCGGTGAGCTTCAGCTCCGGCTCAATGAATCCGCGGCCGCGCAGGTGCTTGAGCAGCGCATCCCAGCCCTGGGGCGCGTATCCGACGCCAAAATGCTCGGCAGCGCCGCGGTCGAACCCCCGGAGCTGCAGGAATTTGCGCCCTTCGGCTGCGCCGGCGGTCAGCAGCTGGGCACGGAAGAACTCATCCGCCACCTTATGGGCGTCCAGGAGCCGCTGGCGCTTGCCCACTTCCTCACGGTTGGGGCCCGTGCCGCCGTCCTCGTAGCGGAGCTCGTACCCGATCCGGGCTGCCAGCTTCTCCACGGCCTCATGGAATGTTGTGTGGTCCAGCTTCTGGACGAACGAGATGACGTCGCCGTCTTCGCCGCAGCCGAAGCAATGGTAGCGGCCCACCTGCGGCCGGACCGTGAACGACGGCGAGCGCTCGTCATGGAACGGGCACAAGCCCTTGAAGGAGCCCAGCCCGGCGTTTTTGAGCGTGACGTAGCCGTCAACTACTTCCTTGATGTCCGTGCGCTGGCGGACTTCGTCAATGTCTTCACGTTTGATCAGGCCGGCCACGAAGCCATCCTAATCCGGGGGCGGGACAGCGAAGGGTGCCCTGTGTCGGCGATCACCACAGTGACGGAAGGCTGCCCACAAGCCGTTCGTACATGGCCAGCGCGGAGCCGTCAGTCAGCGATGCCACCTGGTCGATGACGACGCGGAGCCGGGCGGCGTCGTCGGCCGCGTCCCGCCAGTCAGCGGCGAACATCGGTTCGAGGTGGCGGTCGCCGGAGGCGTTCAGCGCGGTCACCAGGGCGTGGAGGACCTCGCGCTGCCGCTCATAGATGGGCTGGCGGTGCTCCGTGGTCATCACGAACGTGGTGGCCAGGCCCTTCATGACGGCGATCTCCATCACGGTCTCGTCCGGCACCATGAGTTCCGCGTTGTAGCGGGTCAGGTGTTCCGGGCCGTACACGGCACGAGTGGTTTCCAGGGCGCTTTGACAGAACCGGCCGATCAGTTGGCTGGTCATGTCCTTCAGGGCGGCCATGGACTTGCGGCTGCCGTCGGCCTCACGGACCCAGACGTCCGTTGCTTCCAGCCTGGCCAGGGCGGCGTCGATGGCTGCGGGGTCGTTGTGCGGCAGGTACCACTGCTTGGCGTACCCCACCACACGGGCCCGGTGGTCCGGATTATCCATCCAGCGCAGCTGGAAGTGGCCGGCCACGATGGCGTCCTCGACGTCGTGCACCGAGTAGGAAATATCGTCGGCGAGGTCCATGACCTGGGCTTCGAGGCAGGACCGCCGCCCGGGCGCCCCTTCCCGGATCCAGTTGAAGATGGGCAGGTCGTCCTCGTAGGCGCCGAACTTGCTGGTCCGCTGGCCGTGGATCACGGGCGCGTCGAGGGCTGACCACGGGTACTTTGCCGCGGCGTCGAGACTTGCCCGGGTCAGGTTCAGGCCGGCCGGCCTGCCCTCACTGTCCAGGACTTTCGGCTCCAGCCGGGTCAGCAGCCGCAGTGTCTGCGCGTTGCCTTCAAAGCCACCGATTGCGTGGGCCATTTCGTTGAGCGCCGACTCACCGTTGTGGCCGAACGGCGGGTGTCCGAGGTCGTGGCTCAGGCAGGCGGTGTCCACCACATCCGGATCGCAGCCCAGCGCCCGGCCCAGTTCACGGCCCACCTGCGCCACTTCAAGGCTGTGCGTTAGCCGGGTCCGGACAAAGTCATCCGTGTCCGGCGCCACCACCTGGGTCTTGGCACCGAGCCGACGCAGTGCCGAGGAATGCAGGACCCGTGCACGGTCCCGCTCAAAGTCGGAACGGTAGGTGCTTTTGGGCGGTTCCTCCACCCAGCGGGCTGAATCGTGGGCCTCGTAGCCGGAGAGGAACTGTGGCAGCCGGCGCGCCTGGGCAAGCTGGCTCTCACCCACCGGACACGTCCAGCTCCGCGGCGGCAATGTCGCGCGTCTGGTCTGCATCCATCTGCCGGCTGACCAGCCAGTCCTTGGGCAGGGCCGGCTTCTTCGGGGAACCGGCACGGCCTCGGGGGCCTTCGGAGTCGGCGCCGGGGTAGGGCAGGTCCATGTCCAGCTCGCCCAGCAGTTCGCGCAGCACTTCAAGGGTGGGCACTGTGGCCAGTTTGGCGCGCAGTTCCCCGCCCACCACGTAGCCCTTGAAGTACCAGGCCATGTGCTTGCGGATTTCCCGGAGGGCCTTGTATTCGTCGTTGCCGAAGGTTTCGACCATGAGCTCGGCATGGCGGTAGACGCCTTCGGCCACCTGGCGCAAGCCCGGGCGATGCCGCTCGTCGCTTCCTTCGAACGCGGCCTGCAGGTCCCCGAAAAGCCAGGGCCGGCCTTGGCAGCCGCGGCCGACCACGACGCCATCGACGCCGGTCTCGCGGACCATGCGCACGGCGTCCTCGGCGGACCAGATGTCGCCGTTGCCCAGGACGGGAATGTCCGGGAGCGCCTCGCGGAGGCGCGCGATGGCGGACCAGTCGGCCTGGCCGGAGTAGAACTGCGCCGCCGTCCGTCCATGGAGCGCGACGGCGGCAACGCCGGAATCGCGGGCGATGCGGCCGGCGTCGAGGTACGTCAGGTGGTCCTCGTCAATGCCCTTGCGCATCTTGATGGTGAGCGGGATGCCGCCCCTCGACGCTTCCTTGACCGCCGTCTGCACGATCGAGGTGAAGAGATCGATTTTCCAGGGCAGGGCCGAACCTCCCCCACGCCGGGTTACCTTGGGCACGGGGCAGCCGAAGTTCAGGTCAATGTGGTCCGCACGGTTCTCGTCGACCAGCATGCGCACGGCCTGGCCCACGGTCACGGGATCCACTCCGTAGAGCTGGACGGAGCGGACTTTTTCGTCGTCGTCATGGGAAATGATGCGCAGCGACTCCGGGGTGCGCTCCACGAGGGCGCGGGAGGTCACCATCTCCGCCACATACATGCCGCCGCCGTATTCACGGCAGAGCCTGCGGAAGGCCGAGTTGGTGATGCCGGCCATCGGGGCCAGGATCACGGGGGTGTCCACCGTGATCGGTCCCAGCTTCAGGGGCGGGAGTTCCAGCTTGGGGGCGGGAGGCGTTGCTACAACAGTCACCCGTCCATTGTCTCAAAGGCGGGCAAATCGGGCGCAAGTGCTATTCCCTGGCCCGCTCCTGCTCCTGCTGGACGGCACGCCGGCCGCGGCGCGTTTCCGGCAGGGTTGGACCGCTTTCGGCGGCCACGGCTGCTGCAGCCGCGAGCGCGCCGGTGTCATCGACATCGTCGGCCGTTACGGACGTCTGCCCGCCGCTCCGGATCCCCGTAGCCTTGACCACGAGGACCGCGATCAGCGTGGTGACGGGGATCGCCAGAACGAGGCCGATCGATCCCACCAGGGTCCGGATGACTTCCTCGGACAGTTCGGCGCTGGTGAGCGCCTCCCCGAGCGGGCGGTTGTACAGCATCACGATGATGAGGATGGGCAGGGCGGCGCCGGCATAGGCGAAGGCAATCGTGTACACCGTGGAGGCGATGTGGTCCCGCCCGATCCGCATGGCGGCGCTGAACAGTTTGCGGGCGCTCGTGGCCGGCGCCAACTCGTAGAGCTCCCACACCGCCGACGACTGTGTGATGGTGACATCGTTGAGGACACCCAGCCCGGAAATGATGAGTCCGCACAGGATAATGCCTGAAATCGAGATGTTCCCCGAGATATTGACGAGGGTGGCGGCGTCGTGGCTGCCCACGCCGGCGAGGTTCGCGGCGTCGGTTGCCCAGGCCGCCAGCAGCGCCGTGATGCCCAGGCCGAAGATCGTGCCCAGCAGCGCGGTGGAGGTCCGTGCCGAGAAGCCGTGGGCGAAGTACAGCACCCCGATCATGATCACGGTGGACCCCACCAGGGCGAGGAGCAGCGGCGGCTTTCCCTCCACGAGTCCGGGCAGAATGAAGCTCACCAGCACGAAGTAGGCACCGACGAGGCCGATCAGGGCACGCAGCCCGCGCCACCGGGCCACGGCAACCACCACCAGGGCATACAGGACGGCCAGCAGAATAATGGGCATGGTCCGGACGAAGTCCACGAAGATGTACGCCGGCGCGCCTTGGGCGGCCGGTCCGTTCGGTCCCGCGGCCGCGGCGCCCTGGGCATTGGTGAGATTGAGGTAGCGGATGTTATCCCCCACGTCCACGCCGTGCGACTTGGCGATGTCCGGGTTGATCACCACTTTGACGGGGTTGCCGCCCTTGTCCGGCTCGGTGAAGGCGAAGGTGCACCGGGAGCCGCCGTCGGTGCGTTGCTGGCTTCCCTGCTGCGTTCCTTGCTGCGGGCTTTGCCGCGTCCCTTGCTGGGGGCTTTGGCTGGCCGTAGCCGTGCAACTCTCGGTGACCACGCGCTGGATCCGCCCGGTATCGAAAGTTACTCCAGGTGCCGCCGCATAGGGGTTGGCAAGTGTCAGGCCCTCCTTGCTGCCGGACGGCCAGAGCGCCGCCATCGCGGCCAGCGTCAGCAGGGTCAGCGGAATCAGCACGGCGGCAAGAATCCGGTTCGCCTTCCTGCGTGCAGCTACCGCCTGGGGCGTCGGCTCCGAATGACCTGCGTGACCGTGGGAGTGACCGGAACCCATCAGCTGTTAGACCTCATGCTTGAACTCTACGACGGTCACCATAGTGTTGATAAATGGAGGACACAAAGTCGGAGGATGCAGGCGTGAGCCACCGCAATACTGCCAAACCGGACCCAGCCGAAGCCGCTCAACCGAGGGTGGCGCCGCCGTCGGCTGGCGCAGGACCGCCGTCGGCTGGCGCAGTACCGCCCGCGGAAGCGGTGCTGACTGTCCTGAGGCCCACCGGCATCACCCGGGGCGTGGCGCTGGTCCTCCACGGCGGCCGCTCCCACTCTTTCGAACCTGTCCAGGCCCGCCACCTGGGCCCCGCCCGGATGGTGCCGTTCGCGCGGCAACTGCACCGGGCCGGCCGGAAGCTCGGCTTGGAAGTGTGGATTCTGCGGAACCGGGTGCGCGGCTGGAACGGCGAGGAGATGTCGCCGCTGAAGGATGCCCGCTGGGCCCTGGCGAAGATCCGGGAGGAACACCCGGGCGTCCCGGTGTACCTGCTGGGGCATTCCATGGGCGGTCTGACCGCCCTCTGCGTGGCCGACGACCCCCAGGTGGATGCCGTGGTGGCGCTCGCCCCGTGGCTCAACGATGCAACACCGGCTGCACCCGTGGCCGGGCGGAAGGTCCTCATCGTGCACGGCGACCAGGATCGCTGGACGAGCCCGACGGCGTCCCTGCGGTTTGCGCGGCGGGCGGCCCCGGATGCTGAGGTGCTGCAGTACGTTTCGCTCAAGGCGACCGGCCACTTCATGATCCGGCGCGTGCGGCTCTGGCACACGCTGGCCACCGGCTTCCTGCTGAAGGCCTTCAGCGAGAGATCCGGTGTCCCTGCTGAATCTCCGCTGAGGTCCGTTGCCTCGCTCGACCGGCTGGTCCCGCCAACTGCGCAGACCTCCCCGGCAGTGCTGTGACTCACGCCCATGCCGAATGACCGCTTCTACCGGCTGCTCGTCCGGGCAGGTCTCTTCCTGCGCTGGATTTTCCAGGTCGGCGTCATCGTCACCGGCCGGGAGCACCTGCCCGCTTCCGATCCGCGGAACGGTTCGTCGCGGCTGGTACAGCCTGGTCGAGGAGCGGTCATGGCGGTCACGCACTTTGGCTATCTCGATTTTGCCGCCGCCGAACTGGTGGTCTGGAACCATGCCCGGGCCCAGCTCCGCTTCCTCATCACCCAGGGCGCGGCGGATCACTGGCTCGCGGGGCCGGTCATCAGTGCCACCGGGAATGTCGTGGTGAGCTACGGTTCCCGCTCCGCTGCCTATGATGCCGCAGTGGCCAAGCTCCGTGCCGGGGAATACCTTGCCGTGTTCCCGGAAGCGGGCGTCAGCCGCAGCTTCAAAGTGCGCGAATGCAAGACCGGTGCCGTGCGGATGGCGGCAGAGGCCGGCGTGCCCGTCATCCCGATGTCCGTCTGGGGCGCCCACCGGCTCCTGACCCGCGGCCGCCGATTTTCGGGCCGGACCGCCTGGCGCGCTCCCGTCCGCGTCCATATCGGCCCGCCGATGACGCCGGCACCCGGCATCGATGCGGAGGCCGAAACGGCAAGGCTCCGGGAAATACTCCAGGCAGGGATCGATTACTGCATCGCCAGTTTTCCGGTCGCCGCTAAACCTGGCGACTGGTGGATGCCCGCCGATCTCGGCGGCGGCGCCCCCTCCGAGGCCGAACGGCAAAGGCTGGATGCCGAGGACCGGGCGAGGGGCCGCCGTCGTCGCCGGGGTTAGTCGGAGACGACGAACGTCTCGGCACCTTGGCGGCGGGCCTTGCCCGTCTCCATCAGCGGCTCGACGACGGAGCGCACCGCTGTCATGGAATCATCCACTTCCATGAGGACCGGGTACTGGTACGCGATCAGCGCGAGCAGGTCACGGACCGCGGCCTGTGCCTCGTCGGGCTCCAGCTCCGGCTCATGGCCGAGGAACACGTCCGAGGGGTGGCCTGACGGTCCCTGTTCGGGATTGAGCTCCGCGTAGCTGATGGCGAACGCCTGCAGCCTGCCCTTCTTCGACGTCGGCACGCCCTGGCCGAATGCGCTGGCCTTTGGCGCACGCAAGACGATCGCCCCGTGGGCGCCGCTGAGTTCATCGAGAAACAGCCGCTGGACCGTGGGGATGCTCAGCTCGCCCGGGCTGTCCCAGCCGTGGACTGACGTGTAATACCGCCCTACGACGTCGGACAGTTCCACCGAACCGGTGGCCAGGTCCTCCACACGCTCCGCAGCGGCTTCCTCAGAACCGTCCCCGAACACCGGAAGCTTCAGGGCCGCAGGTTCCACGACGACGAGCTGCGAGCGCTGGATCGGAGTGAGTCCCGCGGCTTCGGCAAACGCTGCACCGGGCGTGCCCGGCTCGACCTTGCACCGCAGCCGGTTAACTCCCGACGGCGACGCTTCGGCTTCGCGGCGCAGCATCATGAGCAGCGTGGAACCGATGCCGGAGCGGCGGTGGTCCCGGGCTACCTCGACATAGACCCACAGGCGCTCCGGGTGCAGGGACGCCT
Organism: Arthrobacter sp. ISL-28; assembly: GCF_018613875.1. Taxonomy (GTDB): domain Bacteria; phylum Actinomycetota; class Actinomycetes; order Actinomycetales; family Micrococcaceae; genus Arthrobacter. Next base: position 272,141 of record NZ_JAGGPJ010000007.1, on the reverse strand, counting down.
CGTGGACCACGCCGGCGGCAACCGGAATGCTGACGCCGTCCACGACGTCCTCGGCCACAATGCAGCGCCGCCAGGGTGCGTTGCTGGAAGGCGCCAGGGTGCCCCGGAACTGTCCGGCCTGGACAGTTTCCGGGTCTCCCCAGATTTCCAGGAGCGCAAGGTCGTCGCCTTCGCGCCATTCACGGTATTGGATCGCCACGGTTAGGCGCCGATCAGCCGTGCGGCCAGGTAGCCCTCCACCTTGTCCAGGGAGACGCGGTCCTGGCTCATGGTGTCGCGCTCACGGATGGTGACGGCCTGGTCATCAAGGGTGTCGAAGTCCACGGTGATGCAGAACGGGGTTCCGATCTCGTCCTGGCGGCGGTAGCGGCGTCCGATCGCACCGGCGTCGTCAAAGTCGATGTTCCAGTTCTTGCGGAGCTGGGCGCCGAGGTCCTTGGCTTTCGGGGACAGGTCCTCGTTCCGGCTCAGCGGAAGGACGGCAGCCTTGACCGGTGCGAGGCGGGGGTCAAGCTTCAGCACGGTGCGCACGTCCACCCCGCCCTTGGCGTTGGGGGCTTCGTCCTCGGTGTAAGCATCCACCAGGAAGGCCATGAAGGAGCGGGTCAGGCCTGCAGCGGGTTCGATAACGTACGGCGTGTAGCGCTCGTTCGTGGCCTGGTTGAAGTAGCTCAGATCGTGGCCGGAGGCCTTGGCATGGGTGGAGAGATCGAAGTCGGTGCGGTTGGCAATGCCCTCCAGCTCGCCCCACTCCGAGCCCTGGAAACCGAAGCGGTATTCGATGTCCGTGGTGCCCTTGGAATAGTGGCTCAGCTTGTCCAGCGGGTGCTCGAAGAAGCGGAGGTTTTCCTCCCTGATGCCCAGGCCGGTGTACCAGGCCATGCGCTCCTTCATCCAGTACTGGTGCCATTCCTCGTCCGTGCCGGGCTCGACGAAGAATTCCATCTCCATCTGCTCGAACTCACGGGTGCGGAAGATGAAGTTTCCGGGCGTGATCTCGTTGCGGAAGGACTTGCCGATCTGGCCGATGCCGAACGGGGGCTTCTTCCGCGACGTCGTGAGCACGTTGCTGAAGTTCACGAAGATGCCCTGGGCTGTTTCCGGGCGCAGGTAGTGCAGGCCCTCCTCGTTGGCAACCGGGCCCAGGAAGGTCTTGAGGAGGCCGGAGAATTCCTGCGGCTCGGTCCATTCGCCGCGGGTGCCGCAGTTGGCACAGGCGATGTCCTTAAGGCCGTTTTCGGCGGGGCGGCCCTTCTTTTCCTCGTACTCTTCCTCGAGGTGGTCGGCGCGGTAGCGCTTGTGGCAGGACAGGCATTCCACCAGCGGGTCGGAGAAGACCTCGACGTGGCCGGAAGCTTCCCATACCTGGCGGGGCAAGATCACGGAGGAATCCAGGCCTACAACGTCCTCACGGCCGCGCACCACGGACTGCCACCATTGGCGCTTGATGTTCTCCTTCAGCTCTGCACCGAGGGGTCCGTAGTCCCAGGCGGAGCGGGAGCCTCCGTAGATCTCGCCGGCCTGGAAAACGAAACCTCTCCGCTTGGAAAGGGAAATGACCTGGTCGAGGACGGATTTTGCTGCCATGGGAACTCCAATTTCTACAGGGCCGCTGGGTGCGGTCCGCGGTTTATGGCCCCGAAACCCCGGCTGGTTGCCGGGCGGGGGTGGTGTGCGAAGGGAAAACAGTGCAGAAAGCTGCGTGTCCTAGCCTACCGGGCGCTGCCTGCGGATCGCTCCCCGCGGCCATGGAAGAGTGGCAAGGACGATGGCACCCAGAGTGAGTAGCGTGCCGAGCACCGTGGGAACCTCCACCACGCTGCCCGGAGCCGGAACCACCAGGTCGAGCCCGAGTGAGCCCAGGAGCTGCCCGGCGATCATGCCAAGTCCCGTCACGAGCACACCGAGACTGCGGACCAGCAGCGCCCCGAGCCCGATGAACACGCAGCCCATGGGCCCGCCGAGGTAGTACCACCACTCTTCCGGCAGCGGGTTGCCTACTCCGGCGACTGCCGCCTTGACGAGCCAGGCGGCCCACAGCACACACGTGCCTGCCACGAAATTCACCAGGGTGGCGGCGATCGGGGTTCCGTAGTGCATGGTGGCGGTGCCGTTCATCGCCTGCTGGAAGCTCATGAGGAAGCCGGCCAGAACCGGAAGGATTACCGGCAGGATGAGCTGGCCCGGGTCTCCTCCGGCCGGTCCTCCCGCTGAGCCGCCGGCGCCGCCGCCATTGAAGCGGGGCGACACAGCCCATGCCACGGCCGCGATGGTGAGGATGCAGCCGATGACGCGGATGCCGGTCACCGCTTTCTTGCCGCCGGGGCCAATTCCCAGCCTGTCCACGAGCAGCCCGCTGGCTGTCTGGCCCGTGACGGTAGATACGGTGAACAGCGCGACCCCCAACAGGCCGATTGTGAAGGACTGCGCGAAGACAAAGAAGGCGCCGATTCCGCCGGCGAGGACGTAGTAGGGCGGGAACCGGCGCTGCCGCACGGCAGGGAGGATCCGGGCAAGACCGGCCCGTCCGCGGGGCAGGATCAGCGAGACCAGGATCATGAGCACGAGTCCGGTGCTGAAACTGACCACGGCGGCGGCGATTCCATCCCCGAGGCGGGCGCCGAGGGCCCCGTTGATCCGCCCCTGGACAGGGATGGCGAGGCCGGCGGCCACGGCCATCGGAAGGCCTGCGGCGAGGGGCAGCCGCGGTGCGTGGGTCATTGGGTTTACCTTACGTCGGGCATCATTGCTTGTATGAGCAACCAGGAAATCGAAGACATCCCCATCCGCGACGACATGATCCGCCTCGGTCAGCTCCTGAAACTTGCGAACATGGTGGAGGACGGCGTCGAGGCAACCGAGCTGATCAAGAACGGACTGGTCAAGGTCAACGGCGAAATCGACGACAGGCGCGGCCGGCAGCTCCATCACGGAGATACCGTCACGGTCAATAACCACACAGTCCGGATCATCGCACCCGGCGCCTGATCCCAGGGGACTCTGGAGCTTTTGCCGCGAACGGCTACTTGTTCAGCACCTCATGCGTGAGGAATTCCGACACGTGGCCGATCTCCTGTGCGTTGATGCTGTGCCACATTCCGGTGTACAGGACCTTGGTCAGCTTCACGTGTTTGCGGACCCAGCCCATCGTGTATTCGATCTTGTCCGGGGTGATGACCGGGTCCTGCTGGTCCCGACCCCAGAAAAGGGGCACCGTTCCGTCCAGTTCGGCATCGCGGAACTCACCGTCGGAGCCGGCGTCGACAACAAAACCGGAAAGCCCGACGACGGCGGCAAAGTCGGCGGGCCGTTGCCGGAGCAGCGTGGTGGCCATGGCCATCCCCATGGAGAACCCGAGGAGCGTCACGGAGGGGTGGTTGGCCTTGACGGTGTCGATCCAGTCGAGCACATAGCCGGCGGCGGACTTCACTGCCTCCACCGAGTATTCGACAGTATTGGTCAGCGGGAACCAGGAATAGCCGGGGCCTACGGGGATGGGGGCACGGACAGACGCCACTGCGAAGTCGTCCGGGAGCATGTCCGCCAGGCTGAGGAGATCCTGCTCGTTTGCTCCGTGGCCGTGCAGGAGGACAAGCAGGGGCTTGCCAGCCCGGGTTTCCTCGGGCTCGGACCACACGACAATAGGGGCAGGAAAGGAGTCGGCTAAAGTCATGGCTCCATTCTTACAGTTACCGGACGGTAACTACCTACGGTGGCGTAGCTTGGCAGGGAGAGGGCAGGATGTGAACCGTGAGCGGAACCGAATCGTTGCAGAATCCCCAGAGCCCGTCAGACCGCCATCCCTGGAGCCGATACGTCGCGATGGGCGACTCCTTTACGGAAGGAATCGGTGATCCCGAACCGAGCAGTCCGGGCGGCTACCGGGGCTGGGCCGACCGCGTAGCGGAGGAACTGGGGCGCGGCCACGACGATTTCGCCTATGCCAACCTTGCTGTCCGTGGCCGCCTGCTCCAGCAGATCATTGACCAGCAGCTTGCCCCGTGCCTGGCCCTGAAGCCTGATCTTGTGACCCTGTCCGCCGGAGGCAACGACCTCATCCGACCCGGCGGAGATCCTGACGCCCTGGCCGAGAAGCTGGACCACGTGATCCAGATCCTGGCCATGAGCGGCGCAACAGTGGTCCTGTTCAATGGTCCCGACACCGGGTCCTCCGTGCTGGGCCGGATCCGGAGCAGGGTTGCCATCTACAACGAGAATCTCAGGACCGTCGCCGCCCGGCACGACGCCATCATCGCCGATATGTGGTCGCTTCGGCAGCTGAAGGATCCCCAGATGTGGGACGAGGACCGCCTGCACTTTTCCCCGCTGGGCCACCACACCATCGCCGCGATGGTGCTCGATTCACTTAACATCGAGCACAGCCTGGAACCGCTGGCCCCCAAACCGCTACCGGCGCGTAGCTGGCGCGAGGCCCGCACCGGCGACCTGGTCTGGGCGCGGGAGTATTTCGTGCCGTGGGTGGTCCGCAGGGTCCGCCACCGTTCCTCCGGCGACGGAATCACGCCAAAACGGCCGACGCCGGGTCCCGTCTTCGGGCCGGGTGTCCCGTTGGGCTCCGGCGAGGGTCCTCTCGGGTCCGAACATGCCGTGCGGCATTAGCCGCAGCCGCCGTGCCATGAACGGCCACGTCTGATGAGGACCGGGATCCTGGCCGATGACGGCGGGCTTGGCCCCGGGGACGTCGTCCGGATCCGGCTGGCAAGCCAGAAGCTCCGTGCTCCCTTGGCGACTTCGGCAGAGGACGCCCTGAAGAATCTGCTGGCCGTCCAGGCGCAGGAGTTTGCTTATGCGCGCTGGTCCCTGGCCCAGCGAACCCCTGGCGCTACGGCGAACGAGATTGAACAGGCCGTCGCTGATGGACGGATTCTGCGCACGCATATCCTGCGGCCAACGTGGCACTTTGTGCACCGAGAGGATCTGACGTGGCTCCGGGCATTGTCCGCACCGCGCCTGCACCAGGCCAATGCCGGCATGTACCGCAGGACAGGGATTGATGCGGCGGCAACAAGAAGCGGCGATGTGCTGGCAGCAGCAGTCGCGGGCGGCCGGCATCTCACCCGCGAGCAGCTGGCGGAGGAATTGCAGCGCGCGGGATTCGCTGCCAACGGCCCGGTTCTTGCGTACCTCATCATGCACGCAGAGATCAGCGGCATCCTCGTGAGCGGAGCGCCGGTGCGTACTGCCGGGGGCGCGCTCCGGCAAACGTATGCTGCCTTCGACGAACGCGTGGTGCCGGCCCGAGCAGTGACACAAGGTGCACCAGCGGGGCCATCAACCGTCCCGTCCGTGATGCCGTCCGCCGCGCCCGAAGAGCTGTCCAGGGAGCAGGCGCTCGCCGCTTTGGCCCTGAGGTATTTCCGGAGCCGTGGCCCCGCCAGCGTCAAGGACTGCGCAGACTGGTCCGGGCTGACCATGGCCGATGTGCGGCAGGGGCTGCAGCTCATTCTGGAAGAGGATCAGCCGGGCTTGGAGTCTGCGGTGATTGACGGCGTCGTCTTTTACTTCGCCCCGGACAACGTCGCCCGCCGAAGTGCCAGCGGCAGCAACAGCGATCCAGCCTTGCGTACTGATCCGGCTCCACGGATCGACCTGGTCCAGTGTTATGACGAATACATCATGGGTTATTCGGTCTCCCGCGGTTACCTCGGCGGGATCGCGCCGGCACTTCCGGTGGATGATGCTCCCATGCATGTGGTCCTGCTGGACGGGCGGATGGCGGGTTCTTGGCGGCACAGGTTTGTGCAGCCCGGCAAGCGCGACCAGCGTTGCGAACTGGACATCCGCATGTTCGATTCCGGCGGAGCCACTGACGGCGGCAATGCCTTGGGCGGGCGCCTGCAGGACGAAGCCCTGGCACGGGAGTTGGACCGCGCGGTACGGAGGTATGAGGCGTTCATCGGAATGCCAACAAACAGGATCTGAGCGGTCGTCACGTGCTGCAGCACCCGCTGGCTGGGCACGTCTTGCCTTGGGCAACGGACAGGATCCGGCGTAAAGAGCCGCCCCGTTGATCCGGGGCTAAGCTGGATTCAAACCCATGAGAGGCCCAGCACCGTGAACAATCTGTTTTTCTGGATCATTATTCTGTCGCTCCTGATTCCCGTGGGGATGCGGATGTACCGGCGGTCCGTCCAGAAGCGGGACCAGGGTCAGAATTTCTCCGGACAGTATCCGGACCAGTTCCCCGGTTCCTTCTCGGGCAAACAGAAGAACCAGCCCCGGGACGGCTACACCCAGCAGGACTATTTCAGCGGCGGCCTTGGGCTTCCTCAGGGCCGAGGGCAGGAGCCGCTTCCGCCGATGGATCAGCCAGACCCTGGCACGCCGTACCCGAACGCCCAGTATCCGAACGCCCAGTATCCCAACTCCCAGCCCCCGAATTTCCAGTACCCCGGTGCCACACCGAACGGGCCGGGATTCCAGGGGCCGGGTTATCGGGGTCAGGGGTATCAGGGCCAGGCGTATCCGGGCCAGGTCCCTTATGAGGACAGCCCCGAGTTTCAGGCCAACACCTCGCGGCCGCAGCAGTCCCAGCCACAGCAGCAGGCAGTTCCCCCGACTCCCCCGCCGCCGTCGGCCCCGCAGGGTTTCCGTGCGCGCAAGCTGGCCGAGCTCGACCAGCAGTACAGCAACGGCGAGATCTCCATGGAGGAGTACATGACCCGGCGCAACGACATCATGAACGGCTGACTTTCGGCAATCGCAGGACGGCTATTCGACCCCCAGAAAAGAATACGAGTGGCGGAACCTGGGGCCGCACGGCTGTTAGCTAAAACCTGCAGGGCGAACGAACAGCCCGTGCCCCCGCAATTTTTGACTGCGGGGGGACGGGCTGACTTTTTGCTCCGCTTAGTCGACCTGCGGGAATCCGAGGTCGATGACGGACGTGGCCGGATCCGGCCAGCGGGTGGTGACTACCTTGCCCCGCGTGTAGAAACGGATGCTTTCCGGACCGTACATGTGGGTGTCGCCGAACAGGGAGTTCTTCCAGCCGCCAAAGGAGAAGGTGCCCACCGGTACGGGGATCGGCACGTTGACGCCCACCATGCCCGCCTCGACATCGAACTCGAACTGCCGTGCGGCCCCGCCATCACGGGTGAAGATAGCGACGCCGTTGCCGAACTCGTTCTCGTTGACCAGCCGGACGGCGTCGTTGTAGGTATCGACGCGGACAACGGACAGCACCGGACCAAAGATCTCGTCGTCGTAGACCTTCATGCCGGGCTTGACGTGATCCACCAGGCTGACGCCGATAAAGAAGCCATTCGAATCAAACTGCTGAGCACGTCCGTCCACGACGACCGTGGCACCTTCGTTTTCTGCACCGGCAACGTAGGAGGCAACTTTATCGCGGTGTTCAGCCGTGATCAGCGGCCCCATCTGCGAGGACGGATCAGTGCCGGGACCGATCTTGAGCGTCGCCATCCGGCTGGTGATCGCCGCCACGAGGTCGTCAGCGATGTTCCCCACGGCCACGAGCACGCTGACCGCCATGCAGCGCTCACCGGCGGAACCGTAGGCTGCGGAGATTGCTGCGTCTGCTGCCATGTCCAGGTCTGCGTCGGGCAGGACCACCATGTGGTTCTTGGCGCCGCCGAGGGCCTGGACGCGCTTGCCGTGATCGGCCGCGCGCTTGTAGATGGACTGGGCGATGGGTGTCGAGCCCACGAAGCTGACAGCCTTCACGTCCGGGTGTTCCAGCAGGACGTCGACCGCCTCCTTATCGCCCTGGACGACGTTGAGCACGCCTGCGGGCAACCCTGCTTCGGCGAAGACCTCCGCGATGAACACGGCCGACGACGGATCCTTCTCGCTGGGCTTCAGCAGCACGGTGTTGCCGCAGGCCAGTGCGCTGCCGATCATCCACAACGGCACCATCGCCGGGAAATTGAAGGGCGTAATGCACGCGACGACGCCTACGGGCTGCCGTACGGAATGAACGTCGACGCCGTTGGAGACTTGTTCTGAACGCTCGCCTTTGAGCATGTGGGACAGTCCGGTGGCGAACTCGATGTTCTCGAGGCCGCGGGAGATTTCGCCCTCGGCATCGGAGAGCACCTTGCCGTGCTCGCTAGTGAGGATGGCCGCGAGCTCGGATTTGCGCTGCGTCAGGATCTCCCGGACCCGGTAGAAGATGTTGGTGCGCTTCGCCAGGCTGGTGGCCCGCCAGCCTGGCAGGGCAGCTTTAGCGGTGGCTATTGCTTCCTCGACCCTGGCGGCTGAGGCGAGGGCAACCTCCTTCTCCTGTTCCCCCGTTGCCGGGTTGAAGACGGGGCCGAACCGCTCGGCGTCGCTGACGCGGTTGCCGTTGATGAAATGGGGAATGGTTTCCATGGAATATCTCTTTCTGAGGGGAGTTTCTTGGGGCACAGGCGAGGCGTGCCGGTTACTTTGCCGAATCCAGCGAGCCGTCGACGAGCTTGATGATCATGGAGCAGTCCTTGCCGGACTCCCCGGCATCGATCAGCTGCTGGAACAGCTGCTGGACGTGCCTGCCGATTTCGAGCGGCGTTCCGGTGTCCTCGGCCGCGCTGATGGCCAGGCCGATGTCCTTGTTGGCCAGCTCCGTGGTGAAGGTGGGCGCAAAGTCGTTGTTTGATGCAGCGGTCGAGACCACGCCAGGAACGGGGTACCAGGTGCGCAGGGCCCAGCTGTCTCCTGAGGAGACCGAAGCGATGTCCCAGAACACCTGCTTGTCCAGGCCGAGCCGGTCCGCCAGCACGGCACCTTCGGCGGTCGATGCCAGGTTGATGAACAGCATCAGGTTGTTGCAGATCTTGGCGGCCTGGCCGGTGGTGGCACCCCCGGTCGGGATGATGTTGGAAGCCATGGGCCCGATGTAGTCTGTGGCGTCAGCCACGGCGCCTTCTTCGCCGCCCACCATGAAGGTGAGGGTCCCGGCCTTGGCTCCGCTCATGCCGCCCGAGACAGGGGCGTCCACGAAGCGGAAGCCGGCGGCAGCGGCGGCGTCGTGCAGCTCCTGGGCGGAGGCAATATCGATCGTGGAGGAGTCCACCAGGAGGGTGCGGGTGTCGGCATGCGCCAGGACGCCGTCCGCACCCAGGTAGACAGACTTCGCATGCTCGCCCTTGGGCAGCATCGTGAAAACGACATCGGCACCGTTCACGGCCTCGGCGATGCTCTTGACCGGTTTCACTCCGCCGGCTTCAGCGGCGGCGACGGCTGCGGGATTGAGGTCGAACCCGCGCACGTCGTGCCCCGCCTTTGCCAGATTCGCTGACATGGAACCGCCCATGTTCCCCAGACCGATCCAACCGATTACTGCCATGCGCAAGCTCCTTTGCTTCGTGTCCGGCCGCTCAGACCGGAAGTACCTTCGTCAACGATCACACCCTGCTACAGTGCAATCAAGGGGAAAAATCACAGACGGCATGTGCATTGATGCACATAGAGCGAAAGGCGCAACCAAGTGAGGCGGCTCCCGAATCCGGATGACCTGCTGATTCTGCTGACGGTGGCCCGCCTTGGCCGGTTCAACGCCGTGGCCGAAACATTGGGCACCACGCACACCACGATTTCGCGCAGGATCCTCGCCCTCGACAAGCAACTGGGCGGGCGCACACTCGAGCGGAGCCCGCATGGCTGGGAGCTGACGGAGCTCGGCGCGTCGGCAGTCGCCGCTGCTGAAGCCATCGAGGAGACGCTGGGCTCACTGGCCGGCCTCATCGGCGAGGACCAGAACGCGCTCTCCGGGCTGGTACGGATCAGCACGTCGGACGGCTTCGGCGCCGAGTTCGTGGCCCCCGCCCTGGTCCGGCTCCAGCGCCGGCATCCGCTGCTGAATGTCGAGATGCTGAGCGCCACCCGCAAGGTCAGCCAGAACCGGTCCGGCGTGGACCTTGAGGTCGTGGTGGGCCGGGCCGACGTCAGCAGCGCGCAGACGATCTTCCTGGCCAACTACTTCCTCCGGCTATACGCCAGCCCCGGCTACGCTGCCGAGCTAGGGTTGCCTGAAACGCTCGACGGCGTGGGGCAGCACGGCTTCGTGTCTTACGTTGAGTCGGCGCTCCAGGTGGAAGAACTGGGACACCGGTCCTCGCAGTTGCCGATGCCGAAGTCCAGTTTCCAGGCAACGAGCATTTTCGCCCAGGTGGAGGCGGTGCGCCGGGGCGCGGGAATCGGCCTGCTGCCGAACTTCATGGTCGCCGGGAAGCCGGACTTTGTGCCGGTACTCGCCCACGACTTCCAGCGCCAGCTCCCCATCTGGGCCGTGGCCCGCCCTGAATCCCTGCGGTCGGAGCGGGTGCAGGCTGTCATCGCGGCACTCAAGGAGGAAGTGCACCAACGTCAGGAACTGCTGGCTGCCTGAGATGCCCTCACCCTGCATGACCGCCGTCAGCCGTAGGACCGCCGTCAGGCCTGAAACAGCCGCCGGACCACCTTGCCGGCCGTCAGGGCATCGAGTCCCTCGTTGATTTCAGCCAGTGGCTTCGTGTCGGTGTGCAGCAGTTCGACGGGCAGCCGTCCCTCGCGCCAATAGCCGATGTAAAGGGGAATGTCCCGTTCGGGCACGGCGTCGCCCATATAGGAACCCAGCAGGCGCTTGCCCGCGCCGGCGAACTGCAGGGCCGGGACGGTCAGCTCGGCGGAGGGATGCGGCAGTCCTACCGAGACCACGGCACCGCCCCGCGTCACATGCTCCAGGCACGAGGCGATCACGCGGGCGGAGCCCACGGCTTCGATGGCAACGTCCACGCCGTCGCCGGTTGCCTCGGCAATCAGCCGCGCGGCGTCATCAGGAGTGCCTACGGCTGTTGCGCCGCAGTCGCGGGCCAACCGGTGCTTCCCGGTGTTGGGGTCAATCGCGATCACGGTCGAGGCCTCCGCGAGCGCGGCAGCCATGACTGCCGAGAGACCCACTGCGCCCAGTCCGAAGACCGCAACAGACTGTCCGCTGCTGACCGCCGCTGAGTTGAGCACTGCCCCCATGCCCGTAAGCACGGCGCAGCCGAACATTGCCGCCACGGTGTCCGGGACGTCGTCGCCAATGACCACGACGGATTCGCGGGCCACCACCGCGTAGTCCGCAAAGGCAGAGACCCCAAGGTGGTGGTTGATCCGTTCCCCGGAAGGCGTCCGCAGCAGCGCCTCACCGTGCAGGAGGTCGCCGGATCCATTCACGTCGGCAGCCCGGTGGCAGAGCGCGGGACGTCCGGCGTGGCAAGCACGGCAATCGCCGCAGCTCGGCACGAAGACAAGTACCACGTGGTCCCCCACGGAAATGTCCGCGATGCCGTCCCCTACGGCGACGACTCTCCCCACGGCCTCGTGCCCGAGTGCCATCGGAAGCGGCCTGACCCGCGAGCCGTCCACCACAGAGAGATCCGAGTGACACAGGCTGGAGTAGGTGATGGCGACGCCAAGCTCACCGGCGCGGGGCCTGGGGCGGTCCAGTTCCTGCACCACCAGCGGACGGGCTTCGGTGTAACTCGTTCCGGACGGAACGGTCGAGTAGAGGACTGCTGCTCGCATGGGATTACCTGTCTTCTTCATAATCGCTGACACACAGCTGCCCGGGGCCTGCGCTAGTAGCGCGGTTCCGGGCAGCTGCACTGGCTGTTGTCGCCTTGCTTCGTGGCGGCCTTACTTCTTGGTAGCAGCCAGGAGGTCGGCGGTGCCCTGGGCGTCGGCGGCGTCAACGTCGTGCAACGAGATGCCGCGGGTTTCCTTGAGGAAATACACCGAGATTGCCGTCACGATGCAGGCGCCCAGGAGGTAGAGCGCAACCGGCGTGGAGGATCCGAAGCTGCCCAGCAGGGAGGTGGCGATGATCGGTGCCAGCGAACCGGCCACGATGGACGTCACCTGGTAGCCCAGGGAGACGCCGGAGTAGCGCATCCGGGTGGGGAACATCTCGGCCATGATGGACGGCTGCCCTGCGTACATGAGGGCGTGGAAGATCAGGCCAATGGTGATGGCGGCCAGGATGATGATGTCGTTGGCGGTATCCATCATGGGGAAGGCGAAGAAGCCCCAGGTTCCACCGAGGACGGCGCCTGCCATGTACACCGGACGACGGCCGAAGGCGTCGGACAGCTTGCCGACAAGCGGGACGGTGCAGAAGTGGATGAAGTGCGCCACGAGCAGCAGGAGCAGAATCCGGGACGTGTCGGTCTCGACCACGACCTTCAGGTACGTGATGGAGAACGTGACCACAAGGTAGTAGAGGATGTTTTCCGCAAAGCGCAGTCCCATGGCCGTGAAGACGCCGCGCGGGTAGCGACGGAAGACTTCGGCGACGCCGTAGCCCTTCTTCTCGACCGTGACTTCCTTGCGTGCCTCCAGGAAGATCGGCGCATCCTGGACCTTGGTGCGGATGTAGTAGCCGATGATCACGATCACGGCGGAGAGCCAGAACGCCACGCGCCAGCCCCAGCCGAGGAAGTCGGCCTGGGAAAGCGTGGAGGAGAGGGTGAACAGCACGGCGGTGGCCAGCAGGTTGCCCATGGGCACCGCAGACTGCGGCCAGCTGGACCAGAATCCGCGTGACCGGTTGGGGCTGTGTTCGGCGACGAGCAGCACGGCACCGCCCCATTCACCGCCGACGGCGAAGCCCTGGACGAAGCGCAGGAACACCAGCAGGGCCGGGGCCCAGTAGCCGATCTGGGCGAAGGTTGGGAGGCAGCCCATGAGGAAGGTGGAGACGCCCACCAGGATGATGCTCAGCTGCAGGAGCTGCTTCCGGCCGAACTTGTCACCGAAGTGGCCGAAGACGATGCCGCCGATGGGCCGGGCGACGAAGCCGACGGCGTACGTGACGAAGGCGGCAATGATTCCGTCCAGTTCTGTTCCCGAGTTCGGGAAGAACATCTTGCCGAAGACCAGGGTGGCGGCGGATGCGTAGAGGAAGAACTCATACCACTCGACCACTGTGCCAGCCATAGAGGCCGTGACGACTTTTCTCAGCCCTGACGCCTTGACATCAGGTTCCTCTACGCGCCTTTCGGCGGAGTTATACATACTCATTTTTGTGAACTCCTTCGGCGTCTCCGTCGACACCACTGGGACCAGACTTGGCGGACGTGTGTGATATGCACCACGAATCGCCGGTTTCAATGAGTATGGTCTGCCGTTGCTGCAACCTCAACGACAAATAGTGCAGAAGGCATCTGCATAAATGCACATGCTGCGGTCCGAAGACTAGCGCGTGAGGTGGGAGTTCAGTCGACCGTTCAGCCGAAGAAGTGGCCGCGGAGCTGCTGGCTCAGCTGCCCGATTTCGGTGAGGAACCCGTCATGGCCGATCGGCGCCTCGATCACGTGGACGTCCACGTCTCCCGGCAGGGCCTCGGCGAGCTCCCGGGACTGTGCAGGGAAGTACAGCCGGTCCGTGTCAACGGCGGCAATGAAGAAGTCCGCCGTTGTCCGCGCCAGGGTCTCCTTCAGGGTTCCGCGGCCCCGGCAAATGTCGTGGCTCATCAGCGCTTCAGTGATTGCTATGTAGCTATTGGCGTCGAAACGCCGCACAAGCTTGCCCCCCTGGTGGTCGAGGTAGCTCTCCACCTGGTACCGGCCGCGGCCGCCCAGGGCATCCGCCTGGAAAGGCGACTCACCGCGCTGCGCGTTCCGGCCGAATCGGAAGTCCAGCTCATGGGCCGAGCGATAGGTAATATGGGCAATCCGGCGGGCCAGTGCGAGTCCAGCCTCGGGCAGCGGACCACCGTAGTAGTCGCCGCCCTTGAAGTTGGGGTCCTGCCGGATGGCGAGCGTCTGCGCCTGCGCAAAGGCGATCTGCTCGGCGGTGCTGCTGGCGCCGGCCGAAATAACGCCGCAGCGCTGCACCCGCTCCGGATAGCTGACCGCCCACTCAAGCGCGCGGGCACCACCCATCGAGCCACCGAGGACGGCGAACCAGCTGCTGATGCCCAGCTGGTCCGCAAGGCGTGCTTCCGCAGCAGCGGAGTCCCGGAGCGTAATCAGCGGGAAGCGTGAGCCCCACGGCTTGCCGTCCGGAGCAGCCGATGACGGTCCCGTGGATCCGTAGCAGCCGCCAACTATGTTGATGGAGATGACAAAGAACCGGTCCGTGTCCGCCGGTGCACCGGGTCCGGCCAGTTGTTCCCACCAGCCTTCTTCGTCCCCGCTGCCCCGCGTCACATGCGTGCTCCCGGTGAGGGCGTGCTGCACGAGGATGGCATTGGAGCCGTCCTCGTTGAGCGTCCCCCAGGTTTCGTACGCGAGGGTGACGTCCGGCAGGAACCCGCCGGCCTCGAGTTCCAGGCTGCCGATGTTGGCGTATTGGACAGTGCCGGGAAGGACAGTGCCGGGAAGGACAGTGCCGGGAAGTGCAATGCCCTCGTGAACAGCAGAGCCTTCGGGAAGTGCAGCGTCACGGACAGTGCCGTCCGGAACCTCGCTGCGGGTGGCAGAAATCGTCATAGGTAAACCTCTTCTACGCGCTTGCCCGCCGTCAGCTGACCGGCAGGCCAGGTCTTCACCCGGGGCACCCCACCGCGGAAGGAGGGTTGCCGGCCAGCAAGCCGGGGCTGTTGCTGGCACTCATGACCTGCGACAAGCTTACGAAACAGTGCGCCGACTGCGCGAAGATTGTGACGGTTGTGTGACTCCCGGACCCGGCAAAACCCCCATTACCGCCGCCCGCAGGGCCTCCGGATCAGGTGATGGACGGGACCTCTGATGAGGTTAGGGTGACCTTAGCTGAGAGCCGCGTCACAAGATGCCAAGATGAGGGCATGCGCATGGATCACGTCTCTTACGCCTGTGAACACGATGGCCTGGCTGCCACCACCGAACGTATTTCGTCCGCCCTCGGCGTTGAAGCCGTAAAGGGTGGAGTCCACCCCCGTTTCGGGACCCGGAACATGATTATCCCGCTCGCCGGGCACAAATATCTTGAGGTTGTGGAGGTCCTTGACCACCCGGCTTCGGACAAGGCCCCGTTCGGGCAGGCTGTGCGTGCACGGTCGGCAGCCGGCGGCGGCTGGATGGGATGGTGCGTCGAAGTGGACGACCTCGCCCCGTTCGAGGAGCGTCTTGGACGCGCCGCTGTCAACGGCAACCGCAAGTTCCCGGATGGCCGGGAACTCGTCTGGAAGCAGATCGGAATCCTGGGGCTCATTGCAGATCCGCAGGTTCCGTACATGCTGAAGTGGGAGGGAGACCCTTCGCTTCACCCTTCCAACGCCTATGACAGCAACGTCAAGATGTCCAGCCTCACCATCGCGGGATCCGCGGAGCGCGTCACCGAATGGCTCGGCGAACCCGTGGAGCGGCCCCTTGAGGACGTCGCCGTGAACTGGGTGGCCCCGCACGGAACCCCGGGCATCCTGTCCGTCACGTTTGAAACGGCAGCGGGGGCCGTCACCATCTGACCTTTTATCTCCATCCGGCAGCACGCCCGGTTCCGGCATCGTAGCCGGCCACGGATGTGTGTTGCCGCCAAGCTTCGGCCGCCATCAGCGGGTGCCAACGACGCCACCCAGCCGATGGCGGCCGAATTATTTTGCCCGGAACGTCTTTATCCCAGCCCGATGCTTTTTCCGAACAGGCTGAAGCCGACGAACGCCACGATGTCCAGCAGCGCGTGGGCGATGACCAGCGGCATCACGCGGCGGGTTCTGGTGTAGATCCAGGCGAACAGTACGCCCATGATGGCGTTGCCGATGAACGGCCCGAAGCCCTGGTACAGGTGGTAACTGCCTCGGAGCATGGAGCTGGCGAGAATGGACACCGGCACGGACCAGCCGAACTTTCCGAAGCGGTCCATGAGGTACCCCACCACGATGACTTCCTCCACGATTGCATGCCGCAGCGCGGAGAGAATCAGCACGGGAACTGTCCACCAGTAAGCGTCCAGGGCGCTGGGGATGATCGCCGTCGTGATGCCCATTGCCCGGCCCGCCGCATAGAGTCCCAGCGAGGGGATTCCGACCAGGGCAGCCAGGCCGAGACCCTGCAGCAGATCGTTGCCCGGCCGGGCGAAATTGAAGCCGAGCTTCTGGAATGCCGAGCCGCCGACCTGGCCCATGCCGACCTTCGTCTGGCGTTGGTCCGTGAGGAAGTAGATCACCAGCAGGACGGGTACCAGAGCGAAGGTGATGTCCAGGAGTTGGTACGTCAGGTCGAAGTATTCGCGGGTGCTCTGGGATCTGTTCAGCGTCGAGGTGCCCTGGGCCAGGGGCGCCCGGGTCATCTTGTCCAGGAGCTGCACCACGGAGTACACCGCTGACTGCCCCAGGGACAGTCCCAGGACAATCCAGACTTCGATCCGCAGGCGACGGCGGGAAGGAACCAACATGTTCCTATCTTGCCTGCAGTTGCTGGTTGTTTCCTGTTTGCTTGCTGGGCCCCGTGCTTCTGGGCCCCTGCCCCAGGGCCCGTGCTCCTGGGCCTGTGCTGCTGGGCCCCGCTCCTCAGCCCCGCCCCGCCTCCATCTGTCAGCAATGCTGGCCCTATGCTGGGAGACTATGAGTGCGCCCGGGAAAATCATCATGATCCGGCATGGCCAGTCCGCCGCCAATGCCGACACCTCCATCTACAACCGGGTTCCCGACTACCGGATTCCGCTGACGCCGCTGGGCGTCGAACAGGCCAAAGCGGCCGGTGAACGCATCCGGCGCGAACTGGACGGACAAAAGGTGAGCGTCTACGTATCGCCCTACCTGCGCGCCTACCAGACCCTCGAAGCGCTCAGCCTTGGCTCCCTCACCGAACGGATCATCGAGGAGCCCCGGCTTCGCGAGCAGGACTGGGCCAATTTCCAGATCTCGGGCGACATCGAAGACCAGAAGGAGCTGCGTAACGCCTACGGCCACTTCTTCTACCGGTTCCGCGAAGGCGAGTCCGGCTCGGATGTCTACGACCGCATTTCGTCATTCATGGAGACCCTCTACCGCCACTGGGCCAAGCCGGACTACTCCCCCAACGCGCTCCTGGTCACGCACGGGCTGACGATGCGCCTGTTCTGCATGCGCTGGTTCCATTGGTCCGTGGAGTACTTCGAGTCGCTGAACAACCCGGACAACGCGGAGATTCGCATGCTGGTGCGCACCGAGGAGGGCAAGTACGTACTCGACCAGCCGTTCACGCAATGGGTGGAGCGGCGGGTGGACGAGACCGTGCTCGATGCCCCGCCCATGGTTTTCTAGGCCCGGATCCATGCCGGTCGGGCCGGGCTTATGACAAACAGGCCTATGACAGCCGCGTTCGCGGCGTTTCCGGCGCCACGATGACTTCGGTGCCGATGGCTTCAAAGGCGGCCTTGTCCTCTGCGGAGATCCCGGAATCCGTGATCAGCCGGGTGAACGCATACCCGTCCATGGTGGCGAAAGCCCGGCGGCCCACCTTGGATGAGTCCGCGATGACGTAAGAGATGCTGGCGCGGCTGGCCAGCAGCGCATTGACTGACGCTTCGCCCTCACCTGTGTTGGTGGGCCCCACGACGGGATCGACGCCGTTGACGCCGATGAACGCGATGTCCAGCACCACCTTCTGCATGATGATGTCCGTGTAAGGGCCCACGAGTTCGTAGGAGCGCGGGTTGAGGACGCCGCCGGTCACCATGACCTTGATGTTGGGGCGCACCGCCAGTTGGGCGGCGATGTTGATGGCGTTGGTGACCACCGTCAGCGTGGGCTGGTTGGACGGTGAATTTAGGTCCTCGCGGGTAGCCAGGATCTGGGCCAGGGCGGTGCTGGTGGTGCCGCCGCAAAGCCCGATCACCATGCCCGGCGCGATGAGGGCGGAGGCAGCCAGCGCAATCTGCTGCTTGGCGGCAGCGTGGTCGTCCCTGTTGTACCGGCCAGGGAGGTCGTACGCCAAGGCACCGGTGGTGGCGCCACCGCGGGTCCGGGTGAGCAGCCGGCGCTTGGCCAGGCTGTCCAGGTCCCGCCGGGCCGTTGCCGGCGACACGCCAAGCTGGGTGACGATTTCCTCCACCTCAACCTGCCCGGTTTCGGCAAGGAGATCAAGGATTGCCGTCAGTCGGTCAGTGCGGGTCATGACTAGCCTCTCAAGATCAAACCATCACCAGAAAGTGACGTTTCTTGATTGTAACAGACACAAAACGATCAGTTCCCGTCACTATCCGCCGTGTACCACGCGCTACCGCGCCCGGACCCCTGCGCGCCACACAGCGTGCGTCAGCGGCATTCCCGGGCGGTAGGCCAGATGCGTCGCCGACGGTGCGTTCAGCAGGTGCAGGTCCGCGCGGTGCCCGACGGCGATGGAACCCACGGCGCGTTCGCCGTCGACGTCGTTCCCCAACTCTCGCCCCAGCGCCAGGGCGCCGCCGTAGGTCGCCGCCCGGACAGCTTCGTGGACACTGAGCCGCATCTGCAGCACTGCGGTGGTCACACAGTATGCCATGGAACTCGTGTAGGACGTTCCAGGGTTGCAGTTGGAGGCGAGGGCCAGAGGCACACCGGCGTCCAGGAGACTGCGGCCCGGCGCCAGCGGCTGGCGGGTGGAGAGGTCGCAGGCGGGGAGGCAGGTGGCCACGGTGCCGCGTGCGCCGGAACCGGCATCCCACCCGGACCAGCTGGCGGCCAGCGCGTCGACGTCCTCGTCGGACAGATAGTTCACATGGTCCACGCTCGCGGCCCCGAACTCGACGGCCAACTGCACGCCCGGACCCGGACCCAGCTGGTTGCCGTGGACCCGCAGCCCGAGCCCGGCGTTGCGGCATGCCCGCAGCACACGGCGCGACTGCTCCTCGGTAAAGGCACCCCGTTCGCAGAACACGTCGGCCCACTTCACATAGGGACGGACCGCGTCCAGCATCGGGCCGCAGACGAGGTCGGTGTAGTCGTCGGCGTCCATGCCCGCCGGTACCAGGTGCGCCCCGAGGTAGGTGACCTCATCGGCCACTGTGGACGCGATCCGCGCACTCCGTGCCTCTTGCTCTACGTCCAGGCCGTACCCCGTCTTGGTCTCGAGATACGTGGTGCCCTGCGACACTGCCTCCGCCACCCGGCCCAGCGCGAGCCGGGTGAGGTCGTAGTCCCCGGTGCTGCGCGTGGCACCGGTGGTGACGGCGATGCCGCCGGCGCTGTAGCTCTCGCCCGCCATCCGGGCTTCGAACTCCGCGGTCCGGTCACCGGCGAAAATCAGGTGCGTGTGCGAATCCACCCAGCCGGGCAGCAGCGCCCGGCCTTCGGCGTCGAAAACGTCGTCGGCCGCCGGGGCAGCCGCGGCGGCCCCGAGCCAGGCGATCCGCTCCCCCTCGATCACCACCGCGGCGTTCCGCAGGACACGCTGTTCCTGGTCTTGGGTCATCAGCTCGCCGAGGTTGGTAAGAAGGGTGCTCATGGATCCATTCTTCAGCGCCGGATGGACCAGCGAGTCGCCGCCAGGGCTTCCGCTGTCCGGGATTCCGGACTGGCTCCGCGTGTCGGCCCTGCCAGTATCTGGGCGGCAGCGAGCTCGGCAATGGCGGACGACGTCTGGAATCCGTACCCGCCCTGGCCGGCGAGCCAGTAGAACCCGGGAGCTTCGGCGTCGAACCCCGCTACCGGGACGCCGTCGGCCGCTTCGGTGCGCAATCCTGTCCAGGCCCTGCGGACAGTGCCGATGCCGAGCGTGGTCAGGGTGTTGAGCCGGGCGATCAGCCGCTCAATATCGCCGGGGAACGGCCGCGCGTCCTCCGGCCCGCTGGCGACATGCTCCGACGGCGAAACCAGGACGTCGGCCCCCTCCCTGCGGAAGTAG
This sequence comes from Arthrobacter sp. ISL-28, assembly GCF_018613875.1. Lineage (GTDB taxonomy): Bacteria > Actinomycetota > Actinomycetes > Actinomycetales > Micrococcaceae > Arthrobacter. The sequence continues at coordinate 252,432 of NZ_JAGGPJ010000007.1, read as the reverse complement.
AAGGAGTCGTCCGCTGCCGCCACCATGGGGCTGCCCTCGGGAAGGGATTGTTCGACGGCGGCAACCGCCGCGGTGCGCCGGTACGGTTGGAGTCCGAGCTTCTCCACGCCGCTGATGACGGCCACTTCGTCCGCCCAGGCGCCGGCGGCGTTGACGAGCACTCCGGTCTGGAAGGCCTCCTGGCCGGCACCGATCTCCCAGCCGCTGCCGAGCCGCTGTGCCGAGTGAAGGCGGGCACCGGTGACGATGTCCGCTCCCGCTGCTACGGCCCGTGTCCGATGGTCTTCGAGCAGGACCGGTGCGTTGCAGCCGAAGGAACCGGTGTCCAGCCCCGCCCCGGAGAAGGCTCCTGGCTTCAGTACCGGGCACAGCTCCAGGGCCTCGGCGTGGCTGATCATCTGCATCTGTCCGCTGGCCCCGGCCCTGACGGTTTCCTCATCGCCAATCAGCATGAAGCTGCGCCGGGACAGCACCGGTTCGGGAAGCGAGGCGTCCCTGGCGGCGATCAGCTCCAGCGTGCGGACTGTCAGCTCCTGGACCACGGCCGGACCGTAGCTGGGGATGAGCTGCCGGGCCGAGCGGGAGGACGAGTGGTACGCCAACTCCTGCTCGGCTTCGACCAGTGCCACGCTGCATTTGCCCGCCAGGGCGGATGCGAGGGACAGGCCCGCGATCCCGCCGCCAACAATCACCACTTCATAAGTTGCTGCCATGGCTCCATCCTTGCAGACGCGTCGGAGTCCTTCGGCCTTCCTAGGCAGCGACGGCGTTCCGGCTCTTGACGAACGCCTGCACGCAGGTTTCGACGTCGTCGGCACTGTGCGCTGCGGACAGCTGCACACGGATGCGGGCTGCGCCGCGGGGCACCACGGGGAAGCTGAAAGCCGTTACGAAGACGCCGTGCTGGAGCATCCGGTCGGCAATCTTTGCGGCCAGGACGGCGTCGCCGAACATCACGGGCACGATCGCGTGTTCGCCGTCGAGCAGCTCAAAACCCTCCTCCGTCATGCGGCGGCGGAACAGTTCCGCGTTCTCGAACAGCCGCGTGCGCAGCTCGCCGGAGGTTTCCACGAGGTCCAGAGCCTTGATGGTGGCCGCCACGATGGCCGGGGCAAGGGAGTTGGAAAACAGGTAGGGGCGGGCCTTCTGCCGGAGCATGGCAATGACTTCGCTGCGGCCGGAAACGTAGCCGCCCGAGGCACCGCCCAGGGCCTTGCCGAAGGTGCCCGTGTAGATATCCACGCGGTCGGACACACCGGCATGTTCCGGGGTTCCCGCTCCGGTGGGGCCCATGAAGCCCACGGCGTGGGAGTCATCCACCATGACCAGGGCGTCGTGCTTTTCGGCCAGGTCGCAGATGGCCTCCAGCGGGGCCAGGTAGCCGTCCATTGAGAAGACACCGTCCGTGACGATGATCTTGCGGCGGGCGTCCTTGGCCTCCAGGAGTTTCGCCTCCAGATCCGCCATGTCCTGGTTGGCGTAGCGGAAGCGCTGCGCCTTGCAGAGCCGGATGCCGTCAATGATCGAGGCATGGTTCAGTGCATCGGAGATGACGGCATCCTCAGGGCCGAAGAGCGATTCGAAGACGCCGCCGTTCGCATCGAAGCAGCTGGAGAACAGGATGGTGTCCTCTGTTCCGAGGAACTTCGATACACGGGCTTCAAGCTGCAGGTGGAGATCCTGGGTTCCGCAGATGAATCGGACGCTGGCCATGCCGAAGCCGCGTTGGTCCATGGCGGCCTTAGCCGCGGCAATGATGTCCGGGTGGTCGGCAAGGCCGAGGTAGTTGTTGGCGCAGAAGTTCAGGACGGGTGAGCCGGCCTCGCCGATCTGGCCGGCGGTGATGTGGCTGGCCTGCGCGGAGTCAATGTGGCGCTCGGTCTTGTAAAGGCCTGCCTCCCGGATCTCCTCCAGTTCGTTGCGCAGCTGGTCCTTGATTTCTGAATACATGGCGTGCTCCTTGGCTCGTCGAAAGTCTGGTGTTGTGGTTGCTTGGGGCTTTTACAGTTCTGACCAGTCGAGCACAACCTTGCCGCCGACGCCCGCGCGGGCAATCTCAAAGCCCTTCTCCCACTGCCTGGCGGGCAGCACGTCGGTGACCACGGCAGCGATATTGGTGTGCAGGGTCGGGTTGGAGGACAGCATGGCGCTCATGGCATACCAGGTCTCGAACATTTCCCGGCCGTAGATGCCCTTCAGCGTCAGCATGTGCGTGACCACCTTGCCCCAGTCGATATCAATGGACTGGCTGGGGAGGCCCAGCATGGCGATCCTGCCGCCGTGGTTCATGTTGTCGATCATTTCCGGCAGTGCCGTGGGGTGCCCGGACATTTCCAGGCCGATGTCAAAGCCTTCACGCATTCCCAGTTCGCGCTGCGCTTCATGGACGCGCGTCTTCGAGACGTCGATGGCAAGGTCGACGCCGAGCTGGCGGGCCAGCTCCAGCCGGGGCGCCGAAACGTCCGTGATGGCGATCTTCCGGGCTCCGGCATGGCGGGCCACAGCAATGGCCATAAGCCCGATGGGCCCGGCCCCCGTGATCAGTACGTCCTCGCCCACGAGCGGAAAGCTCAGTGCGGTGTGCACGGCGTTGCCGAAGGGGTCGAAGATGGCGCCCAGCTCCGGAGTTACGGAGGGATCCTGGTGGACCCAAACGTTGGTTTCCGGGATCACGACGTATTCGGCGAAGGCCCCGTCCCGCTGCACGCCCACACTCACGGTGTGGATGCACATCTGGCGACGGCCGGCGCGGCAGTTGCGGCAGATCCCGCACACGATATGGCCTTCGCCGGAGACCCGGTTTCCCACCTTGACGTCCCGGACGTCCTCGCCGACTTCCACCACTTCGCCGTAGAATTCGTGGCCGGCAATCAGGGGCGTCTCGATAATGCTCTGGGCCCAGGCGTCCCAGGACTGGATGTGAAGATCCGTGCCGCAGATGCCGGTGGTCAGAACGCGGATCTTGACGTCGTCGGGGCCAACTTCCGGCTCGGGACGATCGACGAGCTCGAATCCGGCGTGTGCGCCGGCCTTGAACAGAGCCTTCATTGGCTTCCTAACTTTGGGCATGCACGATGGTGCATGCGGGGAATCTCCCTTCATTAGAGCCACTTCAAAGCATTAGCACAAGGGGATTTTTCTCAATCGACGATTTAGGAATTGCTAAGGCATAAGATGGTGGCCATGGAAATCCACCAACTTGAGATGCTGCGCGAACTCGGGGCCCTGGGCAGCGTCAAAGCCGTGGCCGATACGCTGCTCGTCACACCGTCGGCCGTGTCTCAGCAGCTGGCGCAGCTGCAAAAGAGTGTCGAGGTTCCGCTCACGCGCAAGGAGGGCCGGAACCTGGTCCTCACGGAGGCCGGCCAGGTGCTCGCCGACGCCGGAGCCGCCGTCGTCAGTGCCATGGCCGATGCGCGCATGGCGATCGGCGCCTATCACGGTTCCATTGTGGCGCCGGTGACGGTCAGCGGGTTTCACAGCGCCGGGCAGGCGCTGTTTGCGCCGCTTGCGCGGCTCCTGGACGGGCCCGGCAGGCCCAAGGTCCAGTTCTTTGACGAGGACGTCGCGCAGCAGGACTTCCCCGCGCTGACGGCGCGGTACGACCTGGTTCTCGCGCACCGCATGGACCACAGCCCGCGCTGGCCCGAGGAGCGGGTGGCGGTGATACCGCTGGCGCATGAGCCCCTCGACGTGGCCCTTCCGGCCGGCCACCGGCTCGCCGCCCAGGCGTCGCTGGAAACGGACGACGTCGTCGGCGAACCCTGGGTGACCAGCCGCACCGGTTACTCCCCGGCGGACGTGCTGTCCGCCGTCGCCGCCGTTTCCAGCCGGGAACTGAACATCGTCCACCGGATCAACGACTATTCCACGGTGGCAGCCCTTGTGGCGGCAGGCGGCGTGATCGGCCTGCTGCCCCGGCATACGGCGCGGCCCGTGCTGAGCCCCGACATCGTGCTGCGGCCGCTCAGGGGCATCAGCACCCGGCGAAGAATCGACATCCTGGCCCGGCCGGAGAACCTCAAGCGGGCGTCCGTCCGGGTTGTTTGCGAGGCGCTTGAGGACATCATGGCGGGCCTGGTCCACGATTAGCCCAACTGCGTCGCAGCTCGCGGCTTCTCAACGCTGGGAACGACGTCAGCTGCTACTTAATTGGGCGCGCTACTCAGTTGGGCCGGCAAGTCACTTGGGCGCCTGGTCACTTGGGCAGGACGGGGCTTGGCCCACCTTCGGGTTGCCCCCGGCCTTCGCCTTTGGCCTTGCCGTGGCCCAGTCCTTTACCTTGGCCGGGCCCTTTACTTTGGGTAAGTCCCTTACCTTGGCCGGGCCCTTTTCCCTTGGCACCCGTACGAATCATCGTCGCGGTCACGGTGTCGCCGGCCCTGGTGCCCTTGATGCGCACGGTATCCCCCTGCTTGATGTCGGCGGCGGTGGCGGCAGACGGATTGACCCGCTCGTCGTCGTCCCGTTCGCCGGCGTCGTCACTTGGTGCGGTGCTGCCCTTGGGTGCGGTGCCGTCGGCAGCGGCTGCGGGCTGTTTGCGAATCTTGGTCTCAGCAGTGATGGCATACACCTGGCTGAAGCCGTCCTCGCTCTTGACCGTGATCGATGACTCGCTCACTGACTCCACGGTGCCGAACTGGATTATCCGCGTTTTAAGGCTTCCGTCGCCCTTCTTCACCACGCTTCCGCCGCGAAGCTCCCGGCCCTTGCCCTGGCCTTGGGATTTCTCCGATTTACCGGGGCCCTCGGATGCCGGTGGCGGCGCCGCGTCCTGCGGGGAAACCAGCTGCGGGGCAGGATCCTGGAGCGTAGCATCCCGAAGCGCAGCGGGCTCGCCGGCCGCCCAAACCATCGCACCTCCGGCGCCGGTCAAGGCCAGTACCACCGCCCCTGCCAGCACGGCGCGGCGTAAGGTGTTCGGGTGGTGAACCGGCATGGCATGTCCTTTCGCTGCGCCGGCGGGACTCCGGCGCCTGAGTCCCCACTTTAGAATCGGGACCTTATGGAGAACATGGAGCCGAAAACGCGTTAACCCCCAACTGGGTGGCAGTAGGTGTCGTTCTGAGCCTCAAAACGACGTTAACTGCCACCCAGTTGGTGAAAGCGCTAGGCGTTGACGCCCAGCTTCTCCAGGATCAGTTCGCGGACGCGGCCGGCGTCGGCCTGGCCGCGGGTGGCCTTCATGACGCCGCCCACAATCGCGCCGATGGCCTGCACCTTGCCGCCGCGGATCTTGTCCGCGACGTCGGGCTGCGCGGCGAGTGCTGCATCGATGGCTTCCAGGAGCGGCCCGTCGTCGGAGACGACGGCGAGGCCGCGCTTCTCGACGATCTCGGCGGGAGTGCCCTCCCCGGCGAGCACGCCATCCAGGACCTCGGTGGCCATCTTGTTGTTGATCTTGCCGTCTTCCACCAGCTTGCTCAGTTCGACGATGGTTGCAGGCTCAACACCCAGCTGGCCGGGATCGACGTCGGCGTTCTTGGCGCGGCCCACGATCTCGCCCATCCACCACTTGCGGGCCACGGAGGCGGCAGCTCCGGCGGCGATGGTTTCCTCGATCTCGTCCATGACGCCGGCGTTGACGACGTCGCGGAACTCCAGGTCCGAATAGCCCCAGTCAGCCTGGAGTCGCTTCCGCCGCTCGGCGGGGGGCTCGGGCAGCGTGGCGCGCAGCTCCTCCACCCATTCGCGCGAGGCGACCACGGGCACGAGGTCGGGCTCCGGAAAGTAACGGTAGTCATCGGCGTCGGACTTGGCCCGGCCCGACGTCGTGGTGCGGGTGTCCTCGTGCCAGTGGCGGGTTTCCTGGACCACGGGCTCACCGGAGTCCAGCACGGCGGCGTGCCGCTGAATCTCGTAGCGGACGGCATGTTCGACGGCGCGCAGCGAGTTCACGTTCTTGGTCTCGGACCGGATGCCGAAGCGTTCGCGGCCGTGCGGGCGCAGCGAGACGTTGGCGTCGCAGCGGACGTTGCCGCGTTCCATCCGGGCGTCCGAAACGCCGAGGTTCTTGACGATCTCGCGGACCGCGGCCACATAGGCCTTGGCCAGTTCGGGAGCGCGTGAGCCGGCGCCCTGGATGGGCTTGGTCACGATTTCCACGAGCGGAACGCCGGCGCGGTTGTAGTCCACAAGCGAGTAGTCCGCGCCCTGGATGCGGCCGGCCGAGCCGCCGAGGTGGGTCAGCTTTCCGGCGTCCTCCTCCATGTGCGCGCGTTCGATCTCGACGCGGAACACGGTGCCGTCGGAGAGTTCGATGTCCAGGTAGCCGTCGTATGCGATGGGCTCGTCGTACTGGGACGTCTGGAAGTTCTTCGGGGTATCCGGGTAGAAATAGTTCTTCCGGGCAAAGCGGCAGTACTCGGCGATCTTGCAGTTGAGCGCGAGGCCGATCTTGATGGAGGACTCCACGGCGGTCTTGTTCAGCACAGGCAGGACGCCGGGCATGCCGAGGTCCACCTCGTTGACGTTCGTGTTGGGCTCATCGCCAAAGACGTTCGGGGCGGAGGAGAACATCTTGGTCTTGGTGTTCAGCTCCACATGGACCTCGAACCCCAGGACGGGATCGTACTTCTCCATGGCCTCTTCGAAGCTCAGGATTGCGTCGGACATCAGTGTGAACCTCCGTGGCTCGTAACAGTCTCGGCGAGGGAAGGCGCCGGCAGCTCAGGAGCCGGCAGTTCAGGAGCCTTGTCCAGGAGGGGGCCGCCCCACTTCTCTTCAAGCAGTGATTCCAGGACGGCACCCACGCGGTACAGGCGGGCGTCCTCGCGGGCCGGGGCCAGGAGCTGGATGCCCACGGGCAGCCCGTCCTCGTCGGCCAGGCCGCCCGGCAGGGAAAGGCCCGGGACGCCGGCCATGTTGGCCGGGATGGTGGCGACGTCGTTGAGGTACATGGCCAGCGGATCGTCCAGCTTCTCCCCCAGCTTGAAGGCCGTGGTGGGGGCGGTCGGGGAGATCAGGACGTCGGCCTTGGCGAAGGCGGCGTCAAAGTCTCGCTGGATGAGCGTGCGGACCTTCTGGGCCGAACCATAGTAGGCGTCGTAATACCCGGCGCTCAGGGCGTAGGTACCCAGGATGACGCGGCGCTTGACCTCGTCACCGAAGCCGGCGGCGCGGGTGGCGCCCATGACGCGCTCAATGGTCATCGGCGGTTCCTCGGGGAGAACGCGCAGGCCGTACCGGACGCCGTCGAACTTGGCCAGGTTGGAGGAGGCCTCGGACGGCATGATCAGGTAATAGGCGCCGAGGGCGTACTTGAAGTTGGGGCAAGAGACCTCAACGATTTCCGCGCCCGCCTGCTTGAGCAGTTCGAGGGACTCGTTGAACCGGTGCTCGACGCCGGCCTGGTAGCCCTCGCCGTGGAGTTCCTTGATGATGCCGATCTTCATGCCGTCCACGTTGCCGAGGCGTGCCGCGGCGACGAGGTCAGCCAGCGGGTCGGGCAGAGACGTGGAGTCGCGCGGGTCGTGGCCACCGATGACCTGGTGCAGCAGCGCCGAGTCCAGGACGGTGCGGGATACGGGGCCGATCTGGTCCAGGGAGGACGCCATGGCGATGGCACCGTAACGGGATACGCCGCCGTAAGTGGGCTTCACGCCCACGGTTCCGGTGACGGCGCCGGGCTGGCGGATGGATCCGCCGGTGTCGGTGCCCAGGGCGAGCGGGGCTTCGAAGGCGGCCACGGCGGCTGCCGAACCTCCGCCGGAACCGCCCGGGATGCGGTCCGGGTCCCACGGGTTGCGGGTGGGTCCGAACGCGGAGTGCTCGGTGGAGGAGCCCATGGCGAATTCATCCAGGTTGGTTTTGCCGAGGATGGGCATCTTCGCGGCGCGCAGCTTCTCCACCACCGTGGCGTCGTACGGGCTGTACCAGCCTTCGAGGATCTTCGAGCCGGCCGTGGTCGGCTGGCCGACCGTGACGATGAGGTCCTTGACGGCGATGGGAACGCCGGCAAGCTCGTGCAGTTCGTCGGCTGCGGCACCGCCGGCGGCACGGATCGCGTCCACCTCGGCGGCGACGGCGAGCGCCTCTTCGGTGTTGACGTGCAGGAACGCGTGGACTCCGCGGTCTCCGCCGTCGACGGCGGCGATGCGGTCCAGGTGGGCCTGCACCACTTCGACGGCGGTGACTTCGCGGGCGGCAAGCTTTGCGGCAAGCTGGGCTGCGGTGAGGCGGACCAGCTGGTTGCTGTGGTTTTCATTCATGTGTCTATGCCTCATCCAGGATTGCCGGGACCTTGAAACGGTTCTCATCGGAATCCGGAGCTCCGGAGAGTGCCTGGTCGGCGGTGAAGGTGTGCCCCACCACGTCTTCGCGGAACACGTTGTTCAGCGGAATCGGGTGCGAGGTGGCCGGAACGTCTTCTCCGGCGGCTTCACTCACGGACTTCACCGCATCTACGATGACGGCAAGCTCGCCAGCCATCCTGTCCAGCTCTTCAGCACTCATCTCAATGTGCGCGAGCCGCGCGAGGTGCGCGACGTCGTCACGGTTGATCGCAGCCATGGATCTCCCCTGCAATATAGTTGGTTTCCCCATAGTCTACGTGGCAAACGTCAGTGCCCGCCTGACGACCCCCAGCGGGCTCCAGACGGGCACTTCCGGCCACGCGGCATGGCCGCGGGCGGCTACAGGCTAGCCGATGCCGATAGCTCCGGTCAGCATCCCGACGGCAAGCATGACGAGGGAGATGAGGGCGCTCCGCCACAGCACCTTCTTGTGGTGGTCGCCCAGGTCCACCTTGGCCAGGGAAACGAGCAGCAGGATTGCGGGAACCAGCGGGCTCTGCATGTGGAACGGCTGGCCGGTGATGGAGGCACGGGCCATGTCTGCGGCGCTGATGCCATAGTGGCCGGCCGTCTCGGCCAGGACCGGCAGCACGCCGAAGTAAAAGGCGTCGTTGCTCATGAAGAACGTCATGGGGATGCTGAGGACACCGGTGATTACTGCCATGAGCGGTCCCATGTCCGAGGGGATGATCTGCACCAGCCAGGCGGACATGGCCTCGACCATGCCGGTGCCGGTGAGGACGCCGGTGAGGACGGCGGCGGCCATGACCATGCTGACGACGGCGACGATGGACGGCGCGTGGGCGATGAGCTGGCTGGCCTGGTCCTTGACCCTGGGGAAGTTCACCAGCAGGGCGATGGCCGAGCCGACCATGAAGACGTACGGCAGGGGCACGAGGTCGGCGATGAGCATGCCCATCACGGCGACGGTGAGGCCCAGGTTGAACCACTGCAGCTTGGGCCGGAGGGTCTTGCGGTTGGGGTCCAGGGCGGTGTCCGCCATGGCGGTGTCGCTGTCATCCACGAGGGTCGCGGTATGTTCCAGGACAGCCACCGAGGAGCCGCCGACGGCGGGACCTCCCGTTGCGGGGGACACTGCACCGCGGGTGCCGGAACCACCGACGCCGGAACCGGGGCCGCCGGCGGACGATCCGCCGTCGAACCCTTCAGCGGTATCAGGCACACCCCAGATTTCCCGAGCGGTGGCCCGGAGGCGGTTGCGTTCCTGCAGGCCGAGCAGCCAGGCGAAGACGAGGACGACGGCCAGGCCGGCGATCAGCGACGGGATCATGGGAACGAAGACGTCGTTGACGTCGATCTTCAGGGCGGTGGCGGCGCGGGCGGTGGGACCGCCCCAGGGAACGATGTTCATGGTGCCGTTGGCCAGGCCGGCCACACAGGTGAGGACCACGGGACTCATCTTCAGCCGGAGGTAGATCGGCAGCATGGCGGCCGTGGTGAGGATGAAGGTGGTGGAGCCGTCGCCGTCGAGGGAGACTGCGGCGGCCAGCAGGGCGGTGCCGAGAACAACCTTGGCGGGGTCATTGCCCAGCTTGCGCAGGATGAACCGGACCAGGGGGTCGAACAGCCCGACGTCGATCATCAGGCCGAAGTAGATGATGGCGAACATCAGCAGGGCGGCGGTGGAGGTCATGGACTTCATCGAGTCCATGACCATGTCGCCGATGCCCAGGCCGGCGCCTGCGAAAAGACCGAAAACGGTGGGCACAATGATCAACGCCAGCACCGGCGTCAACTTCTTCGTCATGATCAGGACCATGAATACCGCGATCATGGCGAATCCAAGTAATACCAGCACGGCCGGCTCCTTCTTGATGAACGGCACCACCTCGATGTGATGCGCACTACAGACGTTAGAGTGGTCCGGGTCACGGCAGTGCCTTTGGCTCAATTGATTGGCATACTGCTTATTGGGAGCATTTTGCGCATTCTGCTCACAGCATTCAGGCAGACTGCGCACAAGCCACAGGAGCCCCACACCCCGAGGCCCGAAGCACCGCCCAACGGGAATGACCGCCAACCAGAACGACCGCCCAAAGAGGAGCGCCATGACGAGACCGGCCCGACGGCTGCCGCTCAGGTTCTCCACCCAGACGCTGCTTTTGCAGCTCGGCGTGGTGCTCCTGGTGGTGCTCCTGAGCGGCGCCGTTCACGCCTGGCTGACGTATGAACGGTCGTGGCGCGAGGCGGAGAACCAGGCGCTCACGCTGGCCCGGACTGTGGCCTCGGATCCTTCCGTCCGGGCGGATGTGGCCTCCATCAGCCGGGAAGCCGGCACTCCGCCGCGGGCCCAGCTGCTTGCCGGTCCGCTGATGGCGGCGGCGGAAGGCGCGCGGGCCAGGACCGGCGCCCTGTTCGTCGTGATCACGGACGAAAAGGGAATCCGCCTGGCCCATCCCGAAGCTGACCGGCTGGGCGAGCGGGTGAGCACTGACCCGTCGGAGGCGCTGGCCGGACGCGAGGTCACCACCCGCAACACCGGGACGCTGGGCCCTTCGGCCGGCGCCAAGGTGCCGGTTTTCGCGCCGGGCGTGGAGACCGGGGCAGGCTCCGGCTCGGGTTCCGGCTCGGGTTCCGGCTCCGGAACGGGTTCAGGCACCGGAACGCCGGCCGTGGTGGGCGAAGTCAGCGTGGGGTACTCGACCGAGACCATCGGCGACAGCCTGGCGAGGGACATCGTTCCCATCGCACTGACGGCGGCAGGCGCCCTCGTGGCCGGGGTCTTGGCGTCGTTCCTGCTCCGGCGGCGGCTGCGGCGGCTGACGCTGGGCTTGGAACCGGAGGAAATCAATACCCTGGTGCACGACCAGGTCGCCGTGCTGGAGGGCGTGGACGAGGGCGTGGTGGGCGTTTCCGCCGAAGGCCGCATCAGCGTCTTCAATGCCGCAGCACAGCGGCTCCTGGGCCAGCCCGACTTGTCCGGGACGCTGTGGTCGGCCGCGCCGGTTCCGCCGCAGCTCAAGGCTCTCACGCAGGCCGACGCCAAGGAGGGTGAGGCTGTGGAGCTGATCGCCGGCGGCCAGGTTTTGGTGGCGAGTGCCCGGAAGGCCCTGCACCACCAAGAGGACCTCGGCTGGGTGGTGATGCTCCGGGACCGCACCGAGCTGCAGCAGCTGACGCGCCAGTTGGACGCAGTCGGTACTATGTCAACGGCGCTCCGGGCGCAGCGGCATGAGTTCGCCAACCAGCTGCACACTATCGCCGGGTTCATGAGCATCGGCCAGCATCAGCAGGCGCGTGAATACCTGGAGCGGCTCGCCGCCACCGGGCCGCTGAAGTTCCCCGTCGACCAGGCCGAGCTCCTGCAGGACCCGTACCTTCAGGCATTTGTCGGTGCGAAAGGCGTGGAAGCGGACGAACGCGGCGTGACGCTCCGGGTCGGGCCGGAAACCCTGGTGCGCGGCCAGGTCACGGATCCACAGGACGTCACCACAGTCCTGGGCAACCTGATCGACAACGCGGTCAATGCCGCGGTGGCAGGCTCTGCCGGCGAGCGCTGGGTGGAGCTTGAGCTGCTGGACGAACCGTTGGACGACGGCGGCACGCTGCACATCGTCGTCGCCGATTCCGGCGACGGACTGCGGAGCGATGCTGATCCGGAGGCGGTTTTTGCGGAAGGATTTACGACGGCGGCGGGCCCGGTCCGAGCAGGCGGCGGGCAGGGCCTGGGGCTGGCTTTGGCGCGGCAGGTGGCGCGCCGCCGCGGCGGCGACGTCAGGGTGCTGGAACCCGGCACTCCGGGCGGGCCGGGCGCGGTGTTCATGGCGACACTTCCCGGGACCACCGTCTCCCGCAAAGACTGACGGAACGGCAGAGATGAATGAACGCACAATGACGAGCGCAGAGACGAGCAAGATAGGACGATGATGTCTGAGGATTTCAGGGTGCTGATCGTGGATGACGATTTCCATGTGGCCAAGCTCCACGCCGCCTACGTGGATACAGTGGCGGGATTCCTGGCGCTGCCGCCTGCGGGGTCGGCGTCGCTGGCGCTGCAGTCCATCCACAGCCTGCGCCCGGACCTGGTGCTGCTGGATGTGTACCTGCCGGACGCCTCGGGTTTGGATCTCCTGCACCAGCTGGACGTGGACACGATGATCCTGAGCGCGGCATCCGATGCCGCCTCGCTGCGGACGGCCTTCCGCCGCGGTGCCCTCGGGTACCTGCTGAAGCCGTTTACGGCCGAGACCCTCTCCCAGCAGCTGCGGTCCTATGCCCGGTACCGCCGCATCCTGTCCCAGCCGGGGGCGCTGGACCAGGACACGGTGGAGCGGGCCAAGCGCGCGCTCATTCCCGGGGACGCCGCGCCCTCGGCAAGGCCGCGGTCAGCCACGGAGGCAGCGGTGCTCGAATCCCTGGTGCCGGGCGAGCAGTACTCCGCGGCCGATGTGGCTGGCCGCGTGGGGGTGTCCCGGGCCACCGCCCAGCGGTACCTTTCGTCGCTGGCGGACGACGGCGCCGTCGAGATCCAACTGCGCTACGGAACCACCGGCCGCCCGGAGCACCGCTACGGCCTCCCCATGTCCTAACCAGGCCGCGCGAACTGGCAGCTAATGCCCTCAAAACCGGGTTTTGAGGGCATTAGCTGCACGTTCGCGCAGGGGAAAGGGGGACGAGTTAGCTGGCGCCCTTCTGGGCCACGAGCTCGATCTCCACGAGCATCTTGGGGTCCAGGAACGGCAGCACATGCACGAGGGACAAGGTGGGGCGGATGTCGCCGAAGACTTCGCCATGGGCGCGGCCGGCGTCTTCCCACTTGCTGATGTCCGTCAGGTACAGCTTGGACTGCACGACGTCGGCGAGCGCGAAGTCGGCGTCCGCGAGGACTTTCTCCAGCTTCTGCAGGATGTACTTCGTCTGCTCATAGAAATCGGTGCCCACGATGCCGTCCTCGCCGCTTGCAGCGGTGGCGGAAATGTACAGCGTGTTGTCCACCTGGACTGCACGGGAGTAGCCAAGGGCCTGTTCCCAGACGGAACCGGTGCCGAAAGTCTTGCGCATGGTGCGCCTTTCACTGGGGCCGCACGCCGGCCCGGCGCTTTCGCAGCCTGGAATGGGCCCGGCTAATGGGGCGGGAGAAATGAGTCGGCACCACTCTAGGGCGGCTAGACGTCCAGCCGGAAAACGATCAGCTTTATGTCAGTGCCCGGCACGAACCAGTCCCGCTCGGGAACCCTCCGGAATCCGGTCTTCCGGTACAGCCCGTGCGCGCTCTCCCACGTCCCGCCCGTTGTCAGGGCAACACCGCGAATCCCGTCCAGCGACCTGGCATGCGCGATGATCGCTTCCACCATAGCCAGGCCCGCGCCGCTGCGCTGCACCGCCGGATCCACCACCAGCATCCGGAATTCGAGTTCGTCGTCGAGAGCGATGTCCGCATACGGCTCACCGGCAACCGCCAGCGTCACGGATCCCACGATCCGCCCATCCCGCTCGGCCACCCAGATGGTCGCCTGGGCGGCACGCCGTGCCACGTCCTGGATCTGCTTCATGTAGGGGTGATCGGCACTGTCGAAGTATCCCGCCGTCAGATAGGAATCGCGGGTGATCCGGGCAATCGCCTCGTAATCGGCGGGGACGGCTGGACGGACAATGATCTGCGGCTGCACCCGTCAATGCTAGTTCCAGACACTTGTTGCGCACCGCGGAACGGCTGTTTCAGTGACTGAACTATCACCAACTGGCCCCTCCCCGCCATGTGGGGCCGGGGGCTACGCCTCAGAGCGGGAACTTTCCGGAAAGCTCCAGGGTGCCGGCGCACGTCCAGGCCGCCAGCCGCTCCTCGTCCGAGGGCCCGCCGTCCAAGGGGCTTGTCAGCCGGGGCCTGCGCACCCAGCATCCCGCTTCCTCGGCAATCAGCGCGCCGGCCGAAAAATCATGCTCGTTCAGGCCGCGCTCTCCGAAGGCGTCATGGGTGCCGTCGGCCACGAGGCAAAGATCCAGGGCGGCGGACCCGAGCCTCCGGATGTCGGCGAAGCCCTCCATGAGGCCGCCGAGGAAACTGGCCTGGTCGTCCCGGGTGGCGGGGTCGTAGCTGAAGCCGGTGGCAAGGATCTGCCCGGCGCGCCCGGTGACCGGTCCGGTGAGCTGGGTCAGGCTGCCGTTTTGTTCGAGCCATGCACCGTGGCCCCGGGAGGCGTAATACACGCGCCCGAGCGCCGGGGCGTTGACGACGCCGGCCAGCCATGCGCCGTCGGCATCGGCAACCGCCACCGAGGTGGCGTAGTAGACGATGTTGCGGATGAAGTTGGTGGTGCCGTCCAGCGGATCAATGGACCAGCGGAAGCCACTGGGATGCTCGGGGCGGGTGGTGCCGTGCTCCTCCCCGGTGATGATGTCCTGCGGTCGGCTACCCCTGATGGCGTTCCGGACGGCGTTCTCTGCCGCCACATCGAAGGCCGTGACCCAGTCCCCCGCGGCCCCCTTGTTGCTGATGTTGCCGGAATCCAGCGGAGCGTTGCTCCGCGTGGACAGGACGGCGGCACCGGCCGCGGCCGCAGCCTTCGCCACCTCGAGCAGCTCGTGCGGGTCCGGACTCATTCGTCAGCGTCCCCGGCAGCAGCGTCCAGATATCCAGGCTCAGCGTCGGCATCTGCGTCAGCTTCCGGGCCAGCGGGCCCGTTGGTCAGCAGCTCACGGAACCCCTCTTCGTCGAGGACGGGAACACCCAGCTGTTCGGCCTTGTCCAGCTTGGTGCCGGCGTTCTCGCCGGCGACGAGGTAGCTGGTGTTCTTGGACACCGAACCTGCCGCCTTGCCTCCGCGCACCAGGATCGCTTCCTTGGCCTCGTCCCGGCTGAAGCCCTCCAGCGTTCCCGTCACCACGATTGTCAGCCCTTCGAGCGTGCGCGGTGTGGATTCATCCCGTTCGTCCTCCATCCGCACCCCGGCTGCCGCCCAGCGGTCGATGATCTCAACGTGCCAGTCTTCGGCAAACCACTCCTTAAGCGCGGCAGCGATGGTGGGACCCACCCCGTCCACCCCCGCGAGTTCCTCCTCCGAGGCCTGCCGGATGGCGTTCATGCTGCCAAAATGGTTGGCCAGCGCCCGCGAGGCGCGCGGGCCGACGTGCCGGATGGACAGCGCCACGAGCACCCGCCACAGAGGCTGGGTTTTGGCTTTTTCGAGTTCCTTGAAGAGCTTTTCGGTGGTCGCCGTCGGCTTGGACGGCGCTTTCGCCGTGCCCTTGCTGTAGAAGTACGGCACGAGTTCGTACTCCCCCGTGCCCACGCCCTTGGAACGCTTCTCTCGCCGGATCTTCACCGGGGCGAGATCCTCGGGTCTCAGGTCGAACAGGGCGGCTTCGGTGGTGAGTGGGGGAACGTCCGGTTCCGCCGGCTGGGTGAGGGCGATGGCGGCCTCCCAGCCCAGTGCCTCGATGTCGAAGCCGCCCCGTCCGGCCAGGTGAAAGACCCGTTCGCGAAGTTGTGACGGGCAGGACCGCGCGTTGGGGCAGCGAATATCGACATCGCCCTCCTTCGCGGGCGCGAGCGGCGTGCCGCAGGAGGGGCATTCCGTGGGCATGACGAAGTCACGCACCGGCGGATCCTGCTGGTCCCGCAGCGCGAGCACCGGCCCTACGATTTCCGGAATGACGTCGCCGGCCTTGCGCAGGACCACGATGTCGCCAATCTTCACGCCCTTGGCCTTGACCACATCCTGGTTGTGGAGCGTGGCCATTTCCACGGTGGACCCGGCCACCTTCACCGGCACCATAATGCCGAACGGCGTGACGCGCCCCGTGCGTCCAACGTTGACCGCGATGTCCAGCAGTTTGGTGTGCACTTCTTCCGGCGGGTACTTGTAGGCCACCGCCCAGCGCGGAACACGGGTAGTGAAGCCCAGGGCGCGCTGGGTGGCGAAGTCATCCACCTTGACCACGATGCCGTCAATTTCATGCAGCAGGCTGTGGCGCTTGTCCCCGAACTTGGCGATGAATTCCAGGACTTCTGCCAAGCTGCCGAGCACCTCGAAGTACGGGCTGACGGGAAGCCCCCACTCCGCAAGCTGCTTGTACGTTTCGGACTGGCTCGAACTCGGGAGACCGTCACGGACCCCGATCCCGTGGACGAACATCCTCAGAGGCCGCTTGGCAGTCTCGGCCGGATCCTTTTGCCGGATCGAGCCTGCGGCCGCGTTGCGCGGATTAGCCAGGGGCGCTTTTCCTGCCTCGATCAGTGCCTCGTTGAATTCAGCAAAAGCCTTGGAGGGTATGAACACCTCGCCGCGGACTTCCATTTCCGCCGGAAATCCGCTGCCGCTGAGCTGCTGAGGAATTTCCTTGATGGTGAGCACATTGTGGGTGATGTCCTCACCGGTGGTGCCGTCACCGCGGGTGGCCGCCCGGACCAGCTTGCCGTCCCGGTACAGCAGGTTGACCGCAAGTCCGTCAATCTTCAGTTCCGTCAGCCAGGAAACCTTGTGGTTCCCGATCTTCGCAATGCTGGCCTCCGCCTTGGCGATCCAGGCTTCCAGCTCCTCGAGGGAGAATACGTCCTCAAGGCTGTACATGCGCTGGAGATGTTCGACGGCGGCAAACGCCGCTGATACTTCCCCGCCCACTTCCTGGGTAGGTGAATCGTTGGACACCAGTTCGGGATGGAGCGCCTCCAGCTCCTCCAGCCGGCGGAAGAGAGTATCGAACTCCGCATCCGAGACGAGCGGCTCATCCTCCTGGTAGTAGGCGAAGCGGTACTTCCGCACGAGGTCCACCAATTTTTGGTACTCGTCGCGGACCGACTCAGATGGAATCGCTTCCGGCTCGAGCTGGTCAATTCCGGATGCCTGGTCAGTTACGGATGCTGTCATATCTGCGGGACCCGATGCTGTGCTCACAGACCTATCTTGCCTTACAGCCCTGACAATGTGCCGATTCGGGATACTGCCCATTGGAGAAGGACAATGTGAAACATCGCGCCTGCAACGTCACGCTCACCAGTGGCCTGCGAGGCGGTTGCGGCTCCAGAAGGCGAACACGAGGACGCCGAAGCCCACCAGCAGGACGCCTCCCGTGATGGCGAAGACGCTCATCGTTCCGGCGCCGGGGCCTTCGTCGCCGGTGCTGACGGCGGCAGCGTGGCTGGCCTTCGGGGACGATTCAATCGGCTTGTTCCAGTTGGACTCGGCCGTTGGGCTGGAATCCGAACGGCTCGGCGAGGGACTGGCTGTGGTGGGGGCCGTCGTGCGGACGGATGTAGCGGACGGTGCCGCAGTCGCTGTCGTTTCCTCCGTGGCCTGCGCGGTCGGCGCGGACGCGGCGGTAGGCGCAACCGGAGCCACTGAAGGCTGGGCGGGAGCTACCGTAGGTGGCGGCGCAGGCACCGGCACCTTCTTGGCAGGCGCCGGTGCCGGCGAAGGCTCGGCTGTCGGCGCTGGCGAATCGGTCGAGCACGGCCGTGTGGGCAGGCATAGATCGGCCTGCGCAGTCCCGGCGACGCCTCCCACCGCGACAAAGGCCAGCGCTATGGCAGCGAGTCCGGGCACCAGCGCGGTCCGCAGGAAATGGATTCGGGTCATGGGATCACCTTTGCTGCTGCGCGCAGGACTCTCCCGCACGGAGTTCTTGTCCCGGGTATCTTCCTATAGGCCGCGCGGGACAACCAAATTCCTACTTCCGGTTTTCCGGCGGCAGCGCGATCTGAAGCTTGCGCACCTTGCCCCTGCCCACGATGTAGCCCCTGCCGGGAATGAAGTCCGAACTGACCCGCCCGAGCGATGTGTTGAGCAGGCTGTCGCCGTCCATGTCGCCGGGGTTAATCAACAATCCCCGTCTGCCGGACTTGAACGGCTGGGCCAGGGACCAGGCCGAGGACCAGGTGGAAGCCTCGGATTCGCCGACCACCCACTGGTCCGCTTTGACAGAGGCCGTGACAAGCCGTTCGAGGCCCGATTCCGCAAGGGTGTCCGTAAACTCCGTCAGCCCCTCGATGAAAATGGCCAGCCGTCCCGGATTGGCCGAGGAATGGTCCGTCAGCTCATCGACCGCTTCCTCGACGTCGTCCGCTCCCACAAGCGAGCGGTTCCAGACGGGCAGAGCGGCCACCGCGGACCTCCGCGAGGCGATGTAGACCAGCTCGGTATCCGGATTGGAACGCCGCAGTGCGTAGGCCAGCGTCACCAGCGCCACGGTCCGGCCGGCACCCGGAGGCCCGGCGAGCAGCAGCGGACCCTTGGCCATGAGCGCAGCCGGCTGCAGCGTGTCGTCGTCGACGCCGATCACGGGCTGGTCCGGCGCGCCGGCGGGCAGGATGTCCAGGTCCACTTGCTCCGGGAGGCGCTCGATCGCCGGGGCCCTCTCGACGCCCTGGCGCAGCATGGCCTCGCTGAGCTTGCGGACTTCCCGTGCCTGCAGGGCCAAGTTGGAGTTGCCGCCCAGGACCGCCAGCTGCACTTCGTGGTTACCCAGGAGCCCGCGCCCCGGAGGCGAGGCCTTGCCCAGCACGTCCTTGGGGACGTCCATGGACAGATAGTCGTCCTCTGAGGACAGCCGCAGCACCAGCCTTTGCTGGATGGAGGCAAGCAACGACGGCGGCACGGAGTTGGGGCGGTCACCGGTGACGACGAGGTGGATGCCCAGCGGACGGCCGTCGGTGGCCAGCTGCAGGAAGATGTCCCACAGCCCGGACAGCCGGGTGTATTCATAGGCCTCGCGGAAAGCGGACATGCCGTCCACGAGGACGAATATCCGTTTCTCGTCAGGCATGCCGGCCAGCTTCCGGTATTCCACGATCGTGGATGCCCTGACTTCGGCGAAACGGGATGCGCGGTCTTCGGCGAGGTCACGCAGCCAGCGCAGGAGCCGTCCCACGCGCTCGACGTCGTCGCCGTCGATGATCTCGCCAACGTGCGGAAGGTCTTCGAGCATCGTCAGTCCGGAGGAGCCGCTGTCGATGCCGTAGACATGCACCGGACCGCCACGCGGCGTCACGGCGGCCGCGATGGCGATGCCCCGCAGTGCCGCCGACTTGCCGGAGCCGCCCGTACCGTAGATGGCCATGTTGCCGTCTCTGTCCGGTTCGTAGAAGACGGTGGGCTGGTCCTGGCGGGCGGGGTCATCCGCAACTCCCAGCAGGAGCCGTTCGTCGCTGCGCGGGTTTGGCAGCAGCGAGAAATCGTACGTCATGGCAAGCTCGTTCAGCCACGGCTTGCGCGGCGGCTCGATGGCCAGCATGTCGGCTGCGCGGATGACGTTGGCCGTCATCCTGGCGATGTCGTTTGGCCCGGCGGGTTCTTCCCTGGCCGCGGTATCAGGCGCGGGCGCAGCCCAGACGGGGCCGGAACCGAACGACATTTCCACGATATCGATCTGCGGTCGCTGGGGCCGCTCCGTAGTCCAGCCGCCGGCATAGCCCGTCTGGAAACCCTGGATGCGGCCGGGGCCGGTCTTCGCGGCGCCGCGGCCGGGGATGGCGGGGTCAAAATAGGCGGCGTCCGGGACACCGAGGATGTCTGTGGCATCGTCCTCATCAGCCATGCGCAGGGCCACCCGGAGGTTCGTGTTGGCACGCAGGCTCTCCTTGATCACACCGGCAGGACGCTGTGTGGCGAGAATCAGGTGCAGCCCGAGGGACCGGCCGCGGGCGGCGACGTCCACCACGCCGTCCACGAATTCCGGCACCTCCGTGGCGAGGGCAGCGAACTCGTCCACCACGATCACCAGGTACGGCGGTGCCTCCGGATCTGCCGCGCGCTGCAGGGCCAGCAGGTCCTTGGCTTTCTTCCGGTTGAGCAGGCGCTCCCGGTAGTGGAGTTCGGCGCGCAGGGATGTCAGGGCGCGGCGGACCAGGTGCGGGGAAAGGTCCGTGACCAGGCCGACCGTGTGCGGCAGGTGCAGGCAGTCTGCGAACGCGGCGCCGCCCTTGTAATCGACGAACAGGAAACTGACCCGGTCAGGGCTGTAGGCGGTGGCCATCCCCATCACCCACGACTGCAGGAACTCGGACTTGCCGGCGCCAGTGGTTCCGCCGACGAGGGCGTGTGGTCCCTCGTTCTTGAGGTCCAGGTACAGCGGCTCAACCCCCTTGGATCCCACCAGCGCACGCAGCGACCCGTTGTCCTTGCGGTTGGCGACGGCGGTGGAACGCACGGAGTTGTTCTCCTTCCACCGCTCAGCCACGGCGTCCGGGTTGTCCAGGAAGTCCTTGCCGATCAGCGCCGCGTACGACACGGCCCGCGGCAGATTCGAGTCGTCCTCCAAAGGCATTCCGGCATCCACCACGGGCGAGAGCATCCGGGCGAGCTGGCCGGCCAGTTCGGCGTCGAGGCTCTCGCAGCTCACCGGATACGTGTGGCGCCCCAGCCTGACCTGCCCCGTCGTGGTGCCATGTTCGCCGTCGACCTCCATGAAATCGCGGCATGCGGCCGGGAGGGCCTCAACGCCGGTGCCCACCCACAGAACGTGCACCCCGGCGTCGGGCCCCCTTTCCACCAGGCGGGTGAGCCGGCCCCGGTCCACAGGGGCGTCGTCTTCGATGATGACCAGGACCGAGGGCAGCACGGGAGCCGGCAGGTCCGCGCCTTCCTCGTGGATCCGGGGCCGGTGGGCCGGACCCGTGGATTGCATCGCGGCTTCGCGTGATTCCACCAGGTCCTCCAGCCGCGCCAGCAGGCCTGCACCGCTGGCGGAGCCGGCCGCCAAATGGTCTCCCGGAATGGGGCTGTGGCTCGAGCCGACATGCGGCAGCCACTGCAGCCAGTTCCAGCGTTCCCGCGAACGGGTCGAGGTGATGGCTGCCACCGCGACTTCGGCGGGCGAATGGAGGCCCACCAACTGCAGCACCATGCCCCGGGCCACGTCATCCACGAGTCCCCGCGGGCCAGCCAATCCAAACGCGCCGGACGAGCGCAGCTGGGAGACGATGGGCACGCCCTCAATCTCCCGGAACTGGTCCAGGCAGTCCTGGACTTCCCGCCGGTACTCCGCTTCGGTTTCCGAGGAGTTCGGCTCCTCAAGCGGAATCCGCGAGGGCGCCGTCCCAAGACCGAACCGGAGGCCCAGAAAGCCCGGGTGCTCGGGCCGGTGGGTCCAGAGCAGGGGCCCGAGCTTGTAGATGGAGTCCACGGTGTCGCTGACCGACGGTGCCTCCTGCAGCCGGACAGCCCGCTCCACCTGCTGCAGCGCGCTGAGGTCGTGCCGGAACGCCGCCATGGACTCCCGGTACTCCTTGAGCTGTTCCTTCCGTTCCCGCCGGCTCTGCAGCTTCTGATCCACGTAATGGCCCACGATGAACAGCGGCATCATCAGCACGAAGAGCATCGACAGCAGGCTCTGTGTGACGGCGAACAGGACGGCGCCCATCATCAGCGGGGCAATCAGCATGATGTAGGGGAAGGGGTGGTGGTCCTGCCGCTTTGGGCCAGCGGGCGGGACCCGCTTGGCCGGATTGAACCGGGGAACCACCCGCGGCGACCGGTTGAAATCAACCAGGGGCGACGTCGGTGCTGCCGCACCGCTGCGGGCAAGCGGCACCACCGTGATCTCCGTGTCGCCCAACGTGACGGTGTCCGAGGAACTGAGCGTGGCGCGCGTGACGGGCAGCCCGCCCATCAGGAGCCCGTTGGCGGAATTCGTATCGACGATTTCGACGCTCTCCCCCACAGTGATGCGCGCGTGCCGCTTCGACGTCAGCGGATCGCTGAGCCGGATGTCGGCGTCCCGGTCCCGGCCGATGTAGCTGGTGCCGGATGGGAGCGAAAACTCGCGGCCGACGTCGGGTCCCGACAGGATGCGGAGCGTGGCGGCGGCCGGTCCACGATTGGCCGTGCTGCCGGCACCAGGGGCGCCGGGCGTGCCGAACTGCTCGCTGACCTGCGTCAGGGAGACGACGGACCCGGGGCGCAGGCCCGATTCCAGGAGGTGGTCCCCGCGGTTGAGGACGATGCCCCGCATCCCGCCGGCCACAAATGCCTCGTCGATCCGGAGCGAGAGGTTGGGCGGGACCGGGTCGTCCCGCCGTCCAGGGTCGGCGGTCCAGAGTTCGGTAGCGATGTCGGCCACAGTGGCGCGGCCGTCCACCGTGACGGCGAGGTCTTTGGCTTCGGCAGGGTCACGGCGAAGCGTCAGGCGGATTCTCATCCCTCGTCGACCCCCCTCATCTTTTCAAGCAGGTACAGGTCGTCGGGCGTAACGAGGTGCGAAGTGACGGCGTGCTCCACGAGCCGCGCGCGGCGGTTGGTGGCCAGTTTGCCGCCGCCTCCCCTAAGCCCTGCCACGCCAACGCGGTCCAGCTTGTCGCACACGTTGTCCAGCTTCCGGTTGAACCTGGTGAGTGCCCAGCCGAGGGTCTTCGCGGCGGCTGCGGACGACGGTATCGCACTGAATCCGGTGCCTTCCCGGCGGAGCATGGGCTCGGCGAGGGCAACGATCAGGGCCTTTTGGGAGTCGGTAAACACGACCGGGCCGATCGTGGTGTCTCCGGCGCTGTCGTCCGCCCTGGTTTCCTGCCGGAAGGCCGGGGTCCTCAGGTGGACCGCGAATTCGTAGGTGGTGGGGCCGGCCGTGAAGATGATGTTCGTGTGGCTGAAGACGAGGGGCAGCCGCGCCCCCGGGGACAGCCAGGCCTGCATGCCGCCGGAGGCGTCGGCCACGGTGGCCGAGAGCATGCTGCCCACGTTGCTGAGCCACCAGATGCCGTCGTACCGGGCAATCTGGAGGAAGTGGCGGTGGAGGTAGGGGTTGTCATCTACCTCCAGATCGCCTTCGCGGCCGATGCTGAAGACGTCATCATCCGTCGGTTCGTACCACTCGCCGCAGAAATCTACCGCCAGGTCTCCCATGTTTCCGTGTCTCCTCGTTGGGCTTGTTCATGCTGTCCGCGGCTGCAGGGCCTTCGGCGCCGGGCCTCGGGCGCGGGTGTCAAAGGCACGCGATGGAATCCTCGCCTGCGGGCGAGGCTGAGCCGTCACCGCGCACGATGATGACCTGCACGCAGGTGGGTTCATCGGGATTGGCGCTCACGTCCACGCGTGTCACCGACGTCGAGAGGTAGCTCCCGCCGCCCTTGACGGTCTTGATCCGCCACTTGTAGGTGTCACCCGGTTTCGGCTGCGGGTTCGTCCACGTAAACCGGACCTTGCCGGCTGCTCCGGCCCTGCCCGCCAGCTTGACTACGTCCGGTACGGAGCCGTCGTCCAGGGCATCCGCCGGCGGCTTGCTCGGCTGATCGCTTGGCAGCACCTTGGGTTGCGGCGCGGCTGTTGCCACGACGATTCCTACAATGATCGCCACCACGAGAAGCGCCCCGCCGGAGATGGCCAGCCAGAGGTTCCGCTTCCCGTGATCCGGTGTGGTTTCAGCATTGTCCGGGGCCGCAGGGGCCTCGGTGTGGCGGTTCCTGAGGACCGTTGCCTGGGCCGTCCAATCATCCTCGGAGGCCGGTCCGGCGGCGGGACCGGGGGTAGGTCCGGCGGCGGGACCGGGGGTAGGTCCGGCGGCGGGACCGGGGGTAGGTCCGGCGGCGGGACCAGGGATAGGTCCGGCGGCGGGACCGGGGGTAGGTCCGGCGGCGGGACCGGCGGTAGGTCCGGCGGCGGTCAGGGGCCAGGTCCGTGCCGGGAAGGTCGGTGCGCTGCCTGTCCGGTCCGGGTCGATGGCGGCAACGTTGCGGACGCGGGTCTCCTCGACGCCGTCATCCGGGTGGACGTCCTCCTGCTGCCGTTCCTCCAGGACCTCGAACGGGGTCACAGACAGGTTGAGTTCAGCCTGAATGCGCTGCAGTGCCAGTGCAAAGGCATGGGCCGACGAGTAACGGGACGACGCCGACTTTGCCATCGCCGTGGCCAAGGCGAGCTCCAGCGACTCGGGCACGTCAGCACGGCCCAGCCGGGGAACGGGCATGCTGGTAATGCGCGAAATCAGCTCCCGCTGGGAGTTGTCTGCGCCGGGCAGGACAAACGGCGAGCGTCCGGCGAGCAGCGTGTACAGGGTGGCGCCGAGCGCCCACACGTCGACCAGGACGCCGTCGACGGCTCCCTCCCGGAACTGTTCCGGCGGCGACCAGGGAATGGACATTCCTGCGTCCTCGTCCGCATCACTGCCGAGCGTTCCGGAGATGCCGAAGTCAGTCAGCGCCGGACGGTTGTAGTCGGTGACCAGAATGTTGGCCGGCTTAATGTCACGGTGGGCGATGCCGGCCCGGTGGGCGGTCTCGACGGCGGAGGCCACCTGGATGCCCACAGCCAGCACCTCGTCCACACTGAAGCGCTGCCGCCTGTACCGGACGTCCAGACTCGGCCGCGAGCAGTACTCCATAGCGAGGTAGGAATGGCCGTCTTCCGTGACCTCGGCCTCGAAGATCGTGACGATGAACGGGTGGGAGGACAGCTGGGCCATGAGGTTGGCCTCGGACTCGAACCTCCGCCGCGCGCCCTCCGTCTTCAGGCCCGACAGCAGGACCTTGACGGCCACCTTGCGGCGCGGACGGTCCTGTTCATACAAATACACGTCCGAGAACCCGCCCGATCCGAGCAGGCTGATGTACGTGAAACCGGGTATCCGGGGCGGCGGGGCTACTGGCCGCTTGGAACTCACAGGATCTCCTCAAAACGCAGCGAAACGTCGTCGCCAAGTTGGGCGATGTCGCCGTCCAGGACGATCGCCATCTCATTTTGGGCAAGCCGCCGAGGTGGCTGGCCCTCACGGACCAGCACAGTGCCGTTGGTGGCCTTGAGGTCGCAAAGCATCACATGCCAGCCCTCAAGCCGCACCTCGACATGGGACCGTGAGATGTCCCCGCCGGGGCTGGCCACCTGAACCAGCCGGGGCATGGCACCGCCCTGGACCCTTGAGACCGACGGCTGCCGGCCGATGACAAGCGACTCCTCCAGCTCGATCACTTCCCCGGTGGACAGCCGGAGCCGCCCCAGCCGCGGGCGGGGAACCTGGACGGCGACGTCGGGAAGCAGCGCGCCGCACGTGGAGCACTGACCGCTGGTGGGCGGATTCGCGTGGCCTGACCCGCACACGCGGGCCAGGACGCGCGGACCGTCGCCCGGTGTCACGCCCGGCGCCGCGCCGGGTGCAGCCTGGGTCTGGGCGGATGCGTCTATGAGGTCACTCTTGAAAACTGTCTGGCCGTCGTGGTCGCCTTCGGCAAGATAGGGCAGCGCCGGCGCTTCGGCCGGGGCCGATGCAACGCGGTTCTGTACCGGCTGGCTTTGCACTGGCCGGCTTTGTGTGGGCTGGTTCTGTGCCGGCTGGTTTTGTGCCGGCTGGTTTTGTTCGGACTGAGGTATCGCCCACCCCGCCGGACGGGAGTCCGGCGGGGAAATGAACGACGGCGGCGCGGATGGACCCGCGCCACGGTTGCCGCCGGTGGCCCACGGCAGCGAATCGATGAGACCCCCGGAAGTCAGGCCGCCGGACCCGCGTTCTTCGGGGCCTTCGGGCTCCCTCCGGCCGACGCTCTGGGCGGCGCCGCCCCGGTGTGGTGCCGTCCCGTCCTTCGCAGTGCTGTCCGTGCCTTGGACACCAGGCCCGGCGGTGCCTTGGTCTGTGGCATCGCCGGCGGCATCTGCGTGGGCGCGTTCGGATTCCTTGCGGGCTTCCGGACTGGCGCTTGCTGTCTGTGGCCCGCCGTCGTGGTCCTCCCCGGTGCGGATGGCTGCGTCCTCGATGCTGCGCATCACGGTCTTGTCCCACAGGTGGTCGTAGGAACTCGTGAATTCGATGGCGGCAGCAGGCAGCTCAGCGGGATTTCCGCTGTCTTCCTGCTCAGGCTCTTCCCGCTCAGCTACTTCCCGCTCGGGCTCTTCCAGCCGCGTCTCACCGATGGCCGTTCCACCCAGCGCAGTAACTTGGAGGTCCGCTTCTTCCGATGCGTCGACGTCGAACCCGCCCAAGCCAGCCGTGTCCAGTTCAGTCCGGCCCAAGGCAGGCCCGGCCAAGGCAGCCCCGTCGAACATAGTCTCGGGCAGGCCGACCATTGTTTCGGCCGATGCTTCCGCCGACGATCCGGTCACCGCCCACGTTCCGGCTGCACCTCCGGCTGCCTTTCCGGTCACGTCCACATGCAGCGACCGGAGAAGGACCACGCCTTCGGCCACCGGCAGCTCCAAGGTACCGGGTTCTCCGGGCTTACCGGCCGCGCTTGGTACGGTCAGGTTGAACCGTTCCGGGGAATCGAGCCATCTCTCGGTCCAGGTGGTGACATTTCGCCCGTCCAGCTCGACGGTGCCCGACTGCTGTTGAACTCTCAGGTCGAGGTCACCGCGGAGAAAAACCCGCAGTGATTCGCGGAAGCCGATGATTCCAAAGCTCGGGCAGCTGGACAGCGGAACGCCCAGTCCGCCCGTCACTGCATGGAGCACATCGTGCATTTCGGGCCGGTCCTGAAGCAGCTTCCAGAGGGTCCTGACAAGCTCCGGCGGCGCTTCCGGCCCCAATATGACTGCTGTTCCCGACCGGACCAGCCCAAACCAAGTGCCCGGAGCGTAGTTAGCTGCTGTCACGGGCACTTTCCTCGCTTCCAGGGACTACCCTGTCGCCAGGGACGCCCGGCCCGCCTGCAGCTTCTGTATTTCCTGCCGCATTTCCTGCCGCGTCCCGCTCGCCTCCAGCTTCCGTGCCTGCAGCTTCCTTGCTTCCGGCCACTTCCTTGCTTCCGACAGGGCGCGGCAACGTATCCTCCTCCTCCGCACCAGCGGCGGTCCGCGGCGCAGTGGTGGAAACGCCGTCGTGGGTAAGGACGTTCCGGGCATCGACGACGATCACCGTCACGTTGTCCCGGCCGCCCCTTCTGAGCGCCGCCTGAATCAGAAGGTCCACAGCCTCCTGCGGATCCGCTGCCGTGCTGAGGACGTCAAGCATCTCCTCATCCGTCAACTCGCCGTTGAGGCCGTCGGAGCAAACCATGATGCGGTCGCCCTCCTCAATCGGAAGCAGCCAGTAGTCGGCTTCACTCTCGTCGCCGGCACCCAGCGCCCGCGTCACCACGTGGCGGCGGGGATGGACGGCGGCCTGTTCGGCGGTGATCTCACCGGTGTCGACAAGCTCCTGGACTTCTGAGTGGTCCACGCTGACCTGGCTGAGCCGGCCCTGGCTCAGCCGGTAGGTCCTCGAATCCCCGATATTCATAACAAGCCAGTACGGAATGCCCATCTGTTCCACCACCACCACGCCAGTCAGTGTGGTGCCCGCCCGGGAATCGGTGGCGGTGCGAATGGAATCGTCGGCAACATCCAGGTACTGCTGCAGCAAGGAGGCCGTTGCAGTCCGCTCCCCCGTAGCCAGCTGGGGCACCTGCGCCAGTACGCGCACACACATGCCGCTTGCAACTTCGCCGGCTTCATGGCCGCCCATGCCGTCCGCCACAGCGAAGACGGGATCGGACGCAATAAAGGAGTCCTCGTTGAGCTCGCGGCGAAGGCCGCGGTCCGTTCCATAGCCGTAGCTCAGGCTGAGGCCTGGCTTGCCGCTGGCCGTTTCCGTGCGGGCCGCCTGCTGTGAGTTCATGCCTGTCCTACGTTGAAGGTGCGGTCCCCGAAGTGAACGGTTGTTCCGGGGCTGACAAATAAGGGGACGCCCGGCTGCAGCGCCCTACGGACCCCGTCCGGGGTGGTGACCGCGCTGCCGTTGGTGGAGTTGCGGTCCGTTACCCAAACACCCGCTCCGTCGGTGAGTAGGTGCAGGTGCGTCTTTGAAATGGTCCGTCCGGGATCCGGCACGGCGAGCAACTGGGCCTGCGATTCTCCGGCACCGGCAGCGGGGTTCCGCCCGATGAGCACATTCCGTTCCAGCCGGAAGTCGCGGCCGTCGTCGAGCCGGATCCTCAGGACCGCCACGGGCCGGGCCTCCTCCCGGGCACCGCGCAGCTGCGTGCGGTCGAGGCCTTCGTCAGGGTGGCCACCCGTCGGATGGACGTCCGTCGGCTCGCCGTCAGCAGGGTGGCTGGCGGCGGGCTGGGTGCCGGCGGGCCGGCTGGAAGCATGGGTGGCCACGGCAACCGGTGAGGACACCTGCTGAACGGGCGGCAGGTCCAGCGGGGCGAAGCTGTACGGTCCCTCGATGCCGCCCGAGGTCACGGGATTGCGTCCGGCGTGGACGTCAAAAACGAGGGTCTTGGCGGCACGGTCGTGCCAGCCCTGGAGCCGGCCGTTTCTGTCCCAGGAGCTGGAAAGTACCACGAGGACAGCCCACGCGCACCCCAGAAGGGACATGGGTACCAGGGTCCACCAGGCGGCGTCGAACCATTTGGCAATCACCACCGCAGCGGCGGCGGCAACGGCCAGCAGCACCCCGGCTCCCGTGAAGGTCCCCCGTAGGAAAACGGCGCCCGTTCCCGGTGCGTAACCGTCCTTGTCTGTACTGCGGATGCCCATGAGCCGGTTCCCAATGGTGTTCCCTGAACGGCCCTCGACGCCGGCCAGGACGACCATGTAGATGAGGGTCAGTCCCACTGCGGTGCTGCCCAGCAGCGCCAGCGTGCCGGTGTCGTAGACGATGAAACCGGCGCTGCGGGAACTCGTGACGCTGGCAAAGCCGATGGAGAAAAGCACCAGCAGGACAACTGTCGGCGCCAGCCAGTCAAGCACCGCCGCGCCAAGGCGCTTGCCCGGCGCCGCCGGGACCAGCTCCAGTTTGGCTCCCATGTCCGTTCCTTCCCCCTGCCCTACCGGGATGCTACCGGGAAACGACGCCGGGTGCGTCGCCGCCCCGCAGGCGGCGCAGTAGCTTGCACCAGTCCGAATCGGCTGCCGGCAATGGCCGCAGCGGCTTGTGCGGTCAGACCTGCTGTTGGTCATGAGCGGGTCAGTCATCGTCCGGCCGGCCCCTGTTCAGTACGCTGAGAGCGCCGCGGGCATCGAGCGCGCTCCGGGCATCGGCCAGCAGCGATCTCGGGGAGAAGCGTGCCTGCTGGCGTCTCCAGAAGCCTGCTGTTCCCGTCATTTCCTTGAGTGAGCCGTCAACGAGGGTCCAGTATTCACGGACATCTTCCTCACTCGGCCGGCCGGCTCCGAAAATCGAAGCGTCCGCCCGCTGCGCCAGCAGGGTGGTCGTACTGCTGGCGGCGGGGAATGCCTCCGCGACCACGGCGGCGCTTTCACGCCGGGTAGCCCGGCTGTCAACAGCGGCGCCCATATCGGTGGCCAGACTGAGGACTTCATTCCATCCGCCGCCCACGCGCTGGGCCGGGTGTCCGTCCCTGAACCGCGCCTTTCGCCGCCGCAATTTCAGCAGGGCGATGAGCATCAGCGGCAGCGCAAGGATAGCGACCGGAACCAGGGCAATTCCGATGGCGCTGAGAATCGGGCCCCAGAACAGCCAGGGGTTGTTCTTCTTCTCATCGGCATCGAGCGCCTCTGGCGAGGCATCCGGCGGCAGGTCGGCCGGCTCCTGCGGCGGGGGCGGCGGCTGCAGGACCTGAGGCTTGGGCTTTGACATGTTTTCGGGGTCCGGCGGGATGGGGATGTTGTCCTTAGGCGGAGTGGGGTCAAAAGCCACCCAGCCCACCCGGTCGAAGGCCACTTCGACCCACGCGTGGACGTCCTTGCCCCGGATCCTGACCTCCCCCGCGCCGTTTTCCGGGCTCTTCGGGTCGGGGTAGAAGCCCATCACCACGCGGGACGGAATGCCCAGGTGGCGCAGCATGAGGGACATGGCCACGGCGTACTGTTCGTCGTCGCCGAGCATTTGCTTGGCTGTCAGCATGTCGCGGATGCGGGCCGCACTGTGTCCGGATACGCTCGGCAGCTGTCCGTCCGCGATGAGCCCGTTGCTGAAGGCGCCCTTCTTCTGGAAATGGGCTTCGATCTGCCGCACCTGGTCGACCGCTGTGGGGGCGTCTAACGAAAGATCGTTGGCCTGGGCACCCACCACGGGCGGGACGTCGGAGACGTCGGGAAGCGTCGCCTTGGCGAAGTCGTATTGCGTCAGCTGGCCGTGCTCCAGTTTCACCGGGTCCGAAACCTGGACGCTGTACGAGTCGCCCCTGGACAGGCCCTTGGTGGTGACAGCCGTATCTGTTCCGGAATTGAAGTACAGTCCGGAGGCGGCGTTGGAGGAGCCCGGAGCGAAGCTGAGGCCGGTGGTTTTCCGGCCGCCGGGGACGAAGTAGCCCTGGTAGTCCTCGACGGTGATGTCCAGGGTGTAGTCGTTCGTGGGGACTGCTCCGGTGGAATCCGCCAGCGTGTTGATCGACTTGGCGTCGCCCACCTTGCTGAAGTTGCCGGACCCGTTGGGGTCCATGGAGTAGTTGGTTCCGTTGAAGGCATCCAGTGCCCCGAGCCGGACACGCGCATCCTTGGGGAGGCCCTTGACGACAAACAGCGCGTCGTCCTTTTTGTCCTTGACGAAGTTCCGGAAGCTCGCCAGGGGCGTGACGTAGTCCTTGGGGTCAAACGGCGGCACGACGACGTTACGCAGGACCCGTCGTTCAGCGCCCGAGGAGATGAGCGGCGAAACAGCTGCCGTGATTCCCACCGTCGCGGCAATGACGGCGGCGCCGGCGGCGAGCCGCCGGATTCTGGCGCGGGTGGCGGTGTCGGCGTCGTGCTGGGGACGGTTGACGGACACCTTACGGGTACTGCTGCGGCGCAGGCAGTCACGGCGGAATGTCGCCCAGGCGATGCCCACCACGGTCAGGGCAATGCCCCTTTCCACGGTCAGGAATCCGGCGTTCGTGCTGAAGGCAATGCCGGTGACAAACAGGACCAGCACCGGCAGCAGGGGCCAGTAGGGGCTCCTGGTCCGCCACGTGAGAATCCCGGCCACCACGGCGGCGATGAGCGAGCTGAGGAAAGGAACGATGAGCACTCCCCCTGCGGTGCCCACCGGAACACCGACCGTGAGCATGTCCTTCCACGCGAACACGATCCCCAGCAGGAGCGTGCGCAGCGATTCGAGGCTGGGGATGACCCCGGCGATGGCGGCGCCGGGCACGGCGAGGGCGGTGCCGAGGACGAGATAGACGCCGAGGGCGAGGGCCGTGGTGATCAGGAGCCCGAGCCGGAAATGGGCATTGCAGGCTGAAATGGCCAGGCCGAGGAAGATGCCGCCAAACCCTGCCGCGAGGTAGTAGGGGTCTCCGCCGAAGCTGAGGCTGAACCCCAGGACACCCAGCCCCAGTAGGACAGTGAGTGCACCGGCGTCGAGCATAAAGTGCCACAGCGGCTGGCCGCTGGAAAAGGCCGACGGCGGCGCCGCAGCCTGCCGGCGCGGGCGGAGACCGGTTGCCTGGCTCATGAGGCCGCCTTTCGCAGGACGGCGGGAAGGTCGGAAAGCTCTCCGAGCGTGAGAACCGTGAGGTCAGCAATGTTGGCGCGCGCCGGTGCTGCTCCGGCGTCGATCCGCACCGCCAGGCTGCGAACGCCCGGAGCCACCGAAGCGGCCGCGGAACGCAACTGGGTGGGCGTCACCTGGCTGCCCACGACGAAGCACACGACGGAGGCATTGGGGACCGTATCGGCAAGGGTCCGCGCGAGGTCGACGGCGGTCTTCCGCAGCGGGCTGCCCACGATCCGGGTCATTCCATCGAGCATGTTGCGGCCCGTTTCGCAGCGGAGCGGCCCCGTCTGGGTCAGGACGTCCAGTTCGCGCTGTTCGCGGATGGCCTGGCGCCCGATGGAGGCGGCGGCGGAGATGGCCATTTCAAATTCGTGCTCGGCGGCGTACTCGTCGGTGTTGATGGACAGCGAGACCGCAAGGTGGGCGCGGCGGGTTTCCTCGAACTGGCGGACCATGAGCTTGTTGGTCCGTGCGGTGGTTTTCCAGTGGATATGGCGGCGGTCGTCGCCCGGTACGTAGTCGCGCAAGGCGTGGAACGAGACGTCCGCACTGGAAAGCTCGGTGGTGGGCATGCCTTCCAGGTCGCGGATGAAGCCGGCGGCGGATCCTGCCAGCGCCACGGTCTTCGGGTGGACGTAGAGATCCTGGGGTTCGGTCCAGAGGACCTGGCGGCGGAGAAGGTGCAGCGGATCGGCCCGGACCGAACGCACTGGCCCGACGACGATGACGCCGCGGCGGGCTGTGGGAATCGTGAAAAGGTCCTCGTGCACCTGCTGCGGCTTCATACGCGGCAGGTGGAAGATGGCAGTCGCCGAACCTACCGGAAGCTCCAGGTCTGCCGGCAGGAGCGGCCGTGGGGACGTGTTGGACACCGCGATGCTTCCGACGGCGCTGTCCCCCACCGCCACCCGCGTCCGGGCCAGGTCCAGCAGGACCCCGTAGGAAGACCTGCCCAGGATGAAGCCGACGGCGATGATGAACAGGACCAGCGCTGCGATGGCCGCGGCCTTAGCCTCCTGCCAGCCGAACGCCTGCCCGGCAGCCCACAGCAGGACCGACGCTGCCAGCACGGACCAGCCGAGGACGCTCACCACCGCCAGGACGGGATGGATATAGCGGGTCCACAAACCGCTGACAGCACGCCATGCCGGAACCAGCGCGAGGCCCGCAGTGCTGCTTGCCTCCGACCACACCGCCGAGGGGTGAAGCCTGCCGGACCGTGCGGTTTTCGGGAAAGGGGGTTGACCCGTCCGTACGGGTTTTCGAAGGCGGTTCCGAAGGCGGTCAGCAAGCCTCGTGAATGGAGTGCCGGTGGGCATGTGAAAACCTTTGTTTGCGATTCTTCTCTGGGTGCGTGGTCGGGAGGTGCGGGCCGGGGCGTGCGTCTCAGACAGCCGCGCGCTGCTGCGGAGCGGCGACGTCGGCCAGGACGCGGGCGAGGACCGCTTCAGCCGTGGCACCGGAGAACTCAGCCTCGGGGTCCATGACAAAGCGGTGGGTCCAGACAACCCCGGCAAGGTCCTTGATGTCGTCCGGCAGGACGAAGTTGCGTCCCTGGCTGGCGGCCCAGACTTTGGCTGCCCGGACCATGGCCAGGGCGCCGCGGACGGAAACCCCCAGGCGGGTCTCAGGGGTGTTGCGGGTTTCCTCGCAAAGCCGGGAGATGTACTCGAGCACCGCGGTATCCACGTGGGTGGTGGCTGCGAGGTCGGCCATGTCGGCCACGGCCTGGGTGGTGATGACGGGCTGCAGGCCTTTGGAGCGGTCCTTCAGGTTGGTGCCGCCCAGCAGCTGGACCGTAGAGGCATGGTCGGGGTAACCGATGGACGTTTTGATGAGGAAGCGGTCCAGCTGGGCCTCGGGCAGCCGGTAGGTGCCCGCCTGTTCGATCGGGTTCTGGGTGGCCATCACCATGAACGGGCGGCCCGCCTCATAGGTGGTGCCGTCCACGGTCACGCGAGATTCTTCCATGACCTCCAGCAGCGCCGACTGCGTCTTGGGCGAGGCGCGGTTGATCTCGTCGGCAAGGACGATGTTGCTGAAGATCGGGCCCTTGTGGAATTCGAACTTCTGGGTCTTCTGGTCGTAGATGGTCACACCGGTGACATCCGAGGGCAGCAGGTCCGGTGTGAACTGGATGCGGTTGTTGGACCCTTGGACGGTGGCGGCCAGCGCGCGTGCGAGGGACGTTTTGCCGGTTCCGGGCGCGTCCTCGAACAGCACGTGGCCTTCGGCGAGCATGGCCGTGAAGGTCAGGCGGATCACGTGGGCCTTGCCCAGGACCGCGTGGCCCACATTGGCAACAAGCTTCTCGAAGGTGCCTGCAAACCACTCGGCCTGCTCGGTGGTCATGGTCATTGCTGGTTCCTGTTCTGTGTGTGGTGGTCATTGCTGGGGGCGGGCGGCCAGCCCCGGTGAGAAGCTGGGGTCAGTGCCTGGAAGGGTCAGTAGCTTGAAGGGCAGGAACCCATGCCGCTGAAGGTCCTGGGCGTGACGGTGTCATAGCGGATAAACCTGTACTCATTCAGCCAGCGGCTGCCATTGCGGTTATAGATGTAGAACCAGCGGTTGGAGCCCCAGCCGTCGCGGTAGCACTCCAGCTCAAGATTCGACCCCTGCGGCATCTTGTAGGACGTGCAGGTGCTGCCGCTCCAGTGGTCGCCGGAGCCGCTCGCTTTTTCAAGGCAGCTGTTCACATTGACCGTGGTCGGCCACAGCCGGGGTCCGGGCGGCGTCGGGTTATTGCCGGACGTCGCGTTGGCAGAACCGGCCGTGCCGCACACAACGGAGCAGGCGCGCACGCGCAGGGACTTTGTTGAACTCCAGGCGTTCGTGTCCCTGTCATAGCGGTTCGCCAGGCCCACGCTTTGCCAGCCTCCGCCTTCGTAGCTGACCTCGAACCGCTGGATGGCCCGGCCATTGTTGGCAGGATTGTTCCAGGTCCAGTGGACGCTCTGCGTGGTGGAGGGCTGGCCCTGCACGTCGGGTGCACTCGGTGGTGCGTAGGGGTTGCCCGTTCCAATGGCTTTGGCGTCGCCGGAAACGTTGTTCTTGACTGACGTGGCGATGATGTTCACGGTCACGTCTCTGCCGTTGGGCTGGCCGGTGATGGTTCCGCCGCCCGGGCCGATCGGACCGGAACCGTAGGCCGTGGACCAGCTGTACCGGATTTCGTCGGCCTGCGAGCCGTTGCGCTGGGCGTCGGTGAGCGGCGTGAACGTCACGGCCAGCTGCCCGCTGTTGCCGTTGGCTC
The DNA here is from genome assembly GCF_018613875.1 of Arthrobacter sp. ISL-28. Taxonomy (GTDB): domain Bacteria; phylum Actinomycetota; class Actinomycetes; order Actinomycetales; family Micrococcaceae; genus Arthrobacter. Next base: position 217,644 of record NZ_JAGGPJ010000007.1, on the reverse strand, counting down.
GCACGCTGCCGCCGTTCACCATGCCCGGCTTACCGGCAGCCCGGATGGGCTGGGACCGGGGACTGGTGCCGGAGGTGCCGGCCTTGTTGGTGGCTGAAACGGTAAACGAATAGTCGGCTTCGGAGTTCGCCACGGTGACGTTGAGGGAGGTTCCGGAAGCCACCTGCTGGCTCTTGACAGCTGCGCCTCCCCGGAACGTTGTCAGCGTGTAGGCGGACACCGCGTCGCCGTTGCTGTTCGGCGCCGTCCAGTTCACCTGCAACTGGCTTTGGCTGCCCACAGAGCCCGCCCCGGAAACACGCGGCGCGGCGGGCGTCACTGGAACCCCTGCCGGAATTTCCGCGGCGGAATACTGGCTCCACTCGGACGGATCCTTGGCATCGTTCCGTGCCAGGACGCGCACCTTGTAGGCCACGCCGTTCGTGAGGCCCTTCCAGACATAGCTGGTGGATGTGAGGTTCTGGATCTGGGCGTTCTGTCCGCTCGGAGCCGGTGAAATCTCAAGATCGTAGGACTTGACCGGCGACCCCTTGCTGGCGGGCGCTTTCCAGGACGTGGTGAGCTGCTTATCGCCGAATTTCAGCGCCGGCGCCAGCGGGGTGTCCGGCTTGACGTCGGGGCGGACTTCGGCCGACGCCGGCGAACGCTCGGACTGGCCGACGTCGTTCGTGGCCGTCACCTGGAAGTGGTACTTGGTGTTGTTCACCAGGTTGTTCAGCGTGCACGAGTTGGCCGGGCAGTCCTGCTCGAAGCCGCCCTCGCCATAGACCGTGTACTTGGTGATGGGCGACCCCCGGTCCGCCGGGGCCGTCCAATTCAGGAGGGCGGTCTGGTCCCCGACGCTCTGCGCTTGCGGCGTGGTGGGCGCGAGCGGCTCGTCCTTGACCGTCAGCCGGATCCGGCCCGTGGCGTACCGCGAGGCTTCCTCAGTCTTGTCCGCCACAGTGTAGGAGACCACCATGGTTCCGGAGAATCCTTCCGACGGCGTGACGGTCACCGAGTCCCCGGCGATTGCGGCCGTCCCCTGCCCTGTTTCCGTCGCCACACCGATGATCTTGAGGGGCGTTTCCGGGAACGGATTCGAATCGTTGGCCAGTACCTTGACGGTCACCGGCTTTCCTGCCGCCGCGCCGGGCTCGGCGTCATCATTGGCCACTGGTTTGGCACGGTTGGATGCGGTTAGGGAGAGCCGGAAGGTAGCAGTGGATTCGAGGCCCCTCGGATCCTTCGCCTTCACCTGCACCGCTCCGCCGTCACCGGGCCGCACGCCGTCCTTGGCGGAAACCTTGAGCGAGGCGCCCTCGATGCGGGCGTTGAAGGCGGCCGGGGCACCGCCGACGAGTTCGTATTTCATGTTCGGCACGTCATCCCTGTCAGGATCAGACGTCAGTTTGGCCAAGTCTGTCTGCGCCGTTTCCCCCTGCGGCACGTCCACCGAGCCTCCCAGCAGGGCGGGCGGATTGTTCCGGTTTGGATCCGGCAGGACGTTCGTGCGGATGCTCAGCGTCGACTTCAGGCCAGCAGGATCATCCGGCCCGGTGCCGTCCGTCACTTCAAAGCTGATGGATCCCGGCCCCACATAGTCCTTCCCGGCCGTGTACTTGATCGCAGTGCCGCCGTTCGCCACGGGATCCCCGCCGTCAGCCCCGATCAACTTGATCCGGTCGGTCTGGGTCAGGCGGGGCGAGCGGCCTTCGCGCACTTTCACCCACTCGGCCAGGTCGGCCGTGACGGCCTGGCCCGCAACAACCTCGAGCACATCGTCCTTGGCGAGCGTCGGAACCTGCTGGCCGATGCCCGGCACCCAGATAATGGCCGTGGACGTCTTGCCGTCCACATCCTCCACGGTGTAGGGCACCAGCTGCGGCTGCTCGGTCAGTTCGACGATCATGGTGCCGTCGGCGCCGGGGCGGGCGGTTTCACTGCCGCTGCCGATCTTCAGGTTCTCACCGACACCGTCCGGGTCTTCGTCATTCTTCAGCACGGGGACGTCAACGGCGGTTTTGCCGAGGGTCTGGGCCGACGTCACGCGGTCGTCCCGTGCGATTGGCCCTTGGAGCGGCACCTTGCTGTCCACGTTCATGGTGATGGCAGCCTGCGCCGACGCGCCCAGCTCGTCCGCAACCGTGTAACGGGCGTTGACTGTGCCTTCGGCGGTCGGTGCCTGCAGGAGAATGCGGCCGCTTTGCTTGCTGACTTCCGCCTTCAGGGCGGGGTCAGCCTCGATCCCATTGCTCACGATGCGGATCGGGTCGCCGTCCGGATCTGTGTCGTTACCGGCGGCGTCGACGGCGATCTGCCGGCCAGGCCGGACCCTGACCTCATCGTCCACGGGGGCCGGCTTCTGGTTGACGTCGCCCCGCGGCGCTATGCCCACGGTCACGGTGCCCGTGTTCACGGCGCCCTGCCGATCCACCACCTTGTACCGGAAGGAATCGGTCCCGGCGCCGTCGCCGGCGGCAACGAAGTCGATGAAGTTACTTCCGGCCGTCGCCGTGCCCATGCCGGGCGTGCTGTCGATGCCGGTCAGCTGCACGGAGTCGCCGTCGGGGTCTATGCCGTCCAGCGGCACGGGAATCCGCACCGTACCTGCCGCCACTACCCGGGCCGTCAGGTTCTTGGGCTGGGGACGCGAGTTCTCGGCGCCGTCGAGAGGCAGAATGTGGATGGTGACGGCGGCAGCGCTCTTCTGGCCCTGCGGGTCAACGGCGTTGTAGATCGCCCGGACAGTCTTCGGCTGGCTGCCGGCAATGAACCGCAGGGTGTTTTCCGACACGAAGCTCTTGCCGTCCTCGGCAGCCACCGGCTGCGGCAGGACGGGATCCACCGTCAGTTTTTCGCCCTGCGGATGTGTGTCGTTGTCCAGCACGGGAATGGTGACCACGTCATTGACGCGGACGTTGACTTCATCGGGTTTCGGCTGCGGCGCCTCCACGACGGCCGGCGCTGGAACGGGCACCACGGACACGCTGCCCGTCGCCGCATTCGTGCCGTTGGACATGGTGTAACGGAACAGGAAGGGTTCCTTCGTGCCGGCAATGTCCGTGATCCGCAGGACGCTGTGGTTGAGCACGCTGACCGAGGCGGTGGCGTTTTCCGGGAGCGAGACCGACTGCAGCACCAGAACACCGCCGGAGGGATCCGAGTCGTTGGCGAGGGGGTCCAGGAGCACGCTGCCGCCCACCGGCAGGAGGGCAACATCGTGGACTGCAACCGGATTTCCTGTGTCCTTGCCGGACTCGACGTCCACCCGGATCAGGCCCTGGCTGCTCTGCGGGCCGTTGCTGGCAATGTAGGTCAGGTACACGGGACCGGGTGTCCGGCTGCGGAAGGTGAAGGTGCCGCCGTCGGTGACGGGGCCGAGTTCAGCAGGCCCATTTGCCTCCACCTGGGCGAGGCGCAGGGCGCCGCCGTTCGGGTCGACGTCGTTCTTCAAGGGCGCGATGACGAGGTCCTCGCCGGCGACGGCGGTTACATGGTCGGCGTTGACAACCGGCGCCAGGGCGCCGGGCGGCTGGACGTTGACCACGACCTTGCCTGTGGTCGTGGTCCGTCCGTCCCAGACGGATACCGTGACGCTTTTCTTGCCGGCGGTGGCTCCGGAGTCCTGGAAGGTGAGCAGCCCGTCCCGCCGGACCTTCACCTGGTCCTGCTCGTTGTCGGCCGTCGCGGACATGAGGACGAGGTCATCGCCGTCCGGGTCCACCCAGTCAGTGAGGATGTTTTGGCTGACGGTCTTTCCCTGCTCCACGAGCAGGGTGGTGGGGTCGCCCCGTTTGAAGGCGGGAGGCTTGTTCTCGTCCGGAGCCACGACGTTCAGGGTGATCTTGCCGCCCGCGGACAGGCCGCGGCCGTCCGCGGCGCTGTAGTCAAAAGTCTCGGTTCCCGTCTCGGCATCGGCCGGGACCGTGATCTGGAATGCTGATCCGCCGTAAATGTTTTCAAGGCTGCCCGACCGGAGCCCTTCGCTTCCTGTGGACGCGGTGAGGACGTCGCCGTCGGGGTCGGAATCATTGTCCAGGACGCTCAGGACCGTGGTGCGGCCGGGCCGGACGCCGACGACGTCGGGTTTGGTCTCCGGTGGACGGTTCGGTTTGGTGCGGTCCGGCAGGACATTGATGGTGTTGTCGTCCGCCGATTCCTCGTCCTGATCATCAGACTGGTTCTTGGGCGGAACCACGTCATCCCAGTTGTTGACCAGCTGCATGTTCTGGTTGACCAGCCACACATTCCCGGAGTTCACATCGTTCAGCACCACCAGGTCGCGGTTGACGCGGAAAACGTAGCTTGGGGCGGCGCTGGCTTTCGGGACCGCCACGTTCTTGTCGTCACTGTCATTGGTGCAGTCGCGGACATACTTGTTTGCACCGGACCAGGCGGAATGCACGCAGCCGCCCAGCTGCACGGGGGCGGCGGGGACGCCTTGCCCGCCAAAGGTGACGGTCTTCGCCGTCGAGCCGTCCAGCGGCTGCTTCAGCAGCACCTTGGTCGTGGCCACCGCCACGACGTCCGACGCCGGCCCGGACTGCTGGAGCTTTGCATCCCGCGCGTCCGGCACGGCTATCTCGCGTCCGCCGGGAAGGAAGAGCCGTCCGGCGGCGGTATCCAGGACCACAGGCTGGTCGCCTACGACGGCCAGCTGAAGATCACCGGCGCCTTTCAGCCCGTTCCAGCTGCTGGACTGGGTATCGGTGGCCTCGCCGTTGGCGTCCACGGCGGTAACCGTCATCTGGCCTGTTTCCGGGTCCGCCGAATAGATCCGGTCGTCGGAGCCGACGGCGGACACCAGTCCCTCGGAACCCGCCACCACCGGCTCACTGGACTCTTCATCGAAGGCGTTCACCGTTGATGGCGACATCGCCCACATTTTGCCGGTGGCGGGGTCAGTGACGGAGATGACCTCCGAGCCGAAGCTGACCTGCGCCGCTCCCGGGAGCTGCTTGTCGCCACTGAGCCGCATGTTGGCGGCCGAGACCTGGTTGAGGGTGGACCCTGATTCGTCATCCACGAAGACCCTGCCGGCGTTCTGCAGGACGTCGAACGTGGTGCTGGCCGGCGTCACGGCTCCGTCCAGGACGCGTGACGGGTAATTCAGCCGGCCCACTGCATTCCTGGCCTTGCTGACCACCCACACGCCGCCGTCGTTCAGGTCCACGTCAGTGGTTTTGAAACCCGGGTAGAGGATGGCACCGGCTACAAGGGCAGCTGCAGCCGCAGAAAAAACGGTACCGGTGATGAGCTTGTTGCGGCGATTTCTGAACCCCAGCCTGCCGAACAAAATTGACACAGCGTTATTATTCCCCCGAATTCACGGCCGCCTGAGCGCGGCATATCGGGCCCCTGACGAAAACCAGGAGCCGTACAGTCCGCCACTCCCCCATAGAGACGCCGGAACAATTCTGAGTCTCGACTATTACATGGGCGTTGCCGGCTTGTCCAAGGAAAGCCGGCTGGCGTCATCCGTTACGCGGGCAAGCCTACCCACCGGCGCTTGGATGCGCGATGGGGAGGACTGCCCACGCTGTCCAGCTCAGTCCAGGACCAGCTCAGTCCAGGACCAGGCCCTTACCCTGGCCGCGGGCCAGCATTACGGGCAGGATCTCGCCAAAGCCGCGGACGTTTTCCGCAGCTTTGGGTACCAGCACGAAGCGTTCGTCCTGGTCAAGGGCTGCCGCGGTCATGGAATCCACCAGCACGGTGCCCGGGTCGGCCAGCGTTGTCAGGCGTGCGGCAAGGTTGACGGTGGGGCCGTAAATGTCGCCAAGGCGGGACAGGATCCGTCCCCAGACCATGGCAACCCGCGCCTCGGGGAGGATCTCGTCGTCGGTGAAGGCCTGCGCCAGCGCCAGGGAGATTTCGGCGCCGGCAGCGGGGGTCTCGGCGATGTACAGGACTTCATCGCCAACAGTCTTCACGAGCCGGCCGCCGCCCACGGAGATAATCTCCGCGCATTTGTTCTCGAACCTCTGCACCAGCTTGGCGAGGGTCTTTTCGTTCATCCGCCGGGAAAGGCTGGTGTAGGACACGAGGTCGGCGAAGCCGACAGCCCGGGCGAGGGGCAGCGGCGCGTCGTCCTCGTCGCCTTCGCGGCCTTCCTCGCTGGCCTGCAGGCCGGCCTCGGCGCGGACGGCGAGGCGCTGGACCCCCGCGTTGAGCTGGCGCCGCCATGAATAGACGAGCATTTCCTCGAGGGCGTCCACGAGGCCGGGAAGTTCGTTGACCAGGCGCTTGCGGGCCACGGCGTCAGTGACTCCCTGCTCATGGACCATGTCTTCAACGAGGGCCTCGATCTGCCACACCACCATGCGGTCCGTCATCTGCCCGATGGAGCGGGTCACGGAAATCGCTGCATCTTCCGTGAGCTTGCCGGCGCGAACGAGGTCCACCACGGTGTTCAGGGCGGCCTGGTCGCGCTCGGTAAAGGCAACCTCCTCGTCGCCGAGGTTCGGGAACCCGAGGGCACGCCACAGCTTCCGCGCCGACAGCAGCGAGAGCCCTGCGCCCGCTGCCACTTCCCGGCGGCGCAGTTTTCGCTCGCCGCCGAGCAGCCTGGCTTCAAGGGCCTTCATGGCGATGCGCTCCGCGGACATCGTTCCGGTGGGAGGAGCCGCAGCGGCGGGAGTGATCTCGACGGCGTCTGTCGCCTCGCCGGCGCCCGGCTCCTGGCTCACGCGCTGGTCCTCATCGTTCATCTCTCCCACCTTCTCTCATATCCCGCGGGAATCCGGCATCGGACTCGTCCGGCGCGTGACCCCATTCAAACAACTCTTCCTTTGGAAGCTCGCTCAAAGCGTCCAGCACAAACCGGTGGAATGTGGCGACCTCCGGGACGTCCCGGAGCACGGCGCTGAATTTGTGCCCGGCATCCAAGGATATAGTCCCCGAGCGCAACATCCGCTGGAGCACCGTCTGGCTGACCGTGACATTACGCACTGATTCCAGGAACACCTGCTGATCCCGCCGCCGGAGCATGCCGTAGCGCGCCAGTATTCTCCGGTTGGTCAGGAAGTACCGCGTGGCCTGCCAGCGCAGCAGCCGCGGCAGGCAGTAGCCGCAGAGGACCCACAGCGCCAACAGCACGCAACCCGTCACCAGCCAGAAGGTCCAGTCGGCGGACACGGCCGGGACGAGGCGCTCCAGCCCGCCGCGGATGATCCAGGCGCTCGCGAAGGCAGCCAGGGCCGGCGCCAGAACAAACACCACCGCAGGAACAAACAGCATCCTGGGCTGCGGGCGAGTCATGACAATGACCTGCTCCCCCGGTAGGAGGTCTTTACGCATTACCGCTTTCTGTGGAGTGCCCCGGCGGTGACCAGGGGCGCAGGTGGATCACATCTCCGGCCGTCACCACATGCTCATGGGACGAGGCATCCACCACCAGGAGGGAGCCGGAGTCGTCGAGCCGGGAGGCATGTCCGATGATTTCGTGGTCGCCAGGGAGATGGGCACGCACCTGCTGGCCCAGTGTCACCATAACGGCTTCCACACGCTTGTGCAGGGACGGTCCGCCGGCGAGACCGGCTGTGGGGTCGCCGTCGGCGTTGCAGAAACTCCGGTAGAGCGTGCAGAACCGGGACAGGTAGCTCTTTAGCAGAGCGGTGCGGTCCACTGTTTCGGCAGCTTCAAGCTGCACCGAGGTGGCGGTGGGAACTGGCAGTTCGCCCTCGGTCAGCGTGACATTCAGCCCGGTGCCCAGGATCACGGGTGGCACCGAGCCGTCGCCCATCGGGCCGAGCTGGGCGAGGATGCCGGCAATTTTCCTGCCGTGGACCAGGACGTCGTTGGGCCATTTCAGCTCTGCCTGCAGCCCGGCCGTTTCCAGCAGGGCGTCGCGGAGCGCCAGGGCTGCCAGAAGCGAGAGCCAGGAGTAGGTCTGGGTGGGCAGCGGCCGGCCGTCTGCATTGACCGGCCGGAGAACGATCGAGACCAGGACGGAACTGCGCTCGGGCGCCTCCCAGGAGCGGTCCAGCCGGCCCCGGGCAGCAGTCTGATGCTCAGCGGTGAGGACGGCCAGATCCGGCCATGCCTTGGGCTCGACCGTGACCGCGCGCAGGAGGTCGGCGTTGGTGGAGCCGGTGACGTCAACTACCTGCAGCTGCGAAATGCCGTGGGCTGACAGGAATTCGGCGCTGGAAAGGGCGTCCCGGTCCAGCGCGGGCCGCTCCGGGAGCCCGTTCGTTCCGTTCAGGTTTTCCTGCGCTTCAGGGCTTTCGTCGGGGCGTGCGGCATCCATAGTTGAATCCTATCGAGTTGCCGGGCGGGAGCAGCCGATTCAGGGCACCGGTCAGGGAAGTCAGAGGAAGATGTCAGGTACGAGCTGGTCCTCGGCGGCGCCCAGGCTGTAGGAGCTGAAGTCGCTCACACCGGCGGCGGCGAGCACCTGTTCGTCCGTGTAGAAGTTGCCGGTTGGTGCAGCACCGTTCCTGAGATTGCCGCCGGTGAGCACAGCATGGGCCGCGTCCGCCATGATCTGAGGGCCGCGGGCAGCCCGGACGATCGACTCACCTCCCGGCATGTTCCGGATGGCTGCGGTATCGATCAGCGTGCATGGCCAGAGGGAATTGACGCGGATGCCGTCGTCCTTAAGCTCCTCCGCAAGTCCCAGCGTCGTCAGGCTCATGCCGTATTTGGCCATGGTGTAGGCGAGGTGCCTGCCCGCCCACTTGGGGTCAAGGTTCAGCGGCGGCGAGAGGGTGAGGATGTGGCCGGCTGACTTGCGCAGGGCGCGCAGGGCAAGCTTGGACAGCAGGAAGGTGCCCCGGACGTTAATGTCCTGCATGAGGTCGTACCGCTTCATGTCCACATCGTCCGTGCGGGAGAGGTCAATGGCTGACGCGTTGTTGATCACGACGTCGATCCCGCCACAACGTTCGACGGCGGTGGCCACCGCGCGCGCAACGTCGTCGTCATTGCGGACGTCCCCGACCAGGGGAACCGCCCGTCCACCGGCGGCTTCGATCTCTTCAGCGGCACTGAAGACGGTGCCTTGGAGTTTCGCATGCTGCTGGCCGGTCTTGGCCAGCAGGACTATGTTGGCCCCGTCACGGGCGGCGCGCAGGGCGATGGCGAGGCCGATGCCGCGGCTGCCGCCGGACATCAGAATGGTCCGGCCCTTGAGAGAGCCCGTGGCCTGGTAGGGCGTTGCAGTGGCGGGAAAAGCGTCGTTGCTTGAGGTCATAAAGACACTCTAGCCGCATTATGTTACTCGCGGGTAACATACACGCCCCCGCTGAGGTGGGAGATGAAAATTGTAGGATCCCTACAGCAGCACACGGAATCGGCGTCACTAGACTAGCCATCAGGGCCTTGGATTTGTGCGGAAGCTACTTAATGGAGTTGCTGCGACACCGCATCAGGGATCCCGTTTACGCTGCTGCAGCATGCATCAGCTGCAGCACAACAGCTACAGAGCCGGAGAAACTTCATGAGCCACGACCTGACCACGACGGCGGGAAAGATTGCCGATTTCCGCGACCGCCAGGCCAGCGCCGAGCAGCCCTCCGGCCCGGAAGCAATCGAAAAGCAGCACGCCCGCGGCAAGAACACGGCCCGTGAGCGCATCGACCTCCTCGTGGACGCCGGCTCCTTCGTCGAGTTCGATGCCCTGGCCGTACACCGGTCCACGGCCTTCGGCATGGAAAAGAAGAAGCCGCTCGGCGACGGCGTCGTCTCCGGCTACGGCACTGTTGACGGCCGCCTCGTGGCGCTCTACAGCCAGGACTTCAGCGTCTACGGCGGATCACTGAGCCAGGTCAACGGCGAAAAGATCGTCAAGGTCCAGGAATTCGCGCTGCGCAACGGCTGCCCTGTGGTGGGCATCAACGACGGCGGCGGTGCTCGAATCCAGGAAGGCGTGGCGTCGCTGGCGATGTTCGCGGACATCTTCCGCAACAACGTGCACGCCTCAGGCGTCGTCCCCCAGATCTCCCTCATCATGGGCCCCTGCGCCGGCGGCGCCGCATACTCCCCCGCCCTTACCGACTATGTGGTGATGGTGGACAAGACCTCCCACATGTTCATCACCGGCCCCGACGTCATCAAGACCGTCACCGGCGAAGACGTGGACATGGAGACCCTCGGGGGCGCCCGGCAGCACAACGCCACGACGGGAACGTCCACCTACCTGGCCTCGGATGAAGCCGATGCGATCGAGTTCGTCCGGGAACTGCTGGACTTCCTTCCCTCCAACAACCTCTCCGAAGCTCCCGTCCTGGAGCACCAGCAGGAGCTGGAGCTCGACGACGACGATCTCGCCTTGGATACGCTGATCCCGGACTCCGCGAACCAGCCTTACGACATGCGCAAGGTCATTGAGCAGATCGTGGACGACGCCCACTTCCTTGAAATGCAGTCCCTCTACGCTCCGAACGTGATCATCGGCTACGGCCGGGTTGAGGGCCACACCGTCGGCATCGTGGCCAACCAGCCCATGCAGTTCGCCGGCACTCTGGACATTTCGGCTTCGGAAAAAGCGGCACGCTTCGTCCGGCACTGCGACGCGTTCAACATCCCCATCATCACCCTGGTGGACGTGCCCGGCTTCCTCCCCGGCAAGGACCAGGAGTTCCAGGGCATCATCCGTCGCGGCGCCAAGCTCCTGTACGCCTACGCGGAGGCCACGGTGCCTAAGCTGACCGTGATCACCCGGAAGGCCTACGGCGGAGCCTACATCGTGATGGGCTCGAAGAAGCTCGGCGCCGACCTCAACCTCGCCTGGCCCACGGCCCAGATCGGCGTCATGGGCGCGCAGGGCGCCGTCAACATCCTGTACCGCCGCGATCTCGCCGCAGTCGCCGCGGCAGGCGGCGACGTCGAGGCCAAGCGTGCCGAGGTCATCCGCCAGTACGAGGAAGAGCTGCTCAACCCGTACCAGGCAGCAGAACTCGGTTACATTGACGCGGTTATCGCACCGTCAGATACGCGCCTCCAGATCATCAAGGGACTTCGGGCGCTCCGCGACAAGCGCGCCAGCCTCCCCACCAAGAAGCACGGAAACATCCCGCTGTGAGCCCGGCAACCGATCCTGCTGCAAACCCGCCGGCTGAGCTTGAGGCCACCACCCCGCTGGTTGAGCTTGTCAAAATCCAGGCGGGTGGGCCTGTCGAAACCCCGCTCTTCTCTGTCGTCAAAGGGGAACCGACACCTGAGGAGCTGGCGGCGCTGACCGCCGTCGTGCTTTCCATCGCATCTGCCGAAGCGGCTGACTCCAGGAAGCCCAGCGTCCGGCACTGGGTTCGTCGACAGCAACTGCGCCTGGGCCCGACCCCCGGCCCAGGGGCCTGGAAGCGCAGCCGCGGCTGAATCCGTCCCCACCGCCTCCGCGGCAAAAGTTCAGTAAGTCTTTCATAACCGGGTATGCGCGGTTAGTCTCGTGGGGTGACTAGTGAAACCCCAACCCCTGCGCGGACGCGGACCGGCATTGACGCCGTCGCCGACGCTTACACGGACACTCTCATCCGGCTCAATCCGAGCTTCGCCACCATCCTCGGCGTGCCCGGACACGATACGGAATTCCAGGATTTTTCGCCTGCCGGGATCGAAGAATTTGCCGCTGCTGCCCGCGACACCCTCGATGCCCTTGCGGGACTAGCTCCTGCCGACGACGTGGATGCCGTCACGCTGGACGCCATGCGCGAGCGCCTCGGGCTCCACCTGGAGATCCACGAAACGGGCTGGGACGCCGCCGAGCTGAACAACATCGAATCCCCTGCACAGAATATCCGCTCCATCTTCGACCTCATGCCGACGGACACCGAGGAGCACTGGAAGCACATCGCAGGCCGCGCGCACAACGTTCCCGGCGCGCTCCGCGGTTACATCGAATCCCTCCGCGCGGCCAAGGAAGCCGGCCGGGTCTCCGCGTCGCGCCAGGTAAGCATTGTGGTTGAACAGTCCACCAGGTACGCGGCTGAGGACGGCTTCTTCGCGAAGCTGGCGGCCGGAGCCAGGACAGCGGACGGCCTGCTGCCGGCGGCACTGCAGAAGAACCTCGACGACGGCGCTGCCGCGGCCCGGGCAGCGTATGCCCAGTTTGCCGCGTTCCTCCAGGATGAACTGCTGCCGGTTGCGCCGCACAAGGACGCCGTGGGGCGGGAACGGTACGCACTCGCGTCACGGTCCTTCCTCGGAGCCACGGTGGATCTGGAGGAAACGTATGCGTGGGGCGTGGGCGAGCTCGATCGGATCATCGCCGCACAGGATGCAGTGGCCGGGGAAATCCGCGCCGGGGCGACTGTTGCGGAAGCCAAGGAAATCCTGAACAGCGATCCCTCACGCCAGATCAAGGGCACCGACGCCCTGACGGCGTGGATGCAGGGGCTTTCGGACCGAGCCGTGGCGGAGCTCGCCGGCGTCCATTTTGAAATCCCGGACGTGATGAAAACCCTCGAGTGCCGGATCGCTCCCACAGCCGACGGCGGCATCTACTACACCGGCCCCTCCGACGACTTCAGCAGGCCGGGGCGGATGTGGTGGTCCGTGCCGGAGGGCGAAGACACGTTCACCACCTGGGCCGAGACCACCACGGTGTTCCACGAGGGTGTGCCCGGGCACCACCTCCAGATCGCCACTGCCGTCTACCGGCGCGAACTCCTGAACAGCTGGCGCCGGAACGTCTGCTGGACCTCAGGGCACGGCGAAGGCTGGGCGCTGTACGCCGAAAAGCTCATGGAGGAGCTCGGCTACCTCAAGGACCCCGGCGACCACATGGGCATGCTGGACATGCAGCGGATGCGGGCTGCACGGGTGGTCTTCGACATCGGCGTCCACCTCGAGCTCGCGATGCCCGCAAGCTGGGGATCCGGCCGCTGGACTCCGGAGAAGGGCTTCGACTTCCTCAAGGAAAACCTGGACATCAGCGAGGGGCAGCTGCAGTTTGAATTCGCCCGCTACCTCGGCTGGCCGGGCCAGGCTCCGTCCTACAAAGTGGGCCAGCGCCTCTGGGAGCAGATCCGGGCCGAGCTGGAAACCCGTCCCGGCTTCGACCTCAAGGAGTTCCACACCAAGGCGTTGAACATCGGCTCCGTGGGGCTCGATACGCTCAGACGCGCAATGCTGGGCTAGCCAGCGCTGATTGAGCTCGTCAAAATCAGGGCACGCGGGAGAGATATGCCACACGGACTAAGGGAATAACTTCACAAAAAGTTGGTTCTGTGCTGCATTTCCGGGCATCGGGACGGTTGATCGCTGCTACTTCCGCGTAATATTTCTCAACGTCGGGTGGAAGCTGTATTTTATGCGGCCTAGCTTTGTTGGCGTGAGCAATCGAACCACTTCTTCGTCGGCCGCGCGTTCCGGCTTCCAACTGCCCCGGTGGGCAGGTTCCTTCGGCTTCCAGATTATCGCCGCCTTGATCGTGGGGCTCGGGCTTGGGCTGCTGGCAAAGTACACCGGCAGCACCAAGGCCAGCCCCAACGGACTCGGCGCGACGCTGCAGACCATTGGCTCGAGCTATGTATCCCTGCTGCAGTCCGCCGTCGTTCCGTTGATTTTCACGGCAGTGGTGAGCTCCATCTCCAACCTCCGCGACGTCTCCAACGCGGCACGGCTTGCCTGGAACACCCTGCTGTGGTTTGCCGTCACGTCCCTGATCGCCGTGCTGATCGGCATCGGGCTCGGAGTGCTGCTGCAGCCAGGGGCCAACACCGGCCTGTCCGGAGAGGCCGGGTATGCCGGCAAGTCGGGCGACTGGTGGGCATTTCTGACAGGACTATTCCCTAAGAACTTCCTGGGCCTTGGCGCAAGCTCCACTGTGGCGGAAACCGGTGCTGTCACCACCGCCGTCAGCTTCAACGTGCTCCAGATCCTGGTGATCGCGGTCGCCGTCGGCATCGCCGCCCTCAAGGTGGGCAAGCAGGCTGAACCGTTCCTGGCCCTCAACGCCTCGGCGCTGGCCGTCATCCAGAAGGTCCTGTGGTGGATCATCCGCATCGCACCTCTGGGCACCGTAGGCCTTATCGGTAACGCCGTGGCTGTCTACGGCTGGGACACCATCGGATCGCTGGGCAAGTTCACCATCGCCATCTACATCGGACTGGCCCTCGTGATCTTCGGTGTGTACCCCACCCTGATCCGCACGCACGGACTGTCCGTCAAGCAGTACTTCTCCGGCGTGTGGCCGGCCGTGCAGCTTGCATTCGTGTCCCGGTCGTCCATCGGCACGCTTCCGCTGACCCAGCGCGTCACCGAGCGGAACCTGGGCGTCCCCCGCGGCTATGCCTCCTTCGCCGTTCCGCTGGGCGCCACCACCAAGATGGACGGCTGCGCCGCGGTCTACCCGGCCATCGCTGCCATCTTCGTTGCCCAGTTCTTCGGCGTCCAGCTCGACATCAGCCACTACCTGCTGATTGCCCTCGTGGCCGTCCTGGGTTCGGCGGCTACAGCCGGCACAACGGGCGCCGTGGTGATGCTGACGCTGACGCTGTCCACTCTGGGACTGCCGCTGGCCGGCGTCGGACTGCTGCTGGCCATCGACCCCATCCTGGACATGGGCCGCACTGCGGTCAACGTTGCCGGGCAGACACTGGTCCCCACCATCGTGGCCAAGCGCCAGGGGATCCTGGATGAGGCGCTCTACAATGCGCCGCGTTCCAGTGACCCCTTCGCGGATGACTCCCCTGCTGACCAGGCGGAACCGGCGGGTTCCGCTGAGGACCCCGCAATCATAGAGAGCCGGCAACTGGCCGACGCCAAGGCGTAACGGCCGGCAGGAATTTCAGTTGCGGAAACACGGCCGGCGCGCGTGCCGTCCGCCGTCATTGCAGCGTAGGGTACCGTCATGGACGTCATCCTGGTTCCCGGATTCTGGCTGGACGCTTCTTCATGGTCGGAGGTGACGCCCCCGCTCGTTGCGGCGGGGCACCGCGTCCATCCGCTGACACTTCCCGGGCTCGAGGCGCCAGATGCGCCACGGGCCGGCATCGGCCTGCGGGACCACGTCGACGCGGTTGTGGCCGCGGTGGACGCCATCGATGCCCCCGTGGTGCTCGTCGGCCACTCCGGCGGCGGAGCCATCATCCATGGCGTGGTTGACGCCCGCCCCGACCGCGTTGCCCGTGCCGTCTATGTGGACAGCGGGCCGCTTGGTGAGGGTGGCGTCATCAACGACCAGCTGCCCGCCGACGGGGACGAAATACCCCTGCCGCCATGGGACGGCTTTGACGAGGAGGACCTCGTGGACCTGGACGCCGAACTGCGGGCCGAGTTCCGGGAGCGTGCCATACCGCAGCCGAAAGGTGTCGCATACGACAAGCAGCACCTCCACGACGAGCGCCGCTACGACGTCCCTGCCACGGTGATCGCCTGTGAATTCCCGACGTCCTTGCTTACTGAATGGATGGACGCGCGCCACCCCTACGTAGAGGAGCTCGCGCGCATCCGCGACGTGGAGCTGGTGGACCTGCCCACGGGCCACTGGCCACAATTCACCAAACCGGCCGAGCTGGGCGAGGCCCTCCTTGCCGCCGTGAACCGGGCAGCATAGGGCAGACGCGAGCCGGGTGCATCCGGAGCGTCAGCGACGTCCGCTGATCACGCCCCGCTCCACTGCCTTGGTGACTGCATCCGCCTCGGCCTGTGTCAGGGTGCCATCTGAAACAGCCTGATCGAGACGCGGCTTCAGCGCTGCCGCCCGGCTCTTCTGCGCCTCGGTGCGCAGTTCTTCCAGGGCGGTCTTGACCTTGGCCTCGTCGATACCGAGGGACTTTGCCAGGGACGCAGCCAGCGCGCCCTCCATCGCCGACCGGTCCAGTTTCCGCCTGTCCGGTTTCCGCCTGTCCGGTTTCTGCCCGTCCGGTTTCTGTCCGTCCGCAGGGGGACCGGGAGGCCGGTTTGCATCCCGGAAGTCCCTGAGCGCGTCTGCAACTTTGGCCTCATCCACGCCCAGCTTGGCCGCCAGCGCTGCAACCTGCGCGCCGCGGTCCCCGTGGTGGTGTCCGTGCTTGCCGCCTCCCAGCTTGTGATCATCGGGTACGGGGGTAGCGGAGGGGCTGCCGGACGTGGGAGTCGGGGTAACCGTCGTCGCCGCGGCCATTCCTGTCACGCCAAATCCTGCAGCGAGCGCCACGGCCGCCCCGCTGAGGCTGAGTGCCACCTTCTTCGTAAGATTCATGATCTTCTCCTCGATCGACCGAGGGATGGCAGCGCCGTCGCTGCCGACCGTAGCGGCCATGGCAGCAGGATGCACCTCCAACATTGCGCTTTGCTATGTGCGGCCTGTGAAGTCCATGTGAATATCCCCCTGAACCTGTGTTTCGCCAGGCGGCGGTACGAACCGGCAGGCGTTGTCTAAGTGGCAGGCGGGAGCCGAACCGCTCTGGCCCCGGAGCAAATATTGCGCAGAGTGCAAACATGCACGTAGTGTAATTGGGTGTCCACTTCCAGTTCTCCCCCCGCCGGCCCGCCCGTTCCTCCATCCCGCCGCGAATTGAACAAGGCGGCAACGCGCCGGGCCATCTCGGATTCAACCCTCGAGCTGCTGCGCAGTGCGGGGCCGGGGAATTTTACGGTGGAGGACATCGCCGAATCGGCAGGCATCTCCCGCCGCACCTTCTTCAACTACTTCAGCAGCACGGAGGCAGCCATTGCCTCGGTGACCTATGGCTTCCTGGACATCGCGCTGCAGCAATTCCGGCTCCGGCCGGCGAACGAGCCCATCCTCGAGTCTGCCCGCGCGGCACTTGTGGAGCTCGCCGACCCGATGACGGTTGCCCCGATGGCCGAGCTCTTCAGCCTGACGCAGGCCAGTCCCCTGCTGGCCCGCTCCGAGCTTGAGGCGTGGGACCACTGCACCGAACAGATCATCGCCGCCGCCCGCGAGCGCGTGGCCCACTATCCGAGTGCGGAAATGAACGAGCTCTACCTCCGCGCCCTGGCGGGCTCCGTCATCTCCTGCGGCAAAGCCGCCATGGAGGTGTGGTTCACCCGCTGCGGAACAGACCTCTCAGCGAAATCACTGGCCATCCTCCGGCAGTTACTGATCGATTCGATGAGCCTCCTGGGATCCGGCTTCGCCGCCCCGGGGGCCGAGTCTCCGGACTCTCCTGCATCCGGCCTAAAGTCCCCGGCACACAACACTCCCGCACATAACACTCCCGCCCCGAACTCCTCAGAACGGTCCTGACATGGCACTTCTCCTTTACCGCCTCGGCAAGTTTTCCTACCGGCACCGGTGGCTCGTCATCTCGCTGTGGCTGGCAATCCTCCTCGCGGTCGGCGGTTCGGCAGCCGCATTCCACGGGAAGATGTCCAACAATTTCCAGATCCCAGGCACCGAAACCCAGCGCATGCTGGACAAGCTGAAGCAGGACCTTCCCAAGTCGTCGGGAGGTTCCGCGGGCATCGTTTTCGAAGCCAGGGACGCCGAGTTCAGCCAGGCCGGAAAGGATGCTGTCTCGGCCGCGCTCGCGAAGCTTGAAACCCTCCCGGACGTCGAGGGAACAGTGGACCCGTTCGCCACCCAGGCGCAGCTCGACAAGGCAGGCGCCGCCGTCGCGGCCGGCGAGCAGCAGTCCGGGGCAGGCCAGGCCAAGCTGGACAAGGCACGTTCCGAACTCGCGGCGGGCAAAACCCAGCTCGAGGCCGCCGTGCAGCAGATGGTTGCCGACGGACTTCCGTCTGCTGCGATTGAGGCGCAGCTGGCCGATCAGAAGGCAGCCCTCGCGGCTGGCCAGGAAAAGCTCGACGCCGTCGCCGGGGAACTCGAGGCCGGTGCGGCGAAGCTCGCCCTCGCCAAACGCCAGCTCGCCGCTTCAGAAGGCATGCGCTTTGTCTCCGCGGACGGCAAGGCTGCCATTGCCCAGGTCCAGTTCAAGACCTCCATCAACGCCCTCGCACCAGCGGTCAGGCAGCAAGTCCAGGACATAGCCAATGAAGTGGACTCCGCGGGCGTTACTGCCTTGGCCAGCAAGGAAATCACGGAGGACGTCTCGGAGCTGTTCGGCATCTCGGAAATCGTCGGCATCGCCATCGCGGCGCTCGTCCTGATCGTCATGCTGGGCACACTGATCGCGGCAGGGCTGCCCTTGCTCATGGCGGTTGTCGGCGTAGCGGTGGGAGTGGGTGCAACGTTCGCCCTCACCAGCGTCGTGGACATGAGCTCCATCTCGCCAATGCTCGCCCTCATGCTCGGCCTCGCCGTCGGCATCGACTACTCGCTGTTCATCGTCAACCGCCACCGCACTCAGCTGTTGGCCGGCATGGACGGTGAAGAATCCGTTGCCCTCGCCACGGGCACCTCAGGCAATGCCGTGCTTTTCGCCGGACTGACGGTCATCATCGCCCTCGCCGCCTTGGCGATTCCCGGCCTGCCGTTCCTGGCCGTCATGGGCATGTCGGCAGCAGCGACAGTGGCAGTCGCCGTCGTCGTTGCCCTGACCCTGACCCCGGCTGTCCTCTCGTTAGTGGGCAGCAAGCTCATCTCCAGGCGGGCCTGGGCAAAGGCCGAGGCCCACACCGCGGCACCCGGCCACGACGCGGAGGATCGCGCCAGGGAAGAACACCGGAGCAGTCACGGCTGGGGCGGGCTCGTGACACGCCACCCCGTTCTGGCACTGCTCGCCGGCGTGGTCCTGCTTGGGCTCGTTGCGCTGCCGGCCGGCGAGCTGCGGCTGGCGCTTCCCGACGGCGGGTCCGAGCCGGTCGATTCCCAGGCGTACAAGGCCTATAGCGTCACCGGCCGCAGCTTCGGCGAAGGTGTCACCGGCCCGATTGTGGTCGTCGGCGATTTCCCCGCCGGACTCAGCGAAGCGGACGCGCAGGCCAAGCAGTTCGACGTCGCCGATATCCTGCGCGGCCTCGACGACGTCACTGCTGCCGTCCCGGTGGCGCTGAGCGAGGACCGCCGCACGGCGGTGTTCCAAGTGATTCCCAAGGAAGGGCCAGCCAGCGCCAGCACCGTCAAGGTGGTTGCAGAACTCCGCGCCAAGAACACGGAAATCAGGGACGCCACCGGGGTCAGCATTGGCCTCACCGGCCAGACCGCCGGCAACGTGGACGTCTCCGCGAAGCTCGGCGACGCCCTGCCCCCTTATCTGGCCATCGTCGTCGGGCTCTCCCTGATCCTGTTGTTGCTGGTGTTCCGATCCGTCGTGGTTCCGCTGCTCGCCACCGGAGGGTTCCTGCTGTCGCTCGCCGCCGCCTTCGGTGCCGTGGTGGCCGTCTACCAGTGGGGCTGGTTCGGGGCCGTGTTTGACGTCGCTAACCCCGGCGCTGTGCTGAGCTTCCTGCCCATCATCCTGATCGGCGTGCTGTTTGGCCTGGCCATGGACTATCAGGTATTCATCACCTCGGGCATGCGGGAGTCCTACATGCATGGTGAAACGGCCAGGCACGCGGTGCGGAGCGGGTTCAGCCATGCCGCGGCCGTGGTCACCGCAGCTGCGATCATCATGGTCAGTGTTTTTGCCGGCTTCATCTTCTCGCACCTGAGCATGGTCCGGCCGCTCGGCTTCGCGATGGCCTTCGGTGTGCTGGTGGACGCCTTCGTGGTGCGGATGACCATCATTCCGGCCGCCATGTACCTCCTGGGCGACAAGGCATGGTGGATGCCGAAATGGCTCGACCGCATCCTTCCGGATGTGGACGTCGAAGGAGCGAAGCTCCGCCAGCCCAGTCCGACGCCGGTTGACGCCTCGGCGCCCGAACCCGCCGGAGTCCGCTAGCAGTCGTGGCCGGCAAAGAGAGCCCGATATTTAGCAGGAGTTGATAGCCGCCCGCTGATAGTTGTGATCGGCGGGCGGCTCGTTTAAGGCCGCAGGGTTAAATCAATCCGTGGAAACCCCGAACCTGTGATCGTGGGCTGGCCTTCGCTACTGTTCGCGCTTCTCGTCGATTCGCTCGTGGTCTGGGCGCCTGCCGTTTCGTTGTTCTTTCTCGTGCCCGGATTCAGGCCCCTTGGGTAGCCAGAGAGCCATTTCCCTCTTAGGAGAACGAACCCATCGACGGCGATTCCTACAGGCCGCCGACAATTATTGGGAACGCTGGTCGGATTGATGCCCTCGGCGGTTCGAGGACGACAGAGCTGTGGCGAAACCGGAAGTCGCTCTAAGCCTGGGTCATATTTCCGAAACAGGTATCTGAGCCAGCATTTCCACGCTCTTTACGCGCGGCAACCCCCAACGCAATGTCCAATTGTTGCTAGCTCAAGCAGCCAGCCCCCTTCCGCCCGGGCGCGCTTGAGAACCTTCGCGTGGCGCCGGAGCCGACGTCTAAGTCCGCGTGATTGCACATTCAAGAGGTCGAGTCTCGTTCCGGGCAGCGGGGGCGCGGTGGATTGGTAGCTGTGGCCGGTAGGCGTGCGCAGTTCCGTGCCGTGTCTTCGCAGCCCGGCGGCGGGAGATGGTGCTGCTGTCCAACCGGGCGCTTCTTTGGTGTGGTTGCAGGCTTCGCCGAGTCCCTGGCCGTTCGTGAGGCTGGTGGTTCCGCCCTCGTGCCACGGGATGATGTGGTCGTGGTGGCGGATCGGGGCATCGCAGTACGGGGTGCGGCAGGTGTCATCCCTGGCCTGAATGAAACGTCGCAGCCCCGCGGGGAAGAGCCTTGCCTGGGAATCCATCGCGATCAGGTCACCGCTGCCCGGGGCGGTGTAGAGCCGACGCAGCCAGGTATTGACGGCGGCATTCCCGGAGGCAGCACCAGCGAAGCCAGCGTCGGCGATGCCAGCGTCTGCGATGCCAGCGTCTGCGATGCCAGCGTCACGGGCAGCAGCGGTAGGAGCGCTGGAAGCGGTGTCCCTGATGATCGTCCTCGCCCAGGCGGCGGGCACGATGCCGTAGCCGGGGAGGCGGGCCGGTTCGGAATCGTCCTGGAACAGCGTGCGGTCGGTCATGATGAGCTGGATTTCGATCCCCGTGATCCCACCGGGGGTGCCGGTGGTCCGTTCGACCAGGGCGTCGGCCATGATCTGGCCCCGGGAATGTTCATCCCCGTCGGAGCGGAGGGAGTCCGCGTGGCGGCGGAGCGCTGCGTGCACGGCCACACCGGCCGAAACGGGCAATAGGGCGGTCAAGTAGCACATGGTGTCCGGGGCCGGGCGGAGACTGACATGTCGTTCGGTGGCGGCGTGGGCGGCGCGCTGCGTGACGGAGCGCGGGTCGCGGCGATAGGCGGCGGTACGGGCGGCCGCCACCAGTGCCCGGTCTCCTAGACCGGTCAGCGTTCCTGCGTCGGGCGCGAGTTCCTCATCGACGCTACTCCGGTCCGCGGAGGACAGGCACGCCGTTTCGCGCACCAGCAACGTGGCCCGCCACTCGTTCAGCTGCCCCGCCTCCAAGGCAGCGAGCGAGTGCGGCATCTCAATCACCAAGGCCTTGGCCAGGCCCAACAACCGGTTTCCCTTGGCCGGGGATTCGCGACGCGCGAGGGCAATCTGTGCTCCGGTGCCTGCCTCGAGCTGGTCAGCGGGAATCCCGACCTCAGACTGCTGCCGGCGCTGCAGCTGATCAAACGCGACGGCCAGGCGGGCCTGACGGGCAGCCAAGGCAGACTTTCTGTCTTCCAGTGCCCGGATCT
This sequence comes from Arthrobacter sp. ISL-28, assembly GCF_018613875.1. Taxonomy (GTDB): domain Bacteria; phylum Actinomycetota; class Actinomycetes; order Actinomycetales; family Micrococcaceae; genus Arthrobacter. Next base: position 196,137 of record NZ_JAGGPJ010000007.1, on the reverse strand, counting down.
CATCAATCAGGCGGGCACCGTCCTGCTCGGCCATGCCTCCGCACAGGGCTAAGGCTGCATCGTCCGTTGCCGGCGCCTGACAGCAGCTGCAGGCGCAACCGTACCCCGCTGCGGCCGGAGCCGCGTCAGACCCCCAATTACCGTCCATACCTCAAGTGTCGCTGTGGGCTCTGACATTTAACTGCCATCACATTAATGACCGCCCGCCGAAGCCGGTCAACCGCTTCGGATGCCATCGGGGAGGTCCCCATCCCGGACGTAGCTACCGGCACACGGCTGAGGACAACCGCGACTTCACGGCGCGTTCTAGCAGTCCTCAGTGCAGAGCTCAGCTCGTCCAGCCGCCGGTAGTGTTCGATCAGCCCGGGACCATCCTCGGGCAAAGTCATGTCCCGAAGCATGCGGTTACCCATCGTGATCAAGCCACAGAGGTCGTAATCATCGCGTCCGGCCATTGTTGAGGCCCCTTCCGGTCCCTGATTCCGTCGGTGATGCAAGTGTCCCTGTGGGCTGTGACATTTAAGCGTGGCCCTTTGCAGAGGACCCGAAACGGCTTCCACGATTAGGCTGGAGCCGTGACCCGCCTGATTCTTGCCTCCCAGTCCCCCGCCCGCACAAAACTGCTCAGCAACGCGGGCATTGCCCATGAGGTTCTCGTCTCCGATGTGGACGAGGACGCCGTCCAGGCCCGTTACGGCGTGACCGACCCGCATGACACCGCCCTGCTGCTGGCGCGGGCCAAGGCCGAGGCCGTGGCGTCCCTGCCCGAAGCCGAAGGCGCCCTGGTGATCGGCTGCGACTCGGTCTTCGAGTTCGACGGCGAGGCCCACGGCAAGCCGTACACCGCCGGGGTCGCCAAGGAACGGATGCTCCGAATGAGCGGCAGCATGGGCGTGCTGCACACCGGCCACTGGCTGGTGGATTGCCGGGATACGGACGGCTCCGAGCACGACGGCGGCGCTGGCGCCGGCTCCGGCGCGACGCTCGGTTCCGTATCCTCAGCCGAAGTCCACTTCATGGCCATGAGCGAAGCCGAGATCGACACCTACATCGCCACCGGCGAGCCGCTCCAGTGCGCCGGATCCTTCACCATCGACGGCTACGGCGGGGCCTTCATCCGCAAGGTCGACGGCGATCCCCACACCGTCGTCGGGCTCTCCATTTCCACCCTGCGGGGGCTGCTGGGCCAGGCGAAGGTGAACGTCACCGAGCTTTGGACCACCGGTGCGGTCGATCCCGCCGACGTCCGGGCCGAGTGAGTCATTTGGCACCCCTTGTAGCAACCCTACAAAGCTGGGGTCTCCTACACACGGATTCCGCCAGTAATATCGGCGGAATCCTCAAAATCAGGCTAGGCTCCCTGAAGGAAAGAAGGAGACGCCTTGTCAGTTAAGCCGGAGAAGTCCGCAGGTCCAGTTCACTCGAACGTCACTAAAGTTCTGATCGCGAACCGTGGTGAGATCGCCGTCCGTATCATCCGCGCAGCACGAGACGAAGGCATCGCCTCCGTCGCCGTGTATGCCGATCCTGACCGCGATGCCCTCCACGTCCGGCTGGCTGACGAGGCCTACGCCTTGGGTGGCAACACCGCCGCCGAGTCCTACCTCGTCATGGACAAGCTGATCGAGGTTGCCCGCCGCTCCGGCGCGGACGCCATCCACCCCGGCTACGGTTTCCTGGCCGAAAACGCACAGTTTGCTGCGAAGGTCATCGACGCCGGCATCACCTGGATCGGACCGTCGCCGGAGGCAATCTCCGCCCTCGGCGACAAAGTCCAGGCCCGCCATATTGCCGAAAAAGTCGGCGCGCCGCTGGTTCCGGGCACGGCCGACCCCGTCGCATCGGCCGAGGAAATCCTTGAATTCGTTGACAAGTTCGGCCTGCCGGTAGCCATCAAGGCCGCCTTCGGCGGCGGCGGACGCGGCATCAAGGTGGCGCGCAACCGGGAGGAAATTCCCGAGCTCTATGAGTCCGCCGTCAGGGAAGCCACCGCAGCGTTCGGCCGCGGCGAATGCTTCATCGAGCGCTTCCTCGACGCCCCGCGCCATGTGGAAACCCAGTGCCTCGCCGACGCCTACGGCAACGTCGTGGTGGTCTCCACCCGCGACTGCTCCCTCCAGCGCCGCAACCAGAAACTCGTCGAGGAAGCACCCGCCCCGTTCCTCACCGAGGACCAGAACCGACGCCTGTACGAGTCCTCGAAGGACATCCTGAAGGAAGCGGGCTACGTGGGCGCCGGAACCTGCGAGTTCCTCGTGGGCCAGGACGGCACCATCTCCTTCCTGGAGGTCAACACCCGGCTCCAGGTGGAGCACTGCGTGTCTGAGGAAGTCACCGGGATCGACCTCGTGCGCGAACAGTTCCGCCTCGCCCGCGGCGAGGAACTGGGTTACGGCGATCCCGAGGTCCGCGGTCACTCCATCGAGTTCCGCATCACGGGCGAGGACCCGGGCCGCAACTTCATGCCCGCCCCGGGCACCATCAGCACCCTGAAGAACCCGACGGGCCCCGGCATCCGGATCGACTCGGGCATCGAACAGGGTGACGTGATCAGCGGCAACTTCGACTCCATGCTCTCCAAGCTGATTGTGACCGGCGCCAGCCGTCCCCAAGCCCTTCAGCGTGCCCGCCGGGCACTCGAGGAAATGGTAGTGGAAGGCATTCCCACTGTGATCCCGTTCGATCTTGCCGTGGTCTCCGATCCCGCCTTCGCTCCCGCCGACGGCCCGTTCAGCGTCCACACCCGCTGGATCGAGACCGAGTTCGTCAACGATCTTCCCGTCTGGACGCCCAACGGCGCCGCGCCGGAATCTGAGGAAGCCGGTGAACGCCGGACCGTGGTAGTGGAGGTCGGAGGCAAGCGGCTGGAAGTCGCGCTTCCCGCATCGCTCGGTTTCAGCGGCGCTCCCTCGGGCGGCGGAAAGCAGGTCAAGGCCAAGAAGCGGAGCCGCTCGGGCGGAGCCGCCGTGGCGGCAGGCGGCAACGCGCTCACGTCCCCCATGCAGGGAACCATCGTGAAGGTGGCCGTGTCCGACGGCGACGTCGTCGCCGAAGGTGATCTCGTCGTCGTGCTTGAAGCCATGAAAATGGAGCAGCCCCTGACCGCCCACCGGTCCGGCACGATCACCGGGCTCGCCGCGGCGGCCGGCCATACGGTGGCCGCAGGCGCCGTCATCGCAACGATCGAAGACTGACGCTCCCTGCCCTCGTGCCCCCCCACGAGCATATGAAAATGCCCGGTGTGATTTCATCACACCGGGCATTTCGCTTACCGGACTAGCTTCACTAACGCGAATGGCAGTCCGGCAGGGAGAGAACCATCAGGCGACGTTGTTTTCGTAGTCCGTGTCCCTGGTTTCCCGCGTGATCCACAGGGCGATGAAGGTCAGCACCGCGGCCGCCGCCATGTAGACGCCGACGAGCCAGGTGCTACCGCCTGCCGCCTGCCACAGGGCGATGGCGATGAAGGACGCCGGGGCGGCCCCGATCACGCTGGAGAGGTTGTAGGCCACTGCCGAACCCGTGTAACGGACGTTGGCAGGGAACAGCTCCGGCAGGATCGCGGCCATGGGTCCAAAGGTCAGGCCCATCAGGGTGAAGCCGATGATCAGGCCGACGATGGCGGCGCCCGCACCGGGACCGAACATGGTGAACCACAGCGCGCCGAAGAGGAAGATTCCGGCGGTGACGCCGAGCAGGAACTTCCGGCGGCCCCATTTCTCGGCCAGCGGGCCTGAGACGAGGGTGAAGATGCCGAAGAAGACGACGCCGAGGATCAGCATCCAGAGGAAGTCTCCGCGGGCGATGCCAAGTCCGGGAACGAAGTTCGCAATCTCGGCGGCAGACATCGGCTTGCCGGACTTCTCGGCGACGGCCTGCGCGGCTTCGACCGAGGCCGGCTTGGTGCCGTAGGTCAGCGTGAAGGACGTCATGATGTAGAACAGCACGTATGTGGCCAGCATGATGAAGGTTCCGGCCACTACCGGGCGCCAGTGGCTCTTGAACGTTGCGGCAAAGGGGACCTTCGCGACCTTTTCCTCCTTCAGGACCTTCTGGAAGGACAGGCTCTCGACGAGCTTCAGGCGGACGTAGAGGCCCACGATCACGAGCACGGCGCTGAGCAGGAACGGAATGCGCCAGCCCCAGGCCTGGAAGTCGGCCGGGCTCAGGGCGAAGTTGAACCAAATGAAGAGCATGTTCGCCAGGATGAACCCGATCGGGGCGCCCAGCTGCGGGAAGGTGCCGTAGATGGCCCGCTTGCCCTCGGGGGCGTTTTCGGTGGCTAGCAGTGCAGCGCCTGACCATTCGCCGCCCAGCGCGAGGCCTTGGGCAAACCGCAGGACCACCAGCAGCAGCGGAGCCAGGATGGCCCAGCCGGGAACGGAGGCAGTGGGGAGCAGTCCGATCAGGAACGTCGCGAGGCCCATGGTCAGCAGCGAGGCAACGAGCGTGCCCTTGCGCCCGAACTTGTCGCCAAAGTGTCCGAAGAGAACGGAGCCGATGGGACGGGCGATAAACGCGACGCCGAAGATCGCGAAGGAGCTCAGGAGGGCGTTGATCTCCGTGGCCTCCGGGAAGAAGAGCTTGGGGAAGACCAGTACTGACGCGGTGGCGTAAATGTAGAAGTCATAGAACTCGATCGTGGTGCCGATAAGGCTGGCAAAGATCACTTTGCCCTTGGAATTCACCGGCTGGGCGGACCCGTGTTCCGTAGAGAGTGCAGAGGATGACATGTCTGAGACGCTTTCGTTAGGACCGGACGGACGTCTTGTGGAGACCGCCCAACTAAGGGACAAACAGACTTCCAATATTAGTTCCCCGGGTCCATTGAATGGACAAATAGTCCAGCATATGGACTTTGCGGGTTGTCTCACAATGAGGTCTTCCTCACGCCTAACGCCGCCCTGAGGGCACTGATAGGCAAATGTCACAGCACGTTAACAAAGGGCGACCATCCGTGAAACGCGCCTTCCCTACGGTGGAAGAACAACATTCCCCCAAGGAGGTATACCGTGACTGCTGACCGCCCCGCAGAGACCGGCACCGGAAATTCCCTCGATCTTGCCGCCGAGCCGCGGCTCGGAAGCGGCTCCGCTTCCCCCATTGCGCCGTCCGTTGCAGCCCCTGCCACCGATGCCCCCGCCCTTGAAGTCCGCCCCGGCCGCTGGATCGCCAACTGGGATGCAGAGAACAAGCACCAGTGGGAATCCCAGGGCCGTTCCATCGCACGCCGCAACCTCAACTGGTCCATTTTCGCTGAATTCCTCGGCTTCGTCGTCTGGCAGCTCTGGTCCATCGTCGTGGTCCAGCTGCCCGGCGCAGGCTTCACCTTCAGCACGTCGGAAATCTTCTGGCTCATCTCCATGCCGAGCCTCGTTGGCGCCACACTGCGCATCCCCTACACGTTCATGGTCCCGCGCTTTGGCGGCAGGAACTGGACCATCGTTTCGGCGCTGCTTCTCCTGATTCCGTCAGTTGGCCTGGCGATGTGCGTCTCCAACCCGGACACACCCTTCGGCGTCATGCTGTTCGTGGCAGCCCTGGCAGGCTTCGGCGGCGGCAACTTCGCCAGCTCGATGGCGAACATCACCTTCTTCTACCCCGCCCGCGAAAAGGGCTGGGCGCTGGGACTGAACGCCGCAGGCGGAAACCTCGGTGCCGCCGTCGCCCAGCTCGCCGTTCCGATCGCCATCACCCTGCTGGCTGCAGGCACCGTGAACCTTCCTATGGCAGGCCTGATGTGGGTTCCGCTGATCCTCCTTGCGGTCTTCGGCGCCTACAAGTACATGGACAACCTCACCAGCGCCAAGGGTGACATCGCCGGATCCCTGGCCGCCATCAAGGAACCGCACCTGTGGGTCATGGCCCTGCTCTACATCGGCACGTTCGGCTCCTTCATCGGCTTCGCTGGTGTATTCCCGAAACTCATCAAGGACTACTTCCCCGCTTTCTCCTCCATCGGTGTCGGCACGGTGGCCCTTTCGCTGGCGTTCCTCGGCCCGCTGGTTGGCTCCCTGGCCCGCCCCTACGGCGGACGCATGGCTGACCGCATGGGTGGTGCCAGGATGACCGTGACGGCCTTCGCCTCGATGGCAATCATCACGCTGACCATGATCTGGACGCTCCCGCTGAAGAATTTCTGGCTCTTCCTGGTCCTTTTCCTGATGCTCTTCACCGCAAGCGGCTTCGGAAACGGTGCCACCTACCGCATGATCCCGGTCATCTTCGCCATCTCCAGCCGGGCAGCCCGCTCCGGTGCCAGCTCGGTGACCACGCAGCGCCTGGCGTCCTCCGCTCTCGGCCTGATCTCGGCGATCGGCGCCTACGGCGGCTTCGTTATCCCGCAGGTGCTGAACGCCTCCAATTCGGCGAGCGGTTCCTACACGCCGGCGTTCTACGGTTTCGTCGGGGCCTACGTTGTGATGCTGGCCGTTTGCTGGTTCTTCTACATCCGCAACGCCAACCGAAATGCGATGGGACACGTCTAACATGACCAAAAGCGCCGACACGCACTGCCCTTACTGCGCCCTGCAGTGCGCCATGACGCTGAAGTCCCCAGCGGGTCTGACCCCGGCTGTCCAGCCGGGGTCAGACCCCGTGCCGGCTGCGCCGGCCCTTGAGGTGAGCGGCCGCGACTTCCCCACGAACCGCGGCGGCCTGTGCCGCAAGGGCTGGACCTCGGCCTCCCTCCTGCACCACCCGGGCCGCGTCACCGAGCCCATGCTCAAAGGGCCCGACGGCGTCCACCGCCCCATCACCTGGGACGAGGCGCTGGCCCGCATCACCACCGCCGTCAAGGCAACCCGCTCTAAGTACGGAGCCGACGCCGTCGGCGTTTTCGGCGGCGGCGGCCTGACCAACGAGAAGGCTTACCTGCTGGGCAAGTTCGCCCGCCTGGCTCTCGGCACATCCCGGATCGACTACAACGGCCGGTTCTGCATGTCCTCGGCCGCTGCCGCCGGCATGCGCGCCTTCGGCCTGGACCGCGGGCTGCCGTTCCCCCTTGAGGCGCTGGACACCGCCAGCACCATTCTGATGCTCGGCTCCAACGTCGCCGAGACCATGCCGCCCTTCGTCCAGCACCTGCAGGGCGTCCGCGACGCCAGCGGCCTGATTGTGGTGGACCCCCGCCGTTCCGCCACGGCGGCATTCACCTCCGATGGCGGCGGTCTCCACCTCCAGCCCCTGCCCGGCACCGACCTCACGCTCCTCCTCGGCCTCTCCCACGTGGTCATCCACGAAGGGCTCGTGGACACGGACTACATCCAGGCGCGCACCACCGGATACGACGCCCTGGTCCGCAGCGTCAACGCGTTCTGGCCCGAGCGCGTCCAGTCCCTCACCGGTGTTCCCGCCGATCTCATCCGCGACACGGCACGCAGGCTGGCCTACGGCGCACGCCGCGGCGGCAGCTACATCCTCACCGGGCGCGGTGTCGAGCAGCACGTGGACGGCACCGACACCGCCACCGCCGCCATCAACCTCAGCCTGCTGCTCGGGCTGCCCGGCACCGCCCGCAGCGGCTACGGCACGCTCACCGGCCAGGGCAACGGCCAGGGCGGCCGCGAGCACGGCCAGAAGGCCGACCAGCTGCCCGGCTACCGCAAGATCACTGATCCCGCGGCCCGGGCCCACGTGGCCAAGGTCTGGAACGTACCGGAGGCCCTGATCCCCGGTCCCGGCCTGCCGGCCGTGCAGCTGCTCAAGTCGCTGGGACAGCCCGACGGCGTCCGTTGCCTTTTCGTGCACGCCTCCAACATCGCGGTCGCCTCACCGGACGCCAACTCGGTGATTGACGGACTCCGCAGCCTGGACTTCCTCGTGGTCTGCGACTTCTTCATGTCCGAGACCGCGGCCGAAGCGGATCTGGTCCTGCCGGTGCTTCAGTGGGCTGAGGAAGAGGGCACCCTGACCAACCTCGAGGGCCGGGTCCTTCGGCGCCGCCGGGCGATCCGGCCACCGGCCGGAGCCCGCAGCGAACTGTGGATCATGTCGCAGCTGGCCGAAGCCCTGGACGCACCGTCCACCTTCAGCGACGATCCCGAAACGGTCTTCGAAGAGCTCCGACTGGCATCCGCCGGCGGCCTGGCCGATTACTCCGGCATCGACTACACCATGCTGGACAACGGTGAGGCGGCCTACTGGCCCTACCCCGCCGGCAGCACCGGCACGCCGCGGCTGTTCATGGACGGGTTTGCGCACCCCGACGGCAAGGCCGTCCTGACCCCGGTGGCGCCCCGCCGCCGTCGGACGCCGGCAGCGAATCCGGATCCCGAGGCCAAGACGATGACCCTCATCACCGGCCGCCTGTTGGAGCACTACCAGTCGGGGGCCCAGACGCGGCGCGTGGCCGAACTCCTCGCTTCCCAGCCAGAAGCCAGGGTCCAGCTTCACCCGGCGGCCGCTGCCGGGATGGGCATCACCGACGGTGCGCTGGTCTCCGTGGCGAATGAGCGCGGCGAGGTGGTCTGCCGGGCGGAGCTCAGCACGGCCATCCGCCCCGAAACCGTGTTCCTGCCGTTCCACTTCCCCGAACTGGAGAGCGCAAACCGGCTGACGGAAGCCGCCACAGACCCCATCTCCGGGATGCCCGAGTTCAAATTCAACAAAGTATGGGTCCGGCTGGCCGCCGCGAACGTACTCAACAGCAGCGTTCTTCAGACATCGGAGGCCTCATGAGCGAGCAGATTGTAATTGTCGGATTCGGTCCGGTGGCGGCACGGCTGGTCGACGAATTGCTGCCCGCCGTGCGCGCCGGACAGGTAGCGCTGACAGTAATCGGCCAGGAGGCCGAGGCCGCCTACAACCGCGTGCTCGTCGCCGATCTCGGCGTGGGCCGCACTACCCCTGAAGCACTAGCCCTGGCCGACGCCGCCGCCCTCGCCGGGGACGGCGTGGACGTCCGGCTGGGCGCCAAGGTCAAGCGCGTGGACCGGGCCAGGCAGCACGTCCTGCTCGCCGACGGCACCTCGGCCCACTACGACCGGCTGGTCTTCGCCACCGGTTCCCGGCCAGTCATCCCCAACCTCACCGGCATCAACCCTGACCCTGCAGCCCCGGTCCTGCCCGAAGGCGTCACCGCACTGCGTGACCTTCGCGACGCCGAGGTGCTGCGAGAGGCCGTTGCCGGCCGGAAGCGCGTCGTGGTGCTGGGCGGCGGCGTCCTGGGCCTCGAGACCGCCCTCGCGGCGGCCGAGGAAGGCGCCACTGTCACCGTGGTGCACAACGGACCGCATCCGCTGGGGCGGAACATCGACCGCGGCGGCGGCGCGGTGCTTGCCGCCAGCCTCCGCAACTGCGGCGTCCGCATTGCCGGCAACGCCCGCTCCACGGGTGTTGAGCACAACGCTCCCGGCGGTGGGTTCTCCGCTCTGCTGCTCGACGACGGATCGGCGATCGACGGCGATCTGCTGGTACTGTCCTGCGGCGTCCGTCCGCGGACCGAGCTTGCAGAGGGCTGCGGGCTGTCGACGGCCACGGGAATCCTCGTGGACCACCGGCTGCGCGCGCACCACGAACCGCACATCTTCGCCATCGGCGACTGCGCCGAGGTCCGTTGCCCGGACCCGGGCTGCCTTGAGTGCCGTACCGCACGTGGCCCGTCAGGGCTCGTGGGCCCGGGCTGGCGGCAGGCCGAATGGCTAGCCGAATATCTGATCCTGCTTGCCGAGGGCTCCCAGGAGGAGGCGGACTCGCTGCCCGCCCTCCCCCAGGAAATGCCGGGCGTGATCGTGCTCAAGGCGCGCGGCCTGAACATGGCCGTGGCCGGCGACAACGCGGCCGAGCCCTGGGACGAGGAACTCCTGACCGCCGGGGCTGTGAACGGCCGGCCGCGGCTGCAGGTCGCCCAGTGGGCCGATCCCGAGCACGGGCGCTACGTAAAGATGACCACCCGCGGCGGCGTCCTGGAGGGCCTGGTCAGCGTGGGCATGCCCCGCACCGCCGGCGAGCTGGTGCAGCTCTTCGAGCGTGGCGCCGAAATGCCCGCGGACCGTTCGCTGCTCCTGCGCCTCGACGGCCCGGACCAGCTGGCCTCAGCGGGCGTCTCCAACGATCCCGAAAGCACTGTCTGCCGGTGCGCGGGCGTGAGCGGCGGCAAGATCACGGAAGCCGTGACGGGAGGCTGCTCCACCGTTCCTGAGGTTTCCGCGGCCACGCGTGCCGGCACCGGCTGCGGCGGCTGCCACTCCGACATCAAGGGGATCATCGAAAAACACTTCCAGGCGGCAGCCGCCTGAAAGCTGACTACTCCCCGTCCGTTTTGGCCACGTAGACGTCGCACGGCGCGTTGTGCGCAACGCCGCTTGCGACACTTCCGAGGACCCGCCCAAGGCCGCGCATCCGCCGGTTTCCCACCACGATCATGCGGGCGCCGTGCGTTTCGGCCTGCCGGATCAAGGCCTGGGCGGGCGTGCCGCGGACAGCGAAATAGGAGACGTTCAGGGCGCCGGACCTGAGGCTGCGGGCGACGTCCCTTGCCACTCTTTCAGCTGCGTCCGCGTCGCCCACCACCAGTTGGTCGCTGCCGCTTCCGACCACCATGGTGCGGTCCTTTTCGAACGCGCTGACCACGTGAAGTTCGGCATCAAGGGCAAGAGCGAGATCGCGCGCACACTCTGCCGCCTTTCTCGCCGTGGCACTGCCGTCGACACCTACAACGATGATTCCGCCCATTTTCTGCTCCTCCAAGCTCAGCCGCTCACTCCGTCGCTCCATCCTACTGTAACTTCGTCTGACAATCAGCAATAAGTGGACATGGCGCAGGTCACATGATTAGCTGTTGGGCAGAGATCATTGACTGACAATCGGACAACGGCGTTCCGACGAGAGGCCCAGTGCCCGGACGTGCAAGAGGACGCCACTCAAAGAGATTGACGTCTCTTCACTTTGACGGAGCAGCACATGGAATTTCTCGGCAGTATTTACGACCTCATCTGGAATCCGCTGGTCTACCTTGCGCTTGGTACCGGGCTGGGGTTCAGCATAGCGACACGGGCCGTGCAGGTCCGGCACCTTCCCGAGATGGTCCGGTGTCTCTTTACGCGCGCCAACACGGACACGGGCACCTCCTCCTTCCAGTCGTTCGCCATGGCTCTGGGAGGACGCGTGGGAGTGGGAAACATTGCCGGTGTCGCCACGGCCATTGCCTTCGGCGGGCCCGGAGCCCTCTTCTGGATGATCGCCACGGCCGTCATCACAGCTTCCAGCGCCTTCATCGAGGCCACTCTCGGACAGATCTACAAGGTGAAGGCCGACGGCGAATACCGCGGCGGCATCCCCTGGTACATCGAAAAGGGCCTGGGCCTGAAGTGGCTCGCGGGCATGGTCGCTGTGGTGGCGGTGCTGTGCTATTCACTGCTGATCCCCGGTGTGCAGTCCTCCACGATCGTGACCTCGCTGGACACGGCCTTCGGCATCCCGACGTGGATTTCAGGCCTGCTGCTGGTCGCCCTCACGGGCTTCGTCGTCTTCGGCGGCACTGGACGCATCGCGTCCTTTGCCGAAAAGGTCGTGCCCGCGATGGCTGCCGTCTACATCCTTCTTGCCGTCGTGGTCCTGGTCTTCAACTTCCAGGGCATTCCTGAGGTCATCCGGCTGGTTCTGGCGTCCGCGTTCGGCGTTGACGCCGTCTTCGGCGGCCTGATCGGGGCAGCAGTGTCCTGGGGCGTCCGCCGCTCCCTGTATTCGAACGTCGCCGGGGTGGGCGAGGGCGGCTTCGCAGGTGCGGCAGCCTCGGTCTCCCATCCGGTGAAGCAGGGCCTGGTGCAGTCCTTCTCGGTCTACATCGACACCGTAATGGTCTGCACGGCAACCGGCGTGATGATCCTGACCACCGGCGCCTACAACGTGCTGGCCCAGGGCCGCGGCCCGCTCGTGGAGAACCTGCCGGGAGTTGAGCCGGGCGCGGAGTTCACTCAGCGCGCCGTTGACTCAATCCTTCCCGGATCCAACATCGGCGGAGGCATCATCGCCGTCGCGATTTTCTTCTTTGCCTTCACGTCCATCCTGTCGTACTTCTACTACGGCGTGACGAACATCGTGTACCTTACAGGCACCTCCCGCGGCGTCCTGGCACGCATAGTGAAGGCCGTGATCCTGCTGTCGGTCTACTTCGGCACCGTGCAGAGCACCGAAGCCGTATGGGCGCTCGGGGATATCGGGTACGGCGTCATGGCTTGGTTCAACATGGTGGCCATCGCCTTCCTCTGCCCTGTGGCCGTCCGCGCCCTGCGCGACTACGAACGCCAGAAGGAGCAGGGACTCGACCCCGTGTCCGATCCCTCCGCTGCCGGCATCAAGGGGGCTTCCTTCTGGGAGTCCCCGGATGCTCCCGGAAGGAAGGCCGCTACATATGAACGTGAAGGCGCCGTGCTGCTTCGGAGATCGAACCGCTGAGTGACGGGTACACGGTGAAGGTGCTGGCGACGTCGTCGACGTGCAGTTTCTGTTTCACCGCTATGGAGATGGCGAAGATCAGCTCGGACGCGTTCGGACCCACCACGACGCCGCCGATCACGGTGCCCGATCCCTTGCGGGCGAAGATCTTGACGAAGCCGTCCTTGGCGTTGCGCATCTTGGCGCGGGCGTTGCTCTTCAGCGAGAGCTTGATGATGTCGCCCTGATACTTGCCGGACTCGATCTCGTCCTCGGACACACCCACCGAGGCGATCTCCGGCGAGGTGAAGATGTTGGACGCCACCTGGTGCAGCTTGATGGGCGTCACACTGTCGCCCAGGAAGTGCGCAATGGCGATCCGGCCCTGCATCGCAGCCACGGAGGCAAGCGCGAGGACACCGGTGCAGTCGCCGGCGGCGTAGATGTTGGGCGCAGTGGTGCGGGAAACGCCGTCGACCTTGATGTGGCCGCTCTCGGTGAGCGCGACGCCCGCCTCTTCCAGGCCGATGCCGGCGGTGTTCGGGATGGAACCGACGCAGACCAGGCAGTGGCTGCCGGTGACCTTGGAGCCGTCACCCAGGGTGACTACAACGCCGTTCTCTGTGCGCTCCACGCTTTCGGCCCGCGAACGCGACAGGACCGTCACGCCGCGGCGCTCGAAGACCTCCTCCAGCACTTCGGCGGCGTCGGTATCGGAACCTGGCAGCACCCGGTCGCGGCTGGAAATGAGGGTGACCTTCGAGCCCAGGCCATTGTAGGCGGAGGCGAATTCGGCGCCGGTGACACCGGACCCCACCACAATGAGTTCCTCAGGCAGCTCATCAAGGTTGTAGATCTGGGCCCAGTTCAGGATCCGCAGGCCGTCCGGCCTGGCGGTGGGCAGCTCCCGCGGGTGCGCTCCGACGGTCAATAGGATGGCGTCCGCCTCGACGGTCTCCGTGCCCTCTGCGGTGAGGACCTCGATGGTGCGGTTGTCCAGCAGTTTGCCGGAGCCGTTGAGGATGCGCACGTCCTGATGTTCCAGTCCGGCCTGGATGTCCCGTGACTGCTGGCGCGCGAGGCCGAGGAGACGGTCGTTGATGTGCTTGAGATCCGCGCGCATGACCGGCACGAAGTCGCCGCCATCGACGTCCAACTTGACGCCCAGCTCCCCCGCTTCGCCGACCCGGGTCATGAGGTCCGCCGTCGCGATCAGCGTTTTGGAGGGGACGACGTCGGTCAGCACGGCGGAGCCGCCGAGGCCGGCCCGCTCGATGACCGTGACCTTGGCCCCCAGCGAGGCGGCAACCATGGCGGCCTCATAGCCACCCGGGCCTCCGCCGAGAATTGCGATTCGGGGTGCGCTGAAATCAGGATGCATAGTCACAAACAACCATTCTCCCGCATCGGATGCCGCACCACCAAGAAAGGGCCTGCCCCCGGGGATCCCGGGGCGGCGCGGTTTCCACTGGGCAGGCCAGCCGCCGCACGATAGCTTGTACCAGTGAGTAATACAGAGTTCCTGACCATTGACCCCTTCGAGGCAGCCCGGACCGCCGCCGACTACATCGCCTCGGAGACGGGTGTCGAGTTCCACGACATCGCCTTGGTCCTCGGCTCCGGCTGGGCCGAGGCCGCCGGCCTGATCGGTGAAACCACAGCGACGCTGACGGCGTCCGAGGTCCCGGGCTTTTCCCCTCCCGCCGTGGAGGGCCATGTTGGCACCATCCGTTCAGTGCTGACTCGGGAAGGCAAGCGGGCGCTCGTCCTCGGAGCCCGCACCCACTACTACGAGGGCAAGGGCGTCCGCGCCGTGGTGCACGGCGTCCGGACGGCGGCCGCCGCCGGCTGCAAGACGCTGGTGGTCACCAACGGCTGCGGCGGGCTCAACGAAAACTGGGTCCCGGGCACGCCTGTGCTGATCAGCGACCACATCAACCTCACCGGCACGTCACCGCTTGAAGGCGCCACGTTCGTGGACCTGACGGACCTCTACTCGGCCCGGATCCGCGGCCTGGCCCGCGAGGTGGATGCGTCCCTGGACGAAGGCGTGTATGCGCAGTTCTCCGGGCCGCACTACGAAACCCCGGCCGAAGTGCAGTACGCCAAGCGCATCGGCGCGGACCTCGTCGGAATGTCCACGGCCCTGGAAGCCATCGCCGCGCGGCACGCGGGGATGGAGGTGTTCGGCATTTCCCTCGTGACCAACCTCGCCGCCGGGATCAGCCCGGTGCCGCTAAGCCATCAGGAAGTGCTCGAAGCGGGTCACGCCGCCGGCCCGCGCATCTCCAAGCTCCTGGCCGAAATCATCGCTCGACTCTAGGTCCCGCATCGGTAGATCCCGCATCGGTTGCACTGAGAAGTTGCGCAAGCGTGTCGGGCCGCGCCTCAGGGAACCTGCGTTTGATGGACTGGCTGGTCGTGACCGGCTTCAGCCCAGTCGTGGGCCACAAATGGGCCGCGTGTGAGTCACAGGAAGCCTCGGACAAGTGGACCGGCAGGCGAGGCAAATCCCCGCCTTGGGTCCTGACACCCGGCTAAACCGTCGCCTGCGCGCACTCCAGCCGTTTGTCGATGTGCGGGGCGCAGTGCCATCGATGGGTGAGGTCTTGGCTGCCATAATGCGCCAGGAAGCCGAATCAGCTCATCCCCTTCGCCTCTTGCAGGTCTACTCCAACGCCGACAAACACTGTTCCATTCGACTCGCGGGCTCGGAATAGGACTGAGCGCCGAGAGCATCTATTCATGCCCTCAGCATCTGGCGATGAAAGCCGCGGTCTTCGCTTGCGCCTGGCTTCCTGGACGCTGTCGTCAGAGGCACATGATCCCGCCGAGAGCACCGTCAGAGGGCGGAAGGCTCAGGTCACTTTGTAGCTCAGCCGGTACCTGGCGCCGTCCTTCGAGAACTCCATGATCCCGTCTTTGGCGCCGGGTTCGAGGACCTGCTGACCGAGATAGTCGTTGCCCTCGACGTCCTTTTCATGGAGCTTCACCGAAACCTTGCCGGTGAACTGGACCGTCTTGCCGATCTCCCTTTTCTCGCCCCCGCTGATCTGCACGGACTTCCCCAGGTTCTGATCCTCGACCTTGAGCTGGATCTCGTCATCGCCAATGAAGTCCTCCTGCTCGACGCAGTGCAGGGTTCCGAGACGGATCTTTCCACCAGGCAAGGACGTCAGAGAACTAAGTTTGGCCCTGTGTACGCCGTCGATCACGTTGATCGCAGGATCCCCGCTGAAAGCGTTGTACTTGTACGAACCGGATTCGAACAGCAGGTACGCCTCGTCATCCGGCGTGGCGGTGATTCCTTCCGACATGCTCGGCGCGCGGAAGCAACGCACGGACGCCCTGTCGAGATTCGTTTCGCCCTTGTCCGTGGCGTAGAGGTTGCTGCGGTACTTGCGGCCGCTTGAGGAACTGAAGAGGAAACGTCCATCCGCGACTGCCACGCCCTGCGTCCGCTGCGGCACCTCCCAGCGCAAACCGTTTCCGTCTTCCTTCCGGTCCAAAGTCAGGGATCCGTCGCCTTCAATCGTGTAGCTGTACATCCAGTCGCGGTGCTTATTGCTGAACTTGCCCGCGTACAGATGGCCGCCGTCGATGGTCATGAACGACGCCCCGTAGACCTCACGGTCTCCGCCGTCCGGCCTGACAGATCCACCTTTCGCCGTCATCGCCGCCCTGAGTTCGGACAGGCTGTACTTGCGGATCGTATGCCAACTACCGGATTTGGGGCCGTCGACGAAGACCCACTTGTCGTTCAACGCGAGGGCACCGGCGTGGGTCTGTTCCGTGTCATCGCCCCTTGGTTCGATGTCGACCGTCCCCACGGTCTTGCCCTCGGCCTTCGGATCGAGGCCGACAATGTGTGCCCCGTCCTTGCCGTACGTTGAGACGAGCAGTAGATCATTGCCTTTGCCGTCCCAGTTCTTCCACCACGCGACACCCTGCGGCGTGTGATCGCTGAGTTCTTCTTTGGTCAGATCCGGCCCGGCTTTGAAGCGCTCGTCGTACATATACGAGGCGGACTTGCCGTCGTACATCGTGGAAGTCCAGCCAGTTGCCGCTTCCTCGCACTTGATGGTCCCCGGTAAAACCCCAACCGAACTACCACACCTATCACATCCGGCGATGCCCACAACCGGGAGCCGCCCCGCAGCGTCACGGGCGAGACGGCGACGTGCAGGGTGTCTACGAGGTCGGCGTCTAGGAACTGCCGGATGATGTTCGCGCCGCCGCCTAGCCGGACGTCCTGGCCGTTCGCTGCCTCTCGGGCGCGCTGAAGGACAGATGCGGGTTCGGCGTCGATGAAGTGGAAGGTGGTGTCGGACAGCGTGAACGGAGGCCGCTCGTGGTGAGTCATCACGAACACCGGCGTGTGGAACGGCGGCTCGTCGCCCCACCAGCCCTGCCAGTCGTGATCGATCCACGGACCCCGATGGGGGGAGAACGTGTTGCGCCCCATAATCTCCGCACCGAGGTTGCGGTGAAAGTCTCGGGTGATGTAGTCGTCCAGGCCACGGCTGCCGCCGGGGTCAGTCCGGTTCGGCCAGCTCGCGGTTGCCCCGGCCCAGGAGAACATGTCCCCGGGGTCCGCGTGCCCGAAGGGCCGCTCCAAGCTCTGGCCCTCGCCGGCGCCGTAGCCGTCGCTGGAAACGTTGAAGTTTTGTACTCGGGGGCGGGCGCCGCTGAGTGGATGTTCAGTGGATGACGTCGAAGACGTTCTTCTGGATGCCGTTGGCGTACGCCTCGTGCTCGACGAGCTTCAGCTTCTGCGCATCCTTGTCCTTGCCGCTGAACAGCCGCTTGCCGGCCCCGAGCAGCACCGGGAAGACCATCAGGTGATAGCGGTCGATCAGGCCGGCGTCGGAGAGATTCCGGTTGAGGGTGGCGCTGCCGTGCATGATGATCGGGCCGCCCTCGGTCGCCTTCAGCGCGGCGATCTCGTCGAGCGAACGCAGGATCGTGGTCTCGCCCCAGCCCTCGACCAGGTCGTCGTCCGTGAGGGTGGTGGAGACGACGTACTTGGGCATCGGCTTGTAGTCGGCGAACTCCGCCATGTCCGGCCAGACGGGGCTGAACGCCTCGTAGCTGGTCCGGCCGAACAGCATCGCCGTGGCCTCCTGCTGCTCGCGGCCCTTGATCTCGTACGCCTCCGCCGCGAACTCGACCTGCTTGAAGGTCCAGCCGGAGTTGCGGTAGCCGGGCTCGCCGCCGGGGGCCTCCACGACGCCGTCCAACGAAACGAAGGCAGTGCTGATCAGAGTGCGCATCTCAATCTCCAGGGTGTCTCGTACGGCTTGCTGTCTCGGTCGGAGCCGGTTGCTTGTCCGGCAGTGATCAACCTAGAGGCATCACTTCCAAAAGGCAACCTTCTCCTCGGGCCCAAGAAATACGGGAACTGGATCGTATGCCAGAGAAATCGGGAGGACGATGCGCCGCGGTCCTTGTCCTTGGGCGACTGATGGAGCTCGGAACTACCTTGGCCTTGAAC
The DNA here is from genome assembly GCF_018613875.1 of Arthrobacter sp. ISL-28. GTDB lineage: Bacteria > Actinomycetota > Actinomycetes > Actinomycetales > Micrococcaceae > Arthrobacter. Next base: position 178,268 of record NZ_JAGGPJ010000007.1, on the reverse strand, counting down.
CTGACATTTCTTGCCACACCCTAGCCATCTGGGTCAACGCCGCCCTGTGCCTGGCCACCGCACTATTCGTGGCGATCTTTCTACACACACCGGCAATGGCAAAAGCAGCGATGCGCTGCCAGGGACAGGACGGATGCTCACGGCTACGTTCGCATCCATCCTGTCCCTGGCAGCACGGGTAACGTCGGTGCCATGGCACCACCGTCTAGTTGCAAGGCAGCTGTGGGCGTAGTCCCCATCCATGTCGCCGGCGCGCCCGTTCTTGAGGATGCCGTCGCAGCGGAAGGCCAGCCACGACATGTTGACGCAGCTGTGCAACGCCCACTCCACGCCCTGGTTCATCTTCATTCCGAGACAGTACGTGTCCAGAATTTTGGCATCAAGGAATCCGCCAGAGCAACGGTCGCCAAGATGTGACCGTACGGATGGCTTGTCCGGCGCCGCTGAGTGCAGCTTTGACGATAGCTTGGATGCCATGACCTCTTCCGAAGCCGATTCCCAGCTGTTCAGCGACGCCCGCGCCTGGGCAGCGCAGGACCCGGATCCCGCGACTTCCGCCGCCCTCAGTGAGTTGGTGCAGCTCGCAGAATCCGGCACGCCGGCCGCGCTTCAGCAACTGCAGGACAGCTTCAGCGGGACGCTGCAGTTCGGCACGGCAGGGCTCCGCGCCGCGCTGGGACCTGGGCCCAACCGGATGAACCGCGTGGTGGTCCGCCGCGCAGCGGCCGGCTTCGCAAATTTCCTGGTCCAAGCGGTAGAAAAGGCTTCACCCGGAACCCGGCCGCGCGCCGTCGTCGGCTTTGACGCCCGTTACAACTCGGACATCTTCGCCGAAGAGACTGCCGCCATCTTCACCGCGGCAGGCATCGAAACATTCCTCATGCCCGCCGCGCTGCCCACTCCCCTCCTGGCGTACGCGGTGCGTGTGCTCGACTGCGACGGCGGCGTCATGGTCACTGCCAGCCACAACCCGCCGCAGGACAACGGCTATAAGGTGTACCTGGGCCGGCATGCGGTGGAGGAAAGCGGCCGCGGCGCGCAGATCGTTACGCCGTACGATTCCCGCATCGCCGCGGAGATCGACCAGGTGGGAGCCCTGGACTCCATCCGGCTGGCCGAGGACGGCTGGAGAGTCCTGGAGCCGGGCATTGCCGCCGACTACGAGGCAGCCGCTGCGGCGCTGGCAGACCGGAGCCTCTTCCCGGCCCGGGACCTCAGGATCGTGCTCACACCCATGCACGGAGTGGGCGGTGACACGGCCGTGGCCGTTCTCCAGGCTGCCGGCTTCACGGACGTCACGCTGGTCAGCGAGCAGGCCCGGCCCGACCCGGATTTCCCTACCGTGAGTTTCCCGAATCCCGAGGAACCCGGGGCGCTGGACCTTGCCCTCGCGGCCGCTGTTGACGCCGATGCGGACATCGTCCTGGCCAACGACCCCGATGCCGACCGTGCAGCGGTGGCGGCCAAGGATCCGGACACGGGCGCGTGGCGGATGCTGCGGGGCGATGAAGTGGGAGCGCTGCTCGGCGCGCATGTGGTGGCGCGGCTGTCCGCTGACGCTGAAGAAATTCACGACGGCGTGTTCGCCAATTCCATTGTTTCTTCACGGCTACTGTCGCGCATCGCCGCCGCGGCCGGGTATGCGCACGAGGAAACCCTCACGGGATTCAAGTGGATTTCACGCGTGCCGGGCCTGCTGTACGGGTACGAGGAGGCGCTGGGCTACTGCGTGGCCCCGGATCTGGTCCGGGACAAGGACGGCATTTCGGCGGCCGTCCTGATCGCGGAGCTTGCTGCGGCGGCCAAGGCAGAGGGCAAGACCATCTTCGACACTTTGGATGAGCTGTATCTGGTGCACGGGCTGCACGCGAGTGACCAGCTGAGCATCCGCGTCGCGGACCTGGGCCTGCTGGACGCCATGATGAACCGGTTGCGGGTGAGCACGCCCGAATCGTTTGGCGGTTCCGCCGTGGAATCGTTCATCGACCTTGCCGAAGGCAGCGACGAACTTCCGCCCACCGACGGACTCCTGTACCTGACCCGCGACCTTACTCGGGTGATCATCCGTCCCAGCGGCACGGAACCGAAGCTCAAGTGCTACCTCGAGGTCATCCAAAGCGTGGGATCGGCAGCAGAGCTGCCGGAGGCGCGCCTGGCCGCGCGGGCCGCCCTGGATCAGGTCCTGGGCGATGTCCGCGAGGCCCTGGGGCTGTAGGTGCTGACCTACAGCTCGATTTCGATGTAGCCGCCGTTGATGCGCGTGGTGAACGTGGCAAGCCGCAGTTCGGCGTTACCGAAGCACTCGCCGGTCTCAAGGTCGTAAACCTCTTTGTGCAGCGGCGATGCAATGGTGGGGCGGGTGCCGCGCGATCCCAGGATGCCGCGTGCCATCACGAAGGCTCCGGTGGCGGGATCCTCCTGGGTTACTGCGAAAACCTCACCGGGCGCGGTGCGGAACAATGCCACCTGGAAGCCGGCAACAAGCGCCGCCTCACCCCAGGCGAGCTCCAGCTCGTCCACGGGGCAGACCCGGTGCCAGCCAGCGGCATATCCGGTTTCAAGACCCTCAAGTTCCAGTGTTGCCGTCATGTCGGCTCCTCTCCCTTTGCCTGCTTCCCGGCGGAAGGCCGGTCCCGCGAGGCGTGTGTACGCCTGCTTCAGCCGCCAATTGCGGCGGTATATTCAAGCTAGGTTGCCGGTGTTTCAGAGGCGTGCAGTCAATGTGTCCGGAACGTAAAAGAGACCTCACCTGTCCCGAAATGTGTTCGTGATGCAGAAGTTAAGTTCACGAAACATAAGGGAAACTGAAGCGAAACTGCCCTTGCCTAGTCTGGATGGACAAGCTGCAGAGCACCGTCTGCGGCCCATGCGAAAGGCCCCTAAGTGACCGGACAGACTTCAAGCACAGAGACACCACGCCGCATCGTGGTCGCCGGCGGCGGCCCTGCGGCCCACCGCTTTGCCGACGCCATGCATGCCCGTGGCCTCGAAGGCTGGCACGTAACTGTACTTACGGAGGAAGCGCACCTGCCCTACGACCGCGTTGCACTGAGCAAGGCGCTTACGGACAGCACGGTTGACCTGACGCTCGGCGCTGCGACCATGTGGGACCACGGGTCCATGGACCTGAAGACCGGCGAGCGCGTCGTGAAGATCGACGCTGCCGCCAAAGCCGTTAAAACCGCAGCCGGCAACACCTACGAATACGACGAACTGGTGGTGGCCACCGGTTCGAATGCCGCACGCCTGCCAATCCCCGGCGCCGAGCTCACGCACGTCTACCGCACGCTCGAAGACGTCTGGGCCATCAACGAGGCCATTACCCAGCTCACGAAAAAATTGGGCCGCAAGGTCAATGCAGTAACTATCGGTGGAGGCCTTCTCGGGCTCGAATCGGCCGCCGGCACGGAGCAGCTGGGCGCCACCCCGATCGTCATCGACGGTTCCCAGTGGCTGATGGCCACCCAGCTTGATGAAGGTGCCGGCCAGGCAATGGGCCGGCTCATCAAAGCCAAGGGCTTCGAAGTCCACGGCGGCGTCTTCCCGTCGGAAGTATTGTCCGACGACGACGGCCAGGTCACCGGTGTCCTCATGGCAGACGGCCGCGTTATCGACGCGGACATCGTGATCGTCGCCATTGGCGTCCGGCCGCGCGATGAACTCTTCCGTGCTGCCGAAGGCGAAGAGCAGCTGTTCAGCCTGGGCCAGCGCGGTGGTGTGGTCATCAATGACTTCTGCGCCACGGAAGTACCCGGAATCTGGGCCATTGGTGAAGTGGCGAACTTCGGCGGGATGTGCCTTGGCCTCGTGGCCCCGGCCAACACCATGGCCGAAATCGTGGCCGACCGCCTGCACGGCGGCGAGGCAACCTTCCCTGGCTTTGACACCGCCACGAAGCTGAAGCTGTCAGGTGTTGACGTGGCCAGCTTCGGTGATGCCTTTGCCAAGACCGAGCACGCCCTCGAAATTGTTTACGCGGACCCCGCCCGCGGCGTCTACCAGAAGATCGTCACCACGGACGATGCCAAGACCCTCCTCGGCGGCATCTTCGTCGGCGACGCCACCCCGTACACCAGCCTGCGCCCGCTTCTGGGCCGGGAACTCCCGGCAGAGCCCGGCGCCTACCTGACGGCTGCCGGCGGCGGCGAAGCCCCCGAGACAGAGCTGCCGGACGACGCCATCCTCTGCTCCTGCAACAACGTGTCGGCCGGAACCATCCGCGACACCGTCAACGGCTGCGGAACCTGTGAAGGCAATGCCCCCGTGCAGGAACTCGGCGAACTCAAGGGCTGCACCCGCGCCGGAACCAGCTGCGGTTCCTGCGTTCCGATGCTCAAGAAGCTCCTCGAGGGCGAACTGACCAAGTCCGGCGTCGAAGTCTCGAAGGCGCTCTGCGAGCACATCGAGCTGTCCCGCCAGGAACTGTTCGACGCCATCCGCGTCCTGGAACTGACCTCCTTCGAAGAGATCATGGCCAAGTACGGCACCGGCGCAGGCTGCGACATCTGCAAGCCGACTATCGCCAACATCCTCGCCAGCCAGAACAGCGCCTACGTCCTCGACGCCGGCCGCGGCACCCTGCAGGACACCAACGACCGCGCCCTCGCGAACATGCAGAAGGACGGCACCTACTCGGTGGTCCCCCGCATCGCCGGCGGTGAGATCACCCCGAAGAAGCTGGGCGTCATCGCCGCGGTCGCCGAGAAGTACAACCTCTACACCAAGATCACCGGCGGCCAGCGCATCGACATGTTCGGCGCCCGGCTCGAGCAGCTCCCGGAAATCTGGAAGGAACTCGTGGACGCCGGCTTCGAGTCCGGCCAGGCGTACGGAAAGAGCCTCCGCACCGTAAAGTCCTGCGTCGGTTCCACCTGGTGCCGCTTCGGCGTCCAGGACTCGGTGGCCATGGCCATTCAGCTCGAACTGCGCTACCGCGGCCTCCGCAGCCCGCACAAGCTCAAGATGGGCGTGTCCGGCTGTGCCCGCGAATGCGCCGAGGCCCGCGGCAAGGACGTCGGCGTCATCGCCACCGCCGACGGCTGGAACCTGTACGTCGGCGGTAACGGCGGTGCCACCCCGGCGCACGCCCAGCTGCTGGCCAAGGACCTCGACGACGAGACGCTCATCAAGTACATCGACCGCTACTTCATGTACTACATCCGCACCGCCGACCGCCTGCAGCGTACCGCCCGCTGGCAGGAGGAGCTCGACGGCGGCATCAAGCACGTCGAGGACGTCGTGGTGCATGACACCCTGGGCATCGCCGAGGAGCTCGAGGCAGCCATGGCCAAGCACGTTGACACCTACGTCGACGAGTGGGCTGACACGCTGACTGATCCCGAGCGCCTGCGCCGGTTCCGCTCCTTCGTCAACGCCCCGGACCAGAAGGACGACTCCATTACCTTCGTCCCCGATGAGCGCGGCCAGATGCGTCCGGCCACGGCAGAGGAAAAAGCACGTGCCAGCCAAGAACCAGTGCTGATCGGGGCTTCCATCCCCATGAGGCCCCGCGATGAGAACGAGGTATAGCATGCAGCTCAGCATTGATCTCACCGACCGCGAGGTCCTGGTCACCGGCTCCGACCACGCCGCCCGCCAGGCCGTCCGCCGCTATAAGGCAGCTGGCGCCGTCATCTCCCGCCTCAGCACTCCGCACGGAGCCAGCCATGACGGCCCGCTGCCCGAGCGCCCGTTCCTGGTCGCAGCAGTCAACGACGGCCAGCCGGGCTGGGAGGCACTGCTGGAGCGGTGCCGCGCCACCGGCATCCCTGTTTCCGCCGAACCGCCTGCAGGCCCGGTGGGCCACGTCACGCTGGTCGGCGGCGGCCCCGGCACGACCGAACTGCTGACTGTGGCGGCCGTCAAGGCCCTGCGCGATGCCGACGTCGTGTTCTACGACCGGCTGGCCCCCTACCAGGAACTGCCCTCCCTGACCTCGGCCGAACTGGTGGATGTGGGCAAGAAGCCCGGGCACCACAAGGTCAGCCAGGGCGACATCGAAAAGCTCATGGTGGAAAGCGCCCTCGCCGGAAATAACGTGGTCCGGCTCAAGGGCGGGGACCCGTACGTCTTCGGCCGCGGCGGAGAGGAAGTTGCCTCGTGCGTCGCCGCCGGCGTGCCCGTCCGCGTGATCTCCGGCGTCACCAGTGCGATCTCCGTTCCGGCAGCCGCCGGAATCCCCGTCACGCACCGCGAAGTCAGCCACATGTTCACGGTTGTTTCCGGCCACGCCCCGCTGACCGAGAAGGAACTCACCCACCTCGCAGGGCTGGGCGGCACTATCGTGGTGCTCATGGGAATCGGAACGCTGCACCACCTGGCCGCGGGCCTGCGCCGGGCCGGCATGCGTGCCGACATGCCGATGGCGGTCGTCGAACGCGGCTACCGCCCCGGCCAGCGGACCACCATCGCCGAACTGGGCACCATCGCCTCCGCCGCTGCCGGCTGCAGCAACCCCGCCGTCCTCGTGATTGGCGAGGTGGTGCGCGTGGCTGAGGCCAACCGCGGGCATGCCGAGGCCGCCGCGGATCTTGACCGCCTGGCGGCCTCGCTGCTGGGTTCGTGAACGAAATGAGCGCTTTGAATGCCATCGCCCCCGCCCTGACAGACACCGGGCCGCAGGAGTCAACCGCGCCCGAGGCTGCGGAGGCGCCGCTGGAGGGATTCCGGATTGGAGTCACCTCCCACCGCCGTTCCCGGGACCTGATCGAGGCCCTGGAGCGCCGCGGCGCCGAAGTGCTGCACGCCCCCGCGCTGAAGATCGCCCCGGTTAACGAGGACATCAGCCTCATCGAGGACACCAAGGCGATCATCGCCGCGAAGCCAGACCTGTGCATCGCCACCACCGCTTATGGCATGCGCCGCTGGTGCGAGGCGGCGGACGCCTTTGGAATCGGCGAGGAATTGCTCGAAACCCTGGGCGCCTGCCGGATGTTCGTCCGTGGGCCCAAAGCCCGGGGCGCCGTCCGCGCGGCCGGCCTTGCCGACGTCGGCATCAGCAGCGACGAAACCACGGCCACCCTGGTCGACATGCTGCTGGCCGAGGGCGTGCGGGGCAAAACCGTGGCAGTCCAGCTGCACGGTTACACGGATGTGCGCCAGCTTGAGCGGCTCCGGATGTCCGGCGCCACCGTTCTCACCGTGACCCCCTACCGCTGGGTTAAGCCCGACGGCGCCGATCGCCTTCCGCGGCTGATCGAGGCCGCCTGCAGCGGCAATCTGGACGTCCTGACGTTCACCAGTGCCCCGGCAGTGGATGCGATGTGGAGCACCGCGCACGAAATGGGACTGTACAAGCAGCTCGTGGAGAGCCTGAAAACCACCGTCACCACCGCCGTCGTGGGTCCCGTGACCGCCCAGCCGCTGCTGGACGCCGGAATCAGTCCCCTGGTTCCCGAACGGTTCCGGATGGGTGCGCTGATCCGGCTGGTGTGCGAACACCTGGCCCTGAACCACGTCCGGCGCCTGGACACCCGTTCCGGCACGGTGGAACTCCGTGGCCGCTCGCTGCGGATCGACGGTGAACCGGTAGAGATTGCGCCCGCCCCGCTGCTGCTCCTGCGCGCACTCCTCGGTGCAGGCGGCGCCGTGCTGTCCCGTGAGTCGCTGTCAGAGCTCCTCGAACTGCGCGGTTCGGTGCACGCGCTCGACATGACAGTAAGCCGGCTGCGGTCGTCACTGCCGGACGGGAGTCTTGTGGAAACCGTGGTCAAGCGCGGTTACCGGATCCGCGTGTAGTTCAGCGCTACAAACCAGAGCGCCCCAACACACAGCGCCTCAACACACGACGCCCCAACACACAGCGCCTCAACACACGACGCCTCAACGCAATGCGGGGTCACACCGCGCCACTTCCCCACACTCGGGATAGGCGCGATGTGGCTCCGCATTGCGTTTATTACCGATGGGTAAAAACTGGCGAACGGACGGGGATAATTCCGCAACGGCCGGGAAACATGAGCGAAAAACCGGCCGCCTACGCTGGGTCCCATCAGCACAACAGGGCCCGAGATCCGGCCCGCCTGCAGCACCTGAAAGGGCCAGCACATGTCCGCTCCGGCACAGTTCCCGCTCATCTCCACCGCATCCGCCACCGCACCTGGCTCCGGCTCACCAACTGCCTCGGCAGCCGTCTCGGCTCCTGTCTCGACACCCAGAGTCGTCATCGCCGGGGCAGGTCCCGCCGCCCAGGCGCTCGTCGCCCAGCTCGCCAGGGCAAAGTTCGCCGGGACCGTCACCGTGCTGAGCAACTTGGACGAGGCGCCGTCGGAGCTGCTGGAACTCGCTGCCCTGCCGTTTGTCTCCGTGCGCTTCGGCCAGCCCGCAAGCCACATCGATGCCGCAGCCCGGGTGGTCACCACCGCGGACGGCATGGACTTCGGCTATGACCAGCTGGTGATTGCCACCGGCTCGGCACCCGCAGAGTCGCCCGTTGAAGGTTCCGGCCGCTGCCTCAGCTACTCCACTATCGATGACGCCGCGAAGATCGGCGACGCCGTCAAGGAAGTCACCCGGGTCCTGGGCAGGCGGCCCCTGGGGATCCTTATCGGCACCGGGGCAGCCGCCGGGCAGGCCGAAGCTGTGCTCCGTGCCAAGGGCGTGCGCCCCGTCCGCACCACTGCCCGCCCCGCCGCCGTAGTCCCCACCCCGGCCGGGTCTGTGCTTCCTGCCGCCGGCATAGTTTTCGATGACGGCAGCAGGATGAGCGGGGACCTCGTCGTGCTGGCCGAAGACAGAATCGCCCGCGACGGCCTCGCCGCCACCGCAGGGGTGGCGACTGCCCGGTCCGGGGGCATCGTCGTCGGCACAGACTACCGTTCATCCGTACCCGGGATCTGGGCCATCGGTGATGCCGCATCATTCGACGGCGTGCGGCTGGGCCTGCTGGTGGCCTCCGGATCCGCTGCGGGCGTCTGTGCGGCGGGGCTGATGGCAGCGGCAGCGGAGGCTGGTCTGGCGGCCGCAGCCTAGCCTGCGGCAGGCGTTGTGGGCTGTGGCAAGATGGTCACTCAAGGAGCCGCGTCATCTGCGGAAACTGCGGCCCGTGAGGCCCATGGAAAGGACCAGCATGAGCAACGAAGCAAGCCCGGGACCGGGCACCGCAACAACCCCCGCAGGGACTCCGGCCACCGGTGCTGAGCCTTCCAACATCGCTTCCTACATCGACCACACGCTGCTCAAGCCGGAAGCCAGCGAGGCGGAGATCCTCAAAGTCTGCGCCGAAGCCGCCGAGTACCGGTTCAAGTCGGTCTGCGTGAACCCGGTCTGGGTGAAGACCGTGAAAACCGCCCTCAAGGGCTCCGGCGTGCTGACCTGCTCGGTGGTCGGCTTCCCGCTGGGAGCCACCCCAAGTGACGTCAAGGCCTTCGAAGCGCGCGGCGCCGTTCTGGACGGGGCCGACGAAGTGGACATGGTGATTAACATTGCCGCCGCCCGCGCTTCCGACAAGGGCGCCCTCGTGGATGACATCACGGCAGTTGCGGAGGCAGTCCATGGCGGCGAGGCGATCCTGAAGGTCATCATCGAAACCGCCCTGCTCAGCGACGACCAGAAGATCCTGGCCTGTGAGGCGGCCGTGGAGGCCGGCGCGGACTTCGTCAAGACGTCCACCGGCTTCAACGGCGGCGGTGCCACCGTGGAGGACGTTGCCCTCATGCGCCGGACGGTCGGCCCCCGCATCGGCGTCAAGGCCTCCGGCGGAGTGCGTTCCCTGGCGGACGCTCAGGCTATGATTGCTGCAGGTGCAACACGTATTGGTGCCAGCTCCGGAATTGCGATCGTCAAGGGCGAACAGGGTTCGTCCGCTTACTGATCCGCCGGCAGCCGCCACAGTTTGAGCCCCGCGGGGCCGAGGAGGAACGAATGTCCAGCAAGATCAACACGCAGGTACAGACACCCCAGAACGAGAACAGCCTGGTTTCCAGCATTGTTCTCTTCGTCGTGATGATGGCCCTGTTCCTGGGTGCCATCTACTCCCTGTCCTTCCTGTCACTGGACAACCCGTGGCCGATGGCCGTGTGCCTGGGCCTGTTCGCTCTCGCCTACTGGATCCCGCAGACCATTCTGGGCCGCTCAGACTCAGCCGGTGAGCACTGAGAGCCACACCCAAACGCCTGAAGCCCCGGATTTTTCCGGGGCTTCAGGCGTTTAATCGGAGGTTTAGCCCCTGCCGGCCAGTCGGCCGATCAGCGCCAAAGCCGCCGGATAATGGGTGCCGGCGAGGGACCACGCTGCCACACACATGCCCACCATGGCGTAGGCGCTGACCGGAATGAGCACGAGCCATTCCCGCCGGGACCCTGCACGGCCCAGGAGCGGGATGGACAGTGCGCCGTTGGGCCGCCAGACGATCCTCAGCAACGGCAGCCGGCGCAGGACTTTGGGCGGTCTGACCACGAGCGGCCACAGGAGCGGCACGCCCCCGGTGGTTACGAGGTCACCCACAATGTGGACCACGACGCCGATCAGCATGGAGACCGGCAGCCAGGTCCACTGGTCTGGAGCGAACCAGGTCACCAGGCCCGCCATGGTCAGGGCAAAGATCCAATTACTGATGACGCCCGACTTCGGGAACAGCTTCAGCGCCTTCGCGGCGATGTTGATCATGAACATGCACAGCAGTCCGGCGCCCACGGACAGCAGCCCCCAGTCTGTTTGCACCTGAATCTGCCCGGCCATCGTCGCCAGCAGGACGAAAAACGCGGCCCCGAGAACAGAGTGCGTGCCCTGGCGGTGACCTCCGCTGGCGTTCTCGATGCCCACCGCAATGACATTCGAAAGCGGCGGCAGCGAGTGTGCGATCGTGCTGGAGCGGTGGTCCCAGTCGCATACCAGGGCCGTGCCCGCCGTCGCCATTCCGCCAATCAGTATGCCTGTGGCATCCAGCGGATACCAGCCCAAGGTGTACGGCCCGGTCGAGGCCACAGCTACCCACGCCGCGGCCCCTGACGCGGCGTGGTGTCCTCCCATCACGGCTTAACCGCTTACTGCCGGTGCGGCAAGCGGGGCATCGGAGAAGATATTGCGGATCACGCCGTTGGCCCATTCCAGGATCTCTGCGTCCTGGAGGTCCCTGCCGCCAACCTTGGCCGTTTTCGGCTTTGGGATGAGCACGGCGTCCAGGGCCGGCTTGGACTGGGCGCCCGGATACATGCGGTTAAGCCGCATGGTCTTCGACTCCGGCAGCTGCGCGGGAGAGAATTTGATGAAGTTTCCCTGCAGGGCGACGTCGGACAGCCCTGCTTCGCGGGCGCCCACACGGAAGCGCGCGACGGCGACAAGGTTCTGCGCAGGCAGCGGCGGCTCCCCGTACCGGTCCACGAGCTCGGCGAGGACTTCATCAATGGCCTCGTTGGTGAGCGCGGCGGCCAGCTTGCGGTAAGCCTCCAGCCGCAGCCGCTCGCCGGGCACGTAGTCGTGCGGCAGGTGGGCGTTGACGGGGAGCTCGATCTTCATCTCGGCGGCCTTCTCCTCGGCCTCGCCGCGGTAATCCGCCACGGCTTCGCCCACGAGCCTGATGTACAAGTCGAAGCCGACGCCCTGGATGTGGCCGGACTGCTCGCCGCCAAGCAGGTTGCCGGCGCCGCGGATTTCGAGGTCCTTCATGGCCAGCTGCATGCCGGCACCAAGTTCGTTGTGCGTCGCCACGGCCTTCAGGCGTTCCAGTGCCACTTCGCCCAGCGGCTTCTCGGAGGGGTACAGGAAGTAGGCGTAGGCCCGTTCACGGCCGCGGCCCACCCGTCCGCGCAGCTGGTGCAGCTGCGAGAGTCCGTACTTGTCCGCGCCGTCCACGATCAGCGTGTTGGCGTTGGAGATGTCCAGCCCCGTTTCGATGATGGTGGTGCAGACCAGGACGTCGAAGCGCTTCTCCCAGAAGTCCACGATGATCTTCTCCAGCCGGCTCTCCGACATCTGGCCGTGCGCCACTTCGACCCGGGCCTCCGGCACCAGCTCACGGATCTTGGCGGCCGTCCGCTCGATGGTCGAGACCCGGTTGTGGACGAAGAACACCTGGCCCTCGCGCATGAGCTCACGGCGGACCGCTGCGGACGTCTGCTTGTCCGTGTACGGCCCCACGTACGTCAGCACCGGGTGCCGCTCTTCCGGCGGCGTGGCCAGTGTGGACGTCTCGCGGATGCCGGTCAGGGACATCTCGAGGGTTCGGGGAATCGGCGTGGCGCTCATGGCCAGAACGTCCACGTTGGTGCGCATCTTCTTGAGCGCTTCCTTGTGCTCCACACCGAAGCGCTGCTCCTCATCCACAATCACAAGGCCCAGGTCCTTGAAGGCGAAGTCCTTGGAGAGCAGCCGGTGGGTGCCGATGACCACGTCCACGGCCCCGCTCTTCACGCCGTCGGCAGTTTCCTTGGCCTCCTTGGTGCCCTGGAAGCGCGACAGCGGCTTGACCCGCAGCGGGAACCCGGAGAACCGCTCCGTGAAGGTCTCGTAATGCTGCTGCGCGAGCAGGGTGGTGGGCACCAGAACCGCGACCTGCTTGCCGTCCTGCACGGCCTTGAACGCGGCCCGCACGGCGATCTCCGTCTTGCCGTAGCCCACGTCACCGGAGACGAGGCGGTCCATGGGGATTTCCCGTTCCATGTCCGCCTTGACCTCGTTGATGGTGGTCAGCTGGTCCGGTGTCTCCACATACGGGAAGGCCTCCTCCAGCTCGCGCTGCCAGGGGGTGTCCGGGCCGAATGCATGCCCGCGGGAGGCCATGCGCGCCGAATACAGCCGGATGAGTTCCCCGGCGATCTCCTTGACGGCCCTGCGCGCCTTGGACTTGGTGCTGGCCCAGTCGGAGCCGCCCATCTTGCTGAGCGTCGGGGTGTCGCCGCCGACGTACCGCGTGACCTGGTCCAGCTGGTCCGTGGGGACGAAGAGCCTGTCCCCCGGCGCCCCGCGCTTCGATGGCGCGTACTCCAGCACGAGGTACTCACGCACACCGTCCCCGCCACCGGCAACCTTGCGCTGGATGAGCTCCACGAACCTGCCGATGCCGTGCTGTTCGTGCACCACATGGTCTCCGGCCAGGAGCTGCAGGGGGTCCACCGCGTTCCGCCGCTTGGACGGCATGCGGCGCATGTCCTTTGTGGAGCCGGCCGACGTGCGTCCCAGCAGGTCGGCTTCGGTCAGCAGGCCCAGCTTCAACCCGTCCAGGACAAAACCGCGTCCGACGGCGGCAGTGGTCACCTCGATGATGCCCGCTTGGGGCTCGTGGTCCAGCGAGTCGACCCGGGCACACGGGATGTCGGCGTCGTGGAAGATTTCGGCGAGCCGCTGGGCAGGACCGGGTCCTTCGGTCGCCACGACGATGCGCCACTGGTCCCGGACGTGGGAGCCGATGAAGCCCATCATTTCGGCCACATCCCCCTGGTAGCCGCGCGGTTCGCGGGCGTGGAGGTTGAGCACGTTGATGTCCGGGGTGAGTTCCTCGTCGGTGGCGAGGGAGGTGATGGACCACCAGGACACTTCATGGTTGAGGGCAGCGGTACGGGTTTCGGTCAGTGACCGGAAGCTCGCAGAATGCAGGGCGACGGAGGCCTGGGAGCCCAGGACGGTGTCCAGCGCCAAAGGCGCAGCTCCGCCGTCCGAAGCCGTTGACCAGGCTGCCTCAAGGAATTCCTCGTTCGTGGCGGCGAGGTCATGGGCGCGGGCCCGTACCTTCTCCGGTTCGATCACCACGGAGATGGAGCCGGCCGGCAGTTGCTCCATGAGCGGCACCATCGAATCCACAAGCACAGGCGCCAGTGACTCCATGCCCTCCACGGCGATGCCGCCGGCGATCTTCTCGAGCATGTCCGCGGCGGCCGGGAGCTGGGTCTTGAGGGTAGCTGCGCGCGACATCACCGAGGGCGTAATGAGGATTTCACGGCACGGCGGTGCATGGAGTTCCGTGGGATGGTGCAGGCTGGGCGAGGACAGAGAGCGCTGGTCGGCGACGGCGAACCAGCGCATCTGGTCCACTTCGTCGCCGAAGAACTCCACCCGGATGGGGTGGTCTTCGGTGGGCGGGAAAACGTCCAGCATGCCGCCGCGGACGGCGAACTCGCCGCGGCGGGTCACCATGTCAACGCGGGCGTATGCGGCGTCGGCGAGGCTGCGGATCACGTCCGTGAACGGCGCTTCCTGGCCGACCTTCAGGGTGACCGGAACCAGTTCGCCCAGGCCGGCCACAATCGGCTGGACCACGGCGCGAACGGGAGCCACCACGACCCGCAGCGGTCCCGCCGTCGAGCTCTCCGGGTGCGCCAGCCGGCGCAGTACCGAGAGCCGCCGTCCCACGGTATCCGAGCGCGGCGATAGCCTTTCATGCGGGAGGGTTTCCCAGCTGGGGAACTCTGCCACGGAGTCCACCGGCAGGTAGGCACGGAGCGCTGCGGCAAGATCCTCGGCTTCCCGTCCCGTTGCGGTAACGGCCAGAACCACGCCAGGCATGCCGCCGTCGGGGATTTCCAGGCCGTCCGCCATCTCCGCTAGCAGCACCGCGCGCAGACCGGCCGGGGCGCTGATCTGGTAGTCCTGGCTACGGGAGCTGAAACTCCTGGACGCCTCAGCCTGCACGCGGGCGAAAGTCTTGTCTGCGGCGAGGGCGCGTCGCAGGCCGCTGAGGGGCAGGCCCTTGATTGGCTGGCCGGTGGTGCTCATGGCAGGTTCTCCTGGAGTATTCACTTCGAATGCAGGCAACACGAAAACCCGAAATTCGGGAGAATGCCGGGTCATCCCAGCCTACCCCTGCCGGTGGCCGGGCGGCATCTGGCAACGGCGGCTCCAGCGGAGAGTTGTAGCGGGGTCGGCGCCGCGGGTCGTTGCAGTGCCATTGCTAAGCTTGCTTGGCAGGTGATGTTGGGTCCAGCAAAGCCGCCATCGTAAGGAGACTCCGTGGGCGACCAGACCGGACGTGACAGCAGCGCAGACACCATCGGGCGGACGGTGCTGGTTACCGGAGCCACCGGATACATCGGCGGCAGGCTGGTCCCGCGCCTGCTGGATGCGGGCCATCGGGTCAAGGTGCTGGTCCGCTCCCCCGACAAGATCGCCGGCGTTCCGTGGTTCGATGACGTCGAGGTGGTGCGCAGCTGCCTCGATGATGCAGCAGCCCTGGAAGATGCCCTGGCGGGCGTCGACGTCCTGTATTGCCTCGTCCACTCCATGGCTGCAGGGACCGGCTTCGAGGCCAAGGAAAAGTCCATGGCCGAACTCGTGGCCGGCGCTGCAGCGGCTGCCGGGGTACAGCGGGTCGTCTACCTTGGCGGCCTGCACCCGCGCACTACCGAGCTGTCCACCCACATGCGCTCCCGGGAAGCCGTGGGGGACGTCTTCCTGGCCGGCCCCGTGGATGCCATCGTGTTCCAGGCCGGAGTGGTCATCGGCTCCGGCTCGGCATCCTTCGAAATGATCCGGCACCTTTCGGAAACACTGCCCGTCATGCCTGCGCCCAGCTGGGTGCGGAACCGGATCGAGGCGATCGCCGTTCGGGATGTGCTGCATTACCTCGTGGCTGCGGCATCACTGGACGAGCGGCTCAACCGGACGTTCGACATCGGTTCCAGGGACGTCCTGAGCTACGCCGGCATGATGAAGGAATATGCCGCCGAGGCCGGGCTGCCGCGGCGCCTGGTCCTGGCGCTCCCCGTTCCGGCGCCCAGGCTTGCCGGCCTGTGGGTGGCGCTTGTGACGCCCATTCCGCTGTCCATGTCCGTCCCGTTGGTGCAGTCGCTGCAACATGACGCTGTCTCCGCCGAACATGACGTTGACAGCTACATGGGACAGCCCGACGGCGGCCTCACCGGCTACCGCAGGGCCGTGGCTCTGGCGCTCGGCAAGGAACGCGACGGGCAGGTGGAAACCACGTGGGCTAAAGCCGGAGCAGACGCCGATCCGCTGCCGAGCGACCCCGAGTGGGCCGGGCACAAGGTCTTTGTGGATGAGCGGACATTCAACGGCGACGTGGACCCCGGTCACGTGTGGACCGTCATTGAGGGAATCGGCGGCAAAAATGGCTGGTATTCCCTGCCGCTCGCCTGGAGCGTCCGCGGCTGGCTGGACAAGCTCTCCGGCGGAGCAGGCCTGCTCCGAGGCCGGCGGCACCCCCATCGGCTCGCCGTCGGCGAGGTGGTGGACTGGTGGCGGGTGGAGCGGATCGAGCGGGGCAGACTGCTCCGGCTGCGGGCCGAGATGCGCGCGCCGGGACGGGCCTGGCTGGAGCTGTCAGTGGAGCCTGACGGAGCCGGCAGCCGCTACCGGCAACGGGCAATTTTCTTCCCCAAAGGTCTCAGCGGCCGCCTCTATTGGCTGGCAGTGCTCCCCTTCCACAGCCTGATCTTCCCGGCCATGTCGCGTAACATCACCGCGGCGGCCCGGAAGATCGCCAGTGTCAAAGAGTCCGGTGTCGAACAGTGCGGTGACAACGAGACGCAGCCAACCACGTAGGATGTGGGGAGCAAAAAGCGTTCTGACCCCACAACAATGGAGGATCCATGGCACTGAGTGCATCCACTACCCTTCCCCACGGCGTCGACAGCGTGGCGGCGGTGTTCACCAACGAAGACTTCCAGCGGCATACCAGCGAACTTGTGGGAGGCAGCCTTGAGTCCTTCACCGTGGTCGGGGACGTTGCCGGTGCCTTCAGCACCACGTCCGTCCGCACCTTGCCCACCACCCGGTTGCCGGAAATCGCCCGCAAGTTCGTGGGTGAAACCCTGAAGGTGACCCAGGTGGAGAACTGGGACGCCCCTGCCGCCGACGGTTCCCGCCAGAGCAACATCTCCCTCAAGATCACCGGCGCGCCCCTTGATGTCACGGCAGTTCAGCGGCTCGTGGCTGACGGCGGCAGCACCCGGGTTGAGCTCGAGGGCAACGTCTCCTCTTCCGTCCCGTTCCTGGGCAGCAAGATCGCCGACGCCGCCGAGCCGATGGTCGGCAAGGCCCTGAACATCCAGTCCCAGCAGGCGCAGGCCTGGCTCGAAAGCCACTAAGGTCATGGAAATCCCCGCCGTCCTGGCCTGGATCCTGGTCATCTCGGGTTTCTGGTCACTCATTGTCTGGCCGCAGTTCCTGCGCCGGGTGATGAGGGACCCGCGGGCCCGGGACGACGCCGGCAAGGCCACCAAGTTCCTCACCGTCCATGTGGTGTTGGTGGCGGTGTCCATGGTCTTGGGCGCCGCCACGGCGGGGATCGGGATGGCCGCCCTCCTGGGCTGAGTCTCATGAGGGCGGCCCGGTTTCCTGGCTTCCACGGAGGCGGATGGAGCTAGGCCGCCTGGTTGAGCGCGTCCTCCGCTGCGACCCAGGAGATCATGGCGCACTTCACCCGCGCCGCATAGCGGGCCACCCCTTCGAAGGCGGCAGCATCGCCGAGCACCTCAGGATCCGCGTGGACCTTTCCACGCGAGCGGAGGACCTCCCGGAAGTTGCTGATCACCGAGCGCAACTCGTCCACGGACATGCCTTCGGCCATCTCGCTCAGGACGGAGGCCGATGCCATGGAGATCGAGCACCCGGCGCCGTCCCAAGCCAGCTGCGCCACGGTGCCGCGTTCCACGGCGACCCGCAGGGTGACTTCATCGCCGCACACGGGATTCAGCTGGTGCGACAGGCCAGTAGACGCGCCCTCCGGTGCTGCCGTTTCGGACAGGCCGCTGCCGTGGCGGGCCTTGGAATGGTCCAGAATGATCTGCTGGTAAAGCTGGTCGAGGCTCATGCTGCGGTACCTGTCTTCATGGATTCCGGCACTACGCGCGGAAGTAGGCGCGGACTCCGGACACTGCGTCCAGGAATTCGTCGACGTCGTCGGTGGTGTTGTAGAGATAGGCGCTGGCCCGCGTGGTGGCCGTCAGGCCAAGGCGCCGGTGCAGCGGCTGGGCGCAGTGGTGGCCGACGCGGACAGCGATCCCGCGCGCGTCCAGGAACTGGCCGACGTCGTGAGCGTGGACGCCCGCGACGTCGAATGCTGCGAGCCCGATCCGGTCCTGGCCCGCGGCCGGTCCAAGCACCCGGATACCGTCAATCGCTTCAAGGCCCGCCACCATGCGCTGGCCCAGTTCCGACTCCCAGCGGTGGACGCGGTCCATGCCGGTCTCGGTCAGGTAATTGACGGCGGCCGCCAGCGCCACGGCTTGAGAAATTTTTTGTGTTCCGGCCTCGAACCTTTGCGGCGCAGGCAGATACTCAGCGCGCTCCATCGTCACGGTGGTGATCATGGAACCGCCGGTCAGGAAGGGA
The DNA here is from genome assembly GCF_018613875.1 of Arthrobacter sp. ISL-28. Lineage (GTDB taxonomy): Bacteria > Actinomycetota > Actinomycetes > Actinomycetales > Micrococcaceae > Arthrobacter. The sequence continues at coordinate 160,046 of NZ_JAGGPJ010000007.1, read as the reverse complement.
GGCAGCACGTCCAGGAGCTCCTGCTTGCCGTAAAGCACGCCGATGCCGGTCGGACCTAGCATCTTATGGCCGGAAAATACGGCAAAGTCGACATCCAGCTGCTTGACGTCGAGGGCCAGGTGCGGCGCGGACTGGCACGCATCCAACACCACGAGGGCGCCGGCCCGGCGGGCAATCGCGACAAGCTCCTGCACCGGGTTGATCGTGCCGAGCACGTTGGACGCATGGGTGAAAGCGAACAGCCGGGTGCGCTCGCCCACGATTTCCGCGGCCTGGTCCAGCCGAAGGTTTCCAAAGTCTTCGATCGGTATGTAGCGGAGCGTGGCACCGGTCCTGTAGGCCAGTTCCTGCCAAGGAATCAGGTTCGCGTGATGCTCCATTTCGGTGACGACGATCTCGTCCCCCGGGCCGAGCCCGAGGTCCCGCAGCCGCGCATCGCCGCGTCCCTGCGCAGCCCACAGGCCAGCATTGGACAGCGCATAGCTGATGAGGTTCAGGCCTTCGGTGGCGTTGGACGTCCAGACAATTTCCTCGTACTGTGCACCGACGAAATCGGCGATGGTCTGCCGTGCGTCCTCGAATACCTCAGTGGCTTCGACGGCAAGGTGGTGGGCGCCGCGGTGTACGGCTGCGTTCCGCTGCTCGTAGAATTCCTGCTCGGCCTCGATCACGCTCAACGGATTCTGTGATGTGGCCCCTGAGTCCAAATAAACGAGCGGACGGCCGTTGACCAGCTGGTCCAGGACAGGAAAGTCGTTCCGGATCCGCAGGACTTCGGCATTATCCAGAGCGGGAAGGGCACGCGCCAGCGTGGTTGGCGTTGATACTACGGCCAATGGGACTCCTTGGGATGCCTTGAGGTACCTCTCAATTGTCCCACAGCGCACGAAAGGCGGCCCTTCCGCCTGAAGGACCGCCCTGTTTCACCACATATGAGGGCCGGCGACGGCTGGGGGGAGAGCCTCGGTCTCAGAAGGCTCTGACGTCGCCGGCCCCGCCTCAACCCGGACCCTGGGGGCCGGAATGCAAGTGCGAGACCTTGGAAGCTTGGTGGCAGCTTCTCTGAGGGAGTAGTCCGTCATTTCTGCTGCCAGTAATAGTTAATCGCGTACTGGGACCTACAGCACGAGTACCGTGTACTTGTTTTTTCAGGTAATTCACTACTGGTTTTCGCAGGTGGCCCTGTCCGCGGATGGAAGGCCCGGAATATCAGCCGTTCACAGCCGTTAAGGCGGTGCGGACAGCGTTCTCAAGGCGGTGCTGAACGTCGCTCTCAAGGCGGTGCCGGGCGTCCCGGGAACGGCACATCCGACGGCGGTAAGGGTTGCGGGGGCGCCGGAGCGGCACCTACTCACGTAGGGGCTACTTCTTCAGCAGGGCTACTTCTTCGGCAGGGCTAGGGCTAGCTCGTCCCGCCGGCGCACGCCGAGCTTGACGTAGCTGCGGTACAGATGCCCTTCCACAGTCCTCACCGACACCATCAGCTGCTGGGCGATCTCGCGGTCAGACAGTCCCTGGACTGCCAGCTCCACGATGTCCCGCTCACGGCGGGTCAGGTGGACGCTGGGGACGGAGGCGACGAACGGGCTTTCGCGGAACCGTTCGCCAAGCTCCTGGTCACATTTCTCGCGGTGAGCCACGGCCTGCCGGGCACGGCGCCGTTCACCCGCCCCGTCGAGGATCGCGCCCGCCCGGGCGTAGCCCTCCCGGGCCAGGTTGACCAGCCCCGCTTCTTCCAGGGCGGCGGCGGTTTCCATGAGTAGGTCGGCGTCCTCGGTGGCCCAGGCCTGGGCGAGCTGGTGCCACCCTGCCGCCCACCGGCCCTCCACGGCGTCGGCAAGGGCAGCGATTTCGGCAATCACTGTGCGGTCGCCGAGATCGGAACAAAGAATGAGGCATTCCATCCTGATGCCCGGCTGCACGGCAACAGGCTCAGACGCCGCCAACTCGCGCAGCTTGGCAAGGCCGCTGCCCTTGCGGTCCAAGTATTCGGCCGCCGCGGCGGCATACCCTTCAGCGAGAAGTTCGGATCCAGGGCCGGTGGCATGCCGTGCTGCAATCAGATCCTGTTCGAGGCGCTGGGCCTGCGCGCCGTCCCCCAGCCGCGCGGCCGCATAGAAGGCGAGCGCCGAGCCGAACCGGAACTGCTGGAGCGGATCGTTGATGCGGAGGGCTTCAACTGCGGGCAGAAGAACCTGGTAGGCACGTTCCAGCTGTCCCTGGCGGAGGAAACCCAGACCGCGTAGCATCTGGATTCCGCCGCCAAACGTGGCGGCCCCAGCATTCCCCTCCGCTGGGTGGCTGGACAGCTCGTGTTCCGCCGATTCCCAGTTGCCGGCCGCGAGGGAGGCCGAAACAAGGCGCGTCAGGACAAACTCGTTGAAGAAGTAGAGGCCGCCCTGGAGTGCCGGCAGAGCCGGGGCTGCGGCCAGGGCGGCGGAATGCGCCTGATGGGCCAGCCCTGCCGACACGAGGACCTGTGCGAGCAGTGCATGAGCCACGGCATGAGTGGCTTCGTTCACGATGGACGCACGGGCCTCGCCCCGGGACCTCACCGGTCCCGGCCCTCCGGATCCGGTCGCTGCCTCTCCAGCGGGAAGGTGCTGGGCATGGGAGGACAGGGTCTCCCCCTCACCATCATGGGCCCTGCGCTCCCGCAGGGCCGAAATCACCGTCCCGATCCCCTCGTGATCACCGGCTTCGGCCATTTCCAGCAAGTGGTGGATTTTGTCCTGCCAGGAAGCCGCGGCGTCGTGCCCGGCGTCTGTCAGCTGGTGGCGTGACTCGGCGCGGAGCATCTCGGCTGATTTTCCGAGCGCCAGATGCGCCGACGCCCTGAGCATGAGGATGTGCGGGGCTTCCGGGTCCGAGGCCAGCTCCAGCCAGCAGCTGTCCAGGAGAGTCGCAGCCTCGCGGTACTTCCCTTCGTTGAAGAGTGCCCTCGCGGAGATCGACTCGGCGTGTGCCTGCAGCTCAGGCGCCCGGACATGTCCGGCCATGAGCCTCGCGCCGGAGTTGTTGAACATTGTCACCGCAAGCAAGGCGGCGTCCAGCAGGTCGGGGTCGGGCACTTCCAAGCCGCATTCCAGCGACCACTCGACCATCCGCAACCTGCCTTCGGCCCCGGCCGTCTGCGCGTCGAGGTAGTCGTTCAGCTTCTGCCGCAGCTGCAGGCTTCGGGACACCGACACTTGATGCCTCATGGATTCCCCCAGGATGGGGTGCCAGATCCGCAATTGACTGTGCCTGCCGCTGGACTCGCTGACCAACTGGTGGTCCAGGAGCGACCGGACCACCGCGCCCCCGCACACGTCCTCGATGAGGCCGCGGCCTACTGGTTCAGCCAAAGCGATGAGCCGCAGCGCGTCCTGTTCCTCCGGCGTTCTGCGAAGGAGGTCTTTAACAACCACATCAGAAAGTCTGGGGCCGTCAGCGGGCAGGGGCCCCAGAAGCAGCCAGATACCGTTCCGCTTGGCAAGGAGGCCCGCTTCGACGGCGTCCCCCAGCAGGCAGTTCAGGAGCATGGGGTTGCCGCCCGAAGCAGACCAAAGCGACTGCACTGTGTTGGCAGGGACCGTCCCGTGGAGGGCGTGCTCCACGACTTCCGTCACCTGGTCACCATTGAGCGGACGGAGGTCGATCCGTTCAGCCTGTCCGTCATACCACAGCTGATTCAGCGCCTGCGGGAGTCCGGGCCGTGGACGTCCCGCTGCCAGCACGCTGGCCCATCCAGCTGACATCATGTCCACCACCATGTTCGCGGTGGCTTCATCGAGGTGGTGGGCGTCATCAACAACGAGGAGCAAGGGCACGTCCTTGCCCGCCTTGAGCTCCTGAAAGTATTTCCACACGGCCCTGAGCACTGCCACCGGTGAATCTGCTTCTTCTGGCGGCAGGTCGGCAGTGAAGGGGGCGAGCACCCCGTAGGGGACCTTGGCGAGTGAAGAGCTGCCATGGATCCGGAGGATGGTCAATTCGGAGGCCATCTTCTCGCTGACAGCGTCCGTCAGGGACGACTTCCCTAGCCCGGGCCCGGCCATGAGGAACACAGCCTGGTTTGCACGGCTGCGGATTGTGCTGCAGACGTGGTCTATTACCTCACGCCGCCCGGTAAGCTGCCGGTGGTCACTTTCCGGTTCCGGCTTCTGGGTGCGGCCGTTAGACGAGTCCAGGCAGATCACCCCTGGAAGTAACGCCGAGCTTCGTGAAGACCTGGTAAAGGTGGCCTTCCACGGTCCGGACGGAGACACCCATTTCCAGGGCGATGTCCTTGTTGGACACACCACGCCCGGCCAGACGGGAGATCTGGCGTTCCCGTGCTGTCAGAAGCGGGCTGCCGCTGCTGGGAACGATCGGCAGGCTGGGAACAGTCGCCGTGAGGCTATCCAGCCTCGCCTGGGCGACCCGGGCAGACGCGGAATCCCCGGCATGCCTTGCAAAGTCCACCGCAAGGGCAACGCATCGTGCCTCCACTGCATCAAGTTCGAGCTCTGCTGCGAGGTGTGCCCCCTCCAAAAGCACCTTTGCATCCTTGGTACGGCTGCCCACGGCCACCAGGCGGGAAATCTCGGCCAGCTTTCCCTGCCGGTGGCCGGCGACCTCCTCCATCAAGCGGAAGTCGGCATCGGTTCCGTTGACGGTGGCACCAAGCAGGCTGATCCCGGCCAGCGTGTACCGCCCTGCAGCGATGTCGCGGCGGGCTGCATCCAGCAGCCGCTTCGTGGCGTCGGTGTCTCCCAGCCACCGCCCTGCCATGTCGGCGCAGAAGTCCGTAATGACCCTGGTACGGAAACTACAGTGCCCGCGTGCGCCGTGCAGCTTGTCGAGATATTTGTGGGCCTGGCCGGCGTTGCCGATTTGTGCATAGGCGAACGCTGTGGCGGCATAGGCGGCCTGGAGCATGTTCACGACCGGGCGGAGCTCCAGCTGAGCGACGGCGGATAGCAGCGAATCGAGGGCCACGGCGCCGCGGCCCGAGTAGACATACGCGATTCCGGTGGCCAGCTCCATCGCCGACGTCCGGTGGGCCAGGCGGCGTTCTTCGTGCCCCTTGGGCGGGCCGACGAGATCCAGGCACCGCCGCCACTGCCCTGCCTGGAGCAGCACGGAGAAGGCCGTCATGGAGAACATTTCGCGCAGCCCGGTCATGGGGCCAGCATCCGACAGCTGGCCGCCGACCCTCCGCATCAGCTGGAGGGCATCCATTTCCCTGCCGGTTGAGGACAGTGCGTGCATCAGGATCAGGGCGGCCTGGATGCGGAACCCGGTGTCCTTGTTGATCGCCGGATCGGCTGCTTCCTCCAGGGCCGGAATCATCGTTATGTAGTCGCCGATGAAGGACCGGTATTCAAACTCTGCCAGCGTAACGACGTTGGCAGCCGCGCCCAGGGCATCAGGCCAACTGGCCGCCATGCCGGGCTCCACGCCCAAACGCTGCCGGGCGCTGGCGATCTCCGCCGGCACTTTGTCGCACTGCTCCGGCAGCCACATCATGACTCTGCTCTTCGCGGCCACGAGGCTGGCGAAGTCCTCGGCGCGGAGCTCGTCCAGCTGCGGCTGCGAGATGTCGTCGAGGGCATCCATGGCCTGCAATGGCAGGTCCAGCAGCAGGTAGGCAGCGGCCTTGTGGTGTTGTGCCGCTACCCACTCCGCATCGGTTCTTTTGATTCCCTCAAGGCAGCTGAGGGCGAAGCGTGGATCAAACAGCTGCACAGCTGCTTCGGCCGCGGCCACTGCCATGGGCGGGCTCAGTTCGGCCTGGCATTCACGCGTCCACGAGGCAAATTCGATGCGCTCTTCCAGGGTCAGTTGCGAAATTTCCGGTTCCCTGTCGCCCAGCAGCTGGCTCCTGAGCTCCCGCCGCCGGGAGATGCTCAACCAGGACCGGACAACATCCCCGAGGTACTGCTCCCGCAGGGAAACCCAGCGGGATTCGGTGGCCCCCACCTTCAGCAGTCCGGCGTCTTCCATATCCGCCACGATGTCGGTGCCGTACAAGTCGGTCAGCCGCGAAAGGGGCACCCTGCGTGCGCAGGAGAGCATCTCCATGACCTCGCGGCTTTCCGGAGATTCCCGGGACCAGCGGGAGCGGACAATATCGTCAAGGCCCGTTGCACCGTCGAGGACCACCTTGTCCCGGAGGGTCCACACAGAATCTGACAGGACGAGGTTTCCGGACTGCTGCTGCTCCGTGACGAGTGCCTTGAGCAGCAACGGGTTACCGCCAACGATGGCATGGAACGTGCTGACCAGTGAGGCGGACACCCGGTGGCCCAGCAGGGTCAGCAGCACTTGCCTGGTCTGCAGTTCATTAAGGTTTTCCAGCCGCACCTCAGTGAGGCGGCGGTCCGTGAGCAGCCAATGGAAGTCTGCCGGGAGGTCGCTGGTGCCAGGGGCAATCGCAATGATCCGCGCGGTGCGCGTGAGCATGATGTTCAGGAGCACGCCGGCGCTCATGTCATCGATCATGCCCGTGGTGTCCAGGGTGATGATGCATTCCCTGCCGGCGGCGTCGCTCTTGATAAGGGACGTGATGCCTTGGAGGATGGCGGTCGGAGATCCCATCGCCGCCTGCGGCAACCGCGCCAGGAGGAAGGCCAGGCACCCATACGAGGTCCGCGAGCCGCTCAGCGGACTGCGGAGCTGGAGGGCCCAGACATCAGGGCCGAGTTCTGCCACAGCGGTGCGGGCGAGCGAGGATTTTCCCACGCCGCGTGGCCCGGTGATAACGACACCAAGCGAATCGGGATCCGTCAGGGCATTGCGGATAGCCTCCAGGTCTGCGCTGCGCGCCGGGACTGACCATCGTTGAAGGTCCGTTCCGCCGGCAGCTGACGCTGGCCCCGCCAGCACGCCCGCCGTAGACCCACGTCCCCAGCTCAGTGGCTCATTTGACATGAACTTTTCCTTACATCCCGCTTTGCAGGATCAAGGCCCCATCGCCTCCCCCGCTTAGGAGACAGACTACCCCGTCACCCCCGCCATAAAACAGGGCATTCCATTCACATTTCATCGCGTTCCATAAATGGCATACGGATTATCAATTCTCAGGATTTAGAGCAGCGCCACGCCGAGGAAATTCCAGTTATTTCCGACGAGGCAAGAGTAGGGACCCGTCACACCCTGGCCGGATGGAACCGCTGCTGGGCCGCGGTAAGGCCATCACGGATCAGCAGCTCCACCGCGTCGGCGGCGTCGTCGAGCAGGAAGGGCAGTTCCTTCTTCTCGGCCGGAGCGAAGTCATGGAGAACATAATCTGCGGTGTCCATTCGACCGGGCGGCCTGCCGACCCCCACCCGGACACGAAGATAGTCCTTGGTGGCGAGAGCTTTGGAGATGTCCCGAAGACCGTTATGGCCGCCTTCACCGCCGCCGATCTTCAGCTTCACCGTATTAAAGGGAATGTCGATCTCGTCATGGACGGCCACAATGCGGGATGGTTCAACATCATAGAACCTGGAGAGTGCGGAGACCGGACCGCCCGAGACGTTCATGTAGGTGGCAGGTTTAGCCAGTACGAGGCGGGGGCCCCCGATTTCCAGCCGGCCCTCGAGGATCTGGGCCCGGGATTTGTGGGCCTTGAAGTTTCCACCGATTCGCGCGGCGAGTTCATCGAGGACCATCTGGCCGACGTTGTGCCGGTTGCGGCTGTACTCGGAGCCGGGGTTTCCAAGTCCTACGATCAGCCAGGTGTCAGTCATGGATCAATCCTATTAGCGGGGACGGCAGTGGCCGGGCCCAAAAGGACCCGGCCACTGCTGTACTGCGGTAAGCCGGCGCGGAAGAGGAGCCGTTATTACTCGGCAGCAGCCTCGGATGCCTGGGCGGTGGCTTCCTCGGAAGCCTCTTCCGCGGAGACCTCGGTGGCCTCGGAGATGTTGACGACGAGGGCGTCGGCGTCAGCCAGCAGGACGGAGCCCTGGGGCAGCACGAGGTCGGAAGCGTGGATGTGCTGGCCGGCGGAACGGCCTTCGATGTCGACCTCGATGGCGGTCGGCAGGTGCGTTGCCTCGGCTTCGAGGGAGATGACGGTCATTTCCTGGTTGTAGGCGTTGCCCGGGGCCAGCTCGCCGACGAGGTGAACGGGGACGTCCACGGTGACCTTCTCGCCCTGGCGGACGGTCAGGAGGTCGATGTGCTCGATGATCTGCTTGATCGGGTCGCGCTGGATGTCCTTGACGAGGGCAAGGTGGCCGTCACCGTTGATGTCGAGGGACAGCAGGGCGTTGGCGGTGCGCACGGCCAGGGTGGTGGCCTTGGCCGGAAGCGTGATGTGGATGGGCTCTGCGCCGTGGCCGTAGATGACGGCGGGGATCTGGCCGGCCATGCGGGCACGGCGGGCAAAGCCCTTGCCGAATTCGGTGCGTACTTCTGCTGCGAGCTTCTGCTCAGACATGTGTATCTCCTGGTGGCTTTTCGGTGTTCAGCAAGGGCGGAGGTCTGGAGCGACCTTCAACGCCGGGCGGCCCGGAGGCGGCCCTTCCAGAAGGGAGGTTCAGACCCAGTCGATAACGGAGACCAGCGGTCCGGTTGCCCGTGCATACGGTTTTCCGGTGCTCTCCCTCGCCAAGGTATCGGGAAAATCTTACCAGCGCCGGGTCCCATTCCTGAAAACGGGGCGTGAGAGGACTCAGGGGCCAGCGATTAAGCTTGCCTACCCCCAGGCTTGGCAAGCTCAATCAGCGGTGGTCAGGCGTTGCCGTCGAACAGGCTGGTGACCGAACCGTCGTCGAACACTTCGCGGATGGCGCGGGCAATCAGCGGTGCGATGGAGAGCACCGTGAGCTCGGGGAAGCGCTTGGCGGCCGGGATGGGCAGCGTGTCAGTGACCACGACTTCACGGGCGCCCGACTCGGAAAGCCGGCGGGCTGCCGGATCGGAGAAGACTGCGTGCGTCGCGGCGATGATGACGTCCTTGGCGCCGGCGTTCTTGAGCACCTGGACCGCACCGGATATCGTGCCGCCGGTATCGATCATGTCATCGATAAGGACACAGGTGCGTCCGTCGATCTGGCCCACCACGGTCTTGGAGACGGCCTGGTTGGGAACAGTGAGGTCGCGGCTCTTGTGCACGAAGGCGAGCGGGGCGCCGCCGAGGCGCTCAGCCCACTGTTCGGCCACGCGGACGCGGCCGGTATCCGGCGACACAACGGTGATGTTGTCCGCCGCTACGCGTGTGCGGATGTAGTCGGCAAGCAGCGGAATGGCCATGAGGTGGTCAACCGGGCCGTCGAAGAAGCCCTGGATCTGCGAGGTGTGCAGGTCGACGCTCATGATGCGGTCGGCGCCCGCAGTCTTGTAAAGGTCTGCGACAAGACGTGCCGAGATCGGCTCGCGGCCGCGGCCTTTCTTGTCCTGGCGCGAATACGGATAGAACGGCGAAACCACAGTAATCCGCTTGGCGGAGGCCCGCTTCAGCGAATCGATCATGATCAGCTGTTCCATCAGGTGGTTGTTCAGGGGTGCCGGATGGGCCTGGATGACGAAGGCGTCTGTTCCGCGGACGCTCTCACCTGCACGGACATAGATCTCACCGTTCGCGAAATCGTAGGCATCCACGGGCAGCAGCTCCGTGCCTAGCTCCTTGGCGATTTCCCGGGCAAGCTCCGGGTGCGCACGCCCTGCGGCGAGCACCAGCTTCTTTTCGCCGCGAGCCGTAATTTCGGTCATGGTTGCTTGCCCTCTTCTGTAGATGCCGGGGAACTTGGGGTGTCAGTGCGGGCTTCGCCGGCTGCCGCAGCCAATGCCGCCGACACCGAACCCGGACGGTTGGCGATGACCCACCCCTCCGAGTTGCGCTGCGTGGTCATGGACAGCGCCAGGGCCCCTGCGGGAACGTCCTTGCGGATCACGGCCCCGGCGCCGCTGTAGGCACCGTCCCCCACCGTGACAGGAGCGACGAAAACTGTATTGGAGCCGGTGCGGACGCCAGAGCCGATCACCGTGCGGTGCTTCTTCTCGCCGTCGTAATTGGCGGTGATGTTGCCGCAGCCGATGTTGGTGTCCTCGCCGATTTCGGCGTCCCCGGCGTAGCCGAGGTGGGACAGCTTGGATCCGCGGCCGATGGTCACGTTCTTGGTTTCGTAGAAGGCGCCGATCTTGCCGGTCTCCCCAAGGACGGTGCCGGGGCGGAGGTACGTGAACGGGCCGACTGTGGCACCTGCGCCGATGTCCGCTCCGGAACCGTGGGTGCGGGTCACCTTGGCCCCCTCGCCGATGCGCACATCAGTCAGGGTCGAATCAGGACCGACGACGGCGTCCCTCGCCACGGCGGTGGTGCCGTGCAGTTGCGTGTTGGGCAGGATCCGGACGTCTTCGTCCAGGGTGACGGTGGAGTCGATCCACGTCGTGGCAGGATCCACCACGGTGACACCGGCGCGCATCCATCCTTCCACGATGCGACGGTTGTGCTCTGCGCCCAGGGCAGCGAGCTGCACCCGGTCGTTGGCGCCTTCGACCTGCCAGCGGTCTTCCGTGACGACGGCCGCTACCCGGCCGCCAGCCTCGCGGGCCAGTCCGAGGACGTCGGTCAGGTACTTCTCTCCCTGTGAGTTGTCGGTGGTGACATGCTGGAGGGCGTCCCGGAGCACTGCTGCGTCAAAAGCGTAGATTCCGGAGTTGATTTCCCGGATTTCGCGCTCCGCATGGGAGGCATCCTTGTGCTCGCGGATGCCGGTCACCGTTCCGTCTGCTCCGCGGAGGATGCGGCCGTAACCGGTGGCGTCATCGAGCAGTGCGGTCAGGACCGTGACAGCGTTGCCCTCGGACTCGTGGGCGGAAACAAGTTCTGCCAGCATCTCGCCCGTCAGCAGCGGTACGTCGCCGTAGGTCACCACAACGGTTCCCTCGAGCGGAGCAACGGCATCCAGTGCCTCCAGTGCGACCTCCACAGCCCGTCCGGTGCCGGGAACATCGTCCTGGTCAACAATCAGGGCCTCGGGATCAAGCTCCTTGAGGTGGGCAGCGACGCGGTCACGCTCGTGACGGACCACAAGGGCCACGCGCTGGGGGTCGATGCTGCGCGCTGCCAGCAGAGCGTGCGCCACCATGGAACGGCCACCGATTTCGTGGAGAATCTTGGGAGTACGGGACTTCATCCGGGTACCGGCACCTGCAGCTAGGACGATAACGGCGGCTGGGCCGGACTTCTCGGGGCTCACGTACGGGCTCTCCTTGCTCGGTTTCGCGCTACTAAATGCGGCTCAATGCGCGGCGTTGTCCGGGCCTGAGCCCGGAGCCGACAACAGGCTCATCCTACTGGACACCGCTGCAGCAGTTCCGCCCATAGGATTCGAACCTATACTCCACGGCTCCAAAGGCCGGGGTGCTGCCATTACACCAGAGCGGACCGCGCCCCGGCTCGAAGCCAAGGCACGAGAACCAATTCTGCCACGAACGTCGAGGCTCATGCGACCTCGGCCGGTGTGCGCCGCCGGTCCAGCCCCCATCCCCCGCGCCTGCATGCAACGGGCTGCTCCCGGCCACGGCGTCCCCTGTGGCATAGGGCATGATGGGACGGTGAGCAAGAGCACAGGGACAACTAAGGGGACGGGGAACCTCATGGCGACACCGGAACCGGCTCCGGGGCGCATCCCGCGGTCACGCATGACCGGTCCCCAACGCCGTTCGCAGTTAGTTGACGTGGGCCGCGGCCTGTTCGCACTGCGCGGTCTGGACGGCACCACCATCGAGGAGATCGCGGCTGCGGCAGGCGTCTCCAAGCCGGTTATTTATGAGCACTTCGGTTCGAAAGAGGGCCTGTACACCCAAGTGGTGGACGGTGAATTCAGGATCCTGCTCGCCTCCATCAACGACGCCCTGACCGAGGAAGCGAAGCCGCGGGTCCTGGTGGAACGTGCTGCCCTCGCCCTGCTGACATACATCGAGGACCGCACCGACGGCTTCCGCATCCTCATGCGCGATGCTCCCCCGTCCCAGCCGGAAGGTGCCTTCTCCACCCTGCTCTCGCACGTCACTGAGCGCGTGGAACACATCCTGGCCGACGAATTCTCCCGCCGCGGATTCAGCGCCGCCGACGGCGCCATGTACGCGCAAATGCTCGTCGGCATGGTCGCCATGACCGGCCAATGGTGGCAGGACAGCCGCCAACCCGACAAACGCGCCGTAGCCGCCCACCTCGTGAACCTCGCCTGGAACGGACTCACCGGACTAAAGAAGGAACCGGAACTCAAGTCTGAAGGATAGGTTGCCTCCGCGGTGCGGCGGCCCTTCGCCGTCGTGCGTGGTCCCCTCCGAGCGGCGGCCCTGCGCCGTCGTACGTGCTCACCTCCGCGATGCGGCGGCCCTTCGCCGTCGCTTAGACACAGCGCATAGGGGCCCCTACGGTCGCTGAGCGACCTTCGGAGCCCGATGCGCCGCGATGCGCTCCTACGCGAAGGTCTGCCGCCTCGCTATTGCCGACGCTCGGAATGCCTCCTCGTCCACAGCGGTGAGGTGACTTCTCCCCGCCGGAGGCGGTCCTTCGGAAAGGAGCGCATCGCGACGCGTCAGGGCATGGAGGTCGCCCAGCGACCGGAATGTCCATTACGCGGCGTGTCTAAGCGACGCCGAAGGGCCGTCTCAGGCACGCAGGCGAGCACGGGCCCAACGTGGGCCGCTTCCCGATGGCTACTCGCCGAGGACTTCGAGCGCCTCGAGCCATTCGTGCTCGAGGGCTTCGCGGTCTGTGGTCAGGTCCTTGAGCTTCTTGTTGAGGTCCGCCATTGCATCGAAGTCATTGTCGGCCGTGCTCTTGACCATTTGGGCGTGGATCTTTTCTTCCTGCTGGGTGATCTTGCCCAGCTGGCGCTCGATGCGGTTCTTGGCCTTGCGGGCGTCGCGCTTTTCGGCTTCGGAGGCACCGGATGCAGCGGCAGGTGCCGGGCTGGAGGAGGTCACGGGGTTGCCGCCGCCGGTGATCGTCGATCCCGCGAGGGCTGATTCACGCAGTTCGAGGTACTGGTCCACGCCGCCGGGCAGGCCGCGGATCTTGCCGTCGCCCAAGAGTGCCATCTGGTGGTCCGTGACGCGTTCCAGCAGGTAGCGGTCGTGGCTGACCACCACGAGCGTGCCGGGCCAGCCGTCGAGAACGTCTTCAACGGCGGCGAGCGTATCGGTGTCGAGGTCGTTGGTGGGTTCATCCAGCATCAGCACGTTGGGCTCGCCCACCAGCAGGCGCAAGAGCTGGAGGCGGCGCCGCTCACCGCCGGACAGGTCCCGGACCGGCGTCCACTGCTTCTGGTTGGTGAAGCCGAGCTGCTCCACGAGCTGGCCGGCGGTGAACTCCTTACCGCCAACGTTGAAGGAGCGCTTTTCGCGTTCGATGACCTCGATCACGCGGAGGTCGGCCACATCGTCGAGTTCCTTGACCTCCTGGGTCAGCACCGCGGTGACCACTGTCTTGCCGCGCTTGACCTTGCCCGACGTCGGCTGGATCTCGCCGTTAAGGAGCTTGAGGAGCGTGGTCTTCCCTGCTCCGTTGACGCCAACGAGCCCGAGCCGCTCGCCGGGGGCGAGGCGGAGGGTGATGTTGTCGAACAGCTTCTGTCCGGCCTCGCCGCCCACAAAATCGAGTGACACGTTTTCCAGGTCCAGGACATCCTTGCCCAGGCGGGCAGTGGCCATCTTGCTCAGGGCCGTGGAGTCCCGGGGTTCCGGAACATCGGCGATCAGCGCGTTCGCGGCCTCGATCCGGAACTTGGGTTTCGCCGTGCGGGCAGGGGCTCCGCGGCGCAGCCAGGCGAGTTCCTTCTTCACAAGCTGCTGGCGCTTGCTTTCGACCACGGACGCCATACGGTCGCGTTCTGCGCGGGCCAGCACGTAGGCCGCATAACCGCCGTCGAACGGATCAACGATCCCGTCGTGGACCTCCCACGTCTTGGTGCAGACTTCGTCGAGGAACCAGCGGTCGTGGGTGACCACGAGGAAGGCGCCCTGGTTCGCCCGCCAGCGGGTCTTCAGGTGCCGGGAAAGCCAGGCGACGCCTTCGACGTCGAGGTGGTTGGTCGGCTCGTCGAGCATGATGACGTCGTGGTCTTCGATGAGGAGCTTAGCGAGCGCCACGCGGCGCTTCTGGCCGCCGGACAGGGCATGCACGTTGGCGTGCCAGTCGACGTCGGACACCAGTCCGCCCATGACCTCACGGATCTGCGCGTTGGCTGCCCATTCGTAGTCCGCTTTGTCACCGACGATGGCGGCACCCACCGTGAGGTCGCCGTCGAGGACGTCACTTTGGTCCAGGTAGCCGACATTGACGTCCCCGCGTTTGGTGACCCGGCCGGAATCCGGCGTCGAACGGAGCGCAAGCAGACGCATCAGCGTGGACTTGCCGTCACCGTTCCGCCCCACCATGCCGATCCGGTCGCCCTCCTCGAGTCCGAGGGTGACGCCATCGAGAACGGTACGGGTTGCGTACGAGACCGAGAGGTTCTCGCCGCCGAGCAGGTGTGCCACTGGGAACTGCTTTCTTCTGAAAACTGGGGAACGAAGATACGGGAAGTAATGGAAAGGGTATTAAAGGAGGGTATCGGAGATGATGCGGGCGCCGGGAACGGGACCGTGCACGGCGAGCGCCGTCAGGCCTTTACGCTCCAACTCCTCGGCGAGCCTTTCGGCGGCCTCGGGATTGTGCGCCAGCAGCGCAACGGTGGGCCCCGAGCCTGAGACGATCCCGGCGATGGCGCCGCATGATTCACCCAGGCCAAGGGTGTCCCGCAGGCTGGGCGCCAATTCGATGGAAGCCCGCTGGAGGTCGTTGACCAGCACCCGGCTCAGGGCCTCGGGGTCGCCGCCGCGCAGGGCCTGCAGGATCTTCGGGTCCACCGCTGTGGGCTCGTCGGCCTCGACCCCTTCAGCGTCCCGAAGGCGGTCCAGTGTCCGGAACACGTCAGGCGTCGATAGCCCGAACTCGGCAGTGACCAGAACCCAGTCCATCTGGGCCTTGGCCAGTGCCGGGGAGAGGTCGTCCCCCACGCCAAGCCCCACCGCTGTGCCCCCGAGCAGGGCGAAGGGCACATCGGCCCCAAGCTCCGCGGCGAGGTGGGCCAGTTCGTCCCGGGACAGCCCGCTGTTCCACAGCGCGTCGCAGGCCAGCAGCGTGGCAGCCGCATCGGCGGATCCGCCGCCCATGCCTCCGGCCACGGGCACGCGCTTGGTGATTTCAAGATGGACTCCGCTGGAGTGCTCGGACACGTCCGCCATGAGGGCGGCGGCCTTGTAGGCAAGGTTGCGTTCGTCCAGCGGGATGTCGACGCCGTCGAGGTCCAGGGTGCTGTCAGGGCTGATGCTCACAGTGATGCCGTCCGTGGGGGTGCTGGTGGCGGCCACTTCCTCATACAGCGAGACGGCGAGGTACACGCTCGCCACGGAATGGTAGCCATCCTGCCGCAGTGGCCCCACATCCAGGGAGACGTTCACTTTGCCCGGAGCCTTGACCCGGACAGTCCTCGCCGCAAAGCGCCCTCTCACTGCGTCCATGAGTCCAAGCTAGGGCATGGCGGTGCCGGGCTCCAACAAAGACCGGGCCTGCGTGCGTCACTCACGAGCGCTGCTGGCTGCGTTCGGCCCCTGCGGGTCAAGCGTCCGCGGCCGGTCAAGCGTCCTCTGCCGTTGAGGCATCCGCGGCCTGACGGGCTTCGGCAATACGGGCGAAGGCGGCGATGTCAATAACTTCGCCGCGGGCCGTGGGATCCACTCCAGCCGCGACCAGGCAACGCTCCGCCTCAGCTGCACTGCCGGCCCAGCCGGCCAGGGCGGCCCGAAGGGTTTTTCTGCGCTGGGCAAACGCGGCGTCAATCACCGCGAAGACCTGCTCCCTGCTGGCGGAGGTGACCGGAGGTTCGCGGCGGGTAAAGGCCACCAGCCCGGACTGGATCTTGGGCGCGGGCCAGAAGACGTTCATGCCGATTACTCCGGCCTTGCGCATGCTGCTGTACCACGCGGCCTTGACGGAAGGCACTCCGTAAATCTTTGAACCCGGACCGGCGGCAAGACGGTCTGCCACCTCGTCCTGAACCATCACCAGTCCGTGACGGATCGACGGGAAGTACTGCAGGAGGTGAAGGACCACAGGAACAGCCACGTTGTACGGGAGGTTGGCCACGAGGGCCGAGGGCTCCACCGGGAGTTCGGTGACCTTCATGGCGTCGGCTCGCACGAGGTGGAAGTCACGGGCGGCAGCGGGCCGCCACTCCCGGACAGTTTCCGGCAGTTTGGCGGCCAGGACCGGATCTATTTCGACGGCGACGACCGACTTCGCGGCGTCCAGCAGCCCCAGCGTCAGGGAGCCAAGGCCAGGCCCGACTTCCAGGACAGTTTCCTCCGGGCCGATGCCCGCCACGGCCACAATCCTGCGGATGGTGTTGCCGTCGATCACGAAGTTCTGACCCAGGGTCTTGGTGGGACGGACGCCGATTTCCTCGGCCAACCTGCGGATGTCTGAGGCGCCAAACAGATGGGCAGGCGCGGTATCGGAGGCGGAAGGAGTCGGGTCAGTCACCTAGGTATCCTATCCCGGCGCCCGCCAGGTTGGGGTTTGGTAACGACTGCAAGGCAAGGCGGGACGGCGAAGGCCGGGCCCGGAGATTCCGGACCCGGCGGCGGTGGTCAGCAGCCACGGATGGCTTTAGTACCTGCGCGCTTCGCGTCGGGCATGTTAGCTGCTGGCCGCCCAGCCGCAGCCCCACGGCTGCAGGCCGCGCTCGGCATAGACGCGGTTGGCGATATCGATCTGCTGGGCCTTCGTGGCTTGGCTGGCATTGGGGGCATAGGCCCCGCCGCCTGCACCGATCCAGGTCTGAATATCGAACTGCAATCCGCCGTAGTAGCCGTTGCCGCTGTTGATCGACCAGTTGCCGCCCGATTCGCACTGGGCAATCTTGTCCCACATCGCCTCGTTCATCATGGCGGGAGCGGCGGCGCCGGTATTCGCGTCGGCCGGCTTGGGCTTCGCTTTGGTGCCGACCGTGACCTTTTCTGTCACGGGCTCTAGCGTTGCCGTTTTGGAGACAAGGGTCCGGGAGGCTTCGCGGCCATCGACCAGGACGAGCTTGTATTTCTTCGTCACCGTCCCGGGAACGCCCGCCTGGGTGATTTCCTCTTCGCCCTTGAGCAACTCGGCGTTGTTCGTCGTCAGCGTCTGGAAGGGGATTTCTTCGGTGACGGTGGCCGTTTTACTGGTGTCCACCCGGGAAACCTTGATCACCATATTGTTGACGACGTGCGCGTTGGCCGGCTGCGACGTGCGGTCGGCGCCTGCCAGCTTCACGTCTGCATCCTTGAGCACCTCGCCCACCGTCGTCGCAGTGGTCGTGGTCTTCGCAGCCTTGCCGTCGGCGAGGATGCTGACGGTCTTCGGCGTCGAGATGGCCACGAAGGATCCGTCGACAGACAGCTGCGCACTCTTCGGGACCGACAATTCGGAAGCGCTGGCCACTCCGAGCTGGGTGACAAGACCGGCGACGTCAGGGGCAGTGGTATTGACAGTCTTCTCGGCGCCGTCGAGGCTCACCTTCACGGCTTTGGCCAGGTTGACGTTGATCACCGAACCGTTTTCCACGTGCGTGTCCAGCGACGGGGACACGCGGTCGGCGGCCTGAAGGTCCACCTTGGCGCTCTTGACGACTTGGGCCACAGTGCCGCCAAAGGTCTGGACGGAACTCACCTTGCCATCAACGTTCAGGGTGACTGTCTTGTTGTTGCCAACGAAGGCAACCAGTCCGAGCACGAGCGCCGAAAGCACCGCCAGCTGGGCGGCTATCTTGACGAAACTGAACTTGCCGTCCGGGGAAGAGAACTTGACCACGATTGCCCGTATCTTTGGAGCCTTCCGGGCACGGGGAAAAACGCACAGAGCAAGCTACGGCAAGCCACCCAAGGGGTGGCTCCGGACCAGGCCGGAGGTGTGCAACAGGCTTGTGCGCCGCCACACTCACAAGGCAGGACATTCGAGGCGCCCTGCCTAAAAAATGAGTGACATTTTCCGGAGGCCTTCCCCGACCCCGGCTAACAGTTCCTCACTGTAACCGATCCGTTATAAAGCGACCAAAACCATTACATACCGCGTATGCAGCTGCGAGCTCTCGGGCTCGGGCTGCTCAGTCCCAGGATCCGTATGCCCGCAGGGTATTTTCGCTGATTTGGGTGCAGAGCCGGGCGAGATCCGAGTTTGTCAATTCGGCCATGGCCCGCACGGTGTACGGGACCATGTAGCTGGCGTTGGGCCTGCCCCGGTGCGGATGCGGCGTGAGGAACGGGGAATCAGTTTCAACCAGGACAAGGGCCGGGTCAGCAACTGCCAGCGAAGCCCTGAGGCCCTCGGCATTCTTGAAGGTGAGCGCTCCGGCGAACGACATGAACCACCCTTCACGGTTGCAGATCCTGGCCAGGTCCTCACCGCCGGAATAGCAGTGGAACACCACCCGGTCCGGGGTGCCTTCCTCCCGCAGGACCTGTACGACGTCGTCGTGGGCATCCCTGTCATGGATCTGGAGGGTGAGGTCCAATCTTTTGGCGATGTCGATATGCCGGCGGAATGAATAGCGCTGGGGAGCCAGCCCCTCTCCCTCGGTGCGGAAGAAGTCCAGGCCGGTTTCACCGATGGCGCGGATCCGCGGGTGGGCGGCGAGATCCTCTATTTCGCGCAGCGCCGCCTCCAGTTCACCTCGCCGGGCGTACTCGGGGGCGTCGTTGGGGTGGATGGCCACGGCTCCGAGCAGCCGGGAATCCAGGTCAACGGCCCGGACTGTGAACCGGGAGGATTCCAGATCAGTGCCGACCTGGACTGCGCCCCGGACCCCTACCGCCTCAGCGGCGTCGAGTGCCGCACCGACCCCCACCTGGACATCCTTGGTTGGGAAGTCGAGGTGGGTGTGGTTGTCCATCACCGGCACCGGCAGGGGTTCCGGCGCGGGCGGGTAGCCCTGCTTGCCGGATCCGTCGCTTCCGGTCGCTCGATAGGGCTGGGGCGTCAGGGAATTGCACATCCCTCCAGCCTAACGGCGGGGGCCGTCCTCCCGCGGACTGGCCGGTCCCGACGGGCCAGGCTGGACCCGCCGGTGCCCCACCGCCGCGGTCCGTCCAGCAGCGCGCACAGATTTACCGGGAACTCTCTGTCAGCTACGGCAGTTGTGTTAGTACGCTGGTACGGATAGATGTGATCGCCCGAGACCGGCACCGGAAGAGCTTCCGCATACCGTTCCGCACGTCACTCAGGGCTGAAAGGTTGCCGATGGAACCGCACCGACGCACCACGATGGACCAAAGACTTCCGGGCGGACAGGTCTTTGCAGGAGGTGCTGCGGAAGGCGGAACCCAGGTCAACGGCTACAAGACGGTCGCCCTCGAGGCGGAGGCTTTCAGCGCTGCGACCGAACGCATCCTGACGGCAATCAATACGGTGATCGATGGCAAGGCCGAGGCGGCAAAGCTCGCCCTGACGGTCCTGCTCGCCCAGGGCCACCTGCTTTTGGAAGACGTGCCCGGAGTCGGAAAAACTCTCCTCGCCAAGACGCTGGCGCGCACGATCGACTGCTCGGTCAGCCGGATTCAGTTCACCCCTGACCTCCTTCCGTCCGATGTGACCGGTGTATCCATCTACAACCAGTCCTCGCGTCAGTTTGAGTTCCGTCCCGGCGCGGTCTTCGCGAACATCGTGATCGGTGATGAAATCAACCGCGCCTCGGCGAAGACGCAGTCCGCCCTGCTTGAATGCATGGAGGAACACCAGGTAACCGTGGACGGAAACTCGTACAAACTGGCTGAACCGTTCATGGTGGTCGCCACCCAGAATCCGATCGAGATGGAAGGGACTTATCCGTTGCCCGAGGCGCAGCGGGACCGCTTCATGGCACGGATCTCCATGGGCTATCCGGACAAGGACTCCGAGATCGAAATGCTGGAGACCCATCAGGCGACGTCCCCGCTGGCGCGGGTGACAGCCGTGGTGACTTCGGCGGACGTGGCCGCCATGATTGCCACCGTGCAGCAGGTGTATGTCTCCCAATCCGTGAAGGAGTACACCGTTGCGGTGGGTCGGGCCACCCGGGACAGCGCCATGCTGCGCCTCGGGGCCAGCCCGCGGTCTATGCTTCAGCTGCTGCGTGCAGCCAAAGCCACAGCGGCTTTGGATGGCCGGGACTTCGTGCTCCCGGACGACGTTGTTGCCGTTGCCGAATCCGTGTTGGCCCACCGGATCATCCTTGACCGTAAAGCCGCCAGCACGGGCGAGACGCCGCAGAGCGTGGTCCGCGGCGTGCTCGCCAAGCTTCCGATCAGCCAGGAGATGAACAACTCAGCCCGTGGACCCCGGAAATCCACGGCCGCCGGACCCTCCGGCCCTCATAACCCCCGGCAGGCGCCCGACTTGCGCCCCAGCCGCTAGGAGGATTCGCCGTGGCACTGCTGGACCGTCTCCCCCGACAGCATTTCAGCACGCGCGGCTGGGGGCTCCTCGCCGCCGGAGTCATTTCGTTGCTCTTCGCCCAGGTTATGGGCCGCCGGGACCTTCTGGCCCTGGGGGTGCTGCTGGTAGTACTGCCGCTCGTCTCCCTCGCCAGCATCAGGCTGGTCAAGCCCCGGTTCCGCGTGTACCGGGAATTCAGTCCCTCCACTGTGGAGACTGCCTCCATCACGACCGTCCGGCTGGCCGTCGCCAGGACAGGGCCGGGCACCGGCAGGGTGATCATGGAAGAGCGGCTTCCATCGCGGTTTGGTGAATCGCCGGTCTTCCGGTTTCCCGCCATGTCCGCCAGCGGCGGCACGAGCCGCTACGAGTACCGTCTCCGCTCCGGGAAACGGGGACAGTTCCTGATTGGTCCGGTGACCGCGGAGTTCACGGATCCGTTCGGGCTTTCGCTTCACAGACACACCATCGACGACGGCGACACGCTCACCGTGACGCCGGCCGCCGTCGAACTTCCCGTCACCGGCCTGGCCGGTGCCCGCGGAAATGACGGGATAACGGCCACGCGGATCCGGGCCAATCCCAGTGACGACGACGTGATGACCAGGGAGTACCGGCACGGCGATCCGATGCGCCGGGTTCATTGGCCCGCGACCGCCCGCCACGGCGCCCTGATGGTGAGGCAGGAGGAATCCGTCACCACGCCGGAGGCGACGATCATCCTCGATCAGCGGTTCATCGCGTACTCCACGGGGTTCGGCTCAGTCTTCAGCGGCTCCGGCGACGACGGCCACGACCTCGTCACAAGTGACGCCTTCGAGTGGGCCGTCACGGCCGCAATGTCGGTCAGCGCGCACCTGTCCGAGCGCAATTACGCCCTCAGGTTCCTGGACGCCGCAGGCGACCCCGCCTTCCGCCGCTCGCCATCCGCGCCCGAACCCGACTGTGAGGAATACAGCGGCGCGGGCGGACTCCAATCCGTCGCCGAAAGCCTGGCCGCCATCCAGCTTTCCGGTTCGCACCACCTGCGCCGGGACGACTCGGCCCGCCGGGACCACCCCGGAGGCCCGGAGTCCGGTCAGCCGGTCTTCGACGACCGGCTCATTGACAAGCTCGCTGCCCACAGGATGCGCGGCCCGGTCCTGGCGGTCCTCGGCAAAATCACGCTGGCCGAGGCGCGGGCGCTGGCGCCCGCGGCGGGGTACGCAGCGAACGCGTTTGCGATGGTAATCAGTGACAGGCCAGCGGAGTCCCACGATGTCCTCGAGGCCCTGCGGCTCGGCGGCTGGCGTGCCGTTGCCGTGGATGCCTCCGCCTCCCTGCCGGCCGCTTGGACCTATTTTGATGAAGGCGACGACGCCCTGGCAGCGGCAGCTGCCGACGTACGCCGGGGAGCGGGGGTGGCCCGGTGACCCTCACACCCCAGCGCCTGGCGGACACCGATGCCCAGCCGGACGAGGTCACGCCAGGCAGGACCCGGCGCCCCAGCGCTGGTGCGTATCCATGGGCCATGGCGGGATCCGTGGCGTTCGCCGTATGCGGATCAGCGCTGTCCCTCAACGGTGTGCTCAGGGGCTGGGCCTGGTACATGCCGGTACTCACCACCATTTTCGTGGTGTCCCTGACCATGGCGGGGCTTCGCGCCCTCAGGGTCCGGCCATTGCTGGTCACCCTGGGCGGCTTCGTTTCGTTGGTCTTCATCCTGACGTTCACTTTTTTCCGCAGGGACAGCTTCGCCGGCTTCATCCCTTACGAGGCAACCCTGGCCAGCTTGGGCAGACATCTGCGGCGGGCCAGCGAAACGGTGCTGTCTGAGAGCTCTCCCGTGGCCCCGAACGCCGGCATCGTCCTGGTTACCTGCGCCGCCTTGGGGCTGGTGGTCATACTGGTGGATGCCCTTGCCCTGCCGCTGGGCATGCCTGCCACCAGCGGCCTCGGCCTCCTGGCGGTGCTCGTCGTCCCCGCCATGATCAAGCCGCAAAGCGTGGGCCTGGTGGGATTCCTTGCAACGGCGGCCGGCTTCCTGCTCATTCTCGCGTGCAGCCAGTGGTTTGCCCCCGACGCGCGCACCCAGGCCGATACCGCCAGGAATCCCGACCAGATCAAACGCGCCGCCATGACCGGAGCCGCGGCGCTGGCGGCCACGCTGGTGCTCCAGCTCATCATCCCCGGCTTCGACCAGGGCACGTTCCCGCAGGGCTCCCGGCTGAATCCCTGGGCCTCCTCCAGCGGTCTGAATCCCATGATCAGCCTCGGCAACAGCCTTCGCCGCCCGACCGGCGAGGGCCGGATCACCTACGCCACGAATGCCACCACTCCGCTTTATCTGCGGTCCGTGACCGTGGACCGGTTCGACGGCGAGGCCTGGTCGCCGGACGACCGGAATTCGATCCGCCGGGCCGGTCCCGGCCGCATGGAGGTGGGCCACGAGATTCTGGCGCCAGAACAGATCCGCCAGCTCACGCTGGTCAACACGGGAGACTTCACCAGCCCCTATCTTCCGGTGCCGTACGCGCCAGAGGCGGTCAACGGCCTCACGGGACGCTGGAGCTGGGACCCGGCCACCCTCAGTATCAAGGGCACGGACACCAACTCGAGGAATCAGCAATACCTCGTCCGGTCCTCGGCTCCGAAACTGACAACCGAGCTCCTGGACCAGTCCTCGGCGCCCGTGCGGGGGATTCCCGAGGAGTTCATCAGGCCGCCCGCCAATCTGCCGGAAATCGTCAGGACCACCGCCGATTCTGTCACGTCAAACAGCCGGACCGCGTACGAAAAGGCGATGGCAATCCAACGGTTCCTGCGTGGCGGGGACTTCACCTATTCCTTGGAATCGCCGGTCCAGAACGGCTACGACGGCAACGGATTGTCCGTGCTGGCGGACTTCCTGGCCCAGAAGAGCGGCTACTGCATCCACTTCGCGTCGGCCATGGCCGTGATGGCCAGGGTGGAGGGGATCCCCAGCCGGATTGCAGTGGGCTACGCACCCGGCAGGCTGACGGGGGCAACGGTGTCTGTTGCAGGACAGGGTGCCCTTCCCGAATTCGAGGTCGACGCCCGGGATGCCCATGCCTGGCCGGAACTGTACTTCCAAGGCCTCGGCTGGGTTCCGTTCGAGCCCACGCCCTCGCGGGGCGTCGTGCCACCGTACGCCCAGGACCCAGGCTCGGGCGGCGCCAGCACGAATGATGGAACGAATGACGGCCTGCAGCCCACGAATGGCGCCACGCCGCCTCCCACACCGGAACCAGGGGCTCTGCCTCTGCCGGGTGACGGGGGCGCCGGCCCCGGGAACCAGGTGCTTCCCATGGTCTACGGTACGGTCGGAGCGCTCCTGCTGGTCCTGATGGCAGCGTCCCCGAAGATTATCCGCACCAGCCTGCGGGCCCGCCGCCTGCGGGGACCGGCCGCCAGGGGCGGAGAGGCTGCGCCGCTCGCGTGGTCGGAGCTACTGGACCTCGCCACGGACTACGGCGTGCGGCCGGGACCCAGTGAAACAGCCCGGGCCTTTTCTGCCCGGCTTCGCGGTTCGCCTGCACTCAAGCCGGCACAAGCCGGGCTCGACAAGGCAGCGCCCGAAACCGCGGAGGATTCAGCGCACCGTGCGGCGGAGGCCGCGGTGCGGGACCTTGCCAGCGCTTTCGAACACCACCAGTACGGCCGGCCAGCCGCCGTGGGCCAGCCTGAAGCCGCGGGGGGCAATTCCCCCGCCCCGTCCACTACAGCCAAGATCGCGGCGGTGCGGAAAGTGCTGCGCCGCAATGCGGGGCTCTTGGGCTGGCTGCGTGCGGAATGGCTGCCGCCGTCGGTCACGTCACGGTGGGGGCGAGTCGCCGGTACGCCCTTCCGGGCGGTTGGCAGCCTTGGGGCGAAGATCCGGCGCGCCGTCGCGGGCTCCTGGAACAAAGCCCGCGACGGCCTGCGTCGCTTGCGCGAAGGCTAGCCGGCGTAGGGGTCGGCGATCCCGATGTACTGCGTGTACAGGTATTCCTCGATGCCTTCGAGACCGCCCTCGCGTCCCAGCCCGGACTGCTTGACGCCGCCGAACGGCGCTGCCGCATTGGACACGACGCCGGCGTTCAAGCCGAGCATGCCGGTCTCGAGCCGTTCGCCCATCCGGATGCCCCGGTTCAGGTCCCTGGTGAAGACGTAGGCCACGAGGCCGTATTCCGTGTTGTTCGCCAGCCGGATAGCCTCGTCCTCGCTGGCGAACGTGATGATCGGCGCGACAGGCCCGAAGATCTCCTCGGAGAGGATCCGGCTGCCTTCCGTGACGCCCTTGAGGATCGTGGGCTGGTAGAAGTATCCGGGTCCGTCCACCGGGGCGCCGCCGACAACGGCAGTGGCGCCGGAGGCGACGGCGTCGGATACGAGTTCGTGGACTTTGTTCCGGCTCTTGGCGTCGATCAGCGGGCCGACCTTGGACTCGGGCGTTGTTCCCCGGGCGGTGGTCATGTCCGCCATTTTGGCTGCGAACTTTTCGGCGAATTCATCGGCGACGGACTCGTGGACGATGAAACGGTTGGCCGCAGTGCAGGCCTCCCCCATGTTGCGCAGCTTCGCCAGCATGGCACCGGCGACGGCGGCGTCGATGTCGGCGTCCTCGAACACCACGAAGGGGGCGTTCCCGCCCAGTTCCATGGAGGTCCGGAGCACGGTTTCGGAGGCGTCCGAGAGCAGGCGGCGGCCCACCTCAGTGGAGCCGGTGAAAGAGAGCTTGCGCAGGCGCTGGTCCTTGATCAGCGGTCCCGTGGTGGCGCCGGCGGTGGACGTGGGGATGACGTTCAGGACACCGGCCGGCAGGCCAGCCTCCTGCATCACGGCGGCGAACAGCTGCGACGTCAGCGGGGTCAGGTTCGCGGACTTGAGCACCATGGTGCAGCCTGCGGCGACCGCGGGGGCGATCTTCCGCGTGGCCATCGCCAGTGGGAAGTTCCACGGGGTGATCAGCAGGCACGGGCCCACCGGCTTCTTGGTGACCAGCAGGCGGGACTTGCCGTCCGGGGAAACCGAGTAGCGGCCGAAGGCGCGGACGGCTTCCTCGGAGAACCAGCGCAGGAACTCGGCGCCGTAGGTGACCTCGCCCCGGGCCTCTGCCAGCGGCTTGCCCATTTCCAGGGTCATCAGCAGCGCGAAGTCCTCCGCGCGCTCGGTGACGAGCTCGAAGGCGCGGCGCAGGATTTCACCGCGCTCCCGCGGAGGAACCTTGGCCCAAGATTCCTGGGCGGCGGCGGCGGCATCGAGGGCGGCCATGCCGTCCTCAGCTCCGGCATCGGCGATGGTCAGGAGAACGTTGCCGGTGGAGGGGTCTTCGACGTCGAACGTCTTGCCTGACGCCGACGGACGCCACTGGCCGTTGATGAGCAGGCCAGTGGGAACGGATGCGAGCAGTTCGCTTTCGCGCTCTGCGGTAACAGTGGACTCTGTAGTAACAGACACGGTGACTCCCTCGTCAGCAATCGGGGTTGCGGGTTGTTGCAGCTGCCTGCAGCGGACCTCGTTCCGCCTGCTGCCTGCTTGGCTGGTTTAATGCCACGCTACTGCCCGCGTCTCGCCAGTGTCTACGCATGCGCGCACTACGCATGGCGCCGTCTGCTGTGCATCTGCACAGCCTTCAAAGGTCCGGAATTTACCGGGCTGCAAGCACCGCCGCATAGAGTTCCCGCTTGCTGATGCGGGCTTCTTCGGCCACGGCGGCCACGGCGTCTTTGAGCCGGAGGCCCTGTGAAACGAGCTCGTTGACCGCGGCCACATTGTCCTCCGGTGTCCCGGGCTCCCGCTCCGGGGCGCCGCCGACAACCACGGCGATTTCACCACGGACCTCGCTGGTCTCTGCCCACTGCAGTAGTTCGCGCAACGTGCCGCGGATGACTTCCTCATACGTCTTGGTCAGCTCGCGGCACACGGCCACTTTGCGCTCCGGTCCGAACTGTTCATGCAGCGCCCGGAGCATGGGCTCCAGCCGGTGGGGCGCCTCAAAGAAGACCATGGTGCGGCGCTCGGCGTCGAGATCTGCGAGCCGCGAGGCGCGTTCTCCGGCTTTGCGGGGAAGGAATCCCTCGAAGCAGAAGCGGTCGGTGGGGAGCCCGGACAGTGCCAGGGCGGTGAGGACCGCGGAGGGACCGGGAACAGCCGTGACCGTAAGTCCTGCAGCTACCGCACCCTCGACGAGCCGGAACCCGGGATCGGAAACCGCCGGCATGCCCGCGTCCGTCACCATGACAATGGTCTTGCCTGAACGCACCTGATCCAGCAGTTCTGCTGTCTTCGTGGCCTCATTGTGCTCGTGGTAACTGATGATCCGCCCGGCCACGGTGACCTCCAGGCTTTGGACGAGCCGGTGCAGGCGCCGCGTGTCCTCGGCAGCCACGATGTCCGCGGAGCCCAGCAGCTCGATGAGCCGGGCCGAGGCGTCCCCCACGTTGCCGATAGGCGTGGCCGCCAGCACGATGCGTCCCGGCCGGTCGGCGGGAGTGCCCGGCCCCGAGTCCGCCGCCTGCTCGGAGGTACTGGTCTGCGCGCTGCTCGGTTCATGGTCCACGCCTCAAGCCTACTGCCGGCCCGGAGCCGCCACAGACCCACCCCTGCGGCAGAGGGCCGGGAAGCTCGCCCGGGACGGGCTCACGGAAGGCGCCAGCAGGAGGCCGGCGGCGGCTGAAGGTAGCATGGGCACGTGACGCAGACCTCCGTTCGGCCCGACACGGCCGGTTCCGCCAGTACACCGGTTTCCCCCGCCGCACCTCGGGGACGCAACCTCGAAGGACACGGCTGGATCAGCCGCCCCGCCGAAGCGTTTACGGCCGAAGCACTGACCCGGCGGCTTATCGGCAGCATCCAAAGCTGGCGCGACTACCCGCCGTCCCTTCGGCTCTGGTTCTGGCTGATCCCGGCGCTGACAGCCGCGGTGGGCGGCATTCTGCGGTTCGTCCGCCTGGACGTGCCTCGGAGCTTGGTCTTCGATGAAACGTACTACGTCAAGGACGCCTACTCGTACCTCATCAGCGGCTATGAGCGGAGCTGGCCGGACAAGGCAAACGATGCCTTCAACGCGGGGAACCCCACCGTGATTCTGGCCTCCCCCGAATACGTGGTCCACCCGCCCGTAGGCAAGTGGATGATCGCCGCCGGCATGTGGCTTTTCGGTCCGGACAATCCGCTGGGCTGGCGGTTTTCAGCCGCGCTGACAGGAACGCTGTCCATTGTGCTCCTTGCCCTGATCGCCCAAAAACTGTTCCGGTCCCTGATCCTGGGCGCCGCAGCCGGCCTGCTGCTCGCCATCGACGGCCACCATCTGGTCATGTCGCGCACGTCGCTGCTGGACGTCTTCCTCATGTTCTGGATCCTGGCCGCGTTCGGGGCGCTGCTCATGGACCGTGATGACGGCCGGCGCCGACTGGCCGCCCGGCTCGGCCGGCAGGCGGCTGTTTACCAAGGCGGGTTGCCGTCCCGGCTTCAGCTCCTGTTCGGGCCCTGGCTTGGCATCCGCTGGTGGCGCATCCTGGCAGGCGTCTGTCTGGGCCTGGCGCTCGGCACCAAGTGGTCGGCGCTCTTCTTCATCGCCGGGTTCGGACTCCTGACGGTGTTCTGGGACCTAAGTGCGCGCCGGACCGCGGGGATCCGGGGCTGGATCAGCGCCGGCATCATCAAGGACGGCCTTCCGGCGTTTCTGAGCATCGTTCCCGTGGCCGCGGTGACCTACCTTGCCACCTGGACGGGATGGTTCCGGTCGACGGATGCCTACTACCGGCAATGGGCTACGACGAATCCGAGCGCGGACTGGGGATGGCTCCCGGACTCCGTGCGGTCGCTGGCGCACTACCATCTGGAGGCCTACAAGTTCCATCAGGGGCTGAGCTCGGAGCACCCCTACGAGGCAAGCGCGTGGAGCTGGCTTGTGATGGGCAGGCCCACGTCCTTTTACTACGAGTCCCCGAAACAGGGCACGGCCGGCTGTGACGTGGCCCAGTGCACGTCCGCCATCCTTTCGGTGGGAAACCCGCTCATCTGGTGGGGAGCCGCCGTTTCGTTGGCGGTTCTGCTGTTCTGGTGGGCCGGCCGCAGGGACTGGCGGGCGGGGGCCGTGCTGGCGGCGGTGGCCTGCGGCTACCTGCCATGGTTCCTGTATCCCGAAAGGACCATGTTCTACTTCTATGCGATTTCCTTCGCGCCATTCCTGGTCCTCGGCCTCGTGTACTGTATGGGCCTTGTCCTGGGGCGAAGAACCGATCCGTTGTGGCGCCGGCGCTCAGGGCTGTACGGGGTGGTCCTGTTCCTCGTGGGCGCAGTGCTGCTGTCCGCATTCTTCTATCCCGTCTGGACCGCCGAGATCATCTCCTACCAGGACTGGCGGGTCCGGATGTGGATGCCCTCCTGGATCTGAGGCCACCGCGATCTGAGGCGGGACGGCAGCGCGCAAGCCCTTCGCCCGAACGCTCTACAGCGGTGCCAGCCGGTCTTCACCCGTGGGGCTGCCGGACCGGGACTCTGAATCCGCGGCCTCATCCTTCTTGACCTTCTTGGCGGGCTTCGGGAGGCCGCGGCGGCGCCGTGTGGGCCAAGTCAGGATCAGGGTGACCAGCGCCGTGAGCAGGACGAGGGCCGCGATCACAATGCCCGCGTCGATCCAGAACTGCCCGGGGAACAGGCGGATCAGCGTATCCTCGAGGGCAAACGTCCACGAACCGTTGGCGAAGAAGATCCGGTGGAATTCGGTGAAGAACCGCTCCCAGCCCAGTACCGCCAGGGCACCCAGACCGATGATGACCGTCAGTGTCACGATGGAGCCGGCGAACAGGCCGCGCCGGACACCGCCCGTGCTGCGGCGGCGCAGGTAAATGATCACTGCGATGCAGATCAGGCCAACGAGGGCTCCGGCGCCGAATGCCGAGAGGATCACGAGCTTGACGTCGGCCATGTGGCTGACTTCGCCGTCCTGGAAGAGCTTCTCCCCGCTGCGGTTCACCAGCTCGCCCAGGTAGCGGGGCCCCGACCAGTTGCTCAGGTAGTCCACGGCGTAGGAGCCGTACGTCATGCGGTCGTCGGCGTTGAAGCCGTAGCCGTCGCCCGGGAAGCCCGGCCGGTGGTACTCGGCCCAGAGGAAGAGCGGACTGGTGACGGCGCGCACGGCGAGGACCAAAAGGACCACGGGGTAGAAAACAGCCAGCAGGACCTGCATGACGCGCGGCAGCACAGGCTTTGCGTTGGCCGCCTGCTCGCGCTCCGCATTGCGGCGCTCCACGTCTTCGCGCGGAGGGCGGATCTGGAGAGCCGAGGTCGGCAGGGGTTCCCTGAAGTGGGCGCCCATGGCAGGCCTGGCGGCCGGCGGGGTGGAGTCAGGTGCAGCGTGGGCGGCGCTGTCCGCGGCGGCAGCCTCGGCCGCCTTGCGGTCCGCCCTGGTGCCGGGCTGGGCCGGCCCGGCAGGCGGGACTCCCCTCGCAGGCTGGGCTCCCCCGTCTGGCACGGCGCCGCTGGCTGGCCCCGCCGAAGGTGCCGTCTTCATCCACTCGAACGTTGGCTCGTCAGAATCCTTGGCTGGATCAATGGCCGGATTATCGGCTCCCGGCTGCGGATCCAGCTGCGGCTCGAGCCGTCTGGACGGGATCGGAGAATTGTCGTTCACTGGAGCTTCACTTCCGTAGGCGTCCGCGCACCAGGCCTGGACCAGGCAACGCTGTGTATCTCCTGAAGAGACTACCGTCAGGCCCTTGGGCACCGCGAGGTGACACCCGCAGCACAGCAATCATGCCGCTATTTCGTTATAACCGGAACGAATAATCAACGACGCAGCCCGATGGAGGCGGCTGTGCCCCTGAGATGCTTCTGGTTAGCGCTTGGCGTACTGCGCCCAGGGAATGTTCCAGTCCCCGTACCCTTCGAGGGGTTCGACGGCTGGCGCCCCGGTGTTCAGGGTCTGGACGACGTCTCCGCTTTTCATGTTGTTGAAGAACCAGGCGGCGTCTGCAGGCAGCAGGCCCACGCAACCGTGTGACACGTTGTACCTGCCCACGGCGCCCCAGGCGGATTCCAGGGCCTGGTGGACATAGACCCCTGAGGACGTGAGCCTGTTGGCGTATTCAACGGTGAGGGGTGGATAGTAGCCCTTGTCGCCGGGCTTCAGGCCGATGCTGCCGGCGTTGAACTTGGAGCGGCGTTCCTGCTCCATGATCACGGCATACCCGGTGGGTGAACGCCATTCAGCATCGCCCAGGGTGACGGGGGCGGTCTTGACGAGCTTGCCATCGAAGTAAACCTTCATGGTCTTCGTCGTGTCGTCAACCACGGCCAGCCGCTGGGGACCCACCTTGAACTGCACTTTGGCGTTGAAGTTGCCGATCATGCTGTTGCCGAAATCGACGCCGAACAGCTTCATGTCCACGGTGACCTGGCTGTTGGACGCCCAGAACTTCTCCGGCCGGATGCGTACGCGCTGGTCTGAGTACCAGTGCCATGCGACGGGTTGCTTGGAGGAAACGGTGACCTTCACGGCTTTCTCCACTGCCGCCTTATTGGCCACGGGTTCACTGAAGACGATCTCGATCGGCTGACCCGAGCCGACGATGGCGCCATTCTGCGGATATACCGCCGCATCCGCCTCGTTGGCGCTTTCGACCGTGGTGAACGTCTGCGTCTTCTTGGTCTCCCGGCCTGCCTCGTCAACAATCGTGAAACTGTAGCTGTATGCAGTGTTGAACTGGAGCGGGTCCAGCGTGGTCCAGGTGGTGCCGTCTGCGCTCACGCTGCCCTTGACCGGCGCGCCTCCCGCTGTCGGAACCAGGACAACGTCCTTGACCTTGCCGTTCACAGCCTTGACCGACGGTGCCACGGCGGGATTGACACCCTTGGCAGCGTCCGTGGGCGTCACGCCCAGTTCCACGGCTTTTACTACGGGGGCGGCCAGGCCAGGCTCATTGCGGACGGGCGTGGAGGCCTCGGATTCCGGTGCGGGATTGGCCCAGCCCGGCGCGGTGGCAACGCCGATGCCGCCGCCGGCAACAGCCGCGCAAATCGCCACGACCGCAAGGATCTTTCCGACCTTCCGGTTGCCTTTTTCCGTCATGATTGGTTCTCCATGTTCCCCGCCGGGCCGCCAATCGGCATCCGTCCGTATGCCCAGCAGAAACGCTGACCGGTCAATTTTATCCCACGGCGGAGGTTCAACCGTCCGCCCTCGTTAAGGACCAGAAGCACAGAACGCGCGCACCGCCGGGATTAGTAGCGGTAGTGCTCCGGCTTGTATGGGCCGGCCACGTCCACATCGAGGTAATCTGCCTGGTCTTTGGACAGTTCCGTCAGTTCCACGCCCAGCGCACCGAGGTGCAGGCGGGCCACCTTCTCGTCCAGGATCTTCGGCAGGACGTAGACCTGGTTGGCGTATTCCCGCTCGCCTTCGGGCTGGTCCTTCTTCGTGAACAGCTCGATCTGGGCGATTGTCTGGTTGGCGAAGGAGTTGCTCATGACGAAGGACGGGTGGCCGGTGGCGTTGCCGAGGTTCAGCAGCCGGCCTTCGGAGAGAACGATGATGGACCGCGGATCCGAACCGTCCGCGGCGTCGCCCTCGAAGACCCACTCGTGGACCTGCGGCTTGATTTCGACCTTCTTGATGCCGGGCACCCGGCTGAGGCCTGCCATGTCGATTTCATTGTCGAAGTGTCCGATGTTGCCCACGATGGCCTTGTTCTTCATGCCGACCATGTGCCGGGCCATGATGACGTCCTTGTTGCCGGTGGTGGTGATGAAGATGTCGCCCTGGGCCAGCACCGATTCAAGCGTGGCCACCTGGTAGCCGTCCATGGCCGCCTGCAGCGCACAGATGGGATCGATCTCGGTGACAATCACGCGGGCGCCCTGGCCACGGAGTGCCTCGGCGGCGCCCTTTCCGACGTCACCGTAGCCACAGACGACGGCGACCTTGCCGCCGATCAGGACGTCGGTGGCCCGGTTGAGGCCGTCCGGCAGGGAGTGGCGGATTCCGTACTTGTTGTCGAACTTGCTCTTCGTCACGGAGTCGTTGACATTGATCGCCGGGAAGAGCAGCTTGCCCTGCTCAGCCAGCTGGTAGAGGCGGTGCACGCCGGTGGTGGTCTCTTCGCTGACGCCGTGGATTCCGGCGGCGAGCCGCGTCCACTTCTTCGGGTCCTCGGCCAGGGTCCGGCGCAGGAGGTCCAGGACGATGGCGTATTCCTCGGGGTCATTCTCGCCGGCGGCGGGAACGGCGCCCGCTGCCTCAAACTCGACGCCGCGGTGCACCAGCAGCGTGGCGTCGCCGCCGTCGTCGAGAATCATGTTCGGGCCGAGTTCGGGGTTGGTGTCCGCACCCGGCCAGGTAAGGATCTGCTCGGCCGTCCACCAGTATTCCTCGAGGGTTTCGCCCTTCCAGGCAAAGACCGGGACGCCCTGGGGATCTTCAACGGTTCCGGTGCCCACCACCACGGCGGCAGCGGCCTCGTCCTGGGTGGAGAAGATGTTGCAGGATGCCCAGCGGACCTCGGCGCCGAGGGCCGTGAGCGTCTCGATCAGGACGGCGGTCTGGACGGTCATGTGCAGGGAGCCGGCGATGCGGGCGCCCTTCAGCGGCTGGCTCGGTCCGAATTCCTTGCGGAGCGACATGAGCCCCGGCATCTCGTGCTCGGCGAGGCGGATCTGGTGGCGTCCGGCCTCCGCGAGGGAGATGTCGGCAACCTTGTAATCGAGAGTCATTGGGATCCTTTGGTGTATCCGGCGTCGTGCCTTCTGCGGTGCGGGAGTGGAGTTAGGCTGTGGGCACGGCCGGAGTTTCCGGGCCGGCGGTTTCAGGGCTGGCGGATTCTGGGGTGGCGGCGGCCGGGCCGTCATGCTGGTCTGACTGGGCGGTGTTCGCTGCGGCCAGCAGCTCAGGGCGAAGAAGCAGCGGAATGCCGTCTTCGATGGCGTAGCGCAGCTTTTCGCCGTTTTCCCCGGTGGCCGTGGAAACCAGTTCTTCGCCTTCCTGGGTCAGGGCCGAGCCGGTGACCGGGCACCGCAGGACGGACAACAGTTCAGGACTGATCTTTGGCATGGTGGATGCTCCCTGCTGGGCGAAGGCGCGCTGCGGCTGACGGATTTGCAGCTTCCAGCCTACCGCCAGTTGGTCATCAGGACGGCTCTCGCAGGATCCGCAGGTGGCCGCGCCGCGTGCCCTCCGCGCCGGCCGGCGCCTCGATCGTGGAATGGGCGGTCCGCTGCCCCTGTGGCGTGACGGACGACGTCGGCCGGGAGGCCGCCTCACGCACGGCGTCGGCGAGTGCCAGAAGGTCGTCGGGGCCGGGCTGCGGCGGCTGGGACGGCATGGCCAGGCGCAGGACTTCCCAGCCCCGCGGAACCGTCAGTGAGCCGGCATGCTGCTCGCAGAGGTCGTAACAATGCGGCTCGGCATAGGTGGCCAATGGCCCCAGGACGGCCGTGGAATCCGCGTAAACGTACGTCAAAGTTGCCACCGCTGACTGGCGGCAGGCTGACCTGGAACATTGACGGATAGCACCCACGACATCACAGACTACCCCCCGTGAAGTGCGAATTCCCACATTGACGACGCTCACGCGCCACGGGGGTGGCTGCGGGCACGGATTATGTCGCGCAAATCATCGGGCGGGTTTAGAGTCGGTATATGCAGTCATCGCACCATGATTCGAGTTTTACGGTCCGGTTGGCTGACCCCGAGGCATCCCAGGGCGCCGCCGGCTCGGCCACCGGGCGGAGCTTTGCACAGCGCAGGCGAAACCGCCATGGACGCGGCCTTCGCGGGGAACTGATGTTGCCTACACTTCCCGCCTACCGGACCCGTTCTGACCGGTTCGACGAATTCGTCATGGACTCCGCCCAGCGGCTCCACGACATTTGGGGGAAGACGCTCGACGGCGTGCGGTTTGCGGTTGACGAGATCCCGCCGAACCTGGAGCAGTTGGTGGCGGACGGTTCGCCCGCGCCCATGGGCTCCTACACGCCCGCCACGGAGGACGAAGGCCCGGTCATCACGCTGTACCGCCGGGTTGTGGAACAAGGGTGCCCGGTTCGGGAAGAACTGCAGGACCTGGTACACGACGTGGTGGTCGAACACACCGCTGAAATGCTTGGGGTGGCCCCCGAAACCCTGGACCCCGTCTACCGCAGGCGCTACTGACCGGCGGCTGTTTATCAGTGCGGACCGCCCGGTCCGGGCTAGTATCCCAGCGATACGGGCACTTTCTCCTGGCCTGTTGCGCCGGGCGTGACGGCGACGGTCGCGACGTCGTTCCTGCCTTCCTTCTCGAGGAGCACCGTGCCATAGGCGGCACCCCCGGCGGCGGAGACCAGATACCCAACGACGGGCGACTTCCCGATCTGATCAGGCACCTTCAGTGATGTCGTGGTTCCGCCGGCGATGTCCGCGGTGGCGGCAGGACGCACTTTACCGTCGGCGGTGATGGGCGTGTAGGAGATCGTTGCCCGGTCTGCCAGTGCCCCGAAGACGATGGACCGCTCGCCGGCACCGGGGACCGGAACCACGTGCTGGCTGCCGAGCCTGCCTGCCGCCGGTGCCCAGGCGAAGTCCGTACCCTCCGTCGCTTTCAGTCCCTTGGTGACACGCGCAGCCGCAACGATGGCCACATCCGAGCTCGCGGAGAGGGTGTAGTGGCCTTCAGGGACGCCTGCCAGCGGCACCTCTGTGACGGTTCCCGCCTTGGCAGTGACGACGCCGCCGCCGGGCAGTGCCTTCTCTCCCTCGCTGCCGAAGAGCTTGAGTTCCACCACGGCGTCGACGGGTCCGGGGACGGTGATCTGCAGCGAGGGCGCCGCATCACTGAAGTCGCGGGACTTCGTGAGCGTTTTCAGTCCGGCAGCATTCTGGATGCCTATTCCCGTCATCACCTGGAGCGCTGAGGGCGCCGTTCCCGGGGCGATGAAGTCGACGCCGCCTGGCATCAGCCCGCGAAGGACGCTCTGCTGAATGACGGCGCTCACCGGGCCACCGGTGCTGCGGGCGTGGATGCTCAATCGCTCTTGGCCGGGAGCGAGCCCGGCGAGGACGATGGAACGCGTGGTTCCCGGGGCAACCAGGAGTCCGCGGCTGCCCGGGGCCTTAATCTGCCCGTCCTTGCCGAACAGTTCCAGGCTGACGGTGGCTGGAGTCGTTGAAGCGTTAGTGAGGTGGAGGACACTGCTCCGGCCAACCGCCGTGTTGGCTCCGGTCAGCCAAAGGTCATTATGCGGGGCCTGGCAGGCGGCGGCAGCCGAGCCCTGGAGATCGCCGTCGGTCGCCGAATAGCTCATGATTCCGGCAGCCGCCGCCTGGCGGTTGCCCAGGGCATCTGCACTCAGGACGGTGACATCCTTCACGTGGTGCTGGGCAATGATGCCGGCAAGCTGCGCTGAGGCGCCGGCGGGAGCCGTGGCAGAGCCTGGGGCCTTCGCAATCTGCACCAGTTCGGATCCATCCAGTGCCGAGAGCCTGCTGCCCGGGAGCAGCGCGCCTGCCGCGCTGACCACCGCCGCGGAGACAGTGCTCTTGGCCGAGTCAGACACGGGACTGAACTGCGGGTCCGTGCCCACAGGCGTCCCTTCCACCAGTTTGGCCGGGGCCGGGCACACGTCCTGGCTGATGCCGGCCGGCACCGAAGCCAGTGGAACGTCAAGCGGATGTCCGCCGGAAGGTTGCGGCGCAAACGAGGCCGCCGCCACGATGCCCCCTCCGGCGGCAACTATCGCGGCCGCGGACAGCAGACCGGCCACCGCCCCGCGGCGGGCAGGACGCCCGCCCTTAGTCCGGACTGTCGCCCCGCCCTCGTTCACGGCTGTGGCCCCGCCCCCTTTCGATGATTTGGGCCGGCCCTTTTTCGCGGCTTTGGCACCTTCCCTGGATGCTGCATCTGACGCGTCCGAATACTTGGCGTCCTCTGCCGGCAGCGCAGGTGTGCCGCCGTCGTTCTCATGCTTAAGCATTCTGGTATTCCTTACGCAGGGAGCCTTCGTCCCTGGACAGGCCGGTGTTGGGGCGCCGGGCCGGCATTGGCAGAGCCAGCAGGACGGTCAGGCCGATCACTGCCGCCTGGGTAATCCCCGTCCAGATTGCCCAGGGGCTTTCGTAGCGGACCGTCACGTGGCCTGCCTTCGGAGGCAGGGTAAAGGCATGCGACCAGCCGGACGTGGTGGAAGTGAGTTTCCGCCCGTCGAGCCACGCGGTCCAGCCCGGATCCGCCCGTTCGGCAAGGACCAGCAGCCGGCCTTCGGGCCCCTTCGGCACGTCTGTGTCCACACCCGTCAGACCGGACGGAAGAAGATTTGTGGTGGCGCCCTTGCCGTCGACAATGCGCGCCCGGTGCGCGACGTCGGCGGGCTGGAGGACGCCCTGGTTCTGCAGACTGACCCGCCACAGCCAGCCGGAGTCGGTCGGACCGACAGCCACGAGGCCGGGAACGGCGTCCATCCGGCTCGCGGTCAGTTGGGCCGCGGTGTCCGCGGACCGCAGGACGACGAATCCCACGCCCATCTGTTCGAGCTCGGGGCGCGGATCCACCCCCTGGCCAGCGACCACTGTGGCCACGGTGGTACGCAGGGCAGCCGTCACTTCGTCATCCTCGCGGATGGATTCCTGGCCGGGATTACCCCGGATGTTACGGGCCGAGGCAATCGTGGACAGGGCGTCCAGGGTGGTGCCCCCGCCCCTCATGAGCGCGGCATCGTAGGTCTCGTCGTCGCCGATGCTGATCAGCAGGGTGCGGGTCTGCTCCGGACCCTCACCGCGGTCAGTCGCGGTTGCCGGTAGCGTCCGCGGATCCGTGGCGGCTACCAGCCGGGGTGTACCCAGTCCCCGCGTCCCGGCGGGGCCCTCGGCGGCGGCAGGCTGGAGAACGTTCTGGGCCGTCCAGGCCGCGAGCCCGGCGAGCGGCCCTGACAGGAGGAGCACCATGGCAAGGGCTGCTGTGAACCGCGCCAGGACAGCACGCCTGTTAAGGCTTTGGGCAGCCCTGCCGGACGACGAGCCCGCGGCGGTGGCGGCGCTGCCGGCAAGGGACAGCAGGCTTTCGCCGCCGATCAGCGCCGCGCCCAGCAATGCGAAAGTGGCTGCGGAGACTGGCGGGCCAGGGAACGGCGGCACCAGCGCGTGCGCATTGGCGCCAGAGGCCACGTGCCCTGCCAGCCAGCCGCCCGTCATTGCG
Source organism: Arthrobacter sp. ISL-28 (assembly GCF_018613875.1). Classification (GTDB taxonomy): domain Bacteria; phylum Actinomycetota; class Actinomycetes; order Actinomycetales; family Micrococcaceae; genus Arthrobacter. The sequence goes on along the minus strand of NZ_JAGGPJ010000007.1, from coordinate 122,498 downwards.
ATGAGGGCCGCCACCCACAGGGCACGGGCAACGCGGGTGCGCCGGGAAGGAATGAACAACCCGGCCACGGCCAGCGCCAGCACCGGGGCTCCGATCAGGAGGGCAAGCAGCAGCGCCCAGGGCATGGCGCCGCCGGCGAACGGCGCGAGCCCGGACAGGCCACCCGCGGCGTCGAAGCCCAGCGGCTGGCCAAGGACCCGCTGCCAAAGCGGAGCCGCGTCAAATGCCAGCGGCAGCCCCGGGTCCGCAAGGAGCGCGCGGGGGCGGTCCAGGGTGGACAGGGCAAAGGGGATGAAGAGAGCCGCACTTGGCAGGAGGGACCACCACAGGGTGCGTCCCCTCCCCCGCAGCAGGAAGCCGGCAAGAATGATGACGGCGGCGGCCGGCACCCACAGGGACGGAGCGGCCGCGGTAACCACGGCCAGGGCGAGTCCGGCCGCCGCTGCGGCCGTCCAGGACGGCGTTCCGTTGACGCCGGGCTTCACCGGCGGCCTCTCCGTAAACGACCCTTCGGACAATGCGGGCAGGGCAAAGCGGCCGCGACCGATCGTCGTCCCGGTGGCACGCAGCAGCGCGAGGACCACCAGCGGCATCATGAGGTGGGCCACGATGGCTCCCAGACGCCCCTGGTTCAGCGCGACCTGCAGGGCCGGAGCAGCTGCCCACGCCAGGGCGGCGGCCAGCCGGAGGCGCCGGCGCGACGTCAGGGCGCCCGCCGCAAACCACGCGGCGAGCCCGGACAGCGGCATGGCCAGCAGGAGCAGCCAGACGACCGCGCCGTTGGCGTTGCCGCCGCCCAGCACGCCCAAAACCCAAAGGACGTAGCTAAACGGGTCGCCGTGCCCGGGCAGCCCGGCGCCCAGCCCAATCCACCAGCTGGAGGCCCGCTGCCAGATGTCTTCCACCCGGTCAGAAACAGGCAGCAGCGAGCCCCCGGCCACGGCGTCGGCGCGGAAGAGCCCCGCCAGCCCGGCGAACGAAGCGATGCAGGCAAGGATGACGGCGGCAAGGGCTCCGTTGCCCGCCCAGCCGCGTTCGTCCGTGGCGAGGGCGGAGAAGTCGTCGGTGGAGTCACCGCTGGGCTGCTCCGCCAGCGAATCACTGCCAGTCTGCTCCGCCTCTGCGTCGTCGGCGCCGAGGGCTTCCATGAGGGAGCGCCGGTGGCTCCACACTTCGCGCCGTTCGGTCTGCAGTTTGCTGACCAGCGACCGCGGGACGCGGCGGGTTCGGGCGGCATTGCGCCTCCCGCGGAAGATGGCGGCCGGACGGCCCAGCGCCGCAATTGTGGCCAGGAGCTGGGAGAATCCGTGCCCCGGATCCTTAACGGCGATGCTGAAGACGAGTTTGAAGATGCTGCCCAGGAGTGCGGCTACGGCATGTACCGGGACCAGCCACGCCGAGGCGTGCTTGAGCCGGAGATGCACCTGCGCGCGGCGCGCCGCCGAGGGTGTGCCCAGCCCGTGCGGCCGGTGCGAAACGTGGAACATCCTTGCACTGGGGACCACTACCACCCGGTGGCCGGCGAGACGGTTGCGCCAGCAGAAGTCGACGTCGTCCCCGGTGCCGGGAAGTGCTGGGTCGAACCCCTTCAGAAGTTCCCATACGTCACGCCGGACCAGCATGCCCGCCGAATTGACGGCGAATGTGTCGGAGCGGCCGTCGTACTGGCCCTGATCAAGCTCATCTGCCTCGATCAGCGTGAGGCGTTCGGCCCAGCGGCTCGTTGACAGGCCGACGTCGATCAGCCTGCGTTTCGCGTCCCAGTCCAACTGCTTGCAGCCGGCCACCGTGACGGAGGGGGCCCGCTCCACGGCGTACAGCAGCTCGGCCAGCGCCTCGGGGCCGGGGGCGGCGTCGTCGTGCAGAAGCCAGATCCATTCCGATCCTGCCTCCGGAGCTTCCGGATGCCAGGGTGCCAGGGCAGCAAGCCCGGCGTTTACCGCGGCCCCCATCCCTGTCTTGCCGGCACTGGCGACTGTCACATTGGCCTCGCCGAGTGCGCGCTCAAGGAGGGCAGCGGAATTATCCTGGGAACCGGTATCAATTCCGATCGCAAGATCTGCCGGCCGGGTCTGACCAGCCAGTGCGGCCAGGGTCCTGGGGAGATAGTCACTGCCGTTGTGTGCAACCACAACGGCAGTGACGTGTACTTCCTGAAGAATTAGACTGCCCGCTTCCTCAGCCGACGGCGCTCCCGCTCGGAGAGGCCTCCCCAAATGCCGAACCTCTCATCGTTCGCCAAGGCATATTCAAGGCACTGCGAGCGCACATTGCACGCGCCGCAGACCTTTTTGGCGTCCCTCGTGGAACCGCCCTTTTCCGGAAAAAATGCTTCCGGGTCGGTTTGGGCACACAGCGCATCCGTCTGCCAGCCGAGCTCGCCCTCGTCGTCGAAGTCCCGTTCAAAGGGCAGGCCGATCCACACGGGCTGGGCCAGGGCGCCTGCATCTGGGGTGCGCAGCTCCATGGGAGGATCGTTGACGTCCTCGTCCTGTTCCGGACGCCCGCCAAGCAGCGCCTCGTGCTCCGCAAGAAAGGCAGTGGCCTGATCCTGCAAGGATGCGGTCGTGTCCTGGTTGTACCGCTCGGCGGCGTCCGGATCGGCCGGATCGATATACCAATCACTTGGCACCCCGCGTGAACGGTATTTAGCCGTGGCCTGACCGGCTACAACGGCATCTTCATGGATACGCTCAACTTGCCCCATGGCGTCCCCTCCCCTGAGTTGTGCAGCCTGCCCGGATACTCAGGACACTAGGTTTGTGTGCCCAAGATTTCGCGGTGGCTTCCAATTACTAATTACACGCGTGTAAGTAAGACGAGTCAAGCCGCGCACGGGATAATAATCAACCCGGGGCCAGAACACGCGGCGCGCCACGCCCGGGAATTTTTTCCGCAACGCGCCGGGGGACACGCGAAATTTGACAGCAAGCTTACGATCCAGCAGGCAACCTGTGCAATCCCGGGGAAAACCGGACACGACAGCGGAATAACGCAAATGACGTTAGTTAAATGATGTGGGAGACATCACATAAACTCCACAGCCTCGGCAACCTTCTTCGCTTCCCGTGCAAGGACATCCGGCAGGGCCATCCAGCGGGTAGACACTGAGGACGTGCGTGGCAAGATGTAGCCATGAATATCCCGGCCACTGATCTGATGACGGCCCTGCGCTCGGGCCACTCCACTTCCCCCCGCCTGACCTGGTACGGCCCGGACTCGGAGCGGGTGGAACTTTCCGGCCGTGTTCTGGACAACTGGGTGGCCAAGACGAGCAATCTCCTCCAGGACGAACTCGACGCCGGCCCCGGCATGCGCCTCCGGCTGGACCTTCCCGCCCACTGGAAATCCATCATCTGGGCCCTCGCCGGCTGGCAGCTCGGGATGGAGGTGGTTCTGGACGGCAACGGTGCAGACCTGCTCGCGACGGCGGAACCGGCGGAGGCTGAAGCAGGGTACGACGCCGTCATAGCAGTGCCGCTCCCGGCCCTCGCAATGAAGTGGCCCGGCGATCTGCCAGCTGGCGTGATCGACTACGCGGCGGAAGTCCGTTCCCACGGTGACGTCTTCATGGCTCACGAGGACCCCGACCCGGAGCAGCCGGCTGTGCGGAACTCAAGCGGAACGGCGGTTCGTCACGCGGAACTCCTGGAGAGTTTCGCTGCCGGCCATGAGGCCGGCGCCAGACTGCTGGTCCGCGCCAACGACGGGCTGGAGGCGGCGCTGGCCAATGCCCTGGGAGCGTGGAAAAACGACGGATCAGTGGTGCTGGTCCACGGTGATGTGGAGCTCACCGACAAGCTGCTGGCTGACGAACGGGTCCACGGGGACTAGCGCCCGGAGGGCAGTGCGAGCCGGAGCGGACTGCTAGCCGGAGGGCAGTGCCCCCTCGGGTCTGAGCTTACTCCGGCCGGACAGGCAGCTCGGAGTCGTGGGCGCCCCGCTCCCTGGCCTGCGGGTCTCCGGCCACCGTCGCGGCGGCTGTATGGCGGTGGTGGTGGCCCTCGATGAGCTCGTGGTCGTGCGAGAACTCCGGTTCCTGGTCCAGTTCCTCGTTGAACACCCAGAAGCGGTAGGCGAAGAAACGGAAGATCGTTCCGAGCACCAGCCCCACGACACTGCCGGCAATGAAGAGGGAAGGCTTGTCATTCAGGTCCAGGATGTACTTCGCGAACCAGACGCAGCCGGAGGCGATGAGAAGGCCAACGAAGTTCATGACGGCAAACAGGGCTGCTTCGCGAACCACATTCGCCTGCTTGCGGTGACGGAACGTCCAGAACCGGTTAGCCACCCACGAAAACACACTGGCCACCACGGTAGCGACGGCCTTGGCCCACACTTCGCTGCCATGCATCGGGCCGGTGAAGAGCCAGATGAAAACGGCCGAGTCAATGACAAACGCCACACCGCCCACGGCACCGAATTTCGCCACCTCGCGCCAGAAAAGCGAGGCGAGTCCCCTGATGCGGTCTGCAAATGTGTTAATCATGACCCTCCATGGCCGTGTGAATACTGGGGCCGATGGGCCAAGCTTCCATTTTAGCCCGTTTTGCCCACAGCAGACTCAACGAAGGACCAACTGCCAGCTCCTCCGGAGGAGGTGCCGCCGTCGGAAATGGGCATTTCCCGGGTCCGCCTCGCCATGGAAGCCGGTATCCCCGATCCTTTTCTGTAGGCTGGCATATGTGACTTTTCCAGTAATCGGCGTAGTTGGCGGCGGCCAGCTTGCGCGCATGATGGCCCCAGCCGCTACAGCACTAGGCTTCGAACTCCGCGTCTTGGTTGAAGGCGAAGACGTTTCCGCGGTCTCGGCCGTGCCGAACGCCCCGGTGGGCGACTACAAGGACCTGGCTGCACTGCTGAAGTTCTCAGAAGGCCTTGACGTTATGACATTCGACCACGAGCATGTCCCGGCAGACCACCTGCATGCCCTCATTGCGGCAGGAGTCAACGTCCAGCCCGGACCGGACGCACTCGTTAATGCCCAGGACAAGCTCGTGATGCGCGCCGCCATCGACCGCCTCGAACTGCCGAATCCTGCGTGGGCATCGGTCGATGATGTGGACGCCCTGGTCGATTTTGGCGACGGGACCGGCTGGCCGGTAGTGCTTAAGATGCCCAGGGGCGGCTATGACGGCAAGGGCGTGCGGATCGTCGGATCGCCGGAGGAAGCGGCCGAGACGGCCGACTGGTTTGCGGTCATGACTCCCCTCCTGGCAGAAGCCAAGGTGGACTTCAGCCGTGAACTCTCGGCCCTCGTTGCCCGGACGCCGGACGGCGCGTCCCGGGCATGGCCGGTTGTCCACACCATTCAGGTCGACGGTGTGTGCGACGAAGTGATCGCCCCGGCGCAGGACATCCCCCTCGAAGTCGCCGCAGCCGCCGAAGATGCGGCCCTGCGGATCGCCAACGAACTGGGCGTCACCGGCGTCATGGCGGTGGAACTTTTCGAGACCCCCGGGTCCGGAGCCGGGTTCCTCATCAATGAACTAGCCATGCGGCCACACAACACCGGCCACTGGACCCAGGACGGCTCGGTGACAAGCCAGTTCGAACAGCACCTGCGGGCGGTTCTGAACCTGCCGCTGGGCGCCACGGATGTGCTCGGCACGGTTGTGGTGATGAAAAACTTCCTGGGCGGCGAGAACCAGGACCTGTTTTCCGCCTACCCCGTCGCACTGGCGACTGAACCCGCCGCTAAAGTCCACAGCTACGGAAAATCCGTGCGGCCGGGCAGGAAAATAGGCCATGTCAATCTGGTGGGCGCATCCGTCGCCGACGTGGAGTCACTGCGGGAACGGGCCACTGCCGTAGCGAACATCATCCGCGACGGCCGGCTTCCCTCCAACACAGGACCAGGTACAACCAAGGAGAACGCATGAACACCGAAACCGCTGTCACCCTGGGACAAGGTGCACGTTCCCCTCTGGTCGGCCTCGTCATGGGATCGGATTCTGACTGGCCCGTCATGGAGGCCGCCGCGGAAGCACTGGCGGAGTTCGGCATCCCCTTCGAAGCTGACGTCGTCTCGGCGCACCGGATGCCCACTGAAATGATCCGCTACGGCCAGACGGCGCACGAGCGCGGTCTTCGCGTCATCATCGCCGGAGCCGGCGGGGCCGCCCACCTTCCGGGGATGCTGGCATCGGTCACTCCCCTTCCCGTCATCGGGGTTCCCGTCCCGCTCAAGACCCTGGACGGCATGGACTCCCTGCTGTCCATCGTCCAGATGCCCGCTGGAGTCCCCGTGGCAACCGTCTCCATCGCCGGTGCCCGGAACGCAGGCCTGCTCGCCGTGCGGATGCTGGCCTCAGGCACCGACGACCTCGCCGTCCGCCTCCGCGGCGATCTCCTGGAGTTCGCCCAGGAACTCAATGACGTGGCCAGCCAGAAGGGCGCCAACCTCCGGCAGAAGGTCAGCGAAGTCTTCTCGGAAGGCAACGTGGTTCTCCGGGGCGGCCGTTAAGGAACACTGATGTCCAACACCGAACTGCCATCCCAGGGGCTCCTCACGGATCCCGTCCGCTACCCGGCGAGTGCTCCTGCTCGCGTCCGGACAAAGCGGGCCTTTCTGCTGATCCTCCTCACCCTTTTCGTGCCCGGGAGCGCCCAGATCACTGCCGGCGGCCGCAAGCTGGGCCGCATTGCCCTGCGCGTCACCCTGACCGTCTGGGCGCTGCTCATCCTGGCCCTGGTGCTGCTGTTCACCAACCGGACCCTGCTCATCAACATCGTCACCAATCCGGTGGCCTCCCTGCTGATCGTCCTGATCCTGGCTGCACTGGCGGTGGGCTGGGCGGTGCTGTTCATCAACACTTTGCGGCTGATCCGGCCCGTGCTTTTGCCGCAGCGCATGCGGCCGGTGGTGGGCGTCGCGCTGGCTCTCGCAATGGTGGCCAGCAGCGGCTCCCTCGGGTACGCGGCGTACCTGCTCAACGTCAGCCGCAACGCCATCGGCAGCATCTTCAATGCCGGCGGCCCGGCCATCGAGCCGGTGGACGGCCGGTACAACTTCCTGATGATGGGTGGCGATGCAGGCGCGGACCGCACCGGCCGGCGCCCCGACAGCCTGTCCGTCCTCAGCGTTGATGCCGAGTCAGGCAAGACAGCCATCATTTCGGTCCCCCGCAACCTGCAGAATGCCCGTTTCAGCGAGGGCTCGCCCATGCTGCAGATCTACCCTGACGGCTACGACTGCGGCAACGAATGCCTCATCAACGCCATCAACACCGAGGTCACCAACAAGTACAAAGACCTCTATCCCGACGTCGCCGATCCGGGCGCACAGGCCACCCTGGAGGCAGTGTCGGGAACGCTCGGCATCACCGTTCAGGCCTACGTGCTCGTGGACATGGACGGCTTCGCCAAACTCATTGACGCGATGGGCGGAATCAGGATCAAGGCCGGCGGCTGGGTGCCGATCAGCGGCGACATGATCGATGAAGCCAACGGCATCCACGGCATGCCGCTGGGATGGATTCCCGCCGGCGATCAGAAGCTCGATGGCTTCCATGCGCTCTGGTACGGACGGTCCCGCGAGTTCGTCGATGACTACGCCCGGATCCAGCGGCAGCAGTGTGTGCAGCAAGCCATGCTCAAGCAGTTGGACCCAGCCACCCTCCTGGCCAAGTTCGAGGACATCGCCAACGCCGGCACCAAGGTAGTGGACTCCAACATTTCCTCAAGCCAGCTGGGCAGTTTCGTGGACCTGGCCATGAAGGCCAAGGGCCAGGAAGTCAGCCGCCTGACCATTGGTCCGCCGGACTTTGACGCCTCCTTCTCCACGGCGCCGGATTTTGACCTCATCCATGAAAAGGTCAAGAAACTGCTGAGTGCCCAAAGCTCCGAGCCGTCACCCGCCGCCGCCCCCGACGACGCGCTGCTGCAGCCGCGGTACGCAGGCGGCGGCAGCGGGCTGACGGCGGCCGGATCTTCCGTGCCGTTGACCGCACCGACGCCCCCGCCGTCGTCGTCGTCGGACTTCACCCCGGTAACCACCACGCCCAACGGTGAGCCCATCACCGAAGAGATGCTGAACCAGTTCAAGCGTGAGGGGAACGAGCAGGCCATCCGCGAGCTTGTGGCCACAAACGGCCAATGCGCTCCCCTGTGATAAGAACCTGCTTCAAGAGAGAAGGACTACCGGCTGTGTACGAAATCGAAAACGTCCTCCGGCCTTACGCCTGGGGATCTACGACGGCGATCGCCGGCCTGCTGGGCCGGCCGGAGTCGGGCGGCCCGGAAGCGGAGCTGTGGATAGGTGCGCACCCGGATTCCCCTTCTGTGGCCACCCGCCCCGACGGCACGGCCGTGCCCCTGAACGCGCTCATCGCAGAGGACCCGGACCATTTCCTGGGCGAAGCGTCGGTGGCCGAGTTCGGGCCGCGCCTTCCCTTCCTCACCAAGGTCCTGGCCGCCGCCAAGCCGCTTTCATTGCAGGTGCACCCCAGCCTTGAGCAGGCCATGGCCGGTTTTGCCCGAGAGAACGCTGACGGTGTCCCCGCCCATGCCGCCAGCCGCAACTACCGGGATGACAACCACAAGCCCGAAATGATTTTCGCACTGACTCCGTTCGACGCCCTCTGCGGCTTCCGGGCGCCGGCGAAGTCCCGTGACGTTTTCCTTCATGTGGCCGGTTGTCTGGAAATGTCGGGATCGGGTGTTCCGGCGCTCCTGACCGACGTGATCGATGACTTGTCCCAGGCCGAGGAGGCTGCTGCCCTCCGGTCGGCCTTCGAACGGCTGATCGCGGGCGGAGAAGGTGTCTCGGAAGCGACGTCGAGGGTGGTGGAAGCACTGGCCGCGGGAGCCCCGATGGCGCCGTACCAGCCGGAACTTTCCACGGTACTGAGTCTGAACAGCGAGTATCCTGGCGATCCCGGCGTCCTGATTTCCCTGCTGCTGAACCGGCTTACGCTGGAGCCGGGCGAAGTGATGTATCTCCCCGCCGGCAACGTGCACGCCTACCTTCACGGCCTGGGCGTGGAGGTCATGGCCTCCTCAGACAACGTGCTGCGCGGTGGCCTCACACCGAAGTTCGTGGACGTGCCTGAGCTGCTGAAGACCATCGCCTTCGAGTCAGTGGGCGTGCCGATACTCCGCGCGGAGGTTTCCGAACTCGGCCAGGAGCTGTACCAGCCTCCTTTCAGGGAATTCCAGCTCCAGCGGATTGAGCTGCTTCCCGACGGCAGCCCGGTGCCGCTCGCGCAGTCCGGGGCGGCGGTGATCATCGTAACGGCGGGATCCGTATACCTGGATTCGCCGAAAGGCGACCTTCTGCTGAGCCGGGGGCGAAGCGCCTTCCTCCCGGCAGCTGACGCACCCGTCAATGTGCACCCGATTTCAGGCGCCGCCGACACCGCCGTGGCATTCGCCGTGACCACCTCCATCAAGGCATGAACGCCGTGGAATACTTCCTGCAGAGCCAAGCGTGGGCCGACGTCCAGCAGTCGCTCGGGCGTCCGGTTCACCGGCGGTCCGGCCACGGCTGGAGCTTCCTGGCGATCGAAGAAAAGAATCCGGCCGGCAAGGTCCTCTATGCGCCCTACGGTCCCGTCGCCGAGTCCGTTCCCGCCTTTGACGCCGCGCTGGCCGAGCTGGTGGACCTTGCGAAATCCTGCGGTGCCGTCTTTGTCCGCATCGAACCGGTGACGGCAGGTCTGGACCAGGACACGGCCGCGGCGGAGCTGAAGAGCCGGGGTCTTCAGCCCGCACCCGTGAACCAGCAGCCCGAGTTGAGCTGGATCGTGGACCTGGACAGGGACTTCAAGGATGTCCTGGCCGACATGAAGCCGGTCAACCGGAACCTGTACCGGAACATCCATAAAAAGGGTGTCACGTTCCGCTCCACGCAGGATCCGGAAGAAATCCGCATTCTCCTGGACTTCCTGCACATGACGGCACGGCGCAATGGGTTTAAACCTCAGAGCGACGAGTACCTGACCCAGGTGGCAGTGTCCATGATGCCCGCCGGTGCCGCCACCCTGTTCGTGGCCGAACTCCACGGCGAACCGATCGCTGCGGCGCTAGCCTACGACTCCGCGGATACCCGTACCTATGCGCACGCCGCTATCGACGACACCCACCGGAAGCTCAGTGCCGGCATCCCCCTGCTGGTCACCATGATGGCCGACGCCAAGGAAAAGGGGCTCAAGCACGTCGATCTCTGGGGTGTGGCTCCGGCCGACCAGCCCGATCATAAGTGGGCCGGCTTCACGGCGTTCAAGAAGTCCTTCGGCGGCCGGGAAATCGCCTACCCGGGAACGTGGGACCTGCCGGTCAACAAGCCCCGGTACGCGGCCTACCAGGCGGCCCGCAAGCTCCGCGATAAACTCCGCGCCGCCCTGGAGCGCATCAAGCCCTCCTCCTGAGCGCGAACTGGCAGCTGATGACCTCAAATTTGAGATTTGGGGCATTAGCTGCCGGTTCGTTCGTGGATGGCGGCGGCGGAAGGGCCGAACAGAGCGGCCTTGACCTTTTCGACAATGAACGGGCGGTCGCCCTCCAGGTCGCTTTTTTGCACTCGAACCTCGCGCCAACCAAGACGCTCCGTAAGGCTCTGGCGTTTGATGTCGCGGCGGTACTGGTCCGAGTCACCGTGATGCGCGCCGTCATACTGAAGGGCAATACGCTGGTCCGGGTAGGCGGCATCCGGCCAGACCACCGGATGGCCGAGCCTGTTGCGCAGTACAACGTTCAGGACTGGTTCAGGGAGTCCGGCCTGCAACAGTGCCAATCTCATCATCGTTTCGGGCGCCGAATCGGCTCCCACGCGAATCAGATCCAGCGCGAGCCTTGCCTTCCTCACTCCACGCATACCCGGGTGCCGGCCAACGATTCGCTTCAGATCCCCAATCGTTGCCAGCGGCTGCCGCGGGATGGGGAAATCCTCGCCATGTTCGACGACGATAGAGTCGCCGGCAACCACGAGCTCATCGATGCTCAACAATGAGGCCAAGTCGAGCCAGGTCCTTGCCGGGGACGTGAGCCGCACGCCGTCGAACATCACCACTTCGCCGGGCTTGAAAGACAACTGGTGACCCACAACATTTCCGGCGGCGGGGCTTGCAACCGTCCGCCTGGCGGGCGATGTGGATGCGCCAGTCCTGGTCCAGCCAGCCCGGCAGGCAAATGCAGCAGATCCGGGCGCTGGTCGAATGGGTGAGCACGCAAGCGGGATCAAGCCGAGAGTAAGCGCGCACGTTGTCGGCCATGCTTCCTGTACTGTGCAGCGGAAGCCTTATGCCTCGCGACGGTGTGAAGATGCCGTCCCGGCTGAGCTGCTTAGGGCTCAGGCCCAGCCGTTCTGCGTCTTCAACAAGGAACGATCCATGCGGAATCTGGGGAGGCATTGGCGTGCGCGACATGCTTCATTGTGATCCCTGTCCAGCATGCCGGAGCCGTTATCCACAGGATCGGCTGAACCGTTAAGCGCGAACTGGCAGCTACTGCCCGCAAATTTGAGATTTGGGGTCATTAGCTGCCAGTTCGTGCGGGTGGGCCCGTAGGCGCCGGCGGGCTAGCTCTTGCGGGCGTAGCCTTCCCACTTGCTGGCCTGGTGCTCGCCGTCCACGAAGCGGATGGTGCCTGACTTGGACCGCATGACGATCGACTGCGTCAGGACCTTGTCCTTGTCGTAGCGCACGCCCTTGAGGAGGTCGCCGTCGGTGATGCCCGTGGCTGCGAAGTAGCAGTTGTCGCTCGTGACGAGGTCGTTGGTGGACAGGACCCGCTCGAGGTCGTGGCCGGCGTCGATGGCCTTCTGCTTCTCGTCGTCGCTGGTCGGCCACAGCCGGCCCTGGATGACACCGCCGAGGGACTTGATGGCGCACGCGGCGACAATGCCTTCCGGCGTTCCGCCGATGCCCATCAGCGCGTCCACGCCGGTGCTCGAGCGTGCTGCGGCGATAGCGCCGGCGACGTCGCCGTCCATGATGAACTTGGTGCGCGCACCGGCTTCACGGATTTCCTCCACCAGCGGGCGGTGACGGTCGCGGTCAAGGATCATGACGTTGAGCTGGTTGACCTTGACGCCCTTGGCCTTGGCGATCAGGTGCAGGTTCTGCTTGACGGGTAAACGCAGGTCCACCATGTCAGCGGCCTCGGGACCGGTGACGAGCTTCTCCATGTAGAACACTGCGGAGGGATCGAACATGGAACCGCGTTCTGCCACGGCCAGGACGGCCAGGGCGTTGTTGATGCCCAGCGCGGTCAGGCGCGTTCCGTCGATGGGGTCGACGGCGACGTCACACTCGGGACCGGTGCCGTCACCGACCTGCTCGCCGTTGAACAGCATGGGGGCTTCGTCTTTTTCACCTTCACCGATGACCACGACGCCATTGAAGTGGACCGTGTGAAGGAAGGAGCGCATCGCGTCAACGGCGGCGCCGTCTGCTTTGTTCTTGTCGCCGAATCCAACCCAGTGGCCGCCGGCGATCGCGGCGGCTTCGGTGACGCGGACAAGCTCAAGGGCGAGGTTGCGGTCCGGCTCGTCGGTTCCGACGGCGAGCGACGGGGAAAGCGTTGAATACTTCTGGGTCATGGACGCTGGTGACACGTGAACCTCTTCTTCGAGTGGCGATCATTGGACCCGCAAGGCCATCGGAGGCATGTGCGGTGATTCCTCTGCTACTGATCATAGTCGGGGTGAACCTCCGAGGTCATGGGATGACCAACAAGTGAAACACGCCATACCCTCACCGGCCTCCCGCCCGAATGTGAGTTCGGTGCCCGCATGCGCGACTATAGAGGGGTGAGTGAAACGCAGGACAAGTCCACCCCTACCAGCCCGGCAGCCGGCAACGGCCCGGCCGCGGCCCCGTCCGGAGAGCCAGTGAAGCCGGTAATCCCGGCCGCTGCCGCTAAACGGGCCAATGCCTCCGTCCTCGGAATGATCATTGCCCTGGCGGTCAGCATAGCCGCGTTCCTGCCTATCGTCCTGATGAACCCGTCGCCTAAGTCCGAGGGCTTCCGTCCCAATATCGACGTCAGTGCCGTCGCCGGGAACGCCGCCGATGTGGCGGGATTCACACCTGTGACCCCTGCAACCGGCGACACATTCAGGCCGAATTACGCCCGTTGGGAAGCCGGCTCTGCCTCAGGGGTGCCCACTTGGGAAGTCGGATACCTCACTCCCAAGGAAGCATTCATCGGCCTGGTCCAGACGCGGAAGGCCAACCCAACCTGGCTCCTGCAGCAGTCCAAGAACGCTCCGGTGACCGGAACCCGGGAGGCTGGTGGGCAGGAATGGGAGCTGCGGGACACCGGCAAGGGCGAGCGGAGCATGGTGCTGAACCACCGCGGAACCACCGTTATCCTGATCGGGGATGCGGACCTCGACGAGTTCGCGACGTTGGCCACCGCCGTCGTAAAGTCCATGGACGGTAACCCGGCGGTAACGATTTCACCCTCGGACAGCCCCAGCCCGTAAGGTAGGGGCCGTGGCAACCTACCTGACCCCCGCACTGGCCTGGCGCCGTCTGCGCGAAGGCAACGAACGCTTCGTCAACGGCGAATCTTCGCATCCCAATCAGGACGCTTCACGACGGTCGTCCCTCGTGGAAAACCAGCACCCCTTCGCCGTGATATTCGGCTGCTCCGACTCCCGGCTCGCGGCAGAAATCATCTTCGACCTCGGCCTCGGCGACGCCTTCGTGGTCCGCACCGCGGGCCAGGTGATTGACGACGCCGTGCTCGGGTCCCTCGAATACAGCATCGGCGTGCTGGGCGTCCCGTTGATTGTTGTGCTTGGCCACGACAGCTGCGGAGCTGTCAGCGCCACAAAGTCCGCCGTGGAAACCGGCCAGATGCCAACGGGCTTCATCCGGGACCTCGTGGAGCGGATCACGCCGTCCGTTCTGACCTCCCTCCGCAATGACGAAACCGAGGTCAACGACATGGTGGTGGAGCACGTCAAACAGACTTCGCAGCGGCTCGTGGACAGTTCCCGTGTGATTTCCGACGCAATTGACACCGGGCGGGCAGCAGTGATCGGCCTTTCCTACCGTCTCGCGGAGGGACGCGCGGACCTGGTTTCCGGAATCGGAGAGCTCTAGGGCGTCCGACGGCACGCCCTTTCGGGACCGCCGTAGCAAGCAGTTCACGGTTTTCGATGCGGCCGCAGATCGCCCTAAGCTAGCCCCATGACTTCCACTGAAGAGTTCCGCATTGAACATGACACGATGGGCGAAGTCCGCGTCCCCGTGAACGCCCTGTACCGCGCGCAGACGCAACGTGCAGTCGAGAACTTCCCGATCTCCGGAAAAACCCTTGAACGTGCCCACATTGAGGCCCTGGCGCGGGTAAAGAAGGCCGCTGCCCAGGCCAACGCTGAACTGGGTGTGCTCGACGGCGAGCTGGCCAAGGCGATCGCGGAAGCTGCCGACGAGGTGGCTACGGGCAAGTATGACGGCGACTTCCCCATCGACGTTTTCCAGACCGGCTCCGGCACGTCCTCGAACATGAACACCAACGAGGTCATCGCCGAACTGGCCTCCCGGTCCCTCAAGGCCGCCGGCAGCGACAAGGTGGTGCACCCGAACGACCACGTCAACGCCTCGCAGTCCTCCAATGACGTGTTCCCCACCTCGGTGCACGTGGCAGCCACGTCGGCCCTGATCAACGACCTCATCCCCGCCCTCGGCTACCTCGCCGAGTCGCTGGAGCGCAAGGCCGTCGAGTTCAAGGATGTGGTGAAATCCGGCCGAACGCACCTCATGGACGCCACCCCCGTCACGCTCGGCCAGGAGTTCGGCGGTTACGCCGCACAGGTCCGCTACGGCATCGAGCGCATCAACGCCTCCCTCCCCCGGGTCGCCGAGGTCCCGCTCGGCGGCACCGCCGTGGGCACCGGCATCAACACCCCGGCCGGCTTCCCGGAGCGCGTCATCGAACTGCTCGCCACTGACACCGGCCTGCCCCTGACCGAGGCACGCGACCACTTCGAGGCGCAGGCCAACCGCGACGGCCTCATCGAGGCCTCCAGCCAGTTGCGGAACATTGCCATCTCCTTCATGAAGATCAACAATGATCTGCGCTGGATGGGCTCAGGCCCCAACACCGGCCTCGGCGAAATCGCCATCCCGGACCTGCAGCCGGGCTCCTCGATCATGCCCGGCAAGGTCAACCCAGTCATCTGCGAAGCCTCCATCATGGTGTGCGCCCAGGTAATCGGCAACGACACCGCCATCGCCTGGTCCGGCACCAACGGTGCCTTCGAACTCAACGTGGGGATCCCGGTCATGGCCGCGAACCTGCTCGAGTCCGTGCGCCTGCTGGCCAACACCAGCCGCGTCATGGCCGACAAGATGATCGACGGCATCACCGCCAACGTCGACCGCGCCCGCTTCCTCGCAGAGGCATCGCCGTCGATCGTCACGCCGCTGAACAAGTACATCGGCTACGAGAACGCAGCCAAGATCGCCAAGAAGGCCGTGGCAGAAGGCCTGACCATCCGCGAAACCGTGGTGGCCATGGGCTTCCTGGAGCGCGGCGAGCTCACCGAACAGCAGCTCGACACCGCCCTGGACGTCATGTCCATGACCCGTCCGCCGCACAAGGCGTAACCCCCGCACGAACACGGCATGTCCGACGCCGGCCGGTACCTTCCCGTGGAAGGTGCCGGCCGCCGCCGTTCCCCGGTCCCACTTACCCGGCGGGGCGTTCCCCGCCCTCCTCCGCTCCGCCAGCGGCCTTGCGCTCTTCAGGCGTGTAGGCGGCCATAGCCGAGGCCTGTTCCATGCTGGCGCCGGACATCCGGGCCTCCCGCAGCCGGCGCGTCTTGGCGGACTGCACGGTGAAGGCCGCATCCACATTGCCAGCGGCGTAGGTCAGTGCGTCCTCGGCTTTGATCCCCAGGTGCCCCGCAGTCAGGACGGCATCCTGGTTGGCGCCGAGGTACGTGAACTGCCAGCCCCGCTGCGTTTGCTGGCGTTCCACAAGAGCCTTAACCATGGCCCCGTTCGTTTCCCGTGAGGCGTTCTCATGGCCGTCGGTCAGGACGGCCACGAGCACCGTTCCCGGCCGTTCTGGCTCCGGCAGCGCCGCCAGTTCTGCGCCCACTTCCCCAATCAGCCGGACCATGGCATCGTGCAGGGCGGTGGAGCCCCGGGGCTGCAGCACAAGGGGCGGCACGTCCTGGATGTCCCGGGGCTCGTAGACTCGCTCGTAGGTGTCGTCGAACTGGGCCAGGGACAGCCGGCACCGGCCTGCCACCGACTGCTGTTCTTTGATGAACGCCGCGAATCCGCCCACGGTGTCATCAGCGATGGCGCTCATGGACCCTGAACGGTCCAGGAGCACGTAAACATGTGTAAGTCCTGCATCTGTCATGCTTCCCCATTTCCGGCCCCGGCTGCGCCAGCGCCATCTGATGCCAGCGGATTGGCTGGACAGGAACAGGTTACGGACGGTCACCGACAAAATAGCGAAGGTTGAACCAGATCCGGGCGTTCTTCCTCAGGCGGGCAGCACTGCCATCGCGGCGGCCGCCCCCGCAAGCATGAAGGGCCCGAAGGGAATGGCTGACTTCAGCGTGCCGCGCCGCGACGCCAGCAGCGCGATGCTCCACAGGCCGCCGAGCAGGAACGCCGCGAACGTGCCGGCAAAAACGTGCGACCAGCCCAGGTACCCCAGATACATGCCGAGCACTCCGGCCAGCTTCACGTCGCCGAACCCCATCCCGGGCGGGTACACCAGCCGCAGGACAAAGTAGAACAGCCACAGGACCGCTCCCCCCGCCACGATCCGGAGTGCGGGCACGCCGAACAGCTGCGCGGCGGCGTCGGGCACAGTCCCGCTGCCGGGCACCGACAAGACCAGGCTGATGACCGCCCCGAGCAGCAGTGCTCCCGCCACCGCGTACGACGGGAAGACGATTCGGTTCGGCAGCAGGTGGTGGCGTACATCGATCACCGTGAGCCGCACGGCCATCACCGCAAAATAAGCGCAGGCCGCCAGCACCAGCCAAAAGGCGGGCGGCGCTGCTTCCCAGAGTTCGCCAAGTCGTCGGATCACTCTCGGATGCTACTGGATTTGCCCGGTCCGCCGCTGGACCCGCGCGTAAACTGTGGATATGGGGACCTGGGACGCCAAGCACCGGCAGGAACACGGCGGGGCCTCGACGCCCTCCGATTCCGCCGCGTCCTTCCGGAACCTCTGCCGTTCATCCCCCTGGAAATGGCAGTCCCTCCGGTTCGAATACCGTGAGACGCCCGAGGGCAGGACTGCCCCCGTGCGCGCCTGGCTGCGCCGTCCCGGTGCCCTTCGCCTCGAGACCACCGACGGAACCCTGGTACACAGCACCACCGGCATCAACGACTCGCGCGACGGCCTCTACATCAGCGCCACCCGTCAGTCATGGCTGCTTCCGGCGCATCTGGTCACCCCGGTGTACGACGACGGCGGGCTGGTCAGGCGCCGCCCGGAGGCCGCCTACGGCGAACCGTCGTTCGGGAACAGCCGCTTTGCCGCGGCCCTTGATCCGGTGGAGCTCGCGGGCAATGCGCCTGTTCCGCTCGAGTTCCCGCGAGCGAATGCCGTGGAACTGCTTGAGCCCGTGCGCGATGTGGACCACGAGGGTCGGCCGGCGCGCGAGACGGTTGTGACGCCGAACCTCAGCTATCGTCCGCTGGATCCGGAGAACCCCCTGTGCGGCCCGGGGCGGACACGGATTCGGATAGACGCAGCAACCGGTGTCTGCGTCGCCGCTGAGCCGCTTGACGGCGGACCTCAACTTCCCGGCCACTGGATCCGCATCCTGGCCGTGGACGAATACATGCTTGACGACCTCTTCGTGGCCGAGCCGGTGAACCTGACGGATGTTCGCGAGCACATCAAGTGGCCGCTTCGTCCCAACCCCGCCTGAAAAGCCCCGACGGGCCGCGGTGCAGGGAGGAACGGCGGGCGTGAACGGTAGGCTTCGGTCATGACCGAGCTTTCGTCCGTTTTTCCGCCCTTCGCCCTGACGCTGACCACCCCAAGGCTCGTGCTGCGCCCTCTGCAGGACGACGACATCCCAGCCGCGGTGGAGGCGGCGACAAGCGGCGTTCATGACCCGGGCAGGAACCCTTTCGGAACCCCGTGGGCCGAAGCACCGGCCGACCAGCTGGGACCGAATATGGCCCGCTGGTACTGGCAGTGCCGGGCGGGCACCACACCGGAATCCTGGGCTCTGATTCTGGGCATCTGGCACGGCGGGACCTTCGTGGGGTGCCAGGACGTCGGAGCCAAGGATTTTGCCGTCATCAGGACGGTCACCACGGGATCCTGGCTGAGGAAGAGCGCGCACGGCCGGGGGTTCGGCAAAGAGATGCGTGCCGCCGTCGCGCTTTATGCCTTTGACTGGCTCGGGGCGGAGGCAGCTGAATCCGAAGCGGCAGTGTGGAATGCTCCGTCCCTCGGAGTCTCCCGTTCGCTGGGCTACGAGCTCAACGGCATCACGCGCATGTCCTGGGACGGCAAAGCGGAAACCGTCCAGCGGGTACGCCTCACCCCGGAAACCTTCAAACGCCCCGACTGGCAACTGAAAGTGGCGGGCCACGAGCCGACAGCAAAGTTCCTGGGCATCGAGGGCTGAGCGGGGTTTCGGCAGGCTCAACCGGCGAAGGGCCGTGGCCGGCGAACCGGCCACGGCCCTTCGAGTCCATCCGGGTGATGCTAGATCTCAGTCCCCTCAAGCAGCTCAGTCACCAGCGCCGCGATGGGCGAGCGCTCGGAGCGCGTGAGGGTGATGTGGCCGAAGAGAGGGTGGCCCTTGAGGATCTCGACGACGGCTGCCACACCGTCGTGACGGCCGACGCGCAGGTTGTCACGCTGGGCGATGTCGTGGGTGAGCACGATCTTCGAATTCTGCCCGATGCGGCTCATGACGGTGAGCAGCACGTTCTTCTCAAGGGACTGTGCCTCGTCCACGATCACGAAGGCGTCATGCAGGGAACGGCCGCGGATGTGGGTCAGCGGCATGACCTCCAGCATGCCGCGGTCCATGACTTCCTCCACGACTTCCTGGCTGACCAGTGCGCCAAGGGTATCGAAGACGGCCTGCGCCCACGGGTTCATCTTTTCCGCTTCCGAACCGGGCAGGTACCCGAGCTCTTGGCCGCCCACCGCGAAGAGCGGACGGAAGACGATCACCTTGCGGTGCTCGCGGCGCTCCAGCACGGCTTCCAGCCCCGCGCACAGGGCGAGCGCTGACTTGCCGGTGCCTGCCCGGCCACCGATGGACACAATGCCTACTGCCGGGTCCATCAGCATGTCGATGGCGAGCCGCTGTTCCGCGGAACGTCCGTGGAGGCCGAAGACGTCCCGGTCCCCCTTCACAAGGCGGACCTGCTTGTCGGCACCGACCCGGCCCAAGGCCGATCCCCGGTTAGAGAGCAGCACGAGACCTGTGTTGACCGGCATCTCGGCGGCGGCGGGAATGAAGACCGGCTCGTGGCCGTACAGCGTGGAGATTTCATCCTCGCTGGCATCAATTTCCGCGACGCCGGTCCAGCCCGAGTCCTTGACCAGCTCGTTGCGGTACTCATCGGCGAGCAGTCCCATGGCCGAGGCCTTGACCCGCATGGGCAGGTCCTTGGACACCACCGTCACATTGCGGCCCTCGTTGGAGAGATTCTTGGCAACTGCGAGAATGCGGCTGTCGTTGTCACCGCCGCGGAAGCCGGCCGGCAGCACTTCGGAGGAGATGTGGTTCATCTCCACCAGGAGCATGCCGCCGGAATCACCCAGGGGAATGGGCCGGTCGAGTCCGCCATGCTGGATCCGAAGGTCGTCAAGGAGCCGAAGGGCCGTCCGGGCAAAGTAGCCCAGTTCGGGGTCGTGCCGCTTCCCCTCGAGCTCGGTGATCACCACGATGGGCACGATAACCTCGTGCTCAGCGAAACGCAGCAGGGCACGGGGATCTGACAGCAACACTGAGGTGTCGATGACGAACGTCGAGACGGCGGGCTGGGATTCTGACCTTGGGCCGGAAACAGCAAGACCGGCTGCGGCGTCTTTCGTGGCCGCACCGGTCTTTGAAATGACTCGCTTGGCGCGAGAGGTAGCCTTCTCACCCTGATCCGTGATGACTTCGGGCAGTTGTTCAGAAATAGCCACATCGACTCCAGCCCCGGGCACCACGCCCGGAATTGTTATTGGTGAGGCGGCTCGGCCTGGAGGCCGGGCTCGGCCTCCCATACAACCGGTGCGAAAATTCGCTCCATGTACTGGCCTCCCCGATCAGCCGGCGGTTTGCCTGCTGATGTTTTTAACGTAAATCTCCCCCGACTAATTTCCAACGTCTTTGACCGGCGATTCCTGTTGCCGTCTTGTGAACTTGAGATGAACGGCGGACAGGTTCTTAGGAGCCAAACCGGCGCTGCCGGCCGGCGTAGTCACGAAGCGCCCGGAGAAAATCCACCTTCCGGAACGCGGGCCACAGCGCTTCACAGAAGTAGAACTCGCTGTAGGCGCTCTGCCACATTAGGAAGCCCGACAGCCTCTGCTCGCCGGAGGTCCTGATCAGCAGGTCCGGATCGGGCTGGCCACGGGTATAGAGAAAGCGCGAGATGTCGTCCACAGACAGGGTTTCGGCGAGCTCGCTGATGTCCGCTTTACGCGCCACGGCATCGTGCAGCAGTTCACGGACGGCGTCCACGATTTCCCTCCGGCCGCCATAACCGACAGCTACGTTGACGTGGAGCTTTTCACGCACCGGGGTCCGGGTTGTCAGCTTGGTCAGCCGCTCCGCGAGGTAGTCCGGCAACAGCTCGGGCGCCCCCATCGCATGCACCGATATGTCGGCATCCTCATCGAGGCGGTCCAGGGTGTTCGCAATGATGCCCATGAGCAGGTCCAGTTCCTCGCCGGAGCGGCTCATGTTGTCGGTGGAGAGCATGTAGAGGGTGACTACCCTGATCCCCAGTTCCTGGCACCAGCCAAGGAACTCGTGGATTTTGTCCGCCCCGGCCTGGTGCCCCTGGCTCGTGGGGGCGTTGAACTGCCGCGCCCACCGCCGGTTGCCGTCCACCATGACCCCGATGTGTTTGGGAATGCGATCCGGTTCCAAGGAGCGGAGCAGCTTGCGCTCGTAGAAGCCATAGAGGAATCCGGGCAATTCCATCCGGAGCTTCACCTGACTTCCTGGCTGTCTGACTTCTGTGCAAATCCTAGGCTACCGTCCGGAGGACCCCGGCGCGCGCCCGCCGGCCGCCAAGAGCCGTAGTTGACGAACCGCTACCCACCGGCCCCACTGTTACTTGAAAGTAACTTACTGATGCGTAGTTTATTCTGGGGGCATGACAAGCAAGACCCCGGAAGGAAGTCCCGACACCCCGGAACGCCGGCCGAGCGCCATGGACGACGCCGCCGTCCGCATTGCCGAACTGCTGATGATCAAGCCCAAATGGCGCGGCTGGATCCATACGGTCACGGCCCCTCTTGCCCTCGCCGCAGGGATCCTCCTGATAATCCTGGCCCCCACGCCGGACCGCAAGATCACTTCCGCCATCTATGCCTTGACCGGTGTCCTGCTGTTCGGCATCAGCGCTGTGTACCACCGCGGCAACTGGTCGCCCGGCGTGAAGATCGTCCTTAAGCGCCTGGACCACACCAACATCATGCTGGTCATCGCCGGCAGCTACACACCTCTGGCCTGGAGTCTGCTGGAGCGGCCCACCGCCGTGCTGCTGCTGTGGCTGATCTGGTCAGGCGCCATCCTGGGCGTGCTGTTCCGGCTGCTGTGGACCCACGCGCCCCGCTGGCTTTACGTGCCGATCTACATTGCCTTGGGCTGCGGTTCGCTGTTCTACCTTCCCGACTTCTTCATGGCAAGCGTGCCAGCCGCCTTGCTCATCTGCTTCGGCGGCATCCTGTACATTGCCGGCGCTGTCTTCTACGCGCTCAAGAAGCCGAACTTCAGCTACGAGCACTTCGGCTTCCACGAACTGTTCCATGCGTTCACCGTGCTCGCCTTCGCCGCGCACTTCGCGGCAATCCTCATCGCTGTGCTGAGCTAGCGCGTTCGGGGCCATCGCGGGCTGGGCTGGCTTGCTCTGGGCTGGCTTGCCCTGGACAACCACGGTCTTGTTTACCGCGCTCCGGAGCCGAGGCGTTCCAGAACCTCCGGCACGGAGGCCACCGGGCGCTCACAGACCATGTCGCGGCAAAGATACACGAGCGGCGCGCCGTCGGGACCGGCTGCCCGGCCGCGCAGCAGCGGCACCGCCTCAGCGCTGTCCCCTGCACCTGCGCCCACGTCACCAGCCAGCGCAGCGTCACCACCCAGCGCAGCGCCATCACCAACGGCAACGACAAGCCCGGGACTGGGCGACCGCAACAGCGCCCCGTGGAGTGCGTCCCTTGCGGGGCCGGAGGGTCCGACAACGGCCGCCTCCACCGGGCCTGCCAACGCCGCCTGCGCCGTCGCCAGCAGCCAGCCCGCCACCCGCGGAGCCTGCACGGCAATCGGCGGCAACAGCGAGAGGATATTGCCGGCCATGATCCGGTGTTCGACCGAGCCGGACAGGGCGGAATAGCTGAGCAGAACACCAGCGAACGCCGCCGCACCGCTGGGCGTGGCGTTATCAAAGGGGTCGAGCCCCGGCCGGCGGCCTTGGGCGTTGAACACCTGGTCGGATTCCCCGGCGGAATCCGCCAGTTCTCCGTCCACGATGAATTTTTCACAGGCCGCCGAAATCAGTGACTCCGCAAGCCCGTACCAGTGGGCGTCGCCGGTGACAGAGAGCAGCGCCAGGAATCCCTCCGCACAGAATGCGTAGTCCTCCAGGAGGCCCCCGATGCCCCGAGCAGTGCCGGCGTGCGAAACCCGCACCAGCTCCCCCTCGTCAGCGCGCCAGTGGACCTGCTCCAGATACCCTGCGATCCGCACGGCTGCCCCCACCAGTGCGGGCCGGTCCAGCACCGCGCCGGCCTCGGCAAGTGCGGCCACGGCCAGCCCGTTCCATCCAGCCACCACCTTGTCGTCGCGGGCCGGCTGCGGCCGGTCGGCCCTGGCCTTCCGGAGCGGAGTCCGCACCTTGTCCCAGAGGGCCGCCTCTTCGCTGTCCAGCGCCCGTGCCGGGTGCAGCGGCGAACCGAATTCGGACACGGTGCCCACAGCGCCCACGTTCATGATCCGGACCACCGTGGCGGCGTCATCGGGGCCCAGCAGCTGCTCGAGGTCGCCGGCCGTCCAGAGGTAGGTGGCACCCTCATGATGTTCTCCATTGACCACCGAGTCGGCATCGAGTGAGGATGCCAGCGCCGTGGCCTTATCGACCCCCTGTGGGAGTCCGAGGGAGGCCAGCATCCATTCAGCCGTGCGCTCGGCGACGTCGGCCGCTTCCTCAGCAGGAAAACCGGCCGTGCCGCCCAGACGGATCCAATGCACGTAGACCCGGAGCAGCTGGGCGTTGTCGTACAGCATTTTTTCGAAGTGCGGAACCGACCAGTCACGGGTCACCGAATACCGTGCGAACCCGCCGTCGAGCTGGTCGAACAGCGCTGAACGCGCCATGGCCGCCAGGGTGCGCCCGGCCATGTCCCGGGCGATCCCGGCAGTCTCGGCGGGAACGGCAGCATGCCGGATCAGGAACTCAAGAACCGCCGACGGCGGGAACTTGGGGGCGGTGCCGAACCCGCCGGCGTCGGGGTCTTCCGAACTGGCCAGCGACTGGACCGCGGCGGGAAGGAGCCCGGCGTCGAGCAGTTCGGGCGGCGCGGAGAGGTCCACGGCGGCAGAAAGCTGGGAGCGGCCCATGTTCTGCGCGAGGGATCGCGCATTCTGCTCCACGGCGTCGCGCCGTTCCTCCCATGCATCGTGCACGGCCTCCAGCACCTGCAGGAACGACGGCCGGCCGGGCATGGGCCGGGGCGGAAAGTAGGTGCCGGCGTGGAATGCGAGCCCGTCCGGGGTCAGGAAGACCGACATGGGCCAGCCGCCCTCGCCGCTGATCGCCTGGGTGGCGGCCATGTAGACGGCATCGACATCCGGCCGCTCTTCGCGGTCCACCTTGACCGCGACAAAGTGTGCATTCAGGTAGTCCGCGGTGGCCTGGTCCTCGAAGGATTCATGCGCCATGACGTGGCACCAGTGGCATGCGGCGTAACCGATCGACAGGAACACCGGAACATCCCGGGCCACCGCATCTGCAAACGCCTGATCCCCGAAGGGCTGCCAGTGCACCGGGTTGCCGGCGTGCTGCCGCAGGTATGCTGACGGCTCCTCGCCCAGGGCGTTAAACGCCCCTGGCTGAGCGGCCGGCACATAGGGACCGGAGTCAGGCGTCTGTTCTGCCTGCATCGCCGTCAGCGGCTTCGTCATGGGTGATGTCCGCTGCCTGGGCCGCAGCCAGGCGCTCTTCCTCCACCTGGGCGCGGTACCGCACGCGGCGGATGCGGCGCACCATGTCCACAATCAGCAGCGCTGTGAGCACGACGATGAACGCCGTGAGGAGGAATCCGAGGAGGCCGGGGGTCACCTGGTCCTCGGAGAGGCCCGGGCGCAACGACGGCGAGGGTGCCGGAGACGATGCCAGGGCGATGAGCAAGTGGTGCACGGTTGGAACCTTCTCGGTGGGCTGGGGCGGAGTACGCCGGGCCGTCTCTGGGCCGCTATTTCTGCCCGCTATTTTCTACGGGTTTTTCTACCAGTAATTTTTCTACCGGTATTTTTCTACGGATGATAGAAACGGTCTCTTGTTTCTATCTTAGCCCCGCGAACAGGTCCTTCTCCGGGATCTTGACAGGCACCCGGGAATGGATCAGCGTGTAGTCCTCCCAAGGCCAGGCCCGTCGCTGCATGTCGGGAGACACCGCGAAAAAGAACCCCAGCGGATCAACCTGCGTACGGTGGGCGCGGAGGGCATCATCCCGGGTTTCGAAGTAATCGCCGCAGTCCACCTGGGTGGTGGTCTTATGGGCAGGCGGCGGCGGAGTGTGCCCTTCGGCGTCAGCTTCCAGCCACGCGGCCAGGCGCTCGGCATACGGCGACTGCAGCCCGGCCTCTTCCAGCGCAAAGTGCAGGGCACGGAAGCGTTCCGGGCTGAACGCACGGTCGTAATAGAGCTTGCTCGGCTCCCAGGGCTCGCCGATGCCCGGATACCTCGCCGGGTCCCCCGCGGCCTCGAACGCTTCCACGGCCACACGGTGCGCCATGATGTGGTCCGGGTGCGGATAACCGCCTTTTTTGTCATAGCTGACGATCACCTGCGGCTTGAAGTCCCGGACGAGGCGCACAAGAGGCGCGGCCGCACGCTGAAGCGGCTGCAACGCGAACGATCCGGGGGGAAGCGGCGGGATCGGGTCACCCTCCGGCAGCCCGGAATCCACAAAGCCCAGCCACCGCTGCCTGACGCCCAGGATCCGCGCGGCCTCATTCATTTCCAGCCGGCGGGCCCCGGCCATGTCCCGCTTCGGGTGCGGCTCACCCGCCATGGCCGGATTCTGGATGTCCCCGCGGGAGCCGTCTGTGCACGTGGCTACCATGACGTCCACTCCGGAAGCGGCGTACATGGCCATGGTCGCCGCGCCCTTGCTCGACTCGTCGTCGGGGTGCGCGTGGACCGCCAGAAGGCGAAGCGAAGGCGACTGGCTCGTGGACGCTGTCATCTGGGACTGCTCCTCTTTCTACGGTTACCGGGTGCAGTGACGGTGCGGCTATATCCCCTGCAGATCCCCACTAAACTGGAGTGGTGACTACCGAGGACAAGTCGGGCACCCCCCAGCCTGCTGACATTAGCCTAGCCAATCGCTATGGCGGTCCAAAGCGCGGGCTGTCCCGAAACGCCAAACGGGGCGCAGGGATTGCCGCTCTGGCCGTCGGGATAGGATTCCTGGCCTGGGTTTCCACGTCCTCGGCCATGTCCTCCGTCACGTTCAAGGACATCGGTTACAGCACCATTGACGCCACCCAGACCGAACTGGACTTCCAGGTCACCCGCGAGCCGGGAACCGCCGTGAAGTGCGCAGTCAAGGCCCTCGATTCCAAGTTCGCCGTGGTGGGCTGGAAAGTCGTGGATATTCCGCCGGCCAACCCTGATTCGCAGCAGAGCCAGGGGGCTGACGGCGGCCGCACCATCGCCCGAAGGGAAGTGCTTCGGACAGAGTCGCAGTCCGTCTCGGCCGTGGTGGACAGCTGCTGGATCCCAGGCAAATCCAAGTAGGCATGTGACCCACGCCGCTCCGTCGTTGGGTTTTGTCCACAGGATTGACTACAATGGATCAATACCTTTACCCCGCTGAGTTGGTTACTTAGTTCCACAAGTGGCCACCGTGGCGGGGTCTTTGCTTGTATCACCTGCTTGTTTAACCACTAGAGGAGAAGTCCGTGTCTACCACCAACAGCGCGCCTGCAGCTTGGCTTACCCAGGAAGCTTTTGACCGCCTGAAGGCAGAGCTGGACCACCTTTCCAGCGCCGGCCGGGCGGAAATCGTCCAGAAGATCGAAGCTGCGCGCCAAGAGGGAGACCTTAAGGAAAACGGCGGCTACCACGCTGCCAAGGAAGAGCAGGGCAAGATTGAAGCCCGCATCCGCCAGCTCACCGCACTGCTCCGCGACGCCCACGTCGGAGAGGCGCCCGCCGATGACGGAATCGTTGAACCCGGCATGCTCGTTGTTGCCCGCATCGCCGGGGACGAAGAGAAGTTCCTGCTTGGGTCACGTGAAATTGCCGGGGACTCCGATCTCGACGTCTTCAGCGAGAAGTCCCCGCTTGGTGCCGCGATCATGGGCCACAAGGAGGGCGACACGCTCAGCTACACCGCCCCCAACGGCAAGCAAATCGCCGTGGAGATCCTGTCCGCTAAGCCGTACGCAGGCTAAGCAGCGCGCTTTCCGCTTCAGCATGTTCTGCTGGAATGCACGACGCCGGCCCTCCCCTATTGGGGGGAGGGCCGGCGTCGCGCTTTAAACCGCTTTAGCCGACAGCAAGGGGCCTTTTCGCCCGCCGCGGCTGATGACTCAGCCGCGGCGGGCGGCGCTTCGCACCCGCAGGACCACGGCTGACACGACGCCGCCCACAGCGCCGCCCAGGTGGGCCTGCCAGGAAACGAAACCCATGAAGCTGGGAATGAGCCCGAAAAGCATACTGCCGTAGGCAAGAAAGAGGACCACAGACAGCAGGATTTGCCACCAGTTGCGGTTGAAAAAGCCCCGCACGAGGAGGAAGGCGAACAGCCCGAAGACAATGCCGGAGGCGCCCACGGTGATCCCGCCGGCGCCGATCAGCCAGACTGCCACCCCGGAGCCAAGCCAGCTGCAGGCGACAGCGGTGAGGAAGACCCGCACGCCGGACATGAAGACCAGGAAGCCAAAGATGATCAGCGGAAGCGCGTTGGACATGACGTGGTTCAGGTTCGCGTGCAGCAGCGGGAAGGTGAAGATGTCCAGGATTCCGTCCGCGCTGCGGGGCCGGAGGCCAAAGACCCGGTTCAGCCCGTGCAGCATGAATGTGTTCACCAGCTCGATGGCGAAGAGCAGCACCACGAAGGAGCCAACCACCAGCAGCCCGCCCCTGGCCCGCGACGCCGGGGTGTCCCGCGTGACCGGCACCTCGCCTGGAGTGTCGAGCATACCAGGCTCCTAGTGCACCACGATCGGCTGGAAACCCTCGGCGCGCAGCGCACCTAGGACCTGTTCGCAGTGCTCGTGGCCCTTGGTTTCCAAATTGACCGTGATGGAGACATCGCCCATGCTGATGGAGCCGCCCACCCGGGTATGGTCCAGGCCGGTCACGTTGGCATCGTTCTCCGCAATGATCCGTGCGATGGTGGCGAGGGAACCGGGGCGGTCATCAAGCATCATGCGGACGGTCATGTAACGGCCGGCGGCGGAAAGACCGCGCTGAATAACCTTCAGCATCAGCATGGGGTCGATGTTGCCGCCGGACAGGATGACGGCCGTGGTTCCGGGGTTCTCAATCTTGCCGTCCATGAGCGCCGCCACGCCCACTGCCCCCGCTGGCTCCACGACCATCTTCGCGCGTTCAAGCAGGAAAATCAGGGCCCGCGCCAGCGAATCCTCGCTCACCGTCACCACGTCATCCACGAGTTCACGGATGATGCTGAAGGGCAGTTGGCCAGGGCGGCCCACGGCGATGCCGTCCGCCATGGTGGAGACCCTCTTCAGCGGCACCAGGGCATCCGCCGCCAGCGACGGTGGGTAGGCGGCGGCATTTTCGGCCTGCACTCCGATGATGCGGATTTCCCGGCCAAGTTCCTTGGCCCGGGCTTTCACGGCCACGGCGACACCGGCGAGCAGGCCGCCGCCGCCGACGCCCATGAGGATGGTGTCGACGTCGGGCACCTGTTCCAGGATTTCCAGCCCCACTGTGCCCTGGCCGGCCACGACGTCCACGTTGTCGAAGGGGTGGACGAAGACGGCACCCGTGTCGTCCGCATACCGCTGCGCCTCGGCGAGCGCCTCGTCGACGTTGTGCCCGTGCAGTATCACCTCGGCGCCGTGGCTGCGGGTGGCGGCCAGTTTTGGCAGTGCCACGCCGATCGGCATGTAGATCCGCGCTTTGATCCCAAGGCTCTTTGCCGCGACCGCCACGCCCTGGGCGTGGTTGCCGGCGGAGGCGGCCACCACCCCGCGCTTCTTGTCCTGCTCGGAGAGGCGGGCCATCCTGACGTACGCACCACGAACCTTGAAGGATCCGGCGCGCTGGAGATTTTCGCACTTGAAGAAGACGCTGCCGCCAACCATGCCGCCCAGCGCCCGGGAGGATTCCACGGGTGTCCGGGTGATAATCCCGTCAAGCAGCTTCTGCGCCTCAAGGACATCGTCCAGCGTGACGGGAAGGCCTTCGGGGGTATTCACGAACTATTCTCCTTTGGAAATTCAGCGTTGGAGCCCTGGGCAGCATGGCTGCCGGGGGCACCTGTTTCACGATCGGCGTCCTTGCCGAGGCCGGGAATTCCACCCGGCAACCGGACTTCCTTGATCGTGTTGTCCTGGTCTGTGCCAGCCGAACCTGCCACGACACTGCCGCGACCGACAGCCAGCACTTGATCATGTTCCCACGTTCTGCCGGCAATATACCGAATCGCCGAGTTTGCTACGGCGAGGATGGGGACGGAGAAGAGCGCGCCGGGGATGCCGGCGAGGTAGGAGCCGGCGGCGACGGACAGGATCACGGCAACTGGGTGCAGCGCCACGGCCTTGCCCATGACGAGTGGCTGGAGGATGTGGCTCTCCAGTTGCTGGACCAACAGCACAATGCCGAGCATGATAAGGGCGTTGACGGGGCCGTTGGCGACAAGTGCCAGCAGCACGGCGATGGCACCTGTCACCAATGCACCAACCACCGGGATGAAAGAACCGATAAACACCAGCACGCCCAGGGGCAGTGCGAGCGGGACGCCGATGATGGCCGCTCCGACTCCGATGCCCACCGCATCCACAAAGGCGACGAACATTTGGATCCGCGCGTAGCTGACCATTGATGTCCAGCCCCGGCGTCCGGCACCGTCGGCGGCAATGCGTGCCCGCCGTGGCAGCAGCCGGACCATGAAAGCCCAGATCCGCTCCCCCTCCAGCAGGAAGAAGATCAGGATGAACAGCGCCAGGACCATCCCGGCGGCAAAATGTCCTGCCGTGCTGCCGAAGGAAAGCGCACCGCTGAGGATGCTGCTGCTGTTAGTTTGCAGTGCAGCAGTGGCCTCCTGAATGTACTGGTCAATCTGGGCGGCAGTCAGGTGCAGCGGTCCCTGCGCCAGCCAGTCCTGGACCTGCTGGACACCCGTCAGGGCTTCGCTCCACAGCTCCTGGAAGCCCAGGGCCAGCTGGCGCCCCACGAGTGCCAGCGAGCCGGCGATGAGTCCGATGAACGCCAGGACAGTGATCGCCACGGCCGCCCCGTTGGGAAGTCGCTGCGAGCGCAGCCACCGAACCACGGGGCTGAGCAACCCCGTCAGGAGTGCCGCCACCATGACCGGGATGATGAGGAAGCTGATTTTGCCGAGCAGCCACACGAGGGCGCCGATCATCAGCAGGATCAGTCCCAGCCGCCATGCCCAGGCCGCCGCGATGCGCACACCATAGGGGATGTCCTGCTCAAGGTCCCGCTCCGTACGGGGCCGCGGGGGCGGAACGATGGTTGGCCTGACTGGTTCTTCCGGCGTGGCGTCCTTAGCTGGCGTCATAGCCCCATAATTCCCTAGCTGCGCGGCTATGGGAAACGCTCACGGAGCAGAGCGGGAACCGGACTCCCAACAAGCAGCTGGAAGCGTGCGGGTCAGCACTTCCTAGGAGCCCTCAATCGCAGTGCTGCTGCCCACGGAACCGCTGATCCCCCACGTCATGGTGAAGGACGCATCCGGCGCCAGCCATCCGAGGCCGTGGCCGGAGTTGAAGGCGTTCGCCGGTCCCGTCATCGGTTCGATGGCCACTGCCTTGGGCCGGCCCGGATACTTGCGGCTCACAAAAACATGGACGAACGGGCAGGTGTCGTCCTGCCACAGGCTTACACTGCGGCCGTCCGCTGCCGACAGCGTGTGGCGGGCGATCCCGCCGTCGAACGCCAGGTCCGTCAGGGCAACGTCGATGTCGAGGTCCCCCACTGTCCTGCCCTGCCGGAGATCAGTCTCTCCGCTGACGTGTTCGGAACTGCGGGGAATGAGCTTTTCGTCTGCGACGAGGCGGGTTGCGGCGTGAACGGTCAGGGTGAGGTCCTCGCTGGGGATTTCGCCCAGCCGCAAGTATGGGTGCGCCCCCAGGACGAAGGGCGCGTCCGCCGGGGAGTCGTTGACCAGGGTTTGCCGCACCACCAGCCCAAAGTCCTCGCCCAGGGAGTACTCCACGCGGTGCCGCACGAGGAACGGATAGCCATGCTGGGGGAAGACCGGGGCCTCAAGGGTGACCGAAAACTCCGACTCCGCGACGAGGGCGTACGAGGCGTTGCGCAGGAGGCCGTGGCTGGCGTTGTTCCGGGGCACCTCCGTGATGTCCAGCTGCTGCTTGTTGCCGTTCAGGTACCAGACCCCGTCCTCCACCCGGTTTGCCCAGGGCGCCAGGGTAATGCCGGCGCCGCCGGGCGGGATATCGGCGTCGCCGTAGGACTCTGTTAGCTGGACGTCGCCGCGGCTGTACCAGCGCAGTCCCGCGGCAAGTTCGGTGACCACGGCGAGCGCATCACCCCTCCTCAGCTCGTACTGGCGGCCGGAGGCGCAACGCCTGCGTCCGGGCTGGTCATCACTGGGCTCGGGAAGGGCGCCGGAAGTCATGGAACTTACCGTATAACGTGCAGCCACCCTGCAGAGCCGACAGTTTTGTTGTCTTTTGTTAGAAAGTATTTGTTTCTGATCGTTTTGTGCCACAATGGTGATGTGCCTCATAGGAGGCGCGGGGGCGGTGAACAACGCTCCGGACCACAGCCCCGCGAGGGGCGGATAGGAGGAGCCCCTTGCTCGCAGCCCAGCGCCAGCACCGGATCCTCCAGGAACTCGAAGCCCACGGCACGGTGCGCGTCACCTCGCTCTCCGGCATGCTTGGCGTCTCGGAGATGACGGTCAGGAGAGACATTGACGCCCTCGACGCCGAAGGCCTGCTGCTTCGGGTTCATGGCGGCGCCACCAGGACCGGCGCCTTCGGCGCCATCGAACCGGAGTTCCTCAGCAAGTCGGCCCACGAAACGGAGGCGAAGCGCGCCATCGCGGCGGAAGCGCTCCGTCTGCTTCGGCCGGACATGACACTGCTGATTTCCGGCGGCACCACAACGTATGAGCTGGCCCGCCTGCTCCCCCGAAACCTCGGCCTCACGGTGGTCACGAATTCCATCATGGTGGCCAACGCCCTTGCAGGCCCGGCGCAGGCAGGCCCGGCGCAGACGGGCGCGGCGCAGACGGGCGCGGCCATCCGCACCGTGATCCTGGGCGGCCAGCGGACGCCGTCCGAAGCGCTCGTCGGCCCGGTCACGATCCACGCCATGGAAAACCTTTCCGCGGACCTCTGTTTCATGGGGGTCCACGGCATTGATGCGCGAGCCGGCGTCACGTCACCGAACCTCCTCGAAGCGGAGGTCAACGCCGCCATGATTGCGGCTTCGGACGAGCTGGTTGTAGTTGCCGATGCCACAAAATACGGGCTGCTCGGCCTGGCGGGAATCGCACCACTCTCGGCCATCGGCATACTGATCACGGACGCCAGGATCGGCATGGGCGAGGATGGGAGCGCTGCCTTGAGCCTGCTCCAGGAGGCGGTCCGCGATGTGCGGATTGTGCCCGTGCCTTCTTCCTCGGAACACCCGCCACGCGGAACTCCTGGGCCTGCCGCAACAAACCTACACCCCCACCTCCCGGCCGGACGCAACCGTCTGGCGACCGCGTTCAAAGGACACAACGGATGACCCACATCACCAGCACTCATCTCGCCGACGGCCGGGAACTGCTTTATTTCGACGACGCCGGCACAGCGCGCCCCCGGTCCGTGGAAACCACGCAGGACCGCCGGGATCTGCCCGCCCGCGGCGAACCCGGCGAAGTCCGGTTCGATGCGCTGACCGGAGAATGGGTGGCCGTGGCGGCGCACCGGCAGACCCGCACGCATCTCCCGCCGGCGGACCAGTGCCCGATCTGCCCCACGACCGACGCCAATCCCTCGGAGATCCCGGCGCCGGACTACGACGTCGCCGTGTTTGAAAACCGCTTCCCCTCCCTCGGACCCGCCGTGGGGCCGGTGCCGGACAACCCCTCCTGGGGAACCACAGGACCGGCCTTCGGCAGGTGCGAAGTCGTGACGTTCACGCCGGAGCATACCGGCTCCTTCAGCGGCCTGACTGAAACCCGCTCGCGCACCGTAGTGGAAGCCTGGGCGCACCGCACGGCAGCCCTCAGCGCCTTGCCCGGAATTAAGCAGGTGTTTCCGTTCGAGAACCGCGGGGCGGATATCGGGGTCACGCTGCACCACCCGCACGGCCAGATCTACGCCTACCCCTACGTCACGCCGCGCGCCGCTGTTATGGGGGCGGCCGCCCGGAAGTTCTATGACGACGCCGGCGGACGGCAAACGTTGACCGGCTCACTCCTGCGGGCAGAACGGGAGGACGGCAGCCGGATGGTCATGGAAAGCGACAGCTTCAGCGCCTACGTTCCGTTCGCCGCCCGATGGCCGCTTGAGATCCACTTGGTGCCCCACCGCCACGTCCCTGACCTGGCGGCCCTGAGCGGAGAGGAGAAGGACGAACTGGCCCACGTCTACCTCGACCTGCTCAAGCGCCTCGACGCCCTGTACCCGACACCAACCCCCTATATCTCGGCCTGGCACCAGGCACCGGTGGACACCCTGCTCCGCCCGGCGAGCTACCTGCACCTGCAGCTCACCTCCCCGCGCCGTGCCGCCGACAAGCTAAAGTTCCTGGCAGGATCGGAGGCCGCCATGGGTGCCTTCATCAACGACACCACGCCCGAACTGGTGGCGGAGCGGCTCCGCGCGGTCGCCGTTCCCGCCTCGCCGGCGGAAACACTGGCCCCGACCGCCCCGGGACTTACCGAAGGAGCCCACGCATGACCGGCGCCGACAGCACCACACAACTGGCCGAACAGTTCCGCAGCGCCTTCGGCCGCGCACCGGACGGCGTCTGGCAGGCCCCGGGGCGGGTCAATCTGATTGGCGAGCACACCGACTACAACGAGGGCTTCGTGCTTCCGTTCGCGATCGACAAAACGGCGCGCATCGCCGTCGGCGTCCGTACCGATTCAACCGTCCGCATGCTGTCCACCTACGGGGACCAGGGCATGACGACGGCGGACAACGCCGCCCTGGACAGCCGCTCGGCCAAGGGCTGGACCAAGTACCCCCTCGGTGTCATCTGGTCGCTGCAGCAGCGCGGCATCGATGTGCCCGGCCTGGACCTGCTCCTGGATTCCAACGTCCCCCTCGGCGCCGGACTCTCCTCGTCCCATGCCATCGAATGCGCCGTCATCTCCGCGCTGAATGACCTAACAAACGCAGGGCTCAGCCCCGGGGACATGGTGCTGGCCACGCAGCGCGCCGAAAACGACTTCGTGGGCGCCCCCACGGGCATCATGGATCAGTCGGCATCCCTGCGTGGTTCGGCAGGCCATGCCGTGTTCCTCGACTGCCGTGACCAGAGTGTCGAGCTGGTGCCGTTCGAGGCAGAGGCTGAGGGCCTCGTCATGCTTGTGATCGATACCAAGGTTTCCCACTCCCACGCCGACGGCGGTTACGCCTCCCGCCGCGCTTCCTGCGAGCTGGGCGCAGAGGTGCTGGGCGTCAGGGCGCTCCGCGATGTTGGACCTGGCGACCTGGAGGAGGCCAGCGGGCTCCTGGACGAGGTCACGTTCCGCCGGGTCCGCCACATTGTCACCGAAAATGACCGGGTCCTGCAGGCCGTCGAACTCCTGGGCCGGCAAGGGCCTTCGTCGATCGGCGAACTCCTGGACGCCAGCCATGTCTCCATGCGCGATGATTTCGAAATCTCCTGCGCCGAACTGGATCTTGCCGTGGACACCGCCCGGGCGAACGGCGCCATCGGAGCCAGGATGACGGGCGGTGGGTTCGGCGGCGCGGCCATCGCACTGACTCCAGCGACGGAAGAGCAACGGGTGCGGGCCGCCGTCGAACAGGCCTTTGCCCGGGCGGGATACACCGCGCCGGACATTTTCAGCGTCACTCCGGCAGCCGGGGCGATGCGGCTGGCCTAGCAGCGGGCGTAGGCTGGGCGCATGCGGGAAGCTGTCATTGTTTCTACTGCCAGGAGCCCGATCGGCCGCGCCTTCAAAGGATCTTTGAAGGACGAGCGTCCGGATGACATGGCAGCCGCCATGGTGAATGCTGCCCTTTCGAAACTCCCGTCCTTCGACCCCACCGGGAACAGCGGACCGGGGCTCGATGACGTCTATCTGGGCTGCGCCGAACCCAGCGGGGAGGCAGGTTCGAACATGGCGCGCGTGGTCACCATCCTCACGGGACTGGACAATGTACCCGGCGCCACCATCAACCGCTTTTGCGCGTCCAGCCTGCAGACCATCCGGATGGCCTTCCACGCGATCCGGGCCGGAGAGGGTCACGCATTCGTTGCCGGCGGTGTCGAGGCCGTATCGCGGTACCAGAACTGGGCCGGTGCCGGGGAAACCGATGCCGGCAACCACAATCCGCTGTTCGAACCGGCGCGCCAGCGCACAGCGGCGAGGGCCGAATCCAACACACCGTGGACGGACCCGCGGCTGGGAGGGCGGATGCCGGACATCTACATCGCCATGGGGCAGACGGCTGAAAACGTGGCCACGTCCTATGGCATCAAACGCGAGGAGCAGGACGCCTGGGCAGTGCTGAGCCAGAACCGGGCGGAGGCAGCCATCGCCTCCGGATTTTATGCCTTGGACATCACGCCCTATCAGCGGCGCGACGGCACCGTAGTGGACCGGGACGACTCCCCTCGTGCCGGCGTCACCTTGGATGCTGTCAGCGCTCTGCAGCCCGTGTTCCGCCGGGAGGGAACCGTCACCGCCGGCAATGCCTGTCCCCTCAACGACGGCGCGGCCGCCATGGTTATCATGAGCGATTCCAGGGCACGGGAACTTGGACTGGAGCCGTTGGCACGCATTGTGGCGACGGGCGTGAGTGCCCTGTCGCCCGAGCTGATGGGAATGGGCCCGGTGGAATCCACCCGGCGGGCCCTGACGTCCGCCGGGCTGGGCATCGGCGACATCGATCTTGTGGAGCTCAACGAAGCCTTCGCTGTCCAGGTGGTCGCAAGCGCCCGCGAGCTGGGGATCGATTCCGCGAAGCTCAATGTCCACGGCGGTGCCATTGCACTGGGGCACCCGTTTGGCATGACCGGTGCCAGGATGACCACCACGCTACTCAACGGTCTGCGCGAGACGGACGGAACCCTGGGCCTTGCAACCCTCTGCGTGGGCGGCGGACAGGGCATGGCGCTGGTGCTGGAGCGCCTCAGCTGAAGAGGCGCCCTCCGGGTTCCCCAGTTTTCTGCAGGAGCCGTACATTTGACCCGAAAAGTGTGCGCGCTGACGCCTTTAATCTGCGCGCTGATGCCTTTAATCAAGGTGCCCGCTGACGCCTTTAATGTCGGACCCCTCTGACAAAGTTTCCCTATGGAAGCCATTGGGGAACACGCAGCGGATGACCCCGCAGGCCGGGCAGTCACGCCTGGCCTCAGCGTGCCTGCCATGCTGCAGAGCCGTGGCCTCCGTAGCGTTGCCGTTTCGACTCCTGCGGATCATCCGGCGTTCGACGGCGGGGCTGCCGCCGGCTTTTCTGTCACCCGCGGCCAGTTAGCTGCCACGCCCTTCAGTGGCGGGCACACTGCCCTCAAGCGCGGGGCGTTGGAGGACCTGCGCCGGTGTCTGGCGTTGGCGGAGGCCGCGGTTGCGAGCGTGCCTGAGGAGTTGGCGCTGGCCGGATTCGGTGACGCAGCGGATTTCGCCGACCTCGTTGAGGGGCTCTCCCGCCAGGTCGACCACCTCCAGCTGCTCGCCGCGGCCGTAGTGGACAGGACACGCACTGCGGCGATCAACGCCGCCGGACCAGCCCTCAAAGCAGCCGGCTGGACCACCGGCTGGGGCACCGAAACCGCCGGAGCCGAAACCGCCGCACCAGTGGCGGTGCCCGCCCCAGGGCCGGTGGCTGACGGGTGCCGGAACACCGCCGAGTTCCTGCGCGTCAGGCTGCGGATCAGCGCCGCCGAAGCCCGCCGCCGCCTCGCCCTGGCCACCGCCGTACTCCCCCGCACCGGCATCACCGGCCAGCCCACACCCCCGGCCTGCGAACACACCGCCGCGGTCCTGGCCGCCGGAACCATCGCCTCCCGCGCCGGAACCATCATCACCACCGCCCTGGACAAAGCCCGCCCCATCGCCCACCCCGCCATGCTCCACAAAATGGAAGCCAACCTCATCCGCACCGCGATCGAGAACGACCACGACTTCCTCCAACGCATCGCCCACCGCTGGACCGACGCCATCGACCAGGACGGCAGCGAACCCACCGAAGAAGAACTCCGCCACCGCCAAGGCGCCTTCATCCGCCGCCCCCGCCGCGGCCTCCACCACCTCGAAATCTTCGCCACCACCGACCAATACGAACACCTCCTCACCGTCATGAACACCGCCACCAACCCCCGCACCCAACCCGGCCCCGACACCAGCACAGCCCAACACACTGGAACAGCCCAACACACTGGAGAGGACACTCATGATCACGGCGCAGCAGACAGCACGGAAGACGCCGGTCATCCGGGACCGGGGTTCGGTGCCGCAGCCGAGAAGGCCGCCGCCGATTGCCACCTCGAACGCCGCACCCGCCCCCAACAGCTCCTCGACGGCCTGGTCGGCGCCTGCAAAACCGCCCTCGCCACCGCCACCCTGCCCGCCACCGGCGGCCTCCGCCCCCAAGTCATGGTCACCATCAGCCACCAGGACCTCCTGAACCAACTCGAAACCACCGCCACCAATGGCCCCCGCTACAAACGAACAACCACAGCACAGCCCCCACTCCCGCACACGGGCAAGTTCCCCGGCACCGCACCGGGCACCGGGACGGCAGAACCAGACCAGCCCCCACTCCCCGACACCGCGGAGTCCTCCGGCACCGCGGCCGGCACAGACAAACACGAACCAGCCCAGCCCCCGCTCCCCGACACCGGCGCCGGCACCGCGACCGGAACCGGAACATTCACCTTCACCGGCCCCATCACCCCGGCCACCGTCCGCAAAATCGCCTGCGACGCCGACATCATCCCCATCCTCCTCGGCACCGAAGGCCGCATCCTGGACATCGGCCGCACCACCCGCATCTTCCCGCCCCACATCCGCAAAGCCCTCACCGCCCGCGACCAAGGCTGCGCCTTCCCCAACTGCACCATCCCCGCCCCCTGGTGCGAAGCCCACCACACCACCTACTGGTCACACGGCGGACCCACCAGCACCGACAACGGCACCCTCCTCTGCACCCACCACCACCACCTGATCCACCAAGAACAATGGCAAATCCACATCAAAAC
The DNA here is from genome assembly GCF_018613875.1 of Arthrobacter sp. ISL-28. GTDB lineage: Bacteria > Actinomycetota > Actinomycetes > Actinomycetales > Micrococcaceae > Arthrobacter. The sequence goes on along the minus strand of NZ_JAGGPJ010000007.1, from coordinate 84,534 downwards.
CGGCATCCCCTGGTTCATCCCCCCACCCCACATCGACCCCCACCAAAAACCCCGCCGCAACCACCACCACAGAACATAGGTCTTCGGGGCGACCCGCTGGCCGACCTAACGGCTAAGTTCTCGGTCCAGCACCCAAGGAGCTGTCGCACATTTGCTGTTTCAACGCAGCCGGAAGAACTCAGCCGCTCCAACTCGTCTGACGAAACTGCAGTCCAGGCAGTCGTACCACACCACTTACAGCGACCCGCACGGCTACGCGGGGCCAGTCACGCCTACAAAGAAAAAGAGAGCCCCGCAGTAAGCGGGACCCTCTTGCGTCAAGCGCGACGGCGTTAGCCGGCCCTGGTTCTACTCCTCGCCGCGGAGGATGGCCAGCAGGCGGATGATCTCCACGTACAGCCAGACCAAGGTCACGGTGAGGCCAAAGGCGGCCGTCCAGGAGAAGCGTTCGGGTGCGCCGGCCCGGACGCCGGCTTCAATGCTGGTGAAATCCATGATCAGCGAGAAGGCGGCAAGGCCAATGGCAAGCAGGCCAATGAACACGCCCAGCGGAATCCCGAAGATCTCCACGCTGGTGCGCAGCCCGAACGGCGAATCAACGGCGCCGGTCCACATCATGACCATGTTGACCAGCGCAAACACTGCGTACCCGATCACAGCGATCATAAAGAAGCGCATGGCCTTGGGCGTCGCCCTGACCTTGCCACTCTTGAAGAGCACCAGGGTGACAGCGAAGACGGAAAGCGTTCCGATGACCGCCTGCAGTCCAACACCCGGGAACATGCCATCAAGGATCCGGGTCAGCCCGCCGAGGAACAGGCCCTCAAGACCGGCGTAGGCCAGGATGAGTGCGGGCGAAGGCTGCTTCTTGAACGTGTTGACGAGGGCCAGGACGAATCCGCCCAGCGCGCCGACGATCATCAGCATGGTGGCCAGTGACAGGCTGACGAACAACGTGACGGCAGCTCCGGCCATCAGGACGCCGAGGCAGGCTGCGGTCTTGATGATGACGTCGTCGTACGTCATCCGGCCAGTCTCGGCCGGTCCGGCAGCCGGCCGGTTGTACATCTGCTGCAGCTGGTCGTCCGTCATGTTCTGCTGGCCCGCCCAACCTCCGGGCGCGTTCATGACGGGTGCCTGGCCGTAGCCGCCCTGGCCGTACGGGTTCTGGCCGTATGCCTGAGGGACAGGCGGTGCCTGGGTGGCTCCACGGAAGTTCTTTCCGTTGAAGATCGGGTTTCCGCCAAGTGCCATTGCGGGTGTCCTCCAAATAAAGGGTGGGTGGATCTTTTCTCGAGTTCAAGCTACCAATTTCCACGCGCAAACGGCAGGGATAGTTCCGCGGGCCCGCCTGCCGACACGGAATCGTGACCAACTCCAAGCCGATGGCGAGCCATCGTGGAGGCAACGAGCAGGACTGTTTAGGAATACTGGGATACAACAAAAGTTTTCATTAGCTTGACTGAACTGCAGGCTTCCGCCGGCTTCACAGTTGTTATCTGATCGCTATGCAGGGACCACCCATGACGGCGAAGTTTGTACTGCCCCTGTAACATGAGCGAAGTAGGGTGACACATATCACAATGAGTCAACAGCATTACGGGTACTACGAGCATCGCATCGCACCACCAGCTGTCACCTTCTCCGTTCGCAGTGGCTGCAAGGAAGCAGCCACGACCACCCCCATGTGGAGGATTTCAATTTTGAGACGCACACCGAGAGGCCTGCCGCGCAGACGGCCAGCCGGACTGCTGAGGGTCATGGGGGCAATTGCCGCCAGTATCCTGGCTCTCCTGCTTGTCGCTGCACCGGCATCGCAGGCCGCCACGCCCTCTCCGACACCACCCCCGTCGAACCAGCAGTTCCAGAACAGCATCAGCGGCTTCCTACGTGACGATGCGCGCGCCCCCATCGAAGGCGTGAAGATCACGGCCAAGAGCGGTGACTTCACCGGAACAGCAACCTCGGGTGCCAACGGGTCCTGGCGAATAGGGGTTCCGACCCAGGGAACTTATGAAGTCGAACTCGATGAGTCCACGCTGCCGGAAGGCATCAAGCTCGCCGAAGGCCAAGCCAACCCGCGCAATGTAACCTTCAGCCAGACATCGAATCTTTCTGTGATTTTTGCCTTTGGCAAAGGCATTGTCGTTCAGGAGCAGAACTTCGCGCAGAACCTGCTTAATCGCCTGGTGGCTGGCCTGAGCTTCGGCCTCCTGCTGGCACTGGCTTCCGTAGGCCTCTCACTGATCTTCGGCACTACCGGCCTCACTAACTTCGCCCATGGTGAAATGGTCACGCTGGGCGCCGTGGCGATGTTTGGCCTGAGTGCCATGAATCTGCCCTTCTGGCTCGCCGGACTCCTGGCCCTCCTCATCGGCGGTCTGTTCGGCTACGTCCAGGACGCTGGCCTCTGGAAGCCGCTCCGAGGCCGCGGGACAGGTCTTGTCCCCATGATGATCGTCAGCATCGGCCTCGCCCTGGCTGTCCGCTATGTCATCCAGTTCAACTTCGGCGGCGCCACCCAGCAGTTGCCCTTCGCTCAGTCCCCCGAGATCCAGGTGGGCCCGGTATCGATCTCCCCCAACAACCTCTGGTCCCTTATCATCAGCGCGATCGTCATTGGTCTGCTCGGCCTTGTGCTTCTCAAGACACGGCTCGGAAAAGCAACCCGAGCAGTCGCTGACAACCCTGCCTTGGCTGCCGCCTCAGGCATCGACGTCGACTCGGTGATCCGCATCGTATGGATTTCAGGCGGAATGCTGGCGTCCCTCGGCGGCATTCTGTGGGCGTACTATCGGCCCGGGGTCACGTTCGACATGGGCTCACAAATACTGCTGCTGATCTTCGCCGGTGTCACGCTGGGCGGCCTGGGCACCGTGTTCGGCGCCCTCGTCGGATCCATCATCGTGGGAATCTTCGTTGAGCTCACCACTGTCTTCGGACTGGCCGCCGACCTCAAATACGTTGGAGCCCTTTTCATCATGATCATCGTCCTTTTGTTCCGTCCGCAGGGTATCCTCGGCCGGCGCGAGCGTGTGGGTTAGGAGACAGCCATGGACTACGGATTCGTTTTTTCCAGTGCTGCCGGCGAGCTGTTCAGCCCGACAACGGCCGCTTACGCCCTTGCCGCCCTCGGCCTTGCCGTTCACTTCGGCTACTCCGGACTGTTGAACTTCGGTCAGGCGGGCTTCATGGCCGTGGGAGCCTACGGTTTTGCCATCTCAACACTCTCCTTTGGCGTGCCGTTCTTCGTTGCGCTGCTGATCTCCATCCTGTGTTCGAGCCTTTTCGCCCTGCTGCTCGGCATCCCGACGCTTCGGCTGCGGGCCGATTACCTCGCCATCGTTACCATCGCGGCGGCGGAAATCGTCCGCTACATCGTCACCACCAACCAGCTGACGAAAGTCACCGGATCAGCCAACGGGCTTGCTGCGTTCGAGGGCGGGTTCTACGCCATGAACCCGTTCCCCGAAGGCTCCTACATGGGGATGAACAATCGTGACTTCTTCATCCGCGTTATCGGCTGGGGATTGGTTGTGGTGTGCTGCGTCATCGTCTGGCTGCTGATGCGCAGCCCCTGGGGCCGGGTCCTGAAGGGAATCCGCGAGGATGAGAACGCTGTGCGTTCCCTCGGGAAGAACGTGTACGCCTACAAGATGCAGGCACTCATTATCGGCGGTGTGCTCGGCGCCCTCGCCGGAATGGTGTTCACCCTTCCCCGCGGCGCAGTGCAGCCGGCCAACTACGGTACCGAACTGACGTTCTTCCTCTGGACGTGCCTCCTCCTTGGTGGCATGGCTACCGTTCTCGGACCGGTCATTGGTGCAATGATTTTCTGGGTGGTCCTTTCGCTCACCCAGAGCGTACTTTATGGACTCATTGAGTCCGGCGCGGTGACTTGGCTGACCACTGTGCAGGCAGGCCAGCTGCGCTACATCCTGGTAGGTGTGGCGCTGATGCTGCTGATGATCTTCAGGCCGCAAGGCGTCTTCGGCAATAAAAAGGAGCTGGCGTTCGCATGAGCCACAGCGCACATTCAATGAACAACGCGGACCGCAACACCGCAAGTACCGTAAAAACCGCCAACACGAACGGCAACGACAAAGACGCCGGCATCAACTACATGACGGACAGCAGCCCGATCGTCGTCGGCGAGATTGCTCCGGGCTGTAAGAAGAGGGATCCCATTGTGGTGGCCGAGAACGTCAGGCGGAGCTTCGGTGGCATAAACGCCGTCGACGTCGACTACCTTGAGATCCCGCGCCACAAGATCACCGCGCTCATTGGCCCCAATGGAGCCGGTAAGACGACTCTCTTCAACCTTCTGACCGGTTTCGATACTCCCAACTCGGGAAAATGGCAGTTTGAAGGAAAGAACATCGAGGGTGTCTCCTCCTTCAAGCTGGCCCGCATGGGCATGGTGCGCACCTTCCAGCTCACGAAGGTCATGGGCAAGCTCACGGTCATGGAGAACATGCGCCTTGGCGCCGCCAACCAGCCCGGCGAACGGCTCTCCAAGGCGCTGTTCAAGGGGATCTGGGGCGGTCGGGAGAAGGAAATCACTGCGCAGGCTGACGTCCTGCTCGAGAAGTTCAAGCTCGACGTCAAAAAGGACGATTACGCTGCCTCCCTGTCCGGCGGTCAGCGCAAGCTTCTGGAGATGGCACGCTCCCTGATGGTCCGCCCCAAGCTGGTGATGCTGGACGAGCCAATGGCAGGCGTCAACCCGGCTCTGACCCAGTCCCTGCTGGACCACATCAAGAACCTCAAGGCTGAAGGCATGACCGTGCTGTTCGTCGAGCACGACATGAACATGGTCCGGCACATTGCCGACTGGGTTGTTGTCATGGCCGAAGGCAAGATCGTGGCAGAGGGACCGCCCAGAGACGTCATGAAGGACCCAGCCGTAATTGACGCCTACCTTGGCGCCCACCACGATGTCGACCTTGGTGACACCGAAGGGATCAAGGAACTGGAAGCAGTACTTGAAGCCGACGAGGAATCCGTTGTGGGTACCGAAAACGCCGGCATCATCGCGGTTGAATCCGTAGTCCCGGATCTCAAGGGAGCCGACCTTAAGCAACCAGACCTTAGTCCGGAAGCCCTCCAGGAGCCAGGTGACGATGAGCCCAACTCCCCCCAGTCCGGCTTGGCAGAACCTGGCCGCACAGACAAGGATAAAGAATGAGTGCCACGAGCCCAGCCCTGTCGGCCCAGGAAGCATCGGCGGATGGCGCCGTCGTTAAGGTCACCAATCTGGTGGCGGGCTACCTCCCGGGCGTGAACATCCTTAATGGCTGCAGCATCGAAGCCCGGAAGGGCGAGTTGATCGGCATCATTGGACCTAACGGTGCCGGCAAGTCCACGTTGCTGAAGGCCATGTTCGGCCTGGTGAAAGTCCATTCGGGCTCGGTGATTGTGCGCGGAAACGACATTACGGGGCTCAAAGCCAACAAGCTGGTCACCCAGGGCGTGGGCTTCGTGCCGCAGAACAATAACGTGTTCTCCACCCTGACTATTGAGGAGAACATGCAGATGGGCATGTTCCAGCGGCCCAAGGACTTCGCCCAACGGTTCGACTTCGTCACAAGCCTGTTCCCCGAGCTCGGCAAGCGCCGCGCCCAGCGCGCCGGTTCGCTGTCTGGCGGCGAGCGCCAGATGGTCGCCATGGGCCGGGCGCTGATGATGGAACCTGCCGTACTGCTCCTTGACGAACCGTCTGCAGGCCTGTCCCCCGTAAAGCAGGACGAAACCTTCCTGCGCGTGCATGAGATCAACCGTGCAGGCGTCTCCGTGATCATGGTTGAGCAGAATGCGCGCCGCTGCCTGCAGATCTGTGACCGCGGTTACGTCCTGGACCAGGGCAAGGACGCGTACACGGGAACCGGCAGGGAACTGATGAAGGACCCTAAGGTCATCCAGCTGTACTTGGGAACGCTCGCCGACGAAGCCTGACACACAGCAGCGCCCCGCAGAAGGGCCGTCACCGATCCGGTAGCGGCCCTTCTGCATGTCCCCGCGGTCCCGGCGACAGCGGCCAGCATGCGGAAGGCCCCCGTTCAAACCCTGAACGGGGGCCTTCTGTGCTACTGGAGAATGCGGCTTACAGCTTGCCGAATTCTTCCTTGGACGGCGCGTACTTGTTGTCGTCCTGGTACTCGTAGATTCCGATGTAGGCCTCGGTGGGGTCGCCCTTATCGGAGAACGTCACCGGACCGGACTGACCGTCATAGTCAATGTCCTTGCCGTTTCGGAGCAGCGTCACGCAGGACGGGAAGTTGTTGCACTTCTCGCCGACTTCCGAGACGGCCTTGAGCTGCTTGGCGATCTCGGTGCCCTTGGTGCTCTTGGCGGCCTCTGATGCCAGTGCAATCAGGTTGACGGCGTCGTAGGATTCACCGGCGTAGCTGTAGTCCTTCAGCGCGGGGTCGATAGCCAGGAGCTTCTTCTTGAAGTCCTCCTTGGCGAACGTGCCCGGGATGGTTCCCTGGGCGCCCTTGAGCGTTCCGGCCTTGAAGTCCTTGCTGTAGTCCGACGTGTTGCCGTCCACCATGAACAGCTGCGTGGGCTTGATACCCTTGCCGGTCAGCAGCGGCACGATGCTCTTGGCCTGGTCGAAGGTGATCAGGGCAATGGCGTCAGGCTTGGCGGCGATGACCTTGTCCACCTGGCTGCTGAACTGAGAGTCGCCCTCGTTGAAGAGTTCCTCGGCCACAACCTGGCCGCCGGCTGCTTCAAAGGCTTCCTTGACGTTCTTCTGCAGGCCGGTGCCGTAGGCGTCGTTCAGGACGATCATGCCAACGGTTTGAGCGCCACAGGTCGCCATGTAGTTACCCAGCACCTTGCCCTGGAGGACATCGGACGGAGCCGTGCGCCAGTAGAGGTTCTTGTCTTCCCACGTGGTGAAGTCCGGCGAGGTGTTCGCAGGCGAGAACTGCACCACGCCGGCACCGGTGATCTGGTTGATCACGGTCTTGGAGACGCCGGAGGAAGCTGCACCGATGATGGCGCTGACGCCCTGGCCAAGGAGCGCCGTGGTGGACTGCGTAGCGATGTCGGTCTTGGTGTCGCCGGAGTCGCGGTGGATGACCTGCACCGGCTTGCCGAGAACGCCGCCGGCGTCGTTGACTTCCTTGATGCCCAGGTTAACACCAGCGATCTCGGGCGGGCCGAGGAACGCCAGCGACCCCGTCGTCGGCAGAAGCGATCCAATTTTCAGCGGAGTGGGGGTGGTGGTCGTGGAAGGGGGCACGGAACCTGTCTCTTGTGCGGTACTGGTGGCACCGGCCGTGGCGCTTGGCGCGGGGCAGGCAATGCCTCCCGCCGCGGCTGTGGTTTCCGTCGAACCTGGGGTGGGGCCGCCACCACAAGCCGTAGCCAGAAGGGCGACGCCGATGCTAAGCGCTGTGAGCTTAGCGACTCGGGGCGCCGCCTGGGGGAGTGAAATCATTGAGAGTCTCCTCGATCGAAAGGTGCGAACGGCCTTTGATGCGATTGGTCAGGTGTTCCTGAGTTATTTTCAAGCTAGTGCAATTTATGCCCGAGCATAAGTGAGTAAGGTCACATCCTTATAACACTCGTTGCATATCGGACACCTGCGCCGCGCTGCCTCTGCCACCCCTCGGCAGTGTCTTCCACAGGCCGCGTAGGGCGTCACCGCCGCCCAGCCATGGCAGCTTGTCAGGTCTTCAATTGTGCTCTGGCGTTCGGCGATGGCAGAGCTCACTGTATGACTGTGCAGGTCCCTCAAAAAGAGCGGAGGCAGCATAATGACAAGCGAACCTATCGCGCTGGTTACCGGAGGCGCTCGGGGAATCGGCCGGTCCATTGCCGAATATCTCGCGGGGAATGGCTGGAAGGTAGTCGCGACCTACAACACCGGGCTTAATGAAGCGACGGAGCTGAAGCACACGCACGGCGTGGAAATACGCCAGCTCGATCTGACCGACAGATCCAGATCGCTGGACTTCGCCCGCCATATCCGTGATGAATATTCCTTCGAGGCACTGGTCAACAATGCCGGGATCCTCGAAAAACAATCTTTTGAGGAATTTAACTCCGGCATATTGACCGAGCCTTACGAAGCGGCCAGTCTCACTCCATTAGGTCGCAACGGGAGCCCTGATGACATGGCCAAGGTGGTCGCATTTCTCCTCAGCACCGACGCATCATTCGTCACGGGGGCGTCTATTGTCGCTGATGGGGGCTACACCGGTGTGGATTACTTCATGAAGAAGGAAAATGGTGCCTTGGCTGAGCCCTTGGAGCTTCACACTGTTGATGGAGCGGCAGCCTGAGGAGACAGACTTAGCCCAATTTGTACCCCAGGTGGGACTCGAACCCACAACACGCGGATTTTAAGTCCGCTGCCTCTGCCAATTGGGCTACTGGGGCGCCCGGTCAATGCTACCGCTTTCCGGAGGTGGGATTGCTTTCCGTTGCCACGAAAGGTCCCGCGTAGCGGAAGGTTCCATGAACGCCGCCGGGCCAGAGAGCGAGGGGCAGGAACTGGAAGTTGTCGCCCCAATGCGTGTCCGGGGCTTCGATGCCCATCGATGAAGCGGGCACAAAGCCGAAGCGCTGGTAGTACTCTGTGCTGCCCAGCAGACCGATGCCCCTCTCCCCCGCCGCGTTGGCCCGGATGACCGTTTCTCGCATCAGCGCCGTGCCTATGCCATGGCGCTGCAGCCTGGGGGTGACGCCGATGGGTCCGAGGCCCAGCAGTTCAAGGCCGTCCGCCCAGGCGCGGGTGCTGATCACATGCCCCACGATTTCGCCGTCGACCTCCGCCACGACACTGAAATCCGGCCGGTACTCATCGCATTCGAAAAGACGCCGCAGGAGATCCACCTCCTCAGGTTCGCCCTCCACCGGAAGGCCCGTTACGGGCGACACGGCGAACGCCTCGGCCGTCAAGGCCAGTATTGCGGCGCGGTCATCAGGTGTCTCGCTCCGCAGTTTCACCTCGCGCGCGGGTTCGGGATCGGCTGCATGAGCGGCTGAGAGCTCTGCCAGCACCTCGAGCGCCCGGGCCGAGTCTCCTACCGATACCAGAAGGTGGTCGTGGTGGAAGCCCGCCAGCACATTGCAGCTGATCTTGGCGTCCGTCAGTGCCCTGCTGACCGCTGCGGTCAGGCCCACGGCTTCCAGTTCCGAATGGATCTCCAGGGTGATCCAGGCGGCCACGAAATCGTACTTCAGTCCCAACTCATCCGCCTCAGCCCGCGGCAGCACCACGGTCAGCCCCTCAGCTTCGCGGACAGCCGCCTCTATGCCGGGCACCAGCGGCTTTCCGTGCGGCCAGAGCACATAAACGTACTCGCCGGTGCGCTGCACGGGATGCATGGTGGCCAGGAGGGTCTGGAGGTTCTTTTCGCCCATCATGCAGACAGTCTAAACTTCCCGCCTGCCGCTTTCCGGGACGTGTTACGGAACCGGAGGAGAGAACCCCGCCAGACGACGAAGCGGCCGTTCCCCCGCAAGGGAATGGCCGCCGTCGTCAGTTACCGCTGCCTACTTGGCTTTCGCCGAGACAGGGTTCTTGGAACCGTTCTTGGCGCCATTCTTGGAACCGTTCTGCTCTGGCTCATCAGCAGGTTTCCCGGCAGCAGGAGCAGGCGGGGCAACTGCCGGCTTGGGTGCCGGCGTGGCAGCCGCGACGAAGGCGCCGCGGGGGTTGTCCAGGTCGATCAGCTGGGTCGTGTCGCGGCCCATGAAGAAGCTCAGGATCCAGTTGAAGATAACCCGGAACTTGCGCTCGAAGGTCGGCATGGCCAGGCCGTGGTAGCCACGGTGCGCCAGCCAGGCGAGGCCGCCCTTGAGCCCGATGCTGCCGACCAGGTTGATGTTGGCAACGCCCTTCCACTCGCCGAAGCCGGCTACTGCACCGAGGTTCTTGTGCTTGTAGTCCTTCAGCGGCTTGTCCCAGCGGGAAGCCCACAGGTTCTTGGCAAGACGCTTGGCCTGGCGAAGCGCGTGCTGGGCATTGGGGACGCAGGTGCCGTCCGGAAGGCCACTGCCCGTGAGGTCCGGGACCGCGGCAACGTCACCGGCAGCCCAGGCATTCTCGATGATGCCTTCATCGCCGGCGATACGCAGGTCAGGAAGAACACGGACGCGACCGCGCGGTTCGAGCGGGAAATCGGTGGAGCGGACCATGGGGTTGGCCTGCACGCCGGCCGTCCACACGAGGGTGTCGGCTTCGAATTCCTGGGCCAGGGATTTGTCCGGCAGGTTGATGAGCTTGAGCGAGCCCTCGGCGCTGTCCAGGGAGGTGTTGAGGAGGACCTCGATCCCACGGCTGCGGAGGTGTTCAACAACCCATTCCGCCTGATTCTGGGTAACCTCGGGCATGATGCGTCCCATGGCTTCGACGAGGACGAAGCGCACTTCCTCCTGCTTGACGCGCGGGTTGTTCTTGACGGCCGCGCGGGCGAGGTCTTCCATCTCGGTAATGCACTCGATGCCGGCGAAACCGCCACCAACCACCACGAAGGTCAGCGCCTTGGCACGTGCAGCAGGGTCGGTCAGGGTGGAGCCGGCTTCGATACGCTCGAGAACCTTGTTGCGCAGAGCAACCGCTTCCTCAATGGTCTTCAGCCCGATGCCCGCGTCCGCCAGGCCCTTGATCGGGAACGTGCGGGTAATGGCTCCTGCGGCTACCACCACGTCGAAGTACGGAACTTCGAAGTTTTCGCCGCCGTCGGACGGTGCAACAACGGCGGTGCGGTTCGCGTGGTCGATCGAGGTGACGCGGCCCTGGATAAGTTCGGTCTGCTTGAGGTGCTGGCGGTGGGAGACCACGGCGTGGCGCGCTTCGATGTTGCCGCCGGCAACTTCGGGCAGGAAGGGCTGGTAAGTCATGTAAGGCAGTGGATCCACGACGGTGACGATGCCACCGGCGTTCGCGATCTTCTTCTGCAGTTTGAGTGCTACGTACAGGCCGACGTACCCGCCGCCGACGACGAGCACCCGGGGACGGTCCTGGAGCTGTGGGGTGGTTGCCATGAGTCCAGAATACATGAGTTTGTGAAAATCTTCACTAACTAGGCTGGTCGCCGGAATCTACCTTGTTCAGCACGCCAGTATCGGCGTCCTCAGGGTTACCGCCGGATGCCCGGTAAGCCCGGCGCAGCTGCACTGCGCCGGCAATGATGATGGTTACGAACAGGCCCCCGAAACCAATGACGACGGCGGCAGGAAGGGCGCTGTCCATCTGCGACGGCGGCTGTGCCACCGGCACTGTGGCCCTTGGCAGCGTGGGCTGCGCTGCATGGGATTCGGCAGGCGGCACCGGGGCGGGTGTGGCCAGGTTTCCGCGACGGTGAACCCGGATCCAGTCCGAAATGGACCCCAGCGGATTGACCTTCGTCTCCGCGACGTCGTCCTTCAGCGCGGCCTCGGCATCGAGAACGCCGAAACCGTACAGGGGATCCTTGCCCGGCGCGCCGGCGTCCGTGGCCGTCGAGACGATCCTGTTAATGACCTGTTCGGCGCTCATCTCCGGCCATTCGGAGCGGATCAGCGCGGCCACGCCGGAAACGATGGGGGTCGCGCCGGAGGTTCCTGCCCATTCCGCATAGCTTCCGCCGGGAAGTCCGCCGGCGAGCTTTTCCGCGGGGGCTGCCACACCAATGCTGATGCCCTGGGACGAGGAGTCTGTGCTGGCCTGGCCATTGCGGTCCAGACCAGCCACTGTCAGGACCCCGGGAATGGTGGCGGGCGCCCCCACCTGGACGTTCCCGGCGACCCGGTTGCCGGCCGCCGCCACGATGACGACGTCCTTTTGCTCCGCATAGAGGAAGGCCGCGTCCCAGCTTTGCGGCCATTCCGGAGAAGTGCTGCCCAGCGAAATATTGATGACCTTGGCGCCGTTGTCCACGGCCCAGCGGACGGCCTCTGGAATCTGGTCCTGATCGCTCTTGCCGCCGGGGTTCTCCGAGCCAAGCCACGTGGAGACGGCGAGGATCTGGGCTTCCGGGGCGACTCCCATGATGCCGTCCGGCATGCTATCCGACGGCGAAGGGCTCGGCGACGATTTGGCGCTGGTCGTGGACTTCTTCGGCGGCGGTTCGTGTCCGCGGCCGGCAAGCATGGTGGCCACGAGGGTTCCGTGCTCGGGCTTGGCGCCGATGCTTTTCTGTCCGTCCGCTGTTCCGGCGCCCGAGACGTCGTGCCCGCCTGCGATCGCGCCCTTGAGGTCCGGGTGGTCGCCGTCCACGCCGCTGTCGATCACAGCGACCTTCACGTTGGCGCCCTTGGACACCGCCCAGGCTTTGGTGATGCCGGCTTCCTTGAGCCAGTATTCCCTGTCACGCCAGGTGTCTGCCTGAGCTGCCGGGGCTGTTGCGATGGCTGTCGCCGCGACTCCGCCGACAAGCGCCGCGGACAATAGAGCCGATACCGTCCGGCGGAGCCGGGCTGTTGCTCTGGTCATTCAAGATCCAATACTTTGTGGGCTGGTGCCTCGTTAGCTGACACTCAGGGCAATTCCGTCAAGAATATCGTGCTCGCTCGCGGTGGCCGTAATGACCACCCCGCCGGTGAGCTCGCCCATCCTGGTGAGGATCCTTCGCCACACCAGTGCACCGGCGCCGATCACATCGACTCGGCCGGGATGCATGTACGGCAGCTCCGCCCGCTGCGCCCGGGTCATCGCCAGTAGGTCGCTGGCCGCATGCTGGATGATTCCAATGGACAGCTCAGCACCGTGGATGGCCGCCGGCAGGTACTCCGGCAGTTTCAGGGCATGCGCCGTGATGGTGGTGATGGAACCGGCGACCCCGACGACGGCGGTGCTGCGTTCCAGCGGAACGTCCAGTCCCGCTTCAGTGACGGCGGCGTCGACGTCGGCCTCCGCCGCGGCGATCTGTTCGGCCGTGGGGGGATCGCTCTTGAGGTGGCGCTCGGTCAGCCTCACACAGCCAATGTCGACGGACTTTGCAGCGATGACGCCCCGCTCGTCTCCCAGCACGAATTCGGTGCTGCCGCCGCCCAGGTCAACGACCAGCACCCGGTCATCGCCGGACATCGGCAGCACGCTGCTGGCCCCGGCGAAGGAGAGCGCTGCTTCCTCATCCCCTGAGATCACTTCCGGTTCCACGCCGAGGAGGGCGCGGATGCCGTCCACGAAAACCTGCCGGTTGCGGGCATCCCGGGTCGCCGAGGTTGCCACGAAGCGGACCTTCTCCGCGCGGTACTCGCGGATCATCTCGGCGTAGTCCGCGGTGGCTGCGAAGGTGCGCTCCAGGGCTTCGGGGGCCAGCTCGCCGCTGGCGTCAACGCCCTGGCCGAGCCGCACCACGCGCATCTCCCGCACGATGTCGATGAGTTTAGTGCTGCCATCGCCGTGGTCGATGTCGGCGATCAGCAGACGGATGGAGTTGGTACCGCAGTCGATCGCGGCAACACGGGTCATTCGCTGGCCTCCTTCTTGGACTTCCGAACAGGTGCGGGCCGTCCCACGATTTCCGGCAGGCCCTGGGGCCCATGCCGGCTGAGGTCCCGGGACGGGGTTTCCCCGTCAGTGTCCCAGGCGCCTTCGCAGTAGCAGCGGTCTGCGGTCCACCACTCGCTGATGGCCGTTATGGCTTCGTCACCGAGGGGATTCACTCCGGGACCTGCGGCGAGGGAGTGCCCCACGAGCACATGCAGGCACTTAACCCGGGTGGGCATCCCGCCAGCCGAGACGCCGTCGATTTCCGGCACTCTGCCGATGCCTGAGCGTGCCCCGATTTCAGCACGGGCGGCAAGGTAGGCTTCGTGCGCAGAACTGTAGGCGGCTGCCAGTGATTCATCAGCGGCGAGGCGATCATTCATTTCATTCATGAGCCCGGCCGCCTCGAGCCGGGACACGGCGGACGTGATCACCGGGTGGGTGAGGTAGAACGTCGTGGGAAATGGCGTACCGTTGCTGAGCCGCGGGGCCGTGGCGGCCACGAGGGGGTTGCCGCAAACGCACCGCGCCGGGATCTCCACGACGTCGCGGACCGGCCGGCCCAACTGGCGGCTCAGCACCTCAAGATCGTGTGCTGATGGCTGGCGGGATTCCTCCCGCGCAGTTGCCGTGTTCTCTTCCACTGGCGCGGCCGTCCTTCCTGCCCGGATGTGGCTGTCCCCACACGGGGCAGTCCGGCGGCGGGCGCCGCTCCTAGTCTGTTGCCGAACGCCTGATGGACTCCCACAGGGAATCCACCCACGGCAGGTTGGCGGGGTCTTGTGCTGCTGCACCGGGCTGGCCGCCTGACGCGCCGGCCGGCAGGTCGCTGCCGAACACCCAGTAGCCGGTCTCTCCCGGCATAACCATGTTAATGCGGTCGCGGGCCTGCTGCTTGACGTAGTTCGGATCCTGCCAGCGCGAGACCTGCCGCTTGAGGTCGTCCTGGGCCGATTTACTGGCGGCGATATCGGCTTCGAGGGCCGCAATTTCCGCCCGCTTATCAATGAAGATCTTCACCGTGGGTGCCAGCATGATGGTGATGGCAATCATGACGACGGCCAGCGCCAGCATGCGCCCGGAGAAGGCCTTGGCAGGGATGGGGTCGAGGGTCTCACCGGCGCCCGGGACCGTTGAGGACCCGGACGGGCCACGGTTATTCTTCGGCGCGTCCTCAGCAGGGGATTTTTCCCTGGCGGACTCTGCACCGCCGGCCCCCCTCACTCCGGACTTAGCGCCGGACTTAGTGCCGGTCCCAGCGCCGGACTCGCCGCCGGTCCCAGTGCCTGCCTCAGCCGGTCTGCGGCTGCCAAAGTCCGCCTGGATGACGTCTCCCCCGGCTGCGCCGGGGTCGGTGTGTCGGGCTGCTGGGGTCACCCGTGGAACTTTGGGACGGCGGGTAGCCATGACACTCCTGTAAACGCGGGACGCTGGACTGTGACGCTTGCTTGGCCGCTGACGAGCAGCTGCCTCACCGGCAACGTCCTTAAAACAAAACCGGTGGCTATGGTCTTTCCACCATAGCCACCGGTCAGTTGTTAATCCGGCTATTAGGCCTTGAAACGCGGGAAGGCGCTGCGTCCGGCGTAGCGTGCGGCGTCGTCGAGTTCCTCTTCGATGCGCAGCAGCTGGTTGTACTTGGCAACACGCTCCGAGCGGGCGGGGGCACCGGTCTTGATCTGGCCGGCGTTGGTTGCGACCGAGATGTCGGCGATGGTGGTGTCCTCGGTCTCACCGGAACGGTGTGAGGTGATGGTGGTGTAACCGGCGCGCTGGGCGAGGGACACGGCGTCGAGCGTCTCCGTCAGCGAACCGATCTGGTTGACCTTGACCAGGAGGGAGTTGGCAGTCTGGCTGTCCAGTCCCTGCTGCAGGCGGACCGGGTTGGTGACGAAGAGGTCGTCACCCACCAGCTGGACCTTGTCACCGATGGTGTCGGTGAGGGTCTTCCAGCCGTCCCAGTCGTTCTCGTCCAGCGGGTCCTCGATGGAAACCAGCGGGTAGTCGGCAACCAGTTCGGCGTAGTAGGCGCTCATCTCGGCGGAGCTCAGGGACTTGCCTTCGAACTGGTAGGCACCGTCCTTGAAGAATTCCGAGGAAGCAACGTCGAGGGCCAGTGCAATGTCCGTGCCCGGGGTGTAGCCGGCGTTCTTGATGGCTTCCTGGATCAGGTCCAGGGCAGCGCGGTTCGACGGAAGGTTCGGCGCGAAGCCGCCTTCGTCGCCCAGGCCGGTGGCCAGGCCCTTTTCCTGCAGGACTGCCTTGAGGGCGTGGTAGACCTCAACGCCCCAGCGCAGGCCCTCGGAGAACGTCCCGGCACCCAGCGGAACAACCATGAATTCCTGGATGTCGACGTCGGAATCGGCGTGGGAGCCACCGTTGAGGATGTTCATCAGCGGCACGGGCAGGACGTGGGCGTTGGGTCCGCCCAGGTACTTGTAGAGCGGCAGGTCGGCAGAGGCCGCAGCAGCGTTGGCAACGGCCAGGGACACGCCCAGGATGGCGTTGGCGCCGAGCTTGCTCTTGTTGGCGGTGCCGTCCAGATCAATCATGGCCTGGTCGATGCTGCGCTGGTCGGTGGCGTCGAAGCCAATAAGGGCCGGGGCGATCTGGTCGATGACCGCGTCAACGGCCTTCTGGACACCCTTGCCGAGGTAGCGGCCCTTGTCTCCGTCGCGGAGCTCAACAGCCTCGTGCTCGCCGGTGGAGGCGCCAGAAGGAACCGCTGCGCGGCCGATCTGGCCGTCGGAGAGCAGAACTTCTACTTCTACTGTGGGGTTGCCACGGGAATCGAGGATCTCGCGGGCGTGGATGGCATCGATAAGCGCCATGAATATGCTCCTTATGGTGAAGCGATTTACTGGGAAACTAGCGGAAAATCTCGACGTCCTAGTCAGGGACTAGCCTAGTCGAGAGTGGCAGACGTTACGGAAACCTATCCAGAACCCGGACGTCATGATCCCGGCGGGACTCGGTTCTGGTAACGCCGGACGGCGGCCCGGAGGGCACGTTCTGCATCGAACCCCTTGCTGCGGGCAGCGCCGACGACGGCGAGCAGGAGCTCGCCGAGCTGGTCCTCGGCGTCGAAGGTTTCGACAAGCTCAACCAGCGGTTGGTCCTGCGGGGGTTCCTGGGATTCGGCGGGCTCAACCAGCGGCGGCAGCCCTGCGCGGGCGGCCCGGTCCAGGGTTTTCTGTGCCCGGGCCAGGGCCGGCAGCGCTTCGGGGATGCCCTCGTAGTGGTTTGCCCGCTCCGGCCTTTCAGCCTTCTTGACGGCGTCCCATTTGAGCACAATCTCCTCCACAGTGGCGGGGAAGGTGTCCTGCAGGGAGCCGTCCGGACGGAAGACGTGGGGGTTGCGCCGGATCATCTTGGCGGTGATGCCGCGGGCGACATCGCCGAAATCGAAGGTACCGCGCTCTTCGGCGAGCCGGGCGTGCAGCACCACCTGGAGCAGCACATCACCCAGCTCTCCTTGCAGCTCTGCTTCGTCCGCGCCTGTCTCGATCGTCTCGGCAACTTCGTAGGCCTCCTCGAGGAGGTACTCCACCAGCGACTCATGAGTGAGGGCGCCCATCCACGGGCAATGATCGCGAAGGGCAGCAATAACCCCAACCAGCTCCCCTACGTCTTTCCCGGGATTGTCAGCCAAGGTTGGCGTAGGCGTCGTTGATGTACTCCACCAGGGCTTCCCTTTCCTCGAGCGGGAGGAAGGAGGCCTCGGCGGCGTTGAGCGTAAGTTCGAGCAGGTCGTCGAGGTCATAGTCGAAGGTCTCGACCAGCAGCTCGAACTCGTCGGTCAGCGTCACGCCGCTCATGAGACGGTTGTCGGTGTTGATGGTCACGTTGAAGCCGAGCTGGTAGAGCATGTCCAGCGGGTGGTTCTCGATGCCGTCACCGAAGCTGGCAACAGCTCCGGTCTGCAGATTCGAGGACGGGCAGATTTCCAGCGGGATGCCGCGGTCGCGGACCCAGCTGGACAGGTTGCCGAGGGTTACGATGCCTACGTTGTCATCGTCGTCGTCCCCTGAGCCTTCGGCATCTTCGAACTCCACCAGGATGTCCTCGGCGATGCGCACGCCGTGGCCAAGGCGCAGCGCCCGGCCATCCACCAGGGCAGACTGGATGCTGGCCAGGCCGGCGGCCTCGCCCGCATGGATTGTCGTGGGGAAGTTGTTTTCTGCCAGGTAGGTGAATGCGCCGCGGAAACGCGAGGGCAGGAAGCCGTCTTCAGCGCCTGCAATGTCGAAGCCGACAGCACCCTTGTCGCGGTGGCGGACGGCGAGCTCGGCGATCTCCTGGCCGCGGTCGGCGTGCCGCATTGCGGTGATCAGCTGGCCCACCTGGATTTCGCGGCCGCTTTCGGCCACCGCGTCCACGCCTGCCTCGAGGCCCTCCTGGACGGCCTCCACGACTTCGTCGAGCGTGAGGCCCTTCTGGAGGTGTTGCTCCGGTGCCCAGCGAACTTCACCGTAGATCACGCCATCATCCGCGAGGTCCTCCACGAATTCCTTGGCGACCCGGAACAGGCCTTCCTTGGTCTGCATCACGGCAATGGTGTGGTCGAAGGTCTCGAGGTAGCGGACCAGGGAGCCGGAGTTTGCGGACTCTCGGAACCACTCCCCCAGCGCAGCGGGGTCGGTTGACGGGAGGGTGTGGCCAACGGCATCCGCCAGTTCGATGATGGTTGCCGGGCGGAGACCCCCGTCCAAGTGGTCGTGAAGGGATACCTTGGGAAGGCTCTTCAGGTCGAAATCAAGGGCAGGGGCGGCGTCAACGATTGGCTCAGTCACGTACCAACTCTAGGGTTGGACCGCGCGCAATGCCAACGGCGCTACTAGGGCCGGATTTTGCGGGTGTGAGGTGGTGCGCCTGGTGTGGCGGATGCCGCCTAGCTGCCTGATTCCGCGTCAGCGGTTGCCGCAACCGGCAGCGCGGCAGAGCACCGCCCCGCGTCGGACACCCCATGGCCGCCTACAGGTTCCGCCGTACCTGCCCGCAAGGCGTCGTTGCGGCCGAGCCGCTTGTGCCACCAGCGCAGCAGGTGGTCGATGATGATGCCGAGGATGACGGCGAACACGACGGCGATGCCCGCGCCCAGGAGCGGGTTGTGGTGCAGCCAGGGGAAGGAACTGGCGAGGATTCCGATACCGACTGAATACCCGACCCAGGTTACGCACGCCACCGCATCCAGCACGAAGAACCGGCGGCGCGGAAATCCGGTGGTGCCGGCAACATAGTTGACAGCCACGCGTCCCCAGGGGATATAGCGTGCCGTGAAGATCAGGACGGCGCCGCGCTTCTCCAGCTCATAACGCGCCCAGTTGAAGGCCTTTTGGACTTTCGGCCTGCGCATCCACTTCCAGCGGTTCAGACCGATCTTCCGGCCAAGGAGGTAAGCCATGTTGTCACCGGCCATTGCACCGACGAGTGCCGTGAACCCCAGAATCCAAAGATTCGGCTCGCCACTGTGCCGGGAAAACGCCGCCAATGCAACGATAAGGGTTTCGCTGGGTACGACCATGGCAAAGCCGTCCACGAAAAAGAACACCAGCAAAATCGGGTAAATCCACCATTGACCCGCTGCATGGAGCACGGCCTCATTAATAAACTCCACGCGGCTGTTGCTCCTTGGCAATGACAAAAACAATAAGTGACGTAAATCGCTCTTCAGTGTCGCATGGCCGGAGCATAGTCCGCTACGCCCCGTTAGGGAAAATCACACCTCCGTGAATGGATCGGGAATGCGAGCACGCAGCCGGCTGATCACAATGTCCACCATGATGCCCAGCGCAATTGCGCAGAGGATCGCGATGGCAGCCCCGAGCAGGTGGTTTTCCTCGAACCACTGGCCGAAAAACAATCCAATGGCCACCGAGTAGCCTGCCCACAGGGTCGCGGACAGCACAGTCAGCCCGACGAACCGTGTGTGGGAGTAATGTGTGGCCCCTGCGGTCAGGTTGACCGCCACCCGGCCAATCGGAACAAACCGCGCCACGAGGATCAACGACGCCGGACGCTTCCTGAGTTCCCGGCCGGCCCAGCGGAACGCCCGCTGCATGCGTGGCCCGCGCATCCAGCGCCAGCGCTTCGTGCCGACGCCGCGGCCGATCAGATAGGCGGTGTTGTCACCTGTGAACGCCCCGAGCGCCGCGATGCCCGTGAGGAGCCACGGGTTTGGGACGTCCGCCGTTGAGGCGACCGCGGCCAGGCCGACCACCACCGATTCACTGGGGATGGGCGGAAAGAATCCGTCAATGAAGCAGCAGGCCAGGACAATGAACAGGACCCAGGGTTGCCCTGCGGCGGCCAGAATGAAGTCGTTGATGGCCTGCACGGTACTACGCGATGCGGTCGATGATGAGCCGCTGTGCCGGGCGGGATCCCTCCGGGGCAAGGGTGACCGCGTTGTCCAGGGCCTCCTTGGCGCGGGCGAACCTCTCCGGCGTGTCCGTGAGCAGCGTCATGAGCGGCTCCCCCGCGCGCAGGAAAGCGCCGGGCTTGGCATGCATGCGCACGCCGGCACCCGCCTGCACCGCATCCTCCTTGCGGCCGCGGCCGGCACCGAGCCGCCATGCTGCCACTCCGACTGCCAGCGCATCCAGTTCCACGAGGACACCGTCAGCCGGGGCATAAATGGTCTCCGACTCCTTCGCCACGGGCAGCTTCGCCATCGGGTCGCCGCCCTGCGCCTCAATCATTCGGTTCCAGACGTCCATCGCCCGGCCGTCTTTCAGTGCGGCGGCAGGATCGGCATCATGGATGCCTGCGCAGGCCAGCATCTCCTCGGCCAGCCGGACCGTCAGTTCGACGACGTCCTCCGGACCCCCGCCGGCCAGCACCTCGACGGATTCCTCCACTTCGATGGCGTTCCCCGCCGTCAGGCCCAGGGGCGTGTACATGTTGGTCAGGAGGGCAACGGTGTTCACGCCGGCGTCGTGGCCGAGGGCCACCATGGTCTCTGCCAGCTCCCGGGCGCTGGCCTCGTCCTTCATGAAGGCGCCGCTGCCCACCTTGACGTCCAGCACCAGGGAGCCCGTGCCCTCCGCGATTTTCTTGCTCATGATGGAGGAGGCTATCAACGGGATCGCCTCCACGGTCCCGGTGACGTCCCGGAGTGAGTACAGCTTCTTATCAGCGGGCGCCAGGCCCGCACCGGCCGCGCAGATCACGGCCCCGACGTCCTGGAGCTGGGCCAGGATTTCCTCGTTGCTCAGTGCGGCGCGCCAGCCTGGAATGGACTCCAGCTTGTCCAGGGTGCCACCCGTGTGGCCCAACCCGCGACCGGACAGCTGGGGTACAGCCACGCCGAAGACAGCAACAAGCGGTGCGAGCGGAAGGGTGATCTTGTCCCCCACCCCGCCAGTGGAGTGTTTGTCGCACGTGGCCTTCACGCCGCCGTCGGGACGCCGGAGGCCGGAGAAGTCCATGCGTTCACCGGAGGCAATCATGGCGGCGGTCCAGCGGGAAATCTCCGACCTGTCCATGCCGTTCAGCAGGATGGCCATGTTCAGCGCTGCCATCTGCTCATCGGCGATGACGCCGCGGGTGTAGGCATCGATGGTCCAGTCGATCTGTTCGGGGCTCAGGACGCCCTTGTCACGTTTGGTACGGATGATGTCGACGGCGTCGAACGCCTCGGTCTTCTGGTTCACCGTGTCTCCTCCAGGTGCTGAGGACCAAATGCGTCGGGGAGCAATTGGTCCATGGTCTTGATTCCCTGAGTGGTCATGAGTTCCATTCCCGGAGCCCGAAATTCATACAGCAACTGGCGGCAGCGGCCGCAGGGCATCAGCACGTTGCCGCCGCCGTCGACGCAATAAAATGCACGGAGGAGCCCGCCGCCGGTCATCTGGAGGTGTCCCACCAGTGTGCATTCGGCGCACAGCGTCAGGCCGTAGCTGGCATTCTCCACGTTGCAGCCACTCACGATCCGCCCATCCGACGTGACGGCCGCCGCCCCCACCGGGAACTTCGAATAGGGGGCATAAGCGTTGTTCATAGCACTGACGGCGGCTGCCTCCAGGGCTGGCCAGTCGACGTCGGACGTGTCGCTTCCGGAGGCGGAATCCCGCTCTTGTTCCACAGCCATCAGCCCTTGACGTACGGAATGCCGCTGGCGGCCGGTGGCCGGGACCTGCCGACAAGCCCGGCCACCGCCAGAACGGTCACGAGGTAAGGAAGCATGGCCATGAACTGGCTGGGAACCGGTGTGCCGATGATCGTCACGATGCTCTGCAGGTTGTCGGCGAAACCGAACAGCAGGGCGGCGAAGAACGCGCCGATGGGGTTCCAGCGCCCGAAGATCAGCGCGGCGAGGGCGATGAAGCCGCGCCCGCCGGAGATTTCCTTGGTGAAGCTGTCGATCGCCACCAGGGTGAAGAAGGAACCGCCGATTCCCGCAATGGCGCCGCCGAGCGTGACGTTCCAGAAGCGCGTGGCGTTCACCTTGATGCCCATGGTGTCCGCGGCCTGGGGATGCTCGCCGACCGCGCGGACCCGCAGGCCCCATTTGGTCTTGAACAGCCCGATCCACACCACGATCACCGCAATATACATCAGGTAGCCGACCACGGACTGCTTGAACAGGATGGGCCCGATCACCGGAATGCTGGACAGCACGGGGATGTCGATGATGGGGAGCCTGCCCGGGGAGTTGAACGTCGCCTTGTCCGCCTGCATCACGGTGCTGAAAAGAAAGCCTGTCAGACCGGAGACGAGCACGTTCAGGACCACGCCTACGATGATCTGGTTGACGAGGTACTTGATGCTGAACAGTGCCAAAACCATGGAGACGACGGCGCCCGCCACCGCCGCTGCCAACAGCCCGATGAAGGGGTTCCTCGTCATGCTGGCCACCATGGCCGCGGTGAACGCTCCGCCCAGCAGCTGGCCTTCA
This sequence comes from Arthrobacter sp. ISL-28, assembly GCF_018613875.1. GTDB lineage: Bacteria > Actinomycetota > Actinomycetes > Actinomycetales > Micrococcaceae > Arthrobacter. The sequence goes on along the minus strand of NZ_JAGGPJ010000007.1, from coordinate 62,200 downwards.
ATGGCGATGTTCACCACGCCCACGCGCTCGCACAGCACGCCGGAGAGCGAACCGAACACGAGTGGCACGGCCAGTGTCACCGAACCGGCGATGAGGCCGGCCAGCGAAATGCTGGGGGTTCGGGCGCCGCCCACCACCCAGATGAGGAAGGCTGCCACGAAGAGGACGATGAATGTGACAGGCAGCCAGCGGGGCGCCGCCTGGTCCTTCAGCTTGAGGTACACGGCATAGCCGGCCAGGCCCAGCATGAGAACCGACAGGACGATGCCGCCCAGGAACCCCGGGACCGCCAGCGCCGGCAGCTGGAAAAAGTCGCCGCTGGAGGACAGGCCGAAGCGCGCCGTCTGATTGGGGCCCATGAGGCCAAAGAAGATGAAGGCCACGACTCCCAGTGCCGCCAGAAGGACCGGTGTTTTCCAAGTGACGGGCTTCGCCGATGTTGCCTGCCGGCCCTCCTCAGCCGGCCGCGGGGTGCGCGCCTGCGGCTTTCCCGGCTGCGGCGATGTTGCTGTTGTGCTCACGCTGCGCCTCCGGTGGTTGCTGCCGTTTTGGGCTTGCCGACGGTTGCCTGCTTCCTGCGCCGGGGGTTCAGCCCGAAGACTGCCCGCACCAGCGGCGGAGCCGCGATGAAGAGGACGATCAGCGACTGGACCACCAGTACGATGTCGATCGGGGTTCCGGTCTGGATCTGCATCTGGACGGCTCCGGCGCGGAAGGCGCCGAACAGCAGGCCGGCCGCGAAAGTCCCCCACGGCGTCGAACGTCCCAGCAGAGCCACGGTAATGGCATCGAAGCCGTACGTGGCGGCGACCCCGTCAGTGAGGACCTTCTCGGTGCCGGCGACCTGGGCCACGCCGGACAGCCCGGCGAGGCCCCCGGCGATGGCCATGACCAGAATCGTGGACCGGGAAACGTTGATGCCTGCTGTCAGCGCTGCCTTGGGGTTGGCGCCGACGGCCCGGAATTCAAAGCCGACGGTGGAGCGGTTGAGAAGCCACCACACGAAGACCGTGGTGGCGACGGCCAGGAGGAAACCCAGGTGGAGCCGGTACTGGCTGCCGAAGATCTGCGGGTAGACGGCGGTGGCGTCCAGGATCGGGGAGATCGGGTTGGACTCCCCCGGCCGTTGGAATGCCGGGGTATTGAGCAGATACCTCAGCAGGTACAGCGCAATGTAGTTGAACATGATGGTGAGGATGACCTCGTGCGCTCCGGTGCGGGCCTTGAGATACCCCACCACTCCACCCCAGACCGCGCCGCCGATGATACCGGCGACGAGGACCAGCAGCAGATGCAGGCCGGCGGGGAGGTGCAGTGCGAACCCTGCCCACGCCGCCAGAATACCGGCCATGATGATCTGGCCCTGCGCACCGATGTTGAACAGACCGGCGCGGAAGGCAAGGGCGACGCCCAGACCGGCGGTGATCAGCGGCGTGGCGATGGTCAGGGTTTCCAGGAGCGGGGCGAACTGCCCACCGCTGCCGGAGCTGCGCGGATTGAACACCGAGCCCTGGAACAGAGCCACGTAGGAACGGGTGGCGGCATTCCCCACGGCTGCGAGGAAATCGGTGGGGCGGGCCAGCAGATACGTTGACGTGACTCCGACCTGTTTGTCGGTGAGGGCGATCAGCAGCCCGCCGAGGACCAGGGCGAGCAATACAGCCAGGACTGAGACCATGCCGCTGCCGGTGAAAATCCTGCGGACGAGCGTTTCCGGTCCGCCCGGGATCTTGCCGCTCTGGGCCGTGGCTGGAACCGCTGAAGGTTCCATGGCTCCGCCGGCGGTGTCCAGTGACACGACGGCGGCGGTCTCCTCGTCGGCGGGTTTCGGCACATGGTGCCTGTCAGGGTGGGGCTTGTCTGTGTCGTTCCTGTCAGGGTCGTGCCTGTCAGTCTGGGAGCCTGCGGGCTTGCCGTCAGGCTGGTCTGGCTCGTGCTGGTCAGTCATGGTCGCCTCCTTCGGCGCGGGAGGTGGACGTCGGTTCAGGGCTGTGGTGGAGCTGGTCCGTATGCGCCGCCTCATCAGGCGAAAGCCCAGCCATCATGAGGCCCAGGACATCGCGCCCTGTTCCAGCGGGCACAATCCCCACGAGCTTTCCCTTGTACAGCACGGCGATCCTGTCCGCGAGCTCCATGACTTCATCCAGCTCGGTGGAGATGATCATGACCGGCGTGCCGTTGTCCCGTTCCGCCACAATGCGGCGGTGCAGGAATTCGATGGAGCCGACGTCGACGCCGCGGGTCGGCTGGGAGGCGATGAACAGCCGCAGCGGCCGCGAGAGCTCCCGGGCCATCACCACTTTCTGCTGGTTGCCGCCCGAGAGTGTTCCAGCGGCGGCAGCGGCCGACGGGGTGCGGACATCGAATTCGCCGATCCGGGACTTGGCGTTCTCCACAATCTTCGCTGGGCTCATGCTGATGCCCTTGGCGAAGGGGGGTTTGTCATAGAGGTCGAGGACCAGGTTTTCGGCCACGGAGAACGTGCCCACCAAGCCGTCCACCTTGCGGTCTTCGGGCACGAAGCCGACGCCGGCGTGCAGGACTTCCTTGACGCTGCGGCCCCGGAGTTCCTTTCCATCGAGCAGGATGGAGCCGCTGACGCGCTCCTGCAAACCGAGGATCGCCTCGGTGAGCTCGGTCTGGCCGTTGCCCTGGACTCCGGCAACGGCGAGGATCTCCCCCCGGGCGATGCTGAAGCTGATGCCGTCCACAATGTGGTGGCCGTTGGGGGCGATGACGGTGAGGTCCTTAACCTCGAACGTGGTTTCCTGCGGCTGGGCCGGCGCCTTGTCCAGCGTGAGGCTCACCGCGCGGCCCACCATCATCGAGGCCAGTTCCGTGGTCGAGGTGCCGGGATCAGCACTCCCCACCACCTTGCCGCGGCGGATGACCGTGATGATGTCGGACACGGCTTTCACCTCCCGCAGCTTGTGGGAAATGAAGACGATGGACGTGCCGCTGCTCTTGAGCTGGCGCATGATGTCCAGCAATTCGTCGGTCTCCTGGGGCGTCAGCACCGCCGTCGGCTCATCCAGGATCAGCACCTTGGCGTCCCGCACGAGCGCCTTGATGATTTCGACACGCTGCTGGACCCCCACCGGGAGGTCCTCCACGAGGACGTCGGGGTCGACGTCGAACCCGTACCGATCCGAGATCTCTTGGATCTTGCGGCGGGTGTCCTCCAGATTCAGGAAGCCGCCGGTCTTGGTGGACTCCGCGCCGAGCGCCACGTTTTCGGCGACCGTGAATACCGGCACCAGCATGAAGTGCTGGTGCACCATCCCGATCCCGGCAGCCATGGCATCTCCGGGTCCGCGGAAGTTCACGGGTTTGTCATCGATGAGGATTTCGCCGTCGGTGGGCTCGTGCAGCCCGTACAGGACATTCATCAGGGTGGACTTGCCGGCTCCGTTTTCACCCAGCAGACAGTGGATCTGTCCGGGTTCAACAACCACGTCTATGTGATCATTGGCGAGGAGTGAGCCGAAGCGCTTGGTGATCCCCTTGAGTTCAAGTTTCAAAACTCTGACCAATCTCGTTGCGTCCGGGAACAGTCCGGACGGGATATGTGGCTGCAGCACCAGCCTAGTGCCTGCAGTCCTGGCTGAGACGGATGCGCCCAACGAAAAGCGCCACCTCCCGTGCAGTCGATGACCATCCGGGCGGTGGCGCTTGGCGGAGGAAGTTACGCCTTGGGGCTGGCTGCGGACTCAATCTTCAGCTTGCCGTCGACGATGTCCTTTTTGATCTGGTCCAGCTCGGATTTCACGTCAGCGGGAACAGCCGAATCAAGGTCGTGGAACGGGGCCAACTGGACACCCTCATTGGCGAGCGTGCCGACGTAGGGCTCATTATTGAATTTGCCCTCCTTGTCTTCCTTGACGACAGTCTCCACGGCAGAGCCCATCTGCTTCATGACAGACGTGAGCATGATGGCCTTGTAATCCGGTGCGGTGAGGAAGCCGTCGGAGTCAACCCAAATGAGCTTGACGTCCTTGCCTGCGGCCTTGGCTTCCTTCAGCGCCGCACCGGCCCCCTTGCCCACCGGGCCGGCAACGGGCATGACGATGTCCGCACCCTGGTCCAGGAAGTTCTGGGTCAGCTGCTTGCCCTTGTCCTGCTTTTCGAAGTCGCCGGTGAAGCTGCCGTCCTGCTTGGCCTTGTCCCAGCCGAGGAGCTTGACGTCCTTGCCCTTCTTCTCGTTGTAGTACTTCACGCCGTCGGCGAAGCCATCCATGAAGATGGTGACGGTGGGGATCTTGACGCCGCCGAAGGTGGCAACCGTTCCGGTCTTCGAGGTGGCCGCGGCCAGGTAGCCGGCCATGAACGCAGCCTGCGCCGTGTCGTAGATGATCGGCTTGACGTTGGCGATCGGCTTTGGATAGCCGAAGTCGATGATGGCGAAGTGGCTGTCCGGGTTGGCCTCGGCCTGCTTCTTGGTGGCGTCGCCGAGGAGGAAGCCGACAGTCACTGTGAGGTCGCACCCGGCGGAGACCATGGCCCGCAGGTTCGGCTCGAAGTCGTTGTTGGTCTTGGACTCGACCTGCTGGACCTTGATGCCGAGCTCCTTCTCAGCCTTCTTGAGGCCTTCGTAGGACGACTGGTTGAACGACTGATCATCGAATCCGCCGGAGTCGGAGACGATGCAGCCTGTGTAGTCGCTGGCCGTGGCGGTCGGACTGCCCGCTTCTGGTGCAGGGCCGCAGCCGGTCAGCAACAGGGCAGCCGCACCAACGGAAGCCACGCCGGCGAGGGAACCGCGCTTGACGTTTGCACGCAGTGAGTTCTTCAAATTTCCTCCAGGAAGAAAGAGATAGGCGCCACGACGGAGATTCAATGAGTGTCCGTTTCTAATGCTCCACATTGAAATTCTGTTTTCACTGACGGTTTCGCAGCACTGCGCCGAGGCGCACTTATGAAAGCCACTGTAGTGTCCTGCGCCACGCCGGGATAACACATCCGAAGCGGAAACTGAAGATTGTTGAGAACTTGTTACCTACGAGTAGGCCCGCCTGCTTTTTCCTCCTGGCGCACTCTTAGAGGTGGACGAGTATCTTCCCGGTGTTCCCGCCGTCGAGCAGATCCATGGGGTCAGTGCATGGGTTTTAGTGCGCATGCGTGTCAGTGCGCCGGGTGTCAGTACATGCGTGTCAGTGCGCGTCGTGAAGGGCGGCAGTGTGCGCAAAGAAGAGCGCGAACTGGCAGCTAATGACCGCAAATTTCAGATTTGCGGGCATTAGCTGCCAGTTCGCGGCTCTTCGCGCTGGTCCGGCTAGGCCTCGAGGTCGCGGATGGTGCGGAGGGCTGCGGCGGTGAGGACCTGGATGCCGTAGCCGAGGGCCCGCTCGTCGAGGATGTAGTCTCCCCGGTGGAGGTCGTACTCTTCGCCGCCGGGGGTTTTCGTGCCGAGCCGCATCATGGCGCCCGGCAGCTCGGCGAGGAACCAGGCAAAGTCTTCGCCGCCCATGGACTGCGGGGTGAGGACCACAGCGCCTTCGCCGATTTCGGCCCGGGCTGCGGCCTCAATGAGGGCCGTCTCGTGCTCCGAGTTCACTACCGGGGGCACGCCGCGGGTATGTTCCAGCCGGACATCCACGCCATAGTTCTCGGCCACCTGATGGACCACTTCATCCAGGAGTTCCCCCGCACTGTGCCAGGCATCCCGGTCCAGGCAGCGCATGGTGCCGGACATGTACCCTGTGCCCGGGATGGCGTTCGGCGCCGAACCGGCGTTGATCTGGCCCCAGACGACGGACACGCCGCTGCGGACGTCCACCCGGCGGGAAAGCACGGCCGGGACGGTCACCGCGATCTGGGCGAGGGCGAAAACCAGGTCCTCCGTGAGGTGCGGGCGGGACGTGTGGCCGCCTCGTCCGCTGAGTTCGATCTTGATGGTGTCCGATGCCGACGTAATGGCACCGATGCGCGTACCGATTTTTCCCACGTTGATCCGCGGATCACAGTGCAGCGCCAGGATGCGGGGCACGCCCTCCAGCACTCCCTGCTCGATGCACGAGTGGGCACCGCCCGGCATGGTTTCCTCGGCTGGCTGGAAGATGATCCGGACAGTCCCGCCGAGCGGGGATTCCCGGTGCATGCGGTGCAGCACCAGGGCGATGCCCAGCATGGTGGCGGTGTGGACGTCGTGCCCGCAGGCGTGGGTTACACCGTGGTTCTTCGAGGCAAACGGCAATCCCGTTTCCTCGATGATCGGCAGGGCGTCGATGTCGCCGCGCAGCGCGGTGGCGATGGGGCCCTCGCCGACGTCCACGGTGAGGCCGGTGCCGTCGAGGCGGCGCGGCTCGAGACCCGCCTCCTCCAGGCGCTCCACGAGCTTGTCCGTGGTCCGGAACTCCTTGAATGACAGCTCTGGGTGCGCATGCAGATCCCGTCGGAATTCGATCAGTTCCGGCAGCAGCGGCTCCAGCCACGGCCCCACCAGCTCGGTGGGCTCAGCTTCAGTAGTGTAATTGCGCACACCACAACTCTAGCGATGCCCGAAAAATTAACGGCATCGCCTTCGCCGCGTTACGGATTGCTAGAGAACGTCAGTGTCGCCTTTGGCCTTGAGTGCGTCCACGGCCTGCTTCACCCTCTGGGAGTGCTGCTTGGTGGTGACAAGCAGCGCATCAGGGGTGTCCACAATGACCACGTCCTTGATTCCGATCAGCGCAATAACGCGCTTCGTGTCTGAGACCACCACGCCGCTGGCGTTCTCGGTGAAGACGCGTGCGCCCTCGCCGAGAACGGTGACCTCGTCCACTTCCTTGGCGCTGTTGAGCCGGCCCACGGAGGCAAAGTCACCGACGTCGTCCCAGCGGAAAGTCCCGGGCACGACGGCGACGTCCCCGGCTGCCGCCGCAGGCTCGGCTACCGCATAGTCGATGGCGATCTTGGGCAGGGTGGGCCAAATCCGGGCCGTGACTTCGTCCCGGCGAGGCGTGTCCCACGCCTGGGCGATGTCCTGCAGGCCGGTGTACAGCTCCGGCTGGTTGGCCTCGAGGTGCTTGAGCATGAGGGAAACGGGCGCCACGAACATGCCGGCGTTCCAGACATACTCGCCGCTGTCCACGTACTGCTGGGCGACTTCCTCGTCAGGCTTTTCCACGAACTCCACCACAGCCTGAGCGCTGGGCGCGCCAGGGATGCGCAGGGAGGCGCCGGACCGGATGTAACCAAAACCCGTGGAGGGGTGTGTGGGCTTGATGCCGATGGTGACGATCTTGCCGGCTGCGGCCGTGTGGATGGCTTCCCGGACCGCCGCCTGGAAGAGATCGTCCGGGCTGATGACGTGGTCGGCCGCGAAGGATCCCATGATGGTGTCCGGATCGCGCTGGTGCAGGATGGCGGCAGCCAGGCCAATGGCGGCGCCGGAGTCTTTGGGCTCACTTTCGAGCACGAGGTCGCCGTCCTGGACCTCGGGCAGCTGGTGGCACACGGCTGCACGGTGCGCGTTTCCGGTAACCACGAGGACCTGATTGCCTGCAAGGGGCTCCAGCCGGTCATACGTTGCGCGCAGGAGCGTGCTGCCCGAGCCGGTGAGGTCATGAAGGAACTTGGGAGCTGCTGCACGCGACAGAGGCCAAAGGCGGGTCCCCACACCGCCTGCCGGAATCACAGCAATAAAACGGCTGAGAGGTGAATCCTGGCTTATCACTTTGTCTTTACTCATCACGGCATACTTTAGCCGACGACCCTCAAGGTGCCCCGTCGGCTGGACAGGCGGGGCGGACACAGAGGGAAGATAATGTGGCATTTGTCTCAAAAAAACCGAAAAAACCTTGCAGGAGGCGCCCAGCAAGGAACTCCTGAATTGAATAAGCTGTGAGCGAAGCCTAGATTTAGGCCTGAGCTACGAGTGCTCTCACAGCAGGCGTTCCCCCCGCATGGATCCCGTGCCAGCGCCGCTGTGTTGCAGGGAGGTTTATTCAGTGCCGACGAAACCAGCTGGCACCTTGTACCGCGGCCGTGAAGGCATGTGGTCCTGGGTAGGACACCGCATCACCGGTGTTGTGATCTTTTTCTTCTTATTAGTCCATGTGCTGGACACCTCCCTCGTGAGGGTGTCGCCGGAGGCCTACACCGCGGTGATCGGTGCCTACAAGAACCCGCTGATGGCCCTGGGTGAAACGGGCCTTGTCGCAGCGATTGTGTTCCACGCCTTTAACGGCCTGCGGATCATTGCCGTCGACTTCTGGAAGAAGGGTGCCAAGTACCAGCGCCAGATGCTCTGGGCCGTGCTCGGACTCTGGATCGTCACCATGGTGGCCTTCTCCATCCGCCACCTCTCCCTCGCACTCGGAGGTCACTAAGCCATGACCGCAACGCAGATTCCGTCCCCGCGCAGCAAAGACACCAGCGGCAAGATTGCCCCGGAGTACCGCCGGACCGGCAGTTCCCGTGGCAACTTCGAAATGCTGGCCTGGCTGTTCATGCGCCTCTCCGGCGTGGTGCTGGTTGTTCTGATCTTCGGCCACCTCTTCGTTAACCTCCTCGTGGGCGAAGGCATCCACGCCATCGACTTCGGCTTTGTCGCGGGTAAGTGGGCTGACCCGTTCTGGCAGTTCTGGGACCTCGCCATGCTGTGGCTCGCCATGCTGCACGGCACCAACGGCGTTCGCACCATCATCAACGACTACGCCGAGAAGGATTCCACCCGCTTCTGGCTCAAGATGGTCCTCTATGCCGCCACCGCCGTCATCATCATCCTCGGCACCCTGGTGATCTTCACCTTCAACCCGTGCCCGGTAGTGGACGGCGTCCAGCTCCCCGGTGGCTTCTGCCCCGCGTAGCGAGCTGCGGCTGCCCGCCCCTACCGGCGGGCATCACTTTGCGGCGCAGGCCTCAGCCCGCCCGTTGTTTTATTGCGAATTTTGAGAGAAAGAGCGTCTGGTATGCAGGTCCATAAGTACGACGTCGTCATCGTCGGTGCCGGTGGCGCTGGCATGCGCGCCGCGATCGAATCCGGTCAGCGCGCGCGAACAGCAGTACTGACCAAGCTCTACCCCACCCGCTCCCACACGGGCGCGGCTCAGGGCGGCATGTGTGCGGCATTGGCCAACGTCGAAGAAGACAACTGGGAATGGCACACGTTCGACACCATCAAGGGCGGCGACTACCTGGTTGACCAGGACGCCGCCGAAGTCATGGCCAAGGAAGCCATCGACGCTGTGCTCGACCTCGAGAAGATGGGCCTGCCGTTCAACCGCACGCCCGAAGGCCGGATCGATCAGCGCCGCTTCGGTGGCCACACCCGCGACCACGGCAAGGCTCCTGTCCGCCGCGCCTGCTACGCAGCGGACCGCACGGGCCACATGATCCTGCAGACGCTGTACCAAAACTGCGTCAAGCATAACGTTGAGTTCTACAACGAGTACTACGTCCTGGACCTCCTCACCGTCGAGGAAGACGCAGTGCGCGAGGACGGCACGCCGTACAAGCAGAAGCGCGTCGCCGGGGTCGTGTCCTACGACCTGGCCTCCGGTGAGCTGCACGTTTTCCAAGCCAAGTCGGTGGTTTTCGCTTCCGGCGGCGCCGGCAAGGTCTTCAAAACCACATCGAACGCCCACACCCTCACCGGTGACGGCATGGGCATTGCCTTCCGCCGCGGCATTCCGCTGGAGGACATGGAGTTCTTCCAGTTCCACCCGACCGGCCTAGCCGGGCTGGGCATCCTGCTTTCCGAGGCCGCACGTGGCGAGGGCGCCATCCTGCGAAACTCCGAAGGTGAGCGCTTCATGGAGCGCTACGCCCCCACCATCAAGGACCTCGCACCCCGCGACATCGTGGCCCGCTCCATGGCCAACGAAGTCCGCGAGGGCCGCGGCTGCGGACCGAACAAGGACTACGTGCTCCTTGACCTGACGCACCTTGAGCCCGCCCACATCGACGCCAAGCTCCCTGACATCACCGAGTTCGCCCGCACCTACCTCGGCGTGGAACCCTACACGGAGCCGGTCCCCGTCTTCCCGACGGCCCACTACGCCATGGGCGGCATCCCCACGAACATCAACACCGAGGTCCTCCAAGACAACGACACCGTGGTTCCGGGCCTGTACGCTGCCGGCGAGGTGGCCTGCGTTTCTGTCCACGGCTCCAACCGACTCGGCACCAACTCACTGCTGGACATCAACGTGTTCGGCAAGCGCGCCGGCATCGCCGCCGCTGAGTACGCCAAGACGGCCGGTTTCGTGGAACTCCCGGAGGATCCCGAGGCCTACACCCTGGAACTGCTGGACATCGCCCGCAAGGGCACCGGCGACGAAAAGGTGGCCGTGATCCGCAAGGAACTCCAGGACACCATGGACGCCAACATGCAGGTGTTCCGTACGGCAGAGACCCTCAACCAGGTTCTGAAGGACATCGCATCCTTCGAGGAGCGCTACAAGCGCATCAACGTCCAGGACAAGGGCAAGCGCTTCAACCTGGACCTCCTTGAGGCCGTTGAACTGGGCTTCCTGCTGGAACTGGCGAAGGTCATGACGGTTGCTGCCCTGCACCGCGAGGAATCCCGCGGCGGCCACTTCCGCGAGGACTTCCCGGACCGCGACGACGAAAAATTCATGAAGCACTCCATGGCGTACAAGGACGAGCACGCTCCCGCGGACGGTTCCGCGGAGAGCATCGCCGGGATTCGGCTTGCCACCAAGCCGGTTGTATTTACGCGCTACGAGCCGATGGTGAGGAAGTACTAATATGTCCGCTGAACTTGCTGAGCCAGCCTCAAAGGTCGAGCTGCCTGCCCATGTCGGAGGCGGCGGAGAAATTCCCACCTTCGACATCACGCTGCGGGTCCGCCGCTACAACCCCGAGGTTTCCGAGGAAGCCCGCTGGGATGACTTCAAGCTGACGATGTACGGCACGGACCGCGTGCTGGACGCCTTGCACAAGATCAAGTGGGAAGTAGACGGCAGCGTCTCCTTCCGCCGCTCCTGCGCCCACGGCGTCTGCGGTTCCGACGCCATGCGCATCAACGGGCGCAACCGTCTTGCCTGCAAGACCCTGCTGAAGGACCTGGACACGTCCAAGCCCATCACGGTTGAACCCATCAAGGGCCTGCCGGTGGAGAAGGACCTGATCGTGGACATGGAGCCGTTCTTCCAGTCGTTCCGCGAAGTAATGCCGTTCCTGATCAACAAGGGCCACGAGCCCACCAAGGAACGCCTGCAGTCCGCCGAGGACCGTGAGCGCTTCGACGACACCACCAAGTGCATCCTGTGCGCCGCGTGCACCTCGTCCTGCCCTGTATTCTGGACCGACGGCCAGTACTTCGGCCCGGCCGCGATCGTCAACGCGCACCGTTTCATCTTCGATTCCCGGGATGATGCCGGCGACATGCGCCTGGAAATCCTGAACGACAAGGAAGGTGTGTGGCGCTGCCGCACCACCTTTAACTGCTCCGAAGCATGCCCGCGCGGCATCCAGGTCACCCAGGCGATTGCCGAAGTCAAGCAGGCAATTCTCTCCCGCAAGATCTAATTAAGTTCACGCGGACGACGGCGTCGCTCACCACGTACGGTAAACGTACGGTGAGCGGCGCCGTCGTCGTATTTCCAATAAGCCACCGGCACTAACGAAAGAGGACGCCGTGTCCCGCTCCGAAAAAGTCTCGTTCGAAGGTTCCACCGGGGAACTGCTCTCCGGCATTCTCGATGTGCCGGAAGGCCCCGTGAAGGGCTGGGGTGTGTTCTCGCATGGCTTCACGCTGGGCAAGGACAGCCCCGCGGCATCGCGCATGTGCAAGTCCCTGGCGGACAGCGGGATCGGCATGCTCCGCTTCGACAACCTGGGCCTCGGCGATTCAGCCGGCATGTGGTCCGAAGGATCCTTCAGCCACAAGGTGGCGGACACCGTCCGCGCTGCGGAATTCATGCGGGCCGAGGGCAGGGCTATCTCCCTGCTGGTAGGCCACTCGTTCGGCGGGGCCGCCGTCCTCGCCGCCGCCTCGGAGATCCCCGGGCTCGACGCCGTAGCCACCGTGGCTGCCCCGTTCTCGCCGAAGCATGTGGCCCACGTCTTTGACGCTGCCCTGGACAAGATCCTTAGCGAAGGCAGCGCAGAGGTAGACCTCGGCGGCAAACGCGTGGAGATCCGCCGGCACTTCGTCGAGGACCTGGAAAAGGCCGACCTCACCGACTGCATCAAGCGGCTGCACAAGCCCCTGATGGTCCTGCACTCCCCCACAGACAACACCGTGGGGATTGAGAACGCCAGCACGATCTTCCAGACGGCGCGCCACCCGCGGAACTTCGTGTCCCTCGAAGGCAGCGATCACCTGCTGACGGGCAAGGGCCAGGCCGCCCGGGCAGCGAAGATCATCGCGGCGTGGGCCGATCAGTACCTCGACGCCGGGCGCTGACCCCCACCGGCCGCGGATGCTCCGCGGTGTGGTGCCGTTCCACCGGCGTTTTACCGGGCTGGACCTGCCGGGGACCCCAGCCGGTGGTTTTTGCAGCGGGAGCCGACTTCAGGTCCTCCTCACGGATGGCCGACCAAGCGGCGGCCACAAGGTAGACCTGGCTGACCAGGTTGAACCAGATCAGCAGCCCGATGATGATGGCGAACGGAGCCAGGATCGGATTCCGACCGGCGCTTGCCAACAATTCCGTGCTGAAGATCTGAAGGACGGCGGTCCCCAGTGCCGCGAGGATGGTCCCTTCCAGCAGCGCCCGGCGGGACAGCTTGAGTCCTCCGGCAAACCGGAACATGATGAGCGCCGTAACCCAGCCCAGCAGCAGCGGCACACCGATCTTGATGGACGTGGTCAGGGGCCAGGAGAGCAGCGGATCGAGCCGGAGTTGTTCAGTCACCCAGCCGGCTGCAGTACCGAAGACCAGCGACGCCCCTGCGCTGAGCACAAGGGCGATTCCGAGCAGCAGGAGGATTCCCGCGTCCTTGAGCTTGAGGACCACGGGGTTCAGCTTCACTGGAGGCAGCTGATGCACGATGCGGAGGCCACCGCGCATCCCCTCTATCCAGCGGAGAGACGTCACCACAGTCACTGCAGCGGCGATGACCGCCGTCCAGCCGAGGCCGTCCGGGTTCAGAAGTTCTTCCGGGGCGACTAGTCCTTCCCGGCCTTCGGTTTTCAACAGTCCCGGCGCAGTTGCCGACACGCTGCTGACGATTCGGTCCAGAAGCGCTGGCTGCCCGCGGAGCAACAATCCGGCAACGGAGAAACCGGTAGTGAGCAGACCGGTGATCGAAAAGAACATGTTGAAGCCAATGCCGGCGCTGAGCAGCGGTCCGCGCTGAAGGTTGTAGTGCTGCCAGGCGCGCACGGGCCGGAAGGCGTTCAGCCGGGCGAGCAGCCATTGGACCAGGGCTAGGAGCTGCGGCACGGGTCCTTTACCCGACCTGCGCGCCTTGCTCCATTCCACCTTCTTGTGGATGACCTCCAGCTTCAGGCGGGCGCGTTCAGTGGGAAGTGGTTGCCCCGCCAGCTTCGGCTGTTCGGAGCTGCTCCCGTTCGTCGTCAGGTTCGGTACCAAAGTCAAGCTCTTCCCGTAGCTGCCAAATGCCATCGGCATCGTGCTCGTAAAGTCCCATGCTAACCACGGGGAAGGTCGCCCTGTAGTCCTTCAGTACCGTTTCCGCTTCATCCAGGCTTTCCGGGGCCACGTCATGGGCGATGGTCACATGCGGGTGGTAGGCGAAAGGCAGCTCGCGTTCCAAGGGACCGGTCTGCAGTTTTTCGTGCAGCTCGACGCACTCCCCGAACCCTTCTTCCACGTTGATGAAGACCACCGGGGAAACCGGCCGGAAGGAGCCGGTGCCAGCGATCGTGACCATGAATGGCGTCTGGGTGCGGGCCACCTCGCGGACATGTTCCCGGGCGGCCTCCCAGTCCTGGGTTGGCGTGGTGGTGACGAGCGTGATGTGCGCCGGAATGACGGTGGCCATGGGGTCCCCGAAGGACGCCCGCCATCGCTGCAGTTCCTCCGCAATTTCAGGCGGGAAGCCCAGAATGACCCCGAGGCTCATTCCGTCGCTGGCTCTCCTGTTGGCGGGCATGGGCTTAGCGGGCTCCGGCATACGGAAGGAAGCCGACTTTGGCATAGACGTCCTGGAGCGTTGCCGAGGCAATTTCACGGGCCTTGTCCGCTCCGTGGGCCAGGAGCCGGTCCAGCTCGGCCGGATCGGCGAGCAGCTCGTTGGCGCGGCTGCGGATCGGGGTCAGGCGCTCTGCCACGATTTCAGCCAGGTCCACTTTGAGGTGGCCGTACATCTTTCCTTCGTAGGCCGTGACCAGCTGCTCCACGGTCTGGCCGGTGATGACCGAGTAGATGGTCAGCAGGTTGGATACGCCCGGCTTGGTGTCGCGGTCGAAACGGATCTCGGTTTCGGCATCCGTCACGGCTGACTTGATCCGCTTGGCGGTGACCTTGGGATCGTCGAGCAGGTTGATCAGGCCGGCCGGCGATTCGGCGGACTTGGACATCTTGACGGTGGGCTGCTGCAGATCGTAGATCTTGGCCGATTCCTTCTGGATGAAGGGCTTGGGCACCGTGAACGTCTGGCCGAACCGGGTGTTGAACCTGGTTGCGAGATCGCGGCTGAGCTCCACGTGCTGGCGCTGGTCCTCGCCGACGGGGACTCCGTGCGGCTGGTACAGGAGGATATCCGCGGCCTGCAGAACGGGATAGGTGAACAGGCCCACGCTCGCGGCGTCCGAACCCTGTCTCAGTGCCTTGTCCTTGAACTGCGTCATGCGGGAGGCTTCGCCGAAGCCGGTGATGCAGTTCAGGACCCATGCCAGCTGCGCGTGCTCGGGCACCTGGGACTGGACAAACAGGGTGCACTTGTCCACGTCCACCCCGCCGGCGATGTACTGCGCGGCCGTGACACGGGTGCGGTGCGCGAGTTCAGCCGGGTCTTGCGGCACGGTGATGGCGTGCAGGTCCGGGATGAAGAAGATGGCGTCGTACTCTTCCTGCATCCGGACCCAGTTGACGAGCGCGCCCAGGTAGTTGCCGAGGTGCAGCGAGTCCGCTGAGGGCTGCATCCCCGACAGGATGCGGTGGCGGATCCCTGTGTCCTTCCCGGTCCTGGTCTCCTGCTGGAGGCTGGCGGCGGGATC
The DNA here is from genome assembly GCF_018613875.1 of Arthrobacter sp. ISL-28. Classification (GTDB taxonomy): domain Bacteria; phylum Actinomycetota; class Actinomycetes; order Actinomycetales; family Micrococcaceae; genus Arthrobacter. The sequence continues at coordinate 47,121 of NZ_JAGGPJ010000007.1, read as the reverse complement.
GGGCTGCCCGGAAGCTGCGGCGTCGGTCGCGATGGGGGTGGAGGTCATTCGTCGGAGGCCTTAAGACTAGAGCCGGTAGTCCACTACCAGCGGTGCATGGTCAGAGAAACGGGTGTCCCACGAGGGTGCGCGGTCCACGACCGCCGAAACAGCTGCGGCAGCGAGGGCGGGGGTGGCCATATGGTAATCGATGCGCCAGCCAGAATCATTGTCGAAGGCCTGGCCACGTTGGGACCACCAGGTGTAGGGGCCGTTGACGTTGCCCGCCAGGCCCCTGTGGACATCCTTCCAGCCGATTTCCTCGCCGAAGAAGCGGTCAAAGTAGGCACGCTCCTCGGGCAGGAAGCCGGCACGCTTGACGTTGCCCTTCCAGTTCTTGATGTCCAGCTCGGTGTGGCCTACGTTCAGGTCACCCGTGACCAGTGCGTGGTCGCTGTGCTTGGACAGTTCGGGCAGGCGGGTGGTCATGACGTCCAGGAAGCGGTACTTGTCGACCTGCTTGGGCGTCCCGACGTCGCCCGAGTGCACGTAGGCGCTCACCACGGTCAGCTGGGAGGGATTGCCCGCGGCGTCCCGGACGCGGAAATCCGCCTCCACCCAGCGGCCGGCAGTGGCGAAGTAGTCGTCTCCGATATGGGCCCGCGTTTCGAGTGGCTCCTCCCGGGAGGCGATGGCGACGCCGGCGCGGCCCTTGGCCTCTGCTTCGGCGTGCAGGATGTGCCACCCTTCGCCCAGCAGCTTGTGGACGATAGCGTCCGGGGCACGGACTTCCTGCAGGGTGAGGATGTCCACCTCGCGGGCTTCCAGCCACTCCGCCATTCCCTTCTTGTAGGCAGCACGAAGGCCGTTAACGTTGACTGTTGCGATGCGAAGGTGGTCCTTCTTCAATGCCGGGCTCACTCGTTCCACTCTAGTCGATGATGGTTCCAGCGACCGGATCGCCGGAGCCGCCGGAGGACTTGATCATGTCCCGGGCATTGGTGGCCGTGATCTCGATGGTTTCCAGGGCGCGGCGGATGGTGTCCTGGTCCGCCGCGGCGCCCTTGGCGCGCTCCTGCTCCACCACGCGGACCTGCACCTGGACGATCTTGAACGAGTGGTCCAGCTTCATGTCGCGGATTTCCTCCGCTTCGCCGCGTTCGCCCACAAGGCGGGTTCCGCCGTGGTCCGCGGATGCCTGCGACGGGGCACGGCCGGCTGCCGCATTAAACGCGTTCTGGGCTTCGTTCAGCTTCGCTCCGGCCTTCTTGGCGGCTTTCTGGATGCTGAAAACCACGAAGGAGGCCAGCAGGAGCCAGAACAGTGCGATGACAGCGACCACCCAGCCGACGACGTCGTTCTGGTTGGCTGCAAAGATGACGGCGACCAGAAAAGCCGTCATCAGGACCAACAGACCGGGACCGCTGATGCGGAACATGGAGAATCCGCCCTTGGCCGGATGGGACGAAGATTTGGAGGTGCCCAGAGATCGCATGCAGCTATTGTCTCAAACCCACGGGCCAGGGCATGAACGCTTCCACCCGCGGCGAACAGCGGGCGGCAAGCAGGCAACCTGCACGGATCAACTACTACTTGAGGAAGAGGCTGCGGAGCCTGCCGGTGGTCAGCATGAGACCGAGGACGATCATCACCAGGTAATAGCCGACATGAATGGCCGTCGCCGGGGTGAAGGCTCCTGCACTGATCTGCCGCAGCAGTTCTACGCCGTGCCAGAGCGGCATCGCCTGAATCAGCCACTGGATGTACTGCGGGTACACGCTGAGCGGATAGAACGTGGCGCTGAACAGGAACATCGGAAGCATGATGAAGTTGATCCAGTCCATCTGTTGGAAGGTCTTCATAAAGCTCGTGATGCCCATGCCGAAGCTGGCAAAGCCGAAGGCGATGAGGACCGAGGCGGGGATCATCAGGAGTGCCCACGGCGTGGTGATGAGTCCCATGAGGCCCATGACGGCGGTGAAGCCTGTGGCGTACAGCAGCCCGCGCAGCAGCGCCAGGAAGATCTCGCCCATCGCCACGTCCAGGGGACCCAACGAGGTGTAAAGCATCCCCTGGTAGAGCTTCGCGAAGTTCATCTTGAAAAAGACGTTCCAGGTTGAGTCGTAGATGGCGCCGTTCATGGCCGAAACGGCGAGGAGTGCGGGCGCGATGTACGCCGCATAACTGATCTCCTGGCCTCCCGGGCCCTGGACGGTGCCCACCATGGCACCCATGCCGACGCCCATGGAAATCAGGAACAGCACGGGCTCAAAGAACCCGGACAGCATGACCAGCCAGTTGCTGCTCTTGGTCGCCATCAGTCCCCGCCCTATCACTGCCCTGGCGTTGCGGGAATACAGCGGGCCAAAGCGCCTGTTGCGCGCTTCCTCAGTAACGCTGTGGCCCTGGGTCAGGACGGTCACTGTCCCATCCTCCTGACGAATTGGCGCTTGGTGAGCACCCAGCCAAACCAGGCAAGCCCCGCCAGGAAAACGATGTGGATGATGGTGAGCACCGGCGGTTCCTCATGGCCGTAGCTCAGGACCCGGCCGAGTTCTGTCCCGTGCCAGATGGGCGAGATCCAGCCGATCCACCGCACCAGGACAGGCAGCGTATCCAGCGGGAAAAATGTGCCCGAAAACAGGAACAGCGGCATCACGATGAACCGCATGACCATGGCGAACTGGCCCTTGTCCTCCTTGACGGATGCCGCGTAGGCCATCAGCGGGAGTCCGAAGGAGAGCCCGGCCAGGGTAGCCACCAGCACCGAGCCCCAGCCCCAGCCGCTGGGTGAGGCGCCAAACATGGCCACAATGACGAAGTAGATGACCGACTGCAGCAAGAAGCGCAGGGTGACGGCGATGATCTGACCAGCCGCTATCTGCTCCGGGGTCAGCGGTGAGGCATGCGGCCCGTAGTAGACCCGCCGCCACTTGAAGCCATCCATCACCGGAAACGTGAACTCCGTGGCCGCCGTCATGACGGCAGCCGAGATGAGCAGTGCCGGTGCGATGTAGGCGAGGTAGCTGACGCCGCCGAAGGCCGTGGCGCTGTTCGTATCCACCAAGGTGGCCAGGCCGACGCCCATGGCGAATAAATAGGCGGCCGGCTGCCCTACGCTGTACAGGAAAATGGACCAGCCGTAGCCCTTCATGACCCGCAGGACCTGCTCGGCGAAATAAAACGCGCCCCAGCGCCGCGCCTTGGCGGCAGAAACCTCCGGTGGGTGGGCACGCAGAGGTGGCTCCGACGTCGTCCGCGTTTTGCTGGTCTTTGCGAGGGGCGGCTCAGTCAATGAGGCTCCTGCCCGTGAGCCGGAGGAATACGTCCTCCAGCGAGGACCGGCGCACCAGCGAGGTAAGCGGGCGCAGGCCGCGGGCGGAGACTTCCTCGAGGGCCGCCTCCCCGTCCTGCGTGTAGATGAGGACACGGTCCGGGAGTGTCTCCAGCCGCTCGCCGATCCCTTCAAGTTCCGCGCCGACGCTGGTGTTCCGCTCGGAGCCGAAGCGCAGCTCCAAGACCTCGCGGGTGGAGTAGTTCCGGATCAGGCTGGCCGGCGACCCTTCGGCCATGATCCGGCCCTTGTCCACGACGATAAGGCGGTCGCAGAGCTGCTCCGCTTCGTCCATGTAGTGCGTGGTGAGGATCAGTGTGACCCCCTGTTCCTTAAGCCGGAACAGCCGGTCCCAGAGAATGTGCCGCGCCTGCGGGTCAAGCCCCGTGGTGGGCTCGTCAAGGAGCAGGATCCGGGGCTCGTTAATGAGCGAGCGGGCGATGGTCAGGCGCCGCTTCATTCCGCCGGACAGCGCATCCACCTTGGACTTGGCCTTGTCCGTCAGCTGTGCGAATTCCAGGAGTTCATCGGCCTTGGGCTTCAGGTAGCTCATGGGCAGCCCGAAGTAGCGGCCGTAGACCAGCAGGTTGTCGCGGACCCTGAGTTCCTCGTCGAGGTTGTCCTGCTGCGGCACCACGCCCAGATGCGCGCGGACCTCCGGGCCGTGCTCTTCCGGGTCCAGGCCCATGATGGTCAGGCTCCCCGAGGTACGCTGGGCCACCCCGCCGATCATCTTCATGGTGGTGGATTTACCGGCGCCGTTGGGCCCGAGCAGCCCGAAAGCTTCGCCCACAGGGACGCTGAAGGAAATGCCGTCGACGGCGGTGACGTCGCCATAGGTTTTGGTCAGGTTTTTGGCTGTAATCACATACTGCGGCGGGGCGGGCACGGCATTTGTAGACGGCCCGGCATCTTTCGTGGGCCGTGCGTCTTTGGCGGGTGCAGGCTTCTTGGACGTTCCTTCGGCGGAATGGAGTTCGGGCACCCCATTACGCTAGTACGCCAGGTTAGCCAAAGGAATAGCTAAATCTCAAAAAAGAAAGGCAACGCGGGGTCACTTTGCGTCCAACAGCTAGGGTGAATTGGGCGCGTAGTGACCCCGCGTTGGCGTTCGGCGTTACTTTCGGTCTCCCCGGAGGACCTCCAGCCGCTGGCGGTACTCGGTTTCGTCAATTTCGCCGCGGGCATACCGCTCGCGCAGAACGCTCTCGCCGCCGCGGGCGGTGGCCCACTCGTGGTTCCGGCGCCACATGCGCCGGGCGAAGAAAATGAACAGTCCGATCACCAGGATCCAGAACAGCGGGAACAGCAGAAACCATGGCGAGAATCCTGCGCCCCACGGGCCGGTGCCCCAGGGGCCATGGGCGGCGGGGTCGGCCAGCAGCTGCGCGGACTGGACCGCGAAAGTGGTGGCTAGGGCAGTAGGCATGTCATGCTCCCAAACTCTCGATGAGGGCCGTATTTCGGCTCTGCTTCGAGTCTCGCCCTCCGACGTCGGCAGGTCGTCCGACGGCGGGAGTCACCTTCGGCTCCCCGCGTACTCCGGCGGGAAGCCCGCCCGTGCTGCCTCAGCCGGCCCAGCCCGGCCGCACGAGCCCCGATTCGTAGGCAAGCACCACCAGCTGCGCCCGGTCCCGCACTAGGAGCTTGGTCATGATGCGGGAGACATGGGTCTTGGCCGTGAGCGGGGTGATCACCAGCCGTTCCGCGATCTCCGCGTTGTTCAGGCCCTCGCCCACCAGCCGCAGGACTTCGCGCTCACGTTCGGTGATGTGCTCCAGCGACACCGGCGCCGCCGTTGCCCGGGACTGCAGCGCCAGCTGGGCCATGATGCGGCGCGTGACTGACGGCGACAGCAGGGCATCGCCGTCATGGACCACGCGCACCGCCCGGAGCAGCTCCTCCGGTTCGGTGTCCTTGACGAGGAACCCTGCGGCGCCGGCACGCACTGCCTCCGCGATGTATTCGTCCAGTTCGAAGGTGGTGAGGATGATGATGCGCGTGCCCGCGAGGCCCTGGTCCGCCATGATTTTCCGGGTGGCCTCCAGTCCGTCCATGTCGGGCATGCGGATGTCCATGAGCACCACGTCGGGATGCTCCCGGGCCGCCAGGCGAACGGCGTCGGGGCCTGTTCCGCACTCGGCCACTACCTCCATGTCCGGTTCGGCGCTCAAGAGGGCGCGGAAGCCGGCACGGATGAGGGTCTGGTCGTCGGCCAGCAGGATGCGAATCACCGTGCCTCCTGTCCCGGACCCGGCATCGGTCCCGCCACCGGCATCACCGCCCGGACCCGCCAGCCGTGCTGTTGCGGCGACAGGTTCAGGGGCGTCAGGTGCAGCGTACCGCCAACGGCGGCCGCCCTTTCCCGCATCCCTTTCACTCCGTTACCTTCCGGCGCTCCGGCGGCCCCGGAGCCGTCGTCGTCAACGGTCACAGTTAACGTCTGCGGCTCACCCGGCGTGCCACCTGCCGCCAGGGCCAGGACGACGACCGCCTTTTGGGCTCCGGAATGCCGGACCACGTTGGTCAATGCCTCTTGGACGATGCGGTACGACGCTTCCTGGACCGCATCCGGAAGCTGGTGGACAACGGCTGAGTCCGGCTGGGTCAGGGTCACCTCGAGCCCGGCACGGCGGGCGTCATCGACGAGTGCCGGAATCCGGTCCAGCCGCGGCGGCGGAGCGGGGCTCAGCGGGGCATCGTCGCGGAGCACGCCCAGGAGCTGGCGGACCTCGGCCAGCGAATCCCTGCTCGCCGCCTTGATCGCTTCGAGCGCCGGGCGGAACTGGCCCGGATCCTTCTCGCCCAGGTGCAGAGCCACCGAGGCACGGACGTTGATCAGGGATAGGGAATGCGCAACAACGTCGTGGATGTCCCGGGCGAGTGCCAGCCGGTACTCGTCGCGGGCTGCCTGTTCGCGGGCCTCCTGCTGGCGGCGCCGTTCCGCCACCCGTTCGCTGCGCAGCCGAACCCCCTCCCCCAGCAGCACAAGGATGGCGAGCCACGATGTGCCCGCGAACGCCCGGACCAGAGCGAACTCATCGCCGCTGCCCGCCGCCCCGGCCACCAACAGGGCGGCGCACGCTGCGGCGACGGCCCACGTCTGCCAGCGCCTGCCTGCCGCTGCGGCGAACACTATCGCCAGGGCCAGGGACAGAAACACGGGACCCCATGGGTACCCGAGCGCCAGATACGCCGTGACGGAGGCGGCCGCGGCCGGAAGCATCACCAGCGGAGCGCGCCGGCGCAGCGACAATGAAGCGGGCCCGGCCAGCAGCAGGACAAACGCGAGCACATCCAGTGGCCGGTGGTCCGGCTGCCGGGCGGAAGCGAAGACCGTGCCCACCACCTCGAAGACGGCCACGGCAATCACAATTGCTGCGGTGGGCGGTCCCCGGAAACGGCGCTGCATACTCCGAGCCTAGCCGCGAAGGCCCCGCCCGGTCGTCGGCTTAACGGCGTAGGGCGCCTACTCCCAGAGGAGTAGGCGCCCGACGCTTCACGGATTGAGCCTCAGGGGCGGGTGTGACTAGGCGACGCCCGCCTGCCGTTCGGCGCTCTCCACCACGTTGGCCAGCAGCATGGCACGGGTCATCGGACCCACGCCGCCGGGGTTCGGGGACAGCCAGGCGGCGACGTCGGCGGCGTCGGGATGCACGTCTCCGGTGACCACCGCCTTACCGGTGCCGTCGTCCACGCGGCTGACGCCGACGTCGAGCACAATGGCGCCCGGCTTCAGGTTCTCCGCCCTGATCATGTGCGGCTGCCCCGCAGCGGCGATCACGACGTCGGCCTGCCGGAGTTCAGCGGGCAGGTCAACGGTACCGGTGTGGGCCAGGACCACAGTGGCGTTGACATCCTTGCGGGTGAGCAGGAGGCCCACGGGACGGCCGATCGTGACTCCGCGGCCCACCACGAGGACGCGCTTGCCCTTGAGGTCGATGCCGTGGCGGGTCAGCAGCTCCACGCAGCCCTTCGGGGTGCAGGGCAGCGGCGACTTCATGGGTCCGCTGATGTTGGCCACCAGCCGGCCCAGGTTCATCGGGTGCAGGCCGTCAGCGTCCTTGTCGGGATCCATGGCCTCCAGGATGACGTCCTGGTCTATGTGCTTGGGCAGCGGCAGCTGGACGATGTAGCCGGTGCAGTCCGGGTTCTCGTTCAGCTCGCGGACCACGGCCAGGAGCTCGTCCTGGGTGGTTTCCTCGGGCAGGTCGCGGCGGATGGAGTTGATGCCCACCTCGGCGCAGTCCTTGTGCTTGCCGCCCACGTACCAGACACTGCCTGGATCGGAGCCGACGAGGATGGTGCCCAGTCCCGGTGTGACGCCCTTGGCCTTGAGTGCGGCCACGCGTTCGGTCAGCTCGGCCTTGATGGCAGCGGCGGTGGCCCTGCCGTCGAGGACCTGTGCGGTCTTCGTGGTGTCAGCGGTCATTGGTTACCACTGCTCGTGCTGCGGGTAAAGCGGGAAGTCGGCAGCGAGCTTGTCCACGCGCGCCTGCAGCGCCTCTACATCGGTGCCCGAGCCGGCTTTTAGCGCGGTGGCGATGATCTCGGCAACTTCGGTGAATTCCCGGGCGCCGAAACCGCGGGTCGCCAGCGCCGGGGTGCCGATGCGCAGGCCGGAGGTAACCATCGGCGGGCGGGGGTCGAACGGCACGGCGTTGCGGTTGACGGTGATGCCCACGGAGTGCAGGAGGTCCTCGGCCTGCTGGCCGTCCAGCTGCGAGTTGCGGAGGTCCACCAGGACCAGGTGCACATCGGTGCCGCCGGTCAGGACCGAGACGCCGGCCTCGGCGACGTCGGACTGGTTGAGGCGGTCCGCGATGATCCTGGCGCCCTCGAGGACGCGCTCCTGGCGCTCCTTGAACTCCGCGGTGCCGGCGATCTTGAAGGCCACGGCCTTCGCTGCGATGACATGCATGAGCGGCCCGCCCTGCTGGCCCGGGAAGACGTTGGAGTTGAGCTTCTTGGCCCACTCCTGCTTGGCCAGGATCACACCCGAGCGGGGACCGGCCAGGGTCTTGTGCACGGTGGAGGTGACGACGTCGGAGTGCGGCACCGGGCTCGGGTGCAGTCCCGCTGCCACGAGGCCGGCGAAGTGTGCCATGTCCGTCCAGAGGAGGGCGCCCACTTCATCCGCGATCGAGCGGAAGGCGGCAAAGTCGAGGTGGCGCGGGTAGGCGGACCAGCCGGCGATGATGACCTGCGGCTTTTCAGCGATGGCCTGCTCGCGCAGCTTGTCCATGTCGATGCGGAAGGTGTCCTGCTCCACCTGGTAGGCCGCCACGTTGTAGAGCTTGCCGGAGAAGTTAAGCTTCATGCCGTGGGTCAGGTGGCCGCCGTGCGCCAGAGAGAGGCCAAGGATCTTGTCGCCCGGGGTGATCATGGCGGAGAGTGCCGCGGCGTTGGCCTGGGCGCCGGAGTGCGGCTGGACGTTGGCGTATTCGGCGCCGAACAGGGCCTTTACGCGGTCGATCGCCAGCTGCTCGGCAATGTCGACGTACTCGCAGCCGCCGTAGTAGCGGCGCCCCGGGTAGCCCTCGGCGTACTTGTTGGTCAGGACGGAGCCCTGGGCTTCCATCACGGCGCGCGGCGCGAAGTTTTCGGAGGCGATCATCTCCAGGGTGCCGCGCTGGCGGCCGAGCTCCTGGTCCAGGACTGCGGCGATCTCGGGATCGAGTTCGACCAGCGGCTGGTTGCTGACGGAGGAGGAAGTGCTGACGGAAGTCGGTGAAGTAGTCACGAAAAGCTCCTGGCTAGGGATGGGCACTGCTAAGGTCAGGCTACCGGCTGGCGCGTTGCTCCGCCCCTTGATGACCACAATCCGGGACCGGCCCGGACGCTGGTCCGAAAGGCGCGCCGTCCCTTCGCGGGGCGGCACAACCCGCCGGATGACCGCACACTTTCAGGAAGCACTGCGTTCTACCGGCGAAACATGACCCTCGGCCCAGGCGTACGATCCGTGGTCTTCGTGAATGCCGCTCCCTGGTGGTTAGCCACCCAACGCCAGTTGCGACCCCACCAGAGTACCAAAAGGCGGGCCACAGCGCGGGTAGGCTGTTCTTCGTGATTGAAGACCAGCCCGCCAAAGCATATGTAGTAACCCTCTCCTGCCCCGACCGCCCGGGGATCGTCCACGCAGTGGCCGGCGCCCTGCTCGTGGCGGGCTGCAATATTACGGATTCCCAGCAGTACGGCAGCCAGGCTACCGGCACCTTCTTCATGCGGGTTGAAGCGACCACGGCAGCCTCCGGGGCCGAGGTCGCCGCGGCACTGGAGCCCGTGGCCGAGGCCTTCGGGATGCAGTGGAGCCTCCACCCGGTCGGCCAGAAGGTCCGCACGCTGCTGATGGCCAGCAAATCGGCCCACTGCCTGAATGACCTCCTGTTCCTGCAGAGGTCGGGCACGCTGCCGATCGAGGTCCCGGCCATCGTCTCCAACCACAGCGATCTGGCCGGACTGGCCGAGTTCTACGGCATCCCGTTCCACCACATTCCGGTCACGCCGGATACCAAGGCGCAGGCCGAGGACCAGCTGCGCGCCATCATTGCCGAGAACAATGTGGAACTGACCGTCCTGGCCCGCTACATGCAGATCATTTCCGACGAGCTGTGCACCGAGCTGACGGGCAAGGCCATCAACATCCACCACTCGTTCCTGCCATCCTTCAAGGGCGCCAAGCCCTACCACCAGGCCCATGCCCGCGGCGTGAAGCTGATCGGCGCCACGGCACATTACGTCACGGCAGCGCTGGACGAGGGCCCCATCATCGAGCAGGAAGTGATCCGCGTGGACCATGCCCGCACGCCGGAGCAGTTTGTGCAGATGGGCCGGGACGTGGAAGGCCGCACCCTTGCCCAGGCTGTGCAGTGGCACGCCGAGCACCGGGTGCTCCTCGACGGCAACCGGACGGTCGTCTTTAACTGAGCGGGTGTTTAACTGAACCGGTTTTTTCGCTGACCCGGTTTCTTGCTGAGCGGGTCTTTGCTGGACGGTCCTTGCCTGAGCTGTTCCAACGACGCGGGTTTTAACTGAGACTGGTTAACACGATGACTCTGCTGACGGAAACCTCGCTGGAACCCTTCATTGCCCTCCTCAAGGCGCAGGGGCGCCATTCCGTGCTGGAGGTGTGCTGCGGCCCTGGCGAGGACGGCATCATGTTCGTCAAGGCGGGCATCCACTACACCGGCGTGGATCCGTACGACGGGAACGTGCGCTACGCCGTGGCCCGCCGGCTGAGCGTCTCGGTGGCGGACCCCGCCCGCCTGCCGTTCGCCGACCATACGTTCCCCGCGGTGTGGGCAGTCCAGGCCCTGGCGGGGCTCACGGCGGCCGAGGCGGACGACGTCGTGCGTGAACTCGAGCGGGTGGCGACGCCAGGCGCGCCGATCGCCGTCGTCCTCCCCTGACCCGCAGTCGATGTAATACGCACCGTGTCTCATCGGCACGGTGTCTTAGGCTGGGGGCATGGCACCCATCTATTCCTTCGCCGGCGATACTCCGGACATCCACCCTTCAGCTTTCATCGCGCCGACGGCGTCCGTCATCGGCAAGGCGACGCTCGCCGAGGACGCCAGCGCCTTTTACGGCGTCTCCGTGCGGGCGGACACGGCCGCGATTAGCGTCGGCTCCGGCAGCAATCTGCAGGACAACGTAGTCCTGCACGCCGATCCGGGCTTCCCCTGCAGTGTTGGGGCACGGGTCAGCGTCGGGCACAGCGCAGTGGTGCACGGCTGCACCGTGGAGGATGATTGCCTCATCGGCATGAGCGCCACCATCCTCAACGGCGCGGTGATCGGCGCCGGCTCGCTCGTGGCGGCCGGCGCCGTCGTGCTGGAAGGCACCGTGATCCCGCCGCGCTCCCTCGTGGCCGGGGTCCCGGCCAAGGTCCGCCGGGAACTCACGGATGACGAGTTCGACGGCGTGAAGCGCAACGCGGCGCACTACCGCGACCTCGCGCAGGCGCACCGCGAGGTTCACGCGGGCGACCGCTGACTGCTAATCGAGGCTGATCGGCCCGAGTGCGTCAAGGACGTCACCCGGGCCCGGATTCGCGGCGGACGATGAACCGCCGAGGTGGTTCACCACGCCCCAGACCGCATTGAGCCCGGTCGTCACGGCACCCTCGGCCCAGCCCGCGGTGAACGAGATGTCGTCGCCGGCCAGGAAGATTCCACGCTGCGCCGCCGGCAGCTTGTCCTGCTTAAAGTGGGTGAAAAGCCGCTGCTGGTAGCGGTAGTGCCCAGGCAGGTTCGCCTTGAACGCGCCCATGAAGTTGGGGTCCGCTTCCCACGAAACGGTGATGGGCTGTCCCACGATGTGGCTGGCAATGTCGACGGTCGGGTAGATCTGTTCCAGCGAGTGCAGCATCAGCTCAACCCGCTGGTCCGCGTCGAGGGCGAGCCATTTCAGCGCGTCGTCGTTCCAGGTGTAGGACAGCAGGATCACGGCGGGCTTGTCCGGGCCGTTGTCCAGCAGATAGGTGGCGCGGTTCAGGCGGTCCGTCAGCGTCATGGACATGGCCTCGCGGCCGGTGGCGGGATCGATGTCCTTCCAGAACGGCCGGTCCACCATCACGAACGTCTTGGAGGACTGCATGTAGTGCGAGCGCTCGATCGCCGTCCACAGTTCAGCGGGGAACAGCGCCTCTTCGGTGTGGATGCGGGTGGACAGCAGCCACGACTGGCACGTGGTCACTACGGCGGGGTAGGCCGATTCGCGCCCCCACCGTTCGCGGATGCGGAGGTCGCCGTTCGCGTCGCGGCCGATCCGGTCCACGGCTCCCCGCGGGGAGCCGGAGTGGAGTGACGCCAGGGACGTCCCTTCCGGCCAGTGGGCCATGCCCGACGGCGTGTGGTGCCACAGTGCCTCGGGGAGGCGTTGCGCTCCCCCGGCAATGAGACGGTGCTGGTCGTCGGCGTCGGTATAGACGACGCGCAGGATTTCCAGGATGGAGTTGGGGAAGTCCGTGTCCCAGCCGCCTGTGCCGAAGCCCACCTGGCCGAAAGCCTCGCGGTGGGCGAAGCCAGCCTCCCGGAACGACTCACTCGCGGCAATGAAGCCGTAGAAGGTCTGCTCATCCAGCAGCGGCAGGAGCTCGTTCCAGAGTTCCTTGATCCGGGCCGTGTCGCGTGCCCGGATGGCCTCCTGCATCTCGCTGAATTTGGCGCCGTCGTTGACAGCAGCCTTCCATGCCTCGGCCACCTCCCGGAAGAACGGCGGCAGGTCGGCCGCGGTGCTTGCGTAGTGCTTCTGCCCGGCAAGTTCGATCACGGTGCTGGACGTGACGGGTGCCAGTGGGTTGGGGAAGTCCTGGGTTTCGAGGCCCAGCAGGTCCACGTAGTGATAGAACGCCTTGCCGGAGACGGGGAAGCGCATGCCGCCGAGGTCCGCCACAACGCCGGGGGCGGAGGGGAAGCCGGCAGTGCGCAGGCGGCCACCGATCTGGTCGGCCTCGTAGACCACCGGGCGCAGCCCCAGCTTCATGAGTTCGTAGGCGGTGACCAGTCCGGAGAGGCCGGCGCCGACCACAGCAACTTCAGTGCCGTAGAGCTCTGGCGGTACCGCCCCCAGCCCGTCCGGGTGGGCAAGGTAATGGTCGTAGCTGAACGGGAAGTCCGGATTCAGCATGGTGATGGGTGCCTGGGCCGGCCTGTCGGCGACGGCCGTCGCGGCGCCCGACGGGGCGAAGGTGGCCGTGCTGGACGGATCGGACGCCGGCAACTCGGTAGCGGTTGTCATGGAAGCTCTGCCTTCATGGTTTCAGGGTTTGACGGGGTGCTCGAAAGTTCGCGGCTGGACAATTCTTCGCGGCTGGACAATTCACGGTATTCCTCGTGAGTCAGGGAAGCCACCCTTGAATTCCGGCGGCCATAGCCGAAGTATGCCGCGAGGCCCACCAACATCCAGATGCCGAAGGTCATCCAGGTGTCCGCCCCGAGGTTCGCCATCAGGTACGCACACATGAGCGCTCCGAGGATGGGGGTGAGCGGAAACAGCGGGACCGTGAAGGTCCGCTTGAGTTCGGGCCGCACGCGGCGGAGGTAGATGACGGCAACGTTCACCAGCGCGAAGGCGAAAAGGGTGCCGATGCTCGTGGCGTCAGCCAGGGCGCCGAGCGGAACCAGGCCGGCGGTGACTGCCACGAGGATGCCCACGATCAGGGTGCCGGCAACCGGAGTGCCGGTCTTCGCGGAGACCCGGCCGAAGATCCTGGGAATGAGCCCGTCGCGGGCCATGGAGAGAAGAATGCGGGTCTGTCCGTATAGGACAGTCAGCACGATGCTGGCGATGGCAAGGACTGCGCCGACGGCGAAGACCAGGGCGATCCACGGCTGCCCGGTGGTTTCCTCAAGGATCTTGACCAGTGCGGCCTCGTTGCCGTCGAACCAGCCCCAGGGACGGGCGCCGACGGCGGCCACGGCAACCAGGACGTAGATGGTGGTGACGATCAGCATGGAGAGCATGATGGCCCGCGGCAGGTCCCGTTTGGGGTTGCGCGCTTCCTCACCGGCTGTAGATGCCGCATCGAAGCCGATGTAGGAGAAGAAGACGCTGGAAGCGGCGGCTGAGACACCGGCTGCGCCCATGGGCAGGAGCGGCTCGAAGTTGCCGGCGCTGAAGGCGGTGAAGGCCACTGCGCAGAAGAAGACCAGGATCCCCACCTTGACCACCACGATGGCGGTGTTAATCCAGGCGCTTTCCTTGGCGCCGCGTACCAGCAGGATCATGGCGAACAGCACGATGATCATCGCCGGGATGTTCACGACGCCGCCATCTCCGGGCGGCTGGGAAATTGCATCGGGCAGGATCTGGCCAAAGACCGCCAGGGACTCGTTCACGTACTGGCCGGCCCCAACTGCCACGGCCGCGACCGAGACGGCGTATTCGAGCACCAGGCACCAGCCACAGATCCAGGCCACGCCCTCGCCCAAAGTGGCGTAGCTGTAGGAATAGCTGGAGCCGGCCACGGGAACCAGCCCGGCCATTTCGGCGTAGGACACTGCGGACAGCAGTGCGGCGAGTCCGGCGATGGCGAAGGAGATCCAGATGGCCGGCCCGGCCACCGGAACCGATTCCCCCAGGATCACCAGGATGCCGGTTCCCAGGGTCGCGCCGACGCTGATCATGGTCAGCTGGAAAACACCGAAACTGCGGATCAGGCGGGTTCCGCCGTGGCCGGTTTCGGCTTCATTGACCATCTGTCCGATCGGTTTGCGGCGCAGCAGCTGCGCGGCCAAGCCGGGCCGGCCAGTCGGCGGTGCTGGCCGCGGCTCTGTGTAGGTGGGCACAGTCATCATTGACGTCCATTCGTGAGTAGTTGTCATTTCCCCTCGCCCCAGCTTAGGTCTGTGAGCCACCTCTCACGATTGTGCAAAATGACCTATAGTGTTCTGGCATGAGACGTAATGCACACGAGACCAGCACGCCTTCGGCGGTGCTTTCCGGCCGGGTCAGCGTTGATCTGGCCGCGATTTCCGACAATGTCCGCGCCCTCCGGGCACTCACTCCGGCACCGCATTTCATGGCGGTCGTGAAAGGCAATGCGTACGGCCACGGGCTTGTCGAGGTGGCACAGGCCGCCCTCGCTGCCGGTGCCGACTGGCTCGGGACGGCACAGCTCACCGAGGCTCTTGCGCTGCGCCGCGCGGGCATCACGGCGCCGGTTCTGTCCTGGCTGTACCTCGCCACAGCGTCCAGCGAGATCATTCGCGAAGCCCTGGAAAACGACGTCGACATGTCCTTGGGCAGCCGCGCCCAACTGGACGTTGTGGCCGGCATTGCCCGCACGCTCGGACGGCCGGCCGCGGTCCACCTTGAGCTGGACAGCGGGCTGAGCCGCGGCGGCGCCCGCGCGGAAGACTGGCCTGGCCTCGTGGCGGCCGCACGCACGGCCGAGCTCGAGGGGACGCTCACTGTCCGGGGCATCTGGACCCACCTGGCCTGGGCCGACGTGCCGGCCCATCCCGGGAACGCCGCAGCAGTCGAGGCCTTCGGGGAAGCGGTGCGGCAGGCCAGGGAAGGCGGCCTGGAACCGGAGCTGAGGCATGTGTCCAGCTCTGCCAACATTCTGGACCGCCCTGAGTTTGCCTTCGACATGGTGCGGGCCGGGCTGGCCATCTATGGCCTGGCGCCCGCCGACCATCTTGACCCCGCAGAGTTCGGGCTGCGTCCGGCCCTGACCGTCACGGCTCCCCTGGTGCTGGTGAAGAAGGTTCCGGCTGGCACCGGCGTGAGCTACGAACACCAGGCCATCACCCACGAGGCAAGGTATCTGGGGCTGATCCCCCTCGGCTATGCGGACGGTATCCCAAAAGGCATTTCGGGACGCAGCATTGTCCAGCTGGGCGGCAGGCGGGTGCCCGTGATCGGCAAGGTGTGCATGGACCAGTTCATGGTGGACCTCGGCCCGGAAGCCCGCGGAGTTTCCGTCGGCGACACCGCCGTGCTGTTCGGTGATCCGGACACCGGGGCGGCGAGCGCGGACGAATGGGGCTCGGCCATCGGCAGCCACGGCGACGAAATCATCAACCGGATCGCGCCCCGCCTGCCCAGGACCTATGACCTGCCAACGTCCTACGAGTGCCCCGACTACCAGGATCCCGAGGACGGTGCGCCGCATGTCGCCTGAGGCTGCCGCCGGAGGGATAACCAGAACTGCAACGGGAACGGGGACAGGCGCGGAGCCCCTGAGCGTCGTCACCTTGGAGGAGTTCCTGCACAAGCTCCCGCCGGAGTTGACCGTCCTTCACGACGGCGGCAACGGTTCCGGCCTGCTGCGCTGGGTGGAGCCCAGCGAGCTGGAGGACCCCACGCCGTACCTGCTCGACGGCGAGTTCCTCCTCACGGCGGGGCTCCCGTTCGTGGGTGAGGCAGGCAATGAGGCCCGGGTTGACGCCTATGTGCGGCGCCTGGTGGGAGCCGGCGTGGGAGCCCTGGGCTTCGGGCTGGAACCCTACTTCGATGCGGTGCCGGAAGCACTGGTCAAGGCCTGCGTCCGGCATAACCTGACACTGGTAGAGGTGCCAGGCACTGTGCCGTTCGCTGCCATCGGGCTGGAGTTTTCGCAGCTGCTCGAATCGGATAACGCCAAAGTCTTCCGGCAGCTGGCGGACACCAACCGGCAGCTGATGCGCGCAGTCCTTTCCGCGCGCCCCGAGCATGAGCTTCTGGCCGCCCTGGTCCAGCGCGTCCCGGTGTGGGCAGTGCTGGTCGGCGCGGACGGCAGGGTCCGCGCCCGGGCGGGCACCGGCGTCGAGCTTTCCGCCCTGCAGCAGATCCTCGAGCGGCTGCTCGGCGGCAGCGGTCCCCGCGTGGAAATGGATTCCTTCGACGTTCCCGGCTCTACCCTGGTGTTCGGTCATCCGCTGCGCAGCACGCGCGACGCCAACCTCGGCGCCCTGATTCTCGGAACGGACCAGCCGCTGACCCCATCGCAGAACAGCGTGGTCTCGTCCGCCGTCGGGCTGCTGGAACTGCTGGTCCGGCAGCGGACCAGCGGATCCCTCGCGCCGAGCCAGCTGGCCACGGCACTGCTGCTGCATCCGGACAGCCTGGTCAGCGGCGGAACCCGGCACGTCAATGGGCTCAGGGACCTGCTGGCCCAAAGCACCTCCTCCACCCGTTCAGCACCGCTGCGGGTGGTGCAGGGAATTAAGGCGGAGCAGGGCACGTGGCCCGCGGGCGACAGCCCCGTCAGGGAGTTGCTGCAGTGGCGGCGGCTGTTCGACACCAAACTCGTGGAGATCACGGACTACGGCTTCGCTGCAGTCACCCGGCTGAAGGTTGATGATGCACTCGTCAGCGAAGTCGAGAAGCTCGGCTGGCGCCTCGTCATCGGGGAGGCCACTGAACTGGCGGGCCTGGCCGGAGCATACCAGCGGGTGACGTCCCTGCGGTCGCGGGTCCGGAACACCGGCAAGAGTGCGAGGGTGGACGAAGTGTCATGGACCGTGGCCGGTCTCCTCGGCCGCGAGGCCGGCACCATGCTGGCGGGCCGGCTGCTGGAGCCGCTGCTGAACCAGGAACCGGAGCGCCGGGACGCGCAGCTGGCTGTCCTGCGCTCGTGGCTGGGCGAAAACGGGAGCTGGGACGCCACTGCCAAGGTACTGGGGCTGCACCGCAACAGCGTCCGGCGTCAGATCAATGCCGTGGCGGAGCTGCTGGACACCGATCTCAACCAGGCGCAAGTGCGGGCGGAGCTGTGGATCGCCCTGCAGTACGTGGACGAGCTGCTATCGGCCGGCGGCGCTGCGGGCTGATGCCTGTCCTCCTGGAGCGGCTAATCCCGGCGCAGGCTGTCTTCCCAGGCACGGTAGACAGCGGGACGGCGCTCGGCAAGGTACGGCACGGCGTCCCTCGCGTCCCTGGCCGCCTCCGCGCTCACTTCGGCGAACAGCAGTTCCGCACCCGTCCCCGCGGCGGCCAGCAGCGAACCGTCCGGAGCGGCAATGACGCTGCCGCCAAGGAACTCGCAGCCGTCCTCCGAACCAGAGTGGTTGGCGTAGGCGACAGTCAGTTGGCTTTCCAGCGCCCGTGCACGCAGCAGGATCTGGGGCACCTCCTCGAACCCGTGCGCGAGAGCCGTGGGAACCAGGAGCAGCTCGGCGCCGCGGGCGGCGGCGGCCCGTGCCGTCTCGGGGAATTCCACGTCATAGCAGATAGCCAGTGACGTCCTGATTCCATCCAGATTCACGACCGCGGGGGCTGCTTCGGCGGGGCTGAACGCCTTGCGCTCCTCCGGCCCGAAGAGGTGGACCTTGGAGTAGCTGAGCAGTTCCTCCCCCCGGCTACTGACGAGAACGGCCGATATCTGCCATTGCCCATTGGCCGTAACGGCGGGCAGGCTGTAGACGACGGCAATGTTGTGCCGGCGTGCGATTTCAGCCATCCTCCGGTGGACCGCAGGAAGACGGGCAGGGTCGAGTTCGGTGCGGACCCGCAGCGGCGCATAGCCCACGGGAAACAGCTCGGGAGTCAGCAACACGCCCGCGCCCCCTGCCGCGGCATCGCGTGCCGCCTCATCAACCGCATGGCAGTTGCGGTCAACATCCAAAACAGTGGAGTTTGCCTGCATCAGCGCCAGCAACACCATGATCACCTCAAGAATCTTTGTGAACGTCCGTCAGAATCGGAGCGTCTTCCTCCTCAGCGTAGCCCCGGTTCCGGCCTCTATACGGTGCCATTTGCACCGGTACAGCCCATTCGCAGGACGTATTGTCCACTGCAAAAGATTTATTGGAAAGCCCGTCCTTGCGTTAACTTATTGACTACAAGGCGCCGATGGTGCACGCTTCTAAGCATGCCCTCAACATCGCGCTCGACGAGGAGCCGAACCAAAAACCCGGGGTCGCAGTCCGCTCTCCGGCACCTGAACCAGCAGCGGATCATCGAATGCCTGCTCAACGGCCCATCCACCCAGGCGGAGCTCGCCCGGCAAACGGGTCTGTCCACCGCCACGGTGTCCAACATCGTCAAGATCATGCAGGATTCGGGGCTGGCATCGACCGAGCCGATTACCAGTTCCGGACGGCGGGCCCTCAACGTCCGGCTGAACAGCAACGGCGCCGTGGCCGTGGGCATCGACTTTGGCCGTCGGCATCTGCGCGTGGTGCTGGCGTCGCTGAGCTACCACATCATTGCGGAGGAATCAGTCCTGCTCCCGCTGGGGCACCACGCGGAGCAGGGCATCCAGGAAGCCGTCGCACTGCTTGCCAAGCTGCTGGAGGACAGCGGTGTGGAGCGCAGCGCGATAGTGGGCGCCGGCGTCGGAATCCCAGGTCCCATCGACCGGCGAACCGGCACAGTGGCGCAGGGCGCCATCTTGCCCGAGTGGGTTGGCATCAACATCCTGCAGCATCTCGAAAGCACACTGCAGTTCCCTGTTTTTATTGACAATGACGCGAATCTCGGCGCACTGTCAGAGGTTACCTGGGGTCCGCACAGCGGGGTCAGCAACCTCATGTTCATGAAGATCGGTTCCGGCATCGGCGCCGGCCTCATTCTCAACGGCGCCCCCTACTACGGCAGCGTGGGCATCACTGGCGAAATCGGCCACGCCACCATCCACGAACACGGACTGATCTGCAGGTGCGGCAACAGGGGCTGCCTCGAGACAATCGCATCCACCACCACCATGATCGAGCTGCTGAGCCGGGGCGAGGACATGCCACTGACGCCGGAGGACATTGTCCGGAAGGCGCAGGCAAGGGACTCCGCGACCCTTCGCGTGGTGGATGACGCAGGCCTGGCGGTGGGGCGCGCCCTGGGCAACGTCGCCAACCTGATCAACCCGGAAGTCATCGTGATCGGCGGCCCACTGGCCGGCCTTGGCCCGCTCCTGCTCGACCCCATCCGGAGGGGCCTGGTGCGGCACGCCGTCCCCGTCATCGGGGAAACCACCACCCTGACAATGTCCTCCCTGGGCGACCGCGCGGAGGCTCTGGGGGCTGCAGCCCTGGTCTTCCAACACTCCGGAATCCGGCGTTCCTAATGTTTTCGTTACCCGCCCGTTGCGTTAAAGACTTGACGACAATGGCTGTGATCCAGTTTACTTTTTCATCAGACGGCCCTGCGGTTTGCAGGGCAGACAACGAAGTCAGCATTGGAGGCGTAAGGGCAAATGACGTCCATCAACACGCAAAGCGAACCCGTAATCCTCGAAATGCGCTCCATCACCAAGGAATTCCCTGGCGTTAAAGCATTGGCCGATGTGAATCTGAGGGTGAAGGCCGGGGAGATCCACGCGATCTGCGGGGAGAACGGCGCCGGCAAGTCGACGCTGATGAAGGTCCTCTCGGGTGTGTACCCGTATGGCACGTACACCGGCGACGTCGTCTACCAGTCCCAGGTCCAGCAATTCAAGGACATCCGGGCCAGCGAGCACGCAGGAATTGTGATCATCCACCAGGAGCTCGCCCTGATCCCGGAGCTCTCCATCACGGAGAACATCTTCCTGGGCAACGAGCCGGTCAAGCGCGGCGTCATCGACTGGGCCGAGGCCCGTACCCGGACCCGCGAACTGCTCGCCAGGGTGGGGCTGCGCGAAGACCCGGACACCCCCATCAAGGAAATCGGTGTCGGCAAGCAGCAGCTCGTGGAGATCGCCAAGGCGCTGAACAAGTCGGTGAAGCTCCTCATCCTGGACGAGCCCACCGCGGCGCTGAACGAATCCGACTCCCAGCACCTCCTGGACCTGATACTCGGCCTGAAGGGCCGCGGCATCACGTCCATCATCATTTCCCACAAGCTCAACGAGATCGAGCAGATCGCGGACTCCATCACCATCATCCGTGACGGCAAATCCATCGAGACGCTCGACGTGAAGGCCGACGGCGTTGACGAGGACCGGATCATTAAGGGCATGGTGGGCCGTACGCTCGAGTCGCGCTTCCCGCACCACGAACCCAAAATCGGCGATGTTCTTTTCGAGGTCAAGAACTGGACCGTCGGGCACCCCCAGGTCCAGGACCGGCTGGTCTGCAAGGGCTCCAGCTTCTTCGTCCGCCGCGGCGAAATCGTGGGCTTCGCCGGGCTAATGGGAGCTGGCCGCACCGAATTGGCCCGCTCTGTGTTCGGCCGCTCCTACGGCCGGTACATCACCGGCAGCATCTACAAGGACGGCAAGGAACTCCACCTCAAGAACGTCAAACAGGCAATCGACGCCGGCCTCGGCTACGTCACGGAGGACCGGAAGTCCCTGGGCCTGAACCTCCTGGATGACATCAAGACCACCACTGTCTCGGCGGCGCTGAACAAGATCAGCAGGCATTTCGTCGTGGATTCCAACAAGGAATTCACGGTGGCTGAGCAGTACCGCAAGTCCCTGCGCACCAAGACGCCGTCCGTGGAGGAAGGCGTGGCCAAGCTCTCCGGCGGCAATCAGCAGAAGGTCGTCCTGGCCAAGTGGATGTTCACGGACCCCGACCTGCTGATCCTGGACGAGCCCACCCGCGGCATCGACGTCGGGGCCAAGTACGAGATCTACGGCATCATCCAGCAACTGGCCAACCAGGGCAGGGGGGTCATCGTCATCTCCTCCGAACTGCCTGAACTGCTGGGCCTCTCCGACCGTATCTACACCATCTTCGAAGGCGCCATCACAGGTGTCCTGAATAAAGACGAGGCCAGTCAGGAAAGCCTGATGAAACTGATGACCTCTGCCCGCAAAGCCGCCGCCTGACCCTCTGGAATCCTCCAGAACCTTCCAGAACAAGGACTGACACAATGAACGCGCTCAAGAAGCTCTTTGGCGGCAACACCCGTCAATTCGGCATGATCTTCGCCCTCGTTGCACTGATCATCTTCTTCCAATTCGCTACGGACGGCCGCACGCTCACTCCGGGCAACGTCATCAACCTCTTCAACGGCAACTCCTACATCCTCATCCTGGCCATCGGCATGGTGCTGGTCATCATCGCCGGCCACATCGACCTGTCGGTCGGCTCCGTGGCGGCCTTCGTCGGCGTCACCGTTGCCCTGGCCATCCGGGACTGGGGAATACCCTGGTACGCGGGCATTCTGCTCGGCCTTGGCCTGGGAGTCCTGATCGGCGCCTGGCAAGGGTTCTGGACGGCCTACGTGGGGATACCCGCGTTCATCGTGACGCTTGCCGGCATGCTCCTGTTCCGCGGTTTCAACCAGTTCGTCGGCAAATCCAACACCATCCCCGTCCCCGGCGACTTCCAGTACATCGGCTCCGGCTATCTTCCGGAGGTTGGTCCGAACACCGGCTTCAACAACCTGACCCTGCTGCTAGGCCTGCTGGGCGTCGCGTTTGTGGTCTTCAGCGAGCTCCGAGCCCGGCGCACCGCCAAGGCGCTCGGCGCAGAGGTCCCCGAGGCGTGGGTGGCCGTTACCAAACTCGTGCTGATCTGCGGTGCCATCCTGTACGCGACGTACCTGTTCGCCACGGGCCGTCCGGGAACTTCCTTCCCGATCCCCGGCCTCATCCTGGCCGTCCTGGTCCTGGTCTACGGCTTCATCTCCTCCAAGACGGTCGTCGGCCGCCACGTCTACGCAGTGGGCGGCAACCGGCACGCAGCAGAGCTCTCCGGCGTCCAGTCCAAGAAGGTCAACTTCCTGGTCATGATGAACATGTCCGTCCTGGCCGGCCTCGCCGGCATGATCTTCGTCGGCCGCTCCACGGCCTCCGGCCCGTTCGACGGCGTGGGCTGGGAACTGGACGCAATCGCGGCGGTGTTCATCGGCGGCGCCGCGGTGACCGGCGGCGTGGGCACCGTGATCGGCTCCATCGTCGGCGGCCTCGTGATGGCCGTGCTGAACAACGGCCTGCAGCTCCTCGGCGTCGGCGCCGACCTCACCCAAATCATCAAGGGCCTGGTCCTGCTGATCGCCGTGGCGTTCGATGTCTACAACAAGAGCCAGGGCAAGAGGTCCATCATCGGCATGCTGACCCAGAACTTCAACCGCCCCAGCGGAGGCACGCCGCTCCAGCCTGACGAAGTGACTTCCACCAAAGAAACCATCGCCCGGGAAGCCTGAGCGCTGACCGCTCCCCGGATGCATTTCCCACCCCTATAGAAAGTGAACCAAGCAATGCGAATGATTGGTAAAGCAGGAAAGGCGGCAGCAATCGCTGCCATTGCGGCACTGGCGCTGACAGCCTGCGGCCGTTCTGAAACCGGCACGACGGGCGGTGGCACAGCAGGCGGCGAGGCGTTCCCCAAGGACTCCTCGATCGGCGTCGCGCTCCCGCAGAAGACCAGCGAAAACTGGGTCCTGGCGGAGAAACTGTTCAATGACGGGCTCAAGGAAGCCGGCTTCAAGCCGGACGTGCAGTTCGCCAACGCCGGCGTTTCGGAGCAGCAGAACCAGATCAGTGCCATGATCACCAAGGGCGCGAAGGTCCTCATCGTCGGCGCCATCGACGGCGCCCAGCTCGGCACCCAGCTGAAGCAGGCCAAGGACAACGGCGTGACGATCATCGCCTATGACCGTCTGCTGCTGAACACCAACGACGTCGACTACTACGTGGCCTACGACAACTTCAAGGTTGGTGAGCTCCAGGGCAAGGCACTCCTTGAGGGCATGCAGAAGAAGAAGCCGCAGGGCCCGTACAACATCGAGCTCTTCGCAGGTTCCCCTGACGACGCCAACGCGAAGGTCTTCTTCGACGGCGCCATGAGCGTCCTGAAGCCGAAGATCGACGACGGCACGCTCAAGGTGCTCTCCGGCCAGACCTCCTTCGAACAGGCCGTCACCCAGGCTTGGAAGTCTGAAAACGCCCAGCGCCGCGCTGACACCCTGCTGAGCGGCTCCTACGGCAGCGCCGCACTGGATGGCGTTCTCTCCCCGAACGATCTCCTGGCCCGCGCCATCCTGACCTCCGTCAAGGCCGCCGGCAAGCCCACGCCAGTCATCACCGGCCAGGACTCCGAGGTTGAGTCCGTCAAGTCCATCATGGCCGGCGAGCAGTACTCCACCATCAACAAGGACACGCGCAAACTCGTGGAGCACGCGATCACCATGGTCAAGGACATCCAGGCCGGCAAGAAGCCTGAGATCAACGACGACAAGTCCTACAACAACAAGGTCAAGACCGTCCCCGCCTACCTGCTGGAGCCAGTCATCGTGACCAAGGAAAACGTCAAGACGGCCTACGTAGACGATCCGGTACTCGGACCGATCACCAAGTAACGTCACCGACGCATCAATAGAAGAGCCCCGACTCCCCCGCAAGGGGAAGCCGGGGCTCTTCTGTCTGACCCGACCCTCCCTCACCTTTCGCACCTCCTGACCCGCCCCTCCCTCACCTTTCGCACGTCCTGCGCGAAATCCACCAACGCTCCCGCAGACCAGTGAGAGGATGGCGTCATGACGTCACCTATTGCCAAGCCGTGGCTCTTCAGCCAGTCCAACCAGGATCCCCGCGCCGCAACGGGCACTCTGCTGCGGTGGGGAGTTATCGCCACCGGGCGCATCGCCGAGCTGGTCTCCCGGGATCTTGCCCTGCTCGAAGACGCCGAGCTGTATGCGGTCAGTTCACGCCGTCAGGAAGCGGCAGACGCCTTCGCCTTCGAATTCGGCTTCACAGCGGCGTACGGTGACGACGGCGGGCAGCGCGGCTACCAGCGCCTTCTCGCGGATGATTCCGTCGACGTTGTGTACGTGGCCACCCCTCACGCCCAGCACCACCAGATGGTGCTGGCTGCCCTCAATGCCGGCAAACACGTATTGTGCGAAAAGGCTTTCACCATCAATGCCCGCGAGGCCGCCGAGCTGATCGACGTGGCCCGTGAGAAGGACCTGTTCCTGATGGAAGCCGTCTGGAGCCGCTTCCTCCCCAGCATGCAGCGGGCCTTTGAGGTAGCAGCGTCAGGCGAACTCGGCACCGTGCAGTGGGTCACCGCGGATCTTGGTTTCCCGGCCCCGTACTCCCCCACTGCACGGTTGTGGTCCGTCAAGGACGGCGGCGGGGCGCTGCTCGATCTGACCGTTTATCCGTTGCTCTGGGCCTTGGGAACCCTGGGATTCCCGCAGTCAGTCAGCGCCATGGGCACCCTCAATGACGATGGCGTCGATGCCCAGAACGCACTGACGTTGGGTTATCACCACGGAGCACAGGCACAGCTGACCTCCTCACTGCTGGCTTACGGTCCGAGGGCTGCCACTGTCGCTGGTAGCCTGGGCTATCTTCAGGCGCTCGGATCGATCAACAACCCCCGGCAGCTTGTCATCGGAATCGGACGCGAACCTCTGCGGACTGAGCATTTCGAACCTGCGGGCCTCGGCTACACCTATGAGCTTCGTGAGGTGACGCGATGCGTCCAGCAAGGCCTGACGGAGAGCCCGGTCATGCCGCTGGAGGATTCTCTGAACACCATGCGGCTTTTCGACGGCGTCCGGGCGCAGCTTGGCGTCAGCTACCCAAATGACACCCACTGATGGGGTGTAGCCGCTCCGGAAGGCATCCCTCAGGTGTTCTCCAACGGCTTTGTCGAATCGCAAGAATTATTCCCCCCGGGGTCTGGACTCTCACTTTGAATGAGGCCTACGCTGTAAAAGGTCGTCGAATTGTTCGCAAGCCGGGGGGTGTCGAGCATGGTCAGCACTGTACTGTCACGGTCTTTGTTGCGCCCGCTTCGCCCAGTGCTTATTGCCGGAGCGGCCGCCGTGGCCTGGCTCTCCTTTTCCGCTCCCGCCGCCGATGCAAGCACCCAGCAAGGAACGGACACTCTTCTTAGCGGGGTCTCGTCGACGGTTTCATCTGTGGCTAGCAGCGAAGCCAAGAGCGCGGGCAGCTCTCCCAGGATCCTGAAGACCGTTGACTCACTGGCCGCTGTACCCGCCGAAATCCCGTCGGCGGTCACGACTCCAGCTCGGGGCTCCGCGCCTGCACCGCCCGCCAGATCCACAGCGGCAGGCCCATCTCCTGCTCCTGCAGCGGCACCCGCCGTCTTGTCCCCTATTGTTGGCGGAATCGCTGCTCCGGTGGAGGCAGCCGCGGGTGCTCTGCCCTCTGCCGAAGTGATTCCACCTGACACCCTGACACGTGTGGCGTCTCCAGTGGTTGAACCGGCGGACGCCGCGGTGGGCCGCGTTGCGGGAGGCCTTGCAACAACCGTGGTGCAGCCTGGTACGGAGACGGCACCAGCATTGGACCAGCCCCTCGAAGCCGTTTCCGACGTTTTGGCCGCCACACCGTTTTTCACGACCCCCGCACTCACACCGGCTGCCGAGATCTTGAATGATCTCGGCCCGGCGCCGGTGACAACAGCCGTCCCGGCTGTCCCCTCCGCTCGGGCGACTGATTCCGTGGACACTGCCGCACCGTCCGTGGCAGTGATGGCAGCAAGCGCTGGCGGGATGCCGGCGGTTCTGTCCGCCATTGCCGGTGCGTCCTCTCGCCTTGGGGGCTGGGTCCTGCCCGCCACTATCCTCGGCGGCCCCCGAGGACCTTTCGACGGCGGCGCCCACTCGCCGGATGCTCCACTTCCCGCCCCGCCTTCTGGTTTGGGTTCAGGGGGTGGCCAGTCTGTCGGCGGGCCCTCGCAGTCCGCGGCATGGCTCTCCAGCCCATTAGAATACGTCCCGCCCGCTGGCGCTCTCCCTGTCACCGGACAACTGCAGCACGCCCCCTCGCCGGTAGCTTTCGACCCCGGCTCTTCTCCTGACTAATTGGGCCCTCTCTGCCGGTCATCGTGCAGAGACACGGCCAATATCGGGCTGTCTTCAGCGCCCGACAACAACTCTTCAGGAGAGATTAAAATGCACCAGAACATGCGCAGGGGCCTTGTAGGCACCCTCTTTGCCGGCGGGCTTTTGGCCCTCGGCGCTACCGCGGCTAACGCGGATACAACGGCCACCGCGGGCGTTACCGCGGCGTCCGAATCCGCATCTGCGGACCTCACTGCTTCGGCGTCGTTGGGCCTGCTGGGTGACCCAACGGCGTCGGATACTTCCGAGGTCGCGGCGGCTGCCGACGTAAACCTTGGAAACGCCACAGGCACCGGCACCACCGCCGACGCTGTCGTCGACGTCAACCTGGGCAACACCGGAACCACAACAGTCCCGACCGCGGATGCTGTCGTTGACGTCAACCTCGGCAACGCCACAGGAGCGGGTAGCACGACCGCGGATGCTGTCGTTGACGTCAACCTCGGCAACGCCACAGGCACCGGCACCGGCACCACCGCCGACGCCCTCGTCGACGTCAACCTCGGCAACACCGGAACCGGAACCACAACAGTCCCGACCGCGGATGCTGTCGTTGACGTTAACGCCACGGGAGCGGGTAGCACGACCGCGGATGCTCTCGTTGACGTCAACCTTGGAAACGCCATAGGCACCGGCACCACGACAGTCCCGAGCGCGGATGCTGTCGTTGACGTTAACCTCGGCAACGCCACGGGAGCCGGTAGCACGACCGCGGATGCTGTCGTTGACGTTAACCTCGGCAACGCCACGGGAGCCGGTAGCACGACCGCGGATGCTGTCGTTGACGTTAACCTCGGCAACGCCACAGGCACAGGCACCACCGCCGACGCCTTCGTCGACGTCAACCTCGGCAACACCGGCACCGGCACCACAACAGTCCCGACTGCGGATGCTGTCGTTGACGTCAACCTCGGCAACGCCACAGGCACCGGCACCGGCACCACCGCCGACGCCCTCGTCGACATCAACCTCGGCAACGCCACGGGAGCGGGTAGCACGACCGCGGATGCTCTCGTTGACGTCAACCTCGGCAACGCCACGGGAGCGGGTAGCACGACCGCGGATGCTCTCGTCGACATCAACCTCGGCAACACCGGAACCGGAACCACATCAGTCCCGACCGCGGATGCTCTCGTCGACATCAACCTCGGCAACACCGGAACCGGAACCACAACAGTCCCGACCGCGGATGCTCTCGTTGACGTCAACCTCGGCAACGCCACGGGGGCGGGTAGCACGACCGCGGATGCTCTCGTTGACGTCAACCTCGGCAACGCCACAGGCACCGGCACCACTGCCGACGCCCTCGTAGACGTCAACCTCGGCGACACCGGAACCGGCACCACAACAGTCCCGACCGCGGATGCTGTCGTTGGCGTTAACCTCGGCAACGCCACAGGCACCGGCACCACCGCCGACGCCCTCGTCGACGTCAACCTCGGCGAAACAGGTCTCCTGGGCACTGAAGGCGCGGACGCAGCCGGCGGAGCCGATGTCAGCCTCGGCACGGTGACGCCTTCTTCCCTTGATCTGGGTGTTGGCCTGGGCGTCAGCCTGGGTGCAGACACGGGCGCCACACCTCCCACCGACGGTTCCGGCACGGGATCTGATCCCACTGACGGACAGGGCACCGGCACCGACGGCACCGGTGGCACCGGCACTGATGGTGGCGGTACCGATGGCTCAGGAACCGGCACGGACACCGGCACCACCGGCGGAAGCGGAACGACAGACTCCGGAGATGCCGGAACCAGCGGCTCCGCGGCTGGAGGCTCTGCAACGGGTGGCTCCGCTGCGGGCACGGCCGCCGCTGGCTCCGGAATCGCCGTCGTGGCTGCAGGTTCCACGACAACGGACGCGTCCATCGCGGCCAGCAGCTCAGGTCAGGCAGCCGGCGCCCAGCAGTCCCTCGCCAACACCGGGGCGGACGGCGGCCTGATGCCACTCGCCGTGGCACTCCTCGCCATCGGAATGCTGATGCTCACCCGGAGGAAGAAGGCATAGCAGTAAAGATCATCGGCCCGTCTGACGGTCCGGGCTGAAACAACGGATCCATATCGGTGTCCGGCTTCAAAGGCTTTGTAACGGCCTGAAGCCGGACGGCCGATATGGTCGTGTCCGGGTATCTGCCTTTTCGAGGATCCCTATGCGGCGTCCGCAGTTCCGTGCGCGTATTACCCTTAACGGGACCCACTGCGGATAAGGACGGCAAAGTGTTGGAAGAATCCCCCAGCAGGGTGACGGCTGATGTACTGGATGGGCGCTACAGGCTCGCAGAAGTAATCGGCCGCGGCGGCATGTCATCGGTCTACACCGCCCGGGACGAAAACCTCGGCAGGGATGTGGCGCTGAAGCTCTTCGCCCCCCAAGCTGCGGACGCGGATGAGCTCAAACGGCAGGAAGCCGAAATCAAGCTCCTCGCCACCCTCAACCACCCGAGTCTCGTAACACTGTTCGACGCCGGCGTGGACACCCGAGTGCCTGACCAGCCGCGGCCGTTCCTCACCATGGAACTGGTGGAGGGCCAAGACCTTCGCGGCCGGCTGCGCCACAGCCGGGTTCCGCTCGAGGAGCTTGCTGTGATCGGCGCCGGAATCGCTGATGCTCTGGCGTATGTGCACGGGCTGGGAATCATCCACCGGGATATCAAGCCGGCAAATATCCTTCTCGTCCAGGTCCGCCCTGGAGAGCCGGTGCGGCCCAAACTGACAGATTTCGGCATCGCCAGAATCGTCGACAGCACTCGGCTTACGGCGACCGGAACCATGGTGGGGACTGCCGCGTACCTCAGCCCGGAGCAGGCCATGGGCTCGCCGCTCTCGCCGGCAACGGACATCTATTCCTTGGGTCTCGTGCTGCTGGAATGCATGAAGGGAACAGTCGAGTATCCCGGCACTGCCGTGGAATCGGCAGTGGCGAGGCTGCACCGCGCCCCCGTGCTTCCCGAGGATCTCCCCGAGGAGTGGAAGCACCTCCTGGCCTCAATGACGGCCATCGATCCACTGGAGAGGCCAAGTGCCGCCGACCTGGAGATCGCTCTGCGCCAGGCGCTGGTGTCACCGGAGTCAGTGCCCGGCGACGTGGCCGACGAACATACCCGGGTCCTCCCGGCCCTGCCGCCACGTCCGCCGTCGTCAGTTCTTTCGGATGGCTACGCAACCGCAGACCAGTTCGCCCATGGCGCCGCCCGGGCACCCTTGGAAAGCACCACCCTGTCAGAGGACGCTCCACAGCAGAACAGCCGCCCGGGCCAGGAGGGAAAGCCGCGCGGCCGCCGCGTTTGGCTGGCTTCCGCCGTCGCAGCGGCCGCGCTGCTGGCCAGCGCAACGGCGGTCACCTTAGCCGTCAGTTCCGCGAAAACGCCCGATGTCATCATCTACCCCACTGTGACTGGCACCTTGGGAGACCATCTCGTGGAGCTGCAGAAGAGCGTGGAACCCTGATCAGGCACGAACGGTTGCCCCCCCGGCCAGCCCGGCGGCTCCGCGCGTCAGCTGTCCTGGCCGCCGGCATGCTCGCCCTTGGCGCCACGGGCTGCGGTGGCACCGCGTCCGAGTTGGAGTCGGACGCCGCAGCGCAGCTTCAGCAGCGGGTGCTCGCCGTCACGAAGGCAGCGGCCGCGAACAATCCGGCCACCGCGCTCAAGTCGCTCAGCCAGCTGTCATCGGACCTCGACGCCGCCGCTGCCGCCGGTCATGTGTCATTCAAGCGCCACCGGAGCATCACGGTGGCGATTGACTCGGTAAAGGCCGATCTCGCAGCGGCGCAGGCAGCAGGGAAGGCGGCCGCCGAGGCGGCAGCGAAGGCAAGAGCTGCCGATGAACGGGCTCCGGCCATCGTGGTGCCGGCTCCCGCGCCCGCCCCCGCCTCCGGCGTCCGCGGAAACCCAGAGAAGGGCCACTGGGACGAGGACACCGACAATGACCACCGATCTCTCAAAGAGAAGGACTAGTCCCGCATCCTGATCCAGACCGTCTTATTTCCAGCGGGATCCTGCCCTCGGGCGGGATCCCGCTGTCCGTTTTCCAGCGGCCAAACTTCCTCATCAGCACCTGCTTTTATCTCTTCATTTGCCTCGCCCCGCGGACTACCTTGGAGTTGTTCCACCTAAGAAGCAGCCATCGAACCGCGGGCTAACCGCCCGCTCGCTGAAGGAGTGAACTACGAATGGCAACTGTTCAGGAATCCATCGATGTTGATGTCCCCGTGAGCAAGGCCTACAACCAATGGACCCAGTTCGAGGACTTCCCGAATTTCATGAGTGGCGTCGACGCGGTGCGCCAGCTCGATGACACCACGGTCCATTTCGAAACAAGCATTGCGGGCGTCAAGCGCGAATACGACGCCCAGATCACCGTCCAGGAGCCAGACCAACGCGTCACGTGGGAGAGCCTGAACGAACCCCGTAATGCGGGAACGGTGTGGTTCGAGCCCCTGGGTCCGGAACAGACCAAGGTGAACGTCGAACTCACCTGGGAGCCGGAGTCCGCGGTGGAGAAAGTCGGAGCCGCCGTCGGCCTGGATTCCCGCCAGGTTGCCTCGGACCTGAGGAAGTTCAAGGAATTTATCGAGAGCCGAGGCTCCGAGACCGGAGCCTGGCGCGAAAGCGTCCGGGACGGCGAAGTCGAGGACACGGCCAGGGCGACCGGAATGCCCGGGACAACCGGCATGGCTGGGGCTGCCGGGGCAGGCGCAGGGCTCGGGGCCGCTGGGACCGGTGGCTACGGAGCAGGGACGTCGGGCACCACCGACGCCGGCAATGAAACCATCGGTACGGGTCCCGGCAGTATGGGCACCGAATACGGTGCAGCGGATGACGCCACGGGCTACGCTGCCGGACCCGGAATGGACGCAACCCCGGGCCGCACCTACGAATCCGGTGACGCCTACGACGCTGCAGCCACCGAAAGGCCGGTGGATGCGGATCCGGACCTCGCCGTCGACGCCCCCTACGGCGACACGGAAGCGGGTGAGCCCCGGATGGATACCAGGCTGGGTGACACCAGGCGAGACGAAACCCCGGACCGCTAGCACCCCTTTTGCTGGCTGGCCTGCCGGTCGGTGAGCCTGCGAACTGAACCGTAGCCGCGAAAAACAGAAGTGCCCACCACTTGCTCGAGTGGCGGGCACTTCTGTTGGGGCCTCGAGCGTTAGCTCAGGCTGGCAACCACCTTGTTGAGCGTCGCCGACGGCCGCATGACGGCTGCGACCTTCTCGGCGTCGGGGCGGTAGTAGCCCCCAATGTCCACGGGTGAACCCTGGACGTTCAGCAGTTCAGAAACAATAGCCTCCTCGTTGGAGGCCAAAGCCTCGGCGATGGCGGAGAAGGATGTGGCCAGTTCAGCGTCCTCGGTCTGCTGGGCCAGCTCCTGGGCCCAGTACAGAGCCAGGTAGAAGTGGCTGCCGCGGTTGTCGAGTTCGCCGACCTTGCGCTTCGGGGACTTGTCCTGGAGCAGGAACGTCCCGGTGGCGCGGTCCAGCGTGTCGGCGAGAACCTGTGCGCTAGCGTTTCCGGTGGACGTGGCCAGGTGCTCGAAGCTTACGGCCAGGGCCAGGAATTCGCCGAGGCTGTCCCAGCGAAGGTGGTTTTCCTTCAGCAGCTGCTGGACGTGCTTCGGGGCAGATCCGCCGGCGCCGGTCTCAAAGAGGCCGCCGCCGTTGATCAGCGGCACCACGGAGAGCATCTTGGCACTGGTGCCCAGTTCGAGGATCGGGAACAGGTCCGTCAGGTAGTCACGCAGCACGTTGCCGGAGACGGAGATGGTGTCCTCGCCCTTGCGGAGGCGCTCCAGCGTAAATGCCGTGGCCTTCTCCGGAGACATGATCTCGATCTGCAGCCCCTCGGTGTCGTGCTCCTTGAGGTATTCGCGGACCTTTTCGATCAGCTTGGCGTCGTGCGCGCGGGTTTCGTCCAGCCAGAACACAGCCGGGGTCTGGGAGGCGCGGGCGCGGGTCACGGCGAGCTTGACCCAGTCGCGGATCGGCAGGTCCTTGGTCTGGCAGGCACGCCAGATGTCACCCGGGGAAACCTCGTGTTCGATCAGGACTGTTCCGGAGCCGTCGACGATCTGGACCGTTCCGGGGGTCTGGATTTCGAAGGTCTTGTCGTGGCTGCCGTATTCTTCCGCGGCCTGGGCCATCAGGCCGACGTTCGGCACGGTGCCCATGGTGGTGGGATCGAAGGCGCCGTTGGCACGGCAATCGTCTATGACCACCTGGTAGATGCTGGCGTAGGAGCTGTCCGGAAGAACTGCCAGGGTATCGGCTTCCTTGCCGTCCGGGCCCCACATGTGGCCGGAGCTGCGGATCATGGCAGGCATGGAGGCGTCCACAATGATGTCGCTCGGGACGTGCAGGCTGGTGATGCCCTTGTCGGAATCAACCATCGCCAGTGCGGGGCCTTCGTCCAATCCCTTCTTAATGGCTGCCTGGACGCCTTCACGGACATCCTCGGGGAGCTCGTCGAGTCCGTTGAGGATCGCGGCAAGGCCGTTGTTGGGGCTGATGCCAGCGGCGGCGAGCTGCTTGCCGTAGGTGTCGAACAGTTCGGAGAAGTAGGCCTTGACCACGTGGCCGAAGATGATGGGGTCCGAGACCTTCATCATGGTGGCCTTCAGATGCGCCGAGAAGAGCACGCCCTCTTCCTTGGCCCGGGCAACCTGGGCGGCCAGGAACTCGTCCAGTGCTGCGGCGCGCATCACTGTGCCGTCGATGACTTCGCCGGCGAGGACCGGGAACGCCTTCTTGAGGACCTTGACGGTGCCGTCTTCACGGACCTGGCGGATCTCGATGGTACCGTCGGACGGAATCACGACGGACTTTTCGTTGGAACGGAAGTCGCCGGCTTCCATGTGGGCCACGTTGGTTTTCGAGTCCGAGGTCCATGCACCCATGGAGTGGGAGTTCTGGCGGGCGTAGTTCTTCACGGACAGCGGGGCGCGGCGGTCGGAGTTGCCTTCGCGCAGGACCGGGTTCACGGCGGAACCTTTGATCTTGTCGTAGCGCGAGCGGATGATGGTCTCTTCGTCGGAGGACGGGTTGTCCGGGTAGTCCGGCAGCTTGTAGCCTTGGGCCTGCAGTTCTGCGATCGCTGCCTTCAGCTGCGGGACGGAGGCGCTGATGTTGGGAAGCTTGATGATGTTGGCTTCCGGCTTCTTCGCCAGTTCACCGAGCTCAGCAAGTGCATCGCCGATCCGCTGCTCTTCGGTGAGGTAGTCACCGAATACGGCGATGATACGGCCGGCCAACGAAATGTCGCGGGTCTCCACCTCCACACCTGCGGTCGAAGCGAAAGCTTCCACGATCGGCAGGAACGAATATGTAGCCAACATCGGCGCTTCGTCGGTGTGGGTATAGATAATTTTGGCCATGCTCGGGCGTCTCCCTAGAGGTCGGCTGTATGTGGAATCCGGTCTATTTCACCACCCCTTAACTTACCTGAGGACACCCTGCAGGACTCTACGAAGGTGGTCCGGATCACCTCCGTGACCTCCGTCAGCCGTTACTGGGCGGGGGAATCCATTGTCCCCAGCGCCGCATACCCCTATCTTTAGCTCATGACAGAAAACCGCTGAGAGGGCTGAACGAAACTGGTACCCCCTTGCGGCAGGGGCGGAACAGCACGACCCCTACCTGGAATGCATAACTCGAAATGTCTTTTACAACGCTTGTCATGTCCGGGTAGCCTCAATCCTTCACAGGCGGGCACCACCACTCCGCCCGACCCGATAGGTAGGACCACAATGACGAGCAAGAAGTCTCTGGCCACTAGCCTCATGAGCCTTTCCGCGGGATTGCTGCTGACGCTCTCCGCAGCCGGCGGCGCAACGGCTTCCCCTGCAACGTCGCAGGATTCCGTGCAGCCACAAATCGCCAGTACCGCAATCCCCAGTTCAACCGCGGCAGCTTACTGGACATCCGAGCGCATGCGTGCCGCCATTCCGGGCGATGTCCTGGCGGAGAAGGCCGTGGCCCGGCACAATTCCAAGAGCAACAACTTGGGCGGCATCCTGGAAAAGGGCTCCAGCACCAAGATTCCCGGCACATCCGCAAGGGGCAAAACTACCTCCCTGCACATGAACGAACAGCCTGTGAGCCACATCGGCAAGGTTTTCTTCACGTTGAACGGCGGCAACTATGTCTGCTCGGGGAACTCGGTGACCTCGGCCAATAAGAGCACCGTTTCCACCGCCGGACACTGCCTCAACTCGGGCCCAGGCGCCTTCGCCAGCAACTTCGTCTTCGTCCCGGCCTACCGGGATGGTGTGGCACCCTACGGCAAGTGGGCGGCCAAGGCACTGTACGCGCCAACCCAGTGGAGCGCCGACGGAAACATACAGTATGACACCGGCTTCGCGGTCGTTTCCCAGCTCAACAGCAGGAATCTCGCTGATGTGGTGGGCGCCGTGGGAGTCGCCTTCAACCAGCCCCGCGGGCTGACGTACAAGGCGTACGGCTACCCGGCTGCGAAGCCGTTCACCGGCCAGACGCTGGTCAGCTGTTCCGGTAAGGCAGGGAACGACGCCCTCAACCCGCAGTTTGAGACCCAAGGCATCCCTTGCGACATGACCGGCGGATCCTCGGGCGGACCCTGGTTGGTTCCAGGCGACCCCGCGGACGGCCTCGGCTACCAGAACTCCGTCAACAGCTACGGCTACGGCACCCGCGCCACCACGATGTACGGCCCATACTGGGGCGAGGTTATTGCACAGGTCTACGCCCGCGCCGAAGCAGCCAAGTAAGGACGCTCCGGTGTCCGGGAAGGATCCGGTGAGCCACGCCGACGCTAGCCAGACCCCGGAGGAAATCCTGGCGTACTGGACGCCGGAGCGCATGGCGGAAGCGCAACCGCGTGAGATCCGGCTCCCCGCAGCTCAGGATGATCCTGCACAGGACGACGCAGCTCAGCAACCTGAGGACAACTGAATCCAGTTAAGCCCGACGGCGGCTGTCCCCTTGAGGGGACAGCCGCCGTCGCGGTTTCGCCCGGGTTTCGCTCACCGGATTTCGACAAGCTCAACCAGCGGTTCGCCTTAGTGAAAGAAGTGACGTGCTCCGGTGAAGTACATCGTGACGCCGGCGGCGTTTGCTGCGGCGATGACTTCCTCGTCCCGGACAGAACCGCCGGGCTGGACGACGGCGCGGACGCCGGCGTCGATCAGGATCTGCAGGCCGTCGGCGAACGGGAAGAACGCGTCGGAGGCAGCCACGGCGCCGCGGGCACGCTCAGGTGCCCCACTCGCGTCGGCGCCGGATGCGCCGCCGGCTGCATCGACGTCGGACTTCACCGTAACGCCCAGCGTATTGGCCCGCTCAACGGCAAGCTTGCAGGAATCAAGCCGGTTGACCTGGCCCATACCGATGCCCACGGCAGCACCGTCAGCGGCGAGCAGGATGGCGTTGGACTTGGCTGCGCGGCAGGCAGTCCAGGCGAAGGCAAGATCGGCCAGGGTTGCCTCGTCCGCAGCTTCACCGGCGGCGAGGGTCCAGTTGGCGGGGTTGTCGCCCTCGGCGTCCACCTTGTCCGTGACCTGGACCAGCACGCCGCCGGACACCTGGCGGATTTCGGCCGGGTAGCGACCATACCCCTCAGGCAGCGCCAGCAGGCGGATGTTCTTTTTCTTGGACAGAATTTCCACGGCCTCCGGTTCGAAGCCCGGGGCAATGACCACTTCCGTGAAGATGCCAGCCACTGTCTGCGCCATTCCGGCGGTCACCGTGCGGTTGGCGGCGATAACGCCGCCGAATGCGGAGACGGGGTCGCAGGCGTGGGCCTTGGCGTGCGCATCAGCGATCGGGTCCGCTGCCGAGGCGGAGCCAACGGCAACGCCGCAGGGGTTGGCGTGCTTGATGATGGCGACGGCCGGTTCAGAGAAATCGTAGGCCGCGCGCAGGGCGGCGTCGGCGTCCACGAAGTTGTTGTAGCTCATGGCCTTGCCGTGCAGCTGGTCGGCCTGGGCGATGCCGGCCGGAGCTGCCCTGTCCACGTAAAGTGCGGCCTGCTGGTGCGGGTTTTCGCCGTAACGCAGAACCTCCGAACGCTCCAGCGCAAGGCCGGCGTAGGCAGGCCAGTCAATGACGCCGTCGCCGTCTTCGTCCAGGAACTGGCTGGCCGTCCAAGTGGCCACGGCGTTGTCGTAAGTGGCGGTGTGCGCGAAGGCGCGGGCGGCGAGTCGGCGGCGGGTTTTGAGGTCGAAGCCGCCTTCAGCCGCGGCCCGGACAACGTCGCCGTAGAACTTGGGGTCAACGACAATTGCGACGGCGGCGTGGTTCTTCGCGGCGGAGCGCACCATGGCCGGGCCTCCAATATCGATCTGCTCCACGACATCATCCGGGGCGGCGCCGGATTTCACGGTTTCCACGAACGGGTACAGGTTCACCACGACGAGGTCGAAGGTTTCGATCTCCATGCCGGCGAGGGTTTCCATGTGGGCCGGAACTCGGCGGTCCGCCAGGATGCCGCCGTGAACGCGCGGGTGGAGGGTCTTGACCCGCCCGTCCAGCATTTCCGGGGAACCGGTAACTTCCTCGACTTCCTGGACCGGGATGCCGGCTTCGGCGATTTTCTTGGCCGTGGAACCGGTGGACACGATCTTGACGCCTGCAGCATGCAG
Organism: Arthrobacter sp. ISL-28; assembly: GCF_018613875.1. Classification (GTDB taxonomy): domain Bacteria; phylum Actinomycetota; class Actinomycetes; order Actinomycetales; family Micrococcaceae; genus Arthrobacter. The sequence continues at coordinate 10,017 of NZ_JAGGPJ010000007.1, read as the reverse complement.
GCCCTTGGCGAGCTCCTCCAGACCGGTCTTGTCGTAGACCGAGATCAGGGCTCGGCGGATGGGAACACGGTCAAGCTGCGTCAGGGTCACAAAAGTCTCCGTCGTATCTCGCGGTGATATACCGCGGTTGGTGGGGATAGGGCCCAGTTTATCGCGTTGCCGGAGGTCGTCTTCCTGCCCGCCCCAGTGTGAAGGAGGCGCTCCTGTCGCATCCCGCAACGTAAGGTTTTAGCAGGAGGCCGAGATGAACATTTACACCACTGTGCCCAGCGGCGAACGAGTGGTCCAGGAACTGCCGTGGCGATGGAAGGTACAAGGCCGCATATTCGTAATCGGCGGCCTGGGATTCATGTTTGATGCGTGGGATGTGACGCTGAACGGCATCTTAATTCCGCTGCTGTCCAGCCACTGGCAGCTCACTCCCGCCGAGGCCGGCTGGATCGGTACGGCCAACCTGATCGGCATGGCCCTCGGCGCATTCGTCTGGGGGACCATTGCAGACACCATTGGGCGGAAGAAGGCCTTCACGGCCACACTGCTCATCTTCTCGATCTTCACCGTTCTCGGGGCGTTCTCCCCCGACTTCGTCTGGTTCTGTCTCTTCCGCTTCATGGCCGGCTTCGGCCTGGGCGGCTGTATTCCAGTGGACTACGCGCTGGTGGGTGAGTTCACGCCGCGCAGGCAGCGCGGCCGCGTCCTCACCGCCATGGACGGGTGGTGGCCTGTGGGCGCCGCACTGTGCGGCTTCGTCTCGGCGGGGCTCGTGGCGGCGTTCGCGGACTGGCGCCTGACCATGATGGTGATGGTGCTGCCGGCGCTGCTCGTGTTCTGGGTGCGACGCAGCGTGCCCGAATCACCGCTGTTCCTCATCCGGAAGGGCCGCCGCGAGGAAGCCGCCAAGGTGATCGACGAGCTGGTCCTTGCCACCGGCGCCGAGCCGCGCGCCTACAGCCTGCCCGATCCACAGTCCGTTCCGCGCCTTTCGGCAGGCAGCGCGTGGCAGCAGCTGCGAGGTGTGTGGACGTTCAACTGGAAAATTACCGCCGCCGCCTGGGGCCTGTTCTTCAGCATCCTTCTCGTCTATTACCTGTCGCTGACCTGGATGCCCCGGATCCTGATCGGGGCAGGGTTCGTCGAGTACAAGGCGTTCCTGACGACGGCGGGGATGGCCGCCGTCGGGCTTCTTGGTGTGGTGGCAGCAGCTCTCCTGGTGGAACGGACCGGCCGCAAATGGCTGCTGGCCATCACCGGTCCGCTCTCAGCCCTGACGCTTGTGATCGTGGCTTTTGTGGTGGACATTCCGACGGCGGCAGTGTTCTGGCTGCTGGTGTTCGGCTTCGTGGTGCAAGTGGCCATCCCGGTCCTCTATGCCTACGTGTCCGAGCTATACCCCACCGAGCTGCGCGGCGCAGGCTTCGGCTGGGCGTCGACGTTCTCGCGGCTGGGCGCAGGCTTCGGCCCGCTGATCTTCGCGAACTACTTCTGGCCCGAACTGGGGCTCGCGACGTCGTTTGCCCTTGCCGGCGCCCTGGTGCTGCTGGCCGTGCTCTGGATGATGTTCTTCTCCCCCGAAACCAGGCAGCGCCGACTCGAGTAGCGCGCACCCGGGAACTGGCACCCTGGAATCCACCGGGATCACGCCGCCCCATGTAACTGTTGAGGAGGACGGCTCTTCCGTCGTCGACGGGGAGACGGAAGAGCTGGATCTAACCGACGATACGATCGTCGAGGGAGCAGGGGCGCGAAGCCTCTACGTTTACTACTTCCCCAGCTACAAGCTCTAAGCCAAGAGAAGGGGCCGCTGTCACAGGCGGCTACTTGCTGGAATCCTTCGCGGCCAGGGACGCGAGGGTGGACACCAAGAGACGGCGTTCCACCACCTTGATGCGTTCGTGCAGGGTCTCCTCGTTGTCGCCGTCCTCGATGGCCACGGCTTCCTGCGCGATGATGGGGCCGGTGTCCACCCCGGCGTCCGCCCAGTGCACGGTGCAGCCTGTCACCTTGACGCCATAGGCCATGGCATCCCGGACACCGTGGGCGCCGGGAAAGGACGGGAGAAGGGCCGGGTGGGTATTGAGGTATTTTCCGTCGAACGCGTCGATGAACTCCGGGCTCACAATCCGCATGAAACCGGAGGACACCACGACGTCCGGCTGGTAGGCGGCCACCGCTTCGGTCAGCGCCGCGTTCCAGGCGGCGCGGTCCGAATAGGCCTTGAAGTCCACCACGAAGGTGTCGATCCCGGCAGCGGCCGAACGCTCCACCCCGTATGTTCCCGGCCGGTCCGCCCCTACTGCGGCGATCTCAACGTCCAGCTCTCCCGCTTGCACGGCGTCGATGACGGCCTGGAGGTTGGAGCCGGTTCCGGAGACGAGGACTACGATGCGCATTGCTCCAGCTTATGTGGCTGCTCGCGTAGGCTGGAAAACATGAATCCCACTCCGGGCCCGAACGGGTCACAGCGGACCAGCCATCCGCTCAGCGACGCCGCCAAGGCCTCGCTGCTGAAGACGCACACCCTCTTTCGCATGTTCATCGTGGCGGTGCTGGGTTCGTTCTTCGTGTTCCAGCTGGACGTCAGCTACCTGTGGCTGACCGCCATCCTGACGTTGGCCGGGATCATCCTGGGGATTATGGTGCTCATCCGTGCCGTCAGGCTGAAGGAGTCCAGGCTCGTGTTGTTCGGCACCATCTCCGGCCTGGTGGTGTCCGCCGTGATGGTGATGCTGGTGATGGTCTCCGCATTATTCTTCAACCAGGTCCGTGACTACCAGGAGTGTGCCCGGCACGCCCTGACCAGCCAAGCCAGCAACGACTGCCGCGTCCAGCTGGAGAACTCCATGCCCGGCCAGTTCCGCCAGTCGTAAACCGCCGCCTGCCCGATCCGCCTACTTGCCGAGGGCGGTTCCGAGATCGGCTTCCCGCAACTGCTGCCGGCGTTCCAGCCACGGCCCCGCTGCATAACCGATGATGACGCCGAGCCCCGTATCCGCTGCCACCCAGGCTGCCGTCCACAGCGGGTTGGGTCCGATGTCGGTGAGGCGCCCAAGTCCGGCCGAACCATGGGCGATCCACGCCAGAACGCCGGCCAGTACCCCGGCGGACGTTCCGGTAATGATGCCGAGGACGACCGTGGAGGCGGCGGCCGTGAACCAGCGGAAGCGGACCTTGATGGAGAGCCACTCATCGAAGTGGTTCTCGCCTTCGCGCAGGAACCACCATCCTCCCAGGACGCCGGCGAGCACCGGCACCACAAGAGCCACCGAGCCGTAATCCAAGGGGCCGGCGGGAATGGCGGCAAGCACCGGGATGGACGGAAGCGGCCCCACAGCGGTGCCTAGCGGGCCAACCTGCGAGCCAACGCCGAGGGCGAAGCCCGAGCCGGAGACCCAGGCGAGCGCGAAGACGGCGAGGTTGGGAATGAAGCCGAGCTGCGCAATGGTGAGTACGGCGCCTCCCATGGCCCCGGCGTCGAGCCCCTCATAAACCGCCACCACGAGGTTCCAGTGGATGAAGAGATCCACCGCGAGCAGGGCCGAGGACAACGCCAACGCCGCCATGAGAGCGACAAATCCGGCCTTCGCAGCGGAGGCGAGGTACGAGCCGGCCCAACGGGAGTGCTGGCTGGTGCGCGCAATCCAATCAACGGCGTCAACGCCGATCAGCCGGCTCCATGAGCCCGCCTCGCGCCGCGCTCCAATCACCATGCCCAGGGCAAACGGAGCCAAGGGAAAAAGCGCTGCCCACCAGAGATAGACCTCGACGTCGTCCGTCCGGCAGACGAAGCCGGTGGCCATTCCGAAGGCCGCATAAACAAGCCAGGATCCCAGTAGCGCTTGCCACAGCTGATCTGTATAGGAGGCGCGGGCAAGGCGCCGGCCAGCACGCCAGGCAAGGAGGAACGGTATGAGCGTCAGACCCAGCGGAATGAGCGACAGCGTGCCCGTTTCCGGCTTCGCCGCAGCACCCCCGGCCACAGCGGCCAGATACAGAGGCACGCCGTGAACCACCAGCCACGCCTGGCCGGCCAGACGCGCCAAAACGTCGAACTGCGAGTCCCGGAAGCCGGACGTCGCCCATACCGCGGCGATGGGGGCGACCACCGCGAGCGCGGAAATAATGGCCGCTTGGGCTGACTCCAGCCCGCCCTGCAGCCATAAAGGCATCGGAAGGCCACGGTCCCCGGTCTGATCAGCGCGCAGTTTCATCGTGGTCCATCGTGCCATGTACGGTCTCTCCCACCTGGTACGACAGGCGCTATCCCCCAAGAAGACAGGCCCGGGGGTTATCCCGAAGGGCACCGTTATCGGACACCCCCCGGCGCTTTTTTGGAATTACCGACGTAAAATTAGCTTGTCCGCAATCAGTGGTTGGAGGCAGAAAATGACTACCGCATCCCCACATGCACACGGCGTACATTTTGGTCGGACAGACGTCCAGAATGCCGGCATGGGTGTTGGTATTGTCGCGTTGGTGGTTGGTGTTCTGGGGTTCATCCCGGGTATCACCACACAGTATGGCGAACTGATGTTCCTTGGGCCTGATTCGCACGCAATGTTGTTTGGCCTGTTCCAGGTGTCCATTCTGCTTAATATTGTGCAGCTGGTCATCGGCGGCACCGGCTGGGCGATGTCCCGCAGTGAGATGGGTGCGCGCAGGTTCCTCATGGGCGCCGGGGCGCTGTACATCATCCTCAGCATCTACGGGCTCAGTGTCGGAGTCGGATCGGCGGCCAACTTCTTGTCGCTGAACATGACGGATAACTGGACCCTGATGGTGGCGGGTGTGCTGATGGTTGCCGCCGGCTGGATGTTCTCGCGGCATCTGGCCGAGGACAGGAAATAGCCCGGACCGCGAACGCCGGGAAATAGGAGCCGCGAATGAGTAGATATCTAATCTGAATATTCGTACTACCGGTTGGTGCAGGTGCCACATGCAAGTTCGTGGGCAACTGCACCAGCTTTTTGCCCCGGCACGTTGCCCGGTCACGGCGGCTCCCGGCAGAACTCCTCGCTTCTTCAGCCTGTCGAAACCGCTTTCGACGGCAACGCCCGTCTCCGGCTTGCGGGCAGAACATTACTCCCCGACGCCGGCGCCCGCCTTGCGGCGAGAAGGTTGCGTCTAGAAGCGAATCAGGGAGTATGGCTGGCTTGGCAGGTTTCCCGCCGTCCAGGGCCGCTGAGATGGTTCGGTCGGGACATGGCCGCGGCCGTCACGCACGACAACTACCACCGTGGCGACGATGGCCACCGTGGCAATTATTGCCAGGATTATCAGGACAACGACGATCGACCCGGACATTTGCTCCAGCACCTCTACCATCAATTTTACGGCCGAATGGGCACAGCCATCAGGCACCTTCTTTCCTCAGCCGGCAGATAATAAGCAAACGAACAATTTCGCTCTAGACGGGGCAGGCACCCGGGCATATGCTGATCTCCCATGCACTCGGGGGGGTGAATCGGAATGGGTAGCATCCTGAGCCTTCGTTGCGCTGCTTTTTTGCGCGCGCTCCTTCTACCCGCGCTTCTGGCGTTGGCATGGCTCATTTGGGGGGCAGGCACAGCGCAGGCATCATCCGTGGACTCCGCCGAGACCGTGCAGCTGAACACCAACTCTTTGGGTTCCGGATTGCTTAGCTCTGGTCCGTCCGGTGACCTGACCGAGGCTGTGACTGGCACCCTCAGCCCAACCGCCGACGAAGATGCGCCAGCCATAGCGCCACCTGCGGCGCCTGACCTCACGCGCCCGGTCGCCAGCACAATCTCGGCCGTGGCATCCACAACCGATGTGGCAGTCGGCGGGACCACCGGCCTGTCCTCGCCAGTCGTGAAGACGGCCGCCCCCGTGGTGGTGTCCCTGGCCGACAAAGCCGTTGCAGCAGCGGACAATGCCGTCGCCTCTCTGGATCCACGGCTACCCCGTATCCCCCGGCTCGCTCTGCCGGTGCCTGTGGCTGTGCCTGTGCCTGTGCCTGTAGTTACGGTTTCTGAAGTCCCGGCGCAGCACGTGCGGCCTCGCGCCATTTCCACAACGCTCCCTGCCGCGCCGGCCACTGCTCGGCCGGCCGCTCCAGTTCCAGCGGCTGCAGTATTTTCCGCTGCCCACACCGCGCATGCCCTAGAGACAGCCGCTCCAGCACGCGCCGTGGTGTCCGTTCAGAAGTCGGTCCCACGTGGTCCGACGCTGGCGCAGCTTCACATGACGACCTCCGCCCGCCCCGTGGCGGCAGTCGCAGTCCAGCCGTTGCCGTTTGGGCTGCTGAACCACGCGTTTGCCCTGCAGCACCTCAACGTTGCCGCCACGCACGGCAAGTCCAGCTCCGCGGGCTCCGACGGCCCAGGTGCTCAGGGCGCGGATATCGCCGCATTCTGGAAGGGGTTGTCCCAGAATCCCGGCGAGCGTGAACACGACACCGCCTTGGTCCTTCCATCCAGCCCGCCATTCGAACCGGGGTCTTCCCCCGACTGAACAGGTCAACTCTGCCTTCATCACGGCAGAAGACGGCCGCCTGCGCCACCGGCGCACGGATTTGAAAGTTCAGTCAGGAGAAAATGTCATGTCTACTCACGCCTCATTGCCTGCTGCCTCTCGACGCACCGGCAACTGGCCGGATCCGGTGCTGGGGCGCATCGGCAACTGGCCGGACCCGATGGCGGGTTTCATCGGGACCTGGCCCGACCCCATGGCCAGGGGAAGCCGCACTGCGGGACGTTGAACCAGGCTCAGGAGAAGTCGCAGCAGAAGCAAAAAGACGTTGTTCCCGCGCCGGCATGGGGGGCGCGGGAACAACGTGACCGTTGCCGGATTCAGTTTTCCCGGTTGCCATCCGGGCGTGCTATATCCGTCCGGACCTGATCAGGGTGGGCCTGGGCAGTCGCACCGGGATCGGCCTCCTCAACGCCGGTGGCCGCCGCAGTGTCAGCCGCTTCCGGGGCAGTACCGGCCCCCTCCGCCACTTCAGCCGCGGCCAGGGCGCCGCCCTCCCACACTGGCTCCGGCGGCCTCTTCTCCGCAGTGGCATCCGACCTATCTGCTTCAGAAATCGACTTATCCGCTTCAGGAACCGACGTGAGGGCTTCCGCCGCCGGCTCCGTTACCTGCTTCGCGCCCAGCCTCGGCGAGCCGGGAAAATAGCTGATCACCCGCGCCAGCTCTCGGCTCAGCACAGCACCCTCCACCACATCCGGCGGCAGCACGTCCTTCTCCACGCGGCGGGCCGCCGCAAGGGCCTGCAACCCCGACTCAGTGATGGCGACCTCGTTGCTCCGCCGGTCGTGTGAGCTCAAAGTGCGGGACACAAGCCCCGCCTCCTCGAGGCGCGTCAAAACCCTGCCCAAGGACTGGCTACGTACCTTGATGTCCGCAGCCAGACGTTCTTGGTTCAGCGGCCCGGCCGTGAGCCCCTGGAGGGCAATAACGGCGGCATGGGTGAGACCGAGGTCAGCGAGCGCCTGGTCCTGACGGCGCTGGATGAGCCGGGCGGCCATGGACAGCAATTGATGGGGACCCCATGGCTCAGCGTCAGCATTCGGGACCATCAGATCCGTCCTTCCTTCTCAAGCCTGAGTGGTCAATACCCCGGGTATCACGGCCACAAGGGGCCGGGATAGTTCCGGCCCCCAATGGTCTGCGTGTCAGCGACGACTGTCGTCGACGCCGTCCGTCTCGATGCGCTCCTTTCGGACCTCCTCATCGACAGTGACTTCATCGGTGACGGTTTCGGTGTCCAGACGGACCCGCTCTACCGGAACGGTTTCCTTGTCCACGACCGGCCGTTCTTCGTGGAGGATGACCTCGTGTTCCTCCTCGCTGAGATCCGGGCCGCTCATCGCGGCGCCGACGTTTCCGTCCGTGATGGGCTCACGTTCCACCCGGAGTTCTTCTCGCTGCACCGGGACGGTCTGGGTCACGTTTTCCTTAGTAACGTACTTGCGCAGCCGCGCCCGGCCGGTGGCCTGCTTCTCTGTACCAACGCTGAGCCGCTCCTCGGAGCGTGTCATGGCGTCGTCCGTCGTTGGGCCGGACGTGTCGCGGCCCACCGTGTCAGAGGCGTCCGCCGTGTTGTACGTGCCGTCACGTCCGGTCGCCGCAAAGCCGGCGTCGCGTTCGGTGGCCGGATAGCCGGTTTCACCGTAGGCTGCGCCGGTATTCTGTCCGGCTGTTGCATCGCTGTAGGTCACGGCGCCATTGAGCTGGTAGTGCTCGTAGAGGCGGTCTTCCTCGGATGGATCCAGATGACCGTCCGTATCAACCCTCGGGGCATCCTTGACCTGGTCCTTGCTATAAGGGACGACGATGTCACTTCCCTCTATGCGGGCGCCTTCCAGCGGGACAAAGGACTCGGACGTGCCGAACAGTCCCGTGCGTGCCGTTACCCAGGTGGGCTGGCCGTTGTCGTCATCGGCGTAGATCTGGCCGATTGAACCAATCTTGTCTCCGTCAGTGGAAAGGACGTTGCCGTCGCGGTTGAGCAGGTCGTCGATATGTTCCTTGGCGAGCATTCTTTGTCTCCTTGGATCTTGACTATTGATGCACTTGACTGGCTAGGGCGGGCTGCGCCGTGCTGGCGTTTGACCGGCGTGGATCCGTGGCGGGAAACCTCTGGATGAAGCTACCGCCGATGCCCGCTGGTTGAGGTCTCTGCCGGTCAACCTCGCACCTATACCCTAAGCATGCTTACTATCAGATTGGCAAGCTTGCTTAGCTTTTTTTATTTCGGCAGACCGGTCCGCGAGGGGGCGTCGGACCCGTGATGCGACAACCGCCACCTCCTCGCAGGGCGGCGGCATCATCCGGAAAGCGGCCGAAAGCCAAGAAAAATGGAAAGGGTACTTACTATTTATTAGTAAACATGCTTACTATTGCTTGCCAGCAACGCTGGTTCTGAACAGCAGCTGACCCTTTCGGAAAGAGAGAGCGAAGATGACAGAGAACCAATGGCCGCAGGACGGGAGCCTCACGGTTCCCCCGGCTCCGCAGAACTCCAAGGCTTACGGCTCGGGCGTATCCTCCGGGAGCCCGGCGGCAGCCTCGAAGACCGACACCGCGAAGGAAGAAGCCGCCACCGTGGCTGGCCAGGCTGCCGGTGCAGCCCAGAACGTGGCGGGCGCGGCTAAGGCCGAAGCCGCGAACGTGGCTTCCGAAGCAAAGACGAACGCCAAAGATCTCCTCTTCCAGGCGAAGTCGGATCTGGCCGACCAGGCAGGCGTCCAGCAGCAGAAGGCAGCCGAAGGGATCCGCACCATCTCCTCACAGCTGCGCACGATGGCGGACGCACCGGAGCAGCAGGGCGTCGCCGCGGACCTCGTGCGCCAGGCGGCACAACGATCGGAATCCGTCGCATCCTGGCTGGAGAACAGGGACCCGGGCTCGCTGCTTGACGAGGTCAAGACCTTCGCCCGCCAGCGCCCCGGCACCTTCCTCCTACTCGCTGCCAGCGCCGGCGTCCTGGCAGGCCGGCTGGGCAGGAGCCTGCAGGCCGGCGCCCCCGCCGCCACCTCGGCAACCGGCACCTCTGTTCCGCCGCAGCCCGTCCAGCCTCCCGTAACGGCTAGCGCCATCGGAGCGGGCGTAGGCGAGCCGCTCTACGACGAAACCACACAGGGGCAGCCGTCCTACGCGCAGCCCACCTACGGCACTCCCGCTTACGGTGAACCGACCGCCAGCGAGCCCCGCTTCGGCGAACCTGGCCACACCCAGCCCGGCTACGCTGAGCCCACACGGTCAGCCACGGCCCCGGCCTCGTCACAGGTTCTTCCGGGAGGTTCGGCGGGAGCGGTTCCGCTGCGCGACGTTGATGACCCCTTTGCGGAGGGTGAAGGTCGTCAGCTGTGAGCAGTCAGATACCGGAGACTCCTCCGACAGCCGCGCACGCCAAGGCGGACACCAATTCCCTCGGGGAGCTCCTGGGTGACGTCACCCGGGATCTTTCCACCCTGATGCGCCAGGAAATGGAACTCGCCAAGGCCGAAGCGAAGCAGTCCGCAACGAAGGCCGGCAAGGGCGGCGGGATGC
>NZ_JAGGPJ010000006.1:11001-197080 GCF_018613875.1 Arthrobacter sp. ISL-28 | reverse complement strand
GTGGAGCATGGCGGGGTGGGCGGTGGGGCGGTTTTTGTCCAGGGCGGTGGTGATGATGGTTCCGGCGCGGGAGGCGATGGTTCCGGCGGCCAGGACCGCGGCGGTGTGTTCGCAGTGCGGGGGTGTGGGCTGGCCGGTGATGCCGGTGCGGGGGAGTACGGCGGTGGCCACGGCGAGGCGGCGGCGGGCTTCGGCGGCGCTGATCCGCAGCCTGACGCGCAGGAACTCGGCGGTGTTCCGGCACCCGTCAGCCACCGGCCCCGGGGCGGGCACCGCCACTGGTGCGGCGGCTTCGGCCCCGGCGGTTTCGGTGCCCCAGCCGGTGGTCCAGCCGGCTGCTTTGAGGGCTGGTCCGGCGGCGTTGATCGCCGCAGTGCGTGTCCTGTCCACCACGGCCGTGGCGAGCAGCTGGAGGTGGCCGACCCGGCGGGAGAGCCCCTCAACGAGGTCGGCGAAATCCGCTGCGTCACCGAATCCGGCCAGTGTCAGCTCCTCAGGCATGCTCTCAACCGCGGCCTCCGCCAACGCCAGACACCGGCGCAGGTCCTCCAACGCCCTGCCTCTGAAGGCAGTATGCCCGCCGGAGAAGGGGGTGGGAGCGAAGTGGCCGCCGGTGAGGGAGCCGCCGACCGAAGCACCGCCGTCGGACGAAGAAGTGTCCGCAACGGCGGTGCTGGAAAGGTGGCCAGGAGCGATAGCCCTGGAGCCAGGGACGCCACTGCGCAACAAACCGGTACGCCGGCGGGGCACTGATGCCCGGCCCGCTGTACCAGCTCTGCGTCCCCCAACGGCGTCCATACGAAGACTCTGCCAGCGGGGTCCGACAATTTAGGGCCCGGGCACCGATCTTTAAGACGGGTGTAGCGTCAGCATTTCGCCGATACTGAACGGAAGGCATGCATATAGTTCCTGAACAGAGTTCGAGAACAGAGCCCATGCACAGGCCGAACCTTGGTTAGTGCCTCTTGGAGTCCACGTTTGTGGCGGCCCCAGCGTCAGTGGCACCACCTTCGTCAGACCAGTCCTGACCCATTGCATCGTTCCGGGCAGGATCGGACTCAACATCAGAAGTAGTGCCGAGATTTACTGTCTCCGGGTGCGTGCTGTGAGCGGGAACGTGCCCGCTGCCCAGCGTATCGCCGCCGGCCCCCGCACCGGTTGAAGCGCCGGTCCCTGAAGCGCCGGTCCCTGAAGTGCTGGTCGCGGACGCGCTAGTCCCGCTTGAGACGGATGTTCCGACTGAGGCGGACGTTCCACCTGACGTGGCGTCGGCTGATTTGGAAGCGTCGCGGTGTATGGCCGAGCTGAGCACGGTTCCGGCGCGGCGTGCTGCTTCGGAGAGCTGGTCGCCCACCTCAGGTGCCTTTTCCTTGACGACCTCGGTGGCTGCGGTGACCTTGTCCTGGACGGGCTTGCTGTCCCAAATGCTTGTTGCCCGTGCTTTGAGTTTGTCGTACGCGGCCCGGCCGGACCTGGATCCGAGAACGTAACCTGCAGCAATTCCGGCGCCGAAGAGAAGTTTGGATTTCATGATGAACTCCTGCTCTTGAGAGGGGTATGTAGATGGAGAAAGTTCAGCCGATGAAGCCTTGCTATGGAAACGGCCCCGGGAAAGTGTCCCGGGGCCGGTTTCCTGCCGTGCTCCGCCTAGCGGACGCTGCGTCGATTGGTGACCATGCCGTAAATCAGCAGGACGATGATTGCCCCGCCGATTGCCAGCAGCCACGTCTGAAGTGAGAAGAATTCCTGGAGTCCGGTGCCGAAAATAAGGCTGCCGAGCCAACCGCCGAGGAATGCTCCGACAACACCAAGCAGCAGTGTGACGAGAATGCCGCCGCCCTGCCGGCCGGGGAGGATCGCCTTAGCAATGGCTCCGGCAATGAGGCCCAGAATCAGAAATGCGAAAAAACCCATTTTATCGTTCCTTCTTCTTCATAGAGGAGGCACCCGGTGTGCCGGGTACGCTTCGTCCTTCTCCCTAATACTAAACATGCTTACTATTTTTCTGCCAGTTGGTTTTCAAAGAATCCTGCCTCGGAGGGGTGTCTCAGGCCGGCCTCAATGCCCTTGGACATCTGAGTTCACGCCCGCCTCAGGCCCTTCATCCAGCGTGTCTATGGCTGTCAGGTCCTCGTGGTCCAGAGTGAAACTAAAGACGTCGATATTTTCTTTCATCCGCTGCGCGTTGCCGGACTTCGGGATGGCCACCAAGCCCTGTTGGATATGCCAGCGGAGCACCACCTGGCTCTCCGTTTTGCCGTGTTTTCTCGCAATTCGCGTGAGCACAGGCGCGGACAACAGGCCAGAACTTGCCCCGAGCGGGCTGTACGACTCCGTGACTATCCCGTGGTGCTCGTGGTAGGCGCAGTCGGCCGACCGCGTGACCGAAGGGTTGAGCTGGATCTGGTTGACGGCGGGGACCACTTCGCTTGCCCACATGAGCTGTTCAAGGTGGGATGGTTTGAAATTCGACACGCCGATGGAACGTGCTTTGCCCTCGGCCTGAAGCCGTTCAAACGTCTTCCACGTCGAGATGAAGTCGCCGCGACGGGGGAGCGGCCAATGGATCAGCAGCAAGTCCACGTAGTCCATATTCAGTCGTTTGAGCGAGCCCTCCAGGCCGGCCACAGCCCTGTCCTCGCCTTGGAACTCACCGTCGAGTTTGGTGGCGATGAAGAATTCTTCCCGGTCTAATCCGCTTGCGCGGATTCCTTCGCCTACTCCGGCTTCGTTGCCGTATTTCACAGCAGTATCAATATGGCGGTATCCGGCTTCCACAGCACGTACGACGGCGTCCGCCACCTCGCGGTCGTTGAGCGGCCAGGTGCCAAGCCCGATTTGCGGTATCCGGTGGCCATCGTTCAGCTCGATTAGCGGTGAGAGTGCCATGCGCAAAGTCTTTCCTATGATCAGGCTTTTGCACAGAGGTGGTCTGGCTCTGCCTGTTCCGGCAGCGGTAGTACTGGTCCTCTGGACTATCCGATGCTGCGCTGATATCCCTTGAAGGTCACCGGTACATGGGCAACGGACCGGGCGCACTGCTTGACCTGCACCTGATGACGGGCAATTCCACGCGAGCACAAGGAGTCCCTCATGAGCGAAACACCCGCCGATCCATCCCAAAGCCCTGGCGAGGGATTTCCGTTTGACCCCACCCAGGATCCGCCCCTGGAAGATCCCGCCGTCCCGCCGCAGGATTCTCCGGGACCGCCAACGGGACCATCGGGCCAGCCTGATGATCCGGCGCTGGAAGATCCGCAGCACCCGCCAGCCAGGAACCGACCGGAGTAATCTATGCCAGGGCAGGCCGCCGCCAGGCAGGGCCATTATCAGGTAGCGCCATCACCAGGCACTGCCCTCACCAGCCGGGCCATCACCATGCGTAGTCTTCAGGGGCGGTGCGGTGGCCCGGGAAGATGCTGTCAAGGCGCTTGAGCGCGTCTTCGTTCAGCGTGACATCCAGGGCCCGAATGGCGGCGTCGAGCTGATCCTGCGTGCGGGGGCCAACGATCGGGGCGGTGACCGCGGGTTGGTGCAGCAGCCAGGCGAGGGCGACATCGCCGGGCTCGTGGCCCAGTTCCGCGGCGAAATCCTCGTACTCGCGGATCTGGACGGAGTGCTTCTTCAGCGTTTCCTGGGCGCGCCCCTCAAGGCGGCGAACGCCGTCGTGCTCCTTGTTCAGCACCCCGCCGAGAAGGCCGCCCTGTAGGGGAGACCAGGGAATAATTCCGAGTCCGTATTGCTGCGCGGCCGGGATCACCTCAAGTTCCACGTTCCTGACAATGAGGTTATAGATGGACTGCTCGCTGACCAGGCCGGTGTAGTTGCGCCGGGCGGCGGACTCCTGCGCCTGGGCGATGTGCCAGCCGGCGAAGTTGCTGCTGCCCGAATAGAGGATCTTGCCTTGCTGGACCGCCACCTCGGTCGCCTGCCAGATTTCGTCCCAGGGCGTGTTCCGGTCCACGTGGTGGAACTGGTAGAGGTCGATGTAGTCGGTCTGCAGGCGCTTCAGGCTGGCATCGAGGGCCCGGCGGATATTGAGTGCCGAGAGCCTGGACTCGTTGGGCCGGTCCGTCATGATGCCGTAGAGCTTGGTTGCGAGCACAGTGCATTCGCGGCGCTCGCCGCCTTTGGCGAACCACCGGCCAATGATTTCCTCGGTCCGGCCGCGGTGCTCCGCCCCGCCATAAACATTGGCTGTGTCGAAGAAGTTGATCCCGGACTCCAGTGCGGAATCCATGATGGCATGGGACGCGGCCTCGTCAGTTCGGGGGCCGAAATTCATGGTGCCGAGGCACAGCCGGGAGACTTTCAGGCCGGAGCGGCCCAGATGGGTGTACTTCATGCAGTGCCGTCCTTGGGCTAGAGCTGGGTAAAGGCGGCAACGGCGGGATCCGCGCCAACCCGGGCATCGGCCTCCAACGCGTTGACCGCCTCGATTTCTGCGGGACCCAGGGAGATGGACGCAGCTGCGATGTTCTCCCGCATGCGGGCGGAGTCGGCGGATTTCGGAATGACGATGGTTCCGGCCGCGAGGTGCCAGGCGAGGACGATCTGAGCGGGAGTGGCGCCCCTGTGCTCGGCCAGTTCCGTCACGGACTTGGCGTTCAGGTCGGCGCCCTGGCCCAAGGGGCTGTAGGCCTCGACTGCGATGCCATGTGAACGGCACTTCGCGGCCAGTGCCGACTGCTGGAATGTCGGGTGGAGCTCGATCTGGTTCACGGCCGGAACGATCTCCGCTGCCGCCAGAAGAGTGTCCAGATGCTCTTCTAGGAAGTTGGAGACGCCGATGGCCCGGACCTGGCTGTTGGCGTAAATCTTTTCCATGGCTTTCCAGGCTTCGGTGTAGAGCCCCTGCGAGGGTACCGGCCAGTGAATCAGGTAGAGGTCAACGTAGTCGAGGCCGAGGGTTTTCCGGCTGTTCTGGAAGGCCTCGTGCGCGTTGCCCTGTTCGCCGTTCCGAAGCTTGGTGGTGATGAACAGTTCTTCCCGTGGAATGCCCGAGGCTGCGATCGCCGCTCCCACCCCTGCCTCGTTCCGGTAGGCTGCGGCGGTATCGATGTGCCGGTAGCCGGCATCGAGGGCGTCCTCAACGATCCGCTGGGTCTCCTCCGGCGGCACTTGGAAGACGCCGAACCCCAGCTGGGGAATGGTAATGCCGTTGTTCAACGTGAGCCGGGGGATGTCCAGGCTCTGGGCGGCAGGGTTGGTGGATTCAGGTGTCAGGGACATGACGGTTCTTCTCCTCGGGGCTCACGGTATCGGAAGCGTTCAGGGACTCGGAAGGTTTACGGGATGTGGCTCTTGGTCGAGCCTATGCACCAGGACGGCCTGCGTCAGCAGTTGTGTGTGCGTGATCCAGGCCCGCGCCGGGAAGAAATTGCCCGGCTCGCAGGTGTGAGCACTGACTACTACACGCGCCTTGTGTTTTCTCCGCAAAACCTGGCTCGCCCTCTGCTGACGCGCTGGCCCTGTTGGGCAGCCTGGGCGCGGAAACGGCGGACGGAGGAGGAGGCAAAGCGCTCCGACGCACCAAGCACGCCCGCCGAAGTGGGAGACCGCTCCACGGCCGCACGGCTCAAACCTTTCCTAGGAGAGCGGCCCGTTGTGCTGCTGCCCATACTCCAGAACGGATTCTGGCCATCCGCCCATTGGGAGTGCGCAGCCACCTTCTTAGCCTTAGAGGAGACCTTCTTCGACCACCAAGGATGGCATTCAACGATGAAACGCATCGCATTGCTCAAGGCACGCCAGGCGCCAGCCGCTTCGACCGGAGCCCACTGCCCGGTATCGGGCCTGTGGACTCCGGACGAGTCGCCGCAGGAAACCCACATGTTCTTCGAGGGCCAGGTCCTTCCCGCCTATCAAGGGGCACCCACGCTATGGCGCCGTCGGCAGGGCAGCCGGGAATCATGAGGTCCCATGTGGGGCTGCAGCAGCGCCCTGCCACAGCCGCCACCCCGCTGGCGCCACACCGTTGGACGGAACTGGCGCCCGGCGAAGAGGTGTGGGTGGAAAGGGCCGGCTACGGCTTCGACTCCGCGCACGTCGACGAGGTCTCCCAGCATCAGGAGCTTCTCTGGGTAGAGTTTGCAGGGCAGGGCCGCCGTCTGTTGTGCGGCGGCGACCCCGTCCAGGTGTGGGCTAAGGACTGATCTGACCAGCTGGGCTGCAGCATCTGGGCCGCCGGCCCTGAATTGTCAGCCCTGACTTGCCAGCCCTGACTTGCCAGCCTGAACTTCAGACTGAACTGTCAGCCCGAATTATCGGAAAATGAATGGTCGGAAATGGCGGAATAAGCCGCACGCCGGAACCGGCGGTGGCAAACAGGGCCGGAGTCAGCGCTCCAGCCGGAAGCCGAGCTTGATGGTGACCTGCCAATCGGCAACCTGGCCGTTGTCGAGGTGGCCGCGGATCTCCTTGACCTCGAACCAATCGAGGTTCCGCAAGGTCTTTGCGGCCTCGGCCAGTCCGTTTCGGACGGCAGCGTCCACGCCTTCGGTGGAGGTCCCGACAATTTCAGAAATGCTGTAGGTGTGATTAGACAACTTCGCTCCTCGTGATCGCCATCGATACCCGGCTGCGGGCCGTTCCTGCAGAGTATCGGAACGAGCGGCCCGGAACTAGGTTTTCGGAAGGAAGGGTTTTCGGGTCTCAGCTTTCAAGGACGTAGCTTCGGAGATCGTCCAGGGTCTGCTGCATGTGGGCATCCATCGCATTCCGGGCACGCTGGGGATCGCGCGCAGCCAGTGCCTCGAAAATGTTCTGGTGATGGCCGATTGCATGCTCCTGGATCTGCGGCACCTTGGAGGTTTCCGTGCGGCGCTTTTCCAGAACCCGGTGGAGCGGTTCGAACAGGACCGCCACAAACACGTTCTCGGAAGCATGCAGGATCAAATCGTGGAAGGCGAGGTCGGCCGCCACAAACCGGGTTACATCGTTTGCCCGGTGGGCGCCCCGCATGTCCTCCACGCGGCCGCGGAGTTCCTCGAGTTCGGCATCGGTGATCCTTTGTGCGGCAAGTTCGCAGGCGCCGGTTTCCAGCATCCGGCGCAGCTCAATAAGCTGAATAGCGGCTGCGGGGCCGTTCTGTCCCTCTGAAGCGGCCCGAAGCACGGCCTCGAGGGATGACCAGCGGTTCAGCGGGTTCACAAACGTGCCGCGGCCACGCTCCACACTGAGGATCCGCTGCGCTTCAAGCGTCTTCATGGCCTCGCGGACGGTCATCCGGCTGACCTCGTGGCGTGCACTGAGTTCCAGCTCGCCGGGCACGCTGGCGCCCGGCGGAAATTCGCCGGCAATAATGCGGTCCAGGAGTTCGTCTGCAACGACGCCCACCAATGATTTGCGTGCCATTTTCCCCGTTCAGTGATTCGCGATCATATGTCTGACAAGTCTACTTGCGCCCGGCTGTGCGTTATGCCACACTAGCATCAAATGCTAGATGTCTGACATCTGATCGAGACATCTCAGAGAACTTTCCGCAATATAGATTCGAACACAATGGAGTGCACTGTGCCCCTTGAAGCAGACATCCTGGCCCCCTACCCTGCGGAGCTCCAGATCCCGGCGCGGCTCGTCGCCAGCTCGCTTGCCGCTTCCGCTGCAACGTCCCCGCGGGTGCTGGTGGTCCTCGACGACGACCCCACCGGAACCCAGTCCGTTTCCGATCTGCCGGTGCTCACCCGCTGGGAAGTAGAAGACTTCACCTGGGCCTTCAATCAGGGTAAGGCCGCCGTATACGTCCTCACCAACACCCGCAGCCTGGATCCGGCAGAAGCCGCGGCTCGGAACGAAGACATTGTCCGCAATGCCCTGGCGGCCGCACGTGCCACCGACGGTGAGGCCGCAGTCCGGCTTGGCTTCGTCAGCCGCAGCGATTCGACGCTGCGCGGGCACTTCCCGCTTGAACCCGACGTCATCGCCGCCACCGTGGCCGCCGAGAGCGGCGAGATGACTGACGGTGTCGTGATTGTCCCCGCCTTCCCCGACGCCGGACGTGTCACCATTGGCGGCATCCACTACATGCGCGGAACCGGGAACGACGCTGGCCAGCTCACGCCGGTTGCGGAGACCGAATTCGCCCGGGATGCGACGTTCGGCTTCGCCAATTCGGAAATGGCCAAGTACGTCGAGGAGAAATCGCATGGCCGCTTCGCCGCGGAGTCGGTGATCGTGCTGGACCTCAACATCATCCGAGCTGGTGCCGCCGGCAACGGCGACGCGGGTGATTCCGAGGTGTCCGCCAAGGCCATCGCCGACGCCATTGAGCCGGCCACCGCCTCGACGCCGATCGTGGCCGACATCGTCACCGAAAATGACCTCCGCGCGCTCGCCCTCGGCCTGGAGGAAGCGGAGCGCCGCGGCAAGAAGCTGCTTTACCGCGTTGGCCCGCCCTTCGTCCGCGCCCGGATCGGGCAGGAGATCCGGACCGAACTCAGCGGCGAGGAAGCCTATGCCGGCAACGTCCCGTCGGAAGCCGGCGGCTTGATCGTCGTCGGTTCGCACGTGGGTGTGACAACGCGCCAGCTGAAGGTCCTGACGGACCAGCACAGCGCAGCCCGAATCGTGGAGATCGACGTCGAGAAGCTGCTCGGAGATGCCGCGGACGCCTACCTTGATGAGACGGTGGACGCCGTCGTCGAGGCCCTCCACAGTGGGGACGTCATCGTCCACACAAGCCGCCTGCTCATCAAGACGGAGGACCCCGCCGAAAGCCTTCGGATCGCGCGCACCGTCTCTGCCGCCGTTGTCGCGGTGGTGAACCGGACGCTGAAGACGTTCCCGCCGCGGTTCGTCATTGCCAAGGGCGGCATCACGTCCTCGGATGTGGCTGCATACGGCCTGGAAATCCGGCACGCGATCGTCCGCGGGCCGATGTTGCCGGGCATCGTCAGTCTGTGGGAACCGGTGCATGGTCCGGCCAAGGGCATTCCGTACATCGTGTTTGCCGGCAACGTCGGCGACGACGATTCGCTGGCCCATGTAACCCGCAAGCTCAGCAACACCTTTGCCCCACGTACCCCCTAACCTCGCTACCTCGGCCAGGGAACCCGGTCCGCGTGGGCCCAGGCTCGATCAGAATTGGAGAACATCATGACCTCGAACTACACCGTCACGGTCCTCGGCCTGGGCGCCATGGGCCTGCCGATGGCCACCCGCCTGGCCAGCCAGCTCACCGTCCACGGCTTCGACATCGCTGAGCCCCGGCTGCGCCTCGCAGAGGACGCCGGCGTGCACACTTTCTTCTCGGCGCGCGAAGCCGCCCAGGACACGGACGCCCTGTTGCTGGCCGTCCGTAACAGCGAACAGCTCAACGACGTCCTCTTCGGCGAGAACGGCGTGGCGTCTGTGCTGAAGCAGGGCGCTGTCGTCATCCTGACGAGTACTGTGGGCACCGATGCCATCCCGGCCACTGTCGCGCGCCTGGCAGAATACGGCGTCGCACTGGTCGACGCGCCGCTGTCCGGCGGTCCCAAGCGCGCCGGCGAGGGGGACCTGCTGATTGTAGTGGGCGCCGAGCCCGCCGCCCTCGAGTCAGCACGGCCCGTACTGGAGCTGCTCGCGTCCACGCTGACCGTTGTGGGCGACAAGCCCGGCGACGGCCAGGCACTGAAGACCGTTAACCAGTTGCTCTGCGGCATCCATATCGCCGCCGCCGCTGAGGCCATGGCGCTGGCCGATGCCCTGGGCCTGGACCAGGCGAAGACCCTCGCGGCCCTCGAAGTCGGGGCAGCCGGTTCCTTCATGCTTTCCAACCGCGGACCGCGCATCCTGGAGGCGTACACGGAGGAAGGCGCCGAGGTTCTCAGCCGCCTGGACATCTTCGTCAAGGACATGGGAATCGTGGGCAAGGCAACCCGTGCTGCCGGCTTGGCGGCACCCGTTGCCGCCGCCGCCGAGCAGCTCTACCTGCTGGGCCAGGCCCACGGCCTTGCCGCAGCCGACGACTCCGCGGTTATCAAAGTAGTGGCCCCGGCCAAGCGCACCGTCGCCTGATCTGGCGCCGTACACCACACACCCTCGGAAACTCCGACGACGGCGGTCCCCCCTCCGCCGTCGTCGGCCGCCGATCATAGAACTGCTGACTGCGAAGCTTGTCCTGAAGGAGAACCCGACGTGAACGCCCTGACCGTGCAGGCAACCGCCGCCGCAACCACCGCCGAGCCGATGGAACGGGTGGCAGGCTGATGCGCGCGCAGCTCGACGAGCTCGTAGGCTCCGCCCTCCAGCAGGGCGCTGCAGTGCCTGCCTTTACCTGCTACGACTTCACCACCGCGCTGGCGGTAGTGGGCGCCGCCGAGGAGGCGGGCCGCGGCGTGATCCTCCTCGTGGCTCCCAAGACCGCCGCCACCACGAATGGACTGAGGCTCATTTCCGCGCTGCGCGGCCTGGCCGATGCCGCCTCGGTTCCGGTTGCCGTGCAGCTGGATCATGCCTCGGACATTAGCGTCATCACTGCCGCGGTCACAGCAGGGGCGGATTCGGTCCTGGCGGACGGCTCATCCTTGCCTTACGAGGAGAACATCGCGCTGGTTCGCGACGTGCAGGCGGCCCTGGCCGCCCAGGGAAGCGCCGGCGTCGTGATTGAAGCGGAACTCGGCGGGCTCGCCGGTGATGAGGACCGGGCCTTCGGGGCTGATCCCGAAGCGCCCTCCGCCGGAAACGATGTGGCCGGCCTCACTGATTCCGCGCAGGTGGAGGATTTCGTGGCAAGGACGGGTGCGCAGTTGCTGGCCGTTGCGGTGGGCAACGTCCACGGAAAGTACAAAGGCAAGCCAGAACTGCGCTGGGACGTCCTGCAGGACATCGCCGTGCGCACGCACATCCCGCTGGTGCTCCACGGGGCATCCGGAATTCCGGCCGAGGAACTGGCCAAATCCCCGGCCATGAACGTAGGCAAGGTCAACTTCAACACCGAACTGCGGACCGGCGTCCTTTCCACTCTTGAGGCACAGACGGCTGCACACCGGGCCGACGGTGAGGACCTCCAGGGCCTCCTGGCCCGTTGGAACGAGTCCGCCAAGGATTTTGCCGCGTCGGCGCTGGCCATCTTGAGCCGCTGATTGCTGGCACGCCCTCGATTGCTGGCACGCGCCCGGGCGCGGGCGGACAATGGACGTGACAACAACGTTCGCCAGACGCGTTGATGAGGTGCGCCGATGGAGGGTTCATTGCAGCGGGCAGGGTCCGGTGGTGCTACGGCTGCGCCGGAGCGTGACCTGGCCATCGATCTGGCGCGGTTTGTCTGCCTCGTACTGGTAGTGGTTGGACACTGCATGATGGCCAGCCCGGTGCTGCATCCTGACGGCACGGTGACCACGGAAAATACGCTGGGGGAACAGGACTGGTTTGAGCCGGTCATCTGGATCTTCATGGTGATGCCGCTGTTCTTTGTGGCCGGCGGCATCACCGGGCTGCAGTCATGGCGCCGCATGGTGGCCCGCGGGGGAACTGTCTACGAGTTCGCCCAGACGCGGCTGCTGCGCTTGATCCGGCCGGCCTCGGCGCTGCTGGCCGTGATGTTCGTCGGTTTGTGGGGCGCGCTGCTTCTCGGCGTTGATCCGCAGGTGGTGGAACTTATGGCCAGCGGGGCAGGCATGCCACTCTGGTTCCTGGCCGCCTACCTTGCCGCCCAGCTGAACATCCCGCTCCTTGCCCAGCTTCATCAGCGCGCACCGTGGCTGACGTTGGGCGGCCTCGCGGCGCTTGTTATTGCGGTCGACTGTTTCCGCGGTGCCATGCCACTGTTCGCCTATGTCAACATGCTCTTCCTCTGGTGTGCCGTGCAGCAGCTCGGCTTCTTCATGGCCGACGGATATCTCGCCAGGCTCAGCAATTCGTTGCTGGTCGGGCTGATCCTCGCCAGCAACCTGCTGCTTCTCGTCCTCACAGGCCTGGGTCTGTACCGGGACAACATGCTGGTCAACCTGAACCCGCCCAATTTCTGCCTGCTGCTGCTGGGCGTGTCCCAGGCCGCTACCCTCCAGCTTTTCCGCCCGGCGTTGGACCGGATCGCGTCCGTTCACTGGATCCTGGCGATCGTGACCCTGGTGGGGCGCCGCGCGATGACGATCTACCTCTGGCATCTGCCGCTGCTCGCCGCCATGGCCGGGCTGCTCCTGCTCACTGATTTCCCCAAGCCTGCTTCCGCCACCGCAGAATGGTGGTGGTCGCGGCCCTTGGTGCTGCTGGGCGTCAGCGTCCTGCTGCTGCCGGCCATCGCACTGTTCGGGCGGCTCGAGGAACGGCCGACAGCGGCAGCCCATTCGCGCGGGCGGCCCCCTGCCGCCGTGGTGACTTCCGCCGTCGTCGTCTTTATCCCCGTGGTGGACGCTGCGTTCAACGGGCTGACGCTGACGCTGCTGGGTGGGGGTGCCGCGTGCTTCACCCTTGCCGTCCTGTTGCTGGGACGGGTGCCCGCGCGCGTGCCGGAGCCATTGCCAGCACCGTCATTAAGTGCCAATCTCGAACCATGACGGAGAACACGGTATCCACTGAGGACAAATTCACCGCGGATGTCTCGACCTTCCGGAACGATGCACTTCACCGCTATGAGCTGCATGTCGGCGGGAAGCTGGCGGTGGAAGTCAGGTTCGTGGACAAGCCTGGCCACGTTGACTTCATCGATACCCAGACGGCCGAGGAATTCCAGGGACAGGACCTGGCGAAGGTGCTGGTGCACTTTGCCCTGGACGACGTCGTGGCCGCGGGGAAGCGGATTATCCCGCATGACCCGTTTACGGCAGGCTACCTTCGCCACCACGAGGTTTACACACAGTGCATTGACTGGCCGGAGGAGGCTGCGCCCAAGCTCCTCGGAACGTGACAGCTGTGACCGGTTAGCGTCTGCGAGTCGGACCGAATGGTGGCCGGCGGGATGTGCTGTGCCTCGTCTGTGCCTGTCAGTCGGGGTCTGATGGGTGGATGGGCAGTCGGCCTGGGCCTTCGAGCTTGTGGCCTACACAACAATTTCGTACGATTTCAGTCTGGGCTATGCAGTTGGCTTACGGACTTTCTCTTGGAGAATTCTTTGAATCACAAACTGCGTGTCCTTGTACGGGTGGATCTTGATCCGGGGCGTGTCACCCTCGAGATTGGTGGTTGCCTGACCCAGGCGAATTTCCCCGTCCTGCTTCATCTTCTGCTTCGCGCCCAGCGGCTGGCCACCAGCCCCAGCATCACCCTGGACTTCCGTGACGTAACGCATCTAGAGCCGTCCGTGCTGTCCTACCTGCAGCACGTCGCACTTCCTGAATCGCACAGGGACAGCCAGCAGGCGGACGTGCACCACGAACTGGGAAATGCTGCTGCAGCCCTCGAGGAAGCAGAGACATTCGAGCTGACACTCCTCGAGCCCGATGAACTCCCGGTCTGCCCCATCCACTCCGGCGAGACCGGCCTGGAGTTAGTGCCAGGGATGCTGCCGCTGACCGGGGCCGCCGGTCACCGGCCCGTCCCCGGGGGAAAACTCGCCGGACTGGTTGAAGCGGGAAGTGCCAGATGAACGAGCGTGAGCTTGCCCGATACCTCGACGAAACGGTCGATCCGGCCGAGACAGTGGCCGCCCTGCCCGAATCCGCGCTCGCTGATCTGGCCGATGCTCTCTACCGTCACCTGGATACGCCCAGCCCGCCCTTCGGCGCCCACTCGTGGTACATCCAGGTCACGGATGAGCTGCGGATGCGGCGGCTGACGGCGGCTGAGCTCGAGGCTGCAGGGTCTGACGATCAAGGTTCGGCAGGGGCAGCAGGGCGCGGGTTCCCGACCGTATAGCGCGTCTCAGCGCTGGGTGGATTGATCGGGGTGGACTGCCTGAGTTGATAGCCTGCGTGGATTACCACGGCGGCGGCTGCTGCTCGCGGGTGCGGCGCCATTGCGTCGCGTGCCAGAGCAGGAGTCCCAGCAGGCCGAGGAGGCCGGCGAACAGCAGGAAGGGCGCGAAGGACATCCACATGTAACCCAGCTGCGGTGACTCGGCCGGTATGGGTGTGTTGAGGGTTTCCTGGGCAATCGTGAAGGCCCCGAACGCGGCCAGGATAAGACCTGCGACCAGGACCCAGAGCGCCACGATAAACGGGTTGACGGAGAAGCGGCCCGGCGCGCTGAACCCGGCTCCGCCCGCCTCTTCGGCACCCCATTCGCCGTTGCCAGGGCTAAGCCTCGCTGGGCCGTTGGAGCCAGGGCGGCCGTAGGAGCCGGAGCTCGGGGATCCGGGCGGGGAGTCGCCGCCCCGATGCCCACGCCCGAAACGGGTCGGATTTTCCCGCGCATCAATCTCGCGGAAGTCGATCGGGTCAGAACCGGCGTCGGACATGCCCCCTGCTTCCTGCCGTGCCCGGGCTGCACCGCTGGCCCGGGCCTCTTGAAACCTTGAAGGCACTCTACCCCGGACGTCTTCCGGCGGCCACAGCTTCCTCCGTCCGCGGCTGATCGCGGGACCCGCCGGAGGGGAACTTCGGGCGGATCCCGGCTAAAACGGGACATTATGTGGCGCGTGTGCCCAGTGGGAAAGTCAATGACGCGCGCTTTACGAGCAAATTCCGCGTCATTTCGGGGTTTTTAGCAATTACATCATAAAAGTTTGACTAAAAGGTTGTCCTAAGTAAGGCTTGCCTTGCTCCTTGAGAGTTCCCGAAGCCCGAGAAAAGGATGACCGCCGTGACGTTGCTGCCGCCTGTCCATGAGAGACCAGCGCATGACACATCAGTTGAAGAAGGATCTGGCGATGAGAGTCGCGCGAATGAGGCGCGGACCGATCAGGCTTATCCCGATTTCGGCTCCCGGATAGAGCTCGCGCTGTCCGCCACCAACCACCTCTTCAATGCCCGAAATGCCCCGCGGTACGTGGCGCAGGTGCTCCAGGGAGTCACAGCTGTGGCCACCAAACTTGAGCGGACCACGCAGCCGTTTACCGGCGTCGGACCGGCCGAAATGAAGCGCCGTGTGGGTGCCGTCGACCTGGACCGGCCACTTCCGGACACGGCTGCCGCCCTCGAGGAACTCGAGGACGTCTACCTCCGCGATGCCGTCTACTTCCACGACCCCAGGTACGCCGCCCACCTGAACTGCCCTGTAGTCATCCCGGCGCTCGTGGGGGAGACGGTCCTCTCGGCCGTGAACTCGTCCATGGATACCTGGGACCAGAGCGCAGGCGCCACCATGATTGAACGCCGCCTCGTGGAATGGGCGGCAGAACGCCTGCAGCTCGGCTCCGCGGCGGACGGCGTGTTCACCTCCGGGGGGAGCCAGTCCAACTTCCAGGCGCTCCTGATTGCGCGCAACCACGCCGTGGCGGCGCTGCGGCAGGACCCGGATGCAGCCGGGCTCAGGCTCCCGGCACTGCTG
Organism: Arthrobacter sp. ISL-28; assembly: GCF_018613875.1. Lineage (GTDB taxonomy): Bacteria > Actinomycetota > Actinomycetes > Actinomycetales > Micrococcaceae > Arthrobacter. Next base: position 181,732 of record NZ_JAGGPJ010000006.1, on the reverse strand, counting down.
GACAGGCTCCGCATCTTCACCTCCGAGGACAGCCACTTCAGCATCAGGAAGTCGGCCTCCATGCTCGGGCTGGGCTTTGATGCGGTCGTTCCCGTCCGCTGCGGAACCGACCACCGCATGGATCCGGCCGCCCTGGCCGGGGCCTTGGCTGAAGCGCGCACCGCGGGACTGGTGCCCATGGCTGTGGTGGCCACGGCCGGAACCACGGACTTCGGTGCAGTGGATCCGCTCCCGGAAACCGCCGCGCTGGCACGCGCCTACGGAGCCTGGTTCCACGTGGATGCGGCATACGGCGGCGGCCTCATAGTATCCGGGCGCTACCGGCACTTCCTGGCGGGAGTGGGGCTGGCGGACTCCGTCACGGTCGACTTCCACAAGACGTTCTTCCAGCCGGTCAGCTCAAGCGCGCTGCTGGTCAGCGACGGCGCCATGCTCCGGCACGTCACCTACTACGCGGACTACCTGAACCCGGAAGCCGCGGCCCTTGCCGAGATTCCCAACCAGGTGGACAAGAGCATCCAGACCACCCGGCGCTTTGACGCGCTCAAACTGTGGCTCACACTGCGGACCATGGGGGCGGATGCCATCGGTGCGCTGTTCGACGAGGCAATCGACCTCGCCTCGCGGGTGGGTGCCCTGTTGGCGGCTGACGCTGACTTCGAGCTGGCGGCCGAGCCCCAGCTCAGCACTCTCGTGTTCCGCTACCGGCCGGTGCTCGACGACGGGACCCGGCTTTCCGAGGACGGTGCGGACGCCCTCAACCCGGCCATCCGGGCGGCCGTCTTCGCCTCGGGTGACGCCGTGGTGGCGGGAACCAAGGTGGGCGGCCGGCACTTCCTGAAGTTCACGCTGCTCAACGCCGAGGCCACATTGGAGGACATTGACCAGATCATCGGGCTCCTTCGCCGGACCGGTGCCGCACTGTTGAACGGTCAGGAGGCAGCCGCATGAGCACGTCTGAACTGGGCACGTCTGGCACTGCCCGCGTTTACGACTTCGCGGGGATCGGCGTCGGGCCGTTCAACCTGGGGCTGGCAGCGCTGAGCGAGCCGGTCGTGGGACTGGATGGCGTGTTTCTGGAACGCCGCACCTCGTTCGACTGGCACCCGGGCATGATGCTGGAGCCCGCACACCTGCAGGTTCCCTTCATGGCGGACCTGGTGACGCTTGCAGATCCCACGTCTCCCTACTCCTTCCTGAACTTCCTCAAGCAGACCGGGCGGCTCTACCGCTTCTACATCCGGGAAAACTTCTATCCGCTGCGGGCTGAGTACAACCAGTACTGCCAGTGGGTGGCGGGGCAGCTGGATTCCGTCCGGTTTGGTACGGACGTCCGGGAAATTACGTACGACGACGGCGTGTACCGGCTTGCGCTGGAAGGTCCGGAGGGTCCTGAGGTGCTGCTCGCGCGGCGCCTGGTGCTGGGCACGGGAACCACGCCGTATATCCCTGAGGCCTGTGCGGGCATCGCGGAGGGCGGCGGGCTTGTCCTCCACAATGCCGACTACCTGTCGAGGAAGAGTGAGCTCCAGCAGCAGCGGAGCATCACCATCGTGGGCAGCGGCCAGAGTGCCGCCGAGATCTATTACGAGCTGCTGCAGGAGATCGACGTCTACGGATACCGGCTGAACTGGGTGACCCGCTCGGGCCGTTTCTTCCCCTTGGAGTACACCAAGCTCACCCTGGAAATGACGTCTCCGGAGTACGTGGACTACTTCCACGGGCTGCCGCAGGAACGGCGCGACGCGCTGATCCGCAGCCAGAAGAACCTCTACAAGGGCATCAACTCCGAGCTCATCGACGCCATCTACGATCTGCTGTACACCAAGAGCCTGTCCGGCATGACCGATACCAGGCTGCTGACGCACTCTGCACTGACCGGAGCCTCCTGGGATCCTGCGTCATGGACGCACACGCTTGAGCTGCAGCATGAAGAACAGGGCGCCAGCTACACGATCGAGAGTGAAGCCGTGGTTCTCGCCACCGGCTATGAGTACCGTGAACCCGCCTTCCTGACCGGGATCCAGGACCGTATTTCCCGGGACGGCAGCGGCCGGTTCGCCGTGCAGCGCAACTATTCGACCGGCGTCGAACCCGGCGAAATCTTTGTCCAGAACGCCGAACTGCACACGCACGGCTTCGTCACGCCGGACCTCGGCATGGCCGCGTACCGGAATTCCTGCATCCTGCGCGAAATAACGGGCCGCGAGGTCTACGCCGTGGAGCGCAGCATCGCCTTCCAAAAGTTCGGAGCACCCGACGCCGTTCACCAGACAGATGACATCCAACACCTACCCGAGCAGATGGAGTTTTCCATGTCCCAATTCCAGTCAACCAGCCAGGCAGCCTCCCAGATCGGGGAAACCGCATGAGCACGTCTGCAGCCATCGACCTGCAGGTCCTGTCGGACGCGGCCCATGTTGACGCGGTGCTGCGCTGCTGGGTTCGCGAGCGCAATGTTACCGTGAGCGAGGACGGCATCTTCACCCCTGTCCCAGGCACGCCGCTGAACGTGAGCGCCCGCTGCACCCACCTCTCCCGGACAGGTCTGCACAGCTTTACCGACGTCGCGGTGGTGCAGCCGGACGGCACCCGGCAGGAAGTAGGCGCCGAGGAACTGCTCGCGCTCCTTACCGCCGGGGCAGACGAGGAGGAACGTTTCCTCCTGCTGCAGCGCACGGGGGAATCGATCGGTAACATCAGCATCTTTGCCGCGCAGGAGCGGAGTGCTGGCTTGGACCGTCCCCTGTTCCTGGACGGTGAGCGGTCCCTGCTCCTTGGCCATCTGCAGCACCCGGCGCCCAAAAGCAGGGATGGACTTAGTGCGGCTGAACTGGAAGCGTACTCGCCTGAGTTCGGCGGCCGCTTCCAGCTGCACTGGTTCGAGGCCCACCGCTCAGTGGTCACCCAGGACCAGGCCGAGGCCGCCCCTTCCCTCGGGGGCAAGGACGTGCATGAACTGCTGGCCGGGATCGCCGGACACAGCCCCGCACACGGTCACGTGCTGATCCCGGCACACCCTTGGCAGGCGATGGCCGTGCAGCAGCGCACCGCCGTTCAGGAACTGATGGCCGCCGGGCTGCTCCGGCCGCTGGGTCCCCTGGGCGATGAATGGTGGGCCACCTCGAGCCTGCGCACGCTCTTCCACCCGGGCCACGCTGTCATGCTGAAGCTGTCCATGGGGCTGAAAATCACCAACTCCGTCAGGGAGGCAACCGCCACCGAGCTCAAGCGGGGCGTCGAAGTGAACAGGCTGATTGATGCCGGCTACATCACCCACGGCGACCCCGGCTTCACCATCGTCAGGGATCCGGCCTGGGCCGGCGTCGTGGATCCCTCCGACGCCACCGGCGGAACCCTGACCGGGCTCGACGTCTCCCTCCGCGAGGTCCCGGACGGCGTGGAACGTATGGTGTGCCTGGCCGGACTGATCGCACCATCGGCACCCTCCAGCCCGGACCGGTGGGGCCCAAGCCTCCTGGCCCGCTGGTGCACCGACCCCGTGGCCTGGCTTGGCACGTACATCGACCGCGTCCTGGTGCCCATGGTGAGCCTGTACGCTAGCACCGGCGTCGGACTTGAAGGCCACCAGCAGAACACCCTGGTGCGCCTGGACGCCGACGGCACCATCACCGGGGGAGCCTACCGCGACAACCAGGGCTACTACCTGGCCGCGTCCCGCCTGGCTGACGTCCTGGCCTGCACCGGCGAGGAGGGCAGCACCTTGGCCGTCGTTGAGGACGGCATCGTGGACGACCGGCTCACCTACTATCTCCTGCACAACCAGGTGCTCTCCCTCGTTGGGTCGATGGCGGCCGAAGGGATGGCGGATGAGGAAATCCTGCTGGCAGTGGTACGCGAGCGGCTGGAGGCGGCACTCCCCGCCCTGGCTAAAGCGGGCCCGGCCGGCGTGCGCTTGGTAACCCGCTGGTTGAACGCCCCGTCCCTGCCGTGCAAGGCGCATCTGGCGACCCGGCTGGCCGGAATCGACGAGGTGGTGGCACCACTGGACGCACAGTCCGTTTACCTCGATGTTCCCAATCCCCTGGTGGTCCGGGCATGACGGCGTTGACGTGGAGCCGCGACCTTGTGCTGGAGGGGCTGGTCCTGCGCCTGGCCGCCCCGGCCGACGCCGAGGGGCTGGCTGCGCTCATGGCCGAGCCCGACGTTGAGCAGTGGTGGCACCAGGCGTGGGAGCCGGAGAGATGGGCGGAGTGCATCAGCGGCTTTCTCGAGGACCCCGACAGCCTCGCGCTGGCGCTGACCGAAGGGGACCGCGTAACGGGCTACGTTGAGGTGTACCGCGTGGCAACCGACGTCCTGGGCCGGCACATCAGCCACACCCGGACGGACTTGGGGATGCACCTCGCCCTCGCGGAAGGCGTGCGGGGCCGGGGCTTGGGTGCACGCCTGATCAGCGGTGTCCGGGAGAGGGCCCAGCAGATCTTGGACGGCTGCGGGCGTCTCGTCGCGGAGCCTGACCTCAGGAACCAGAGGTCCCACCGCGCCTTTGCCGAAGCCGGGTTCCAGGCCATTGGCGCTGTTCAACTTCCGGACAAGACTGCCTGGTTAATGGCTGCAGAGCCGGGGCTGTTTCAGCCTCACCCGGCACGCCATGGGTTCGCGGGTGCGTTTGGCCGTAAAGGAGCACAGCCATGACCCATCTGCCATCTGCAAGGCTCCTGGCCAAGCTGATCGGAGCCCTGCTTTCCGAGGAACTGCTGAGGGCCGAATCCACCGGGACGGACGGGTGTGAATCCGCGGGAGCGAATGGGCGGGAAAAGGCCCGGCTCCTTCGGCTCGACCTCGATTCTGCCTCGTACCTGTTCCATGCCAGCCGCACAGGCTTCGGCTCCTACACTGTGGATGCGGAGACTATCCGCAGGGTGAGCCGTGGCGTTCTGGGCGACGACGAGAGCGAACCGGCGGATGATCCGGGCCGGTTCGTGGTGGATGCCGCAAGTGCGCTAGGACTGACCGGGACAACCGTGGCCAACTACATGGCTGAACTTTCCGCTACGCTCGCCGCCGATGCACATCTGGCAGCAACAGGAATTTCGGTGAAGGAACTGGTTCGTCTTCCGCACGCGCACATGGAAGGACAGTTGACCGGCCATCCCCTGCTGGTCGCCAACAAGGGGCGGCTCGGGTTCTCCGCCTCCGACTGCACACAGTATGCCCCGGAAGCCTGCACTCCGCTGCGTCCCGTATGGCTGGCCGTATCCAGGCGGCTGGCCGAGTTCCGGTCCGTGCCCTCGGTCTCGGAGCTGGAATTGATCGAACGTGAACTCGGTCCCGTGGTACAGGAACGCTTCACGGCGCTCCTGCGGGAGACCGGCGCAGACCCGTCCGGCTACGTGCTGCTCCCGGCGCACCCCTGGCAGGTGGACCACGTGGTCCGGCAGCTATGGTCCGGCAGCGTGCTGTCCGGCCAGATCATCGTCCTGGGGGAGGCGGACGACCGGTACCTCCCCACACAATCGATCCGCACCCTGGTGAACATTGATGAACCCGCCAGGCTGCAGGTCAAACTGCCGTTGAAGATCCTCAATACCTCGGTTTATCGGGGCATTCCGCGGCACTGTTCGCTGGCGGCACCAATGACCACGCATTGGATGCGCTCCATCTGGGACAAGGATCCACTCCTGGCGAACCAGACCGTACTGCTGGGGGAGGTAGCCTCCGTCACGGTCCGCCATCCCCATCTGGCCGACTACCCGGGGGTGCCGTATCAGTGGGACGAGACCCTGGGCTGCATCTGGCGTGAACCTGTGGACCCCTTCCTGGGAGAGGGCGAGACAGTATGGCCCCTGGCGATGGTCCTGCATGAGGACCCGAGGGGCGATACGGCGATCGCCGCCCTTGCCGAGCTCTCCGGCCGTGAGCTGACGGAATGGCTCAGCGCCCTGGTGTCCGTTACTGTACGGCCGCTGCTGCACTTGCTGCACACCTACGGGGTGAGCGTGAACCCGCATGGGGAGAACCTGATGGTCATTTGCGACGCCGAGGGGATGCCGAGCCGGCTGGTCATTAAGGACCTCGTGGACGATGTCTGCGTCAGCACGGACCCTGTCCCCGAGCGGTCCTGGGAGCCGGACGGCCACGTCCGTGTCCTGCCGCGTAAGCCGTGGCACGTGCTCCGGCAATACATCGTGGACGCGCTGTTCCTCGGCGTCTGGGGTCCGCTGGGGGAGCTGATGGATGGCCACGGGCTGCCCGCGACATCAGCGGAGCTGTGGAACCTGACCCGGCAGGTCATCACGGAATACGCGGACTCCCATCCCGGGCAGGCTGCCCGGCTTGAAGCTACGGGTTTCCTGGGACCGGAGTTCGGGCGCTATCCGCTCAATGGGTACCGCCTGCGTATGGGTTACACCGACCTCGACACCCGGCCGCCTGTTCCGCGCGCCGGAACGATGCCGAACCCGATGTACCGGCCCTGAACTGCGCTGCCGGGCCTGGGCATGCCCAGCCCGGCAGCGCAGACCCGGGAGGGCAGTACGGGCAGCGCAGTGCTGAGAGGCGGGCCTGCCCAGACCGGGCACGGCCCGCTCCCGCCCAGCGTGTCCCGGGAAGGGCGGCGCTAAGCTAGCGTCATGATGACAGCCCTCATTACCGGTGCCACGGCGGGGCTCGGCGCGGAATTCGCGCGCCAGCTTGCAGAGCAGGGCCACAACGTGGTGCTCGTTGCCCGCGATGAGTCGCGTTTGAAGGCGACCGCAGCGGAGCTTGAACGGCGATACGGGACCACGGCGGAGGTGCTGTCCGCGGACCTGACGGACGACGCCGGTGTGGCCGCCGTCGTCGCCCGTCTCTCCGACGCCTCCCGTCCCGTGGAGGTGCTGGTGAACAATGCCGGGATAGGGCTGCTCAAGGACTTTGACCAGAACAGCATCGAGGACGAGAAAAGGCATCTGAAGCTGCACGTCCAAACGGCCATGGAGCTCAGCCACGCGGCCCTGCAGGGGATGCTGGACCGCAACTCCGGCCGGATCATCAACGTGGCGAGCGTGGCCGCGTTTCTTCCCCGCGGCTCCTATTCGGCGGCGAAGGCATGGCTGCTGACCTTCAGCCGCTGGGCCAACATCGCGTACGCACCGCGGGGGATCAAGGTCACCGCAGTCTGCCCCGGGTTTGTCCATACCGAGTTCCACGACCGGATGGGGATGGATAAATCCGTCGCACCGGGCTGGACCTGGCTGCGTCCGGGGAGGGTGGTCCGGGAAGGCCTGGCGGACAACGACCGGGGCAAGGCTGTCTCTGTCCCCACGAAGCGCTATAAGATCCTTGCCGCCGCGGCGCGGATCCTGCCGGACCGGATCACGGCAGGCCCGCCGCGGAAACCGAAGGAGCCGGGGCAGGATTCCGGCGCGACCGGATAAACACGACCACGAGGATGCCGGTGACGGCCCCGACCAGGGTCTCCACCCCGCGCTCGGCAATAAGGATGTAGGGATCGTCCGGCGCGGCCAGCTGGGTCGTCAGGAGGATGACCGGGGTGAAGGAGACCATCGCCAGCCCATAGTGCCGGGCCATGAACAGCTCAGTGGTGAACTGGAAGATGATCACCAGGACCGCGAGGACGGCTGCTTCGGCGCCCGGGAAGAGGCTCAGCGGTGCCCAGGGGCCCGGCAGGAGCACGACGGCGACAATCACCAGACCGAGCAGCGTTCCGATGATGCGGTGGATGCCGCGGTGGACGCTGCTCGGCAGGTCGGCGCCCGCGAGCGGGACGGCGGCGGCTGCCATGGCCCAGTGCGGATGGCCGCTGCCGGTCAGGACACCGATGCTTCCTGCTACGCCGACAGCCAGCACATATCGCGCGGCGTGGACGGCGGCCCGCCGCCGCAGCCGTCCATGCAGCCGGACGGCTTTCCTGGCTGCGCCGGGGTGCCACACGCGGCCGCGGACCCAGCCGACGAAACCAACGAAGAGCGAGAACGCGGCCGAACCCGCAGCGATGAGCAGGGCAACGTACCAGGGAACACCGGTGGGGACCGAGGCGCACGCGCCGAGCGCGAGGATACCGAAAAACGGGCCGTTGGGCTTGAGCCGGACCTTGTCCGAGTACACGGACGCCAGGCCGGCGAACAGCGCTTCGACGGCTACCAGCCACCATGAGTGGAGGTGGTTGACGGCGAGGAAAACACCCACACCTACGCCGGAAAGAAGCACGAGTGCGGCCTGCAACTGGTGCCTGAGACGGAGCTGGTGGGGCTCGTTCCGCCCGTACATCCCCGTCAGCGCGCCGAAGACGGCGTAGGTAATCAGGTCCGGCCGGCCGGCCAGGAGAAGGAGGAATGAAGGCACCGCGACGCTAACGGCCACGCGCAGTGCGGAGAGGTGGTCGTTGTTGGCCGGGCCGAGGCTGTGGAGTTGCCGGACATGGCGCAGGACAGGCCGCACGGCACTACCTCCCACCATGTTGACGATTGCCGCCCCGGCCGGAGCAGGCACCCTAGTGAAAATAACACCGCGGATACACCACGCAGTGGCTAGGACGACACAGTTGTTAATGCATCGCGGGTTATTGCATTGCCGCACATGGTGTCCGGACAAGGCGAAGACCTGCCCAACGTGCTTCCCCCAAGGTCAGCACGCCGGACAGGCCTTCATCACCGACGCGGGGCTGTTAGCGCATCAGGCGTTGGCAGGGACCTTGTCCTCCTGCGCCTCCAGGATGGCCTTCTCCGCGTCCACGGCCTCGAACGGCAGTTCGTCGAGGTCAAGCAGCGGGTTCACGTCCTGGCCGGCCACCAGTTCCCGTGCTTCTGCCGGCGTGTCCACACTCGGCATGGAACCCGGCAGCGGGCGACGCGCGGATTCCTTCAGGAAGTAGATGGCGATCGCACCAACGGCCGAGGTGGCCATCAGGTAGTAGGCCGGCATCATGTCGTTGTCCGTGGCAGAGATCAGTGCGGCAACGATGAACGGGGTGGTTCCGCCGAAGATTGCTACCGAGAAGTTGTAAGCGATCCCCATTGCGCCGTAGCGGCTGGCCGTGGGGAACTGGGCCGGCAGTGCCGATGCCAGGTTCGCGACGTAGAACGTCACGGGGAAGGCCACGAGGGCCAGACCCGCCAGCGTGGACCAGGTGCTGCCGATACCGATCAGCATGAACGCCGGGGCGGCCAGAACGATGGTGCTGACCGCGCCGATCCAGAGGACGGGGCGGCGGCCGATCCGGTCGGACAGCTTGCCGGTCAGCGGGATGCACAGGCTCATGATGATCAGGACGGGAATGGTCAGCAGGGTGCCATGGACAGGGTCGTAGCCCTTGGCCTCGGTGAGGTACGTCGGCATGTAGGACGTCAGGGCATAACCCGCGGTATTGGCGGCTGCCACGAGGATCATGGCCACGATGAGTGAGCGCCAGTAGGCCCTGACGATTCCGACCGGGCCCTTGACGGCGGCAGCGTCTCCGGCTGAACCGTCCTTGGCCTGCTCCTCCTGGGCATCCAGGGTTGCCTGGAACTGCGGGGATTCCTCGATCTTATTCCGGAAGTACACGGCGATGAGGCCGAGCGGGCCGGCAATAAGGAACGGCAGGCGCCAGCCCCATTCCTCCATCGCGGACTGGCCCATCGTCAGCTGGAGCACGGAAACCAAAGCTGCACCGAGGGCAAACCCGAGGTAGCTGCCGAGGTCCAGGAAGCTGGCGAAGAAGCCGCGTCGCTTGTCCGGAGCATATTCGCTCACGAATGTGGTGGCGCCTGCATATTCACCACCCGTGGAGAAACCCTGGACGATCTTGAGCAGCACCAGGAGGGCAGCCGCCCAGATACCGATCTGCGCGTAACCCGGAAGCAGGCCAATGGCGAACGTGCTCGCGGCCATCAGCATCAGCGTGGCGGCGAGAACCTTCTGGCGGCCGATCTTGTCACCGAGCCAACCAAAGATCACGCCGCCCAGCGGACGGGCGATGAAGGTAGCGGCAAACGTGCCCAGGAGGAACAGCGTCTGAACCTTGGCATCGGCCTCGGGCAGGAACACGGGCCCCATGGTGGTGATCAGGTAGCCGAAAACGCCGACGTCGTACCACTCCATGGTGTTGCCGACGATGGTGCCGCCGAGGGCTTTTTTCAGCATGGGCTGGTCTACGACGTTGACGTCGGACTCCTTGAGCCGGCGACGTGGGAGTAGCTTTGGTTTCTTCACACCCTGGGGTGCCACTTGGTTGGTTCCGCCGGCGTTCATGACGCCTGCTGAAGAGTCGGTCGTGCTTCGGTCTATGGGCATTTGGGCGACTCCTGTGGAGGTCATTTGCTTGCGACTTGTAGCTGCCCCGCTCCGGGCAGGCCTTCAATTTTACGGGATTTCCGTGGTAAGCGAGAGTTCAGTGGCGTAGGATGGCCCGTTTTAGGCGCCACCACGAACGGGACGCCGGACTTGGTTTGCCTGATTTCACCGCGTCATCCCGCGGAATTCGGCGTCCCCGCGGCATCGTTACCAAAAAGTTTTGCTCGGCCGCCAGTTTCGGCCGTTTTTTGGGGGTATTGGCCTCACTTTGCTGACCCTCTCGGACCCTGATTGAACCGTTCGACGCCGGTGCTCGTCTGATCGGGTAAGCCCGGTTGGGCGGTCCGGGACATCGGTTCAGATTCTGGTATTTCGAGACAGGTATTTCCAGAAGGGTTTTCCAGACAGGGGTGTTGGGCATGGACTATGTAGTCAGCGGTCTGCCATTACATGTGCTGCTGGTGCATGGCACCGTGGTTATTGTTCCGATGGCCGCCGTGTGCACCGTGCTCAGCATCGTCTGGCCGGAAGCCCGGAGGCGGCTGGGAATTGTGACCCCGCTCCTTGCCCTGGCAGCGCTGGTGATGGTTCCGATTACCCAGCAGGCCGGAGAGTGGCTTCTGCAGCGGGTGGATACGACTCCTGCCATCACCACCCACTCCAACCTTGGCGCCACACTGCTGCCGTGGGTCATCGGCGTCTTTCTCGTGGCCATGGCACAGTGGCTGTGGTTCCGGTACGGGGCCACACAGGCCGATGGGATCCGGAGGAAGCTCGGAACCGCCGGCTCCCGCATAGCGGGCGCGGTCGCCGTCGTCCTGGTTCTTGTCCTGTGTGGCGGAACGGTCTACAAGGTGGTGGAAATCGGGGAAGCCGGATCCCGTGCCGTCTGGGAGGGTTCCTTCAGTAATGATGCCCAGGATTGAATGGCTGGTGGGGGTTCCGGCCCGGCGGGTTTCTGCCTATCGTGGATCCATGGGAACACTGATCTTTGAGTAGTTGGCCGGCTGGCTGCCATCGGTAAATGCCGAGGCTTGCCCGTCCCGTCAGCTGCACCACAAAAGTCCACGCCTGTTGAGGCCTCGCCTCCGGGATGTTCCCGGTCTCGCCGGAACGTTTACCCTCCGGCCAATCGGCAACCCGAAGGCAGCCCCCAAACGGCATCAACCTTCCGTGATTCCAGCAGGCAGGCTCGAATCACGGCCCTAAATATGGGTGAACACTTCGTCTCATAGCGGAAGGAAGAACAAATGGCTGACATGAGTAAAGGACACTCCATCAACCCCGAGACGGCCGCACATTTGGCCGAATCCATGGACAGGCCGCCGCTGCCCACCCCGGAAACCCTCACCATCACGGCGGCCATGGGCGGAGGGCGTCAGTGGCCCGACGGCAATGGCAAGCGCCGTCATCCCAAGGACCGCGGTTCAAGCCATGGCCGCATGGGACAGGGGGCCGCGGTGACGGCGGTCCACCGGACCAGCCGTCCCCAGATGCCGCACTCGTCCTGAGCTGCTCAGGACCAGCAAATGGCCTGAGGATACGCAAAGGGCCTGGCGACGCGTGAATTCGCGTGTCGCCAGGCCGTTTCCGCGTCCGGGGGGCTTTGTGCGTCCCAGGAAGTCGAGCGGTCAGGGGCGGGCGGATTCGGCGATGACGTCCTCCGGCTTTTTGTCCAGCCGCCAGCCGCGCCACACCGGGTGCCGGAGTTTTCCGCTGCCGGTCCATTCCCCAAACGTGACTTCACCCACCAGGTCAGGAGTCACCCAGCGGGCGCCCGCCGCGTCGAGGGCAGGCACCTCCTCGAAGGGGGAGGTCTTCCGGGCCAGTCCTTCCATGGTTTGCCGCAGTTCGTTCAGCTCGCGGGTGCTGAAACCGCTGCCGACACGGCCCACATAGCGCAGCTTCTCGCCGTCCGGCACTCCCAGCAGCAGCGCCCCTACCGTATTGGACCGCTCGCCCTTGCCGGGCCGCCAGCCGCCCACCACGACTTCCTGGGTCTGTTCGATCTTGAGCTTGATCCATGACCGGCTCCGCTGGCCGCTTACATAGCGGCTGTCAGTGCGCTTGGCCATCACGCCTTCTAGGCCGAGTTCCCGTGCGCTTTCCAGGATGTGTTCCACCCGCTCGTCCAGTGTTTCGGACAGCTGCACCGGGCAATGGGACGGCCGGTAGAAGTCGGCGAGCCGCTCCCTCCGTTCCATGAGGGGGCGCCTGCGCAGGTCTTCGCCGCCTTCCGCGAGCAGGTCGAACAGCATGAGCCGCACCGGAATCGAGGCCCGGGCCTTCTTCACGTCACCCGGTTTGGTCAGCTTCATCCGTCCCTGCAGGAGTCCGAAGTCCGGCTTCCCGCGGGGCCCGACGGCGACGATCTCACCGTCCGCGATGAAGTCCTGCGGCGGCCAGCAGTCCCGGTCCGTGAGTTCGGGGTAGCTCGCGGACATGTCGTTGCCGTTCCGGCTGAGCAGTCGGATTTTCGTGCCTTCCGCAACCACCAGGGCCCTGATCCCGTCCCACTTGAGCTCGAATAGCCAGTCGCTGCCGGGAAGGTCAGCGGTGGTTCCCGCTGTTGCCAGCATCGGGGCGGGGTCCTCGGTGATGGTGCTCCTGGTCGGCGAGGTGCTGGCTGCGGTCTGGGTGGATTCGGCCCGGCTCGGCATGGCCTTGGCTGCCAGTTTGGCTGCCGGCTTAGTTGTCGGTGGAGCAGCGCGCTTGCCGCGGATACCCGAGGGCTTGTCCATCAGATGGATGAGCCACTGGCTTTGCTCGCCCTGGGCCTGCCCGGTGTGGATCAAGGCGAATCTCCGGGTGCCCCCGAGCCCGCCGCCTTTCCGGCCGGTCAGCGTGGCGATGACTTCCTTGCCGTTGACCCACTTCTCCAGTTCGTAGACGCCCTTATCCCAGATGCTGACTTCCCCGGCACCGTACTGGCCCTTGGGAATGGTGCCTTCGAAATCGGCGTAGTCCATCGGGTGGTCCTCAGTCTGCACGGCCAGGTGGTTCTTGGCACCCGTCTCCGGCACGCCCTTTGGCAGCGCCCACGAGACCAGCACGCCTTCGTGCTCAAGCCGGAAGTCGTAGTGGAGCCGGCTGGCGTGGTGCTCCTGGATGACGAAGATCTCCTTGGCCCCCTGGGTCCCGGCCTGGATTCCGGGTTCCTCCCCGCCGCTGGCCTTGCCCCCGTTTCCGGCACGGCCGCTGCCGGCTGCTTTGGCTGAAAAATGCTTCTCGGCGGTAAACGGCTCCGGCGTCTCGCCCGGGTCCCGCAGTGAGCGGTACTTCTCCAAACGCGTGTCGCCGTGTCCGCCGCTATGGCGCGTGCCGCCGTCGGGCTTTCCAACGCCGGACTTTCCGGCGCCCGATCCTCCAGAGCCGGGCCCTCCGGACTCCGACTTTCCGCCCTGGCGGCCGGAACCCTCATGCCCCGGCGTGCGGTGACCGGCGCTGTCGGCCCCGTCGCCGTCGATGCCGCTGCTGTCCGCACCGGAGTGCTTCGGGCCCGCGCGTCCGCTGTGCGCGCTTATCGCGGCGAACGGATCCTTGCCATCCTTGACCCGGCGCATGACCTCCTCGTAGCCGAGCTGCCTGAGGGAAGGGGAGGCCAGTTCACGCCACGTCCGCGGCGCGGCCACGGTGGGCGTCAGACGCCCGCGCAGGGAGTAGGGAACGATGGTGGTCTTGGCCGCGTTGTTCTGGCTCCAGTCCACCAGGACCTTGCCGGCCCTCAGCGACTTTTTCATGTCGCTGACGGCAAGGTCAGGGTGGTCGGCCTCAAGTGCCCGGGCCAGTTCGTGGGCGAAATCGGAAATCTGGTCCGACGACTGCGTGCCGTTCAGCCCGGCATAGAGGTGGATGCCCTTGCTGCCGCTCGTTACCGGCACCGGATCGAGTCCCACATCCTCCAGGATGGCCTTGGCCAGCCTGGCCACTTCCGCGCATTCCGCCAACCCTGCGCCTTCGCCGGGATCAAGGTCCAGGACAATCCGGTCAGGAGGCAGGGCGTTGCCGTGCGAGTCCACCCTCCACTGCGTTACGTGGATCTCCAGCGACGCGATCTGCGCCAGCCAGGTTAGCGTCGCAGGGTCGTTGACCAGTGGATAGTAGTTGGTGCTGGTTTTGTGGGTGATGGCGGCCCGCGGAACCCAGCCGGGAGCGGATTCGTCGAGGTTTTTCTGGAAGAACACCTGCCCGGGCTCTTCCGCGGTTCCCACACCGTTGACCCACCGCTTGCGCGTCGCCGGCCGGTTGGCGGCAGCCGGGATCAGGACCGGCGCCACCGTGGCGTAATAGGCCAGGACATCTGCCTTGGTGGTGCCGGTGGCAGGGTAGAGCACCTTGTCCAGGTTGGTTACCGTCAATTCGCGGGCGCCGACCCGGACCCGTTCCTTACTGCCGGCCACAGGGCTTCACCTCCGGCGCAGTGTGATGTTCACTTGTCTCATGAGAGCGATCTGGAAAGGCGCCATTGCGTTCGGGCTGGTCAATGTCCCGGTCAAGGTGTACAGCGCCACCGAGGACCACGACATCAGCCTCCATCAGGTGCACAACGCCGACGGCGGCCGGATCCGCTACCAGCGCCGCTGCGAGGTCTGCAGCAAGATCGTGGACTATGCCGATATTGAGAAGGCCTACGAGAGCGACGGCCGGACCGTCATCCTTACCCGCGAGGAACTCAAGTCCATTCCCGCGGAAAACAGCCACGAGATCGAAGTGGTTCAGTTCGTGCCCTCCGAGCAGCTCGATCCCATCATGTTCGAGAAGAGCTACTACCTGGAGCCTGACTCGAAGTCGCCCAAGGCCTACATGCTGCTGCGCCGGGCGCTCGAGGACACCGATCGGGTGGCGATCGTGCAGTTTGCGCTGCGGGACAAGACCCGGCTGGGTGCTTTGCGGATCCGGGACGACGTCCTGATGCTCCAGGCCCTGCTCTGGGCCGATGAGGTGCGGGAAGCTGAGTTTCCTGCCCTGGACACGTCCATCCGGATCTCCGCCCAAGAGCGTGAGATGTCCGCCGCGCTGGTGGAATCCATGGCCTCCGACTTCGAGCCGGAGCAGTTCACGGACGACTACCAGGCCCAGCTGCACCAGCTCATCGAGGCGAAGCTGGAGAAGGGTGACGCCCTCGATACGGAAGAGACGTTCGGAGTGGAAGCCGCGGAAACCGGCGGTGAGGTGATTGACCTCATGGAGGCGCTCAAGCGCAGCCTGGACCGGAAACGGGGAGCAGGTGCCGGGTCGGACGAGGTCGAGACCGAAGGGTCCGAGATTGAAGAGGCCGGGTCCGAGGCGACCGGGTCTGAGGATTCCGAACCGGCGAAGACCGGGTCGAGGACCGCAGGTAGGACCAAGGCCGGGGCAGAGGCCAAGGCCGGGAGCGCCGGCAGGGGCACGTCCGGCAGGAGCACATCCAGCACGAGCACAGCCAGCAAGGGCACATCGGGCAGGGGTGCCGCCTCCAAGACGGACGATGCCAAGACCGACGACGCCAAGACCGGATCCGCGAAGACTGCGTCGCGGTCCACCTCCAAGCCTGCTGCCAAAACCGCCACGAAGACGGGAACGGCGGCGAAGACTGCCGCCAAGACAACTGCCACCAAGACGGCTGCCAGTAAGACAACTGCCAGCAAGACGGCCGCCACTAAGACGGCCGCCAAGACCGGTACGGATGCCAAGACCGCGCGGAAGGGCGCCTGAGAAATCGGACGCCCTGTCCACGGATCCCATGCGCGCCCCGCTCAGGAGTTTCTGAGCGCGGAAATGAGTTCGCTCTTTTTCTTGCCCGAGTAGCCCTTAAGGCCGATTTCCTTGGCTTTGGCTTTCAGCTGGTCCACGGTCCAGTCATCGTAATCACCGGACTTGCCGCCTTTGCGGCCAACATCGGACCGGCCCTTCTTAGCGGCCGCGTTGGAGATGCGGGCTGCCTTCTGCTTCGAGGCTCCGTCCTCACGGAGCTTTTCGTACAGGTCGGGATCCTTCACGCTGGGGTTCTTTTTCTCAGGCATGGCTACCTCCGCGGAATATGGTGGTTACGGGGCGTCGACTTCGCCGCGTTGAATAGACGCCCGCCAGGCGCCGGTCTCGATGCCGCGTGATTCGATGAACTCCTTGAATCGCAGCAAATCTGTCGAGACTTGGGTTTCATCCACGTGCGCGGCGGCGCCCGTCCTTTCAAGGAGGCCCTCCGGCTCCCATTCGAGTTCCACGTTTACCCGGCACAGATCCTCCCCGAGGCTTTCGAAGGTGACCCTGCCGGCGTTGCGTGGCTTGTCTTTGCTGACCCACGCAATGCACCGGTCCGGCGTCTGCTCAAGGATTTGCGCGTCGTATTCGCGCTTGATGTGGGCCACCCGCGTCCGGAAATGCAGTGAGGTCTCGTCGATCTGCTCGACAGACTCGACTCCCTTCATGAACTGCGGAAACGATTCGAACTGCGTCCACTGGTTGTAGGCGGTGCTGACGGGAACTTCGACCTCGATGCTTTCGTGCAAAGTTGCCACTGTGTCATCCTCCTTCAGCCCGGGTCTCCCGGGGCGGTCTTGAACGGCGTGGGCCTCAATTCCAAGCTAGTAGGGCTGAAGAGCAAAAACAAGGAACTGATAAGTTTGCTTACCAGTCGGGATGTGCGGTCCGGAAACGCCAACGGCCGGCTCCTGCGCAGGACCCGTTTGTGGGGAAACTGCGCAGGAAGCCGGCCGTCGTGTGCCTGCTACGGGCTATTCGGCGTCGTGGTCCGTCTCAAGGATCTGGACCAGGCGGTCGAGGGCTGCATCGGCGCCGTCGCCCTCGGCCCGGAGCACCACAACGTCACCGTGGGATGCGCCAAGGCTCATGAGGGACAGGATGCTGGCGGCGTCCATGGCTTCGTCGGCCGGCTCACCTTCACGGGCGATGGTGATGTCAAGGTCAAACTCGCCGGCTGCTTCGGCGAAGATGGCTGCCGGGCGTGCGTGCAGGCCTACTCGGCTGGCGACGGTTGCGGTACGTTCGGACATTTCTGCTCCTTGCTATGCGGTGTGGGGCGGGTGCTGCTGAGGATCAGCGGGCGGATCAGACAGTTACTGGAACTCGCTCCACGGTATCAACGGACTTGCGGACGGCCCAGCGCTTGAGGGCGATCACGACGAGCGCGGTGACCACCATACCGGCCAGGATAGAGACGATGAACATCACCACGTTGCCGATGGCGAAGAACACGAAGATTCCACCGTGCGGTGCCTGAGACGTAACTCCGAATGCCATGGAGAACGCCCCTGTGACTGCGCCGCCGACCATGCTGGCGGGAATGACGCGGAGCGGATCGGCTGCGGCGAACGGAATGGCACCTTCCGAGATGAAGGAGGCTCCCAGCAGCCAGGCTGCCTTGCCGTTTTCGCGCTCAGCCAAGCTGAAGAGCTTCTTGTCCAGGACGGTGGCCAGGGCCATCGCCAGCGGCGGCACCATGCCAGCAGCCATCACGGTGGCCATGATCTGCCAAGGTGCCTGGTTCGTGGCGCTGCCTGCGCTCAAGCCAGCAACCGCGAAGGCGTAGGCGACCTTGTTGACCGGTCCGCCGAGGTCGAAGCACATCATAAGGCCGAGGATGATTCCGAGGACCACGGCCGAGGCGCCGGTCATGCCGGAGAGCCAGCCGTTCAGGGCAGCGGTGAGGCCTGCGATCGGGCCTCCGAGAACCATAAACATCAGGCCCGAGGCGGCAATGGATGCCAGCAGCGGAATGATGACGACGGGCATCAGTCCGCGCAGCCAGCGCGGTACGGCCCAGCTGCCGATCACGTGGGCGATGTAGCCGGCGAGCAGGCCGCCGACGATACCGCCGAGGAAGCCGGCACCCATGAAGCCTGCCACGGCACCGGAAACGAAGCCTGGCGCAATGCCGGGCCTGTCCGCTATGGCGTAGGCGATGTACCCTCCCAAGGCCGGGACCAGGAAGCCCATGGACAGGGCGCCGATCTTGAACATCACGGCTCCCAGGTAGATGGCAAGGCCGCCCTCGGGAAGGTTGCCGAAGTTGTTCTCGACAACTACCTTGTCAGCGACTCCGGTGATGTCGTATCCGCCCAGCAGGAAGCCCAAGGCGATCAGCAGACCGCCGCCGGCAACGAACGGAATCATGTAGCTGACGCCGGTGAGCAGCGCCCTCTTCAGCTTCTGGCCGATGTGCTCGCCCTTTTCGGCGGCTTCCTGCTCGGCCTGCTCTTCGGCGCCGAAGTGCGGCACACGGCGGGCGTTGGGGTTGTCCGCGGCGTCCAGCGCTTCCTGCACCATCTTGGCGGGCTCGTCGATCCCGCGCTTGACTGGGGCGTTGATGACGGGCTTGCCGGCAAACCGCTCCTTGCCGCGCACGTCAACGTCCACGGCGAAGATCACGGCGTCGGCCGCGGCGATGACGGCCGGGTCCAGCGGCTTGGCGCCCGAGGAACCCTGGGTTTCCACCTGCAGGTCAACGCCCACTTCCTGGGCTGCTGCCACGAGGGAGTCGGCCGCCATGTAGGTGTGTGCGATGCCGGTGGGGCAGGCCGTGACGGCCACGAGCCGCTTCGGGCCGCTCTTTGCGGTAGCGCCGCCGGTAGCCCCCGGCATCCCGGCTGCTGATGCTCCTTCGCCGCTGGCCACCGGCTCGCCGGATGGCGTGGCGGCTGCGTGTGCAGCCGGCTTGTCAGCCAGCGCGCCTTCGACGAGTTCAACGATTTCCGCCTCGCTGGATGCGGAGCGCAGCGCCCCGGTGAAGTCCTTCTTGATCAGGGAGCGGGCGAGCTTGGACAGGAGCGTGAGGTGCTCCTGGTCCGCTCCCGCGGGCGCTGCGATGAAGAAAATGAGGTCGGCGGGGCCGTCCTTCGCTCCGAAGTCGACCTTCTGCGAGAGCCGCGCCATGGCGAGCGTCGGCTCAATCACTGCAGTCGAGCGGCAGTGCGGGATCGCAATGCCGCCGGGAACGCCGGTGGCGGTCTTCTGCTCGCGGGCGAAGGCATCGGTGAAGAGGCCTTCTACTTCGC
Source organism: Arthrobacter sp. ISL-28 (assembly GCF_018613875.1). Lineage (GTDB taxonomy): Bacteria > Actinomycetota > Actinomycetes > Actinomycetales > Micrococcaceae > Arthrobacter. The sequence goes on along the minus strand of NZ_JAGGPJ010000006.1, from coordinate 162,500 downwards.
TTGCGCGGCCAACGGCGGCAACCCGGCCTGCAAGATGCCGGATCACGTCCTCGGGCGAATTGCCCAGGTTCTGGTCGAGCTCGACCAGGTCGGTAGTGATGAGCTGAGTCACTGTCAATCCTTCCGGAGAGCCGTGATGGTTACGGCGTCGGGGGTGGTTTGGTGGACTGCCGGAACAGTGGAGCCCGGCAGGGAAGCGGCTGCGGCGCCATGCGCCACAGCTTGTCGGAGGCAGTCAGCCGGGGCGGCGCCCTGGCCTGCGGCGAGCAGATAGCCAGCCAGCGACGAGTCGCCCGCGCCGACCGTGCTGACCGCGGTGACCGGCGGATGCGTGGCGAGCCACGCGCCGTCGGCCGTCACAAGGACAGCGCCCTTTGATCCGAGCGTTGCCAACACGGCCCCCACACCGGAACGCACGACGGCGGCGGCGGCCGCCGCAGCAGCCTCCGGATCCGCTTCGAGTTCCTCAGCCGTGCTCACCGAGGCGAAGCCTGCTGCGGCCGCGAGTTCCGCAAGCTCCTCGGCGTTGGGTTTGAGCAGATCCGGTTTCCCGGAGACTGCCCCTGATGCACCGTCCGCGATGGAGGCTGCGAGCGGTGCCCCGGAGGAATCGACGGCGATCTGCGGGACGCTGTTTCCAGGGCCTGCGGAACGGAGCCTCCGAGTGATGGTGGCGTAGAAATCGGAGGGAACGCCTGGTGGGAGCGATCCGGCGAGGACAACCCAAGTGGCACCCTTGGCGCGTTCGAGAAGCAGCCGGATGAGCGCCTCCTGTGCGTCCTCGTCGAGCACCGGGCCGGGCTCGTTGATCTTGGTGGTGACACCGCCGGGCTCGGTGAGCGCCACGTTGGTCCGCAGCGGCTCGTGAATGGCCATGGCTGCGAAAGGGACCCCCGCCTCCTGCAGGCCGGAGATGACGGGATCGGAGTCGCCGCCGGGGAGCACAGCGATGGTCTCAAGCCCGGAAGCCACCAGCGCCCGGGACACGTTGACTCCCTTGCCGCCAGATTCCTGACTGACGGAGACGGCGCGCTGTACCTCGCCGCGTTCGAGCGGGCCGGATAGAGCCACCGTGCGGTCCAGGCTGGGGTTTGCCGTGAGGGTGACAATCATGCGACCACCACCTCAACGCCGGCTTCTGCAAGGGCCGCGGTTAGTTCCGGGCTGGGTTGGCGGTCTGTGATCACGGTGTCCAGATCTTTCAACGAGGCGAACTGGACAAGCGTTTCCGCGTCCAGCTTGGACGAATCGGCCAGCACCACAATGCGGCGGGCCGAATGGACGAAGGCAGCCTTGACAGCGGCTTCTTCAGGATCGGGTGTGCTGAGGCCAAAGCTTGCGTGGATACCGTTGGTCCCCACGAATGCGATATCAGGGCGGAGCTTGTATGCAGCGTCCACGGTTACCTGGCCGACGGCTGCCTGGGTGAGTCCGCGGACCCGGCCGCCGAGGATCTGCAGTGCGATGCCCGGCGTGCTGGCCAGTTTGGCGGCGATGGGAACGGCGTGCGTGATGACCACCAGCTCCTGGTTCTTTTCAGCTCCCTTGGCTGTTGTTCCCGCGCTGCGGCGGGCCAGGAGGTCCGCAAGGACCTCCGTGGTGGAGCCTGCGTCCAGGACGATGCTGCTCGAGGGGCCCTGCGGCAGGAAGGCAAGGGCGGCGTCCGCGATCCGGAGCTTCTGCGCCTGCCGCTGGATGGTCCGTTCCAGGATGCTTTCTTCCGTAGTGCTGAAGCGGTCGGCGGAGACGGCGCCGCCGTGGACCCGGCGGACGGTGCCGGCCAGTTCAAGGGCGGCGAGATCGCGGCGGACGGTTTCGGTGGTGATGCGGAAGCGTTCTGCAAGGTCAGTGACGCTGGCGCGGCCGCTGGCTGCCACGAGCCCTGCGATCTGCTGCTGGCGCTCCTCGGCGAACACATACCCTCCATTGCGTAAGTACTGCTTCACGTAAGTCCTGCAAAATCACCCGGTCACTACAGGATCGACGGCCAAGTTCCCGGGAATGGGTTCCCAGTGACTGCCATCACATAATCTGTAATTACCTGACTTTATCTTCGTTCTTGTTGCTTTGTCAATGAAAAACAACATGAAACCAAAATGCCGGGCCGGACCCGGAGGTCTGGCCCGGCAAACCGGCATTCGATCTGGAACTTCACGGCCGCCCGCTCCGCGGGATGGAGGTACTGGGGAAGGTGTTAGACCGTGCCGTCCTGGCTTTCGTTGCGGGTGATGCGTTCGCCGGTGTTGGGGTCCACCACCGAGCGGGTCTCGCTGGTGCGGCGGGTCCTGCCCGGGGATGCCAGGACCAGGGATGCGATCAGTCCGATGAGGCCAACAACCATCAGGATGTAGCCGATCAGAGTCTGGTCGACGTTGGGAATGAGGCCGGGGGTGACGGCCCAAGCGAGGATGGCACCCAAGGCGATAAGGAAGATGGCGGAACCGATTCTCATGACGTGCTCCTTGCATTGGCGGGCTTCTCGCAACTTGGTAAGCATGGCCTGCAATGCACCACTTACTAAGCATGCTGTTAATCGTCAGGCTACATCGCGGAAAACACTCTTTCAATCAAACGCGCAGGTCAGGCCCAAGATCAGTTGGCTGGACTGGCTAGGCTGGTCCGATGGAAACAGTCGTCTGGTCGCGGCCGGAAAAGGAGCGTGCCGGCACGCCATTACTGGTGATGATGCACGGCTATGGCACCGACGAGTCACGGATGGTGAACCTGTTCGACTACCTTCCGCCGGAATTTACCTGCGCGGCACTGCGCGCCCCGATGCCAATTGCCAGCGGCTACGGCTGGTTCCTCCTCGACTACTTCCTCACCAACGACTTTGCCGACGTTATTGGAGCCGCCAACTCGGTCTTTTCGTGGATCGACTCGGTCAAGGGCGGGCACAGCAGCGTGAGCCTGCTGGGGTACTCGCAGGGGATGGCGATGGCCAGCACGCTGCTGCGGCTGCGGCCCCGGGACTTTCCTGCCGTCGTCGGGCTTTCCGGTTTTGTCCTGGACAATGACCTCCTGGCCTTGAGTGAATCCTTTGACGCACCGCCGCCGTTTTTCTGGGGGCGGGACAAGGCGGACATGGTCATCAATGACGAAGCCATCGCCTATACGGCGGAGTGGCTGAACGCCCATACCCAACTGACGGCGCGGACCTATCCCGGAATGGGCCATGCCATGTCCAAGACGGAGATGGTGGACGTCAGCGCGTTCCTGCGCCACTACGTCCTGTCACCGGCCCCGCGGCCGTAAAGCTTCAGCCGGTTTTAAACACCGGTTTTAAAAACAGTTGCCGGGCAAATTTGTGAGCGCTTACACTCATCATCGGCCACGACCACTGTCTTGGCCTGAGCGTCGAAAGGGCTGGGCCGCGCATGCAAGCTGCAGGAACAGGCCGCAGGGACCGGGCGGTGAACCGCGGTGCGTTTGCCCTGATCGGGCAACGGCCTCATCATGGTAGTAGACGTTTCTCAGAGCGCCTGCGCATGTACCCACCTGAACGCGCCCTCCGGGTGCCCCCTCAGTCGAGGCACTGCGCCGTACGACGCTCCACCCGCGGTCGCCGACGCCGCACCTCCTCCCCGCATGGTCCCCAACCACTGCTGTCCGTCACCCGAAAGGACACTGCATCAGGCATGACTGATCTTCTGAACACCAGCCCCGGCAATACCCCGAGCAGCTGGGCGGACGCGTCCGCCATTCTCTTCGACCTCGACGGCGTGCTCACACCTACGGCAGTGGTCCACGAGCGGGCGTGGCAGGAACTCTTTGACGGCTACCTTGAGTCCGTTCCCGGGAAGGCCGGCTACCGCGAGAGCGACTACTTCGACCACATTGACGGCAAGCCCCGGTTCGACGGCGTGCGTGATTTCCTGACCTCGCGCGGCATCGAGCTCGCCGAGGGTCCCACGGATGACCACCCGGACAACGAGACCGTCCAGGGGCTGGGAAACCGGAAGAACAAGATCTTCAACGACATCGTCAGCGCCGGCGTTGAACCCTACGAGGGATCGGTGCGCTTCCTGGAAGCCGCGCTGGCCCGCGGACTGAAGGTCGCCGTCGTCTCCTCCTCCCGCAACGCACCTTCGGTGCTGCGTGCCGCGGGACTGGACGTCCACTTCCCTGTGGTGGTGGACGGCGTCGTGGCAGCGGCCGAAGGCCTGCCGGGCAAGCCCAGCCCGGCAACCTACGACTATGCGGCGAGGCTCCTGGAGCTGCCCAGCGAAGAGTGCGTGGTGGTCGAGGACGCCGTGTCAGGCGTGCAGGCCGGCAGCGCGGGAAGCTTCCACTCCGTCATCGGTGTGGACCGCGGCGCCGGGCGCCAGACGCTGATGGATGCGGGCGCCACGCTCGTGGTCAACGACCTCGGCGAACTCCTCTAGCCCCGCTTCACCCGGTAGCCCCCTTCCCGCTACCCCCTTCCCGCTACCCGCTTCACCCGGTAGCCCCCCACTTCCCCGCGCAGCCCCGCCAGGTCCCCAACCCCGGCGGACCCTCCAACCGCCTAAGGAACGCCACTCATGGCACTCATTACCGCTGACCGAGCCCGCTTCCCCAACGATCCCTGGAAGCTCGTGGAAACCAGCCATGCCCCCGGCGATGCCGGAACGCTGGAAACGCTCTTTGCCCTTGGCAACGGCCACCTCGGCATCAGGGGTGCCCATTGGACGGCGGCTGATGCCGAACTTCCGGGCAGCTTCATCAATGGGTTCCACGAAATCTGGGACATCAAGCACGCCGAAAACGCCTTCGGCTTCGCGCGCACCGGGCAGCGGATCCTCTACATCCCCGATGCCAACAACTTCACGGTGATCGTCGACGGCGAGACGCTCAGCCTCGCTGAATCCACCGTGCTGGAATACCGCCGCGCCGTTGACTTCGCAACCGGAATTTACGAGTGCCGCGTGGTGTGGCAGTGCCGTTCGGGCGCGACCGTCACCACGGTGGAACGCCGCGCTGTGGGCTTTGAGTCGCGCGGCTGCCTCGGCATCTCCCTGGAGCTCTCCGCGGACCGGGAAGTCTCCGCCGACGTCACATCATCCGTGGTCAACCGGCAGGACCAGCCGGTGGATGACCACTCCGCGCACGATCCGCGCCGGGCAGGCCGGCACGCCGGGCGCGTCCTGCTGCCCGTGAGGCTGGACGGCGGCGACGGCTCGCTCCGCCTCTCCTGGGAGGCCGCGGAGTCGAAGCAGCGTGTAGGAATCGCCGTCGACCATTGGACTTCGGCGGGTCACCAGCCGTTCGACACCCTGGTGGACCAGGACAACAGCAGCGTCCGGTATGTGCTGGCTGTTGGAGCCGATGAACCCTTCCGGCTCGAAAAGAGCGTCAGCTATGCGGTGGCCGGCGGCACCCGCGAGGGCCTGCCGGGCACGGCGGATGCCGAGGCCGGACAGGATCCGGCCAACGTGGCTGAAGCCGGCCTGAAGTCAGTGGGTGAGGTCTTCGCGGAGAGCGAGGCCCACTACCGCGACTACTGGTCCACCACCGACATCAAGGTGGGTGGCCAGCCTGAGCTGCAGCAGGCCATCCGCTGGAACCTTTTCCAGCTCGCCCAGGCCACGGCCCGCGCGGGCGTAGCCGGCATTCCGGCCAAGGGGGTCAGCGGCTCAGGTTACGAGGGGCACTACTTTTGGGATCAGGAGGTATACCTCCTCCCGTACCTGTCATACTCAAACCCCGACGGCGCCCGCCAGGTTCTGGAGTTCCGTCACGAAATGCTGCCGGAGGCCAAGATCCGGGCTAAGGAGCTCAGCGTGGACGGGGCGCTGTTCCCGTGGCGCACGATCAACGGCTTGGAGGCCAGCGCGTACTATGCTGCCGGCACGGCGCAGTTCCATATCGCCGCGGCCATCGCCTTTGCCGCCAACCGGTACGTGTGGGCCAGCGGCGACGCCGAGTTCCGCAGCGGAATGGGGGCGGACCTGCTGATCGAAACCGCGCGCATGTGGGCGTCGCTGGGCTTCTTCGGCAAGGACGGCCAGTTCCACATCCACGGCGTGACCGGCCCGGACGAGTACACAGCTGTGGTGAACGACAATCTTTACACCAACGTCATGGCACGGTTTAACCTTCGCGCCGCCGCGGCGCTGGACCACCCGGAAATAGATGAAGCCGAGCGGCAGCTCTGGGAGGCCGCCGCTGCCCGGATGCAGCTGCCGTTCGACGAGCGCTTCCAGGTGTACTCCCAGGACAACGACTTCATGACCCTGGAGGCGTGGGACTGGACGACGCCCCGCTCCAAGTACCCGCTGCTGCTGCACTTCCACCCGCTCGTGATCTACCGGCACCAAGTGCTCAAGCAGGCGGACACGGTGCTTGCCATGTTCCTGCAGTGGCAGGACTTCACTGCCGAGGAGAAGCGCCGCGCCTTTGATTTCTACGACCCCATCACCACCGGTGACTCCACGCTCTCCGCGTGCGTCCAGGGCATCATGGCTGCTGAAGTGGGCTACCGCAAAGCGGCCCTGGAGCACTTCACCAATGCCGTGTTCATCGACCTGGATGACTCGCACGGCAACACCATCGACGGCGTGCACATTGCCTCGACAGGCGGCGTGTGGAGCTCCCTGGTATGCGGCTTCGCCGGCCTCCGGGATCAGGGAGCGGTCCCGTACTTCGACCCGCGGCTCCCCGAGGAATGGGACAGCCTCTCCTTCCACCTGAAGGTCCAGGGAAGGCTGCTTCTGGTGGACCTTGACCACGCCGGCATCGCCCTGCGCGTGCTGGAAGGGGAACCGCTGGACGTCGACGTGCGGGGGGCGGTGCACACTGTCGGCGCCGATTCCGTCCGCGTGGACCTCGCTCCGGTGGAAGTCCCGGAACCATCGGTGTTCCCGAGCGGTCCTCCCACGGCAAGCATTCCCGTGGTCCGCACACGCGCCTGACGCATGTGCGCTGGCGCACCTGATGAGCAGTTGGCCGGTGGCCCGTCTGTTAATTGCTGACTTCGGCGTCCACGGAAAAATCATGCCGCCGATCCAGCGGGTGGGCTATCTCGTCCGTGGGCATCTTGGCGGCAAGCATAGCCACGACGGCCATCACGGGGCACACGCCTCCGGCAAAGAGGAAGATGGCCCAGATCGGAAACACTTCCGCAGCAGGACCCGCCAGTGCCATGGAAACAGGCATCAGGGCAAGGGAGACAAAGAAATCGAGGCTTGAGACCCTGCCTAGCAAGTATGCCGGCACCCGCCGCTGAAGCAAGGTTCCCCAGATCACCATGCCCACGCTGCCGGTGGCGCCGAAGATAAACACCGCCGACGCCAGCAGCCAGAAGCTGTCAATCATTCCCACTGCCGCCAGCGGCAGGGTGCCGGTGCCCCAGGAAACCATCATTACCGTCAGGTACCGCCGGGGCAGCCGGAAGGAGGCGGTAATGAGGGAGGCGAGGGCGCTGCCCAGTCCCATGACAGCCAACAGGAAGCCAAACATCCTGGAGTCGCCGTGCAGCTGGTCGCGGACAACGAACGGTAGCAGAACTTCGATGGGGCCGATCAGGAAAAGCACGGAAATGCACGCCCACAGGAGAGTCCAGAGCAGCCAGGGTGTCTGCAGCGTGTAGCTGATGCCTTCACGGAGATCCCGGAAAAACGAAGCCCTTCCGGGTTCTTCTCCGGCCGCCGCTTGTCCGGGGGCAGCCTCCTCCCCGTTGCCGGGAGCGTCGAGCGCATGCTGGCCGAGGAAATTCAGAATGACGAAGGCCAGCAGGTGGCAGGCGGCCACCCCAGTGACGGCATGCGACGGCGACAGCGCGGCAACGATGATGCCGGCCGCTGCGGGACCCGCCGCCTGCTGCAGCATGGGACGCATGGTCCCTTCCATGCCGTTAGCCGCGAGCAGGTCACCGGGCGGCAAGATGCGCGGCAGGATCGCTGAGTACGCCGGGTAGAAAAACGCCGCGCCTACGCCCAAGACGAAGGCGCCAGCCGCAACGTGCCACAGCTGCAGCCAACCCGTCAGGGCCAGACCGCTGATGCTGGCGATCACTCCCAGATTGGCGCCTTCCACCCCGATGATCAGCAGCCGCTGCGGAAACCGGTCGGCGGCGATTCCGCCGGCCAGGACGAACGCGACCAGCCCCACACTTCCCGCCGCGGCCACCAGGGACAGCTCAAGAGGGCCGCCACCGAGATGGATGACCTGGTACACCATGGCCACGGCCCACATTCCGGAGCCGAAAATGGATACCGCCAGGGCGGAGATCAGCACACGGTACTCACGGTGGGCGAAGGGGCGGAGGGCTCGGGGGAGGGACACGGAGCAAGTTTAGGCCGAGCCTGTCTGCAGGGGAACGCCCCCTCCGGGTTAGGCTCGGGGCATGGGGAACACAACCGCGGGATCGTGGCGGCGCGGCGTGGCGCTGATTGGGGCCAATTACGGGCTTGCACTGCATCCCGTGGACCGGAACGGCGTTCACGTTCCCGGTGAGCCCGCGAGCTGTTTCGCTTCCTTCTGGACGGCCGAGTGGTCCAAGTGGGGATCCGGGGCGGCGTTGCTCGTGGCAACGCTCCAAGGATGGCGCAGTTATGGCTCGAACGAGTTTTTTGCCGCAACTCTGGCCACTGAACTTGCCCGGTACCTCCCCGAGGCCGCGCGCTTTCCGCTTAATGCCATCAGCCACACCCAGGATGATTTCACCGTGCAACTGGACCTTGAGCGCGGGTTCAGCGCGACGGGGAGCCGGGCGGCGCTCGAAATCTCCGGCGTCCTGGACCGGCGGCAGTTCTCGGCCCCCGACGTCCAGCTTGGACCGGCCGGTGCGTCGATGACTCATGTCTACCTCCCGTGTGGAGAAGGCAGGCTATCGGAGTTCGGCGTTGAGTGGCCGGGGGCCCCCACGGTCTATCCCGGGCCGCGCGGGCCGTCGTCGTCCGCCTACCTGGCTGTCGCCGAATCCTGGGTGGTCTAGCGGCGGGCCCTGGCTGCGGGGGCCGCCCTCTTTGCGGCCAGGGCGTCCCTCTGGCTGCTGTGCCCAGGGTCCGGCTGCAGGATCAGGGCGTGGCCTAGTGTTAAGGCAAGATGACAGCAACCGGCTGTCGGCTGTTCCGAAGTAGAGGTGAAGATGGCCAAGCGACGCAACCCGGCGATGAAGATCGCGCAGGAAACAGCCCACAATGCGGTGTTCGACGCCCACGGCAATCCCAAGCCCGGCGTCCACAATCTGTTGCTGCGGGCAGTAGAGATCCAGCGGCCGCTGGTTCTGGCCAACATCCGAAGGCTGCAGCGTCGTTATCCCAATGCTTCCGCCGCGCAGCTTGCGGAGAGGCTGGAACGCGACTACCTCTCGGCGGTTACGGGCGGCGGTGCACTGGTGGGCGCCACGGCCGTGGTCCCGGGTGTCGGAACCATTGCCTCACTGGGCCTCTCCGCCGCGGCCACCGTGGCGTTCCTCGAAGCGACCGCGCTCTATGCGACGTCGCTGGCCGAGCTCCACGGGATCAGGATGACCGACCCGGACAAGGCAAGCACCATGGTCATGGCCGTGATGCTGGGCGAAGAAGGGACCTCCCTGCTCGGCTCGCTCAGCGGCCAGGCGCTCGGCAAGGGAAAGGGCGCCACCCAGGCCTGGGGAAACGTCCTGGCGCGGAGGATGCCTTCAGGTTTCGGTTCCGTTCGGCAGCGCGTCCAGAGAGTCTTCCTGCGGAGCCTGCTGAAGCGCCAGGGAACAGCGCTGTTCGGCCGGGCGCTGCCGTTTGGAATCGGCGCGGTAGTGGGCGGCGCGGGCAACCTCATGATGGGACGGGCCGTCGTGACGAACGCCAAGGCGGCATTCGGCCCGATGCCGGACACCATTCCAGGGGAATTAAACGCAGCAGCGGCGACATCGCCGGACGAAACAGAGCGGCTGAACCAGCCGCTGGAAGGCGGCAATGGTGGATCTCAACGCTGATCTCGGCGAATCCTTCGGTTCGTGGACCATGGGCGACGACGCCGCCATGTTCCAGCTCGTCACGAGTGCGAATGTGGCCTGCGGCTTTCATGCCGGGGATCCCGTCACCATGCTGGACAGCTGCCGCGCAGCCTTCGAACTGGACGTGACGGTGGGCGCCCATGTGGGCTACCGGGACCTCGCGGGCTTTGGGCGGCGGTCCCTGGACATGACATTCGACGAACTGTTCGGCGATGTCCTGTACCAGTTGGGAGCGCTGGATGGAGTGGCCCATGCGGTGGGAGCCTCGGTGGACTACGTCAAACCGCACGGCGCCCTGTATAACAGGACGTTCCGTGATGCCGAGCAGGCGGCGGCCGTCGTCGCCGCCATCCAGGCCTACGATCCTGGCCTGCCAGTGCTCGGCCTGCCGGGCTCCGAGCTTCTGAAGCACGCCGAGGAAGCGGGCCATCCCGTGTTCCGCGAGGCGTTTGTTGACCGCGCCTACCTGCCGGACGGCACCCTGGTGCCGCGCTCGCAGGAAGGCGCGGTACTGCACGATGTCGGTCCGATCGTCGAGCGGGCCGTCCGGCTCGCGCTGAAGGGCGAGGTAGTGGCGGTGGACGGCACGGTGGTGCGGGTTGACCCGGATTCGCTGTGCATCCACGGCGATACGCCCGGCGCCGTGGGCATGGCCGCAGCCGTCCGCGCAGGCCTGCAAGAAGCCGGTGTGGAGCTTGAGCCCTTCGCCTGAGAGGTTCACGGTGCTGCCGTACGGGGACGCCGCCTTCCTTGTGGAGCTGCCGGATCTTGCGGCCGTCATCGCGTATTACCGCGGTATCCTCGGGCCCGGGGCCTCCGGGTCCCCGCAGCCCTTTCCCGCAGGGATCGTCGACGTCGTGCCGGCCGCCCGGACCGTGCTGGTGACCTTCGAACCGGAGGTTATGCCGCCGTCGGACGTCCTGGCCTGGCTGTCGGCAGTGACTCCGGATGCAAGCCCCGCGACGTCCGGGTGTGAGGTGGAGATCGACGTGGCCTACGGCGGCGCCGATCTGGCCGCGACTGCCCGCCTCCTCGGCATCAGCGAGGCCGACGTCGTCAGATGCCACAGCGGCTCGCGCTGGACGGCCGCGTTCGCGGGCTTCGCGCCGGGGTTCGTATACCTGGCGACGGACCACGACCGTCTGCACGTGCCCCGCCGTGCCACGCCGCGCACTGCTGTGCCGGCCGGGTCAGTGGGGCTCGCCGGTGAATTCAGCGGCATCTATCCCCGCTCTTCGCCGGGTGGATGGCAGCTCATCGGAACCACGGCGGCGGTTCTCTGGGATTCGGCGCGGCCGGAACCGGCCCTGATCCGCCCCGGAGACACCGTCCGGTTCAGGGAGGCATGATGGGGATTGTGGTGATGAACCCCGGTCCGCTGACACTCGTCGAGGATCTGGGCAGGCGGGGATCGGCGGCACTGGGCCTCAGCCCCTCCGGTGCACTGGACCGGGGTGCACTGGTGCTCGCCAACGCGCTGCTCGGAAATGCGCATGGTGCACCTGGACTGGAAGTGCTGCTGGGCGGACTCCGGCTGAGGTTCGTGACGGGAACCAGCGTGGCCGTCACGGGCGCCGAGGGCAGTGTCACCGTCAACGGCAGCGACATTGCACTAAACCAGGCCGTCCGGGTGCCGCCCGGAGGGGTAATGGCTTTTGCGCCCCCTGCCTTCGGAATCCGCTACTACCTTGGCGTTTCCGGCGGCATCGCTGCCCCTGCGTTGCTGGGATCGTGCAGCGCGGATCTGCTGTCCGGCGAAGGCCCGCCGCCGTTGAAAGCCGGGGACACCCTGGCTGTCGCCCGGAACTTCCGGCCGGTCCCGGGACTCGGAGACCCGGCGGCGGCGCCGGGGTTTCCAGCCTTGTCGGCTGACCCCCGGGTTTTCCGCCGTGCGCCGGACCCTGACCGGCCCCTCACCGTGCGCGTGGACCGTGGACCCAGGGCTGACTGGTTCGACGCCGAATCCCTCCGCCGGCTGACCGGGCAGCTCTGGGCTGTGTCGCCGGAGTCCAACCGAATCGGTGCCCGGCTGCTGGGCAGGCCGCTCAACCAGCGCCGAACGGACGAACTACCCAGCGAAGGTGCCGTGCACGGCGCACTGCAGGTGCCGCCGTCGGGCCTTCCGACGGTGTTCCTGGCAGACCATCCGGTGACCGGAGGCTATCCCGTGATTGCCGTGGTGAGGCGGGCGGACCTGGACCTGCTGGGCCAGGCCAGGCCCGCCCAGCAGATCCGTTTCCTCGGCTCTATCGAGGCTTGATCCCGGGCTGAAGCCGCTGCTCCAGCAGCCGTGCCGTCTCCGGTGTAGCGGTTGGATGCGGGAGAGCTTGGCGGGATACTGAGCTGAGTGCGCCCGGCTTGGACGGCGTGAAGAGCCAGCTGGTGAAGAACCCGGCCAGGTCCTGGCCCGAGAGCCGTTCGGCGAGTTTGATGAAGTCCGCGGTGGAAACGTTGCCGCCGGCCGAGGACTCCGTCCACTCCTCCAGGATGTCGAAGAAGACCTCGTCACCCACCATGGTGCGCAGGGCGTGCAGCGTCATGGCGCCCCGCACGTACACCGCTATGTCAAACAGGGCTGCAGCGCCGGGATCGCCGATCGTGACCGTCCAGAAGGGGGCCTCGGCAGGGACCACGGTGGCGTAGAAGTCGAAGATCTGCTGCGGCGTTTCCCTTCCCTCGTGCTCACTCCACAACCACTCGGCATAGGTGGCGAAGCCCTCGTTCAGCCAGATGTCGCGCCAGGACTCCACAGCAAGGTTGTTGCCCACCCACTGGTGAGCCAGTTCGTGGACCACCACCGAGTCGCCTCCTTGCTGGTTCATGAAGAAGTATTTGGAGTAAATGGGCCGTGTCTGGTTCTCGAGCGCAAAGCCCAGGTCGAGGTCATCCACAATGCCGCCGGCCGCCTTGAAGGGATATCGGCCGAAGTACCCGGAGAGGAAGTCGATGATTTCGGGCTGCCTCGTGAAGGACGCCTGCACGCGGGCGCCCAGGGCCGGAGGGCGGTCCGCCCCCGCGGTCCACCCGGCCTTGTTTGGCGGGCTTCCTTCGGGTGGTCCCGAAGCAGCCCAGCCATCCATGGTGTTCCCGTCATCCTCAAAGGATGTGGTGCCGTCCCCGGTCGAGACTGTGATGTCGTCAACGAACACGCCGTCAAAAGACAGCACGTTGTCACTCATATAGGTGATGGATATTTCCACTTTCTTCCCGGCGAAACGGCTGAGATTGACGCCCCAGGATTCCCAGCCGGTGCTTGGACCTGTGGCGGCCCACCACTGTCCCGTGCTGCCGGTTGACTTGCACGTCCCGTCGCCCTTGTCGGTCAGATAATGCGTCAGGAAGGGGTGCAAAGCCAGCCGGGCGGGGCAGGCGATCCCCGGATTTCCGCTGGTGTGGCCGGTGTCGTCCTTCAGTGTGGTCCAGTTGTCCGAGCCCGCGGAGCGTGCTTCCACGAACGTGAAGTCAAACTGGCTTTCGATGTTGCGTTGGAGCCAGAAGGAGAGGGCGGCTCCGGCCTTTGGGACGCTGACGGTTCTGGTGAGGCGGGTGTAGAAGTTCTCGCCGCTGTGGGACCAGGCGAAGTTCTTGCCTGTTTTTGCCTCCACGATAGGCGTGAAGAGGTCGGGATCGATGGCGTCAACATACCTGATGCGGTCCTTTGTGTATTCGCTGAGCTTGAACTGACCCACGCTGGCGGTCGCCAGGTATGTTGCCATCGGTTCCTCCGCCCGCCACGTCCACGTGGCCTTGCCGTCCGCTGAGTTATGGTCGGCCAGCACTCCGTTGGCAACCACCTCCAGGCCCTCAGGGACAGTGATTCGGAAGGTGAACGCCGCCTTGTCCAGGGGATGGTCGTTGGCCGGGAACCATGTGGCCGCCACGTGCGGCTGCCCGATCACCAGCGAGCCGTCGTCCGTGTGGAAGAACCCCGAGGGACCGAATTGGTCGTTCAAAAGCCGTGGCACGCCGTCGTACGTCACTTTCAATTCGAAGTCGGTCCCGTTTCTGATGCCGTCCGCAGATGTTACCGTGAGCTCGCTCCCGCTCCGGGTGTACATTGCTGCCCTGCCGTCGACGGTGATGGACCGTACGTTGAGTCCGTCCAGGTCCAGGTTTAAGGACGAAAGATTTTGCGTTGCGCGGGCCCGGACAGTGGCAGTGCCGGCAAGGACATCGGTCGCCGGGTCATAGCTGAGGTCAAGAAGGTAGCGCGAGACATCGTAGCCGCCGTTGCCGTCCAGCGGATAGTACGGATCGCCCATTCCAGGGGCCCCGGGCTGGAAGTTGCCGACAGGCTTGACGGAGGGGACGACGCCGGCCGCTGTCGCCGGCACGGCCAGGGCCGTGGCCAAAATCAGGCAGGAAAGCAAGAGGCCAGCCCTTCGGGAGGGCCGGCCAAGGCGGGCACGCTGGTCCGCCGCTGATGTGTTGGGCAAGGGTTTCATGGCTCCTCGTTCGGAACTCCACGGAAGGATTCTGCGCCGGGTCCTTGCTTGCGCGGTGACGAGGCGTGATCGGCGGCGGAAAGGCCGGGCGTTATGTAGGCATCAAAATGCGCCTGACAGCCTTGCCCTGTCAAGGGAGATTTGGTCGGTGGCCGGTCTGCGGGCCGGGATGGGGCTCAGCCGAACGCCAGATGCGCCACCGTGAAGATCGTCAGGCCTGCCAGGGATCCCACAACCGTGCCGTTGATCCGGATGAACTGCAGGTCCTTGCCCACCTGGAGCTCGATCTTCCGCGAGGTCTCTTCGGCGTCCCAGCGGGCCACGGTTTCGGTGATCACGGCCGCAATGTCGGAGCGGTAGGTCCGGACCAGGTAGCCCGCGGCATCGCCGATCCAGGCGTTGACCTTACCGGCCAGTTCGTCGTCGCTGACAAGCCGCGTTCCGAAATCGCGCACGGCGGCCTTGAACTTCACGGTCAATTCGCTGTCGGGATCGTCGACGGCGGTAAGCAGTGCGCTCTTGATGGTCGCCCAGGTGCGCGATGCGAGTTCTCGGACCTCGGGATCGCCGAGGACCTGCGCCTTGATGCCTTCGGCGCGGGCGATCATTGCCGGATCATACTGGAGGTCCTGGGCCAGGTCCGTGAGGTACTTGTCGATGGACTGGCGCACCTGGTGGTTTGGATCCGCCTGAACGGCGCGCGTGAACTTCAGGAGCTCCACATAGACCTTGTCTCCCACGAGGCCGTCCACGAAGCTGGGCACCCACTGCGGGGAGCGGTCGGTGACGAGGCGGCTGACTGTCTCATGGTTGGCCGCCATCCAGTCCGCCGCGCGGTCCACCAGCAGGTCAATAAGTGTGTGGTGGTGCCCTTCGGCGAAGATCCGTTCGGCCATCCGTCCCACCGGCGGTCCCCATGGCGGGGCGAGCAGGTGCCGTCGGACCATGCCTTCGATGACTGCCTGGACGTCGTCGTCGTTCAGTACCTTGAAGGTTCCGCGGATGACGGCGGCGCCCTCCTTGGCCACCCGTTCGGCGCCGCCCGGACCGGACAGCCACTGGCCCGCCCTGCGGGAAATGTTGATGCTTGTGAGCTTGTCCCGCACCACCTGCTCGGAGAGGAAGTTGGTCTCCACGAACTCTCCCAGCGAGGCGCCGATCTGATCCTTGCGGCGCGGAATGATCGCGGTGTGGGGAATTTTCAGGCCCATCGGGTATTTGAACAGGGCTGTCACGGCGAACCAGTCTGCGAGGGCGCCCACCATCCCGCCTTCTGCGGCAGCCCGGACATATTCCAGCCAGGGATACTGCTTCTGCAGGGCAAACGCGAACACGAACACAACCGCCATGGCGATCAGCAGGGAGAGCGCCAGGAGCTTCATTTTCCGCAGTGCTGCCGCCTTTTCAATGTCACCGGCACTGAGCTCGTGCGGCGCGGCGGGGGACGGGGCCAGGAGGGGCGGGCCGGCGGGAGGAGCGGCTGTTTGCGTGGTTGGCTCAGAGTTCACCTGCATGTGCCAAGCCTAGTCCCGCTTACCGGGCAGCAGTCGGCTAACGTGTCAGCATGACAACCGACGAGTCAGTTCCAGCCCGTCCCTTGGTCTACGCGCACCGGGGCGCCAGCGCGGCCTTCGCGGAGCACACCCGGGCAGCCTACCTCCGGGCGCTCGCCGATGGAGCCGACGGCGTGGAATGCGATGTGCAGCTCAGCCGGGACCAGCATGTGGTCCTGTTGCACGACGCCAACCTGGACCGCACCTCGGACGGCACCGGCCCTGTAGCGGAGCGGACGATTGATGAACTGCGGCGGCTGGATTTCTCGTCGTGGAAGGGCGTCCGGATTCCGGAGGCTTACGGAGCGCGCTCGGAACAGTTCCTGACCCTTCCCGACCTCCTGGACCTTCTCCGGGAATCCGGGCGGGACATCGGGCTGGCCATCGAACTGAAACACCCCAGCCCGTACCAGCTGAAACTCGAGGACCGGGTGCTGGAGGTCCTCCGGACCGAGGGCTGGGATCCGCGGACGTCCAGGCTGGGCAACATCAGCATCACGTTCATGAGCTTCAGCCCCGACGCCGTGCGGCATTTGTGCAAGACGGTTCCGTCCAAATACATCTGCCAACTGGTGGATGACATTAACGTTTCTGAAATCCGGGAAGTATGGGGCCTTGGCCCGTTGACAGGCGGAGCCGTGGCCAACGTCCTGAGGGCCGCCCAGCTTGAGGGCGAACGGATCATCAACGACTGCGAAGTCGGCATGGCCGGGCCAGGCATCGAGTACGTGCGCGAGCACGCCCGCACCGTCCAGCGCTGGCTGGATTCGGGCCGCAGGTTCCGGGTATGGACCGTGGACGCCGAGAACGATGTGGCGCTCTGCCAGGGGTTGGGGATTCACGAGATCACCACCAACAAGCCTGCCCATGTGCTCGCCCAGCTATAACCTCCTTCGCTATGGCCGGCTTCGCCCAAGAGCCGCCGCTGTGGTTGAGTGATGTCATGCGCAACACCTGGCCCGCCCGGCTCCTGGAATCTCCGGCTGTCCGGGTAGGCCTCTCCGTCAGCGTGGCCACTGGCCTGTACGGCGTTTCATTCGGCGCCCTGTCCATCACTTCCGGACTGGATTTCTGGCAGACGATGGCCCTGAGCCTGCTGCTGTTCAGCGGGGGACCGCAGTTCGCTTTCATCGGCGTGGTGGCCGGCGGTGGATCGGGGCTGGCCGCCATGGGGGCCGCGACCCTGCTCGGGATGCGCAATGGAATCTACGGCATGCAACTGAACGTGTTGCTCCACCCGAAGGGCTGGCGCAGGTACGCGGCGGCGCAGCTGACCATCGATGAGTCCACGGCCACGAGCACGGGGCAGACAGATCCCGCCGAACAGCAGCGCGGATTCTGGGCCGCGGGGATCGGGATCTTTGTCTTATGGAACATCTTCACCGCCGTCGGGGCCCTCGCCGGGGGCGCCCTGGGTGATCCGAAACAGTGGGGACTCGACGGCGCTGCCGTGGCAGCGTTCCTGGGCCTGCTGTGGCCACGGCTGAAGGGCAGAGAGCCCGTGGCCATCGCCGTCGTGTGCGCGCTGGCCACCGTACTGGCAGTGCCGTTTGTTCCTGCCGGGGTCCCGATCCTGATAGCTGCGGTGGTGGCCGCCCTCATAGGGTGGTTCAGTCATGGACCCAGGGACGAAGGGCTGGAGCCTGATATCGATCCCTACACCGAACACCACCACGGCCCGCACCGGCAATCCGGATCTGTCGGGGGGAGCGGCGCATGACCCTCTGGGGATGGCTCCTTTTGTCCTGCCTGCTCGCCTACGCCTGGAAGCTCGCGGGTTACTTTGTCCCCGCCAGCCTGCTGAAAAATCCCCGGATGTCGCGGGTTGCCGGAACAATGACCATCGGCCTGCTGGCTTCGTTAACCATCGTCAACGCTCTGGCGTCGGGCCAGTCCCTGGTCCTCGACGCCCGGCTGGGTGCCCTGGCTGCCGCCGCGGTCGCGCTCCTCTTCCGTGCACCCTTCCTGGTGGTCGTCCTTGCCGGCGCGGGAACTGCGGCCCTGCTGCGGCTTACGGGCTGGAACTGAGGAGAGCCGCTGCTCTGCATGGAGCCTGCGGCGTAGCAGGGCAACCGGATTGTGCCCTGCCGCCGGCTCCTGGCGGCGACACCCAGCCCCGATTCAGCTGGCTCTGGCGGGCTCCGGCATTGACGTGCCGGGCGGGGTGTGAATGAGTAGATCGTAGGACGACGCCTGGTGTTGTTGAATTCGGAGAGGACCGACTGACGATGAGTGACAAATCAGCCCCGGAGGAATCAGCCTCCAAAAAGGAAGCCCATGAGAGGAGTGGAGCCCCTTATATTGAAGTGAGCGGTTCCCAGGCCACCAGGGAACTCCGCGATACGTCCCGCCGGCGGCGCGAGGCGGAGGAGAAGCTGCAGCAGCATCTAATGGAGGCGAAGGAGCACGCGCATGACGCGGAGCACCATGCCCATGGGAAGGCGCATCCGAAGGCAGCAGGCGGGGGCCACGATTCGGGCGCTCACGGCGAGGGCTCCCATGAGACAGGTTCCCGCAAAACCGGGGCACAGAACGCCGACTCCAAACACGCCGAGGACTCCTAGGATTCCCGGCGCAGCACTGTCCATCCTGTGGAGGATTCCCGGCGCAGGATTGTCCGGCGCAGGATTGTCCAGCGCAGGATTGTTTAGGGCAACCTGGGATCAGGCTGCGCCGTAAGCGTCAGGAGAGCCGGGCATGGCGCGCCTGGCCAGTTCTTCAGTAGCGAGGTCGTACCAGTCCTGGGCTCCGATGACCGGTTTGAGGGTGTCCAGATTCCGGTACAGAGCGTCCACGATTATGCCGAGTTCATCGGTGGAGGCTGCTGTCAGGGTTTCTTCCGGATCAGCGGACTGCCTCATGAAGTGTGTCAGTTGTGAGCGGTTCATGATGACGCAGCCTGCCGAACATATTCACACGTAATGAGTGCCATGGTTTGCTCCATGCATGGAAAACTACCGCAATGAAAATTACCGCAATGAAACTACCGGGGCTGGCTGCCTAACCCACTGGTGTGCCCAGCATACTGTGCCCGCCACTTCAACGGAATATCCCGGCACCTTCCTCATCCCACCGGGGTATCCAACGGATAAGCTGGGATTGACGTCAGGTAGCGGAGAGGAGGCCGTGGATCCAGTGAATTCAGGTGAGCCATGGAAGTAAAGCTTCCGCTGGCAGACGAACTCGTCGCGGTTTTCGCCCGTGCTTCAGAACTGTTACTCACGGATGAAACGGTTGAAAGGGCGCTGCAACTCATCACTGCTGCCGCGCATGCGGCTATTCCCGGAGCTGCCGGGGCCGGCGTCACCCTCATCGGCCGCGACGGTCGGAAACGCACTGCTGCGGCATCAGATGATTCCGTCGCGAAGGCCGATTCCCGCCAGTATGAACTGGGAGAGGGGCCATGCCTCACTGCGTGGGCCACCGGGGAAGCAGTCTTGGTGGCGGACATCCGCTCCGATCCGCGATGGCCGCAATGGTCGGAGGCAGGGCAGGAGCTGGGCTTTCTCTCGTCAGTCAGTGCCCCCTGCTGGCTGGCGGTACTGCCCTCGGGGCGGTCAAGGTCTACTCCCGACAGGCGGATGCTTTCAGCGACGCCTCAGTCCGGCTGATGGAGCTTTTCGCCGCCCAGGCAGCAATCTTCATCTCGAACGCCCAGGCCCGCGAGAGCGCCCAGCAGCTGAGCGGAACCCTGCGTGAAGCCTTGTCGAACAGGGAAGTCATCGCAGCCGGCCGGGGCGTCCTCATGGAGCGGCACGGAATAGATGAAGAAACCGCAATGCAGCAACTGATGACTGAATCTCGGCGGGCTCGGAAGCCCCTGCGGGAGGTGTCTGCTGCGATCGTGGACTCGGCTCTTCGGACCGGCGGGTGATCGGAGGTGCACCTTGGCCCTAGGAAAGGACGAGGATGACCAACGCGTGCGCTCCGCCGATGCCTATCGGGCCGCGCAACTTAGCATGGAGGAACTCTGGCTGAGGTACTTCACCATGGGCGGGATGGCCGGACAGTTTGAAATCGAGGCCTATCTCCATGGCGTCATCGCGCTCCCGCCGCTTCAACGCGACATCTTGACGCATGCCCTCAATGAGCGGCTGGATGAGCTCGATTCCGAAGAACGGCGGGCTTCCTATAGCAATGATTCAGAGGATGCCATGAGTTCCGGCGAGGACAGCGCCGGGCAGGAGGATCCCGACCACGACGAACAGTAGGGCGAGGAGCAAACCGGGCGACCTGCCCGCCTACTCGAACTGCCCGCCTACTCGAACTGCATGCCGGGGAGGGGCATCTGGGGCGGCAGCGGCCGGCCCGGACGCTCCGAACGGATCGCGTCCTCGATGAGGGCCGCCGGTCGCCGCCAGGCCTCGGAGCCCGGTTCCATCGTGTCAACCACGCCGATCAGCATGGCAAGTAGCCTCACCATGTCCGTCAGCGAGATGTCCACCCGGAGGGTGCCTTGGCCCTGACCCCGGCCCAGGAGAATGCCCACGGATTCAATCAGGCTGCCCGTGATGCCTGTCAGCAGGTCACGGCGTCCCGCTACGGCGCCCAGCAGATTGGCATTCTCACTTGCCGCCGCCATGATCGCGTCGATGACGCGGAAGAGCCCGTCCGCCGCGTCCTGCCCCGCGAGTGCGACGTCGATGACCGGATCAACGGTGAGCCGGAGCTGGCGGTTCAGCGCAGCGAGGACAAGCTGTTCCTTGTCTGAAAAGTTGCGGAAGAGCGTTGCCGGGCCGACGCCGGCGGTGGCGGCGATGGTCTGCAGCGGGACATCCGGGCCGTAGTCGCGGAAGCATTCACGGGCGGCGTTGATGATCTTGTCCACGTTCCGCGCAGCGTCGGCACGAAGGGGTTTGCGCTCTACTGCGAGGTTCATAGCAAAAGGTTAGCAACGCGGTGTCCCGCCGACTTCGTTACCGAGTGGTAGCGCCAAATATGACGAGGGACACCCCGCCGGCCACTTTAGCGGCATGCCAGACTAAACCCATGTTGCTTGCATTTTCAGTTGCCCCGTCCGGAGTTCCCGCCGATCCGGCCTACGCCAAGGCGGGAGGTGACGCGTCTGTCCAAGATGCAGTTGCTGCCGCCGTCAGGATCGTCCGCGAATCCGGGCTGCCCAACCAGACGGACTCCATGTTCACCACGATTGAGGGTGAATGGGATGAGGTATTCGATGTAGTTAAACGCGCTGCCGAGGAAGTGGGGAAATACGGCAGCAGGGTTTCACTGGTGATCAAAGCCGATATCCGGCCTGGCTTCTCCGGCGAACTTACAGCCAAGGTGGATCGCCTGGAGAACGCGATCACCGGGCAGTCCTGAGACGTCCGGGCTGGTCCGGAGGGTAACCACCGGGCCCTATCCCGGACGTTCCGTTGCTGGGAGACTGGGGCCATGTTTGAACACAAGACCCGACCCGAGTGGGTGGCCGTAGAGGAATTCCTGTCCGACGTCGTCGTCCGTCCCGACGGCGCGCTGCAGCGCGCGGTGCAATCCGCTGCCGACGCCGGCCTGCCGCCGATTGAGGTGACCCCGAACGCCGGCAAGCTGCTGAAACTGCTTGTCAAGAGTTCCGGAGCCCGCCGCGTGCTGGAGATCGGCACCCTGGCCGGCTTCAGCACGATCTGGATGGCCCAGGCGCTTCCCGACGACGGGTGGCTGGTGACGTGCGAGTACCTCGCCAAACACGCGGACGTCGCGCGGGCGAACGTGGACGCGGCAGGGCTCGGCCACAAGGTGGAGATCCGGGTCGGAGCCGCACTCGACACGCTGGCCGCGCTCGAGGCGGAGGGAGCCGACGCCTTCGACTTCGTCTTCATCGATGCGGACAAGGAGAACGATGCCCATTACCTGGACTGGGCGGTCCGTCTCGGCAGGCCGGGAACCACCATCGTGATGGACAACGCGGTGTGGGAGGGCTCGGTACTGGACCCTTCAATGGACGAGGTTAATGCGCCGGGGATCCTCAATGCCCTGAAGCTGATGGGGGAGGACAGCCGGCTCGACGCCACAGTCATCCAGACGGTGGGCTCCAAGGGCTGGGACGGCTTCGCCCTGGCCGTTGTTCTCTAGGGCCAGGGCTGCTGGAGCCACCGGCTGAATGCCCCAGCAAAAGCACCAAAAGCACCGCCCCGCCAAAAGCACTGCCCGCGTACTGGGTGTACGCGGGCGGTGCTTTTGCTGGTCAGGCTGTAAGCCTTATGGTGCGCTAACTGATGGAGTTCATCGTGTTCCAGCCGGTTCCTACCTGGAGGTTTCCGACGAAGCTTCCGGTTCCGCTGCCGCGGTACAGGAAGAGCCGTCCGCTGGAATCCCGGGCCATCAGGTCGGCCTTGCGGTCGCCGTTGAAGTCACCGGGGGCCATGATGCTGTTCATGGCGTTCCATCCGTTGCCGATCTGAACCTTTCCGAGGAATGCGCCACCTCCGTCGCCGCGGTAGAGGAAGAGGTTTCCGGCCGCATCGCGGGCCACGAGGTCGGCCTTGCCGTCACCGTTGAAGTCGCCTGGAGCGACGATGCTGTTCATACCGCCCCAGCCATTGCCGATCAGGGCGTTGCCAAGGAAGCCGCCGCCACCGTTGCCGAAGTAGAGGAACAGGTTCCCTGCGGCATTGCGGGCTGCCAGGTCGATCCGGCCGTCGTTGTTGAAATCGCCGGGGCCAAAGATGGCGTTCAAGGTGTTCCAACCGTTGCCGATCTGGATCTTTGCACCGACTCCGCCTGCGCCATTGCCGCGGTAGAGCCACAGCCGTCCGCTGGTGTCGCGGGCTACGATGTCGGCCCTGCCGTCACCGCTGAAGTCGCCCGGGCTCACGATAGACGTCATGGTGTTCCAGCCGCTGCCGACCAGGGACTTTCCGATGAAGCCACCGGTGCCGTTGCCCCGGTAGAGCCAGAGCCGTCCGCTGGAGTCGCGGGAGACCACGTCGGCCTTGCCGTCGGAGTTGAAATCCTGCAGTTTGGCCTTCGCCGCTGTCACGCTCTGACCGATGTGCAGGGTCCGGGTCGCAGTGGTGCTGACGTTGCCGGCAGTATCCGTCGCGCGGACGTTGAAGATGTGCGCGCCGTTGGCCTGTGCGTCCCACGTCTTGGGCGAGGCGCAGGTGGCATCCCATGTCGCGTTCGTCGGCAGCAGCTGGCATTCGAACCGCGCCTGAGCGTCAGCACTTCCGAAGTGCAGCGTGGGAGTGTTGTCCAGGCTGGGCGTGGACGGGAGCGGGGTCGTCAGGGCGACGGTGGGCGCCGTGGTGTCCACCGTGAACCTGAGCGTGGCGGACGTCAGATCACCCGCGCGCGCCTGCACGGTGTGGCTGGCTTGGGCAAGCGATGCCAGCCTCAGCGAGTATGTCGAGCCCGTTACCGTGGCGGCGAGCGGAGCGCCGCCGTCGACGATGAGCTCCACGGGACCCTCGGTGCCAGCGGGAAGGGTGCCGGTCAGGGTGGGCGCAGTGACGTTCGTGATGTTGTCCGTGCTGGAGCGGCCGCTGTCACTGGCGGCTGCCAGATCAGGGGTGGAAGGTCCGCCGTCGGTGCCCTCTGCAATCAGGCCCTGGACCGCGAACTGGGTTACCGTCAGAGTGTCGATGCCGGGGCCGCCGACGTCGGGCCCGGTAACGACCACGGCGTTGAGGCCTGAAGGGGCACCTGTCACTGTGCCAGGAGCATTAATATCCCCAATGGCTCCTGCCGGGGCATTCGTCTGGTGCAGGAAGGCGGCGGTTGTTCCGCTGCCGAAGTCTCCGAGGAACGCGGCGCCGACTGCTGCCCAGTCGCAGGGAACGGTTGGACTCGGAGTGCAGACTCCGGCGTCAATCGTCTCGTTGATCACTCCCACGCCTTCTTCGTCGACGGCCTCGAAGGTGTGGGAACCATATGGGTGCTGGATGGTGTAGTTTTCGCCAGCTACCAGGTTGCTGAGCCGGAACCGGAGCCTGGCGAAGCCCTGCTGATCGCCGTCGATCACGGCCTCATTGGCGTGGGCTGCTTCGAGGGCGGCCTCATAGAGATCAAGGTTGCCGCCGGAGGCCTCAGCGGCGAACCAGAATGCCTCGTCCGGGAAGTTGTCGGGGTAGGACGCAGGCTGGTCCGGGTTCGGCGGTTCCGCGAGGCAGCCCATGCCTGCTTCGTAGCAGAGCTGCAGTTTGACGGTTCCGTCTGAATACCAGGTGGGGAAACCGTTCGCCTCATCAATGGGTCCGACGCCGGCAGTTTCGGCGCTCGCGGGAACGGCAGCCAGCGGCGCCAGGGAAGCGGCCAGCAGGGCGCCGGCGACAACGGCGGCGAGACGGCGGGAGGTTGTTGTCGTCGGCTGACGGTGGGCTGGCCGGGACGCTGTGAAGCTGCGCGCTCCGTCTCGCGTCTCGGGCCGGTCTACGGACTTGGAAAACATGGTGACTCCTTATGGACACTCGATTAGTGGCCCCCAGTACCTTCAAGGCCAGGCGGGGAATTGGATTCCCAGCCACCGCCACATTTGCTCAGGGACCTTGGATTAATCTCGGATCGGAGTAAGCGAAAATATCGCCGTTTTCCAAGGTATTTACTGTTGGTTAGCGCTGGAAATAGCGGGAAAAACACCGCTTGCAAGAGGACGCCGGGCCCGCGCCGCTGGGGATATGGCGCCGGACCCGGCGGGGGCCTGTCCTGACCCGGTAGCAGCCACTCTCGCCGGTTCCGGACATTCAAAGAATGCCTCCCGTTGCTTATGAAATCCCGGGCTGGCAGGGGCGCAATCCCCTCAAACAGTGTTCGGTGCCTCCTCGTATCCGTGACCCCACCGGCCCCAGAAGTTAAGCCATCGATTTGAGGGGGCCATTGTGGGGGTGCTCCCGAGGCTGTATACCAGCAGGACCCCTACAGCCAGTTTTTCCCAAGAACAGCCGACCATGCTCAGGGCAGCCGATCGAAGGAGGCGTAGCCATGTCCGTGTCCGGAGGGCGGGTTCGGCTTCGCCGGCCCGTACATGACGGCACGTCCCGAAGGGGACGGCTAGCCAGCAAGACAGGCCCACGGCATAGCAGCCCGGACGGAAATTCCCGGCAGGGATTCTGGGGGAGGAAAACCCCGACGGCGGCGGTGCTCGCCGCCGGTTTGCTCGCCACGCGATTGTGGATCCTTGAGCCGATGACGGTCAACTCCGAAAGCATGGAACCCGCGGTGCCCACGGGAAGCACCATCCTGCTGTACAAGCCGGGCCCGATCCTTGCCGGGGTCCATGCCGGAGATCTTGTGGTCTTCACCAGCCCGGAAGACGGACACCCGGCGCTGAAACGCGCCATCGCCTTCCGGGGCCAGTCTGTCGCGATCGAGGACTCTGTGCTGATGGTGGACGGTGTGCCGCAGCTCGAGCCCGGAGTCGACGGCCGCCGCATTGATGGCACCTACTTCGGGCCTGTCACGGTGCCTGAAGGCCACGTCTTCGTCCTCGGCGACAACAGGTCCGGTTCCATCGACTCGCGCATCTACGGCAGCGTCCCGCTGGAGAACGTGCGGGCCACCGTGCTGTGGCCGCCAGGAGGTTAAGGCCCGGCAATAGCCAGGGTCACGGTGCGGGGGACCTCAGTATGCTTGGTTTATCGTGGCCGGCCGTCCCCGGGCCGGAACCGGGCAATAGCAGCGGAGGAAGAAATGAAAGCGTTCCAGACTCTGGCAGGCAACCTTCAGATGGTCCTCCCTGACCCTGCTCGAACTCCACCTGCAGGGGAAGCCGGCGCACTGGAACCTAGTAGGTACCATGGCTGCCTCGGCCTCGGTGACTTCCGCCACGGAAGACTTGGCAGTTGATGACGCCGGGCAGCAGCGAGCGGAACATGAAACCGTCGCACCGCCGCTGGCAGGCGGTCCGCATCAGCTCGACGCCGGATCAGCTCGCAGAACTTGATCCCACCCTCGAGTCAATCGCCGCGGCAGTGGGAGACGTTCCGGCGCTCCTGGCGGCCGCCCATGAGGCAGGCCGGTTTGCGCCAAAGCCGGGCGACGGCGGTACGGCCCGCCTCTGGGAGTTGCTGGCTTCTGTTGCATCCATCGACGTGGCAGCAAGCCGTGTTCTTGAACCTCATCTTGACGCGGGTGCCATCCTTTTTCAGGCAGGAAGAGGCGACTCCTTCACGGGCACGTGGGGTGTCTTCGTCGCTGAAGGCCCTGGCACCCGCCTGAACGCTGAGTATCGCTCCGGCGCAAATCAGCCTGCTCAGACCTCCACCGCGGGCGGCCAGGCGCAGCTCACGGGGTCCAAGCCTTGGTGCTCCCTGGCGCAATTCGTGGACCACGCTGTCGTCACCGCCCATACATCCAATGGAGGTCGGGGCGCCTTTGCCGTTGACCTCAGGGATGCCGGTGTGACGTGCACGGACCCCGAATGGACCAGCCGGGGTTTGAGGGAAATTCCCAGCGGGACGGTCCATTTCGACCGCGTGCCCGGCATGCAGCTTGGCGACGAGGGCTGGTATTTTCAACGCCCCGGTTACGCCTGGGGCGGCATCGGGGTGGCGGCCTGCTGGCTGGGGGGTGCAATTGCTGTGGGCCGGTATTTCAAGGCGGCCCTGATGAGGCGGGCGCAGTCCCAGCGGGCGCCCGATCAGGTGGCCCTTGCCAGCCTCGGGGAAGTGGACCGGATCCTCACCTCCACCATCCAGTACCTCGCCCGAGCCGCAGAACAGATCGACAGCGGTGTGCTGGGCAACGCCAGGCCCGCCCCTGATGACCGGCAGCCTCCTGAACCTTCTCGTCCGCCTGAAGCAGGGAAGCCTGACGCTGGCCCCTCTGATCCAGGGAAGCCTTCAGCGGAGGCGGGGGCAGAAACCGGAAGTGGGCCGGGCGCCGGTGCGTGGAGCGAGGCGCTCCGCGTCCGCGGGACAGTTGCTGCCGCCGTCGACCGCGTCCAGCTCCTGGTCGGCAGGAATCTGGGGCCCGGGCCGCTGGCCTTCGACGAACGGTACGGCAAGTGCACCGCGGACCTTTCGCTTTACGTCCGCGAGCACCGTGCGGCGCGGGATGACGCCCAGCTCGGCGCACTCACACTGAAGGGGGAGCATACCTGGTGACGTAATGGCACGGGGACAGCGGCGGGTCAGCTTGGGAGGATGCGGCTGGCTGAAAGCCAACAGAGCGGGGAGCGGCCGGCGGCCGCTCCCCGCTCTGTTGCTTTATTGGCGCACAGTTCGTGGGTGTTGGTCCGTCAGCGCATTATTTGCCGTCGCGCCGGCTTGCCCCCCGCCGGCCGTCGTCATCCATGCCGTCATGGCCGTTCTGCTGATTGGCGTGCTGCTCACGGAGTTCGCGCCCGTGCCGGACTTCTTCCTCTTCCTGAGCCTGGATTTTGTCGCTCTTCTTTGTGTCACGAGGCGGCAGTTGGATGGTCTCCTCGGCTTCGATACCCGCCTGGAGCTGGCGCCCGCGTTCCATCTCGGCGTCGATCTCGGCGCCAAACAGCAGGGACATATTCAGGATCCAGAGCCACAGGAGCATGACGATCACGCCGCCGATTGCCCCGTAGGTCTTGTTGTAGTTGCCGAAGTTGGCCACGTAGAAGGCAAACCCCAGTGACGCCAGCACGAAGACCATCAAAGCAATGAACGAGCCGACGCTCATCCAGCGGATCTTGGGCTGCCTGACGTTGGGGGTGGCGTAATAGAGGATCGCGATGACCACAATCACCAGCAAGACGATGACCGGCCATTTTGCTATGGTCCAGACCGTAAGGAACAAGCCACCGAGTCGGAGAACGCCGCCTA
Source organism: Arthrobacter sp. ISL-28 (assembly GCF_018613875.1). Lineage (GTDB taxonomy): Bacteria > Actinomycetota > Actinomycetes > Actinomycetales > Micrococcaceae > Arthrobacter. The sequence continues at coordinate 134,851 of NZ_JAGGPJ010000006.1, read as the reverse complement.
CGGCTTCGGCCACCGGTCCGCTGACCACCAGCATTACGGCGAGCAGCGCAACAATGATTACGGACAGCAGCGTGACGCCGAGCATGGTTCCCCGGAGCTTGACGAAACCGCGGCCTTCGTCGATTTCGTAAACCCTGTTCATGGCCCGCCCGAACCCGTTCACATAGCCGGAAGCGGACCAAAGAGCTGTCGCGAGACCGATGACCAGGGTGAAGCCGGCCGCCGGGGAACTGGTTAGTTCCTCGATGGGTCCGCGGACAGCATCCATGGCGGTGCCGGGTGCGATGCCCTGCACGATCTCCAGAAGGGCTCCGGTGGTTTTTTCCGCCTGGCCAAAGATTCCCAGGAGCGAAACCAAGGCGAGCAACGCCGGGAACATCGAAAGGACGGCATAGTAGGTGAGGCCGGCGGCGAGGTCGGGGCACTGGTCCCTGCTGAATTCGCGGAGCGCCTTTTTGGCAATGTACTTCCAGGACGGCTTGGACAAATCCGTGGGGCTGTCAGGTTTCCGTTCATCGTCCGGGGCGGGCGCTGTGGACGCCTTGGCCGTGCTGGTATCAGGGGCTTCATTCGTGGCCATGGGGACCATCCTTTCGGCACGTGCAGGCCAGCAGGATCCTGTTTGGGGTGCTGCCGGCACGCAATCAACTGGAGCAAGGTTGGCGGACGTTATCCTGGGCCTCGGTGTTCTTCGGAACGGCACGCATCGTTTCGTTTGGCCTAACGGCGGTCGGTTCGATCGTGCGTGCGCGGGTCGCTGCCCATGGGATCGTCGGCAAGCTGTTTGCCCGCAAGGGGATCATCCGCAATCTGCGTTCTTGACTGTGGATTCTCGGTCAGCTGTGGGGAGTCCAAGGGGTTGGGGGTCTGGGGTCCGGCAACGGACTCAGCCGTCCCCGGCAGTCCGGCAGTGGTGGCATCGGGGCCAGGAAGATGCACCGGTGGTTGGGGGACAGCGGTACCGGGCGCCGGGACGAAGCTCGCGGAAGCGGCGTCGGGACTCGGGAGATCCGCCGGCGGCGGCACGGCGCTACCGGCCGCGGCGGCGGCAGTCGAGAGTCGACGAGTCTCCGCCGGCCAGCTCGGGAATCCGTAGTTGGCGGCATGGCCGGGAACATCGGGCGCTCCGGCGCCCAGCCCACGGGCAAGCCTTCCGGCCAGGACACCCGCACCTGCGGCGAGCAGGAGAAAAGTTCCCGGACGCTGCCTGGCGAAGGACTTTACCTCATCCAGCAGTGAGCCTGGATCTCTGCCGTCAAGCCACGTGGCCGCCGCAGAGGAGCGTTCGGCGGCCTGCCGGACCAGGTCGGAGGCAATGCCAGGCTGATCCGACGTCAGCGCCATGGAATGCAGTTCATCGGAGAGGGCCCGGAGGCCCGAGGCCGCCTTTTGCTGCTGGCTCACGGCTTGGTCGGTCAGCTCGGATTTGGCTTGGTACAGGAGATCCCGGGCGCTCGACTTCGCCTCGGCAGCGACGTTGGCGGCCTCGGTTTTTGCCGTTGTTGCCACGGCACGTGCGGAATCGGTCGCCTGACGGGCAACGTCCGCTGACTCTTCCTTGGCGGTCTCCCCCTTGGACGTGGCCGGCTCCTCAACGCCGAACATGTTTTGCGCTGCCGGGTTTTGAGCGTCCGAGTACTGGGGGGCGGCCGTTTCAGGGTAACTCCCGTCCTGCTGCCATGGGTTCTCTGTCATCATCGCTCTCTCTCAAAGAAGGTGGGTTGCTGATCACAACCGGCGTTACTCGCTGTAAAATAGTAAGCATGATTACTATTAGATAGTAAGTATCGATTGCCCTTAGTTCAATCGGCCGCGAGCTGAGGCCTGCAACGGGCCCTCTACGCATTGGCCGGCCCGTGCTGGAATTGGAGAGAGGTGGATCCACGGTGGAGACAGCTGCCTGGATTTGGATCGTTGTTGGGATCGTCGTCGTCGCACTCATCGTCCTGCTCGTCATGACGAGCCGGAAGCGCAAGGAGGCGTTTAGGCAGAAGCGGGACGAAGCCAACCGTCAGCACGCTGCGGAAATCCGCAGGGAGGCGGAAAATACGGAACTTGAGGCCCGGGAAAACGAGGCCCGCGCGCTCCGGGCCAAGGCGGACGCAGAGAAGGCTCAGGTTGAGGCTGCGCGTCTCAGCCAGGAGGCCGAGCAGCGCCAGTCGGAGGCGCAGGGTCTTCGAACCGATTCAGAGAAGCACATGACCAAAGCGAACGCGCTCGATCCGGACGTAGATGAGGACGGTAACCGGCGTAGCGGGACGGTGCTGGATCCTGATCAGCGGACAGATGCTGCAAGGGCGGATGCTTCCAGGTCGGATGCTGCAAGGACGGACATCGACGCGGGACGCGATTCGCAGGCTGGCGCCACCGCCCCGGATGTCCGGGCGGACGGAGAGGCAAATCCCACCGACACCCGCCGGAACAGCCCCCGCGAGTAGCGGCTCGTCAGCGTGCCGTCTGGCTGGCCTCGTCCCTGTGCCGGCCGCCGTAGTACCCGCCGCCGTAGTCACCGCCGAGGCAGCCATGGGCGAGCCAAAGCTGCTGCTGCCTGCCGCAGTGGGCGCCGGGGCTTGAGCGGCGGGGACGGGGCAACGCCGGCTCCTTTTCCCATGCCCTCGATGACTTCCTTGACGGCGTCCAAAGATGAAATCCGCGGCTCCCAGCCCAGTTCCTTGCGGGCCCGTGCTGTTTCCATGATTGGGGCACCTGCCGCCATCTCGACCCACCCGGAATCTGTCTTCTGAAGCCTAAGCCGCCACGTGGCATCAACGAAGGCGTGCAGGAACCGTACTGGAATGGGGAGTATGCGCCGGGCGTGGAAGATCCGGGCAAGGTTCTGGGGGGTGATGACCGGTTCGGCCGCCACATTGAAAGCTCCAGTTGCCCTGCGTTCCAGGACCCGCCAATAGGCGTCTGCGACGTCGTCCGCGTGCACCGCCTGGAAAACCAACTCGTTCGGAATGGGCAGAATGGGCAGGGCCGGGCGGCGCGGCACAAACTTCGGGTGGACCAGGCCCAGGAAATACCTTCCGATCTCACTTCCTGCATCGTGCTGGAAGATCAGCCCGGGACGCAACCAGGCCACAGCTATGGAAGGGTTGTCGGCCGCGAAGCGGTGCAGGAGCGCTTCCTGCTCGGCTTTGTCCCGGCTGTAGTGGGAGCCCGCCATGCCGTGGACGGGCCAGCCTTCATCCACCCGGCGGTCCTTGTCCGCCTTGCTGTAGGCACCGACGGACGAAGCGCACACCAGATGGCTGACTCCTGCCTCTTTGGCCGCGGCCAGCACGTTGGCGGTGCCCGTAACGTTGGTGCGGTGCAGCAGTGCAAGATCCCGGTTGGGCTGGACCTGCCATGCCAAATGCACCACAGCGTCTGCTCCGGCGAATGCGGCGCGAAGGCCGTTGCCAGGTTCGCCGTCGAGGCCCACGTCTGCCGCATGCCATTCCACCCCGGAGTACGGAGCCTGAGAGGTGTCCGGGATCCGGCGGCTGATGCCCACCAGTTCAAGCCCGCCCGGCAGTTCCGCAGATTCCTGCTGCAGCCTTCGCAGCAGAGCCGTGCCCGCATTGCCGCTCGCTCCCGTGATGGCGATCCGCATGTCATTACCTCCGTGCTCGCGTTGAACTTCCAGCGGCCCGTTCTGATTCCGCCAGAGAGATTCCGCTGGGGAATAGGTGCTTTCCTGAGCCTATCCCCGATAGCCATTGTGTAATAAGCACGCTTATGTTCTCCTACTTCTAAGTCTTGCCGCAGGCTTTCCAGAGATCCACACTCAAAGGAATCCCCGACAATGCCAGAGAATCCTCCCCTCATCTCTGCGGATGTGACATCCGAATGCAGCCGTGAACTTCAATTCGAAGCCACCGGGAGCGGGTCCGTCGTCGTGGGCTCTTCCCGGCGAAAGGTGCCACGGGCAGGCCGTCTCCATGACGCTTTTCAGAATCAGTTGGTGCTGAATTACCTCGACTTGGCGGAGGCCCTTGCTTCGCGTTATGCCACGCGGGGCAGGGACCGGGCCGACCTGGTTCAGGTGGCTTACCTTGGACTGGTCAAGGCCGCCAGAGGATATGACGAGAACAAGGGCGAGAGCTTTCCCGCCTATGCAGCCCCGACGATCAGCGGGGAGCTCAAACGCTTCCTCAGGGACCGCTGCTGGACGGTGCGTCCCCCACGCCGCGTCCAGGACATCCGGACACACCTGCAGCGTACTGCCCCGGACCTTGCCCAATCCCTGGGAAGGGTCCCCACCGCACAGGAATTGGCAGGTGAATTGGGTGTATCGATCGAGGACGTCAGGGAAGCCCAGGCAGCGGGAAGCAGCATGCATCCCGATTCACTCGACAACGCGGATCCCTGGGGTGGACCGCCGTTGGCAGAAGTGCTGGTTTCACCGGACGCCCCCATCGAGCGCCTGGAAGAACTGGTCTGCCTGAATGAGGCAATCCAGGAACTGGATCCGGAGGACCGGGAAATGCTCTACCGGCGTTACTTCCGTGAAGAGACGCAAACCGAACTGGGCCAACGGTTTGGGATCTCCCAGATGCAGGTGTCGCGTCGACTGTCCCGCATCCTTGTCCGCCTGCAGCACCGGCTCCTGGCCGAGGAAGATCAGGGCAGCGGGAGCCCGCGGACGGCAGCGAGCACGTCCTCCACTGAAACAGCCAGAAGTGCCGGGTCCGGCGTGGCGGCGAAAGTGTCGCCCCGGCGCGCTTGAGCATCGGTGAGCACAACGTGCGGCCCCGGCGGTGGCCCCCACACTTCCACCGGCGCGGGTCCGAACAGTACAACCGAGGGCCGTGAATATGCCGAGGCAAGATGTGCTGCGCCGGTGTCGGCCGAGACTACGAGCCTGGCCCCCGCAACGGCCGCCACGAATTCCGTCAGCCCCAATCTTCCAGCCAGGACGTGCTGCTCTCCGAGGCCGGACCGGCGGGCAACATCAAGCGCCCGGGGGCGCTCCGCCGTACTTCCGGTGAAGACGACATTGTGCCCGTCGGCGGCCAGTTCCCGGGCAACCTCGGCAAACCTCTCAGCAGGCCACAGCCGGCTCCCGTAGGCTGCGCCCACATGAAGCACCGTGGCGCCGGGGCAGGGACTGGGAACCCCCGGCGGGAGCAGCCGGTAATCAGCGGGTTCGGCTTCAATGCCGTGCCACTGCAGCAGGCGGGTCCACCGCTCGCGTTCATGGATGTCCTTGATCCACACCGGGCCAGGCCTGCCGTCAGCATGGTGCCCGACGATGGTACGCGGCCTGATCTCAGCCAGCCGGTCGTCACTTTCCGGCCCGCTGCCGTGAAGGTTCACCGCCACGTCCACCCGGCCGGCTTCGATGGGAATCGGAACGTCCAGGCCGTGCGTGGGGAGCAGTTCGTACCCGCCCACCAGATCCAGAGCCTCCGCGAGCCAGCCCTGAGCGGCATAGAGCAGCCGGTGCTCCGGGAAAGCCCGCCGAAGTGCGCGGAGCGCCGGCACAGCGACCAGCAGGTCGCCGAGCTTCAGGGCACGCAGAACCAGCAGGACCGGCTCTTCCGGATTGCGATTCAATGCTTCCACTGCCTGGCCTCCTTAGCTGAAGGACCACCCGTTCGGGCTGCCTGACGAGGAGTCTAGTCCGAAGAAGTAGGCGGCCGGTTGTTTAGGTCTCTGCCAGAGGGGGAACGAAGGGGTGTATGGCAAGCAACGCTTCTCCGCACGCTTCTGCGCTCAAAGCTGTGCTGTTCGACCGGGACGGCACGCTGGTTGTGGACGTGCCCTACAACGGGGATCCCCAGAAGGTCAGGCCGTTCCCCGGTGCGCGGAAAGTCCTGGACGAGCTGCGCCGCCGGGGACTGGCGACGGGCGTCCTCAGCAACCAGTCAGGGATTGCCCGAGGCATCCTGACCCCAGACGAGGTCGATAGCGTCAACGCGAGGGTGGAGGACCTGCTCGGCCCCTTTGACGTTTGGGAAGTGTGCCCGCACGGCGACGGCGATGGCTGCGGCTGCCGTAAACCAGCCCCCGGGATGATCCGCAGTGCCTGCAGCCGGCTCGGCATCGACGCATCGGAGGCGGCGTTCATCGGCGACATCGGCACCGACATGGAGGCGGCGCGGGCCGCCGGAGCCAGGGGCGTGCTCGTACCCACAGCGCTAACACGGGACGAGGAGGTGGCTGCGGCCAGCGAGGTTGCGGTGGATCTGGAGCAGGCAGTCGCGCTGCTGCTCCGGGGACCGGCATGAGCCGGGTGCTGGTGGCGCGGCTGGACAGCGTCGGCGATGTCCTGCTCGCCGGCCCCGCCGTCAGGGCAGTAGCAAACGGCAAGAGGGCCGACGGCGGCAGCCCCAACGACGTGGTGGTGCTCTGCGGGCCACAAGGGCAGTCGGCGGCCTCGCTGCTGCCCCATGTTTCGGATGTTTTCGCCTGGGACAGCCCGTGGATCGCCAATCCCGCGCCGCCCATGACCGGAACGCACCTGGAAACCCTCGTGAACTTTGTCCGCAACTCCCGGATCGCTGAGGCCGTCATCCTCACGTCCTTCCACCAGTCCCCGCTCCCGTTGGCGCTGATCCTGCGGCTGGCAGGGGTGGGTCGCATTACCGGGGCGTCCACCGACTACGCCGGATCACTCCTGGACGTCCGGCTGAGGCCTGGCGAGGACTTTCCCGAAGACCAGCCGGAAGCCGTTCGGGCGCTGGGCATAGCCCGGGCAGCAGGCTTCCAGCTCAAGGCGGGCGACGACGGGAAACTCATGGTCAAGGATCCGCCCGACGTAAAGCATCTGGTGGGTGAGGGGCCTTATGTGGTGGTGCACCCGGGAGCAACGGTTCCGGCACGGGCCTGGCCTCCGCTGCATCACGCTGCGGCGGTGGAACTGCTGGAGGGCGTAGGCCACCGCGTGGTCGTGACCGGGGGACCCGGGGAAACAGAACTCACCGCAACGGTGGCCGGCCCGTCCGGCATTGATCTTGGCGGGCAAACGGACTTGAGGACCCTCTCCGGAGTCTTGGCGAACGCGGCGGTGGTGGTTGCCGGCAATACCGGGCCCGCCCACCTGGCGGCCGCCGTCGGGACGCCGGTGGTGAGCCTGTTTTCGCCGGTAGTCCCGGCCGTCCGCTGGGCGCCCTACGGCGTTCCGTTGGAACTGCTCGGTGACCAAAATGCACCGTGCCGCCTGACCCGCGCCCGGATTTGCCCCGTTCCGGGGCATCCGTGCCTGGGCTCAGTATCGCCGGAGCAGGTGGTGGAGGCGGTTGAACGACTCATGCGCGGGGTTTCTTCCCTCAGCACCCGGAGAAAGGTCCGTATGTAATGAGAATTCTCCTCTGGCACGTGCATGGATCCTGGACGGACGCGTTCGTCCGGGGCCGGCACGAATACCTGCTGCCGGTCCTGCCCGACGGCGGCCCCTGGGGCCTGGGCCGCGCTGGCCGGAACTGGCCGGCGTCAGTCCGCGAGATCTCGCTGGCGGCGCTGGACGCGGACAGCATTGACGCCGTCGTCCTGCAGCGTCCCGGGGAAGCAGCTGAGGTGGCCAGGGTGCTGGGGCGGCGCCCCGGCGTCGAACTGCCTGCCGTATACGTCGAGCACAACACGCCGAAGGGCGATGTCCCCTTCACAGTGCATCCGCTCGCCGGCCAGCGTGAGATTCCGGTGGTCCACGTAACCCATTTCAATGAGCTGTTCTGGGATAACGGCGGGTCGCCGACCACCGTGATTGAGCATGGCATCCCCGACCCCGGCTACCGTTACACCGGGGAGATTCCGGAGCTGGGGGTGGTGGTGAACGAACCGGTCCGCCGGGGGAGGGTGACCGGAACGGACCTGCTGCCCGGTTTCGCGGCGGCGGCTCCACTCCAGGTCTTCGGGATGGGCTGTGATGACCTGCATGCCAGCACCGGGATCGGGCCGACGAGGCTGAGGATCCGGGGAGACCTGAAAACAGCAGAGCTCCACCGGGAACTGGCCCGCTGCAGGATCTACCTCCACCCGCTGCGGTGGACCTCGCTGGGACTCTCGCTGCTGGAAGCGATGCATCTGGGCATGCCCGTCCTCGCCCTGGCGACAACTGAGGCCGTCCGCGCCGTGCCTGCCGAAGCCGGCGGGATCTCCACGGACGTTCACGAACTGCGCCGCTGCGCCGAACTCCTCATCAACGACCCCGAAGAGGCGCGCCGCCGGGGCAAGTCGGCCCGGGAGGCTGTGCTGGAGCGCTATGGCCTCGACCGCTTCCTGGCCGATTGGGACATGCTGTTGGCAGAGCTCAGGGCCGGGCCCCGGCGGCGGAATGCGGTGCAGGGACTTTTGGCGGGGCAGGAAACTTCAGCGGGGAACGGACCATCGATGGGGCCCGGAACCGAGCCCTTAACGCCGGCGCGAGAAAGGAATACCCATTGAGGATCTCAATGATTTCAGAACACGCCAGTCCATTGGCAGCGCTTGGCGGAGTGGACGCGGGAGGGCAAAACGTCCACGTGGCCGCACTGTCCATCGCCTTGGCCCGGCGCGGCCACCGCGTCACGGTCTATACCAGGCGCGACGCGCCGGACTTGCCCGCAAAGGTGCGGGTGCAGCCCGGGCTCGAGGTGGTTCACATCGACGCCGGTCCCGCTTCGCACGTGCCGAAGGACGAACTGCTGCCCTTCATGGGCGCGCTCGCCGACGGGGTGGCCCGGGACTGGGGGAACTCCCCGCCGGACGTGGTCCACGGCCACTTCTGGATGTCCGGCATGGCCGCGCTGGACGCGGGACGCCGCCAACCCGCCGGGTTCCGTGTTCCAGTGGTGCAGACGTTCCATGCCCTCGGCACGGTCAAGCGGCGGCACCAGGGCGCGGACGACACGAGTCCCGCCGAGCGCCGGTTCCTCGAGCCATCCGTGGGACGGTCGGCGGACCGGATCATCGCCACCTGCTCGGATGAGGTTTTCGAGCTGAAATCGATGGGGATTGACACGGGAAAGGTGTCCATCGCACCGTGCGGGGTGGACCTGGACCTGTTCTCCGGCGCAGGGCCAGCTGATTCCAAGACCCGTTCCCACCGCATCCTGTCCGTGGGCCGCCTGGTCCCGCGCAAGGGTGTGGATCTCGTGATCCGGGCACTCGTGCACCTCCGGGATGCCGGGTTCGAGGACGTCGAGCTCCTCATCGTTGGCGGTGGCGGAGCGGCAGACGGACACGATCCCGAGGCGCGCCGGCTCCTGGATCTGGCACGGGACCTTGGCGTGGCGGACCAGGTGGAGCTCCGCGGCCAGGTGCCGCGCGAAGCCATGCCCGGGATTTTCCGCAGCGCCGACGCGGTTGCCTGCACGCCCTGGTATGAGCCTTTCGGCATCGTTCCGCTGGAGGCCATGGCGTGCGGAATCCCCGTGGTCGCCGCAGCGGTCGGCGGCCTAACGGACAGCGTGGTGGACCACGGAACAGGCCTGCATGTGCCGCCCAAGGATCCCGAAGCCATTGCTGACGCTCTGGCGACGCTGCTGGCCAGCCCCGAACTTCGCACCAAGCTTGGCCGGGCCGGCGAGCGGCGGGCGAAGGCCCGCTATTCCTGGAGCCGGGTCGCGGCGGAAACGGAAAAGGCGTACCAGCTGGCCATCGCGGGAGCCGCAGACGCCGCCAGTCTGGAACCGATGGAAGGAGCGGCACTGTGACAACGGAATGGTCCTTGCAGGAAGCTGAGCTTCCGCCCCTGCGGCCGGTCGATGCCGCCACTACGGCCTTGACGAACCCGATGCCCGGACTCGGCGCGGACATCACCAACCCCGCGCCTTCCCGGGAGGCCGTTCGCGTCCACCTGGAAAATGTCCTGCCTGCGCTGCGGTCGCTTGAGAGGCAGGCTGACCGGTTGGCGGCATGGGGCGTTGAGCTGGCCCAGCGGCTGCTCAGCGGCCAACGCCTGCTGACGGCGGGGAACGGCGGCTCGGCCGCCGAAGCCCAGCACCTGACCGCCGAACTGGTGGGCAGGTTCGACGGCGAACGAGTGCCTTTCTCGGCGATCTCGCTGCATGCGGAAAGTTCCGCCGTGACCGCCATCTCCAACGACTACGGCTATGCGGAAATGTTCGCCAGGCAGGTGCGCGCACACGGACGGTCGGGGGATATCCTCATGCTGCTGTCCACGAGCGGAAAAAGCCCCAACCTGCTGCGCGCGGCGGAGGTGGCCGCACGGCTCAACGTCACAACCTGGGCGCTCACGGGACCCGCGCCCAATCCGCTGGCATCCTGCTGCGACGATGCCGTGGCGATCGACGCCATATCCGCCAACGCCCAGGAAGGGCACCTGATTGCCCTGCACGCCATATGCCGGGCATTGGAGGCCGAGGTCGCCCGGAAGAGCCGGGCAGCCAGCGGACTGGAGGCTGATCACGGATGAGGATCACGGTGGTGGGTGACGTTCTGCTGGACGTCGACCTGGCCGGAGAGGCGACCAGGCTGTGCCCCGACGCCCCGGTGCCGGTGGTGGACATCGCTGACGTCAGGAGACGGGCGGGCGGCGCCGGGCTGGTTGCCCGGATGCTCGCCCAGGACGGCCACCGGGTCACCTTGGTGACGGTGCTTTCCGACGACGACGCATCCCTGGAATTGGAGGGGGCGCTCGCCGGCATACGAGTGGTGGCCGGGCCCTCGGATGCCCGGACCCCGGTGAAGACCCGTGTCCGGGCGGGCCGCCACCCTGTGGTCCGCGTAGACGAGGGCTGCGAGCGTCCGCCGGTTCCCGCTGCCACGGCAGCGATGCTGAAGGCCATTCAGCAGGCAGAGGTCATCGTCATTGCCGACTACGGCCGGGGGGTGGCGGCGAATCCTGACATCCGGTCCCTGCTCGTGACCCTGGCACACGACATTCCGATCGTGTGGGACCCGCACCCCTCCGGCGCAGTTCCGGTGCCGGGCGTAGCGGTGGTTACCCCGAACCTGGCGGAGGCAGCCAAAGCCGCGGGCATTGCCGCGGAAACCCTGGAGGAAATAGCCGAAGTGGGCACGGCGCTGCTGGACCGCTGGCAGGGCAAGGCCGTGCTCGTGACCATGGGGGAGCGGGGCGGGCTGCTGGTGGGGCTACGGAACCGCTCGCCGCGGACTTTCCCGGCTCCTTCAACCACTGTCAGTGATCCGTGCGGTGCCGGAGACAGGCTGGCAGCCAGCCTGGCGGTGCACCTGGCCAGCGGCCGCGACCTTGACGACGCCGTGGAGCAGGCAATCCACGAGGCGGCGGCCTTCCTGGGCGCCGGGGGAGTGGCCTCCCTTCCAGACCGTCACCGGCCAGCATGGCACAACAGAGTCTGGCGCCGCCGACGGGACGAGGACGCCCTGGAACTGGCGCGGAGGGTCCGGGCGAACGGCGGAACGGTGGTGGCAACCGGCGGCTGCTTCGACCTGCTGCATGCCGGCCATGTCCGGACACTGTCTGCAGCCCGGGAGCTCGGCGACTGCCTCATCGTGTGCCTGAACTCGGACGAGTCAGTGCACAGGATCAAGGGCGAGCCGAGGCCGATCGTGAGTCAGCAGGACAGGGCCGAGCTCCTCCTTGCCCTCGAATGCGTGGACGCCGTGATGGTCTTTGAGGAAGACACCCCGGAGGCGTGCCTGGACCTGCTGCGCCCGGCTGTCTGGGTGAAGGGCGGGGATTATCAGGCATCCCGGCTGCCCGAATCCGATCTGGTCGAAAGCTGGGGCGGACAGTGCGTCACAGTGCCGTTCCACCAAGCCCGGTCCACGTCGCTCCTGGCGGATGCGCTGGCGAAGGTCAGCTGAGGCACCGTTAAGGTCAGCCGGCGCACGAGACACACCTGGAACCCGAACGAAAGGAACACCATGAATGAATCGACTTTCCGGCCCGGCCGCGTCCTGGTCACGGGCGGAGCCTCCGGCCTGGGGGCCGCCGTCGTGGATGCCGTGCTGAAGGCGGGCGGAACGCCGGTCGTGCTGGACCGGGACATCCGGAACGTGGCGGCGGCGAAGGCCTTCGAGGTGGACGTTTCAGACCGTGCGGCGGTGGAAGCGGCAGTGCGGGCAGCGGCGGAAACGCTCGACGGGCTTGATGCCGTGGTCACGGCGGCCGGAATAGACCGCTGCGGGAAGCTCGAGGATGTGGCCGCGGACGAATGGGAACGCGTCATCGGAGTCAACCTCCTGGGGACGGTCTCTGTGGTCCGCGCGGCACTGCCCTACCTGAAGGAATCCCGCGGCCGGGTGGTGACCATCGCGTCCACGCTGGGCAAGCGGGCGCTTCCGGAGGCTACGGCCTACTGCGCCTCCAAGTTTGGGGTGGTGGGCTTCAGCCATTCCCTTGCAGCCGAGACGGGAGGCGAGATCGGCGTGACCACCATGATTCCGGGCGGCATGAAGACCCGATTCTTCGACGACCGCGCCGAGCAGTACAAGCCGCAGGACGATTCCCGCCTTAACGATCCCGCCAACGTTGCCCAGGCCATCCTGTTTGTGCTGTCACAGCCCACGGGCTGCGAAATCAGGGAAATGCTCATCTGCCACGAGGATGAAGGCTCATGGCCGTGAGCTGGCGGACGTCCTCGTAGACGGCTTCGGGGGCGACCGCCTCCACGGTGGACTCATCGTGCTGGCACCGCGGGGCGGTCCAGCCCACCTGGGTGACGTCGATCCCGCACACCGGGCACTGCGTGGCCCAGCCGAGGTGGATCCGGTGCAGGCTGCGTCCCAGCGGAGCGGCGTTGATGGCGTTGCCGGTCCAGAAGACGCCCACCGTGGGCGTGCCGAGTGCTTGGGCCAGGTGCCGCGGACCGCTGTCGTTTGCCACCATAACGCTGCAGCCGGCAAGGAGTGCCGCGAGCTCGCCCAGACTGAGCTTGCCGGCTAGGGACTCGACCTGCGGCGGGGTGCCGCGCCCCCCGTTGCCGGCTGCCTGGCCTGCTTCTTGGACGCGGCCGACGGCGAGCTCCACCACTGCTTCGGCCAGTTCCTTTTCGCTGTGGTCGCCGATTACCAGAACCCGGAAGCCGTCGTCGGCCGCTTGGTGCGCGACCGCCGCGAACCGTTCCGCCGGCCAGCGCCGCCGTGGATCGGTGGCGCCGGGATGGATCACCACGGTGCCTTTGGCCTCGGGAGCCTGGGGCGGCATGTGCAGCCTCGGTGCGAGCTGCTGGCTGAACTCCGGCAAGGCGCAGAGCCGGGCCTCCAGCTCAAGGGGCGGCGCGCCGGCGAACCCCGCCACCTCGAGAGCGCGCAGCGGTTCGTGCTGGTAGTACAGGTAGGGCACGGTCCGCTCCAGCCGCGCGGCGTCCGGGGTCCTGGTTCCCACGGTGTGGCGCGCCCCGAGCCGGAGCAGGAACGGGTTGGAGTAGCGTCCGCCACCGTGCAGCTGGACGGCGAGGTCGAAATGCCTGGCCTGCATGCCGGCGAAGAATCCCGCCAGCTCCCCCTCGTCCTCGGCGCCCGGCCGGACACCCTCGGAGAACGGCAGAATCACGGTCTCGTCCACCGGCCCTTCAGTCTGGGACAGCAGCTCGGCGTGGATGGGCGTGCCCAGCAGCGTGAGGGAGGCCTGGGGATACGCGGCCTTGAGCGCAGCGACGGCGGGCAGCGCGAACATCAGGTCGCCCAGACCCCCGCCGCGAAGCACAGCGATCCGCGAGACCCCGGTGAATTTTTCCAGGACCGGGCCCACGGCGTACCCGGTGGTGCGTGCTCCGCCGAAGTCGGCGTTGAAGTCTTCCATGGCGTCAGCCCCTTCGGCTCCGGACGGATCAGGGTCGGGTGTGGCAGTTCCGGTGGAGCCACCATACGGCCCTGTCCCGTCCCGCCGCCAGCACCGAAACTCCCGGCGGCGCAGACGTGTAAACCGCCAAAGGCGGGGTACGGATGAGTTCAGGAGCGGCACGACCCGGGACGGCACCAACAAAAGACACAGGGAACAGCGACCTGCGCAGCGAGGAGCCACATTGAACACGACCACCCAGACTTTCCTGTCCACTGCACCGGAGGTGCTGACCATCCGGAATCCCCGCACGGGCGACGTCATAGGACGCTTTCCCTCGGCCCGGGCCGAGGACGTGGCACAGGCCGTTAAGACGGTGCGCGCCGCGCAGCCCGCCTGGTCCGCCACACCGCCGGCGGAACGCGGGAAGCTGCTGCGCGCCGCCGCCGCTGCCCTGGAAGAGGCTGCGGCGGAACTGGCGGACATGAACGCACGCGAAACGGGACGCCCCAAGGACGAGGCCCGTGCCGGGGTGGCTGCAGGGGTATCCACCCTGGAGCAGTACGCCGAGCTCGGCCCGGTGCGCCGCGGCCACAGCCTGCGCGGCAACATGCTCGCCGCCGACTATACGGTGGCCGAGCCCCGCGGGGTGGCCGTCCTGCTGACCCCGTGGAATGACCCCGTCGCCGTGGCCTGCGGCCTGATCGGCGCCGCACTGGTCACCGGCAATACCGCCATCCACAAGCCCAGCGAGCGCTGCCCCGGAGTGGGCGAGCGGCTCGGGCAAGTGCTGGCGTCCGCCATCCCCCCGGGCGTGCTGCTGACCCTCACCGGAGGGGCCGACGTCGGCTCCCTCCTCACGCAGCAAGCTTCCGTCGACGTTTTTGCACACGTGGGATCCAGCGGCACCGGTGCCCGCATTGAGCAGGCAGCCGTGCTGACCGGGGCCCATGTGATCCGGGAAAACGGCGGCAAAGACCCGCTGCTCGTGGACGAGGACGTGGATCCCCGCTGGGCTGCAGAGCAGGCAGCCATCGGTGCCTTCAGCAACAGCGGCCAGATTTGCACGTCGGTGGAGCGGATCTATGTCCACCGCGCGGTTGCCGAACAGTTTTGCGAGGCCCTCACGGAGCAGGCTCGGAATCGCAACCGCGACGGCGGGATCGCACCCCTCGTGGACACGCGCCTTCGTGAGACTGTCCACGGGCACGTTGCGGAGGCACTGCAGCTCGGCGCGCGGGTGGCGGAGGGCGGGACGGTACCGGACGGTCCCGGCGCCTTCTATCCCGCGACGGTACTGCTGGACTGCACGGACACCATGGACGTCATGGCGGAGGAAACCTTCGGCCCGGTGGCCCCGATATGCGTTGTGGACAGCTTTGACGAGGGCCTGCGGCTGGCTGCCGCCGGCCGCTACGGGCTGGCGGCCTCCGTCCTGACGGGAAGCATCGCCCATGCCCAGCAGGCGATCGCGGCCCTTCCGGTGGGGACCGTCAAGATCAACGAGGTGTTCGGCGGAGCGCCGGGCGGTGCGTCCCAGCCCCGCGGTGATAGCGGGCACGGTTTCGGTTACGGGCCGGAGCTTCTGGATGAGTTCACCCGGGTCAAAGTGGTTCATATCGCGGCGCCGCCGCCGGCCCCGGCAGGGTCAGGTCCGGCAGGGTCAGGTCCCGCAGGGTCAGATTCAGCAGGGCCCGGTCCGGCAGGCTCCGCCGCAGCGGAAGGCGCTGAAAAATGACCGCCCGGGAAGGCACGGCCGGACAGGGCCTGCCCGACGGAAGCCTGCCGGACCGAAACATGCCGGACGGAAGCCTGCCCGAGCTCTCGGAGCAGCGCGGCCTGGCGGCGTGGCTTCCGCAGCGGCTGGCCGAGGAGCGCCCCGCAATTCTCGTGGTGGGCGACCTGATTCTCGACGGCTGGTGGAGCGGCCCCAGCGACAGGATGTGCCGTGAGGCGCCCGCCCCCGTGGTGGACATCGACCGGCGCGAATTTTCCCCGGGCGGCGCCGCGAACACCGCCATGAACCTGGCCGCGCTGGGAGCCCGGGTCAGCGTGGCCGGGATCATCGGAACGGACGACGCCGGCAAGGAACTCAAGCGCCAGCTGGTCGCGGCGGGCGTCGACACGAGCCTGCTCACGGAGCATTCGGACATGGTCACCACCACCAAAATCCGGATCAGCAGCGGCGGGCAGGTCCTGCTGCGCTTCGACGATGCTGCCGCCAAAATCCCGGAGGAAGCCCTGGTGCGACTCGCCGCCGCGGTGCCTGCCGCCGTCGGACGCCAGAATGCCGTGGTGATCTGCGACTACGCGACCGGGGTCCTGGCGGAGCCGGTCCGCGGACAGCTCGTCGGCCACCTCTCGCGGCGCGGGCCGGACCAGCTTGTGGTGGTGGATGCGCATGATCCGCGTCCGTGGGCCGGCCTGCAGCCGGACCTCGCGACCCCCAATTCACAGGAGGCGGCAAGACTGCTGGACCGGCGCCTCACCGGCGGGCCGGAGCGCGCCGCCGTTGTCATGGAGCACGGGCAGCAGCTGCTGCAGGCCACGGGGGCGCGGGCCGTCGTGATTACCCTCGACCGTGACGGCACCGTCCTGATTCCGGCCGCCGGCAACACTCACCGGACCTGGGCGAGGCCAGTTGCCGAGAAGCAGGCCTCCGGCGCGGGGGACACGTTCGTGGCCGCCCTGACGCTGGCACGCACCGCTTCGCTGCCGCTGACCACGAGCCTGGACCTTGCACAGGCAGCCGCGGACGTCGTGGTCCATCACCCGGGGACATCCGTCTGCGGGACGGACGAGCTGGGCCGCTACCTCGAGAGCTTCGCGGACACAGCTCTGACAGCCGACGAGCTGGAACGGCACATCCGTGCACACCGCAGTGACGGCCAGCGCGTGGTGCTGACCAACGGCTGCTTCGATGTCCTGCACCGCGGCCATACCCGCTACCTGAACCAGGCCAAGCAGCTGGGGGACATCCTGGTGGTGGCGCTCAACAGTGACGACTCGGTGCGCAAGCTCAAAGGACCGGGCCGTCCCATCAACAGCGTTGCGGACCGGGCGGCCGTGATCGCAGCCCTGAGCTGTGTCGATTACGTCACGGTCTTCGACACGCCCACGCCCATCCCGCTGATCGAGCAGCTGCGCCCGGAGATCTACGCCAAGGGCGGCGACTACACTCCTGAAATGTTGGCCGAAACCCAGGCTGTGGAGGCCTACGGCGGGCGTGTTTCCATCCTGGACTATGTGGCGGAGCGCTCCACCACGGCCATGGTCGAACGCATCCGCAACGGCCAAGATGCTGCGGTGCCTGAAACGTAGCCGAATCTGACGGAGCCCGGGGATGGCGGGGAAACGGGATCCGGGTTCCCGCGGGTCCAAGCAGCGGTGCCGGTCAACTAGGGTTGAAGCATGACCGAAGCGGCGGAAGACTGATGGCACGGCGCGGCAAGTCAGCCGGCAAACCGGGCTCCAAACCCGGCGGCAGGACGGCGGCCACGGCGGTCCGCGGAGTGGTGGAACTGCCCCGGGGTGGCCGCCCGCGCGGCCCGGTCGAGGGCGTCTACTACATCGACACCGGGGACTGCGAGCTGATTGCGGACCAGGACAACTCCACGGGCTGGCTGCTGCGGATCAACGGCGTCATGAGTTCGCACATCGACCTCGCCGATCCGTTGTTCCTCGACTTCGAATACATGCGCTGGATGGCCGCACTCATTGAATCCCGCTGGCCCCCGGAGTCCCGGCCCAAACTGCGCGGACTCCACCTTGGCGGCGGAGCGTGTTCGCTGGCGCGCTACTTCCACGCCGCCTATCCGGAGTCCCGGCAGGTTGTGGTGGAGCTGGACGGAAAACTCGCGGAGTTCGTCCGCGGCTGGTTCGACCTCCCCAAGGCCCCGCTCCTGCGCCTGCGCGTCGGGGAGGCCCGGGCTGTGACGGAAACGCTGACCCCGGAGACGCGCGACTTCATCATCCGTGACGTTTTTGCCGGTGCGCTCACGCCTCGCCCGCTGACCACCAGCGAGTTCAACGCCCACGTGCGACGGGTGCTGGCCCCTGGCGGCCTCTATGTCGTGAATTCCGGGGACGGGCCCGACCTGAAGAACGCACGGGAGGATGCCGCCACCATCGCTGCTGCCTTTGAGCACACCATGATCATTGCTGATCCTGCCATGCTCAAGGGGCGTCGCTACGGCAATATGGTGATGGCCGGCAGCGACCAGCCGTTCGACGACGATCCCGGCCTGGCGCGGCGGCTCCTGGGCGGCGCGATGCCGGCCCACATCTGGGACGACACCAAGGTGCGGGCGTTCGCCGCCGGCGCACCGGTCCGCCACGACCCATCGCCTCCGTCGCCCCTGCCTCCATCCACTGCTCCGTAGCTGCCCTTCTCACGGGTCAAAAGGGCAGCTACGGAGCAGCCGATGAGCTTTTCCCGCGGCCAAGGAGCCACTCCCGGTTCGCCGTCACCTCTTCCCGCAGCGCGTGCACCACGGCTGCAACCGCGGGCCGCCGCAGGGAGTCGGGCCGCAGCACCATCCAGTAGGGAAGCCGCTCCGCGAAATGCTCCGGCAGCAGGCGCACGAGGTCATCGTGCCGGTCGCCCATGAAGCACGGCAGGAAGCCAACTCCGGCTCCTGCCCGCGTTGCCTCCACATGCACGAACACATTGGTGGAAGTCACCCCGTCCCGCATGGCAGGCACCATGCGCCGCGGGGCGTCGAGGTCGTCCACCTGCAGCATGGAATCCACGAAGTACACCAGCGGATGCGTCGCCATGGCGTCCACCGAGTCCGGTGTTCCGTTCTGCTCCAGATACGAGCGGGAGGCGTACATGCCCAGCATGTATTCGCCCAGGCGGAACGCCTCGGCCCGGTGCACCTGCGGTTCGCCCACCACCACTTCGATGTCGAGCCCGGAGCGCTGCTGCAGCGCCCGCCTCGTGACGGTGACGATTTCCACGCTGAGACCGGGATGGTCCCGGCGCAGCTTCGCCACCGCCGGAGCGGCGATATAGGCGCTGAAGCCGTCAGTCGCGGTCATGCGGACGACGCCGGTGACGGGGTCGGGCGGGCGGCCGGAAGGCCCCAGCGCGCGCACCGCGGTTTCCACCTGTTCCGCGACTATGACGGCCTGTGCACCGAGTTCGGTCAGCTCCCAGCCGCCCGCGGCGCGGGAGAGGACCCGCCCGCCGAGCGCCTTTTCCAAAGCGGCAATCCTGCGCGAAACGGTGGTGTGGTTGAGCCCCAAAGCCTGGGCCGCCGTCGTGAATTTTGCCGAGCGGGACACCGCGAGCAGCACGAGCAGATCATCGGGGTTGGCTTCCATATCTGCAATTTTGCACGAATCAAGTGCCCGATTAGCCATTGAACCGAAAACTTTCTGCAGCAATACTCAGGTGAATCGGAAGTGCCGTGATCCATGGCACGTGTCAGCGTGGACACTTTGAGGAGCAGATATGAGCGCAAAAACCCTTAACGGCCGCAAGGCCATGGTCACCGGAGGTGCCAGCGGCATCGGAGCGGCATGCGCGCGGGAGCTCGCAGCACGGGGAGCCAAAGTGGTGGTGGCTGATGTGGATGAAGCGGGCGCCGCCGCCCTCGCTGACGAGCTGGGCGGCACGGCCTGGGCCGTGGACCTGCTGGATGTGGACGCTTTGGCGGCGGTGAGCCTGGACTGCGACATCCTGGTGAACAACGCCGGCATCCAGCGGATCAGTCCCATCGAGGACTTCGATCCGGAAGCCTTCCGCCGGGTCATCAGCCTCATGCTCGAAGCGCCGTTCCTGCTGATCCGGGCGGCCCTTCCGCACATGTACGCCAACGGCTTTGGCCGGATCATCAACGTGTCGTCCGTGCACGGGATCCGGGCATCCCCCTTCAAAAGCGCCTACGTTTCCGCAAAGCACGGCCTGGAAGGGCTGAGCAAAGTGACGGCGCTGGAAGGCGGGGAGCACGGCGTCACATCCAACTGCATCAATCCCGGGTATGTCCGCACGCCGCTCGTCGAAAAGCAGATCGCGGACCAGGCCCGGGTCCACGGCATCCCCGAATCCGAAGTCCTCGCCAAGGTGATGCTCACCGAATCCGCCGTGAAACGGCTGGTAGAGCCTGAGGAAGTCGCGTCGCTGGTTGCCTGGCTGGCTTCCGACGACGCCGGCATGGTCACCGGCGCGAGCTACACCATGGATGGCGGCTGGTCGGCACGGTAGAAACCACCCCGCTAGGCTGGGGGCATGCGCAAGGATTTCAGTCCCGCTGAGTTGCCCTCTGCGGACTTCTACCGGCTGCTGACGGCCGTTGTGGTTCCCCGCCCCATCGCATGGGTGTCCAGCACATCCCCTGAGGGCGTGGACAATCTCGCGCCCCATTCCTTCTTTACCGTTGCCTCGGTGACGCCGCCGATCATCCAGTTCACTTCGGTGGGCAGGAAGGACTCGCTGCGGAATATCTCGGCACGCGGGGAGTTCGTGGTTAATCTCGCGCCGGCTGATTTCATGGCCGAGGTCAACGCGACGGGCACCAACTTCCCGCCGGATGTCAGCGAGTTCGACGCCGCCGGCCTAACCCGCGAACCGGGTCTGACGGTCAGTGTGCCGCGGGTGGCCGAGTCTCCCGTAGCCCTCGAATGCCGGTTGTATTCGACCCTGGAAATGGGCGACTGCGTCCTGGTGTTCGGCGAGGTCACCCATGCCGCGGTCTCCGCTGAGGTCCTGGAAGGCAGCCACCCGCGGATCGACCTGCTCGGACCCGTTGCGCGGCTCGGGCGGGATGAATGGGGGCACCTGGGCGAAGTTCAGGAGCTGGGGCGGATCCGCAAGGCCGACTGGCCGGGGGATTTCCGACGGCGGGACGTGCCGCAGGTCTGACATGCCGCAGGTCGGACGCAGCGCAGACCGGACGTGGCGAGCTCTGCCAGTCAGCCGCCGCCAATCAACCCGGCTGTGAGCCGGGCTCCTATTCAGCGGGGACTTCGGATTCAGCGGGGACTTGGGACTGCCTGATGTACTCCTCCACGGCCGATTCGGGAATGCGGTAGGACTTCCCGAATCTGACGGAGGCCAGGGCGTGGGACTTGACCAGCCGGTAGACAGTCATCTTGGACACCCGCAGGGCAGCCGCGACTTCGGCGATGGTCATGTAGGCGGTGGGCAGGTTTGCAATGGACATCGAAGCGCACTCCTTGGTGGTGCCGGGACGGGATGCTGGCGCCGCCGGCTATTCCGGCCGCCTCAGTTGCCGGTAGTCGTAGAAAAACATCTGTCCGCCGGACCTCAGGCCTACTGAATTGCCGTTCCGCATTTCAACGAGGCCTTCCTGCCGGCCGTTGAACGGGTCATCGCCAACCAAGACGTCGCCGATCTTGTAGGGGATGGCAGCCGTGCGTGCGCGGCTCAGGGCTTTAGCAAGGAACCCGGACAGTCGTCCGGCTCGGATGGATTGGGCCGGGGCTTCGGCCGTGAACTGGATCATCGGAACCACTCCTTCGCAGTGTGTGACCAAGCGTCGATTCACTGGCGGTGCGGAATTCGGTCGCGTTTGTCGGAGAGGGTCTCCGAGCCGGGGTGCACCGTCCGGACAAGGCTAGTCAGGGACACCAAGAGTCACACGAGTAGCAACTACCTCAGTTTCCTCCGCAGCGACTCTTGCTTACCTCCGCGTACTACTTGCGTTTTGGCGGCCGCCGAGGCACATTTCCCTGCCGCGGAACGTCGCTTTGGCGGCACGTCGCCTTGGCGCGTACATCGCGCTGGTCCGGCACAAATAAAGCGCGGTTCAGCGGTAGCCCTGGGGGTCCGCAGGCAGGCCCGCGTCCTGGACCTCGACCAGATAGCGCCAGCAATCCGGGCGCGAGCCGTCGACGTCAGTGAAGCCGTAGTCGCGGGCCAGGCCGCCGGAAGAAAACGAGCCGCCGGTGCGGTGGTGGAGGGCAGGATCAGCCGCGAGCGCCGCAACAGCGCGGCCGACGAAGCGCGGACTTTCCGAAATGGCGGCGAAATGCGGGTTGACGGCTGCACCGTCCCGCCAGTTCGCTTCGCTGACTCCGTAGTGCTCCAGCATCATTTCCGAGCGCATCCATCCGGGCGTCAGGGCAACGGCGGTGCACTGGAAGGGTTTGAGCTCCTCGGCCTGGCTGAAGGCGAGCCGCAGCACCGCGCTCTTGGCCAGGTCGTAAAAGGCTGAGAGCCTGTAGTGGTCTGCGTTGTACTCCCGGGTGCCGTCCGTCATCTCCACAACAAGCCCGCCTGGGCGGCGGATGAGCAGGGGTAAGGCGAAATGGCTCGTGACCAGATGCGTGTCCACGGCACCGTGCAGCATCCGCAGTCCGGCATCGAGGTCATGCTCCCAGACGGGCGTGTTCCATTGGACGAGGTTTTCGCCGCCCCAGACGTCGTTGACCAGAATATCCAGCTGCCCGTGGTCGTCATCAATCCGCCGAACAAGCTGTTCCACCTCGGCCGCGTCCAGATGGTCCACCTCGACGGCGATCCCTGTGCCGCCTGCGGCCGTCACCAGTTCAGCTGTCTCTTCGATCGTCTCCGACCGCCCGTAGTCAGAGCGACTGTGCCGCGTGGTGCGGCCTGTGCAATAGACGGTCGCCCCTGCTTCACCGAGCGCTATCGCTGTTCCCCGCCCCGCGCCACGCGTTGCGCCGGCTACGAGGGCGACCTTTCCTTCCAGCGGGAAGTCCATGCCTAACCCTAACCCAGGAGCCTTCCCCGCCCCCCGGAATTGGGGAGCTGTCTGGCTTCCCAGACAGCAGGCCTTGGCGACTGCAGCCCATCGCGCTTGAGAAGGTGCACGATTAAGTACGGTATCCCGGACTGGATCTCTTCCGGGGCCAGAATGACGGAGGAAAAAATGGCAGACAGCATAGCCCCGCGGCGGGAAGCAGCGGCGCCGGCGACAGCGGGACTTTCAAGGACGGTGAAGGTGACGTCGAAGGTGCCGGCGGCGGAAAATACCCTCCGCATCCTCAAACTGTTGGCCTCCAAGCGGGGGCCGATGGCGGCGTCGAATATTGCCACCGCGCTGGGACTGCCGCGGTCCAGCGTTTACCACCTCCTCGGGGTGATGGAGGCGAACGGTTTTGTCCTGCACCTGCATGAGGAGCAAAGATACGGCCTTGGCATCAGCGCCTTTGAGCTCAGTTCGGCCTATTCACGGCAGGAACCGCTGTCCCGGCTGGGGCGGCCGATGCTCGCCTCCCTGGTGGATGTCATCGGCGAAAGTGCGCACCTGGCCGTCCTGCACGGGCGCGACGTCCTGTATATCGTCGAGGAGCGGGCCAAGAACCGGCCGTCTTTGGTGACCGACGTCGGCGTCCGGCTTCCGAGCCACCTCACCGCGAGCGGCCGCGCCATTCTGGCCGCGCTGCCCAAGTCCCAGGTCCGGGCGCTGTACCCGAACGCTGCTGCGTTCAGCGCCCGGCATGACGTGGAGGGCGCCATCATGAAGTACTCGGCGCTGTCCTCGCACCTTGACCAGGTCCGCCAGCGCGGGTACGCCACGGAACACGGTGAGGTGACGCCCGGTTTCGGCTCCATCGCGGCCGCCGTCACGGACCACCTGGGATGGCCGACGGCGGCAGTCGCCGTCACGTTCCTCGAGGACAAACTGCCGCCGGACCAGTGGCCTGCGCTCGCGGCCAGGGTGCAGAAGGTTGCCGATGAGCTCTCGGTCCGGATCCACGGCCGCCCGGCCCGTTAGTCCTGCACGGGGCCGGGCAGCCGGAGCGCTCTATGCGAAGGCGCTTACAGCGACGCGGGCGCGGGGGATGCCTTAGCAGTGTCCACCATGGGGAGCGACGCTGTTTCATCCACGAGATCCGCACGCACTAGGCCGTCGCCGCGGACCCACAGGCGGTAGGCCAGCAGCAGCAGGCCCAGCCAGACGGCGCCAACGTAGAGGGCCACGCGGGTATCTTCGAAGACTCCCAGGATAACAATCACCATGGCCATGAAACCGATGGCCAGGACCGACGCCGCAGGCCACCAGGGGGAGGGGAATTCCGACGCCCGCAGGCCCTTGCGGGCGATCTCGCGCTTCATCGCAACGTGCGAGGCAAGGATCATCACCCAGACCCACACCGTGGCGAAGGTGGCGATGGAGGCGATCAGCACAAAGACGTCCTCCGGAATGGCGGCGTTCAGAACGACGCCCACCAAGAGGATGCCGGTCATCATCACCACTGTCATCCAGGGAACCCCGTGGCGGGAGACCTTGGCGAAGCTCTGCGGTGCATGGCCCTGGCGGGAGAGTCCGAACAGGATGCGCCCGGCTCCGAAGATGTCGCTGTTAATCGCGGACAGCGCAGCGGTGATCACCACCGCATTAAGGATGTGCGGCGCGGCAGGGACGCCCAGCCCGCTGAAGATCTGCACGAACGGGCTGCCATTGCTGCCTACTTCATTCCACGGGAACAGGCTCATGAGCACTCCAAGGGTCAGCACGTAAAACAGGAGCACGCGGACGGGAACGGTGTTGACCGCCTTCGGGATCACTTTTTTCGGGTCGGCGGCCTCGCCGGCAGTGATGCCGATCGTTTCAATCCCGCCGAAGGCGAACATCACGACGGCGAACGAGGCCAGGAGCCCCTCGAAGCCGTGGGGAAAGAAGCCGCCGTGTTCGACGAGATTGTCCAGCCCTGGAGCCACGGCTGACCCTCCTCCGGCCTGGAAGCCGAAGACAATGATGGCGGCGCCGCCGGCGATCATCCCGATGATGGCCGCAACCTTGATCAGGGAGAACCAGAATTCCAGCTCGCCGAACACCTTGACGTTCAGCAGGTTCAGTGCGGCCAGGAAGAAGATGATGGCGAGGACCCAGATCCAGCGCTCAACGTCCGGGAACCAGAAGCCCATGTAGATGCTGAAAGCCGTGACATCGGCGATGGCCACAATCGCCATCTCGAAGACGTACGTCCAGCCCGTCACGAAACCGGCGCGCGGCCCCAGATAGCGGCTGGCGTACTGGCCGAAGGAGCCGGACACGGGATGGCGCACTGCCATTTCACCAAGGGCGCGCATCACCATGAAGACGGCAGCACCACCGATCATATATGCCAGCAGCACGCCCGGCCCGGCCTTTTGGATGGCTGAAGCGGAACCGTAGAACAGGCCCGTGCCGATCGCCGACCCCAGTGCTATGAAGCGGATGTGGCGCACGTTGAGTCCGCGGTTCAGGAAGGTGTCTGCGGCCTTTTCAATGGCTGAGCCGGGGGAGGCCGGGGCCCGGTGTCCCGCCGTCTGACCGGCAGTTGGGGTTTGTTGCATGCGAATACCTTCTCGTCTTTGGGAGGGGGGATCGCTATCCAGCAGACCATTTTCGGACTGTAGGTGATGAGCCTCACGGGGCTTTGGTGTCTTTGATTCCAGACTGTCCGGGGTGCTGCTGAGGCGGGATTTCCCGGCAGGCACGGTTCCGGGGCCGGCGCGAATGGACCGCTGCGGGAAACAGCGAACGGACATTGCAGCGCGGCGCCGTGACCCGATGCCTGCGCCATCAATAATGTCAGTGCCTCCTGAGATGCTTTGCCCATGGAAAGCAGAGCCGCTGTAGAGACGTTGGAGGCCGTCGAGGCTTCCGTCGCTGCGCTGGCTGCTTTGGTCCGTCGCGCGGCGAACAACTCGTGCTTGGCTGCTGCGGACCCTCTTCGTGACCAGGCGGATGCGTGTCTGGACGGCCTGACTGAGGTGGCCCGGGTGGAAGCAAGAATGGCCGCCCTGAAAGTACACCTCGCCGCGGGATATGCCGATGCTGCCATGGCCATGACGGCACCGGCCCTGTCCCCACAGGAACACGCCTGCCAAGAGATGGCCGTGACCGCTGAGGTTGCGTGCGTCCTGACGGTCAGCGAACGCACCGCCGGCACACTCCTTTCCGAAGCCCGCACACTCACCACCGCCCTGCCGCTGACATTGTCCGCGTTGCGGGCCGGAAGCATTTCATGGCAGCACGCACGGGTCATGGTCGACGAAGCCGCCAATCTCGACAGGGTAGGGGCTGCGAGGATGGAGGCGCATTTCCTGGACCAGGAGGCGCCCACCCCGGCGCGGGGCTGCCCGGCCGGGGAACTTGTACCCGCAAGATTCCGCGCAAAGGCGCGGATCTGGCGGGAACGGCACCACCCCGTCAGCATTGAGAAGCGCCATTCCCGCAGCGTCCTTGACCGGCGGGTGGAGTACGCCCCCGACCGCGACGGCTTGGCCTGGTTTTCTGCCTACCTGCCTGCCGGCCAGGCCGCCGGCATCTGGGACCGCACCACCGCCGCCGCAAGAGCCCTGCAGGGACCGGAGGAAGCGAGGACGCTTGCCCAGCTTCGTGCCGATGTCGCCGCCGCGTGGCTCCTCACTGCCGAATGCGAACGAACGCCCTCCGTCAACAGTGAGGGCAGCGAGGACGGCACCCTCGAGGACGGCGCCCTCGTAGGCGGCATACTGGACGGCGCGACGGCAAGCCATCCGCCGTTTAGCCATGTTCCGTCCCCGGCAGCCCAGGTCCTCATAACCGTTCCGGTGTTCTCGCTGCTCGGCTTGACCGAGGAGCCGGCCGTGCTGGACGGGTACGGCCCCATTCCGCCGTCCATGGGGCGCGCCCTTGTTGCGGACGGGGCGTCGTCGCTCCTGAGGGTGCTGACTGATCCGCGTGATGGTGCCCCTTTGGAGATCGGACGGACCAGCTACCGGATCCCCAAGGCGCTGCGGCAATGGCTGCGGTTGAGGGATGGGAAATGCCCGTTCCCCGGCTGCAACAACCATTCCCTGGACAACGACGCAGACCACCTCCTTGCCTGGGCAGACGGCGGGTCCACCGGGATCAGCAACCTCGGTCAGCCATGCCCCAAACACCACCGCCTCAGACACGCCACCGCATGGACGCCCACCGCTGCCAGCGCCAACGATCCGCCCGGCTGGACCTCACCTACAGGCCGCAACTATGCCAGTGAACAACCCGACTGGGAACCACCTCAATGGCCAAGAGAGATCCTTGCCAAGGCCAACAACCTTGGCCCCGGAATGCCCGGAATGCCCGGAATGCCCGGAATGCCCGGAATGCCCGGAATACCCGAACAGTCAGACAACAAGCGTGGCCACCCCGTGGCCGTGCCCGTGGCTCCTGGGGTGGACGGTGACCCCGACGTGGCGACAGACGTGGCGACAGACCCGGCGACAATCGAGGACCTGCCGCCCGAGGTTGAGCTGACAGATGATCCCGTAGCCGAGGACCCGTTCCGTGACTGGGCGCTCTTTCTGTCCTCCGAGGCATACGCGGCCTAGGAAAACGCAGCCCCTTGCGACTGGTCCTGCCTTGCAATCGTCCTGCTTGCACGTCGATCTGCTATGCACTGGCGGTAGCCGGTGTCCGTGAGCGGCTCGATGGCCGCCGGGATGGATCACGTGAATCTCCGACGACGGCAGCCGCCTTCACATCCCGTAAGGAAAAGACTCCCGCCTGACAAGTGGCCGGCAAGCGTCCGCAGGATCGCGTGCTGCGGCGACCACTCATGCGAATCCAAGGCGCCCCGCGAACTAACACGGTCCCGGTCTGGCAGGCGCGTACACCGTCTGGAATACCGGACAGGGGCGTTCCGAAACCCCTGTTTACGCTGCCGGGGAGGGGCTTTAGTTGATACAGAAGCACTTCACCGAACCACCCAGCAACTCGAAGGAGCCCCTCATGGCACCCGCCGATTTCACCACCGGTGCCCGCCCGGTCAAAGCAGCCCGCGGCACCGAGCTCACCGCCAAGTCCTGGCAGACGGAAGCCCCGCTGCGCATGCTGATGAACAACCTGGACCCTGAGGTCGCCGAACGCCCGGATGACCTGGTGGTCTATGGCGGCACCGGGCGTGCGGTCCGGTCCTGGGCGGCGTTTGACGCGATCATCCGCACCCTGGAGAGCATGGAAAAGGACGAGACCCTGCTGGTTCAGTCCGGCAAGCCGGTGGGTGTGTTCCGCACCAACGAGTGGGCGCCTCGCGTACTCCTGGCCAACTCCAACCTCGTGGGTGACTGGGCGAACTGGCCTGAATTCCGCCGGCTCGAGGCCGAGGGCCTGATGATGTACGGCCAGATGACCGCCGGGTCCTGGATCTATATCGGCACCCAGGGCATCCTGCAGGGCACCTTCGAGACCTTCGCCGCGATCGCCCGCAAACTCACCGGGGACGAGAACGGCACCCTCGCCGGGACCCTGACCCTCACCGGTGGCTGCGGCGGGATGGGCGGCGCCCAGCCGCTCGCCGTCACCCTGAACGACGGCGCGTGCCTGATTGTCGACGTCGACGAGACCCGCCTGCGCCGCCGCGCCGGCAAGCGCTACCTGGACGAGGTCGAAACGGATCTCGACGCCGCCATCGCCAAGGTGCTTAAGGCCAAGGAAGAGCGCCGCGGCTGGTCCGTGGGGTACGTGGGCAACGCCGCGGAGGTGTTCCCCGAGATCCTGCGCCGGCACAACGCCGGCGAGCTCACCGTGGACATCGTCACCGACCAGACCTCCGCCCACGACCCCCTGTCCTACCTCCCCGAGGGCATCTCCGTCGCGGAATGGCACCGCGAGGCCGCCGCGGACCCGGAAGGCTTCACCAAGAAGGCCCAGGCATCGATGGCAAAGCATGTCCAGGCCATGGTGGAATTCCAGGACGCCGGCGCCGAGGTGTTCGACTACGGCAACTCGATCCGCGACGAAGCCCGGAAGGGGGGCTACACCCGGGCCTTCGAATTCCCCGGCTTCGTTCCGGCCTACATCCGCCCGCTGTTCTGCGAGGGCCTGGGCCCGTTCCGCTGGGTGGCTCTCTCCGGAGACCCGGAGGACATCGCCGTCACGGATGCGGCCATCAAGCAGCTCTTCCCGGAGAACAAGCACCTGCACCGCTGGTTAGATGCCGCAGGTGAACGCGTGGAGTTCGAAGGCCTGCCCGCCCGCATCTGCTGGCTGGGCTACGGCGAACGCGCCAAGGCCGGGCTCCTGTTCAACCAGCTCGTCAAGGAAGGCAAGGTCAAAGCGCCCATCGTGATCGGCCGCGACCACCTCGACTCCGGCTCCGTTGCCTCCCCCTACCGGGAAACCGAGGCCATGGCCGACGGCTCGGACGCCATCGCCGATTGGCCGCTGCTCAACGCGCTGCTCAACACCGCCTCCGGGGCCACTTGGGTCTCCCTCCACCACGGCGGCGGCGTGGGCATCGGCCGCTCCATCCACGCCGGCCAGGTCTCCGTCGCCGACGGCACCGACCTCGCAGCCCAGAAACTCGAACGCCTCCTCACCAACGACCCCGGCATGGGCGTCATCCGCCACGCCGACGCCGGCTACCCGCGCGCCGTCGAGGTCGCCAAGGAACGCGGCGTCCGCATCCCCATGACAGAAACCCGCTAACCAGGGTCCAAACATCCATCGATTGCTCCGTAACTGCCGTTCTGAGCCTCCAAAAGGGCCCTTACGGAGCAATCGATCCCCACGATCCCCTAACCTCGCAAGCTCGGCCCAGGAACCCTGCTTGCGTGGCCCCCAGAGAAGTAGGAATCATGACCATCACTACCCAACAACCGCTGACCGTTACCCTCGGCTCCAGCGGCGTCACTCCCGAGGATGTCGTCGCCGTCGCCCGCCACGATGCCAAGGTGACCGTCTCCCAGGAAGCCCTCGACACAGTGGCCAAGGTACGGGCCCACATCGACGACCTCGCCTCCAGTGACGTTCCCGCCTACGGCATCTCCACGGGCTTCGGGGCGCTGGCCAACCGGCACATCCCGAACGAGCTTCGGACCCAGCTGCAGAAGTCGCTCATCCGCAGCCACGCAGCGGGCATGGGCCCGGCGGTGGAGCGCGAAGTGGTCCGCGGCATCATGTTCCTGCGCGCCAAGACCCTGGCCTCCGGCCGTACCGGCGTCCGCCCCGTTGTCCTGCAGACCATGGTGGACGTGCTCAACGCCGGCATTACTCCGGTGGTCCGCGAATTCGGCTCGCTGGGCTGCTCCGGTGACCTTGCGCCCCTCTCGCACTGTGCCCTGGTGCTGATGGGCGAGGGCGAGGCGACGGGCCCCGACGGCGAGCTTTACGGCGGCAAGAACGGGCGCCCCGTGGCCGAAGTCCTCGCCCACCATGGGATCGAGCCGGTCACCCTCGCGGAGAAGGAGGGCCTGGCACTTGTCAACGGCACTGAGGGCATGCTGGGCATGCTGCTCATGGCCATCGCGGACATCCGGCAATTGCTGACGACGGCGGATATCACCGCAGCGCTCAGTGTCGAGGCGCTGCTCGGCACCGATCAGGTGTTCCTGCCGGAACTCCACGCGGCCCTGCGGCCGCACCCCGGACAGGCCGCCAGTGCCGACAACATGCTGCGGGTCCTGTCGAATTCGCCGATCGTGGCGTCGCACCGTGTGGGGGACTCCAAGGTCCAGGACGCCTACTCGCTGCGCTGTGCTCCACAGGTGGCGGGGGCGGTGCGGGACACCGTGGACCATGCTGACCTCGTGGCGTCCCGCGAGCTCGCGGCCGCCATCGACAACCCGGTGGTCCTGCCGGACGGGCGCGTCTCGTCCAACGGCAACTTCCACGGCGCGCCGGTGGGCTACGTGCTGGACTTCCTGGCCATCGCCGTGGCGGACCTAAGTTCCATCGCCGAGCGGCGCACGGACCGGATGCTGGACCCGGCCCGCTCCCACGGACTGCCGGCATTCCTGGCGGGTGACCCGGGCGTGGATTCGGGGCTGATGATCGCCCAGTACACCCAGGCGGGCCTGGTCTCGGACAACAAGCGGCTGGCGGTTCCTGCCTCGGTGGACTCGATTCCGAGCTCCGCGATGCAGGAGGACCATGTCTCGATGGGCTGGCACGCCGCACGCAAACTCAGGAAGGCAGTCGAAAACCTGCGCCGCGTCCTGGCGATCGAACTCGTGACGTCGGCACGTGCCATCGACATGCGCACGCAGCTCTCCGGGGGAGCCCTGACACCGGGCCCCGCGGGGACGGCCGTCATCGCCGCGCTGCGCAACGTCGTCGACGGTCCGGGCACAGACAGGTTCCTGTCGCCTGAGCTGGAGGCAGCTGACCGTTTGGTGGCGTCCGGCGAGGTGCGCGCCGCTGCCGAATCCGCCGTAGGGATTCTTGCCTGAGGCTGAACAATGTGCGGCGCCGGGAAACTTTTTCCGGCGCCGCCGAAATACTCTGCAACGCGACCGGCACACGCGTGCGGAGTGTAGTAGAACTGAAGGTGTAGTAAAAGTCACATCAAAGATGCTGTGGCGCACGAACATCACAAAGGGGTAGAAGTTCAAATGAAAGCACGTGGGGCAGTCCTATCCAGGCGCATCGCACATGCTGCTACGGTTTCCGACTGGGGATCATTGCAGCCTGGCGAGCGGGTCGAGATCATCAAGCACGCGCATGTCATTGCGGCGGGCGAGGTTGAGGAGATCTCACGGAGCGGTAACGTCCTCTGGCTTGTGGGCAGCGGGCATTCCGACTCGCAGCCCTTCATGAAGTCCGACGGCGTGCAGGTCCGGCGGGCCTAGCCGCCCGTACCATCATCAAATACTAGGGTTTACGCACAAAAAAGCCCCCGACCGTGGGATCATCCGGTGCTGTTCAGCAACGGATGAGGCCAGAGGCGGGGGCTTTTTGCGTGCTAGGCTGCGATGTCTTCGTGCGTTTCGCCGAAGGGGACAGACTCGTCGAGGGCGACGGTGTACCGGCCCGCCTCATACCGGGTGACCCGGATGCCGCAGGTGCCCTCCTGGGCGGCTGTTTCGATCAGGGATTCGACTGCAGATTCCAAACCATCGTGGACCTGGTCCGCGCTGGTGAAGGCCAGGTGGATGGACCGGGAATTCGACGAGCTTGACGCGGATGACGAAGCGGTTGGGCGCTCCATTGTTGCTGTGCTCATGTACCGACTTTCTGTGTTTCGTGCCGAGACCGGAGCCAAGTCTACCCCCGCGTATCTTTAAACGTAAGATGACTGGCATTTAACCTGCTTGGCCGGCTCTTTCTCGCTGGTTCCACACCAGTGCGAAAGCTCCCGTCGGGATTGACCCGGCCGCTAATGTGGGTCAGACCCGCGCATACCCGGAATGAACCAGGAGGCGACAGTGTTTGAAGCCCCAAGCATCATCTTCGTCGCGGCCGGTGTCGCCGTTTTCGTCGCCGCAATCCTGCCCAAGCTCCTCCGGAACGCGCCGTTCTCCATGCCCATGGTGTTCCTGGCCGCCGGGTTCGCCGCCTTCAGCCTGCTGGGCGGTCTTCCTGATCCGGACCCTGTCCTGCACGCAGATTTCACGATGCACCTGACGGAAGTCTGCGTCATCATCTCGCTCATGGGTGCAGGGCTGGCCCTGGACCGCCCGATTGGCCTCCGCCGCTGGGCCACCACCTGGCGAATGCTCGGGATTGCCATGCCGCTGTCCATTCTGGGCCTGACAATCCTTGGCCTATGGGTCCTTGGCTTGGGACTGGCTGCCGCCCTGCTCGTCGCAGCCATCCTGGCCCCCACGGACCCCGTCCTGGCTTCCGAGGTCCAGGTCGGCGAGCCGGCCGATGAGGACGAAGAAACGGACAAGGAGGACGAAGTCAGGTTCGGGCTGACCTCCGAGGCAGGACTTAATGACGGCCTCGCCTTCCCGTTCGTTTATTTGGCTATCGCCATGAGCGTCGTGGGCACGTCGCCGTCGGCATGGTTCCCTGGGTGGTTCGCCGTGGATGTCCTGTGGCGGATTGGCATGGGGATGCTTCTGGGGTACGGGACCGGCAAGGCTCTGGCCAGGCTCTTCTTCTCCGCGCGGCATGACAGCATCCGCCTCTCCAACCACTCCGAGGGATTCGTCGCGCTGGCCGCCACGTTCCTGGCGTACGGCGTGACCGAGATGGTCGAGGGCTACGGCTTCATCGCCGTCTTCGTGTGTGCCGTGACCATCAGGGCCGCAGAGCACACTCACGGTTACCACCGCGTGTTGCACGCCTACGTGGAACAACTGGAGCGGCTGATGACCGTCGTGATCCTGGTCCTGTTCGGCGGAGCGATCGCAAGAGGCCTCCTGGCGGGAATGGGCTGGGCCGAGATAGGGGTGGCGCTGGCCTTCCTGCTGCTGGTCCGTCCGCTGTCCGGCTGGCTGGCCCTCGCCCGAGGCAAGACCGGCCCGCGGGAACGGACCGCCATTTCCTTCTTCGGCATCCGTGGCATCGGCTCGCTGTATTACCTGTCGTATGCGCTCGGCAAGGGCGAGTTCGGGCCCCAAGCGGATTACCTTTGGGCGCTTGTCGGCCTGGTGGTGGCCGCGTCAGTGCTGCTGCACGGTGTCACGACTGCCCCGGTGATGTTGCGGCTGGACCGGCTTCGCGAGCGTCGGGCGGCCGAGGAATTCGGGGACGAAGGAAAGGCGCCGCACACTCCGGTCTAAGACGGTCACTCCCGTCTACGACAGTGGGCTGGCGGTGGTGGGCTGGCGGCGGTGGCCGGCCGAGGTGGGTTGTCCGGTGCCTCCTGGCCGGGATGGCACGCCGGGCTGGGTGGCGGTGTGTGGATAGGGTGACAGGGCGGCGCGTATCCTGAAGGCAATCAGGATGCGTGGTGAGCTGGAAGAATGAAGAAGTTTCTGTCCAAGACGGCTGGGGCCTTGGCTGGGATGCTCGGGTTCCTGCTGGTCAGCGGCATCTGTGGAGTCCTCGTGGCCAGTTTCCTCGTGCCGGCGGCCGCCCTCGCCGGCACCACGGTCAGCCGGTCGATCTCCTATTTCAACAGCCTTCCCACTGAACTGGCGGTGGATCCGCCGGCGCAAACCACCAGGATGGTGACGTCGGACGGAAAACCGATCGCCATTTTCTATACCGAAAACCGGGTGCGTGTTCCGCTCCGACAGATGTCCCCGTTTATCAAGGATGCGGTTATTGCGATCGAAGACAGCCGGTTCTACGAGCACAGCGGCGTGGATACCCAGGGCGTTCTGCGCGCATTGACGAGCAATCTCACCCGGGGGGAGCGGCAGGGCGCGTCAACCCTGACCCAGCAGTACGTGACCAACGTCGTCAATGAATCAAAGATCTCCGCCGGTCGTGAAGAGCAGGTGATCCTCAGCGGACAGAAGAACATCGGGGACAAGCTGCGCGAGATGCGGCTGGCCATGGCTCTGGAACAGAGATACACGAAGGACCAGATCCTCGAGGGTTATCTCAACATTGTCTTCTTCAACCGCAGCGCCTACGGAATTGAGGCGGCCGCCCGGCACTTCTACAGTGTTCCGGCGAGCAAACTCACCTTGCCGCAGGCGGCCCTGCTGGCCGGGCTGGTCAACAGCCCAAGTTTCTACGATCCGGTGACCAATCCGGAGAACTCCCTCGCGCGGCGCAACCAGGTCCTGCAGGCGATGCTCGAACAGGGCAAGATCACCAGGAAGCAGTATGTCGCCGCGAAGGCCACGGGCGTGGCCCTGAAGCTGAGGCCATCCAACCAGGGCTGCGCCGCCGCAACGATGGCCCCCTATTTCTGTGACTACGTGAGCCATCTGATCCTGAACAACCCCGCGTTCGGCCCGGACACCGAAGCGCGAGAGCAGAAGCTGTACCGCGGCGGGCTGACCATCACCACCACCCTTGACAGCCGCCTGCAGGCCGCGGCCCAGGCCCAAGTGGACGCGACGGCAGGGGATAACCCTGGCAGGTGGGGGGCGTCCGTGATCTCGGTCCAGCCGGGTACCGGCAAGATCCTCTCGATGGCGCAGAACACGGTGTTCCTGCCCCAGAAGGGGAAGTTCGACACGCAGCTGAATTTCAACGTGGATTCCCAGGACCCCAATGGCAATGATCTTAACGGCGCCGGGGGCTTCCAGCCAGGCTCCACCATGAAGCCGTTCACCTTCGCGCAATGGCTCAACGAGGGCAAGAAGATCACGCAGGTCGTGGACGCGTCCAAGCGGGAATATCCGCTCGGATTCAAGTGGCGGTCCTCCTGCGGGAAGGTCCTCGGCGCCTACAGCACCAAGCAGCGCAAGGCAGGACTTGAAGCCGCCGATGATCTGCAGAACGCCTCTGCCGGTTACTACCGGAAGATGCCGGTCAACTACGGGCTCTACAACTCCATCAACACCGCCACATTTGCCTCCGCGGCACAGCTGGACTTCTGCGGAATCCAGAAAATGGTCGACGCAGTGGGTATCCACAGCGGGCTGGACGGCTCCCGGGTCAACATGCACCAGCTGGGCAATATCCTCGGAGGTACGGCTGTGGCCCCGCTTCAGATGGCCAACGCCTTCGCCACGTTCGCCGCCGATGGCCAGTACTGTGCGCCGATGGCCATCCTTCGGGTGGCGGACCTCGCGGGAAAGCCGCTTCCCGGCCAGAAGCCCAGCTGCAAGGACGCCGTCGACCGGGAGGTTGCCCGCGGCGTGAATGCGGTGCTTCAGGACGTCCTCAAGGTCGGGTCCGGAATTTACATCAAGCCCAAGATCAAGAGCGGCATGCCGATTGCGGCCAAGACGGGCACGAACAACAGCAACGGTGCCAGCTGGGTGGTGGGCTACACCACCGGGCTGGCCACGGCCTCCTTCTTCGGCGACGCACTGGAGGGGCAGAAGCGGCCCGGCCGGAACCTCACCATCAACGGAAAGTTCTACGACCGCGTCGACGGCTACATGATCGCCGGGCCGCAGTGGTCTCAGTACATGAACAAGGTGGCCGGACTGTATCCCGCCGAGGCATTCCCCAAACCCGCTGCCTCCATGATCAAGAAGGTTCCCGCGCCGCGCCCGTCAGTGCGGCACCGCAACAAAGCCCGCTGACAGGTCTGATCGGAGCGACAACCGGTACGATCCGGGTCCGTCCACCGGGCCTGGCGGAGGCCCGTCCTGACGGGCTAAGCCAGCAGGGTGTTGATCAGCCGTGCCGCCACGAGGGCTGTGCGGCCGTCGACGTCGAAAGCAGGGTTCAGCTCCGCCACATCCGCGTGCAGCAGCTTTCCGCTGGCGGCCGCCTGGCGGCAGGCGGCGCTGATGATCCGCAGCGGGACACCGAACGCCGCCGGCGCGCTCACCCCCGGAGCCACCGCAGCCGGCAGCACATCAAGATCAATCGTCAGGTACAGAACGTCAATGTCGGCCAGGAAATCCGCCACAAAAGCATGCACCGCGTCCGGAGTGCAGTCCTCGTCCACGAGATATTTCACGCCCAGGCGGTGGGCGGTGTTGAACAGAGCCTGCGTGTTGTTCGGTTCGGAAAGGCCGACGACGGCGTACTTCAGTTCGCGCCCTGCGGCAGCTTCCGCCCGGGCCATCTGGAGAAACGGCGTGCCGGAACTGGGTGCGGCCTCATCGCGGAGGTCGAAGTGGGCGTCCAGGTTGAGCACCCCGAGGCGCTTGCCGCCGCGCACGGCTTCGGAGCCGGCGACGCCGAGGTAGCTCGCGAAGGCGGTCTCGTGGCCGCCGCCCAGCAGCAACGTCAGGTTGCCGGCGTCGAGCAGTGCCGAGACTGCGACCCCCGCCCTTGCCTGGCCCGCTTCGAGTTGGCCGTCCCGGACTGCCACGTCGCCGGCATCCAGGACGGGTCTGCCCAGATGGAAAGCCAGCGGGCCCAGTGCACTGCGGATGGCGGCCGGTGCTTTTGCGGCGCCGGTCCGGCCCTTGTTGCGCCGGACGCCCTCGTCGCTGCAGAAGCCGAGGACCACGGCCGGGCGGGCCGGCCGGTCAGAAGGGGCAACCCCGGCGGCGGAGGAGGCGCTGACAGGCGGGGCAACCCTGACTGGCGGATCGGCCCGGAACGGACTGACGCCGCTGCGGACTTCCCCGTAAGGGGTCACGGCCTGCCACCACCGGCGGTGTGCTTCGCCGTCGCCGTCGAAACGGCCCGTCCAGGAGTGCGGATGAACGTCGACGGCGAGGGCGGGAAAATCCATGTTCCAAGCTCACCTCAACGGCAGGTCGAAAACCAGCCATGCCGCCGTCGTCCTGTCTGTAATCCCGGAAACCCTTACCGCGAGATGGCATGTGGCGGCAGTGTCGAGCGGCCTCTACAACCCGATCTGGACGAGGCGCCTACTCCATGCCCAGAGCCTGCTCGATGGGCCCGATGCCGAAGAACAGGACGAACGCGGCGGCCACAGCCCACATGAGCGGGTGGACGTCGCGGGCCCGGCCCTGGAAGGTCCGGATGAGGACGTAGGAGATGAATCCAGCGCCCAGGCCGTTGGCGATCGAGTACGTAAACGGCATCAGCGTGAAGGTCAGGAAGGCCGGGAGGGCGATGCCCCAGTCCGTCCAGTCGATCTTGCCCACTTGGGCCGCCATCATGAAGCCCACCACCACCAACGCGGGGGCCACGGCTTCGAATGGCACCAGGTTGATGAGCGGGGTGAAGAACATGGCTACCAGGAACAGCAGGCCGGTCACGATCGAGGCCAGGCCGGTCCGCGCTCCTTCGCCGATGCCGGCGCCGGATTCGACGTAGATCTGGTTGGAGGACACGGACGCGCCGCCACCCACAATGGCGCCGAGTGCATCGACCTGCAGCACGCGGTCGACGTTGGGGATGTTGCCCTCCTCGTCCACCGTTCCGGCTTCATTGGCCAGGCCCACCATGGTGCCCATGGCGTCAAAGAAGATGCTGAGCAGGATTACGAAGGCCAGAAGGGTTGCGGCGAGAAAGCCGAGGTGTTCGAACGCGCCGATGGGATTGGCCTTTCCAAGGAGGGAGAGGTCCGGGGCCGCCCATTCCGTGAATGTGGGGGCAACGAGGGACCAGCCTTGCGGATTGTAGTTTTCACCGTCAACGCTGGGACCGATATGCAGCGTGAATTCAAGAATCACGGACAGGATGGTGGAGGAGACGATGCCGATCAAAATGGCGCCCTTGACGCCGCGTACCAGCAGGCCCATGGTCAGGACGAGTCCGAACACGAACACCAGCGTGGGCCAGCCGAGGAGCTTGCCGTCAAAACCGAGACCCACCGGGACTGTGGTGCCGGCGACGTCGGGGATGCGGCGCACAAAGCCCGCGTTGACCAGTCCGATCAGGGCGATGAACAGGCCGATGCCCACCACAATCGCCGTCTTGAGGCCTTCGGGCACTGCCCTGAAGACGGCCGTCCGGAAGCCGGTGAGCACGAGGATCAGCATGGTGAGGCCAGAGAACATCACCATGCCCATCATGTCCTGCCAGGTAAGGCCCGGATTGGTGGCGACAGTGACCGCCACGAAGGCGTTGACCCCAAGTCCGGTGGCCATCGCGAACGGGTGCTTGGCCCAGGCGCCCATGAGGATGGTCAGGATGCCTGCCACGAACGCGGTGGCAGCCGCCACGGCCGGAAAACCGAGGCTGGCTCCGGAGGAATCCGGGCCGGAAAGGATCAGGGGGTTCAGCACCACGATGTAGCTCATCGCGAAGAATGTCGCAAAACCGCCGCGGATCTCTCGGGAGAAGTTTGACCCCCGTTCGGAAATCTTGAAGTACCGGTCCAGTGCAGAGCCCTGCTTAAGCATTAGTCCTCCGGGAGATTTTGGGGTTGGTTGCATCCTATTGGGTCGCGGGGATGCCCCAGGCAAATTCGCCTAGTCTGTAAGGAAGCCAACACGAGGAGAAATCCGCCCATGCGTTCCATCCGCCAACTGCTGACCGCCATCCTTGGTGCCGTCGCTTTTGCTGCTCTGCTTTTGGCCGCCGTTCCGGCCTATGCCCACGACGCTGCCGAGTCAAGCAGCCCGGCCGACAGCAGCACCGTGGCCGCCCCTCCGGCCAAGGTGTCCATCACGTTCAACAGGGACCCCCTGGGCCTGGGCTCGCAGGTCAAGGTCAGCGATGCCGCCGGCACTGACTGGGCTGACGGCAAGGTGGAGATCGTGGACAACGTGGCCTCGCAGAAGCTGCGCGACGGCGCGCCCGCAGGCAAGTACACCGTGGTGTGGCGTGTGGTCAGTTCGGACTCGCACCCCATTGAGGGGACGTTCACCTTCACGGCGACGGCGGGGGCAACGGGCTCGACGGCGGCCCCGGTTCCCACGGTCGGCACGCCCGAGCCCGGCGTCACCCCGGCGCCGGAGGTCGCACCGGATACCTCTGAACCGTTCCCGTGGAGCGTCGTGATGTTTGGTGTCGTGGCGGCGGGACTCCTTGTGACGCTCGCTGTCCTGGCACGCCGGAAAATCGTTACCGGCAACGACGATGAGGATCCCGGCGCCGGCACACGCTAGACCGGCACACGCTGGTCGCGAAGCCTGGACGGGGAAACTATACGACCCGCCTTATAGGGGTGCGGGGAGGGCTGCGAAGCTTCCGGTCAGGACGGACGGGACGCTGTCCGGATGAACCTTGGCCGAGATAGCCTGGCCCACCACCTTGGCCTGCCGCAGCATTTCCTTGGGGGTGGGGGTGATGAGCTCACCCACTCCCACCAGATAGATGCCGATGGCGCGCATGGCGGCCACCAGATTCTGGCCCACCGAGATGCCGAGATCGGTGAGGATGCGGCGCAGCTGGCTGTTGGCGCAGCGCGTGAGGACGATGTGGTCTGCCAACAGCACGCCATCGGGGGTATGGACGGCCCAGCGGTGAAGGGCGGAGTCAGCTGTCCCGGAGCCCATTTTGTCGAGCAACACCGCTGACGTGTCATTCCGGATATCCAGCTGGTGGCTTGCGGCGTAGTTGCGGAGGTGGCGGAGGATCTCGTTGCGCTCCTCCCGCG
The DNA here is from genome assembly GCF_018613875.1 of Arthrobacter sp. ISL-28. Taxonomy (GTDB): domain Bacteria; phylum Actinomycetota; class Actinomycetes; order Actinomycetales; family Micrococcaceae; genus Arthrobacter. The sequence goes on along the minus strand of NZ_JAGGPJ010000006.1, from coordinate 95,550 downwards.
AGGAGGCGCCCGGCGTATCGCACCGTTGCAGGGGCGCTGTCTGGGGGGCCTGGTTAGCGCCGGGGGACTCCAGGCCGCTCACGATGATCGAATCCACTCCACGGCGCCGGAGTTCGGTGGCGATGGCGAGACCGGGAAGGCCCGCGCCGATGACCACCGTGGTGGTCCGTTCAGCCCTGCTGAGACCAGGCGTGCTTGACACTACAGCTTCCTCCTCGAATTTTTCGAAGTGCAGGGCGGGCACGCCCCGCACGGCCCGCTGCCCCAGCAAGCAGACACAAAAGATGGTCCGGAGCCGCGTTCAACACAATTCCGGATCAACAGTGCCTCGAAGACTACAGAGTTTTTGTGGCGCTGGGTAGCCCTCGCGGAACATGTCTGCAGGAGCCGCCCGGAACAGGGACGAGCCCCGGACGGCAACGCTGCATGTGGGCGCAAGAAAGCGCAGGTCAGGCGGTCGGAGAGGCCCGCCTGGCGTGCTTGCTAAGTACTCGCCGACCGAGAATAGTTGTGCTTAACAGCAGGCCTTTTACCACCGGGCAACAACGGCCTGCCGGTGCCGGCGAGGGTGCCTGAATCTGGCAGAATAGCCGCATCATCAGGGCAGTACGCGAGGAGGCGGACCCAATGGACGCACATGAGATGCATCCGGACCCGGCATGGGATGGCGACCGCAGGTCGGCCAGGCCCGACGGGATAGTGGTCGGCGTCGACGGCTCTGACCATGGGCAGTGCGCCCTGGTTTGGGCTGCCCGCGAAGCCGAGCGCCGCCGTCGTCCGCTCCATATAGTCACCGCTTACTCGGTTCCCATCTTCGCCGCGTCAGGCCTTGATGGCGGATACGCCACGGTGGACGACTCGGTGATCCGCGAGGGCGCCGAGGCCATCCTGAAACACGCGGTGGACAAGGTTGCTCGCTATACCATCGACGTCAGCGCCAGCGTCGAAAACGGTGATGCCTCCGGAGTGCTGCTGGAAATGTCGGAAACCGCGGAACTCCTGGTTGTTGGAACCCGCGGCCGTGGCGGCTTCGTGGGCCGGCTCCTCGGCTCCGTCAGCAGCGCGCTGCCGGCGCACGCCAAGTGCCCCACCGTGACCGTGCCCCTGATCTGCGCGGACAGGCTGGGTGAAACCACGCAGGACAAACACATCCAGGCGGAACAGGCCAAGGCCGGCCGCGGTCCCGTGGAGAATATCGTCGTGGTGGGTGTGGACGGTTCGGAACAGGCCCGTGTCGCAGTGCTGGAAGCCGCGGCCCAGGCCGAACGCCTCGCCGCGCCGCTTCGGGTGATCTGCGCCGTGCCCCAGTACAGCGGATCCTTGGCGTGGGTTCCGGCCCCAATGGACAGGGAGGCGCTGTTCGCGGACATCCAGCTCCAGCTGAAGGCCGGCGTCGCCTGGCTGCAAAGCCACTTCCCGCGCCTCGTCATCGAAACCCGGCTCCTGGACGGCTCCCCCGTGGACGTACTCGTTGAGGCCAGCCGCCATGTGGAACTGGTGGTGGTAGGCACCCGCGGCCGCGGCGGTTTCACCGGGATGCTCCTAGGGTCCACTTCCGACGGCGTCCTGCACCACGCCAAGAGTCCCGTCATGGTCGTGCCGGACCGGGATGACCCACGGCTCGCAGACCGCAGCAGCTTCGGACCCATGCTGGGCGCCGCATAATCCATGGGCTCGCTGGTTCTCGGCCTGAGCGGGATCAATGCCAGCATGCTCTCCCGTGTTGGCGGTAAGGCCGCCAACCTCGGCGAGCTTTTGTCTGCCGGTCTGCCGGCGCCGGAGGGCTTTTGTCTCACCACTGAGGCATATCGCCAGGCGACGGTGCCGCTCGGCCTCGAGGACGTCCACCACGCCCTGCACGCCACGGCGGCCGACGATCTTGTCACGCTCGCCAGGCTGGCAGGCCGCGCCCGCGGCATGATTACGGCGGCCGAACTGCCGGCAGGAATCGCCGGCGAGGTGCAGGCGGCCTACGCGGCGCTGGGTGGAGCAGAGCGGCCCGATGTTCCGGTTGCGGTCAGATCATCGGCTACGGCGGAGGACCTGCCGTTCGCCAGTTTCGCAGGCCAGCAGGACACCTACCTGAACGTGGTGGGCGCCGACGCCTTGCTGGCCGCCGTACGCAACTGCTGGGCCTCGCTCTGGACGGATCGGGCGGTTGCTTACCGGGCCAGCCGCGGCATTGACCCGTCCGCGGTGGCGCTCGCCGTCGTCGTGCAGCGCATGGTGGACGCTGCATCAGCGGGGGTCATGTTCACCGCGAACCCTCTGACCGGCCGCCGCCGTGAGACGGTGATTGACGCCAGCCCCGGGCTGGGCGAGGCCGTGGTGTCCGGCGCCGTCAATCCCGACCACTTCGTGGTGGACAGCGTGTCCGGGAGAATTGTGGAGCGCCGGCTGGGAGACAAGCGCCTCGTCATCCGCCCGCTGCCCGGAGGCGGCACCGAAAGCGTGGACCACACTGCAGCGGAGGAAAAACCCTGCCTCACGGACCGGCAGGTTCGGGAGCTGGCCGCGCTGGGCGGCAGGGCCGAAAACCACTTCGGGGCACCGCAGGACCTGGAATGGGCCATCGACACCGAGGGCGGGGCCTGGCTGACGCAGTCCCGACCCATCACCACGCTCTACCCCGTGCCCGCAGTTACCCGGCCGCCCGGCGCACCGCCGCCGGTTGACGGCACCAGGGTCTTTCTCTGTTTCAGCCTGGCGCAGGGGCTCACCCGGCCCCTGACCCCTATGGGCATCGCGGCCTTCCGGCTCCTCGGGTCCTCGGTGGCCCGTGCGGCAGGATTCGAAGTACCCGACACCCGGACGGGTCCTCCACCATTCGCCGAAGCGGGCCAGCGCATCTTCGTGGATCTGACGGCTGTGGCGCGGAGCAGCGTGGGACGCCGGATCGTCCCGAAGGCCTTCGACGTCATGGAGGCGCGCTCCGCGGCCGTGCTGCGCCGGCTCTTTGACGACCCGCGTTTTTCGATCACCCGCCGCACGCCCTGGGGCCTCCTAAAGCATGTGGTGCCCGTGGCCATCCACGGGCGCGTGCCTGAGTCCCTGCTGCGTGCCCTGTTCCGGCCAGGAGCCGCGCTGCGCCGCGTCGAGAAGTTCAGCAAGGAATTCAACAAGGCCCTGGAACTTCCGGCCCCGGTTTCTGCCCGGCAGCGGCTTGACCATGCCGAGCGGGTGCTCTCACACGTTTTTCCGATCGTTCCGTCGATCCTGCCCCTGCCGGCTCTTGGCTTCGCGCTGTTGGCGCTCGCCGGGAAACTGCTGGGCGGACCCAGACGGCGAAGCGATCTGCAGCCCATTCTTCGCGGGCTGCCAAACAACGTCACCACGGAGATGGACCTGGAACTGTGGCAGCTGGCCACGGAGATCCAGGCCGACCCCGAAGCACGCAGGATGTTTGCCGACCAGCCGCCCGCGGTGCTCGCGCAGCGCTTCAGCGCGGGGGAGTTGGCCCCAGCGGTGCAGTCGGGCCTGAGCCGCTTCCTGGAGCGCTACGGTCACCGTGCAGTTGCAGAAATCGACGTCGGCATGCCCCGCTGGAGGGACGACCCCACCCACCTCCTCGGCACCCTGGCAAATTACCTTCGGCTCGAGGACCCCACACTGGCCCCGGACCGGCAGTTCCGGAAGGCGGAGGCTGAGGCGGAGGCCCAGATTGCCCGGCTCGTGGCCGAGGCGAAGTCCAGGGGACGCGTCCGCGGTGCGGTTGTCCAGGCGGCGCTCAGGCGGGCGCGGCTCTACATCGGTCTGCGTGAACGCCCCAAATACCAGATCGTCCTGGCACTGGCGGAAGTCCGGCGCCAGATGGCCGAGGTGGGTGCTGAGCTGGCTGCCGCGGAACGGATTGCGAGGGCGCACGACGTCTTCTTCCTCGACTTTGCCGAGGTGCGGCAGGCCCTGGACGGCGCTGACCTGCAGGACCTCGTGGCTCGTCGGCAGGGAGCCTACTACCTGGAGCTGGAGCGGCGCCACATTCCCCGGCTGCTCCTTTCCGACGGCACCGAGCCGGAAACCCTGCTTTCCGGCGGTGCAGCCGCCTCGGACGGTGCCCTGACCGGAAGCCCCGCGTCCGCGGGAACAGTAACCGCCCCGGCGCGAGTCATCCTGGACCCGGTGGGGGCACACCTGGAACCGGGCGAGATCCTCGTGGCGCCCTCCACGGACCCCGGCTGGACTCCGCTCTTCCTCACGGCCGGCGGCCTGGTCATGGAAATGGGCGGCCCAAACTCACACGGCGCGGTGGTGGCCAGGGAGTACGGCATCCCCGCCGTGGTCGGCGTCGCGGACGCAACGTCGCTCCTGCGGACCGGCCAGCAGATAACGGTCGACGGCGGCGCCGGCACGGTGGCTCCCGGCAGTTAGCGGATCCGGGCAGTTAGCGGGTCCCGGCAGCTAGGGCTGTGGCCGTTCGGCAGCCGTCTTCCTTCGCCGGACGTAGCGGATGATGAGCCAGGCGACGAAGATGGCCAGGCCCGCGTAGACGGCGTAGTTGAGGTACCGCGAGTACTGTTCGACCATCGAATACTGGCGGCCGAGGAGTGCACCCAAACTGAGCAGCACACCATTCCAGATGCCGCTTCCGGCGATGGTGAAGAGGCTGAACGTCACCAGATGCATCCGCTGGGCCCCTGCCGGCAGCGAAATGAGGCTGCGCACGCCAGGAAGCAGCCGGCCGAAGAAGATCGCGGATTTCCCATGGCGCCGGAACCAGTCATTCGCGCTTTCGAAGTCTTCCTGCTCCACGAGGGGCAGTTTGGACAGCAGCCGGATGGATCGCTCGAGCCCCACCTTCGCGCCCAGGAAATACAGTGCAAGGGCACCCAGATAGGCGCCAAGCGTGCTCGTGCCCAGGACCAGGCCCATGTTCAAGGTTCCCTGCCGGGTCAGGAATCCTGCGAGGGGAAGGATGACCTCGCTGGGGATGGGCGGAAACACCGTTTCGGCCAGTGTGAACAGCCCGACGCCCCATTCGCCCAACGCGTCGATGCCCTGGGCCGCTAAGCCAACGATGCCGGTCATCTCATCCGCCGCACTGGCGGGGGCATTGAAGTTGCGCATTGGCTCAGGCTCCTGAAGCTGAATAGGGGCGTCCTGTCCAGTCTCGCGCAGTAAGCGAACTTCCGAAAGCTGGCAGGCCGGCTGGGGGCTGCCAGCTGAATGGGGGGGCTGTCAGGAGATGTGCCGAGGCGTACTCTGAGGATATGAGCTGCGACGTCGGAGCGGAGTTGAGATGACCCCCAAGTGGCTGCGGTGGACGCCCGCCGCGGCCGTTCCTGCTGTAATCGCTGCCGGAGTGCTGACTGGATCCGTGCCCGCGAGCGCCCGGGACCCGCTGCCAGACAAGACACCGGCGCAGGTGCTCGCCATGATCAGCCAGCACTCCACCAAGTCCCTGTCGGGGACCTTGGAACAGACGTCCGAGCTCGGTCTGCCGGACGTTCCTCAGATTGGACCGACTGCAGGGGCCGGCGCCGGTTCGATTGCCGAACTGCTGGCCGGGCCGCACACTGCACGGGTGTACGTCGACGGACCCACCAAGGTGCGGATCCAGGTCATGGACCGGCTCGCCGAGCGGGACGCAGTGCGGCAGGGCAACGAGCTGTGGCTGTACAACTCCAGGGACAACACGGCCACCCACGTGACGCTGCCGGACAAGGCCGCAGGCCACAAGCCACCAACATCGCGGATGCCGGGAACTGTGGCCACGCCGGAAGAACTGGCCGCCCGGATGCTGGCAAAGATCGACTCTTCCACAGAGGTGACCGTGGGTGAGGACGTCGAGGTGGCCGGGCGCACGGCCTACAGCCTGAAGCTGACGCCGCGCTCGCAGGGAACGCTGGTGGATTCCGTGGCCATCGCCGTCGACGGGGAGAAGGGTCTGCCGCTCAGTGTGGAAGTGCGGGCACGGGGGCAGGCAGAGCCGGCGTTCCGGACCGCATTCTCCAGCCTGACGCTTGAGGCGCCGGACGCGGGACTCTTTGACTTTACGCCGCCGCCAGGCGCCACGATCAAGGAAATGGTGCTGCCGCAAATACCCCATGCCAAGCACATGCCCCATCTAAAGAAGGACATGGGCAGGCATCACGCGGAGGGTAAGGCTCCCACGGCCGCCGGAAAGTCTGTGTCGGTGACCGGCTCCGGCTGGGAGACCGTCGTCGGCTTCCCGGCGCGCGCTGGTGCCCCGAATGGTGCTCCGTATGCCGCGCCATCAGTCGATTCTTTGCTGCAGGACCCGCTGCTGCGGCAGGCCACTGTCACTGTTCCCGGCGGCAGGGCGATTTCGACGTCCCTCGTAAACGTCCTGCTGACCGATGACGGCCGAGTTTTCGCCGGATCCGTGCCCTTGGAGCGGCTGCAGACAGCCGCCGCCGCCGCGAGGTGACTTCCGCTGACCGGGGCTCCGGACTCGCCATCGAGACCAGGGGGTTGACCAAGCGCTTCGGCCACCAGTTGGCTGTCAACAGCATCGACCTGGCGGTGCCGCAGGGCTCCGTCTTCGGGTTCCTCGGCCCCAACGGCTCGGGGAAGACCACCACCATCAGAATGATGCTTGGTCTGGCCTCGGCGTCGGCAGGATCGGTCCGCGTGCTCGGGCTGGAGATGCCCCGCCGGATCGATGAGGTGCTGCCGCGAGTCGGTGCCCTGGTGGAGGGCCCGGCGTTCTATCCGTTCCTCTCCGGGGCAGCAAATTTGCACCGCTTTGATGCCGCGGACCGGCATTCAGTGCCCGCCACGCGGCGGGCCCGGGTGGCGGAAGCCCTCGACCGGGTCGGGCTGTCACACGCTGCCCGGAAGAAGGTTCGGGCCTACTCGCTCGGCATGAAACAGCGGCTGGGAATCGCCAATGCGCTGCTTTCCCGCAGGGAGCTGCTGGTGCTCGACGAGCCCACCAACGGGCTGGATCCGCAGGGCACCAGGGAGGTGCGCAGCCTTGTCCGGTCCCTGGCAGCGGATGGTGCCACGGTGTTCGTTTCCAGCCACCTGCTCGCCGAAGTGGAGCAGATCTGCACGCATGCAGCCATCATGAGCGCGGGCCGCCTCGTGGCCCAGGGGCCCCTGCCGGAACTCCGCCAGGCCGGGTCAGCGCAGCTTCGGCTTCTCACGCCCGACGCCGGAGCGGCCTCGGACGTTCTGGTCCGGTTCGGCATGGCTCCGGTCGTGGGGCATCCGGTCGCGGGGCATCCGGACGGCAACGGCGCCGTCATCACCGCAACGTTCCCCGACGGGGACGGGCCGGCAGACGACTCCGGCGTCGCGGCAGGGACAGTCACACCGAGACCCGTCACGCCGGGGACAGTCCCGCCGGGACGTGTCACGCCGGAGGCAATCGTTGCGGCCCTCGTGGCGGACGGCGTGCGGGTCCGCGGCTTCACGGTGGAGCGCGGCAGCCTGGAAGAGCGCTTTGTGGCGCTGACGGGGGAGGGGTTCGATGTCGCGCAGTGATGGCTCCGGAAACGTGGCCGGGGAGGCCCGTCGGCCGCCGTCGAGCGCCTCGCTGCTGGGCTCGGAGATGAAGCTGCTGTTCCGCCGCCGGAGAACCCAGGCCCTGCTCCTGGCGCTGGCCGCGATCCCGGTGATGATCGCCGTCGTGGTCCGCCTCTCCTCGTCCGTTCCGGCGGGCAGGGGCCCCGCCTTCCTGGACCGCATCACGCAGAACGGGCTCTTCGTCGGTGTGACGGCGCTGATCGTGGCTGTGCCGCTGTTCCTGCCGCTGACCATCGGCGTGGTGGCCGGTGACACCATTGCCGGAGAGGCCGGCCACGGAACCCTCCGCTACATCCTCGTGGCTCCCGCCGGCCGCGTGCGGCTGCTCCTGGTGAAATACATTGGGGCGATAGCGTTCTGCATTGCGGCCCCGTTGGCGGTGGCGCTCGCCGGGGCAGGAATCGGTGCGGCGCTTTTCCCGATCGGCCCGGTAGCCCTGCTGTCCGGGGACGTGGTGGAGCCCGGCGAAGCACTGGTCAGGATGCTGCTGATTGCTGCCTACCAGACGGTGTCGCTGCTGGGACTGTCCGCGATCGGGCTTTTCCTGTCCACGCTTACCGACGTGCCAGTCGGAGCCATGGCCGCCACGATCGTCCTGTCGGTGGCGTCGCAGGTACTGGACCAGTTGCCGCAGCTGGAGTGGCTGCACCCGTGGCTGTTCAGCCACTACTGGTTCGGTTTTGCAGACCTGCTGCGCCAGCCCATCGGCTGGGAGTCATTCACTGACAACGCCATGCTGCAGGCGGGCTACATCGCGGTATTTGGCGCCCTCGCCTATGGCAGGTTCGTCAGCAAGGACGTGCTGTCCTAGCAGCGGACGGGTCAGGCGGACGGACCCGGCCGCTCAGGCGTGCTGGTGCGACTCGTGCTCGGAATGGCTGGCGGGTTCGAGCTGGAAGGTGCAGTGTTCCGTGTCGAAATGGGAGCCAAGGCAGATGGCGAGCTTGTCCAGCACTTGGTCCGCACCCCGGGCGCTGAGCACGGCATCCTCCACCACCACATGGGCGGAAAACACCGGCACGCCGGAGGTGATGGTCCAGATATGGATGTCGTGGACAGCCACCACGCCGGCTACGGACAGGATGTGTTCGCGGATCATCTGGACTTCCACGCCCTTCGGAGTGGCCTCCAGGAGGACATCCACCACGTCCCGCAGCAGGTGCCAGGCCCGCGGCAGGATCATCAGGGCGATGATCACCGAAGCAATGGTGTCCGCGGGGTAGTAGCCGGTGAGCATGATCACCACCGCGGCGGCGATAACGGCGAAGGACCCCAGCAAGTCGCCCAGGACCTCAAGGTAGGCGCCGCGCACGTTGAGGCTTTCCTTCTGGGCACCCCGCAGGATCAGCAGCGAGACCAGGTTTGCGGCAGCACCGAGGACGGCGGCGAACAGCATGATGTCCGTCTGCACTTCAGGTGCGACGCCGATGCGGCGGATGGCCTCGGTGAAGATGACCACGGAAATCACGACGAGGACCAGGGCGTTCGCGAGGGCTGCCAGGACTTCTGCGCGCTGATAGCCGTATGTCCGCAGGTCGCTGGCGGGACGGGCAGCGATCCACGCGGCGAGGAGCGCGATGAACACGCCGGCTGCATCCGAGAGCATGTGTCCGGCGTCGGCCAGCAGCGCCAGCGAGCCCGACAAGGCAGCTCCGACCACCTGGACAAGCACTACGGCCACCGTGATGGACAGGACGGCGAGCAGCCGGCGGCGGTGCCTGCCGGTCGCCGTGAGGCCGTGGGCGTGGTTGTGGTCGTGTGCCATGCCTACAAGGCTAGTCCCAACCGAGTTCGTGCAGCCTCTCGTCGTCGATGCCAAAATGGTGGGCGATCTCGTGGACCACCGTCACGGCCACTTCCTCCACTACGTCCTCGCGGGTGGAGCAGAGGTCCAGGATGGGCTGGCGGTAAATCGTGATGCGGTCCGGGAGGGAGCCCGCGCCCCACCAGGAGTCCCGTTCAGTCAGCGGAACGCCTTCATAGAGCCCCAGGAGCACGGTGTCCGGGTCCTCGCCGGGCCGGGGCGTGTAGTCGTCCTCGATGAATACGGCAACGTTGTCCATGGTCCTTGCGATATCTGCCGGGATCCTGTCCAGGGCGTCACTCACCGCCGCCTCGAAGTCGGACTCCGACATGTCGAAGCCCGAGGAGTCATCGGTGCCGTCCGGAACGATGGGAAGTCCTGGCGGCAGGTTTGCGGGCATATCCAAACTCTAGCGGGATCTCCTCCGCGTGAGTCCAACGCCCAGCAGGCAGATGGCGCCGCCTACGAGTCCCCAGACCGTGGGGACTTCGCTTAGCACGAGCCAGGAGATCAGCACTGTGGTGCCCGGTACCAGATACGTCGTGGCGGCCAGCTTCCCGGCGTCGATCAGGGACAGGGCGTAGGCCCAGGTGGTGAACGCAATGGCGGTGGGGAAGACGCCCAGGTAAACGAGCCCCAAGGTGGCCGGAAGGGGTGCCGCCTGCAGTTCCGTCACCAGTTGGCCGCTGAACGGCAGGCAGCACACCAGCCCCACCATGATGCCGAACCAGGTGGCCTGCCTCGCGGGGAATTGCCGCAGCACCGGTTTCTGGATGATGACGCTGACGGCGGCGAGTCCAGCAGCGAGGAGGCACAGCAGCACGCCGGCCACGTCCGCCGTCGACCGTTGCCCCGAACCGAGCGCGATCACGGCAACGCCCCCGAACGCCACAAGGCTTCCAATGATGAGCCAGCGCGGGAACCCCTCCTTGAGGATGACGCCGGCCATGACGGCCACGAGGATGGGGCTGACGTTGATCAGCAGGGCGCTGGTCCCGGCGTCGAGCACGTGTTCGGCGGCGTTCAGGGCAATGTTGTAGCCGCCGAACCACATGACCCCGTACGCCAGGATCGGCCACCACTCGCGTCCCTGCGGCAGTATGCGCAGTTTGGGCAGAACCACTGCTCCCAGCACGACGGCGGCTATCGCCAGCCGCCCGAGGGTCAGTGGACCGGGCGAGAAGTTGGGACCCACGGCGCGGATGCCGACGAACGCGGACGCCCAGAGGATAACTGTGATCACGACGGCGGCGACGCCAAGTTTGTTGACGGGCCCCCTTGCCGGGGTATCCGGGCGGACCGGGGTGGCGGGCACGGTCGGGAGGGCTGAGGTGGCGGGCCTGGCCGGGCGAGCTGAAGCGGCAGGGGACGACGCGGCGGACGACGGATCCTTGTGGGGGCCTGGGGGCTGCGTGTTGCTGGTGTCAGCGGTGGTTGCCATGGTGCCAATGTAGCCCCGTTCCGCGTCCCGGGGCTGGCGGAAATCGGCCACATCTAGGCGAGAAACTGCCAATTTTCCGCCGCCCCGGGACGGCCTGGGACCTGGTTTCCCGGCCGATTTTGGATTTCCCCGGGGTAGGCCCTATAGTTTTAGAGGTCCAGTTCGGAGCAACTCGGAGGGACAAAAACGAAAGGCTTCGGCCCTTTATTTTTGCCCTGAATGAGTCGGATTGAGTTCAGGCCCCCATCGTCTAGCGGCCTAGGACACCGCCCTTTCACGGCGGCGGCACGGGTTCGAATCCCGTTGGGGGTACGCAAGGAAGTGGTCAAACCAGGTGTAAAAGTCTGGTAGGCTAAAGGCCTTGAAAAATTGCAGTAGCGATACTGCGAACAGCAAGAAACAAGCAAGGCCCTGTAGCGCAGTTGGTTAGCGCGCCGCCCTGTCACGGCGGAGGTCGCGGGTTCAAGTCCCGTCAGGGTCGCTCTGAGTGCCGGAAGACATTTCGGCTCTCATGGTGACATGTCACCTAGGCTCTGTAGCTCAGTTGGTAGAGCGTTCGACTGAAAATCGAAAGGTCACCGGATCGACGCCGGTCGGAGCCACCAGCTAGAACCCCGCAGTCCCGTGTTACACGGGAGCTGCGGGGTTTTTTCGTTAACCACGTTCGTCAGCCCCGGGCGTGGGGGTTATGGCGTGGACGCTGAAGCGGCCTCGTCATAAAACCCTCAAAGTACGACAACCCGCCAAGTACGACGGCGCCCCTCATCTTCCGGTGCGGGGCGCCGTCGCCTTGTGGGGTTTGGCTTGCGCACGGGGTTGCCCAGTTCGCGGAGGGGTCTTGGTGGTTTCACGCGCCCACAGGGCACCGGCGATGGCGAGGACCGAGGAGCCGGCGACGGTCCAGGCTGCGGGGGCCCCCGGCGGAGGCGAGTCCGAAGGACTGCATGAAGGTGTTGGTGAAGATCACAATGCCGGTCCGGCTCCGGATGATCCCCGTCACCTCCGCCTGTGATGCCCATTGCTCCGTAACTGCCGTTTTCGCGGTCGAAAAGGGCCGTTACGGAGCAGTGGATGAGTGAGCCAGGTCGCAGGGGATGAATGAGACAAATTTGTTAAGCAGCATTTGACTCATTAATGTCACCGTGTCACGCGCGCGCGAACGAAAGATGTAAGCGCTTGCACATGAAGCCCGGCGCGACACGCCCGGCTCCCAAAACCGTGTTGAACTCGGCTGACAACGTTGTCTAGCGTGGAGTCCGGGCCGGGAAACGTACCAACCTTCCGAGCCATCCAAACGGGGTCCTACCCAAATCCCGTTCTCCCTCGACACAACGGCGTCCTCGATGACGCATGCCGTGTCACGGGGTCTCCGGAGTGCGGGGAACAGGGCACCAGCCCGTCTTCCACGAAATGTAACTCCGCGAGAAGAGCACAACATGCACAAGCACCCCAACGCACACCGGATGCTGCGGTGGCGACCCGCCGCCGCAGCTCTGGCGGCCGCTGTCGCAGCTTCGACGTTCCTTGCCATGCCTTCGGCACAGGCAAACGAACCGTCGGATCCGCCGGCCAGCCAGCAGATGCCAGCCCCTACTCCGGGCTTCCCCCTGCCCACCAAGCACACGCAGAAGGCCTACGACCCTGCCTCGGACTTCACCGCGAAGTGGACCCGCGCTGATGCCAAGCAGATCATGGCGCAGAGCGACTCGACGGTGAAGCCGGGCCAGAACTCCATGAGCCCGGATGTCACCATGCCGGAGATCCCCGAGGATTTCCCCGCCATGAATGATGACGTGTGGGTCTGGGATACCTGGTCCCTGACGGATGAGCACGCCAATCAGATCAGCTACAAGGGCTACGACGTCATCTTCTCCCTGGTCGCTGACCGCCACGCCGGCTACGGCTTTGACCAGCGCCACTGGAACGCCCGCATCGGCTACTTCTTCCGCAAAACCAACGCCGATCCGGCCAAGGACAAGTGGAACTACGGCGGACACCTCTTCGTGGACGGTTCCTCCATCGGCAACACCGAATGGTCCGGCTCCACCCGGCTCATGCAGGGCAACCAGGTGAACGTGTTCTACACGGCCACCACGTTCTACGACGTCAAGGAGCGCAACGCGGGCGGAGGCGGAATCGCCCCCGATGCAGCGATCGCCAAGGCCCTGGGAACCATCCACGCTGACAAGAACGGCGTCACCTTCGACGGCTTCAAGCACACCAAGCTGCTGGAACCGGACGGAAAGATGTACCAGACCAAGGAACAGAACCCGGGCTTCGCCTTCCGTGACCCGTACACCTTCGCCGATCCGGCACACCCGGGCAAGACCTTCATGGTCTTCGAGGGCAACACCGGTGCAAAGCGAGGAGACTACCGCTGCGAGAACGAGGACCTTGGCTACCGCAAGGGTGACCCGAACGCTGAAAGCCTCGAAGATGTCAACAACAGCGGCGCGTACTACCAGACCGCCAACGTCGGCCTGGCAGTGGCGGAAAACAAGGACCTGACCAAGTGGAAGTTCCTGCCGCCGATCCTCTCCGGCAACTGCGTCAACGATCAGACCGAACGCCCGCAGATCTTTATCCAGAATGAAGGTGGCAAGAACAAGTACTACCTGTTCACCATCAGCCACCAGTTCACCTACGCGGCAGGCATGCGAGGGCCCGACGGCGTCTACGGCTTTGTGGGCGACGGTGTCCGTTCCGACTACCAGCCTATGAACAACAGCGGCCTGGCCCTCGGTTCCCCGACAGACCTGAACCTGCCGTCGGAGTCCCCGGAAGCCCCGACCCCGCAGCAGAACGGCCGGCAGTTCCAGGCCTACTCGCACTACGTCCAGCCGGGCGGACTGGTCCAGTCCTTCATCGACAATGTGAACGGCGTTCGTGGCGGCTCCCTGTCGCCCACCGTGAAGATCAACTTCCGGGATGGCGTATCAACTGTTGACCGCACCTTCGGCAAGAACGGCCTCGGCCCGTTCGGCTACCTCCCCACCAATGTCCACGTTGGCGGCGAAGGCCTCTACAAGTAAAGCGGACCTACCTGTAGGCCGGTAATACGACAGCAATTCGGCGGAGGCGCCCGGAACCATTCCGGGCGCCTCTTGCCTCTTAAGACCCGGTATCTGCACGTTAAGACCGGCACCCACAGCTCTATTAGGAGCTCCGTATATATACCGAATGACGCATGCCGCCAGGCCCCACGACCACTGGTTCGGACCACGAGGGTCAGGCGGTATGGTTGCAGGCCGTCGGCTGTCAACTTGGAAAGCGGGCCGCCGCCCCGGCTAGACTCGCACCCCGGGGGACACCCGGGCGGCCCGTACGCCCGGCCAGACAAGGCCGTCGCATGGCGGCGGAACCGAACCAGGAAATGTGAACCGTGAAAAACTTTGCCCGTCCGTTGACCGCCTCCGCCCTCTTCACTGTCATGGCACTTACCGCCTGCTCCGCCCCAACCGCCGGGAGCGCGCCGTCGTCCTCGTCTTCCGGCGATTCTTCGAGCAGCCCTTCGGCGGCGCCGGCCACGAGCGCGTCAAACGGCGCTTTTGGCGGCTTCGCCACGGCTGAAGAGGCGTGCGCCACTATTTCCGAGCAGGCCACCGGAGCCTCTCTGTGGCCCATGTCCGCTGCCCAGGGCAAGACCGCCGAGCTTGAGCAGAAGAAGGCAGAGCTCAGCGACACGGTGAAACGCGTTCCCGACACACTGAAGGCGGACTTCACCAGGCTGAATGAAGTGGCCGTGGCCGGGCTGAGTGACCAGACCGTATATTCAAGCGGCAAGTTCCAGGAGGCCATGGCCCCGGTGACCAAATGGCTGGCCAGCAACTGCGCCTAAGCATCCAGCGAATCGGGCCGGTGCACCCCTGACGTTGTCCGACCTAGGGGATAGGGTTGTGTTCAACAGAAGGGGAGCGCCTGATGGAATACCAGAATCCGGATCCTGCCGGCATCCGCACGCAAGCGGCCCTCAGCCAGACCGGCGGCGGACGGACAGTCATTTCTGAAACAGCGGTGGCCAAGGTGGCGGGAATCGCCGCCCGTGGCGTGCCCGGCGTCTACTCCCTGGGAACCGGCTCGTCCCGGGCGCTGGGCGCTATCCGGGACGCGGTCGGAAGCTCCGACCATGCGGCAGGCGTACATGCCGAGGTCGGCGAAACCCAGGTCGCTGTTGATATCACCCTGGTCGCGTCATACGGCACCCCGCTGCACTCCCTGGCCAACCAGGTCCGGGCCGCCGTCTATTCGGCAGTTGAGAAACTCGTCGGCCTGCAAGTCATCGAAGTGAACGTTGAAATCAACGATGTCTATATCGCCCCGCCCGTGAAACCGGCGGGACCGGCGGCAGCGTCTGAGAGGGAGGGGACCCTGTGAGCATGACGGTCGTGGGCATCGGAATTGGCGCGTTCGTGGCGTTCATGTCTCTACAGTTCGGCCTGTGGGGGTTCCTGATTTCCCTGCTCTTCATGGGCATAGGTGCCCTGCTGGGCCGCGCCGCAGAAGGGAAACTCGACCTGCGCAGCGTCCTTGACGCCCTCAGCGGGCGGCGCTCCTCGTCATGACCCTGGACGCCGAAACCACTCCCAGCCGGCTGTACAACGGCCACAACCGGATCAGCACGCAGGCCCTGACAAGCCTGGCCAAGGCGGCCGCGGGGGATGCCCTGGGAATTCCCCCGCACAACGTCCGCGCTGACTGGTCCGACGACGACGGCCTGCTGGCCTTGTCCCTTGTCACGCCTATCAAGATCCCCGCCTTGACGGCGGTTCTCCGGGACCCGGCGCGGGTCGCGGTTTTCGGCGGCCCCATCTGGGAGCGGGCCGTTGCCGCCAAGTCCGAGATCCTGACGAAGGTCACCGAACTCAGCGGTGCACGCCTGAGCAGGGTCGACATCCGCATCAGCGGCGCGCACGTCACCGAAAGGGGCCGGGTCCGTTGAGCTCAGTCATTGAACAGCAGCACCCGGCGGGTGAAGAGCCGGGCAACGCCGCGGAGCCCGCCCAGGCCGAGTCTTTCGACATGCGCCGCGTCCTGGACCGGGAGACCCATTCCTCACGTGCCGCAGCAGCCGGGATCGCCGCCGTCGTCGTCATTCTCTTCTCCCTCTACGGGCTCCTTGAATCGGCGGTTCGAGCCATCGGCCAGCCGCCATGGCTTATCGACCCCCAAACTGCGGCCGAACGAATCGTTGCGCTTCCGAACGGCATCCCGCCCCTCCTGCTGGGGGTCACCGGCGCTGTGGTCACGGCGGTTGGCCTGTTCTTCTTTCTCAGCGCCATATTGCCCGGCCGCCGGGCAAGGCATCTGCTTGAAGAGCCCCGCATAGCTGTGGTGGTCGACGACGAAGTCATAGCGTCCGCCCTGGCACGCCGGGCCCGCCTTGTGGCCAACGTCATGCCCGAGCAGGTCATGGTGGTGGTGTCCCAACGCCACGCTGTGGTGAACGTGCGCCCAACTTCCGGTGTGCCCGTGAGCGAGAATGCGATCCGGGAGGCCGTCGAGGATGAACTCCGTGCCATGGCTCCGATCCCCATGCCTGCCGTCCGGGTCAACCTGGCCACATCGGGGGTGATTGGGGCATGAACAGCACCCCGCGGCTGCTCAACAGGGTTCTCATCGGCATTCTCGGCCTCCAGTTGCTGGCTGTCGGCATCCTGCTCATGCTGCTGGCCACGGTTCCCGCCGTCGGCATCTGGTGGAAGGCATGGTCCGGAGGCGTCTGGGATGCGGCCAACCGGCTTTTTGAAGGGACGAGGTTTCCGGGCCGTCCGGAAAGCTGGCTGTGGATCGTCCTGGCACTTGTCCTGATCCTGCTGATAGGCCTCATGGTGGCCTGGGTTGCCCAGCAAGGAAAAGGGCGCTCTGACCTCTTGCTGGCCGCCGAGGATCCGGGCGGCGTCCCGGGAGACGTGCGGATCGGCGGCGGAGTGGCGGAGCAGGCGCTGAAAAATGCGCTCGCTGAACGTCCGGACCTCGCAGGCGCCTCGGTCACCACCTATGAGGTCCGCGGGCAGCCGGCCCTCAAAATCCGCCTTCATCCTCGGCCCGGGGTCGCACCGCACCTCCTCGCGGCGGACGCGTCTGCCCTCGCGGCAGCCTTGGACCAAGTCGTAGGCCAAAGGACGCCCGTGCTGGTGCACATCGCCTCCGGAGCCCGCTCACGCTTCAGCCGCGCCGAGCGCGTCCGCTGAAGGTTGCCTCCTGCCTCGTCCGGCGGCGGTTCCGTTTTGCTCGCGAGTGAGCGCTGAATAAGAGAGCGCTGCGTTCCCAAACGGGCACGCAGCGCTCTTCAGTTGACCACTCTTCTGACGGGTTACCCAGCCACCAGGTATGCCGCGCAGTTCGGTGCAATCACCGCATCGTCGGCTTCGGTTCCAACTACTCCCGCCGCACTCGAAAGAATCACGCGGTAGCCGTCCGGAACGAGGGTCGGCTCTGTGCCCAGGTTGGCTACCACCAGGATGTCGCGGTTCTGGAACGCCAGAACGCCCAGCTCGGGATCGTGGTTGTCGGCCCAGCAGAAGGTGCCGGAGCCCAATCCATGGACCTTACGCAGTGAGAGCGCCGACCGGTACAGCTCCAAGGTGGAGCCCTCGACGCCGTCCTGCCGGTCCGCGGCCAGCTTTCCGAAGGATTCGGGCTGGGGCAGCCACGGCGGGGCGGGCGGGCGGTGACCCGTCCCGCCGTCGGACGTCCCGCCGTCGAACGTTGCGCCGGAAGGCAACCCTGGCGGTGTGTAGGCGTCAGCGAAACCGAACCCGGGCTCATCAGCTTTCCACGGCAGCGGAACGCGGCAACCGTCGCGCCCGCGCTCAACGCCGTCGGTGCGGAAAAACGTCGGGTCCTGGCGTGCTTCCGCGGGTACCGCAGTATGCTCCGGAAGGCCCAGTTCCTCGCCCTGGTAGAGGTACGCCGAGCCCGGCAGGGCCAAGGACACGAGGCTGGCCGCACGGCCGCGGGCCACGCCCAAAGCGGCATCCGGCTGCTCGTCGTCGGCGGCAATGCCCTTCGGGAAGGTGGTGGGATCCGACAGCCCGAAGCGGCTGGTGTGGCGCACCGTATCATGGTTGCTCAGCACCCAAGTGGTCGGCGCACCTACGGAGGCCGCCGCTTCAAGCGACTCTTCGATGGCCACCGCCATCCGGCCAGCATCCCAGCCGGCCAGGAGGAAGTCGAAGTTGAAGGCCTGCTGCATTTCGTCCTTGCGGACATACCGTGCCAGGCGCTCCGCCGGTTCGACCCAGGCTTCGGCCACGAGCATGCGGTCGCCGTCGTACTCGGCCAGCACCCGGTTCCAGTCCCGGTAGATGTCATGGACGCCGTCCTGGTCAAAGAAGGGCGAGGGCGGATACAGCGGCGACACCGGCTCGTGAAGCCTGCCCCCGCCAGGGGCGTCAAGCACCGAAACGCTAAGCCGGGCAGCGTCATCTGCGCCGGCGGAACCGGCGGCGAGGCTTGCGCGGTGCGCGGTGTGGGGCTCCGCGGCCTCGGAATGCGTGCCGGGGGCATCCGGGAGATGCCCGGCGTCGGCGGAACCCTCCACCATGGCGGCCACGCCGTCCCAGTCCGGCAGCCCGGCCTCCTTGACCATTCCGTGCGCCACATCCACCCGGAAGCCGTCCACTCCGCGGTCCAGCCAGAAGCGGAGTACGGAGCGCATCTCCTCCTGCACTTCGGGGTTGTCCCAGTTGAGGTCCGGCTGCTTGGTGTCGAAAAGGTGCAGGTACCAGTCGCTGGGGCTTCCGTCCGGGTTGGTGGTCCGTGTCCAGGCAGAGCCGCCAAAGATGGACTTCCAGTTGTTGGGGGCGATGTTGCCGTCGCCTGATCCTGCTACTTCGTCCTTCCCCGGCCTGAAGATGTAACGGTCGCGCTCCCTCGACCCAGGCCGCGCGGCCAGCGCCTCCTGGAACCACGTGTGTTCATCCGAGGTGTGGTTCGGCACCAGGTCCACAATGACCTTCATGCCCAGGCCGTGAGTTTTTTGCAACATGTCGTCGAAGTCATCGAGGCTGCCGAACATCTGGTCCACTTGGCGGTAGTCGGCCACGTCGTAGCCGGCGTCCGCCTGAGGCGATTTATAGAACGGCGAGAGCCAGACGGCGTCGACGCCCAGCTTCTTCAGATAGGGCAACCGTGCGGTGACGCCGGGCAGATCTCCCATGCCGTCGCCGTTGCCGTCTGCAAAGGAGCGCGGGTAAATCTGGTAGACCACGGCGCTGGCCCACCACGCCCCGATGTCCGAGCCGGGCGTCGCAATCGGGCGATAAGTCATGGTTGCCTTTCCGGTAACAATTCGGTGTAAGCGCTTGAACAAATAGGTGTAAACGCTTGCATTTCCTCCGGCAACGTTACTAGTGTGAGCGTCACCACATCAACCGCACACTGATCTTTTGTTGTCACTCAGCGAGGAGTCTCCTGCCAATGAAAACGCCCAACTTCTTACTGCCGGTAGCTACTGCCGGCGTTCTCGCCCTGACGCTCTCCGCCTGCGGTGGCGGCGGCGGCGGCGGCACGCAGGCCGGTGGCGGCGATGCCGCCGCCGGCTTGGACGGCCGCGGTCCCATCACCTACGTCCAGGGCAAGGACAACAACAACGTAGTGCGCCCCATGATCGCAAAGTGGAACGCCGCGCACCCCGACGAGAAGGTCACCTTCAAGGAGCAGACGGACCAGGCTGACCAGCAGCACGACGATCTGGTCCAGCACTTCCAAGCCAAGGACGCCAACTACGACGTCGTAAGTGTCGACGTCGTGTGGACGGCAGAGTTCGCAGCCAAGGGCTGGCTGCAGCCGCTCAAGGACCAGATGGCGATCGACACCTCCGCCATGCTTAAGCCGACTGTGGACGCTGCAACTTACAAGGGAACGCTCTACGCAACACCCAAGGAATCCGACGGCGGCATGCTCTACTACCGCAAGGACCTCGTGCCCACCCCGCCGAAGACTTGGGACGAGATGATGCAGATGTGCTCCATCGCCAAGGAGAACAAGATCGGCTGCTTCTCGGGCCAGTACAAGCAGTACGAGGGCCTCACGGTGAATGCTTCGGAAGCCATCAACTCCGCCGACGGTTCGGTGCTGGACAAGGACGGCAAGCCCAGCCTGAACACCCCCGAGGCCAAGGCAGGTCTCGAAAACCTCGTGAAGGCCTTCGAGAACGGCAACATTCCGAAGGAAGCCATCACCTACCAGGAAGAGGAAAGCCGCCGGGCCTTCCAGTCCGGGAACCTGCTGTTCCACCGTAACTGGCCGTATGCGTACAGCCTCATGGCAACTGAAGGTTCGTCGAAGGTGAAGGACAAGTTCGCCGTTGCCCCGCTTCCAGGCAAGGACGGCCCGGGCGCATCGAGCCTGGGCGGCCACAGTGCCGGGATCAGCGTGTACTCGAAGAACAAGGCGACCGCAAAGGATTTCATCTCGTACATCGCTTCTGAGGAAAACCAGAAGTTCTATGCTGTCCAGGGATCGCTGGCGCCCGTACTGGCCAACCTCTACGACGATCCCGCACTGGTGAAGAAGCTTCCGTACCTGCCCACGCTGAAGACTGCCATCGAAAACGCCGTGCCCCGCCCGGTCACGCCGTTCTACCCGGCGGTAACCCAGGCGATCCAGGAAAACTCCTACGCGGCCCTCAAACGTGAGAAGTCTGTGGAGCAGGCACTGTCTGACATGCAGAAGTCCATCGAATCCGCCGGTGCGGGATCGTAGTCCAGCCATGGCAACCGAAGTAGGCTCGACGCCGGTCAAGGCACCGGCGTCGGGCGGTACCCCGATACACCACGGGCCCAAGGGCGTGGGTGAGGACAACAAGATCCTCAGCCAGGGCAAATGGGCCACCTGGCTGCTGGCTCCGACCATCATCGCGCTTGCCGTGGTGATCGTGTACCCGATCATCAGCGCCATCGTGATGTCCTTCCAGAAGGACGCGGGGCTGGACCCTGCGACCGGCCTGTTCACGGCCGGCGGCCCAGCCGGCATCCAGAACTACGTCAACTGGATCGCGCAGCAGTGTGCAGCCCCCGGCGGCGGGACCGTTGCGTGTCCGCCCGGAACCCTCGGAGCTCAGTTCTGGTCCGCCACCCAGACCACGTTCATCTTCACGATCATCACGGTCACCCTGGAAACCGTTATGGGTTTCTGGATGGCCATGATCATGGCCCGGACCTTCAAGGGCCGGAGCCTGGTTCGTGCAGCCGTCCTGGTGCCGTGGGCCATCCCCACGGCGGTGACGGCACAGTTGTGGCTCTTCATCTTCGATTTCCAGGGCATCGCCAACAAGATCTTCAACACCTCCATTTTGTGGACCGGAAGCGAGTGGCCGGCCAGGTGGGCGGTCATCATCGCGGACACCTGGAAGACCACGCCGTTCATGGCGCTGCTGATCCTGGCAGGCCTGCAGATGATCCCGGCCGAGGTCTATGAGGCGGCCAAGGTCGACGGTGCTTCGGCCTGGCAGCGGTTCCGGATGATCACGTTGCCGCTGGTGAAGCCCGCACTGATGGTGGCAATCCTGTTTCGTACCCTCGACGCGCTGCGCATGTTCGACCTGCCGTACATCCTCACGGGCGGCGCGAACAACACCACCACATTGTCCATCCTGGTGATCAGCCAGATCCGGCAGGGGTTCAATGCTGCGGCGGCGCTGTCCACCATCACGTTCATCATCATCTTTTTGGTCGCTTTCATCTTCGTCCGTTTCCTTGGGGCGAACGTTGTGGAGCAAAGCGGCGCCACCGGTAAGGGGAAGAAATGAGTACCGGGACAGCACTCCGGGCGGAGCAGGACAGGGGCCGTCGTCTGGCTCAGAACAGGGAGAAATGGGCGCAGGGCCGCACCTACATCAGCGCGGCCGTCATCCTTATCTGGTGCCTGGCGCCCGCGTACTGGATGGTCGTCGTGGCCTTCCGCGAGGTCGGCTTCACGTACGACACCTCGATTCTCCCCACCCATGTCACGCTGGACAACTTCGTCACGGCGTTCGACACGTCCTTCGGCAACAGGTTCGGGCAGGCGCTGCTGAACAGCATCTTCATCGGCGTGGTGGTTACCGCCATCTCGCTGCTGATCGGCGTTTTCGCGGCGTATGCGCTGGCCCGGCTGAACTTCCGGTTCAAGTTCCTGGTCCTGGGCTTCATCCTGGGTGCCTCCATGTTCCCCGGAGTCGCGCTGATCACGCCGCTGTTCCAGCTGTTCACCAACATCGGCTGGATGGGAACCTACCAGGCCCTGATCATTCCGAACATTTCGTTCGTCCTGCCGCTGACCGTCTACACCATGACGTCCTTCTTCCGCGAAATGCCGTGGGAGCTTGAGGAATCCGCACGGGTTGACGGGTGCACCCAGGGGCAGGCGTTCCGGAAGGTGATCATGCCGCTCGCGGCGCCGGCCATCTTCACCACGGCCATCCTTGCGTTCATCTCCTCCTGGAATGAATTCCTGATCGCCAGCCAGCTGTCCAGCGATGCAACCCAACCGGTGACGGTGGCCATTGCTAACTTCGCCGGCGCGCAGCCGCAGCAGATCCCGTACACGGCCATCATGGCCGCAGGCACCATCGTGACCATTCCGCTGGTCATCCTCGTGCTGATCTTCCAGCGCAAGATCGTAGCCGGCTTGACAGCGGGTGCAGTCAAGTGACGGGCGGAGCAGCACCGCAGGGCAAGAAGCCCGATGCCTGGCTCGGGCATAAGCGTGTCCGGTCCGGCGAGGACTTCGACATCATCATCGGATTCCTGGGCTTCTCGGCTGTGGTGCTGCTCGTCGTCACCGTCTGGATGGAGGTGACCGCCCAGCCCGCACTCGGCTGGGCGCTCGGCCTGCTGGCCGTCCTGCTGGCGCTCTACGGGATGACCAGGCTCCGCCGGCGCCTTCCCGCACGCACCGCGACGCGGCGCAACTGACACGGGCCAGATTAATATGGTTTCTTGCCGCCGGGAGAACATCATGGCGGAAATCTGCATAAGGGCTTGGAAAGGACACCGTGGCGCGCACACCTGACCGGGCTCAGCGCGGCGGCCACTCGGGAGTGAGCATCGAGGACGTGGCGGCCGCCGCGGGTGTGTCTACAGCAACGGTGTCCCGCGCGGTCCGCGGCCTGCCGAGGGTGTCCCCGGCGACGAGGCAAAAAATCCTTGAAGTGGCGAGTGCGCTCGGCTACGTGGCCTCCTCGTCGGCGTCGGGCCTGGCCACGGGCCGCACCAAGACCATCGGAGTGCTGGCTCCGTTCGTCAGCCGCTGGTTCTTCTCCAAGGCGATAGAAGGGGCGGACCGCGAGCTGCATGCGCGGCAGTACAACCTGTCCCTGTTCAACCTCGGCGGCCATGGCAGCCACCGGGAGCGGCTCTTCAGCAAGACCATGGTCTATAAGCAGATCGACGCGCTCCTGGTCCTTTGTATGGCGTTGTCCCATGAGGAGCTCGATCACCTGCAGAAGATCGACATTCCACTGGTAGTGGTGGGTGGCCATGTCGAGGAATGCGCCTACATCGGCATCGACGACTACGCCGCCGCGTCCGCCGCAGTGAAGCACCTCATCGATCTCGGCCACCGTGACATCGCCTTGCTCCATGGCGACGACGAAACGGATCTCAACTTCGACGTCCCGCGGGTCCGCATCCTGGCATTCCAGGATGTGATGGCGGCTGCGGACCTTGAGGTCCGCCCGGAGTGGGATGAATGGGGCGACTTCACCGTCCGCAGCGGCCAGGAAGCGTTCAGGCGGCTGTGGGGGCAGCCCGGGCCGAAGCCGACGGCAATCTTCTGCGCCTCCGACGAAATGGCCATGGGGGTCATTTTCGAGGCGAACCGGGTGGGCGTCCGGGTTCCGGAGGATCTTTCGGTCATCGGCATCGACGACCACGACTTTTCCGACGCCATGGGGCTCACCACTGTGGGCCAGCGGCCGGATGAGCAGGCCGAGCTGGGCACCAAGATGCTCCTGGATGAACTCGTCGGTATCACGGGCGCGGTTCACTCGGTCGTCGCACCCCACCGCCTCATCGTCAGACGCACGACAGCGGAACCCCGCGCCTAGCGGTCAGGATGCCCGCGCCAGCTGACGGATGGGGATCCAGCGTGATGCGAGCCTGCGGTATGCGGCGGCGGCGCCGGTCATGTCGCCTTCGGCGAGGCACTCAATGCCAAGGCGCACGTCCATGGGCGATTCATCCGGATACACCTTATCCGCCACTGCGCCGTAGTCCAGTTCCACCATGGAATCAGCGTGGAAGAGCTCCAGCCACTCGGTGAGTTGGGTGAGGTCGTCGAGCATATCGAGGTCGGGGGCCGCCAGCGCCAGGTTCGCCACGGCGTAGCGCAGCCGGTCGAGGGCTTCGCCTATCGGTGCCCAGACGCGAACGGTCAGGATCCGGCCGCCGGCCTCCACCACTTCCTGCGGATCAGACTCAAGGAACAGGGAGAACCAGCTGAAGGGGATGCCCCACGTGGACGCCCTGGTGTGCACCCGGGTGGCGCCTTCCCGGGCGCTGACCAGGTCGATTCGTTCCTGATGCCTGTCCCGCTGCTGTTCCGGAATCAGGAGCTCAGCAAGCGGTCCGTGGATTCCCTCCATCAGCGCGTTAGCCGCCAGGCCGGCCCGCAGCACAAGCTGGCTGGGGCAGTAAAGGAGCGCAGCGCCGTCGGACGTTTCTTCGGCTGCGGCGGAATCGTTGGATTCGTCCGCCACCGGCACGCCCGGCGCCCGGGTCACGCGCACCAGGTCGGTCCGCCCGGTCGGGAACGGGTCGCCGCCGGGCCGGGTAATGCGTCCCAACGACGCCAGCAGTTCGGCGTTCTCGACGGCGGCGCGGGACGCCGCCCGCTCGCCGGCGGCCTTGAGCGCCGGACGCTGGTCCTCGGGGAAGGCGTCCAGAGGTTCGTAGACCCGCAGCGTGGACGAGAACGGCAGGCCGGCCTGCCCGCGGTAAAGGCTTCCCGTCATGAATGCCTGCCTGTCATGAATATGTCCCCATCAGTCGGCCAGCTCCACGAGCACGGGGGCATGGTCAGAGGCGCCCTTGCCCTTGCGCTCCTCACGGTCAATGGAGGCTCCGGTTACCCGTGCGGCAAGGGCAGGCGAGGCCAGGATGAAGTCAATCCGCATGCCTTCCTTCTTGGGGAAGCGCAGCTGCGTGTAGTCCCAATAGGTGTAGACACCGGGACCGGGGGTGTATGGGCGGACCACATCTGCGTAGCCCACCTGCTCGAATGCCTGGAAGGCCGCGCGCTCAGGTTCACTGACGTGGGTGTACCCCTGGGTGAGGAACAGGTCGATGTCCCAGACGTCGTCGTTCGTGGGAGCGATGTTCCAGTCGCCCATCAGGGCGATCTGCGCGTCAGGATTGTCGGAAACCCAGCCGGCCGCGACGTTTTTGAGGGTGTCCAGCCATTTCAGCTTGTAGGGCATGTGCTCGTCATTCAGGGCGCGGCCGTTGGGGACGTACAGGCTCCAAACCCGGACGCCGCCGCAGGTGGCCGCCATGGCACGCGCTTCCTGAATCGGGTCCGCCCCTGCCTTGCCAAACACGGGCTGGTCCACAAAGGCGCGTTCGACGTCGTCGAGCCCCACCCGGGAGGCAATCGCCACGCCGTTCCACTGGTTGAGGCCGTAGTGCGCCACCTCGTAGCCCATCCGTTCGAACAGCTCCCACGGAAAGTTGTCGTCCTTGCACTTGGTTTCCTGGATGGCAAGGACATCGCAGTCAGAGCGCCGCAGCCAGGCCTCCACACGGTCGGCACGGGCACGGAGGGAGTTCACATTCCAGGTAGCTATCTTCACAGTCCTAACTTACCGAACTTGGGGCCGGGATGAATGGGGCGCAAGGGGGAGTGCCCGCAGAACAGGGGCACTTTGGCACGGACACGCCGGGAGAAGGAGACGCCACGCCGTGAAAGCCCGTCAAAGTGCCCCACGACGGCGATACGCGCCATCGGTGCAGGGGTGTCCGTTACGATTTTTGGACTCTGGAATTTAGTAGGAACTCCGAGTATATTCAGCTCCAAGATGACCTGGGTCACATGCAAAGGAGCATTCCATCATGGTTCGCGAACTATCCCACTACGTTGACGGCCACAGGGTCGACGGCACCTCCGGCCGGTTCAGCGACGTCTATGACCCCTGTACCGGGGAGGTCCAGGCAAGGCTTCCGCTGGCCAGTGCCGAGGAGGTCCGCAACGTCATTGCCAGCGCGGAGAAGGCCCAGCTCGAATGGGGCGCCATGAACCCCCAACGGCGTGGGCGCATCCTGCTCAAATTTGTCGACCTCGTGAACGAGAATCTGGAGGAGCTTGCCAGACTGCTCTCCTCGGAGCACGGCAAGACTATTGGCGACGCCAAAGGGGACATCCAGCGTGGCATCGAGGTCGTGGAATTCGCCGCCGGTGCGCCCCACCTGCTCAAGGGCGAGTTCTCCGACAATGCGGGCTCCGGCATCGACGTCCATTCCATGCGCCAGCCTCTGGGCGTGGTCGCGGGCATCACGCCGTTCAACTTCCCGGCCATGATCCCGCTCTGGAAGTCCGGACCCGCCCTCGCCGCCGGCAACGCCTTCATCCTCAAGCCCTCCGAGCGTGACCCGTCGGTGCCGCTGCGGCTGGCCGAACTCTACTCGCAGGCCGGCGTACCGGACGGCGTGTTCAACGTGGTCAACGGCGACAAGGAGGCCGTGGATGCGCTCCTCGAGGACGACCGGGTCAAGGCCATCGGCTTCGTGGGCTCCACGCCCATCGCCCAATACATCTACGCGACCGCCGCCGCCCACGGCAAGCGGGCCCAGTGCTTCGGCGGCGCCAAGAACCACATGGTAATCATGCCGGATGCGGACCTGGACATGGCTGCCGACGCCCTGATCGGTGCGGGCTACGGGTCCGCCGGGGAACGCTGCATGGCCATCTCCGTTGCTGTTCCGGTGGGGGAGGACACCGCAGACCGGCTCGTGACACGGCTCCAGGAACGGATCAAGGGCCTGAAAGTGGGCCACAGCCTGGACAAGGATTCGGACTTCGGGCCCGTGGTGAACCCAGCTGCGAAGGAACGCATCGAGGGCTACATCCAGTCCGGCATCGACGAAGGCGCCACCCTGGTGGAGGACGGCCGCGGACTGACGGTGGAAGGCTACGACAGCGGCTTCTGGGTCGGGCCCACGCTGTTCGACAACGTCACCAAGGACATGAAGATCTACAAGGAAGAGATCTTCGGTCCGGTGTTGAGCATCCTCCGCGCGCCGGACTATGACGAAGCCCTCCGCCTCTGCAGCGAGCACGAGTTCGGCAACGGTGTGGCCATTTTCACCCGCGACGGGGACGCCGCCCGCGACTTCGCCAGCCGCGTGCAGGTGGGAATGGTGGGAATTAACGTGCCCATCCCGGTGCCCATCGCCTACTACACGTTTGGCGGCTGGAAGGCGTCCGGCTTCGGTGACCTGAACCAGCACGGCGCCGACGCGTTCCGCTTCTACACCAAGACCAAGACCGTGACCACCCGCTGGCCCTCCGGTATCCGCCAGGGCGTCAGCT
Organism: Arthrobacter sp. ISL-28; assembly: GCF_018613875.1. Lineage (GTDB taxonomy): Bacteria > Actinomycetota > Actinomycetes > Actinomycetales > Micrococcaceae > Arthrobacter. The sequence goes on along the minus strand of NZ_JAGGPJ010000006.1, from coordinate 68,302 downwards.
TCCACATGCCGGAAGGAAGCTGATGACGGAACAGACCGCCGATTCCCAAGGCTCCCAATCCATAGCCGCCGGCGTAGGTCACACCGACGGAGAAGTGCTGTTTGAACAGCGTGGCCACCTCGGCGTCATGACGCTGAACCGGCCCAAGGCCGTCAACGCACTGAATGCCGGCATGGTGGCTGCCATGCTGGAGCGGCTTGTCGCCTGGGCAGACGACGACGGCGTAGCCGCCGTTCTGGTGCAGGGTTCCGGTGAGCGGGGCTTGTGCGCGGGCGGAGACATCGTAGCCATCTACCGGGATATCCTCGCCGGCGGCGACGAGACCGCCGGCTTCTGGGAAGCGGAGTACCGGCTGAACTCACTGATCTCCGGCTACCCCAAGCCGTATGTGGCGTTCATGGACGGGCTCGTCCTGGGCGGCGGCGTGGGCATCTCCGCCCACGGTTCAGTCCGCATCGTCACCGAACGGACCAGGACCGGCATGCCGGAAACCACCATAGGGTTCGTACCCGACGTCGGAGGCACCCTGCTGCTGTCGCGCTCGCCGGGGGAAGCGGGCACGCATGCGGCCTTGACCGGGGCTCATTTGGACGGCGCAGATGCGCTGTTCCTCGGCCTCGCGGACCACTTTGTCCCGTCTGGAAGGCTCGCCGACCTCGCGGCGGCGCTGGAACACGAAAGGCCGGAAGCCGCCGTCGGACGCTTCGCCGAAAAGCCGCCCGCCTCCAGGCTGGAGGCGCAGCGGGACTGGATCGACCCCAGCTATGCGGTGGACGACGCCGAGGAAATCCTCCGACGGCTGCGGGTAGCGGGAGGCGAGGCGGCAGAAGCGGCAGACACCATCGAGGCGAAATCACCCACGGCGGTGAAGGTTGCGCTCGCCTCCCTGCGCAGGGTCCGTGGACTGAGCCTGGACGAGGCGCTGGCACAGGAATACCGGGTGGGCCTGCGCTGCCTCAGCGGACATGACTTCCGCGAAGGGATCCGCGCACAGGTGGTGGACAAGGACCGTAACCCGCGATGGCGGCCGCCCACGCTGTCGGACGTGCACGCGGACGACGTCGAGCGGTACTTTGCGCCGTTGGGGGACAAGGAGCTGGTTCTGTTGGAAAGGGAGACGGATCATGCCTGACGAAGCGACACCGGACGATGCAGGAGCCGCAGACGATTCTGCGGGCAGGAAGGAACACATTGCGTTCCTGGGGCTGGGGCACATGGGCGGACCCATGGCGGTCAACCTCGTGAAGGCCGGCTACACCGTGGCTGGATTCGACGTCGTGCCCGCGGCCCTCGACGCCGCGCGTGAGCATGGCGTCCCCACCGTCGGCAGCGCCGCCGAGGCCGTGACCGGAGCGGACGTGGTCCTGACCATGTTCCCCAGCGGGCAGCACGTGCTGGACGCCTACCAGGGCACGGATGAACGGCCCGGGCTGCTCGCGGCGGCAGGCCCGAACACTATGTTCCTGGACTGCTCCACCATCAACGTCGACGAGGCCAGGGAGGCGGCCAGACTGGCCCTTGACGCCGGGCACCGCTCGGTGGACGCGCCGGTCTCCGGCGGCGTGGTGGGAGCCGAAGCCGGCACGCTGACCTTCATGGTGGGCGCGCTGCCGGAGGATTTTGAGACGGTGCGGCCCCTGCTGGACGTGATGGGCAAGCGCGCAGTCCTCTGCGGGGACCACGGCGCAGGCCAGGCGGCGAAGATCTGCAACAATCTCATCCTGGGCGTGTCCATGATCGCGGTGAGCGAGGCGTTCGTGCTGGGCGAGAAGCTGGGGCTGACGCACCAGGCGCTGTTCGACGTCGCCTCCGCAGCGTCCGGCCAGTGCTGGGCGCTGACCACGAACTGCCCCGTTCCGGGGCCGGTGCCCACCAGCCCGGCCAACCGCGACTACCAGCCAGGATTTGCCGGGGCACTAATGGCGAAGGACCTCAAATTGGCCCTGAACGCGGTTCAAAGCACCGGGGTTGCCGCCCGCATGGGCCCGCTGGCCTCCGAGATCTACGATGCCTTCGCCGCCGAAGGCGGAGCCGGAAGGGATTTCTCCGGCATTATTACCGACATTCGCGACAAATCCGCTAAGTAGGCTTAGTTTTGGTAGCAGAACCAACCACGTGAGAGGCACGCATGACGCAGGAGTACGGGAACATTCTGGTGGAGCGCCGCGGGCGCGTGGGACTCGTGACCCTGAACCGGCCGGAGGCACTGAACGCACTGAACAAGGCGACCCTGGATGAGCTCGTAGCCGCGGTGTCTGCGATGGACACGGATCCCGAGGTGGGCGCCGTGGTAATCACCGGCTCGGGGAAGGCCTTCGCGGCCGGTGCCGACATCAAGGAAATGGCCTCCAAGGGCTACATGGAAATGTACGACGCCGACTGGTTCCGCGGCTGGGAAGACCTCACCAGGCTGCGGATTCCGCTGATTGCGGCGGTTTCCGGGTTCGCCTTGGGCGGGGGCTGCGAACTGGCGATGATGTGTGACTTCATCATCGCCGGGGACAACGCGAAGTTCGGCCAGCCCGAAATTAATCTTGGAGTGCTGCCTGGAATGGGCGGCTCCCAGCGGCTTGCCCGCGCTGTGGGCAAGGCCAAGGCGATGGACATGATCCTGACCGGCCGGTTTGTCGACGCAGAAGAGGCGGAGCGCTCCGGACTGGTCTCCCGGGTGGTGCCGGCCGCGGACACCGTGGAGGAGGCCCTGAAGGCCGCCGAGGTCATCGCCTCTAAATCCAAACCCGCCGCCATGCTGGCCAAGGAAGCGGTCAACGCGGCGTTCGAGACCGGTCTTGCCCACGGGGTGCTGTTTGAGCGCCGGCTGTTCCATTCGCTCTTCGCCACCGAGGACCAGAAAGAAGGCATGGCGGCTTTCTCGGAGAAGCGCCAGCCGGAGTTCAGGCACCGGTGAACACCCCCCTTGCCGTGCAGCGCACTGTCAAGGGGACTTCCCTGCGCGTGATTCCCGCCGCGATGATGTCGCTGTCCGGCTTCATCCTGTTTGCGCTACACCAACTTGTTCCCGGCTACGCTCTCCTGGCGGCTTCGCTGGTGGTCGCCGCGCTCGTTGACCGGGCGCTGTTCCGGGATCTGGTCCTCATTGCGGCCGGAATCTCAGTGATCAGCGCAGTTCCCATTACCACCGACGTCAGCACGGAACACATGCTCGTGATGGGTTCCGCCATGATCCTGGCCGTGGGGATTCCCTATGCAGTGTCGCGCTGGGTCACCAAGGAGCACGCCGTGGTGTTTCCGGTCATGACCGGGAACAAGTGGACGCGCGGAGAGAAGTGGTATCTGCCTGTTGTGTTGGTGCTTGGCTACGCCGTGCTGCCCGTGTACATGATTCGGACGGGCGTCTATGCCAACTGGCCGGCGGTGCACGACCCCGACGGCATCGCGCGGCTCTTCATCGGAACCAACGCACTGGGCATATGGGACGAGCTGTTCTTCATTTGCACGTGCTTCGCGCTGCTGCGCCGTCACCTGCCCGACTGGCAGGCCAACCTCCTGCAGGCAGTGCTGTTTACGTCCTTCCTGTGGGAGCTGGGATTCCGTGCCTGGGCGCCGCTGTTCATCTTCCCGTTTGCGCTGCTTCAGGCGCGCATTTTCACGATTACGAAGTCGCTTTCCTACATTGTGGCCGTCCACCTGCTGTTCGACTTCGTGCTCTTCCTCGTCCTGCTCCACGCCCACAACCGGGCCTGGTTCGACATCTTCCTGTACTGAGCCGCTGACCACGGATCGGGCCTATCGAGATCAAGGGGCTCAACCGGCGGCGCGCTGACCGAGCTAGACCTGGTTCGTCGCCTCAGCCTGTGCATGGGCTCCGAAAAGCCACGCCGCTACGTCGCTCCGAAGCACCTGGTGTGGGCTCCCTGTGGCGCTGACACTGCCTGTCGGCACGTAGTAGCCTCGGCCCAAGCCAGGCCCTCCTGCGGCGCGGTCCAGCGCCTGCACGATCTGCCGGCTCAGGTGGCCCCGCGGTCCCGCGGACCGGATCTCTTCAAGCTCGTCAGGCGTAAGACGCCCCAGCACAGCTGCAATGTCGGCCACGATAATTCCCTTCTCACCCGGTACATCCCCACGCGTACCTGAAATGGCAACGCTAAGCTGCGGCCGTTAACGGCAGGTGAAATTCCGACGTCGATCAGCGAAAGAAGCGGATCCGCAGGGCGAGCCTCGAACTCGGCAGGCTAGATCAGCGGCGGACCCGGGCACCTCGATCAGCGGGAGGCTGCCGATAGCAAGCCCGCGGAGCCAAGGAGCCCGCCAGCTGCTTCGAGGACCCCGCTCACATCTGAGCAGGAGAGCTCGTAGAACAGGCGGCCGTCCTTGCGGGAGGGGATGACCAGCCGCTGTCGCCGGAGGATTCCCAAGTGTTGGGACAGGTTTGAGGCCTCAAGGCCAGTGTCGTCCCGCAGACGGCTCACGGCCACGGGTCCTTCAACCAGCATCTCCAGAATAAGGACCCGCGCGGGGTGGCTCATCGACTTGAAGAGGTCTGCCTTCACATCGGACAGGACCAGGGCACCTGGCATGTCATCCATCGTGGATTTTCCTCCGCTGCAGTCCCAGGCCGATACAGGCGCCGACGAACGACCGGCGCCTAGATACCAGTCTAGAGACGGAGTGGTCTATCCCCAGCCTGCGCCGATTACCTCGTTCGCAATCCTTCATCATTACCGCGCACTGGCGCCTTGCAGGGACGGTCCAAGTGTGGACTGCCCTTGCCAAGTGCGTCCAAGTAGTTCACAATTTCATAAATTCATCAATTCGCGCCCTCCATCATCTGCGGCGTGATGAAGGAACCCTTCGACTGCTTCCGGTGCCGACGGTGTCATCGGAAGCCTGGTATTTCTCTTGATCGAGGAGGACTTTGTGGCCGGCATGTTCGAACTTTTCATTGATGCAGACGCTTCATTCAGATTTCAGCTTACGGCCCCGGACGGGACCGTAATGGCGGTATCCCGGGCTTTCCCGGATAAGGCCGCCGCGGTGGAGGGGATTGCAGCGGTGCGCGAATACGCGGGCATGGGTCACGTGCGCGAGCTTTCAGCGGCACCGCCCGGCCGCCAGGCGCCGAACCACCCGGCCACGGTCTCCGCAAGCGGGGCAGGTCCCGGGATGAGGCGAGCGCTTCCGGTCCGCCCTGATACGCGGCTGGCCCTGAAGATTTCGGGGCACCGGTCCCTCGTTTCCTCGGCGTCCAACGGACACTCGCCTGGCGTTTGACTATGACCGAACAGGGGGCGGCTAACGGAGCGAACCAGCCGAAGAGCGTAACGACGTATTCCAGTGCCTTGGGGGAGGCGGGCTGCACTGCCGGGACGTTCCGCTACGATGCCGAGTCCCAGGATCTCCAGTGGTCCGATGAGCTCTATGCCCTCCATGGGTACTGCCGCGGGGAGATCGTGCCCACTATTGAACTGTTGTATTCCCATAAGCATCCCGAGGACCGTGACCGTTGCCGGGAGGTGTTCGTCTCAGCGTGCGTTTCCGGAGGATATTTCTGCAGCTACCACCGGCTGATTGACTCCCGGCTGCGCGAGCACCGCGTCCTTACAGCAGGGGAGGCGGTAGTGGAGGACGGTGTCCTGCGGTCAGTGGACGGCTTCATCATCGATCTCACCCGTACGCTTCATTCGGAGACGGAACGGGCTTCCCGGGAGGCTGTGGAAGGCGCTATCGGCACAAGAAGCACCATAGAACAGGCCAAGGGCATACTGATGGGGATCCTCCGCATTGGCTCAGATGCCGCATTCAACCTGCTTGCCACCCACAGCCAGCACACCAACATCAAGGTCGCCAGCACCGCCGCGGACCTCGTGCAGCTTGCCAACGATCCCCATCAGATTGCCCTGCTGGACGCGTTCGTGGAGGAACTGCACCGTCCATCCGGGCGTGGCGCGGGACGGGATGCCGTGCCGGGCCATTAGGTGTAGGGCCTCAGGTGTGCGCACCGGCGAGAACCCGGCAGGTCCGGGATCACCCGGAAAAGTCCCCTGCCTGGCGGCGGAAGTTGCCCAGGATCCTGATCAGCTGGTCCACCTCGCTGTCCGCGAAGCCGGACCGGCTGAACACCTCGGTGTTGAGTACCGCCGTCGCCCTTTTGGCAATGGTGCGCCCCTCGGTAGTGAGCTCGATCAGTGTGGTGCGCCCGTCGGTGGGGTGCGGTGAACGGACCACCAAGCCAGCCTTTTCGAGCCGGTCGACGGCGTTGGTCACCGACGTCGGATGGACCTGGAGCAGGGCGCTCGCCTTGTTCATTGGCAGCGCGCCGCTCCGGGCGAAACTGAGCAGGGCGAGCAATTCGTAGCGGGCAAAGGTCAGGCCGAAGGGCTTGAGCGCGCCTTCGATGCGGGCCAGGAGGATCTGCTGCGTGCGCATGATCGCCGTGATGGCGGCCATGGGCGCGGCGACGTCACCCCAGCCGTGGCGTTCCCAGTTCCGCTGGGCGTCGCCGATGGGGTCGCGGGGCAGTGGTGTTCCCATGGCTCATCCATTGCCCTTCAGGCCGGGAAAGTCAGCTTCCGAATATTCCGTACCCAGGCCCTGGGGGACGCGGGTGCTGGAGGCGGAGGTGCCGGAGACAGGTGTGCCGGAATCAGGGGCGCCGTGCCGGACCTCCTCGCTGTGCCGCAGCTCGACGCGGCGGATCTTGCCGGAAATCGTCTTCGGCAACTCCGCGAATTCGATCCGGCGGATGCGCTTGAAGGGCGCCAGGTGGTCCCGGCAGTAGCGCAGGATCTCCTCCGCGAGCTCCGGCCCCGGCTCATGGCCGGCCGCGAGGACCACGAACGCCTTGGGGACAGACAGCTTGACGGGATCCGGGGAGGGGACGACGGCGGCCTCCGCCACCGCCGGGTGCTCGATCAGCACACTCTCCAGCTCAAACGGGGACAGCCGGTAGTCGGAGGACTTGAAGACGTCGTCGCCTCGCCCAACGTAGGTGATGATGCCGCGCTCATCCCGGCTGGCCATGTCGCCTGTGTGGTAGTAACCGCCGCGGAAAGCGTCCGCCGTCTTTTCCGGATCGCCGTAGTACGCCTTCATGAGCCCCACCGGGCGGGGGTCCAGACGCAGGCAGAGCTCGCCGTCGTCGGCTTCTTCTCCGGTGGCGGGGTCGACGAGAACCACGTCGTAACCTGGAAGCGGCTGGCCCATGGCTCCGGTCTTGACCGGCTGGCCCGGGGTGTTGGCCACCTGGACCGTGGTCTCGGTCTGGCCGAAGCCGTCGCGAATGGTCTGGCCCCAGGCCCGCTGGACCTGCCCTATTACCTCGGCGTTGAGCGGTTCTCCCGCGGACACCACCTTGGCCGGCGGATTCTTAAGGAGCGTGAGGTCCGCCTGGATGAGCATCCGCCAGACCGTTGGCGGGGCGCAGAAGCTGGTGACCTTCTCGCGGTCCATCTGCTCCATCAGGGCACGGGCGTCAAAGCGGTCGTAGTTGTAGATGAAGACGCAGGACTCGGCGATCCACGGGGTGAACACGTTCGACCAAGCATGCTTGGCCCACCCTGGGGAGGCCACATTCAGGTGCACGTCGCCGGGTTCTAGGCCAATCCAGTACATCGTGGAGAGGTGCCCCACCGGGTACGACGTGTGCGTGTGCTCCACGAGCTTGGCCTTGGACGTGGTGCCCGAGGTGAAGTACAGGAGCAGGGTCTCGTCGGCCTTCGTGGGGGCGTCGGGGGCGAAATCCACGGGGTATGTTGCGGACCCTGCGTACTGCAGGGCGCCCGGGGCCGGCGTTCCGGCGCCGGCATCGCCGACTTCAATCAGCGTGTAGTTCCCCGGAACCTCAGCAAACTTTCCGATGTTGGAACTTCCGACGGCGGCCCATGCCGCTTCGCCGCGCTCCACGCGGTCCTTCAAATCAGCCGGGCCCATCAGCGTGGTGGTGGGAATGAGCACGATGCCCAGCTTGATGCCTGCCAGCATGAGCTCCCACAGCTCCACCTGGTTGCCGAGCATGATGATCATCCGGTCCCCGCGCTGCATTCCTTGGCCGCGGAGCCAATTGGCCACCTGGTTTGAGCGTGCCGACAACTCCGCGAAGCTACGGCGCGTGGCCGAGCCGTCCTGTTCGACGATCACCAGCGCGGGATTGCCGCCTGTAGCCGGATCCGCCGCGACGGCGTCAAACCAGTCCAGCGCGAAATTGAACTCCTCGAATTGTGGCCACCGGAAGCTGCTACGAGCCTGCCCGTAGTCCTCGCGCAGGGCCAGCAGTTGGTCGCGTGCTGCACGGAAGTCATCAGTGACTGTCATGGGGCACCTTTCGCCTTGGGATGCACATCCTAGTGATCCATATCACTCTGCAATATACTAGGACATCCAAGGGTTTGAAAGAGCGAAGGGACTGTGCCCGTGCAGCCACAAGGACGTGACAGCGGACAATCATCTGGTGAGACGGTGCCGGGCGTGGGGCCCGGTCCTGCGGCGCCGGCACCTCCCTTTCCCGACGCCGACCTCATGTACATCGCGGACCTGCTCGCTCCCGACGAGCGGAAGCGCTACCTGGACATCCGGCAATTCCTGCAGGCCAGCGTCCGGGCGCAGTCCATCGACTACTGGAACCGCGAGGAGTTCCCGTTCGGGCTGCTGGCCGAGATGGGGAAGCGCGGGCTGGGCGGGCTGCAGACAGACGGCACGTCCAAGCTGTTCAAGGGCCTCATGTACGTTGAGGTGGCCCGCGCCGACGTGTCGCTTTCCGCCTTGGTCGGCATTCACAACGAGCTGATTGTGGGCATGATCCATGAGCTCGGCTCCGACGAACAGAAACGGCGCTGGCTCCCCGGGCTGACCGCGTTCACCCAGCTGGGAGCCTTCGCGCTAACCGAGCCGGACCACGGATCGGACATTGCCGGCGGCCTGGCCACCACGGCCCGGCTTGAGGATGGCGAGTGGGTGATCAGCGGCGCCAAGCGGTGGATCGGAGCCGGCACCATCGCTGATTTTGCCCTCGTCTGGGCCCGCGATGAGGCCGACCAGCAGATCAAGGGCTTCATCGTGGAGACCGACCGGCCCGGGTATTCCGCCACCAAGATCTCGAACAAGATCGGTCTGCGGATCATGCAGAACGCCGACATTCTGCTGGATAACGTCCGGATACCGGAGACCAACCTGCTCCCCGGAGCCACGGATTTCTCCAAGGCGAACGCGCTCCTGCGGGATTCACGTGCCTGGGTGGGGTGGCAGGGCGCCGGGATCCAGCTGGCCGCATTCGACGTCGCCCGCTCCTACTCCCTGCAGCGCCGGCAGTTCGGCAAGGAACTGGCCCGCTTCCAGCTCATCCAACAGCAGCTCGCCGAGATCCTGGGCAATGCCTCCGCGTCCCTGGCCCTGATGGTCCAGCTCGCCCGGATCCAGGAGGAAGGCAAGCTGGAGATGGCCCAGGCCGCCATGGCCAAGGCCACCACCACCCGGCTGGCCCGCTCCTCGGTTGCCATGGGGCGTTCCCTGCTGGGCGGCAACGGCATCAGCAGCGACTTCGAGATGGGCAAGCTGTTCGGGGACGCCGAAATCCTGTACACCTACGAGGGCAGCTACGAGATCAACTCGCTGATCGTGGCCCGGGCGGTCACCGGGAAGTCGGCCTTCGTTTAGCGTGCGTGCGGGGCCGCTTCGGTCTTTGCCGCTTCGGTCTTTGCCGCTTCGCGGGCCGCCGTTTCGCGGGCCGCCGTTTCGCGGGCCGCGGCTTTGCGGGCCGCGGCTTCGATCCGGTCTGGCCCTTGGAGTACGACAACCCGGCAGTTCTGCACCAGTTTGCCGCGCCGGCAGGACGCGCAGGCACGGGATGACGGGCCCGTTGGGGCTTGGAACAGGGGGAATGCGGTGCAGAAATGCCCGAGGGTGGCGGAACTTCCGGCGTCCGGCGATGCGGCTGGGTCCGCAGAGCGCAAAAAACTGCCCGGGACGTGCTTAACAGCATGTCCCGGGCAGTTGTCTAAGCTTACAGCGGGCGAATATTCTCAGCCTGCGGGCCCTTGGGACCCTGGGTCACATCGAATTCGACTTTCTGGTTTTCATCCAGGGAGCGGTAGCCGCTGCTGGCAATTGCCGAATAGTGGGCGAAAACATCTGCTGATCCGTCATCCGGAGCGATGAAGCCGAAGCCCTTTTCGGCGTTGAACCATTTAACTGTGCCTGTTGCCATTGCTAACTTCCTTTGTAACCCTTTTTCTGGTCCTGCTCCGACGGCAGGCAGATGCGGAGACTGTCTTCCGCTGTCTCAAACCTATGGGCAGCGCGCGGAGCGTGCAATAGCTGCCGTCATCATCTGTCCCTTCCGTCACGGGAAATTCCGCCCAAAACGGTGCATCGGACGGATTTTTCCTCGATTCGATGGACAGATTTCTAGTTTTCGATGCATGATTTTGGTGCATCTGTGTGGCCAGGCGGCCGAGGCAGGGCCGCTTCCCGAGCGTTCATCAGCGGCCTGGGTAGACGACGGCTTTGAGCTGTCCGGGCTGTTTGCCCGCTGTGAGTGCTTCTTCCGCTTCGGCGAGGCTGAATTTGCCGGTGACGAGGATGTCCAGGTCCACCTTGCCGTCGGCGATGAGCTGGATGGCCAGGGGCCAGGTGTTGGTATAGCGGAACACGCCGGAGAGCCAGATCTCCCGGTTCTGGATGAACGAAACGGGGAGTTCGACGTCGTCGGCTCCGAGACCCACCAGGATGACCCTTCCGGCCGGTCCGACGGCTTTGATGCCGGAGCGGACGGCCTGCGGGGCGCCGGAGGCGTCGATGAAGGCGTCCACGTCCAGTCCGTCCACGCTGTCGGTTTTGGGGTTGAGCGCGTGGGTGGCGCCGTGTTCCAGGGCGAAGGCGAGCCGGTCCTGGGCGATGTCCGTGATGTAGATGTCGGTGGCGCCGAAGGCGCGGGCGGCCTGGGCGGCGATGATCCCGATCGGGCCGGCGCCGGCTATCAGGACCCGGCTGCCGGGCTTGATTTCGGCGCGTTCGCAGGCCCAGAGCCCGACGGAGAGCGGCTCGATGAGGGCTGCGGCCTCGTCGCTGACGCTGTCCGGGATGTTGTAGGCGAAGTCGGCCTGGATGGTGACGTATTCGGCGAAGGCGCCGTGGATCGGCGGGGTGGCGTAGAACTCGATGTCGGGGCAGAGGTTGTAGCGGCCGGCTTTGCACTGTTTGCAGGTGCGGCAGGGGCGCTGGGGTTCGACGGCGACGCGCTGGCCGATGCGGGCGGGGTCAACGGCGGTACCGACGGCGGTGATCCGGCCGGAGAGTTCGTGGCCGAGGATCAGCGGGTGGTCCACGACGTAGTCGCCGATCCGGCCGTGTTCGTAGTAGTGGACGTCGCTGCCGCAGACGCCGACGGCGGCGACCTGCACCAGGACCTGGTCGGGCCCGGGCTGCGGGATGGCCAGGGTTTCCATGGCCATGTCGCCCTGGCGTTTCAGGACGGCGGCCCGCATGGTGGCCGGTACTTCCGCCCCGAGCGCGGGGGACTGTGCGGTGGGTGTGGTCATTGAAGTAATCCTCTGGAAGTCGGAGTTGAGGGGTTGGCTATTTGACGGCGCTACTTGACCGCGTTACTTGACGGCGCCGAGGGAGAGGCCCTGGACGAGTTTGTCCTGGGCGGCGAAGCCGGCGAACAGTACCGGGAGGGAGATCACGACGGCGGCGGCGCAGACCTTGGCCAGGAACAGTCCTTGGCTGGAGACGAAGCCGGTCAGGAAGACCGGGGCGGTGCCGGCGACGACGCCGGTGAGGACCCGGGCCAGGAGGAGTTCGTTCCAGCTGAAGATGAAGCAGATCAGGGCGGTGGCGGCGATCCCGGGCATGGCTACGGGGGCGATGATCTTGCGGAGTGTCAGGAGCAGGCTGGCGCCGTCGATCTGTGATGCCTCGAGTATTTCCACCGGTACTTCGGCGAGGAAGGAGCGCATCATCCAGACGGCAATGGGCAGGTTCATGGAGGTGTACATCAGGATCAGGAACCAGATGTTGTCCAGGGCGCCGGCGGTCTTGGCGAAGAGGAACAGGGGCAGGACGGCGGCGACGACGGGCATCATCTTGGTGGAGAGGAAGAAAAACATCACGTCGGTCCACTTCTTCACCGGCCGGATCGACAGCGCATAGGCGGCCGGGACGGCCAGGGCCAGCACCAGGACGGTGGACAGGATCGAGGCGGTCGCGGAGTTGATCAGCGGCGGCCACGGGCTGACCCCGGAGCTGGCCCCGAAGAATTCCTTGTAGGCGTCCAGGGTGAGATTCGCAGCGACCGAGGGCGGGTTCGTTGCGGCGTCCGTCTCGGAGTGGAAGGACGTCAGGATCATCCAGAGGACCGGCGCTGCGAAGAGCAGGGCCAGGGCCCAGGCCGCGGCGCCCGCGGCGGTGTTGTTCCGGGTGGGGTCCATCCGGGACTTGCCACGGCCGGACATCTTGAAGCCGAACCAGGCGAAGCCACGGCGGCGGGGTCCGGTGTTCAGGGCGGTCGGGCCGGGGACGGAGTTCTTGGGCGCGGCTGGGGTGAGGGTGCTCATCGTGCTGCCTCCTTCTTGAAGAGCGAGAAAACGGTGCGGAGGGCGAAGGTCGCCACGATGATGGTGCCGATGACCACCACGACGCCGGCGGCGGAGGCCAGGCCGTATTCGTTGGCGAAGTAGAACGTCTGGTAGATGGCGTAGGGCAGGTTGGCCGTGCCCAGGCCGCCGGAGGTGAGGGTGAAGACGGCGTCGAAGTTCTGCACGATGTAGATGGCTCCGAGCAGGCCGCCGAGTTCCAGGTACTGGCGCAGGTGCGGCAGCGTGAGGTGGGTGAATATATCCCAGGGGCTGGCGCCGTCCATCTGGGCGGCTTCGACGGTGTCCATGGGTCGTGACTGCAGGCCGGCGAGCAGGATGAGCATCATGAACGGCGTCCACTGCCAGACCAGCGACACGATGACGGCCATCAGGGGCGCCTGGGAGAGGAGGTCCGGCTGGGGCGCGCTGTCGCTGCCGAACAGGGACCAGATCCAGGTCAGGATCCCGTTGATCAGCCCGTAGGTGGGGTTCAGCAGGGCGTGCTTCCAGATCAGGGCGGCGGCGACCGGGACCACGAGGAACGGTGCGATCAGCAGGGTGCGGGCCAGGCCGCGGCCGATGAACTTCTTATCCAGCAGCAGGGCCAGTCCCAGGCCGATGAGAAGGCTGGCCAGGACCACGGAGACCGTGAGGACGATGGTGGTGAAGATGGCCTGGCGCAGGTCGGCGTTGGTGAGGACCTGAACGTAGTTGTCGAAGCCGGCGAACCCGGTCTGGTCCGGGCGGAGGCTGTTCCAGTTCAGGAACGAAATGATCAGGGTCACCACGAACGGAAGCTGGGTGACGATGATGAGGAAGATCAGGGCCGGCAGCAGCGGCGCACGCCGTGCCCAGGCCAGTGCGCGTTCACGCGATCTGGCGTTCTTGGAAGGTGTGGGTGCGCTGTGTCCGGGACCGGCGACGCGCGCTGTTGCGGTAGTCATGATGTTCTCCTGCGGTGCTGTGGCCCGCCATCGGGCGGGCCACCGGACCATTGGTGGATTGGTGGTTACTTCTTGTACTTGTCGCCGATTTTCTGAGCGGCTTCCTGGCCCTTGGCCAGCGCATCGGCCACGGATCCCTGCCCTGCAATGGCGGAGCTGACACCCTGGGAGACAGTGGTGCCCAGATCAGCGAACTCGGGAATGCCGACGAACTGGATGCCCACGACCGGGCGCTCCTGCACGCCGGGATTCTTCGGATCCGCGTTCTCGATGGCAGAGCGTTCGGCCTTGAAGAACGGCGCGGCCTTCTGGAAGTCGGCGTTCTCATAGGTGGAGATGCGCTTCCCGGACGGAACCTTCGCCCAGCCCAGCTTGGACGCCACGAGTTCTTCATACTTCTTCGAGCTTGCCCAGGCGATGAATTTGCCGGCAGCATCCTGCTTCTTCGACGCTGCCTGGACGCCCCAGGACCAGGTCCACAGCCAGCCCGAAGAATCCGTCTTCTTCACCGGCGCCTGGGCGTAGCCGATCTTGCCCTTCACCGGGGAGGCATCGGCTTCCAAAGCGCCTGCTGCGGAGGTGGCGTCGTACCACATGGCAACCTTGCTCTGGCTCATGTTGTTCAGGCACTCGGTGAACCCGGCCTGCGCAGCGCCGGCCTCACCGTGCTTGCGGACAAGGTCCACGTAAAACTCGGTCGCTTCAGTGAATTCGGGGGAGTTGACCTTCGCGTTCCAGTCCTTGTCGAACCAGGTGCCGCCGAAGGTGTTCACCACGGTGGTCAGCGGCGCGAAGACCTGGCCCCAGCCCGGCTGGCCGCGCAGGCAGATGCCCTTCATTCCCGGCGCCGCGCCGTCGGCCTTCGCTGCCAGATCGGCGATCTGGTCCCAGGTCGGCTTCTCCGGCATCGTCAGGCCCTTGGCCTCGAAAATATCCTTCCGGTACATCAGGAACGAGGACTCCCCGTAGAACGGTTCACCGTAAAGCTTGCCGTCCTTGCCCGTAAGGGATGCCGTGTAAGCCGGAAGAATGTCCCCCTGGTTGAACTCGGCGTCCTTGGCCACACTGTCGAGCGGCGCCAGCCAGCCGTTCTCCGAGTAGAACGGGATCTCGTAGTTGGACAGCGACGCCACATCGTACTGGCCGGCCTGGCTGGAGAACTCCTGGCTGATCTTGGCCCGGACGTCGTTCTCCGGCAGCACGGTGTAGTTCACCTTGATCCCGGTTTCCTTAGTGAAGTTATCCGCCGTCAGCCTCTGCAGGTCCTCCATCTGCGGGTTGTTCACCATCAGGACATTGACGCTGTTCTGCTCACCCGCGGCGCTTCCGCCGCCGGCACCTGAGCAGGCTGTGGCGGAAAGGGCGATGCACAGGGCACCTGCGGCCAGTGCTGCGACGCGTATTTTTGGGCGCATTAAGGACTCCTTTGTTCTTGGCTTCATGGGGGCCAGTGCACGGATCAACAGCTGCGTTGTCCGGGACTGGAAGTGGTGGGACTTGTGTCCCACGGGGTGTTTGTACTTCAACGTTAGGGATCAGGAGCCCGCGCAACTAGCACGCTGCTTGCTGGGTTTTGATACTAATTTTCCAGTGGCTTCGGCAAGAGGAGCGGTATCCTTGGGGGAGAGGACCGTCCGTCCGTCCAGATTTCATAACTGTCTGCGCCCTGTTAAGGAGTATCCATGGACGCTGCCGCCTCCAAGCAGGACGCCACTGCACGGCTGGCCGAGCGGCTCTTGGGAATGCGGGCCGACCGTGAAGTGATACCGGCCGATCCTCATCACTCGGTGCGCTGGCATGAACATGACTACCCCAGCGCGATCGCGCGGTGGAACTACCATCCCGAGTATGAGATCCACCTGATCAGGAAAGGGACCGGCAAGTTCATCGTCGGGGACCATATCGGGACGTTCGAGGCAGGCCATGTTGCGCTCATCGGATCGGGGCTGCCTCACGACTGGGTCAGCGACCTGGACCCCGGCGAGCTTATCGAGCGGCGCGACGCCGTTATTCAGTTCGACGGCAAATGGTTTCACCAGTGTGCTGCGCTGCTTCCGGAACTGGACGAGGCGAAGCAGCTACTTGAGGAGTCCGCCAGGGGTATCCAGTTCCTTGGGCAATCGGCGGCAAGAGCAGCGGAAACGATTGAGGCCATGGGCGCATCCCACGGCCTGGAACGGCTCCATCATCTGATTGGACTGTTCACAACCCTCGTCCGGGCCCCGGAACCGGAGCGACGGTACTTGGCGGATGAATGGTTCAGGCCGCAGCTGGACAGCCAAGCGGCTGCCGTCGTGGACATCGTGCTCGAATACGTCTTCACCAACCACGCCGGGGTTATCAGGATGTCTGAGGCCGCCGCTTTGGTCGGAATGACCGAGCCAACCTTTTCGAAATACTTTAAGCGGGCAACCGGACAGAATTTCAGCGATTTGGTCCGGAAGCTCCGTCTGGCGCATGCCCGCCGCCTCCTGGAACGCAGCGATATGGCGATTTCCACCATCTGCTACGAGGTGGGCTTCTCCAATCTTTCCAACTTCAACCGGCAGTTCCTCAACGAAACCGGAGCAACTCCGCGCGAGTACAGGTCGCGGGCGGCCAAGTAACCGTCCCGGCGGCACCCGTGCACCGTCACGGTCCGGGCAGGCGGTCGGCCCGTTGCGCAGCCTCGTGATGGTGCCTCCGGCCAGCCCTTTTCCTGCGCCTCGATCCGTCCGCCCCCGACTCGCCCTAAGGGACGTCCTCGCCCTTGTCCTCCCACATCACATCAAGATTGCGGAAGACGGGATCCCCATCACAGAGGGCAGCCATTTTCGCGGCGAATTCGGACGTCTCCGGCCGGCTGGAGTTTTCCATGGCCGAGTCGTACGAATCGAATTCCACGATAGTGAGGTAGGTTCCCGGACGGTCCCGGTCCGCGGTGGCCATGATGTGGCGGAACGTCGGCGGCGTGCTCCCTTCAGTCCTTGAAGGGCGGCCCAGTTCTTCAATCTCCTTGATGCGGGAGGTCTGGAATTCGATGATCTGAACAAACCCGGCCATGACGACTCCTTGACGGTGGTGGATGATGATGCCGATCACCGTAGACCGCGGTCCGCGCTCCCGCAATAGCCCGGCATGGAGGAGCGCGGATTCGTCCCGCGGTCCCAGCAGCTTTGGCCCCAGCAGCTGCAGGCCCTAGCGCATGCCCTCCCGACGGATGGCGGTGGCGATTGCCGCCGCCCTGGTCTCCACCCCGAGCTTGGCGTAGATGTGGGCCAGGTGTGTCTTGACCGTGGCCTCGGAGATGAAGAGCCGCTGGCCGAGTTCCCGGTTGCTGAGCCCCTCGGTCAGGAGGCTCAGTAACTCGGCCTCGCGCGGCGTCAGGACTTCGTCGGGGTTGCGCAGCTGCTGGAACAGCCGGGAGGCCACCGGGGCGCTCATCACGCTCTTGCCCTGAACGGCGCCACGGATTGCGGCGAAGATCTCCTCCGGGGCGGCGTCCTTGAGCAGGTAGCCCATGGCACCCGCGTCCACCGCCCGGACGATGTCGGCGTCGGAATCGTACGTCGTGAACACGAGGACCGCTTGCCTGCCGTTACGCTCGCGGATTCTCCGGATGGCCTCGATGCCGTCCATCCCGGCGCCCATGGCCAGGTCCATCACCACCACGGCAGGGGAATGTTCCTCCACCATCGCCAGGGCTTCTTCGCCCGATGCCGCCTCGGCCACGACTTGGATGTCCGGCTGGGTGCCCAGCAGGGCTTTCAGCCCGCTCCGGACCACGAAATGATCGTCCACGAGGAGTACGGTGATTGACCTCATGCATCCTCCTGACGGGCCCGCTGCACCGGGAGCTGAGCGGCCACGATGGTCCCATCGCCCGGTGCGCTTTCCACCGAGAATACGCCGCCCAGCTGCTCCACCCGCTGCCGCATGGCCCTCAGCCCGTATCCCCCCGAGTCCGACGGCGGTGCTGCCGCTTCGGGATCAAAGCCCGTGCCGTCGTCGTAAATATCCAGGGTGATGGCGTCCGGGAGGAAACCGAGCGTCACCGTTGCGGTCGTGGCGGACGCATGGAGTTGGATGTTCGCCGCCGCGCTCTGCACCACCCGCAAGAGGGCATGGCGGATGTCGGCCGGAACGGGCCGCGGCTCACCAGTGACCAGGAGCCGGGCCCCGGGGACGTACTGGGACGCCGCCTGCAGGACTGCCGTGGGAAGGGGCGAATTGTCGAGCCCGGGCGAGGCGAGTTCGTGGACGAGGCTGCGCGTCTCGGACAGGTTTCCGCGCAGCAGCTCGGTGGCCCGGTCGAGGTCCTCCCGGGATGAGGGGCACGGCCACGAGCGGTTCGCCGCCTCCAGGAGCAGCAGGCTGCTGGCCAGGCCCTGCGTTACAGTGTCGTGGATTTCGCGGGACACGCGCTCCCGTTCGGCGATGGTGCCCGCCCGGCGCTCGCTGGCCGCCAGCTGTCCCTCGGCCAGGGATACTTCAGCGTGGAGGCGGCGCTGCTCCGCGGCGTCGTGCTCGATGCGGTCATAGATCAGCGTCAGCATGACGCCGACGGCGAGCGGGCCGAGCAGCATGGCAAGGTCGGTGCCGTTGCTGAGCCGGAACAGGCCGACGGCGGTGGCGGCTGTCGTCGCGCCCGCCGCAGCATAGCCCACAGCACCCGTGAAGGCCGTGCGGCAGAGAAAGAAGAGCGCGAAGGAACACCAGGCGAAACTCGGCGCAGCGATGACCAGCACGGCCCACAGCCCCACGAGGACAAACATCCAGACAGCCCAGGGGCGCCGGCGCTGGGCAAGCACTGCGATGACGGTGTAGAGAATGCAGGCGGCTGCTGCCAGAGCCAGGACGAAGAGATTGTCCGCCGGGCTGTGGCGCATCACATAACGCACCGCCGAAGCCACCAACAGGACTGCGAATCCAAGGTGGACGGCGGCGTCGATCCTGCCGAGGGCGCCTGTTGTTGCTGCGTGGCCTGGCAGATTTTCGGGGGCGGTGGCCGGGGCGGGGCCGGTGGTTGGGGTAGGCATGGGATCCGGTTTCCGGTGGAGGGAGTGCTACCCACCATGCTATTGCCGGCGCCGTTGCTGGTCTCTCAGCCTTTTGGCTGATACGGCTGGCCTTATGGCGGAGCCAGGCCCCGCCGAAGGCCCGATGTGTGCCTTCCCGACTGACGGCACGATGGAAACGTACCCGACTCAGCCGCCGAGTTTCGGCTGAGGTCCAGCGCCATACAGGAGAACTGCCGTGAAGAAGTCCAACAAGGTTTTTGCCGCCGCCGCAGCCGGAGCACTCGTCCTCACGGCGGGTGCAACCGCCGCCGCCAACGCCGGGACAGCTGCGCCGGTGCCGGCCTCCGCCCCGGTTGAGGCGCCTGCTGTTGTACCGGTCGCGGATATTCAGCCGGTGGCCGACAGCGTCCTTTCGCAGAACAGGATCAGCATCGGCGCCTCAGCAAAGGCCGTGGGCGCAGCGCTTGCCAAATGCCAGGCGGACAAGCTGCCGTTCGTGAGCGTGGCCCTGGTGGACCGCTTCGGCACAGTCCAGGCCGTCCTCCGAGGAGATAACGCCGCCGAGCACACCATCGAATCCGCGAAGCAGAAGGCCTACACCGCTGCCGCCTTCGGGGTTCCGACGAGTGAACTCGCCAAGCGCATCACAGGCAGCGGCCCCAGCATCGCAGACCTGCCCGGCACGCTGTTCTTGCCTGGCGGGGTCCCGCTCAAGGTCAACGGCGTTTCCGTGGCCGGGATCGGCGTGGGCGGCGCACCTGACGGCAAGCTAGACGAAGCCTGCGCGGCCGCCGGTGCCGCTGCCATTTCGGGCGCTGCTGAGTAGGCTCGGCTTATGGCGCGGTTCAGGGCGCGGTTCAGGGCGCGGTTCAGGGCTTGCCTCAGGGCTGCCGACCGGCCAGGAGTCCTGCCGGCACACGCCCGGATGGTCGCCGCGAAGGCTGTGGTGGCCGCCGTGGTGGTGTCGGTGCTGGCGGGCTGTAGCCCGGGCGGCACGGGTGCCAGCTCCGTTTCTCCGGACGGCGGCTCAGGCCGTGGTTCTGACCTTGGGGCTTCCAGCACCGCCTCGGACAGCCCGGCAACGGACAGCCCGCCCACCATCGGACCCTCGGCGTCTGGCACATCGCGACCCGCCCAGCCCTTGCGGGCGAAGCCAAAGCCGCCATCCACGCGGGCATCGGCTGCCACGTCCCGGCCAGCCCTGTCACCCGAAGCGCAGGCGGAGCTCGACCAGCAGCTGATTCTTGCGGCCAAAGCCAACAATGCGCCGCTGGTCAAGCGGCTGATCCAAGCGGGCGGCAACGTCAACGCCAAGGACTCCATCCAGGATTCGGCATTCCTCTATGCGGGAGCGGAAGGTTTCAACGAGGTGCTTCGGCTGACCCTGGCCAATCGCGCGGACGTGTCCAGCACCAACCGTTTCGGCGGAACTGCGCTCATTCCGGCCAGCGAACACGGCCACGTGGAGACTGTCCGGATTCTCATCGCGGCCGGCGTCCCGGTCAACCACGTGAACAATCTCGGCTGGACCGCGATGCAGGAGGCAATCCTCCTTAATAAGGGCGGGCCGAGGCAACAGGAAGTGGTCCGGCTGCTTCTGGCTGCCGGCGCCGACCCCACCATCCGTGATCCAGAAGGCCGGACGGCCTTGGACAACGCGGAGCGGCTCGGCTTTGCCGAAATTGCCCGGCTGATACGGGTCCACGGCTGACAGGCGGCCGGGGTGTGCTGAACCGGCCCGGTTTTGGCCGCGCCGCCTGAGATAATGCGCCTGCCCGGTGGGGCGGGCGCATCAAAACTGGGCTGGTTCGGCAGCCGTCGGAGCTTTAGACGGCCTCAAGCACGCTCACGTAGTTGGCAATCCCTACGCCGCCCATGTTCTGAACCGCAGCGCGCCGGGGGGTGGCCAGCTGCATGTCGCCCGCGGTGCCGCTGAGCTGCATGGCAGCGATGACTTGCTGGGAAACGCCTGTCGCTCCGACCGGGTGGCCCTTGGCCTTGAGACCGCCGGAGACGTTGACAGGCAGCTTGCCGTCCTTGAACACCCAGCCTTCCTCGAGGGCGCGGGCGCCCTGGCCTGGCTCGGTCAGGCCCATGGCCTCGTACATGAGCAGCTCCGCGATGGTGAAGCAGTCGTGGACTTCGGCGAAGTCCAGGTCCTCCAGCCCCACACCGGCCATAGCCAGGGCACGCTGCCAGGAAGCCCGGGTGGCGGCGAAGGCGGTCGGGTCGCGTCGTTCTGCCGGGAAGAAGTCATTGGCATGGCCGAAACCTGCGAGCCGAACGGGAGCGGCGGCACCGGCTCCTGGCGACCTGGAGAGCACGACGGCTGCGGCGCCGTCGGACACGGGGGAGCAGTCGGTGCGGCGCAGCGGGTCGGCCACCATCGGGTTCTTGTCCGAGACCGTGCGGCAGAACTCCTCACCGAGGTCCTTGCGGAGCTGGGCGTAGGGATTGTCTACGCCGTTGCGGTGATTCTTGGCGGCGATGGTGCCCAGTACGTCGCCGAGGTTCCCGACTGCGGCACCGTAGCGCTTTTCGTAGTGCCTGGCGACGTCGGCGAAGAGCCCGGTGAAGCCTGTAGTGGAGGTCTGGCCGGCCATGTCGTAGTCCGCCCCCAGCAGTGCCGCGCCCACGACGTCGGCTCCGGCCTGCGTCATCTTCTCGGCGCCGATCACGAGTACTGTTTTCGCAGTCCCCGCCAGCAGCGATTTGGTGCCCTGCTGGAAGGCCGCCGATCCCGAGGCGCACGCGTTCTCCACCCGTGTGGCGGGCACGTTGGCCAGTTCCGGTGAGACCTGCAGGGCCAGTGAGGACGGGAAGGCCAGCGGCATCATGCCGGAGTTGAACTGGCCGAAGTAGATTTCGTCGATCTGGGCAGGCTCGATGCCGGCGTTGGAGATGGCTTCGGTGGCGACCTGGACGATCAGTGATTCAAGTGTTTCGTCGGTGAGTTTGCCGAAGCGGCTGTGGCCCCACCCGGTGAGTAGGACGTCTTTGCCGAACTGTTCTTTCAGGCTCATGCTGTAGCTCCTTGCAGGGCAGGGGTGGTGTTTCCAAGTGCAATGGTGAACTCCGCCTCGGTCCTTTCCTGGATCTCCTCCACGGTGACCCCGGGCGCGAGGCGCGTGAGTGTGAGCTGCCGCCCGCCGTCTGTTTCTTGTTCGTGCCTCACCAGGTCAAAAACCGCGAGGTCGCTGATGATCCGATCCACCACGCGGAGGCCGGTGAGCGGAAGGGTGCATTCCTTGACGATCTTGGCGGTGCCGTCCTTGGCGTTGTGCTCGGTCAGAACCACGACCCGCGGGGTCCCGGCGACGAGGTCCATGGCCCCGCCCATGCCCTTGACCATCTTGCCGGGGATGGTCCAGTTGGCGAGGTCGCCGGCGCCGGAGACCTGCATGGCGCCCAGGATGGCAACCTTCACGTGGCCGCCGCGGATCATGCCGAAGGAGATGGCGGAGTCGAAGATGCTGCCGCCGGGGAGGACCGTTACGGTCTGTTTGCCGGCGTTGATGAGGTCGGCGTCTTCCTCGCCCTCGAACGGAAACGGGCCCATGCCGAGGAGTCCGTTCTCGCTCTGCAGGACGACGCGGACGCCGTCGGGCAGGTTGTTGGCGACGAGCGTGGGGATGCCGATGCCCAGGTTCACGTAGTCGCCGTCGTTCAGTTCCTCGGCCGCGATGGCAGCCATTTCATCCCTGGTCCAGGCCATGGGGTTCTCCTAGGTGGTCGAGTGGGGGCTTAAGTGTTCGTTCGCGCTGAAGGATTCGCGCTGAAGGAATGGTTAGGCGGGGACGGGCTCCGGCCGTGGTCGGACGGTCCGCTGCTCGATGTCCTTGGCCCTGCCGCTGGCCCGGACAAGGTGCTGGACGTACACGCCGGGCGTGACGATGTGGTTGGGGTCCAGCATGCCGGGCTCCACAATCACCTCTGCCTCGGCGACGGTCACGGCTCCCGCGGTGGCCACGACCGGGTTGAAGTTCCGGGCGGTGTAGCGGTAGATCAGGTTGCCGTCGGTGTCTGCGGTGTGCGCGTGGACGAGCGCGACGTCGGCGCGGATGGCGCGCTCCTGCACGTACGTTTCGCCGTCGAACTCCGCGAGCGGCTTGCCTTCTGCAACAAGTGTGCCCACGCCGGTCTTGGTGTAGAACGCCGGAATGCCGGCGCCGCCGGCGCGGAGGCGTTCGGCGAGGGTGCCCTGCGGCGTGAACTCCACCTCGAGCAGCCCGGCCAGGTACTGCTCGGCGAACAGTTTGTTCTCGCCCACATAGGATGCGATCACTTTCTGCACTTGGCCGGCTTCGATCAGGATGCCGAGGCCTTTGCCGTCCACGCCCATGTTGTTGGACACCACTGTCAAGCCGCGCACGCCGGAATCCCGCACGGCCTCGATCAGGTCGGCAGGGATGCCGCTCAGGCCAAAACCGCCGACGGCGAGAGTCATGCCGTCCTGCAGCACACCGTGAAGGGTGTCGGCAGCGCCGGATTTCAGTTTGGACATCGCATCTCCTCGTTGAGCTGTGGGTTGTCTGCTGTCTGCTATCCACTTTGTGGACCTAGTTGCTGAGGTAAGAGCGTACGGGGGCTGGAATAAGGCTGTCAATGACGATTATTGGGCAATATCATGCCGGTTTTACAGTGTGGACGGTAGGCTTAGTAGTATCCACAATATGGATGATTGAGGAGAAAAATGAGCCAGATGCCCGTCCAGGGAGCCCAGGTGGTCAGCCGCGTAGCGGGACTGTTACGCATTGTGGGCCGCCGGCCCGAGGGAAGTTCCCTCGTGGAGCTGGTGCGTGAATCCGGGCTCACCCGGCCCACGGTCCACCGGCTCCTCACCTCCCTCGCTGCGGAAGGACTCCTGGACCATGACGCCAAGACCGGCAAGTGGGTCCTTGGCCCGGAGATTCTGCTGATGGGATCGGTGGCCTCGGCGCGCTTCCCTTTGGAGGATATCGCCAGGCCCAGCCTGCGCCGGCTTGCCGAGGAAACCGGCGAAAGCGCCTTCTTCTCCATCCGCAGGGGAGCCGAGACCGTCTGCCTGCTGCGCGAGGAAGGCAGCTTTCCGGTGCGCTCGTTCGTGCTGCATGAGGGCGTCAGGTTTCCGCTGGGCGTAGCCTCGGCCGGCACCGCCATCATGGCGTTCCTGCCGGAGGCTGAACAGGAGCAGATCCTGGCCGACTGGCCAGCCCACGCCGGCACGTTTGCGCAGGGCCATACTGAAGCCGTGGTCCGGGCCAACCTGCAACGGACCCGTGAGACGGGGTACTCGGTCAATCCCGGGCTGGTGCTGGAAGGCAGCTGGGGGATGGGGGCTGCAGTGTTCGATCCGGCCGGACGCCCGGCCTGGGCTTTGTCCCTGACTGGCATTGAGCCGCGCTTCCGCGAAGACCGGCAGGAGTTCCTGGGCAGGCTCCTGATGGAGGAGGCCCACCGCATCACCCTGCAGCTGGGTGCCGCATAAACGTGCCTGGCTGTTGTGGTCCACAGGGCCCCTGCCTACTCTTGCAGTAAACCGCCGGACACAATCCAAGGAGCCATGGCCATGAGCACCAGGATCTACTTCGAGGAATACGGCAGCCCGCAGGTCCTGAAGGTGGGAACGCAAGAACTGCCCGAGGCCGCGGAGGGGCAGGTCCGGGTGGAATTCCGGGCGGTCAGCGTCAATCCCATGGACTGGAAGCTCGTGGCCGGACACCTGAGACAGTGGGTTCCGCTCGACCTTCCGGTCGTGCCAGGCAGCGAGGCGGCAGGGGTGATCACGGAGGTAGGTCCGGATTTCGAAGGATTTGCCGTAGGTGATGAAGTCATCTGGAGCGGCTTCCTTGGCGGGTACCGCACCGAGGCCTTGGTGCCGGCGGAGGAACTGACACCCCTGCCGGTGGGCGTCGACTTCGAACAGGCAGCCTGCATTCCGGTGGCCGGCGGCACCGCGTACTCGGCCCTCAAGCAGCTTGACGTCAGCGAGGGGGACACCGTCCTGATCCACGGCGCAGCGGGCGGCGTGGGATCAGCCGCGGTCCAGATCGCCCAGGTCTTCGGAGCCCAGGTTATTGGCACGGCCTCCGAGCCAAACCATGAGTTCCTGAGCCAACTGGGGGCCCTCCCCGTCATGTATGGTGCCGGGCTGGTGGAACGGGTGCAGGCCCAGGGCAAGGTGACGGCCGTCTTCGACACAGCGGGCACGGAAGAGTCGGTCGCGGCGACACTGGAACTCCTCGAGGATCTTGGCAGGGCAGTCATCACGGTGCCAGGGCAGCAGTCAAAGGAAGCCGGGATCAGCGCCGTCCGGCAGATGGAGGGGCGCGTCGCGGACGTCGCGACATTGGCTGCCGAAGGCCAGATCACCTTCACCATTTCCCACCGGATGCCGCTGGTCGAAGCCGCCGATGCCCTCGAGATCAGCCGCTCAGGCCACACCCGGGGCAAGATCGTGCTGCTGCCCTAGGAATCCTGCGGGCGCATCGCCGTCTGCACCCGCTGAACCTCCCGCCCCCGCCGCCTATACGGGCCATTTCGACACGGACACGCCGGGCGCAAGGCATCGGATGCCCGGGCGGGCGCTCAATGTGGCCCACGACGGCGGCCTGCAGCTAAGTGCGACGGTCGCCGCTACTTCCACCACGTATCGAAGATGGTGACGGGAACGGTGCGCTTGTGCCGGGTGCGGAGGTACTTTTCCTCGATGAGGGCTGCCGCACTTTCGGGGATTTCGCGGCCCTCGAGGTAGTCGTCGATCTGGTCGTAGCTCACGCCGAGTTCGTCCTCGTCCGTGCGGCCCGGCCTGTCATCGAGGAGATCGGCCGTGGGGATCTTCTCCCAGACCCGGGCGGGCGCACCGAGTTCGGCGAGCAGTGCACGGTTCTGGCGCTTGTTCAGGCCGAAGAGCGGAAGGATGTCCGCGCCGCCGTCGCCATACTTGGTGAAGAAGCCGGTCACGGACTCGGCGCCGTGGTCCGTGCCGATCACAAGGTAGTTGTGCTCCCCGGCCAGGGCGTACTGGGCAATCATGCGGGTCCGTGCCTTGGTGTTGCCTTTGTGGAAGTCTGAGATCTCAGCCCCGACGGTCTTTGCGAACTCGTCTTCGAAGCCGTCCACAGCCGCCGAGATGTTGAACGTCCATTCCCTGGTGGCCCGGATGAAGTCCAGGGCGGCCTGGGCGTCGTCTTCGTCGTGCTGCACGCCGTAGGGGAGGCGGAGTGCCACAAAGCTGGCGTCCGTGCCCTCGGCCTGAAGCTCCTCGACAGCGAGCTGGGCGAGGCGGCCGGCCAGCGATGAGTCAAGGCCTCCGGAAATGCCCAGGACAAAGCCGTGGGTCCGCGTAGCCCTGAGGTACTCCTTCAGGAAATCTACGCGTTTGCGCACCTCCTCTGCAGGGTCGATCCGGGGCTGTACGCCCATTTCCTTGATGATCTTGGCCTGGAGTTCGCGCATGTGCCCCAGCCTAGTCAGCGGGGTCGGGAACACTCAACTGACATTGCCGCGCCGGGCGGAATGCGTCGCGTATCAGCTACGGAACGCGGACCGGGCCGGTGGATCCGCGGATCGTGAGGTGGGTGGGCATAACGGCAAGTCGCCGGGTGGGGCCACCCTGCAGCGGATTGAGTTGGGCCAGCAGCATGGAGACAGCCACACGTCCTGCCTGCTCGATCGGGGAGGCGATGGTGCTGAGCGGCGGATTGCAGAAGTCCGCACCGAAGATGTCATCGCACCCAAGGATGCTCATGTCCTCCGGCACGCGAACGCCCCGCTCCCGCAACCGCTGAAGCATGCCGATGGCCAGGAGGTCGTTAAAGACTATGCATGCCGTGGCGCCCGTGTGGGCAGCGGCATCCGCGGCCGCGGCCCCGGAGGTGGTCTTTGGGGCAAACGGACCCACCCGGAAGGTGGTCATCCCGCGTTCCCGGGTTTCGTCCTCGAAGGACTTCCAGCGCTTGGCATTCGACCACGAGCTCGCCGGCCCCCCGACGAAGCAAACCTTCGAATGCCCCAACGAGGCCAGATGCTCAAGCGACTGAACAATGGCGGTCGGCGTGTCAATGACCACGGTGGGGGCATTCGCGGAGGCCCGGTTTATGGTCACGATGGGGTGGGCTGCCGCAGACTCCGCCAGCTGGACATCCGTGAGACGGGAGGCAGCCAGGATGAAGCCGTCGGCCGAGCGCCGCATTTTGTGCAGGGCCTCTCCCTCCATCTCTGCCGATTCTTCTGTGTCCACGAGCAGCTGTGTGTAGCCAGCTGCCTTCAGCTGGTGCTGGGTGCCCCGGGTGATATCGAAATAGAACGGGTTGGTGATGTCCGGGACCAGAACGGCAATGGCCTGCGTCCGGCCGGAGCTCAGGCCCCGCGCCTGCGAACTCGGAACGTACTTCAGCTGGGCCGCGACCTGTTGGATCCGCTCGCGCGTCATCCGGTTGACCCTGTCCGGATTGGACAACGCCCTGGAAACCGTGGATGTGGCAACTCCCGCCAACTCAGCCACATCACGGATAGTCGGTGTCCTGTCCGGGGACGGGAGTTCCACGCCTGTCATTGGCCCAGCCGCAGGGGCTGAGCTGCTACTTAGTTGGAATGAGCCGGGACAGGCGTAGCGTTGTTCCATGGAGACAACGGGATGCGTCGTGGTTGGCGGCGGTCCGGCGGGCATGATGCTGGGCCTCCTGCTGGCGAGGGCCGGAGTGAAGGTCACCGTCCTTGAAAAGCACGGCGACTTCCTGCGCGATTTCCGTGGCGACACGGTCCATGCCTCGACCATCCGGCTCATCGACGAACTTGGACTGGGTGATGAGTTCCGGGAGCTCCCGCAGAGCCGGCTGGGGAGCGTCGCGTTCCCGGCGCCCGGCGGCGGCATGATCACGCTGGGTGATTTTTCCGGCCTGAAGCCGCCCTACAACTACATTGCCATGATGCCGCAGTGGGACTTCCTGAATTTCCTGGCCCGCACCGCCGCCGAGGAGCCCTCGTTCACGCTCCTGATGGAACACAAGGCGACGTCGTTGATGTACGACGGCGGCCGGGTCACCGGCGTGCGCTACCGGACCACAGCGGGATCCGAGGGGGCGATCCGGGCAGATCTTGTGGTGGCGACCGACGGCCGGCATTCGCTGCTCCGGCAAGCCGCAGGGCTCAAATCCAAGGAATTCCCGGTGCCCTTCGATACTTGGTGGTTCCGACTGCCGCGCTACGCGTCCGAGCAGGGTGAGGTGGCCGGCATCGTTCCCGCGTTTGGGGACGGCGACGCCGTGATCGCCTTGTTCCGGGACGATTACTACCAAATGGGCTACTTCGCCCCCAAGGGCGCAGGCCAGCGTATCCGCAGCGAGGGAGTGGAACGGTTCCGGGAACGGATTGCAGCGCTCCGGCCGGACCTGGCCGACCGCGTCGACGCTGTCCGGTCGCTGGAGGACCTCCATTGGCTGGACGTCCGGCTGGACAGGCTGCGGCGCTGGTACGTGGACGGACTGCTGTGCATCGGCGACGCCGCACACGCTATGTCGCCCGCCGGAGGCGTAGGCATCAACCTCGCCATCCAGGACGCCGTCGCAGCGGCGGCCCGGCTCGCGCCCGCGCTGCTGCACGGCAATGTCACCGTGCAGGACCTTGCCGCCGTCCAGCGACGCCGGATGCCGCCCACCGTCATCATCCAGACCGTCCAGCGGGGCATGCACCGGGCCGTGTTCGTCCCCCTGTTCAGCGGAAGGCGGTCCGGCGCGCCTCCCTTCATGCAGTTCGTCGGGCGGCATTTCCCGGCCATGCGGCGCGTTCTGCCTCGGCTCATTGCCATCGGACCCAGGCCTGAGCACGCCCCGGCGTTCGCCCGCCGGGAGGCGCGGCGGCCCACTGTCTAGGCGGTCTGACACAAACCGGCCAGCCACTAAACTGGAACCCATGACTCCCACGCCTGACGCCGCTGCTGCCCGTGCCCGCCTGCTTGAGCTGATCAAGGAACTCGCCGTGGTCCGCGGCAAGGTCATCCTGTCCAGCGGCGCCGAGGCCGATTACTACATCGACCTGCGCCGGATCACCCTCCACCACGAGGCTTCCAGGCTGGTCGGCCAAGTCATGCTTTCCCTCATTGACGACGCCGGTATCGACTTTGAGTGTGCAGGCGGACTGACCATGGGGGCCGACCCCGTCGGAACGGCCGTCATGCACGCCGCCAGCGACGCCGGCCGCACTGTCGACGCGTTCGTCGTCCGCAAGGCACAGAAGTCCTACGGCATGGGCCGCCAGGTCGAGGGCCCGTCCGTTGAGGGCCGCAAGGTCCTGGTGCTGGAGGACACCTCCACTACGGGCGGCTCGGCACTGACCGCCGTCGAGGGTGTCCGGAAGGCCGGGGGCAACGTGGTGGCCGTCGCGGTGATCGTTGACCGCGACACCGGGGCCAAGGAAAAGATCGAAGCGGAAACGGGCGTTCCGTATCTGTTCGCCTTCGGAAAGGACGAGCTCGGCCTGAGCTGAACAGGTGCTCTTGTGGACGGCGATTGCCGGGTGACCTAGTATTTCCGTACCCCGCATCCGTTTCCCCATTTGGAGCACCCGCCCATGCCGACGCCTGATCCAGCCATGACCAGCACCGGTCGAGCCCTCAACAGCGCTGAACAGATCCAGAACCTCATTCTGGAGAGTGCGGACTTTGAGGCCTTCCTTAACGAGCTCGCCCGGTACTCCGCCCACCAGGTGGCAGGCGACGGCGACGATGCCCTGTGCGGGATAACGCTCCTGCGGGACCGCAAGGCCGCCACCATCGGGTGGAGCAGCGACTCGGCCCGTGAAGTCGATGAAATCCAGTACTCGCTGTCCCAGGGGCCCTGCCTCACCGCCGCGGAAGAGGAACGCGAGATCCATGTTCCGGACCTCTTCGAAGAGGACCGCTGGGGCCCCGATTACGCCGACGCCGTCGCCGCACACGGACTGCGGTCGGTGCTGTCGCTGCCGTTCAACCTGCAGGGTGATGCGAAGGCCGCGCTGAACCTCTATTCGGATGTCCCGTACAAGTTCGATGAAAAGGCGGCGGCACGCGCGAGGGGCTATACGCGGGAAATCTCGCAGGCCCTGCGTCTGGCCGTCAGGTTTTCCCTGCACACGGACAGCGCCACCAACCTTCGCGCCACGCTGGAATCACGGACCATCATCGATATTGCCGTGGGAATTGTCATGGCACAGAACCGGTGCGGCCAGGAGGCTGCCGTCCGGATTCTCAGGGACGCGTCCAGCAACAGCAACATCAAGCTAAGGGACATCGCCAAGTCGCTGGTGGATTCGGTGGGCGGCACTGGCACCCGGACCCACTTCGAAGAGCCGGGGCCAGTGCAAGACCGCAGACAGGGCCAAAGCCAAGCCGGGTGATCCGTCCCGCGCTTGTGTGGATGGCTGGCGCGGGCTACGCTGGCCAAGGTTGAGCCGTCGGCCATAGACACCCTTTTTTGGAGTACCTATGGACAACCAGCTCGACTTCCCCGTTAATATCGACGACTCCGTCGGCGGCCTCCAGATCGATAGCCGCGGGAGCCTCACCCAGGATTCCTGCCCAGACTTCACTGCGCTCCTGTATCCCGCGCAGCTGACCGCAGCCCTCGGAACTGCAGGGGTCCGCCCGCTGTCCAACTACTCCTCCGAGGAGCTGCTCGCGGCCAGCAACTCCCTCTTCGAACTGCTGGACGACCCCGCCGGCCACTTCGGCACCGAACTGCTAGCCCAATACGATGCCATCTGCGGGGAGCTTGACCGGCGTGAGGTCTCCGGAACAACGGCGAAGCACGCCGCGGGCAGCTGACCGCACCGCGGCATCAAGGAATTGCCCCAGGCCGAGGAACTGTGCCTAGGGTAGATGAGTGCCGTATGAAGGATCCGCAGGTCCGGAGCAGCGGCCGGGTACGGAAGCGACCCGGCTACTCCGGCACGCCTCCGAGCTGAAGCAGTTCTCCCGGCGGGCCTTCCTCACCGGTGCCGGGTCGGCTTCGGTCCTGGCCACCGACATGCTGCTGACGCAGCAGATCCAGGCCGAGCGCCGGGTCCACAAGATCCTGGCGGTTGAGGACGATTTTGCCCAGCGCTACTTCCCGAATGCCAGTTGGTTTCTGTTCCCGGGCTACAAGACCAGCTGGGAAGAAGCCCAGTGGATTCTGAACTCGCTGCGCGGAACCCTCCGGGAGCGCGGCCAGCTGGCGGCGGTCGGCTACTCGAACCTGGGGCTGGACATCGACCAACTGGTCATCGCGGTGATCGAACATGTCCGTGCCAGGAACCTGACCACACTCTACTTCTACGGCCACAGTTTCGGCGGCATGGTGGCAACACAGGTGGCAGCCCGGCTTCTCGAACTGCACGGCGTCGAGGTGGAGTTCATCGTGCTGGACTCCAGCCCGTACAGCAAATTCGACGTCCTGGACCAGAGCTGGTTCGACGGGGTGGTGTTCCTTTACGAGCGCGGGTTCCGGGTGCCGTCGGTCCTGCGGGGAGGCTACGAACTGGGGGAGCGGGTGGTGCACAAAAACGAGCGCACCTGGCGGCAGATCCTGGACCAGACGCTTGAACAGCTGACTCCCATCGCGCCGTCCAGCATCCTCATCCAGTCAGAGTCCGCCTACATTTACCACTTCGACGCCACGCGGTTCGCCGGCCGGATCGGGGATGCCCGCATGGCCTATATCGGGAATCCCAGGGACCAGACCGTCAATTACGAGACGGCACACCAGTCCTGGGCACGGACGTTCGCTGCGAACATGGCCTCGTCGGACCTCAAGACGGAAGGTGCCCTTCCCGCGCACGCCAGCCCGGGCTGGAACCCGTTCGTCTACCGGCCCATCCTGGCCAGGCTGCAGGATGAAATCTTCCCGCTGCCCGGGGGCGGCGGGAAGATGACTCCGTACTAGCCGGGCGTCAGATCTGGCTCTTGAGGTCCGCGACGGAATCCAGGACCTGGTTGGGCCGGAAGGGGTAGGAAGCGATTTCGTGGCGCTGAGTGATGCCGCTGAGCACCAGCACCGTGTGCAGGCCGGCTTCCATGCCCGCAATGATGTCTGTGTCCATCCGATCACCGATCATGGCGGTGGTCTCCGAATGGGCGTCGATCTGATTCATGGCGGAGCGGAACATCATCGGGTTCGGCTTGCCCACAATGTACGGCTCCCGGCCGGTGGCTTTCGTGATCAACGCGGCGATGGCTCCCGTGGCCGGCATGGGTCCATCCTTGGACGGACCCGTGGCATCCGGGTTGGTGGCGATGAAGCGCGCCCCGGCCAGGATCAGGCGGATCGCCATGGTGATCGCCTCGAAGGAGTAGGTACGGGTTTCGCCGAGCACCACAAAGTCCGGGTTCTGGTCGGTGAGGATGAAGCCTGCCTCGTGTAGCGCCGTCGTGAGTCCTGCTTCGCCGATCGTGTAGGCGCGGTTGCCGGAGTCGGAGCCGTGCACCTGGTCCTTGAGGAACTGTGCCGTGGCCAGCGCCGACGTCCAGATGTTTTCTTCCGGGATCTCGAGGCCCGAGGCGCGCAGCCTGGCGGCCAGGTCCCGGGGCGTGAAGATGGAGTTGTTGGTCAGCACCAGGAAGCGCCTGGATGTGTCCACCCACCGCTGGATCAGCTCAGCGGCGCCGGGGACAGCGTGGTTCTCATGCACCAGGACGCCGTCCATGTCGGTCAGCCAGCACTCGATTTCCTGGCCGCTCCGGTAGACCGCTGCCGATTCCTTTACCTGGTCCGCTTTTGCCATGTCGTTCCTCCGCCGGTGATGAATGCTTCTGGAGCCCAGTCTAGTGTTGAGGGGTGACTCAGACGCCCGGGACCCCAGCAGACCCCCAATCCACCGCAGAGGAAACCCAGGAGCCCAAGGCGGAGGTCGGCGTCGGGCCGTGGGAAGGCGAGTGGCCGGAGGGCGACCACTGGGACCCTGACCTCCTGGCGGACGGGGACCGCCGCAATGTGGTGGACAAGTACCGCTACTGGAAACATGACGCGATCGTGGCGGACCTGGATTCCAAACGCCACGAATTCCATGTGGCCATTGAGAACTGGCAGCATGACCTCAACATCGGGACCGTCGTGCGCACCGCGAATGCGTTCCTCGCCAAGGAGGTCCACATCATCGGCCGACGGCGGTGGAACCGCCGAGGCGCCATGGTCACCGACCGCTACCAGCACGTCCGCTACCACCCCACCGTGGACGAGTTCGTGGCCTGGGCCCGGGGGGAGGGGCTGGCGATCATCGGCATCGACATTTTCCCGGACTCCGTGCCGCTGGAAACCTACGAACTGCCCCGCAATTGCGTCCTCGTCTTCGGCCAGGAGGGCCCTGGCCTGACCCCCGAAGTGCACGAGGCCGCGGAGGCCACCCTTTCGATTGAACAGTTCGGATCCACGCGCTCCATCAACGCGGGCTCGGCGGCGGCGATTGCCATGCACGCTTGGGTGCGCCGGCACGTGTTCGGCCAGCACGTCCAGCTCCGCCAGGATGGTGTGTGAATGCAGCAACTATTACCCGCCTGAGTGACCCGAACAACGGCCCGTGCCAAGAAATGACTAGGATGGTTCGTAGCCGACGAGGTTTACTCCAGGGTCAACCCAACCCGCAGACGAAATTCACTTTAGGAGTCAGCATGCCCATTGCAACCCCAGAGATCTACGCCGACATGATCGACCGCGCAAAACAGGGCGGCTTCGCATTCCCGGCGGTCAACGTCACCTCTTCCCAGACCCTGAACGCGGCCCTCCGCGGCTTCGCCGAGGCTGAGTCCGACGGCATCGTCCAGGTGTCCACCGGCGGTGCCGCATACTGGTCCGGCGCCTCCACCAAGGACATGGTTGCCGGTTCGCTGGGCTTCGCCGCGTTTGCCCGCGAAGTGGCCAAGAACTACAACGTCAACATCGCCCTGCACACGGACCACTGCCCCAAGGACAAGCTGGACGGCTTCGTCCTGCCGCTGCTGGCCGCGTCCGAGGAAGCCGTCAAGGCCGGCAAGGACCCCATCTTCAACTCGCACATGTGGGACGGCTCCGCCGAGACCCTGGACGAGAACCTGCGCATCGGGCGCGATCTGCTGGCGCGGGCTTCCGCCGCCAAGATCATCCTCGAGGTTGAAATCGGTACCGTGGGTGGCGAGGAAGACGGCGTGGAGCACGAGATCAACGAGAAGCTGTACACCACCGTCGAGGACGCCCTGGCCACCATCGAAGCCCTCGGCGCCGGCGAAAACGGCCGCTACATCACCGCCCTGACCTTCGGCAACGTGCACGGTGTGTACAAGCCCGGCGGTGTGAAGCTGCGCCCGGAAATCCTCAAGGACATCCAGGCCCAGGTCGGCGCCAAGATCGGCAAGGACAACCCGTTCGACCTCGTGTTCCACGGCGGCTCGGGCTCCTCCGATCAGGAAATCGCGGACGCTGTTTCCTACGGTGTGATCAAGATGAACATCGACACCGACACCCAGTACGCCTACACGCGTCCCGTGGCGGACCACATGTTCCGCAACTACGACGGCGTGCTCAAGGTTGACGGCGAGGTCGGCAACAAGAAGCTCTACGACCCCCGCGTCTGGGGCGCCTCAGCCGAAGCCGGCCTGGCCGCCCGTGTTGTTGAAGCTGCCCAGCAGCTCGGCTCCACCGGCAAGACCTTCTAAGAATGTCCGACGAGTTCCGCAAGAACCTGATGGGTCCTGAGCCCACGCTCCTGCCTGCCGAGACCGAGGTCTACGAACAGCTGGACGCGGGCCAGGAGGCACTGGACCTCGTGGAAAAGCACCCGACGTCTTCGTTGCTCTGGGCCGTGCTGGCCAAGGAAGCGTGGACTGAGGGCCGCACCATCGACTCCTACGCCTACGCCCGTGTGGGCTACCACCGCGGCCTGGACTCGCTCCGCCGGAACGGCTGGCGCGGCGTCGGGCCCATCCCGTGGGAGCACGAGCCCAACCGCGGGTTCCTGCGCGCACTGTATTGGCTGGGGCGCGCCTCCGCAGCGATCAACGAGGCTGAGGAGCCGGAGCGGATCGAGAAGTTCCTCAACGACTCGGACCCTTCGGCCAAGGCAGCCATCGAGGGTGAAAACCTCAACTGATTTAAGTGCGACGGCGGGCGGCCACCTTTTTTTGAAAGGTGACCGCCCGCCGTCGTTCGTTCAGCTGGTCGAGCCTGTCGAGACCCTTGATTTCGACAAGCTCAATGAGCGGGGACTCAGCTGGCGGCTTTTGCCAAGCCGGTGCGTGCCATGGCGTCCGCGTACACAACATGCATTTCGTCGAGGTACTGCTGCTGGCGGGCCGGTGTGCCGGCGAACGCCCGGCCGCTGAGCGAGCGGACCTTGTAGGTCTTCAGGCCGCGGCGCCAGAGCAGCGGTACCTCGGTCTTAAGCAGGAGTCCGGCAAGCCGGTTGGCTTCGGTGCCGTGGGCCACGATCACGGACGCGCGGGGCACGAGCGCCAGGAACTTCAGCAACGGCTTCAAGCCGGCCGAAATCTGGTCCGGCGTGAACTTGCCGTTCGGCTCGCCCGGAACGTGCCACGGGTGCACGTTCCACGGCATGATGAACTCGGGCCGGAGCCCCAGCTTCCACTGCACACCGAGCATGCGCGTTGCGGCCTCGTCGTCCCCCGGCGTGATGAAGCCGGAGGGCGAGGCAGCGCCGATGTTGGAGTAGAGGCTGATGATGCGGCATTCGTCGACATCGTGCATGGGGTCGACATAAGGCACCTGGGTACCAGGCTTAAGTCCCTGCAGGGAGTCGCACAGCTCATTAACAGCTGCGACATTAGGTTCGTAACGGCGGCTCAGGAGTTGTTCACGGAAAGATTCAGTAGCCATGGCTGTCATGTAAGTGCTGTGTCTCCTGCGGGGATCGGTCACGCTGCCATACCGGAAAGCGGGCGCGCCAAGTCCGGGATGGTTTGAAATGTGGTGTGGATCGATTCCTGGTCGATCCTTATCAGTTTAGCAAGCCACACGAAATGCCGGTTCCGCCCCGGCGCCCCGAGGCCTGAAAGCAAGAGTTCAGCGGCATATCGGCTAAACTTGGGTCGTAAGAGCCCCGGAACTCTTGCGTCTTCGCTCAATGGCCAACGCCATGCGTGCGGGCGATGAACTTCGGGGCATTCTCATGAACGGCGCTGTGCTGTGGCGGATCCACTTGGTGGGTCGGCACTGGGCGGCCCGAACGAATGGGGGAGGATCCCATGCCAGCAATCGTGATCGTCGGAGCCCAGTGGGGCGACGAAGGCAAAGGTAAGGCCACTGACCTGCTCGGCGGCCGAGTCGACTACGTGGTTAAGCCGAACGGCGGAAACAACGCCGGGCACACCGTCGTCGTGGGCGGTGAGAAGTATGAGCTCAAGCTCCTTCCTGCCGGCATCCTGAGCCCGAACGCGGTTCCGATCATCGGCAACGGCTGCGTGGTGAACCTCGAGGCTCTGTTCCAGGAGATCGATGGCCTCGAAGCCCGCGGCGCCGACACCTCTAAGCTGCGCGTCTCCGCCAACGCCCACCTCGTGGCTCCCTACCACCAGGTGCTGGACAAGGTCACGGAACGTTTCCTCGGCAGCCGCGCCATCGGCACCACGGGCCGCGGGATCGGCCCGGCCTACATGGACAAGGTGGCCCGCCTCGGCATCCGCGTCCAGGACGTCTTCGACGAGTCCATCCTGCGCCAGAAGGTCGAAGGCTCGCTGCGCCAGAAGAACGAACTCCTGGTCAAGGTCTACAACCGCCGCAGCATCATCGTGGAGGAGATCGTGACCTACTTCCTCTCCTTCGCGGAGCGGCTGCGCCCCTTGGTCATCGACAGCACCCTCGTACTGAACACCGCCCTCGACGAAGGCAAGGTGGTGCTCATGGAGGGCGGTCAGGCCACATTCCTGGATGTGGACCACGGCACCTACCCGTTTGTCACGTCCTCCAACCCGACGGCCGGCGGCGCCTCGGTGGGGTCGGGCATCGGGCCCACCCGCATTTCGCGTTCCATCGGCATCATCAAGGCCTACACCACGCGCGTCGGCGCCGGCCCGTTCCCCACGGAGCTGTTCGATGAGATGGGCGTGTACCTGCAGAAGACCGGCGGCGAGTTCGGCGTCAACACGGGCCGTCCGCGCCGCTGCGGCTGGTACGACGCCGTCCTGGCCCGCCACGCCTCCCGCGTCAACGGGTTCACGGACTACTTCGTCACGAAGCTGGACGTCCTCACGGGCATCGAACAGATCCCGGTCTGCGTGGCCTATGACGTCGACGGCGTCCGGCACGATGAAATGCCCATGACCCAGACCGAGTTCCACCACGCCAAGCCCATCTTCGAGTACTTCGAAGGTTGGACCGAGGACATCACCGGCGCCCGCACGATCGCGGACCTGCCGGAGAATGCCCGGAACTACGTGCTGGCCCTGGAGAAGCTGTCCGGCACACGCTTCTCGGCAATCGGCGTGGGCCCGGACCGGGACCAGACCATCGTGGTCAACGACCTCATCAACGACTGACACCACGCTCTTTCCATAGAAGTACGACGGCGGCGGGCCACCTTTATCAGGTGGCCCGCCGCTGCCATACGTTCTCCCTGGTCAAATGAATCTCCGGGTGCGCGTAACCAACGGTCCTCCTGCCGCGATTACGTAGGTGTAAGCGCCGGGACGGTCGCCGCCCCCATCGGCTTCCGCCCCGGCCTTCAACCAACCAAAGGATGTTTTTTTCTTATGAAGAGTGTTAGCAAGACCACCAAGATTGCTGTCGGCGCCGCCATCATCGCTGTCGGAGGTTTCTCCAGCATCGGGCTGGCGAATGCAGCCCAGGTTGCCAGCTCACAGCATGCAGAGGTGACCCCCGCTACGCCCGCCGTTCCCGCTACTTCCGAGGCCCCGGCTGTGCCCGCAGTTCCGGCGTCCCCGTCCGTCAAGTCTGACGCTGACGCTGACGCTGCGACGGACGACGACTCCGCTGAGGCCAAGCTTGACGCTTCAGGCGCTGACAGCAACGCCAAGGCCGAGCTGAAGGCAGCGATCCCCGCTACCCCCGCCGTTCCCGGTGGTGCAGGCGTTCCGGCTACCCCTGCCACCCCGGCTGTCCCGGATGTTTCGGAGCAGGTTGGCAAGCCGGCCGCGCCGTCGGTGTCTGCCGATGCCGAGGTCCGCGCTGAGGCAGACGCTTCTGCGGACCTGCCGAAGTCCGGCAAGTAACAAGGGACTTCCCGACTAGGGGCTTACGGTGTGCGGCGGCTAGGCTTACTACCGCCGCACACCAGCAGCAAGGGAAGGACAGCTCCTTGGCAGCTCAGCTGACCGATGACGAATTGTCGGCAGCCCTTGCCGGCGAACCTTCCGGCTTCAGCGCCGTCTACAGCACCATGTCGCCCGCTGTGCTCGGCTATTTCCGGGCCCGCGGCGTGGATGATCCCGAAGCGTTGACACAAGACGTGTTCGTGGATGTCCTTCCAAAACTGACGGGTATCAAAGGCGGCCACGCTGGCCTCCGGACCTTCCTTTTCTCCATTGCACATGCCCGGCTCGTGGACTACCGCCGCCGGTCCGCCAGAACTCCGCAGCTGACGGAATACGACCCGTTGCAGGACAGGCGGTTTTCGAACTCTGCCGAGGACGACGTCCTCGGCTCGCTGGGTGGCATCTCGTCCACCCTCTCCATGCTCAACGACGAGCAACGGGAGGTCCTGATCCTGCGGATCGTCGCGGACCTCTCCGTCGAACAGGTGGCCGGCATCATGAACAAGACCCCGGGCGCCGTCAAACAGCTTCAGCGGCGCGGGCTCATCGCCTTGCGCGAACTCGTCAAGGATAAGGACCACACGCCATCATGAGTGCCACGCCGACGGGCCGGGAAGACGGCGAGATCCAGGCGATTCTCCGCGATTCCGGCTTCGAAGAGGACGCTGATCTCCGCAGTACGCTGGAAGACCTGCGTGCACTCGCGCTGGAGGGACCGCCGGAACCCCGAGCGGACCTCAGGGCCCTGCTAACGCCGGGGGTGTCCAGCCTTGAACCAGCCTGCCGCAGGAGGCAGCGCAGGATGGGCGTTGTCGTCGGCGCCGCCGTGGTTGGAGCGATGGGCCTCGGTGCCGGCGCCGTTGCCGCCTCCAGCGAAGATTTCCGCCGTAGTGTGGGCCACACCGTGGTGCAGTTTTTCCCGGCCGCTGATGACGCCACCGCTCCCAAGAAGGCTGACGTTGTGAGTCCTTCACCAGCGGATGTGCCGGTCCTGCCGATGCCCTCGCCTGCTCCCTCGACGACGGGGGCCGCGTCGCCCACCGAGGCGTCACCAGGCCAGACCGCCCGTGTGACCCCGCGCGCCCCCGGCAACGGAATAACCCTTCCGGGTGACACACGGACCAAAGGCCGAGCGGTCTCGTCGCAGTTGCCGGACGTCCCTGGCACGAGCCCGAAGCTGCCGTCAGACCCGCGGACAGCGGTCCCCACCCAGCCGGCGCCCATCGAGCACCCGACCCCGGCTAAGCCGTAAAGCCACGATGGAAAAACTTTTCAATCTTTTTTTGAGATCCGAGTAACCTGGCGAGCGTTCCCGACGATTACCTCTATGAAAGAGCCGGGCTGGAAGGTGTCCCCCATCAGTTTCCAGCCCGGCACTTTCACTTTCCCGGTGCCGCAGCCATTCATTCATTTGTTCGGTAAACCGGACGAAACGCCGCAGGCGTAGGCTAGATGCATGGCACACGTTAACGATCCAGCAGTCATCGAACGCCTCATGCGAACCAAAGGGACATGGGCCATCGTCGGTCTCAGCACCAACCAGTGGCGGTCGGCCTATGACGTGGCCCTGTATGTCCGCGACCGCATGGGGATGGAGATCATCCCGGTTAACCTGCATGGGGACGACGTCCATGGGGAAAAGGGGTACCGGTCGCTGGCCGAGATTCCGCAGGAAAAGCACCCGATCGACGTCGTGGAGTGCTTTGTGAACTCCCAGAAGGTGGGACCTGTCATCGATCAGGCAATCGCGGTGGGAGCCAAGGCGGTTTGGCTTCAGCTGGGTGTTTTCGACGACGCCGCCGTAGAGCGTGCCAAGGCCGCCGGGCTGGACGTCGTGGTGAACTCCTGTCCTGCCCGCGAAGGCTGGCACTTCGGGCTCTAAGCTGGCAACTGGTGCTGTGATCAGGCCTTCATAAACTCCGGGTAGTGGCGCTCGGTCACATCAGGATGGGCGCGCATCCGCCCCTTGAGCATGTTCAGGCCAAAGGAGGCGAGCATCGGGTTGGCGGGGTCATCGGAAATCCCGCGGGCCTCTGCCTTCAGCTTCGGTGGAAGGGGTACCGGATCGATCACCGCGTCCAGCCGTGGCGACCAGAAGAACGGTACAGAGTAACGATCCACACCTGGGGGCGGTGCCTGCACCCGGTGGATGGTGGCGGCCAGGTAGCCCTCGGTGGCCACTTCCAGCATTTCGCCAAGGTTCACCACAAGAGCTCCGGGAAGGGGTTCCACGGGAACCCATTCGCTGGCTCCGGGCGGAAGTACTTCCAGTCCGCCCACATCATCCTGAAGCAGGAGGGTGACAAAGCCGTAGTCCGCGTGCGATCCGACACCCTGATCGCCTGCCGCTTCCACCACCCCGCCGACGTAGTGCACCAGCTTGCCCATCCACGCCGGTGTATCCCGGAAGGGTTCGTCAAAGTAGTCCTCCGGCAGCTCGAGGGAGACGGCGATCGCCCGCAATAGTTCATTCCCCACCTTGGACATCAGCTCCGCCCAGCCCATCGCCGCCGGCTCCAGCTCGGGCAGCGCTTCATCCGGCCACATGTTGGGGCCCTGGAGGAGCCAGTACGGCTGCTCAGGGGGATAATCCGTGACGGGTTCGCGGTCAGGGGAGTAGTCGATCTGCTCCCGTGCGTCCGCCCTTCCCTGCGTGATTTCCGTCCCCATCCGGGTATAGCCGCGGAAATGCGGCGAGAGCCGGTTATCCAGCTTCATCCGCTCCTCGAGGGGCAGATCAAAGAAGCGCTTGATGATTGCCAGCAGATCCTCTGCCTGGCCAGGAGCGCCCCCGTAGCCGGTGACTTGGAAGAAGCCAACCCGGTGCGTGGCATCGCGGAGCTGCTCAATGAATTCCGGACTGAATGACCCATCGGCCTGACGTGCGGCGCCCAGGTCCAGCACGGGTATGGTCTCCTGAACAGGTGACATGCTCGCAGACTAGCACCGTGGAAGAAGGCTTTGTAGGCTCGCTGCATGGATCCAGCTGAATTGAGGGAAATCTGCCTGTCGTTTCCCGGTGCCTTCGAGGACTTTCCCTTCGGCCCGGAAACATCCGTCTTCAAAGTCCGGGCGGCAGTATCCGGAGGCGCCCGGCAGGAGGCCAAAATGTTCGCGGCGTCCACGATGGATCTGGCCGACTGGTCGGTGAGCCTCAAGTGCGAGCCCGCGCTGGCCGAGCAGCTCCGGGCGGCGCATCCCGAAATCACCGGCGCGTGGCACATGAACAAGACACACTGGAACGGCGTCCGGCTCGACGGTTCCCTGCCTGATTCCATGATCCGCGACATGGTGGAGGATTCCTATGACCTCGTGGTCGCTTCACTGAGCCGCAAACAGCGGGAACAACTCGGTTGGGCCCGGCTGGTGGGCAATGACTGAAAAGCGTCTGGCTCGAGGTGAACTCAACTATCCGGGC
The DNA here is from genome assembly GCF_018613875.1 of Arthrobacter sp. ISL-28. GTDB lineage: Bacteria > Actinomycetota > Actinomycetes > Actinomycetales > Micrococcaceae > Arthrobacter. The sequence continues at coordinate 27,221 of NZ_JAGGPJ010000006.1, read as the reverse complement.
ATCGGTTCCACAGAGGACGGACCCCCGCCGAAGGGTTTCCCGTGCCTGGTGACGCAGGCGTACCTCGGTGAGGGCCTCGCCACGTACCGCAGGGTGGCCCAGGGCATTCTCACCTGGGAACTGCAGCGCCGGTCCGGCCTGAAGGTCCGGACCGAGTCCGACGTCGTGGTTCCCGGCGCGCGCGTGGTGAGCGGATTCGGCGTCGGGCCGTTCCGTATTACTCTCTGACACACGGTTGTCACGAGCTAACAAGGAGATCCGGATCTGCTTTGGGGGATCCTTGTTAGCTCGAGGCAACCGGACTCCTGAAGCACCTGGCGAGCAGTGGGCAATGCGGCCAGTGCATCGCCAACCGCCCCCGCCCCTCGCTCCTTTTAGCACCGCGCATCCGCTTCTGCATGCACTCGCCAGAGTGCGTGGGAGAAAAAAATTGCAGCCCGAAGGCTGCAATGGCTTGGCCACTTGTGGCCGGATACTGGTCACTGATGTCCAGTGATAGGAAGCGAGTGGGCTGGCTGGGCGCTCTCAGCACCTCTGCAGCAGCGAAACTAGCCATCAACGCAGCGGAAAGCCGGACTGTCCCGCTGCGGGCTGTTTCTGGGCTATCGCTGGTCACCTTCCGCCCAAACTGGCCCGTTGTCGGTCAGCGCTGTTTTTGCTGGACGAAATGAGGTCAATCTTGACCGGTCTTGGTCCAGTTGTGGGCAGGTATTGGGCGTGGCGCGGAATGCTGGCCAGATTTCGGCCGGATGAGGCACCTGGTCGCCACAGAGGTCGCCGAGCACTATCTGGTGCAGGTCTGGCCAGCAGAATAGCGATCTTTCGTCGTCCGAAGTATCAGCGTGTCGGATCGATCATGGTCATGCCCGCGACGTTCGCGGTGTCAAGGCGTGGCAGCATGTCAGCCGCCTCGTCCAGGCCGATGATGCGCTCGATGAGCTTCTGAGGTTCAAGTGCCCCTGATTCGATCAGGGCCAGCATCCCTTGGTAGTCTGCCACGGGCATTCCGTGGCTTCCGAACACGTCCAGTTCCCATGCGATCACGCGGGCCATGGGCACGCGGGGGTGACCCTCAACGGGCGGTAGTAGGCCGACCTGGACGTGCCGGCCGCGGCGGCGAAGGCTCAGGAGCGCGTCGGCGCAAGTCTGCTCGCTGCCGACGGCGTCGATGGAAACATGGCTTCCTCCCGCGATCGCGTGGACCTGTGCCGGGATGTCTGAGCCGTCCGCGACCAGGACGTGGTCGGCGCCGAGGGAAGCCGCCGCATCGAGGGCGCCTGTGTTCCGGTCGATGGCGATGACCTTGCCGCCGAGCGCCTTGGCGATCATGACGGCACTGAGCCCCACACCGCCTGCCCCCACGATGGTGACCCATTCTTCGGCGACGAGGCGGGCCCGTCCGGTGAGTGCACGGTAGGCGGTCGCGAAACGGCAGCCCAGGCTGGCCGCTGCCTCGAAGCTGACGCCTTCGGGGATTGCCACGAGATTGGTGTCCGCGGCGTGGATCATGACTTGTTCGGCAAAGGAACCCCAGTGGGTGAAGCCTGGCTGTTGCTGCTCCGGGCAGACCTGCGCGTTGCCGGAGAGGCACCACTCGCAGGCCCCGCAACCCTCGACAAAGGGCGCTGTCACGCGGTCGCCGACAGCCCACCGCGTCACACCGGGACCGACAGCGGCGACGACGCCGGCGAACTCGTGGCCAGGGACGTGGGGCAGTGCGATCTCGTCATGACCGGCCCAGGCGTGCCAATCGCTGCGGCACAGCCCGGTGGCGGCGACGGTGATCACCACGCCACCTACCGGCACTTTTGGTTCTTCAACTTCTTGAACCGCCAGCGGCCCAGCGATCCGGTCCATGACAATCGCGCGCACATGTCCTCCACATACTTTGGTTCGCCCCGCTCCGATCGGTGGGGGTCTGGCGACATCCTCGCACGCCGCGTTGACTCAGTGAAACTTACTGCGGCCGGTGGAGCGGCAGGAGGGTCAGGCCGATGTCATGTGCCGCACCAAGAGCAATCCAACCGGAGTGACGTTCGAAGCATGGGTCAAGAAATGACAGGTTCCGGTGAAGTTTTCGGGACCTTCGCGGAGACCGTTGAAGAGCTTGCGTCCGTGGACTGCTCCTGACTCTGAATCGAAGAAGACATGAGCGGCTGTTTGTCGCACGCGCCGCACCTTCGCCGCGTGCCTACGCTAGCCTCGTTGACGACCAGGATTCGTCTTGGGTTTGAGTTTGAGTCCCACAGCTCCCCCACCTGACTGCACCACGCTGGGTGGAACATCACGCCGGTCCTCGTAGCGTAAACCTGCCCGGGGCCGATTAGCGGGGCGTTATCGGCCGGGTGGTACCCCATGCCGGGCTCTTCCTTCACGAGCACACCCATCTCGTCGGCGCGTTTGTAGGCCAGGGCCACGCTGTTCTTCGTCCGCTTCTTCGGGTGACCAAGGCGGAGGCCGCCGCCCAGGCTGAACTTCCCAATGCGCCCATCTGGAAGGGCATGACTTTCAAAGGCGTCGTCGTTGACGAATCCGAGATCTGCGTTGACCGCACCTGGGCTCCAGGAGGAGGTCCGGATAAGCTCGGCGGGAACGCCGGCTACGTCGTCGTCAGCTTTCCCGCGGTCACACTGGGCAAACCACAGGACGAAACCTGTGCAGGCTATGCACCAGCAGCTGCCAAGGCACCCACCGAGGTCGAGGTGCCCTCTGCGGTAGCCAATGATCCAGGTCTTCTCGTCAGCACCACGTTCGGAGATAAGTGGCCGCTGACAGTTCCTTACGTCGTGGCCCACTGTGAGGACATCACGGTAGCCGGCCGCCACCTGCAGGTGGCCACCGTCGTCGATGCTCCGGACGGCAAGACGTACGCAGCCAATGGCACAGCCAAGGATCACGGCAACTATCTCGACATTGATCCAATCTGGGCGGCGAATCCGGGTGTCTCCGGTCTGAAAATCAACATCAGCCCTGTCATTGATGCGGCTCTTGCACTTTGCAAATGACCTCGCCAGCCTCTGTTGCCTGCGGTGTTACCTAGCAACTCCAAGGCAAGACCATAACGCTGGGCACCTAGGACCTCAGACTTTCACGCGGTCCAAAAAGGTGCGGGTGCGCTCCTTCCGTGGGGAGGAAAATATCTCCACCGCCGGCCCCTGTTCGCCGATGACACCCGACTCCATGAATACAACCCAATCCGCAACTTGCTCTGCGAACCGCATTTCGTGAGTGACGATTACCATGGTCAGCCCGTCAGCGGCCAGTTCAGCCATGACTCGAAGGACCTCGTCTATCAGTTCGGGATCAAGTGCCGAGGTTGGTTCATCGAAGAGTACGACATCCGGTGACAGGGCCAGGGAGCGGGCGATGGCCACACGTTGCTGCTGGCCTCCCGAAAGCTGATAGGGATATTTCGAAGCGTGCTCGCCCATCCCGACCTTGCGGAGCAATGTAAGTCCGTGTGCCTTAGCTTCGGACCGTGACATCCGACCGAGGTCAACGGCGGCGAATATGACGTTGTCCAGAACCGTCTTATGTGGGAAGAGATTGAACTGTTGGAAGACCATACCGATGTGCTGCCTTTGGGCGGCGATGACTGAGTCGGGAGATGGTACATAATGTCCGGTCTTTGTTTTCCCGTAGCCGACGGGTTCCCCTTTGAACAGGACTTCGCCCCCATCGATGCTTTCCATCGCGTTCAATGTGCGGAGGAAGGTGGTCTTGCCGGACCCCGAGGGTCCAATGATGGCGATCACCTCCCCCTTGTGGACGTCCAAGTCAACACCGCCCAGTACTCGGGTACTCCCGAAGCTTTTGGTCGTGCCCCTTGCCGAGAGAAGGACTTCTCCGTGGTGCTCCTTTTTCTCACGCCCGATTTGCGCTGGAAGTAGGACGGGCTCGGATGCAGATGAAGTTACTGCAGAACGGCGATTGCCAACGTCAAGTCGACGCTCGAGCAGCTTCAACCCGCCGTCGAAGACGGTTACGAGCATTACGTAGAACACCGCAACCACTAGGAGAGTTTCAAGCACTTTGAAGTTCTGGTTATACAACCGTTGTCCCACCATCAGGAGTTCGGTAAGCGCGATAGCTGAGACCAGAGACGTAAGTTTGATGATCGTCACAAGTTCATTGCCAAGGGTCGGCAGAGCTACACGGAACGCCTGGGGGATTACAACGTGGAGCTGTACAGAACGCCATCTCAGACCCAGTGCCCTGGCAGCTTCTCCCTGGCCCTTTGCTACAGAAAGAATGCCGCCGCGGTGAATTTCGGAGATATAGGCGGTTTCAGAAAGCACTAATGCGATCAAGCCGGCGACAAAGGGATCTCCGACAATCGGCTTTAGCTCGGGAAAAGCCGAGGGTGCGTTGTAAACGAAAATTAGCAAAACCAACAACGGCAGACTGCGGAATAACCACACATAGGTCCCTAACGCGGCTGACAACACCCGAAACTTTGACTGCCGGCCAAGAGCTACGAGCATGCCCAGAACCGTGGAGATCATCCACGCCAACAACGAAAGTTGCACAACCTTCAGAGCAGCCTCCCAAAATGGGCCATACCCCAGCAGGCTTATCGTGTATTTCCAATCCATTTTTAACTCCTGCTCTCTGGCGTATCGCTATTTGCCGAGAATCTCGGAGACCTGGGATTCATCCGGTTCCTCGAGGTTGTAGGTGGACAGAAGCTTCTGATAGGTACCGTCCTCTTTGAGGTCCTTAAGCCCCTGTTCAAGCTTCCCCTTGAGCTCGGTGTTGCCCTTGGTAACGGCGAGGCCTACCGGAATCGGATACAAAAGTTTGGTGCTAGTAACCTTCACGGCACCCTGTGTGCTCTCACTGACGCGACCCGCCACAGCCGCATCGCTGATCTGCGCGTCCACCTGGCCTGAGACCAAAGCTTGGGTTGCCTCCGGGTCAGGCACGCGCATCGATGGCGGCTCGCCCCGATTCCACGCACTTACCGGCCTCGGCTTCAAGATTCTTGCTGGGAACGCCGCCCTTAATAACGGCGACTTTTTTGCCACAAAGATCACCAATATCAGACAACTTTTCGCCGGACGCCTTGGTCAGGATGGAGCTTCCAGTCGAGAAGTAGGGGATGTAGTCGACTTCCTTGGCTCGCTCTGCAGTGATGTAAAGCGCGGAAGCAATTACGTCAAAGCTCCGCGACTTCAACCCGGGGATTAGTTGCTCGAAGCGTGTGTCCTTGTAGTCGACCTTCATATGGAGTTTGTCCGCGATGGCTTTGGTGATGTCCGGGTCGAACCCGGCAGGAGTTGATCCCTCGAAGTACGCATACGGGGGGTAGGTCAGGTCGGACCCTACGACGAGCGACTGGCCTGCCGACCCGCTCGAAGCGTCACTGCTTGAGCAAGAAGCCAGAAGAAGGCAGGCAGCCGTTGCGCCGGCAGCGATTGCGAAGTTTCGGCCGAGCGACCCGGCGGACGTCCGACTAGATAGGGGAGTCCGTGTCATGCGGATCACAGTAGCGATTGTTCAGCAATCACGTCAATGCCCGAGCCGAAATTCTTTCCTGCCCCACCATCAAGCCAGGCGTTATGCGGGTGTGGACCTGCTTTCTTGCCGGTTGGAGCGCTCTGTGCTTTGATTAGAACCAAGCAGGATTGTTCAGCAAAAAGGAGTTATCGTGAGTAATGCGACTTCCGGCCAATCGCAAGTGGCTGGATCTGCCGACGTTCTGACCGCCGATCGGGTGGCGGCCGCTTTGCGAGATGACATACTCCGCGGAGTCCTGAAACCTGGTGCACGACTGAAGGACTTTGAGCTCGCAGAACGCTTCGACGTTTCTCGGAACACCCTCCGAGAAGCGGTGAAACAACTAGGGACCGCGGGCCTGGTTACAACTCGACTGAATGCTGGAAGCGCTGTTCGTCGACTATCAGAAGCCGATGCCCGTGAGATCTACATAATTCGCAGAACTCTCGAGCTCTCCGGCGTTGACAGCCTTTCCCGCGCTGGAGAGGCGCAGATGCTGAACATCTCTGCCGCAATCGAGGAAGCGAGGCGAGCAGCTGCGGAAAGTGATTGGAGTGAGCTAAGTACTGCGAGCTTGCGCTTTCATCAGGCCGTCGCTGCACTGAACGGCTCAGCAAGGCTGGATGCCTTTTTTGCGAATGTTCTGGCACAGCTTCGACTGGTCAACTGGGTGATGACGGATGAACCTTCGTTCCAAATGCAGTGGGTAGATAGAGACAAGGGCATCGCGGACCTGCTGCTGCAGGGCAACCGCCACGAGGCGCACATCAAGTTGAGCCGGTATCTCGATGACTCCGAAGCCCTCATTATCAACGCCATTCGCCGTTCACCTGATGGACTGGCGTCTGCATCTACATCCAGCTGACCAAACCAATGAAGTAAGTTCCTGCCCTTAGCAACGCATCAGGCTAGGGATGCTCTCGAGTAGGTCATTAGGCCAGCAGCCCCGATGGCTCTGGGGAGGCAGCGGGCGCTGGCTCGCTGCCCCCAGCCACAGGATCAAAGGCATTTGTCCGTCATGAACTTGGCTTCGTCATGAGGCCACCATCGCTGAACTCCAGGGGTGGAAAATTGAAAGGAAGAGCATGGCAAACTATCGCGCAGAGGCTGCGGCGACGGAAATTTTGTACGGGGATACTCCAACAGCTTTCGGGGTTCCTTCCGTTGACCCTGCAGACCTGCATGGAATCGACATCGCAATCAGTGGTGTTCCGTGGGAAGGCAGCCCCACGTGGGCAGGATGGACGGGCTGCATCATCGCGCCGAAGACCATTCGTGATGCGTCGGTAAGACTGAGCGGTTTTCAGCCCGAATATGGCATCGACGCTTTCGAATGGCTGACTTTGGGCGACTGCGGCGATGTTGTCGTCAATATGCAGGATCAGCCTGGAAGTTTTATCAGCATCGAGCGCCACATTGCGAAGATCATCAACGGCGGCGCATTCCCTCTAACCTTCGGCGGTGACCATTCGATCGCCTACCCGATTGTCAAGGCCATCACCGAGACGACCGGCAAGCGCATTGGTGTTGTTCATCTTGATGCTCACTTTGATAACAAGGACGTTTACGAGGGCGACCGGTTTGCCCGGAATTGCCAGTTCCACCGGATGGCAGAACTCGACTTGGTAGACCCCACGACCATCGTTCATACGGGAATCCGGGGACCTCGAAACACCAAGGGCCAATGGGAGTATGCGCGAGAAGTCGGGGCTCAGATCCTGACCATCAATGACGTTCGCGATCGTGGCATTGAGGCCATTATCAAGGAAGCCCACGCGCTCGCCAGCAAAGGCACGGACGGAGTGTATGTCTCGATTTGCAGCGACGTTATCGAAGCAGCCTTCAACCCTGGCGGTCCGCCTGACCCGAACGGTCTCACCACCTACGAGCTCTTCCGTGCTGTCCGCTACCTGGGACAGCAGTCCAACCTTGTTGGCTACGATCACTGTGAAGTGCTACCCCCGCTCGACCCCACGTCCCTGGCGTCGCATACGGCCGCTTGGGCAGCTATCTACATGCTCGGTGGCATGGCTTCGCGTCTCAAAGAAGACCGGGAACAGGGTGACAAGTCCATCTCCTTGACCGAAAGCACTATTAATGCCTGACCATGCTGATGTCCAGGGATCAGGCAGGCCCTCGGGCCTGCCTGGCACTGGCGACGTCGTAGCTGCCAGTGCGAGAGTCGCGAAGTGGGTTCATCAGACACCCCTGATGACCAGCGCCAGTATCGATCAACTCTGCGGCCGGCAGGTCTTCTTTAAATGCGAGAATCTCCAGCGCACCGGTTCCTACAAAGTGCGAGGAGCCACGAATCACATTGTTGCCTTACGGGAGCAGCTTGGAGATCAGTTGACGGGAGTTGTCGCCGCTTCCAGCGGCAACCATGGGCAGGCCGTCGCCTACGTGGCCCGCATGCTCCGGATTCCTGCAACGATCGTGGTCCCCAAGGACATCTTGGGGGTCAAGCTATTTGGCTTGCGCGCCCAGGGCGCTCACATCGAGATGATCGATGGGGGGAGTGACGACCTCAATGCGGCCTCGACCGCAATTGCCCGTTCAAGTGGGTATCACGAGATTCCACCCTACGACCATGCGCTGACAATTGCAGGTCAATCAACATGCTTATATGAAGCTGTCACTCAGCAGAACATGACCGAACTTGACGTTGTTTTGTGCCCTGTTGGCGGTGGAGGCCTTACGGCAGGTACCGCACTGGCCCTCGAAGCAACTCATTCGCCGGCACGCCTGATTGCCGTCGAGCCAGAGGGAGCCGACGACACGTACCAATCCTGGAAGCTGGGCCGCCGCATATCTATTGAAGGGCCAGCAACAGTCGCCGATGCCCTTCGATCGAACAGCCCAGGGGAACTCACATTCGAAATTATGAGGCGCCGCCTCCACTCCGTCGTGACGGTGAGCGACCAGGAGATAAATGCTGCCATGCGTCTTATCTGGGAGCGACTCAAATTGGTGGTTGAACCTTCCGGTGCCGTTCCGCTGGCGGGTCTGCTAAACCGAGATATCCCAGGAGGCGGACCAGCCCTTGTAGTTTTGACCGGGGGCAATGTCGAGTTCCCGTTACCCCAGCCACTGCCGGAAGACAGTCGTAGCCGGATGGGCACAATAGCCACCCTGCAATAATGGTCAACTAACAGAATGGAGTCGCTATGAGAATAGCGGTCGCTCAATTTACGTCCACTCCAAACGTTCGGTCTAATCTCGATGTCTGCGTGGAATTCATTCAGGATGCACGGGAATCCGGGGCGTCACTCGTGGTTTTCCCCGAGGCATCGTTGTGCCCGCCTCCTGGAGAATTCGATCCGGCAGCGGTAGCCGAGCCGATCGACGGCCCGTTTGTAGCTGGGTTGCGCACCGCGGCGCGGGACAACGCTATCGGTGTTGTCGTCGGAACTTTCACGCCTGGCCCCGAAGGGCGCCCTTACAACACCGTAGTTGCAATCGGAGACGATGGGTCGTTGATGGGCCGCTACGACAAGCTCCATCTGTACGATGCGTTTAACGTCCAAGAATCAAAGCAAATCACCCCTGGGCCTCATCCCGACAGTCGCGGCGAACTCCTCACCTTTCAAGTCGGGGACATTACCTTTGGCGTTGCGACTTGCTATGATCTGCGATTTCCTGAACTCTTTCGTGCTCTTATTGACACCGGTGTTCAGGCAATTATTCTTCCCGCCGCATGGATGACGGGATCCTACAAAGAGGTTCATTGGAAGACGCTAACGGCAGCAAGGGCGATTGAGAACACTGTCTACGTCATAGCGGCCAATCAAGGCCCGTTTTGGAGTGTTGGGAACAGCAGCATCATCGATCCTGTTGGCAGAGTCGTTGCCCAGGCTGGCGACAAGCCGGAGTTAATTACCGCGGTTGTAGATGCTGAAGAGGTACGACTTGCGCGAAGGCTGAACCCGTCCGTGAACAATAGAAGGTTCCATGTGCAATTACGCAACAATCCTCTGATACAGCCCACGTAAAGGCTTAAACGAACTATCACACCCGCAACGTCAATCTATCCGATCCGGAGATCCAATTCTTGTTCGCCGAGACCAATACATTTTAGGAAGAGAATAAAAATGGCTACCTATATTGCCGGATCCAAAAACCCGGCCCCAGCTGGCCCGTACAGTCATGCAGTGCAGGCCGGACCCTTTATAGCCACCGCCGGACAAGTAGGCGTGGATCCGCGGACAAGCCTGCCGGTAGGAGAGGGTGTTGCAGAACAGACACGCCAGGCTATTCGCAATCTCGCTGCCGTCTTGGAAGAGTCCGGTGCAGACCTCACATCGATCTTCCGAGTGGGAGTGTTTCTCACCGATGAAGCAGACTTCGAGGTTATGAACGCGGTGTACCGTGAAATGATGCCATCCCCCTTTCCCGCAAGAACCACCGTATTCGCTAAACTCATGCCAGGGCTTAAGGTGGAAATCGATGCCCTAGCATACGCCAATGTTCCCGGTGCTGGCGCCGGAGCAACAACAACGGCGGCAGCGACGAACTCACAAGCACCGAGAACATGAACAACGCTCCCCACGGCGCCCGATTCGGCCACGTCAATGTAATTGCCGCCGATTGGCGGCGACTCGCTGACTTCTATCAGCGAGTCTTCGGGTGCGAAGTTGTCCCGCCAGAGCGCGACCAAGGCGGTCCGGATCTTGAGCGGGGAACCGCTGTTCATGGGGCGGCGTTGCGTGGCGTGCACATGCGACTCCCAGGTACCGGCGACACCGGACCGACCCTTGAGATCTACACGTACCGTGAGAACGTGGAGGGTGGTACGCCGACAGCCAATCGTACCGGCTGGGGTCATATCGCGTTCATGGTCGACGACGTAGACGCCGCGCGGGAATCCGTGCGTAAGAACGGTGGGGCGAGCGTCGGCGACATTGTCACCTTCCAAACGAGTGATGGTCGTCAAGTCACGTGGTGCTACGTTAGCGATCCGGAAGGCAACTTTATCGAGCTGCAAAACTGGTCCACTCGCAGCTAGCCAAAGCGTTCTTCCCACACCTCCAGATGATCAGGATCGTTAAAGGCCATTGGTTTGTGGAGGGACGTCGAGATGTCAGCATCCGGCTGACCTGCATCAACATCTACTTCTATTCGTCCCACTCGGACGCCGATAACCTAGATTATGACAAGCTGAGGCGAAGAGGGCCCCTGATCAGTGCTGCAAACCTCCGGTGGACGACCGACTAACGGGCTGGGACGAAGGACAGCTCATCGTGCCTCGCAATGCCAAAGTACTGGCCGGGTTACCGCGATCTGCGGCTAGGGTGTGTTGCTAAACCCCTTTGAGGTCCGGATGCGGTTGTCTGGGGTGGTGGGCAATCGTTCTCTGGTATCTGATGAGGTGTGGGCCGTGATCGGGCCGTTGTTTCCGGCATGGAAAGGCAACGGGCGCCCGGTCGTGGACCGCCGTCTTGTCGTGGAGGGCACGGCGTGGAAATTCCGGACCGGGGCGCCCTGGCGGGATCTTCCCGAGCGATTCGGGAATTGGAACACGGTCTTCAAGAACTTCGACCGCTGGGCCAAAGACGGCACTTGGACGAGGGTGCTCGAACATGTCCAGGCCCGTGCCGAGACCCTCGGCGACCTTGACTGGATCGCGTCAATTGACTCCACGATCGTGCGCGTCCACCAGCACGGTGCGACACTTCCCCGCCACACAGGGGGAGCTCTCGAATTACATGAAACTCGGCCTTGAACCGCCTGACCATGCGATCGGACGCTCCCGCGGCGGACTGACGTCTAAGCTTCACATGGCCACTGGCAAGGGGCGGATGCTCTCAGCCGTCCTGACCGCCGGCAACATCAACGACATGACCATGATGGCCGCCACGCTGGAACAGATCCGGGTTCCGCGCCCGGGACGGGGAAGACCGCGCACCCGCCCGGACCGGCTCCTGGCAGACAAGGGCTACACTTCCAAGGCCAACCGCACCTGGCTGGCCGACCGAGGCATCAAGGCAACCATCCCGGAGAAGTCCGACCAAACGGCCAACCGGAAACGGAAGGGCTCCTCCGGCGGACGGCCGCCAGCGTTCGATGCCGAAGCCTACAAGGGACGCAACGTCGTAGAACGTGGATTCAACCGGCTCAAGAACTGGCGCGGTCTGGCCATGAGATCCGACAAGACCGCCCGCAACTTCCTGGCCGCCGTTCAGCTCGCAGCATCACTCGCTTGGCTAGGAGCCAGCTTTAGCAACACACCCTAGGGCGGTGCTTGGACGCCGTATCCGGTCACGGCGATCTCGTTGTCCTCTATTGCCTGGCGAAACGCCGGCGACATGAGCACGTCGTAGTCAGAGCTACGGACCTTAGACCCCTCGTCGCACGGGTTGTTCCCGGCTGGATGCACGGCCCATTCGCTAAGACCCTGCGGGAGCTAGCGGACGGCATCGATCAAGTGTTGGAGTTTGTCATCGATTGGCACGCTGAAGCTGTCGAGGAACGGCTGGTTATGGGCAACTCGTCCGTGAGAGCTCAGCTGCTGTCGGCCGTAATCAGTCCAGGCTCGAAGTTCGACGTGATACTCCTCTGCAAGATGCAGCGTGGCGTCGAATATGTCCTCTCGCCCACCATCAGCAAGGCAGTGCCAGTCCAGATGGGTAACGCGTATGCCAGCCTCGAGCGCCTTCTCGAGCTGTGCCCGGAACTCGACCGCCACATCGTCTGTCCGCGCCTGCGCCAAGAGTTCTGTTCGGTGGTCGATGGCGCGAGCAGCCCATCCCGCTGAATACTGCCGCCTCCAGTGAGTGGCGACCATGCCGAGTCCGGGAAGTCTCGGGTCAATGTCAGATGTACCCCAACGTGGATTTCCGTGTGATCGCGAAGGGTGGTCAGCGCCAAGTCACTCCCTGGGCAGACGACCATGACACTGCCAGATGCGGCCACGCCGTGTTCGATCGCCTCAATCGCGGGCTCTACCGCTTCTGGATAGATTCCGATGTCGTCAACGTTGATTAGCAAGCTCCGCATCCGAACATTATTGGCGGTGAGTGTTCGGGCTTTTCTGCCGAGGAAGAGGATTGTACCGGCGATGATTACTGGTGCAGCTGCTGCTGGGAGGAATCCCCATTGCAGTGAACCGGCAAGAACCAGTCCCAGCAAGGCTATGGATACCGGTTCCAGAATGACTCTGGGCAGTTCAAGTACGGAGCTTACCCGCCCCAGTAGGTGGCTCGGGCGGCGGGTCTGAATGAACGTTAGGCGTGCCTGCAGCTGTGCTGTAGGCACGCCTACCCCAAACCAGGGCAAGAATGATGGCTCTTAGCTCTGACTCGAAGTCACCGTGCAGTCCCTGTGTCAGTGGGAGAAGTTTGCTGAGATTTCGGCGAGGGTGCGCCCCTTCGTCTCAGGCGCGAGCCATTGCGAGAGGACTGCGCCGAGTAATGCGACGGCGGCGGCTACGACCATGGTTGCGCCCATGCCGATGTTGGCGATCGCCCATGGCAGGGCGAAGGTGCCGAGTGCGGCTCCGATGCGGCTGAAGGACGCGGCGAAGCCCATGCCGACGCCACGCAGGTGGCCGGGGAATACCTCGGCCGGATAGACCTGGGTCATCGTGGTGTAGCCGGCATTGAAGTAGGAGAAGGCGAGAAACAGGACGAGCACGAGGATCGCTGGTGCGTTCCCCCAGACTCCGATGACCAGCAGGATGCCCGCGCAGAGCCACTGCCCGGGCACAGTGAGGATTCGGCGACCGAGCTTGTCAATCAGAAGTACGCTGGTGACAACGCCCGCGACCGCAAGTGCGGACAGGCCGACTCCACCGGCCCAGCCGCCGCCGAAGCCGAATTGGTTGAGCACCTCGTCGGCGAAGGTCGCGATCGCGAAGTACGGAGTGACCGCGCAGAACCAAAAACCTGCAGTGAAGACGGTGGCGCGCCAGTACTGCCTCGAGAACAGCATTCCGAAGGAGGCGTTCTTGATTTTGGTCCCACTCTTCGCGGCTTGGGCCTCCTGGATCATCCTCAGATCCATCTCTCCGGTGATGCTGTCGTGCATCTGGGGCGATTCGATATATCGGTGTGCGATCGCGAGTGCTTCATCGTGCCGTCCCTTCGTAATGAGCCAGCTCGGCGATTCGGGGAGGCCCAAGCGGGCGAGGAACAGGACGAGTGCGAGTATCGCGCAGGTGCCGAGTACGAGGCGCCATGGGGTGCCGGCGTCGTGCAGGAGCGTGCCGATGATGAATGCCGCCATGAAACCGACGTACCAGGCGATCAGGGTCAGCCCGAGCAACCGCCCGCGGAGCTTTGGAGGGGAGAACTCTGATAGCAATGGCCCACCGATTGAGTACTCGCCGCCGATCGCGACGCCCATTAAGAACCGGATGGCGGCCAGCTGGATCACGGCCCCGTCTCCGGAGGTTATGAAGAACTGGGCCGCTGAGGCGACCAGGAACAGGCCCATGTCCACGAGGAACATGGGCTTGCGTCCGAACTTGTCGGTAGCCCAGCCGGCCAGCGGGGAGCCGACGAAGATACCAACCAGCGGGCCTGCAGCGATCATGCCCAGAGATAGTGCGTCGAGCTGGAGATCTGACCGCATGGATCCGGTGACGGGGCCGATGATTCCGAGGATGTAACCATCGAGGAACATCCCGCCGATGAAGACAGCGACAAGCCGCACCATGAAGCGGCGTTTGAACTTGGAGCTGGTCTCTTTTGATATGGAGGTGTCGACGGAGGCCGTCGTCCCGGTCGGATAGATCATAGAGATTTGTTCCCTTCTGACGTCAGCGCAAACCGCTGACGCCGTTTCCTAGACGCACCGACAGCCGCAGCCCTTAGCGACCGGTGGACGATGCCGACTGGCTTGACGCCAGCCGGTATTGCCGCGCAGGACTCGCGAGATGATTTCGGCGTCGTCATGTATCACTGCTCTTCGAGATGGATACAGGAAGGCCTTGGTTTCCACCCTCGCGCCGAACCATCGAGATCAAACCTCGAGACCGGGTCGGCAACGTGTGACATATGACTCATATACCAGAGAACTCTAAGGGTCCCATCCTCATCCGGTCAAGTGTTTGATATGTTAATTGGTTGTATCCGTCGGCTCACCGGGGTCTGTCTGAACCGGCGCAGGTTCCGTGCCGCAGTCATACGAGTTGCGGGGACGCGTAGTGGACCGCCTCGAATTCGGCCGGCGTGGCCATTTGCGATGGCTGCCGTGGACCTGCAGGGGCGAAGCCCGCAACACGTTGGCCAGGGCAGTGTTCTTCAACCGGCTCCGCGAGATCCGCGACCGTTCCTTCGAACAGCAACGCTACGTGCCAGCGGACTGAATCTGCTCACCGGCGGGATGGACTCGTCCACGCGCTCAGCCTAAGGGACCAGGACCAAAACGGACCTTCGCTGCGCTCCGGCCCGTCACAAGCAAGCGGCGAGTCGCGGGTGGTCCTGATTCAAGCCGTCACACCGGTCTTGAATCACGTTGACATATTCATCGGGCCGCGACTCGCTTAACTGCTATCGCTGCGGTTCTGCAGATCGATCGCCGTCGGGATCATGCTTACGTCTAGAGGGCTCCAAACTTCTGACGCAGCTCTTGTAGCTTTTCATCGAGCGTGACCTCGTTTAAGTCCAAGATCATTACGTCGCCAACCAGTGGCCGAAATCCGATGTCACTCCAAACCCTTCTGAGCTTGGACTCAGCGCTCTTCCGGGCCGACCCGTCTGAATCGTCCATGGGGGCCGGATAGGTCGCTACGAAGTCGGCACCGGGGCTTAGTGAGCTAATGACTTCTGCAGCAAACCAGCGGCCAATGCCTCTCCCCTCCACCCTTTTGCCATCTGTACCCTGTTGAGGATAAGAAAATCTTGCCCAAAACCCTCGACCTCATCCTCGACTTCTTCGGTTGGGCATCCGGACACAGGATCAATGACGGCCGCGCTAACGGCGTGCAGATCAGGCTCCAGCGAATCTAAGATGTCGAAGACCGCTGGCTCACCCAGACGGCACTTCACGACGTGTGCATGACCGACAATTTGGGCATCGTCCTCATCCTCGAGGTCAGCGCTGTCGTCAGCGAAGTAGACGGCAGCATGCCACTGTTCCACTAGGCGCTGCTCCGGAAAGCTGAGTTCCCTTCGCGAGTTCAACTCGATGCGGAGCTGACCGCCGTTCTCTCCATCCACAATCCCTGAAAGGTCCATTTGGGAATGCTAAGCGTTGAGTCGATTAAGCCTTGCCACTATAAAAGTGCGTCAACCCGGTAGGAGCAACACTTAACCTTGGCGGCGGGAAGGCGCACCGTAATCCAGGGCATGCAGGAAGCTAGAGTCGCTAACGGTAACGGACGGTTGGCACCCAAGTCATTGCGCAGAACCGAACCTGATGGTGAAAGCCTCTGATTTTGTCTCGTCTCCAGCACAAAGAAATGGAGGGTAGGAGGTCTGTTCCTCTGGTCCCATGATGGTCACAGTGCCCCCATCTCTGCTGAGATTGACGTTGTTGTCACCTTCGGCCAGGGTCGGAAATCCCGGTTGACCTGGTCCTGGGCCATTCACAAAAAGAAAACTGCAGTCTTTCGGCGAACCGTTCACGATCTGAACCGGCGTTCTGAGGGGGAAGGTCACATCTACCGGACGATTTACTGAATGACCGTCGATATCCACCACGGCAAATGTTCCATCATCGGTGTCTTTCAAGGTCATCACCACCGTTGGCGGAGGGGGTTTGGGGTTGGGGTTGGGGTT
>NZ_JAGGPJ010000006.1:9156-10943 GCF_018613875.1 Arthrobacter sp. ISL-28 | reverse complement strand
GGTTCGGGTTCGGGTTCGGGTTGGGAAATGGCAGCTCTATGCGTGGCTGCAAACTCTCTAGTCGTTGGGTGTCGGCTTGCAGATTTTGATAGCGGAGCCACGCCCAGGCGGAAGTCAGCAAGAGGCCTAGGACAACTACAACCGCGACCACTGAAACGAGCTTGGAATCAGGTTCACCGTGCGTTCTTGCCTTGACCAATTGGAAGCTCCTTATCCGTACGGCGTTTAGCAAAGAGCAGGCCTACCGCGAAGAAACGAAGTTCTGAATCATTCTTCGCCGTTGCCACATGATGTCTGCGCGGAGGCGCGCGGCAATGCGCTCGGCCACATCGGCTCGAAGGTTAGTGATACTGACATCGTTTGGACGGCCGTCGGGCTTCTTTCGACCGCCCGGAAGGACTGTGGACTCGATCTGGATACTGCCGACGCCCACCATGAGCTGCCAAAGGTTTTGGCGCACGGTAACTGGACGCTCAATATCGTGAAGCCAGATCACGAGATGTTGTCGATTGACGATCCCGCTGAATATCTCAACTCGGTGCTCGCGCAGGACATAAAAAGTTGTAGCCCACATACCGACTGCTCGGATCAGGATGAAAAGGGCTGCGGGAAGAGCTCCGGCTTCAGAGATCCGCCATAGCCAAGCCGTGGCCGATCCTACGATTCCGGCGGGCATTGTCGTGGCGAACTGGCGTAGTAACACAGGTATCAAAAGGAGCAAGATCGCGATTATCGAGGCTCCGATCAGTGATCGAATGGAAGGCGCTGAGGTCCAGACAATTCCGCCAGCCAAATCCCTGTCGTTCGGCCGGAAGGTACTGCGGAAATCGAGCATGTCCGCCAGCGACTTGTAGACCTTCTCGTTGGCGCCGATGGTGCCGGTCTTGCCTGCCGGTTGTGCAGTTGGCGCGTCGTGTTTCGGAGGGGCATCTGGGACGCTCGCCTTGCCTATCTGTCCAATCGCTTCTGGTCGCGACGGCGGTGCCTTTGGTTTGGGAGGCCGGTTGGGATGGTTAGGCGGATTTGCCGCGTCCAACTTTGCAAGTTGGATCTCGGCTTCCTTTAATTGCGGATTCAACCTGAGTGCTGCTTCGAATGCTTTGTGAGCAGCCTGAACTTTTCCTTGAAGACGAAGGGTGAGCCCGAGACCGTAAAGCGCCCTGTCGCTGGGATCTTGTGCCGAAGATGCCCTGAATCCTTCATGGGCGATATCAAAGTCCCCTGATCTGTAGGCCGCAACCCCCAAGAGATAGTTTGAATCTGAATCCCCTGTGGCAAGTTTTTGCTGAATCAGACGGATCGCATCGTCGTACTTCCCTAGGCCTATAAGTGCTTCGGCCTTTCTCTTGACGCTCTGAGGATCATCGCGCGGTGTCTCAGACGGCGGTGCCTCTTCATCCTCAACCATGAGCTTGCTTCATCTGTTCATCGGAGCTTTCTGTGCTGGAACCGGAGTGGGCTGAATCTTCTCCGGTGTCAGGTGCCTCCCTAAATGCTTCAGCAAAAGACTGTTGCTCCTCCTCTACCGGAACCTGGCTAGCGGCAATGAATTGATCCTCGATGGCCTCTATCTCCGCGATGCGCGCGTCAATAGGATTAGTTACCCCCTCATCCAAATAGGATTTCACTTCTTCCTTAGTCAACCCCCAGAACTCCATGGCTTCTGCACCCGAGAAAATGCGGTCATCGCCATCGCTGGCCCTGGATGCCGTTGCCGATTCGGAGCGATCGTTTCCCAAGTCGTGGCCGTCCGGATGCCCTGCGCCGGGAAGACCTACACCGTCCAT
>NZ_JAGGPJ010000006.1:0-9098 GCF_018613875.1 Arthrobacter sp. ISL-28 | reverse complement strand
AATGTCCGGATGCCCTGCGTCAGGAAGCCCGACCATGACCATGCCAGCATCAGGAAACCCGACAGGGGTCGAGTAAACATCCGCATGCAGGCCCACATGAGCATGGAGTCCGACGTTCTGATGTGACGGATCAGAGCCAGCCGTCATTCCGGCGGCGTCGGCGCGCGTACTGGCTCCAGCCGGTGCACCCGCGTCAAAATCCGTGGTTCCGGTACCCGACGCTGCTTGGGGGGAAGCGGTCGGGTTCTGTTCAGAAGGTCCTCGAGAGGCGGGCCCAGGCTCTGGTTCGGTACTTGGGGTATGGGGCTTCTGTGGTGTATCGGGTGCAACTGGTGCCGGTTCCTCCGGACGTGTCGGAGTGGCCGAGGATGACGCAGCTGGCGCTGGCTCTTTCATGGCGGATGGTTCGTTCCGTTTGCTCTGGTCGGCCCAGCCGTCGCCGTCACTGTCATAGGAGTCACCATCAACGTCATACGCTCTGCCCTCTTTGCCGGCGGCGGTCGTCGTGCTGTCAGACGGTTCCTTTTGCCGGCTCTCGTCGGCCCAGCCGTCGCCGTCATTGTCATGGGACTCAGCGGATTGTTGTTCTGCGGTTTGTCGCTCGTCAGAGGGCGTAGCGATGGGAGTGGTGGGGACATCACTCGAGACACGGGCCTCGGAGTCATTGTTGTGGTGTTCGCCGTCTGGATTTCGTGTAAAGAGCTCACGAGCCTTGTTTAGATCGTCAGCGCCCTCCATTGTCTTTCCCACAATTTCTACGACATCGCCTGCCCGCTCAAGACTCTGTGACGCGGCGGCCTCCCTGGCAAGGTGGAGTGCATCTTTGGCGTCCAATAGCCGTAAAGTCGCAGTGCCGACGTCCCCGCCGTCGCGCAACGCAGCTACTCGTGATATCTCTAGATCCCTCACGTTCTTCTCAGCTTGGCGGATCAACTCATCGGCCATATTTTGGCCAAGAGTTTGGGGAGCATTAGCTTTCGCGGCGGCGTCTTTTGCCTCAAAGAATAGGTTGAGTGCGGCCGGCACGTCCCGACCCTCGCTTACGGCATTGAGGCGTGCGCTATCCATGGCTCGCTCGTGCTTCTCCGCAAGCTGAATCAATGTGGAGGCTGCGTCCGATCCTTCATCCAGACCTACACTGACCTTTCGCAGTTTCCCCAAGCCCTTCAGAAAGTCCCCAAGAGCACCGACAATAGGCAGCAGGCCAGTCACCCGGCCAAACCATCCAACCGGTTTCCCGGTTACGTAGTCTTTGTCCGTGGCAAATTCCTGTACGCCTTTCGCTGTCCCCAATCCGGGGGTCAGATCTGCCACAAAGCTCGCGCCAGCCCGGGCAACTGGAGTGACGACCTCCATGACTTCTCCGAGATCATTCACCCATTCTGGGGGAATGTCCTCGCCGTCAGGTCCCTCCGTCCAACGGTCGCCTTCATAAGGCATACGGGGTCGGTAATTGAAATCTTCCGGTTTGGATGGACCGTAGAATTGGTATTCTTCCCTGTCGTTCATTTGCTGCACTCACTCGTATCGCGGGCGACACGCCTCGACCTAGTGGGCGTTTGCTCGCAAACCCGACTTTTTTCTATTGAGAGGGCCAGGCAAAAATCCCTGGAATATCGCTGGCCACCTGATCGACTGGCGGTAGCAAGAACGTGTTACTAGCGTCATTGTCCTCTTTCATCCTCACGGAAGTCTATGAATATTAGTTGGGGAAGCTCACGCTCTAACGAGGATCAAAGAGATGGTTAATGGCTCGCCTCGAGTGGCCCGCATGCTGCCGTCGCCAGCCAACGGGTGTTCGGCCCCCTTCGTCCGCTGACTACCCGCCAACTCCCTCTATTTTTCGGGCATTTCGGAGCGCAGATAACGGATATTTCGTCAACCTGGGGGAGTGATCCGACGAGCGTTATCCACATTCATACGAGGCGCGGCATACCGTAGAGGGAATGAGGAGGCTGGGCTCGAATCCTTTCGGTCCCGCATGGGGCGTTGTTGCAACTACTTCTGCCTCCGTACTCGACTGGCAGCGAGATGTGTTCAGGTGCGACGAGCTCAACGGCGGCTTTAGGGCCCCGTAGATATCTGTCGGGCCAGCACGTCCACGTTGTCATCCACGGTCGATAGTCTTTCTCCTCAGAGGAACCGCAATGTTTGGGGGAAACGATGGATGAACAGTTCGACGTGAGCAATGCTAAAGAGGGCATCGGTAAGACCTTGCGAACCGCTTCGACGCAGATGATCGAGCAGGTTGGCAGCGTCAAGGAAGCCGCCAGAGGCACGGTCGAAAAACTGGCCGTAAAGGCGCTAGACCCCTACGTGGAGGTCATAGCGGAGTACAACGGCGCCTTCACCGCTATGAACGACAAGGGGCTTTCTCTCCTGCGCCAGCGCGAACGGTCGACGGACCTGATCGAGCTCGTCGAGCTGCTGGTGAATAGTATTGCCAACACCCCGAAGTCGTTCGAGACAGTATTCGGTGAGATCAGCGTCAACAAAGCCGAATTCCTGGATGCGGAGGAGTTTGCCCGGAAGGATCTCGAAGCTGCACAGAGGTCTGCTGTCGGCGCTGGCGCCGGGTTTGCCGCGGGAACTGCGGTCGCGAGCGTGGCGCCGACGGCTGCGATGTGGGTTGCCACCACTTTCGGCACTGCATCGACTGGTACCGCGATCTCTACCCTCTCCGGAGCCGTTGCGAGCAACGCTGCTCTTGCCTGGCTTGGAGGCGGCGCCCTAGCTGCCGGAGGTGGAGGCACCGCTGCAGGCGGCGCTCTGCTGGCGCTGGCCGGCCCCATCGGGTGGACCGTTGCAGGAGCCTCCCTCCTCGCGTCAATCGCGCTTTTCGCGAAGAAAAAGTTCGACAATCGGGCAGCAAAACAGGTGGCGCTTACTGCAGTGAAGCGAAACACCGCTTCGGTCAAGGGCGATGATGCTCAGATCGACGACCTCCTCCGGAGGACAACCACGCTTCGCGTAGAGCTGGTGAAGTGCTATCGCGAAGCACTGCCGTGCTTTGGCGCCGACTTCCTTTCGCTCTCCTATTCCCAGCAGCAGAAGAGGCTGGGAGCCCTCGTGAACAACACAAAGTCGTGCGCAGCCCTGCTTGGTAGGCGCATCGAGCGGGGCACATGTGATGAATGAGATGACGAAGTTCGTCAGGAGCAACCAAGAGCAGGCGGTCGCTTCCTGGGTGAACTATCTCAATCAACTTCGCTTTGACCGCCTACTGAGCTCGTTCAGGCAGCAGGACGAGAACCTCCTGAACGCACTCACCAGTGTCGACGAAGCTATAGGAAGATCGACCTTGAGGTGGTCACCGCCAATCGCGGCGGACAGCACGGCATGCACGGCTTCATTGCGGAAATCGCCGAGGTGGGTATCAGCAATGCCCGGAGACAGATCCTCGGCCAGGAGCCCGTCCTCCAGCGGGTCAACGACAACGGCCCCGTGGATCTGATGCGATGCGGCGTGGAGATACAGCAAAAGTTCGTCGCAGCAGGCGGCCGCTTCTCGCTAGGAGCAATCATTGAGCACCTGCAGAAGTATCCCTACTACGTGCAGAACGGCGGGAAGTACCAGATCCCCAGTGATCACTTCGAGGTGATCCAGAAGCTGTACTCTATGCCGCCCGAGGAAGCAGGAAAGCTCCTGTCGCGCAGCGATGACGGACCGTCCTTCAGGGACTGGCAGCGGATCGACGCGTTCTTTAAAGAGGGATCGATGGACATTGACTCGCTCGAACCCTCGAAGCTCAAGTACCACGAAGTACAAAGGGACGTCTACGAGTCGACTGTGGCGGCCGAAGAAAACTCCCTCCTTTCCACCGACCAGTCGCTGCGTGATAACGCCTACCAAAAGAGCCTGCCCAATCTGCAAGAAGGAACGACGGCCACGCTTGCAGCCGCCATGGTCGAGGGCGGGACTGCTTTCGTGCTGGCCGTGGGCGCCAAACGTCGGAAGGGCAAGCAGCTTAGAGAGTTCAGCCAGCAGGACTGGCTCGACATCGCAGGCGAGACTGGCTTCAGCTTCGTCAAGGGCGGAGTCCGAGGCTGTAGCATTTACGCGCTGACTAATTTCACGGCCACGTCCGCTGCGGTCGCCAGCTCGGTTATCACCGCAGCCTTCGGCATTGCAGAGCAGGCGAACAAGCTCCGCCGTGGCGAGATTGACGAGCTGGAGTTCATCGAGAACTCGGAGCTCGTCTCCCTGGAGGCTGCAGTGAGCGCGCTGTCCTCTTTTGTCGGCCAGGCGCTCATCCCAGTTCCAGTCCTCGGCGCCGTTGTTGGCAACACGGTCGGCACCGTAATGTACAAGGCGGTCGCATTGTCCCTCTCCAAGCGAGAGGCCGAGCTGATCGAGCGTTACCTCGGCGAGCAGCGCGTGCTCGAAGAACAGCTCGCCGTCGAGTACCGGGAAATCATGGAAAAGTTGGACCAGGGCCTATCCGACTATTTCGGACTGCTCGAACGAGCCTTCTCGCTTGACGTGCACGTAGCGCTCTTTGGATCGATCGTGCTCGCACGAGAATTCGGCGTGGCTGCAGCCGAAATTCTGGACTCCGAGGGTCAGATTCACGCCTATTTCCTCGGCTAAGTAGCTGCGCTCAGAACTTTGGGCGGTCCTGAGCTGCATGGGCCATTCCGTGCTTCATCAACCGGGCGGAGTCTCAGAGCCGTCAGCGAATCGAGGACCCGTTCCTGGCATGAAATACCAAGAGATATTGACCTGCGGAAATGGCGGAAACGGTCTTGGGCCGGAGTTCTCGCAGCTACTTCTACTCCCGTGGGTTTACCGCCGATAAGCGTGATTCTGTCAATCTAATCGGGGAGGTATTGGCGGAGTCCGGGGATTGCGAAGTCCACTTTGCCGTAGCCTTGCCTTGGCTGCCGTTCTGTCGGGTTCCAATGCACGCACACCTCAACGGTTCGTTCGGGCTCTCCTAATGTGTGTCTGCTCGCCCGCACCAGATTTTGGCTCGCCGTGAGCAGGTCAGCCACGGTCGTGCTGCGTATGCGCCATGCGTCCGTCGGCAACCGGTGTTCCCTGGGTTGCACGCTTAAACATCGCTGGCAGAAACGGCTCACCTGGACCATGGCGTCGGACAACCGGCCACAATAAATATCCGTCACTTCGATGAATCAGCCTGCGAGTCCGGTCGCTTATGACCCATAGCGCCGACCCGTCCGGCATGACTGCATCTACAGCGCCGAGGATGGGTTGAAGTTTCTCGCTCGTGAGGATGACTGAACAACCCAGTTGCAGTTCCTCCCAGCCCCCAGTGGGTTCTCCCAGCACGAGCCTTGATCCGATCGACTGGTCAATCCAGAAGTGTCTGAGTTCGCCCTCCAGATAACCTTGAACAACTGTTCCCATCGGTCGCCCCTGTTGTTAGTGGTTCTGGGAACTGATCTCGTGGACGTCGCCATTCCATCCTGAGTCGATTAGCGCCATGAAGTCCTTCAGGGACAATGTCGAGTAGTAATCGACGTAACGCAAGACGTTGCTCGCCCTGCGAGAGCTAGTCGCTTCAGACGTTTGCATCTGATGCCCCAGCTGGATTTTTCGTCCAAACCGTCCACCCGTTGCGCGCGAAATCCAAGTGCGCGGGGTTTCTCCTGCCGGCATTCAATCTGATCGTCTCCTCTGGTCTGATAGCGGCGCCGCTGTTATGCGACCAACTCTAGCCTTGGGTTCAATTACAGTCAATAGCTGTAACGTAACTGCAAACGCTTTATTCGAGTTCGGTTATCTCGGGGGACAGCGAGAAGAAATGCTTCGGATCGACAGGATGCTCAGGCGCTACCCCCAGACCCAATCCGTCATGGCCTGGAGGCGTAGCCGGCCCAAAGAAAAAACCACGTCACCGGGCGTGCACCGTGCGCACCGATGTCATCTGCCTCGAGTTGGCGGCGTCCCCGCATTGGACGTGTTTCCGGAGCGCGCCAGGAGCGCCTGGTGACCGAGCGCGATATCCGCCAAGGCGGCGGTCCGCCTCCCGCTGAGTAAGTAATGCGACGGCGGACCCGGCGGCTTCAGGTTGGATTACTTTACAGTCAACAGTCTGTAAAGAAACAGGACGCTCTGATATCCGAAGTTACGTTACAACTATTGACTGTAACGTTATTGGCTTCTAGTCTTGCATTGGCGCCAAGCGCTGAAACCGACCCTTGACGAGGAAGAAGAAGGATCGCTATGGGTATCGATGTTGAGGCTCGCCAGAAGAGCACACACCTGAGTCTGGATGCGAAGGGGCTCCTTGGGCCGATCGGGACCGGTGCGAAAATGCGCCGTACGGAGGCCAGCGTGCTTGCCGTCCAGGGGGCCATGACCTCTTGTCAGGTGGGTGGCCGCGCATGACGAACCACACCACAGCGAAACCATAGGCACATCTGCGGCACCAAGAACCACCGGAGCGTCCGTTACAGCCTCGGCCGCGCCACCCCTCTCAGTGTGCCCTTGTCGAGTGGTCACTGCCGGGCTTGCCGTCGCCGCAGCTACGACTGGCACAGTCCGGCGGTGAGAAAAGTCAAGAACCGGCTATTTCAGATCAGATGAGCTGCGGCTGCAGCCTCTGGGCAGTTTCTATCAACCGCTGGAACACTGGACCTTGCAAAACGTCTGCATCCAGGTGCTCGATGTTGGTGCCGACGTTAATTGCAGCCACAACAGTTCCGTCCCATCGACGGAGGGGGACCGCGATCGAGTGAAACCCTGGCTCCACGTCGTTCGCAACGTAGGCGAAGCCCAGGAGGTCCACATCGGCAATTGCGCTTAGAGCTCTGTCCAATGCCGTCTCCTGCAGCGGAGCAACACCAGAGGTCAATACTTCGGTTCGCCGATCAGCAGATTCAGCGGATAACAGCACATATCCGAGAGCAGAGTGGGCGGCCGGAACTCGGAAGCCAACACCATGGCCCACTCCCATAGGGTTTCGTGGCACAGCCCGCGCGACCATCACCGCATCGTTATTGTCGAGGACAGCCACTGTGCAGGACGCCGAAAGCTCGTGACATATCTCTTCACAGGCCGGTTGAAGTACGTGGCTGATGGGGTTGGCACCTAGATACGCCGTAGCAAGAGTCAGCACATGAGGGGTGAGGCGATACGCCCGCCCGTCCGGCGTTGCGTAGCCCAGATGCACAAGAGTCATGATCGCCCTACGGACGGTGGCGCGGGGTAAGTCCAGGGAACGGGCGATGTCGGCCTGAGTCAGCCGTTCATCCGGGTGCTTGAACACCTTCAAGACCGACAGGCCCCTTTCCAGCGCTTCCGAGTAGTCCGCCGGATTGGCCCCCTCCACCGTGCGCTGTGCCCGCCGGATCTCGTCTTTCGACCCTAACTTGGTCACCTTCGACTCCTCGCAGTCGTAGTTCCGTACCTCTAAAACTAGCGCACGCGTTGCAACTGCCTTCTGCATCACTGCGCCACCAATTCGGAAAAACCTATTGTGCAGCCGGTCACAGCCGGCCTACTATGTTGAACGACAACGAACATATGTGCGGTAATCGAACACCAATCGATATGCAGTCTGCCGCCTTCTAATGAAAGTGAGTGCTATGCGCAGCGAGGACAACAAAAAGATCACCGAGACTGGACCAGGTACGCCCGGGGGTAATTGGATGCGGCTTTACTGGCAGCCCGTGGCGCTTACCGAGGAGCTGGATACCGACCGCCCCGTTGTTCCCCTGAAGGTTTTGGGGGAGGAGCTGGTTCTCTTTCGCAATGAGGATGAGTCCCTTGGACTGATCGATCGTCGTTGTGCGCACCGCGGTGCGGACCTCTCGCTGGGGAGGCTGGAAGACGGCGGGCTCCGGTGTTACTTCCACGGGTGGTTGTACGGCGGGGGAGGGCAGTGCTTGGACACTCCAGCGGAGCCGGTCAGCAGCAAACTTGCCTCAAAGGTGAGGATCAAGTCCTATCCAGTGGTAGAAAAAAACGGCATTGTTTGGGGCTACCTGGGACCCGGTACTCCCCCCGAGCTTCCGGCATTGGATTGCTTTGCGGCTCCTGAGGAGTACACCTTCGCCTTTAAGGGATATTTGGACTGCAACTGGCTACAGGCGCTGGAGGTGGGCATCGATCCCTCTCATGCGTCCTACCTTCACAGATTTGAAGAAGATGACGACCCTGAAGACAGTTACGGCAAGCAGTTCCGCAACACGTCACTTGGAACCGAGCTTCCGATGACAAAAATTCTTAGGGAATATGGCCGCCCCCAGATACTGAATGCCAGAACCGAATATGGTCAACGTCTCGTGGCGCTGAGGAAATTGGACCAGGACGGGCTGGACGGGTCGTCCACCCACGTTCGTATCACGCATCAGGTCTTCCCGCACGGGATCACGATTCCTCTCAGCTCCACTATGGCCATCACTCAGTGGCACGTGCCCATTGATGACAGTTCCACCTATTGGTATTCCATGTTTACGGCATTGGATGAGCCCGTCGACAAGGCCGTAATGCGCGCACAGAGGCTGGAAGGAATCACTCTGCCCGACTACAAGCCCATCCACAATCGCGCGAACCAGTATCACTTCAATCCTGAGGAGCAGAAGACCGAGACCTATACGGGGCTGGGCAAGGACATCAACGTTCATGACCAGATGGCGGTCGAAGGCCAAGGATATATATACGATCGATCCAACGAACAGCTCAGCAGTTCGGACCGGGCTATCGTTACCTACCGTCGTATGCTCTTGGCGGCTATCGATACCGTGGCTGAGGGAAACAGTCCCGACACGTTGTTGACCGATTCAGCCGAAGTGGAGAGCCGCGGTCCCATCCCCCTGGATGGCATCGGACCCACCGGCGAATGGGAAGATTTCTGGGCCCAAGCAATCTCAGACCTCCGCAAGGCGAGCCCCTGGGCGTCAGAGCTTAGAGCTGCGCTTTCAACTGGACCTGCTGGCGTCCCTGGATCAGTGTTGGAACCTGACCCTTCGCTACTGACGGACGCCTACGATCTTACGGCCGATGGGCGCTGACTCAGATGGGATTTATCGAAAAGTACGGACTATGGACTGAGGAGCAGTCGGAGGCCGCTGAGCGGGTGCAGGAACGTGTCGAGCGGGAAGGCATCTGTTAGCGGCCATGAAAAACTG
>NZ_JAGGPJ010000060.1 GCF_018613875.1 Arthrobacter sp. ISL-28 | reverse complement strand
CACAACAACACCGTAAGGAAGGTGATCTCATCATGGGGAAGGGGAACAGATCAGCGATAGTGACGCTGGTGGAACGCTCTTCCAGGCTCCTCGTTGCCTTCGCGCTCCGTCCAGGCAACAGGTCCGATAACATGCGTGACCAGCTCATTGAGGCGTTGGGGATCCTGCCGGCCACGCTGCGGAGGACCTTGACGTGGGACCGTGGCTCCGAGATGGCCAAGCACGCCGAAGTCACCGCGGCGCTGGGGACGCTCGTGTACTTCTGTGATCCGGCCAGCCCCTGGCAACGTGCTTCAAACGAGAACGCCAACGGACTGCTCCGCCAGTACTTCCGTAAGGGTGCCGACCTCAGCACGGTAGAACAGGCTGAAGTCCGCTTCGCCGCTGATGAGATCAACGGACGGCCACGAGCCGTCCTCGACTGGGATAGCGCGGCCGCGCGTTTTGCTTCCTTCCAAATCGTTGTTGCACTTCAGACCAAGGCGGTTTCCAATGGCACTGGAAAAACGGCTCGGCTGCCCACAGCCGGGGACAATTCCCTAGGGTTATCCACCGCTACGGCGACCAAGGGAGCTACCCCACCGGCTCCCAATTCCCGCCGTGGATAATCCCAATTTGACGCCAACCATGGACAGCAGAAGTGGGTGCGGGGCATAGTCGCGTTTGAGGAACCCTCTACGGGACGGTTTTTGGTGCATGCAACCCGTCCAAGAATCGCGCCTCTGAATTCTGGAGCCGTGAGGGATCCCTCAGCGGGACGCTGAGGGATCCCCTTGCGGCCTGCCCGTCGCAAAATCACCTGACACGCACCGGCTGGAGCAGAGTCCAGCCGCGAATGGACGGTGGCGGTACTCACGGCAGCGGCAGCGGATCAGCCGACTCCCCGTTCGTCGGTCTACGTGGCGATCGCCGTCATTCGGCTGGCGCGGTCGATCTTGAGAGTCGCCATCGCGTCGTCGAGGTAGCTCCCGAACGCTTCGCTGCGGTCAGAGGCGAACCATGCATGGCGGGCCGCCTGCATGCAGGCGAAGGCCGCGCCCACAATGGCGGCCGGTCTGGGGTCCGATGGGTCGTGTTCGTCGTCATTGAGGCGCACGGCGATGCGCCCGATGAGGAGCTCCTGCACGCGCTGCATCTTCTCCAGGTAGCGGGCATAGAGCTGGGGTGTGCTCCTGACGATCGCATCCATCGCCTCGCTCCGGGCGCGCTGATGCTCGTCCTGAACGTAGTCGAGGGTGATGTCGAACATGCGGCGCAGAGATTCCCAGACTGGCTCGTTCTTGGGGCGGGCATCGAGAGCTTCTGCCATGCGGTCTGCGAAGAGATCATACTTGCCGATGACGAGGTCGTCTTTGGAAGGGAAGTAACGGAAGAAGGTGCGTTTGGACATACCCGCGGCCGCGGCGATCTGGTCGACGGTGGTGTTGTCGTAGCCCTGCGCGGCGAACAGGTCCTGCGCCACCGCGGTCAGTTCGGTCTGCGCGAGACGGCGTGTTCGCTCTCTGATCGGAACCGGGTTCGTATCGCTCATCCACCCATACTATCCCAAGACGCGATATTGACACCAAGTGTCAGGAAGGGCATATAGTTGCTTTTATGGCGTCAGAGGGGCGTCTGGTTCTGAAGGAGCATCAGGAGCAAGGTTTGGTTCGTCACCGCAGCAGAAGGCCGTTCGCGTCGTCATGGCTGAACAGACATCGCTCTCAACGCCTGGGGCCCGTTCGCTCAGGGCGGCGAGCTGTGGGCCGGCGCTCTGCGAACCGTTCGCCACACACCGGAGACCGCCCCGCTGGTGTAGCAGCCCCGGATTCCCCCCTTTGCTCTGACCAAGACATTTCGCCTCATTCCTAGAAGGAGACACATCATGCGGAACAAAGTTGTCGTGCTGACCGGTGCCAGCGATGGCATCGGTGCTGCAGCGGCCCGAGAGCTCGCCGCTCATGGCCACACCGTCGTGCTCGTCGGCCGCTCACCCGAAAAGACTGCCGCTCTCGCGCGCGAGCTCAAGACAGATCACTTCCTGGCGGACTTCACCAAGCTCTCGGACGTGCGCGCTCTCGCGATAGCGCTGACCGACGCGTACCCCCGAATCGATGTCCTGGCGAACAATGCCGGAGGCATCTTCGGTGATCCCGCTCGGACTGAAGACGGCTTCGAGAAGACACTCCAGATCAACCACCTCGCCCCCTTCCTACTCACCAATCTCCTCATGGATACCTTGGTCGCCAGCCGGGCGTCGATCGTGAACACATCAAGTGTGGGTGCCCGTTTGTTCGGGAACATCGACCTGAACGACCTCAACAACGAGAAGAAGTTCTCGCCGAACAAGGCCTACGGCGACGCGAAACTGGCCAACATCCTTTTCGCGAAGGAGCTGAACAACCGCTACGCCCGTGCAGGTGTTTCAGCTGCCGCGTTCCACCCGGGCAATGTCAGGACGAACTTCGCGTCCAACACGACCAGCGGGATGCGCTTCGTATACCAGACCCCACTAGGTCGCCTCATGGGCCTCATCAGCCCGGGGAAGGGCGCCGAGTCTCTTGTCTGGCTCGCTGAAGGGGCCCCTGGGCGCGAATGGGTCTCCGGGGAGTACTACGAGAAGAAGAAGGCCGCAAAGACCAACCCTCAGGCTGGTGACGCCGGACTGGCGGCCGGCCTGTGGGATATGAGCGCCGAAATGGTCGGTCTGACCACGGCAAAGAACTAGAGCGTCTCCGCGCTGCATTTGACCTCGAGAATGCTTTGCGCGGAGAACGTCACCCCCGGTCCAGCAGCGTTAGCGCCTGGACGGGGGCGACGGCGTTGCGCGGTATTTCAGCGGACGAATCGGATGGGGGCGATCAGGATGGAGAGGGCGGCGATAGCGGTCGCGACGATGAAAACGGGTGCGTAGCTGCCGCTGATACCGGCGATGCTCGAGTCAGGCCCGGTCCGAGGATCTCACGGCTAGTGTCGGCCATGTTGAGGATTCCAAGGTCATCATGCTTAGAAGAGCGGCCCCAGAGGGACACCTCCCGCGACTGTTGCAGCACAGTGCTGGACGGCCTACAGCTAGACACTGAGGTACGCGACGTCCTCCAATCCAGTCTGAGTCGAGGCAAACGTCCCGTTAGGACAAATCACCCAGCAGCCCATCGAATAAGGGGGTCCCTCACCGCGACAGCCGGCCTTTGACGTGCGGTTTTACAGTGCGGCCGTTCAAGGTACCGCGTATACCCCGCCCGTAAAAATGCCCTGTGAAGGTAGCTCAAACGCGACGGTCCAAGGCAGGCCAGCACTCGGCGCTGACTGCCCCCCCCCTTGGCCGCACCCCAGGTTGAGCCCCAAGAGCTACTTTTCGGGGTGCCCCGGTAAGGCGTCCAGGTCCTGAACGCGGACTCAGTTACCTTCGATTAGAGCCTGTTGCGACGATCGTTGGAAACCGCCCTGGGCGCATTGGCCGTACAGCCCGTTCACTGTCAGTGCCCTCCCCCACAATGATCACGGCGGCTGAGAATACGGGGAGATTGCCGAGTAGCTCTTGAAGAGTTTTCGGCCCGGTCAGGGTTCGGCTGACGGCCGGCCAGCATAGGTTCCACCCGTTGTTGGCTCACCATGGCGGCACTGCAGGATCCGTTACTTCCGGACCGGCAGTGCAGCTCTGGCCTGCCGGGGCTGGGCGCCCGGCGACGAATGAACAGGAGTCGGCTCCCGACCGCCCTGGAAGCTGCTGGGCGGTACAGGTGAGTGACGTCCTCAGCTTGAGGCCCGCCCTGCGTTCGGGGTGGGCGCCATGATCGGGCTAAGGTGCAGCCCCAACAGGCGCCAGTCGCCGCCTGGCTGCCCGGAAGGACCGGACGGGACGGCAATCAGAGAGAGCCTGAAATTCCCGTCGTTGCGGTGGCCTTGGTATGTAGTCCGCTGGCGCTGGATGCCGATCCCCACCGCGACCCCGTCGTGGATACGCCAGTCCAGTTCGGCCAGCTCAAAACTCTCATTGACCAGACCGTTGGCAAAGCGTTCCATCCACTGGTCCCGCCCCAACACAAATCCCGCCGGTCCGACCCCGGTGAAATCCGGGGCCAGCACTGCATCGAGCTGTTCAACATCTCCGCCGGCTTCGGCCCGTGATATCGCTGCCACAAGGCTGTCCAGCTGCCTTTGAATCGTAACCATCTTCAATTCCTTCCTTTCGTACGCGGAAGCCAGAGCCTCTGGCCCCGCTCCCTTGATCCTCATCATCGCCTTCAACCGGGCCCAGTGCCTTTGAGGTTAGAAAGCAAATCATTAGATGTCCATCGATTAGAAGGCTAACGTACTGCTATTCTGTGATGATGAAACCCACCCAGGAGCCGCTGGGCATCACCCTCGCCGCCGCCGCGCGGGAGACGGGCAGGGCTTTCGATGCGGCGCTGCAGTCCGCCGGGGGATCCCGACCGGTCTGGCTGGTGCTGATGGCGCTCAAACAGCACGCCACCGCCAATCAGCGCGAAATCGCCCAAAAGGTGGGAATTCAGGGCGCCACCCTGACGCACCACCTCGACGCGATGGAATCTTCGGGGCTGCTGACCCGGCGCCGCGATCCCCATAACCGCCGGGTGCACATCGTGGAGCTGACCGAGGCGGGGCACGCCCTGTTCTTCCAGCTCCTCGGCACCGTTACGGCTTTCGACAAGCGGCTGCGCGACGGACTGGACGAGAGCGACATTGCCACCTTGCGGCGGCTGCTGGCAATCCTGCGGCACAACGTGGGCAGCTCGGCCGAAAGCGCAAAGGAGCCGGCGCGAAATGACTAGGATTCCTAGGCTGACCCCGACTTGGCGCAAGACCGTACTGGTCCTGCACATAGCCGGCGGCGTCGGCTGGATGGGGCTCGATGTCGGCCTGGTCATCTTGGCAGCCACCGGCCTGACCACTGCAAACGGCCGGACTGCGGTGTCCTGCTACACCGCCATCGGGCTGGTGGTCCCGCCCGCGGTGCTGACGCTTAGCCTGATCATGCTGACCACGGGACTCATCCTGGGGCTGGGCACCAAATGGGGGTTGCTCCGATACTGGTGGGTGCTGGTAAAGCTCGCCCTGGGGCTGGTGCTGACCGGGCTGGCGCTCTTCGCACTCCTGCCCGCCACTATGACCCTGTCGGACGCAGTGGCTTCGGAGGGCGACGGCGGTGGCGCGGCTGTGCGTGCGTCCCTCGGCGCAATCCCGGTCCAGCTCATGTTCCCGCCTGTTGTGTCATTCCTGGCGCTGGGCTTTGCTTTGGTGGTGTCCGTCTTTAAGCCGTGGGGCAGGCTGCACAAGTTTGCCGCCGTGCGCGAGCAGGTCGGCACATAGCAGGAGTTCAAGTCCCGGTACGCAAGGTTCGGTTTCGAAGAGCAGCGAACCTCGACCAGGGCAGCATGTGGCCGACCTGCTTCGCTTTGACGAAGCTGACCGCCAACGACGAAGCAAAGATCATTCCGCTCGTGAATAAGGCCGTCAGCTGAGGAGCCCCCGTCCACCAGTCCACCGGCCAGCATGCGTTGCTTCCTCCACGCCCGGCGAGCCAGGCGACCTCGGTGCAGTGGGCCGGCGGCGGCTGGGGGGGAGAGATGCCCGGTCTCAGAGGCTCTCGTCACCGCCGGCCCGAATCCAAGTCAACCCCAAAAACGGCATAGTGCACACGAGTGGTCACTACCCGATTCTGACGGGTTAACCGTACCCGGCTGCGCAGGTCGGGTCATTTGCAGAGGACGAGAAGGAATTGCTGGGCCTGATAGCCCGGGGCCCACCAACAACACGACGAGAAGGCGTTATGCCACCACCCGCCAAGGCAGGATCGCCTCCACGGTCCGATGAGGGGCAGCGTTTGAAGCTCTGCCCTAGGTCCGCCATCGCCCCTTGGCAGAATAGTTGAGCGCCCTGTCAGGGGAGACCTCGCCCTCTGCTACGTGGAGCCTCTGCTACCTGGCGATCATGACGTTGCAATGTGCGTGGGTCAGAACTGTGGTCAGAGTTCCGGGATGGCCTTCCCGCCTGTGGGCTCCCAACACCAGCAGTTCCGCGTCTGCTCCGGCATCGACCAGCGCGGTGGCCACAGAGTGGCCGGATAGCAGTTCCTCTGTTACGGCCAGGTCGGGTGCGAGATCCTGCACCCAAAGAAGGGCATTGCGCAGCACATCATGGCTATGCGTCTGTGAGGATGTGCGGCGCTTCCAGACCGGTGCTGATGGATCAACATGGACGATCTGCAGCTTGGTCTGCAGGGTTTGCGCCATCCGGACCGACTGTTCCAGGACTTTGCTGCTCCGCAGGCGCCCATCGACGCAGGCTACCACTGGTTTTCCTTCCCCGCGTTCGGCCCGGACCACCACGAGGGGGCAGCGGCCCGCGCCGGAGAGGTCAACGGAGACAGAGCCGACAAGTTTTCCGAGGAAGCCACCCAGCCCGCGGTTACCGACCACGAGCAGGTCCGCATCAAGGGATTCCTGGCGCAGAACGTCCGCGGGCAGGCCTGCGACCATCCGCGGTTCAATTTCCACTTCGGGCGAGAATCTGCGGGCGAGTTCCACGCCCTCGAAAAGGATCACTTCGGCCGCGTGCCGAAGCCCGCTCTCGGCGACGCCTTTCACCGGTGCAACATCGCGAGTAAACAGGGGCCAGATCCAGGCATGGATGATGCGCAACGCAGCGTGCGATGCCGCGGCATAGCCCCCCGCCCAGTGCAGTGCAAGTTTGGACGGATCTGAGCCGTCATAACCGACTGCCACCTTGCCCATGATTACCGCCACCTGACTGCCGATGCCAGCTCACACGAACGCCTTAAGGACTCCGTCTCGATGGCTGACCTATCTGAATTAAAACAGGAACGGGGACCAAGAGATATTGTCCGCAACCCGTGGACAGCGCCTTTGGGTGAACTGTGCGGCCGGCCATGCCGACTGCCACGAGCGGGGCCGCGCCTGTGGAGCGGCCCGGCCAAACCGGCAACGGGTGGCCGAAGCGGCCGGGCTGGAGCCCGGCACGCCCTGGACCTGGGGCTGCAGCGAGGGTGCCGACGCCCTGTGGCTCGCCGCGCACGGCTGGACGGTGACAGCGGTGGACGTCTCCGCCGTCGCGCTGGCACGGGCCGAACAGCATGCGGCGGACTCAGCAGCCAGGAACCGCATCACGTGGCTGCAGCGCGACCTTGATTCGTGGGCGCCGGAGGAGCAGTTCGATCTCGTGTCCGCCCAGTGCCTGCACTCCACCGAGGCCCCGTGGCAGCGGCCGCACCGGGTGGCCGCGAATGCGGTTCGCCCTGCCGGAACGCTGCTGATTGTCGGCCACCACCCCGACGGCCTGCCGCCCTGGCGCCCTTGCGCCCTGGCCCCCTGGCGCAGCCAATCAGACGAGGACAGCCACTCGCCCGGGGGCGACGGCCACGCGTATTCGGAAATGTTCTTCACTGCGGAGCAGGCCGCGGCCGAGCTCGGCATAACACCGCTGGAGTGGCGCGTAGAGTTGCCGCCAAGCAGGAACGCGAGGCCACGGGCCCGGACGGGCAGCCGGCCGTGCCCGCCGACGCCGTCCTGCGCGCCACCCGGCTAGGCGCCCCGGGCGACGCAGGAGGACGAGGTCACGAAGCGGCTCCTGGACCAGCACGGACTGCCGCATCAAGCACCTGATTAAATGTCCCAACCCGCGCCCCTGACCACCCTGAAGCGCTCTATTCTCATCGTGGTTATCCGCACTGCTGCCGACATATTTCCGAAGTAATGAGCAGACCATCACAGCACTTTAATAAACCGTACGTCAGACAAGCGAAGTATCGGTGATTAATTGCCATCGACGCATTAATCGAAAATACCTTCTGAAACCTTGGCTAGATATTGCCTCTCCAGTTCTGGCGTGGCTCGAGAGGCTCACTGCCGGTGAATATCGCAAGCCTCCCGCTAAAAATGCTTTGGCTAATGAGCAGCCCGGTACTTCTCCACGACATCGGCTGGGATCCGGCCCCGTTCATTAACCTGGAGTCCGTTGCTTACGGCCCATGCGCGAATAGCCTTGGCATCAGCAGCGGTCGACTTACGCGCGGCTCGGCCACGGCCACCAGACGTCTTACGAGCGACGTTGATATAGCGATTCAGAGTTTCGCGGAGGTCGGCGGCGTGCTCGTCATTGAGATCAATCTCATATTCAACGCTGTCGACAGCAAACTTTACGGTTTCGCTGGCCTCCGAACCATCGAGGTCGTCAACAAAAATAACTACTGTCTTGCGTGCCATATGAAAATGTTATCACCGCTATACCATGACAGGCTTACCCATACGAACGTGAACAGGAACAGGATAGCTGACACTTCCAATTGGGTTCGTCAAGGTAATCCGGGCCCCTATTTGTGTGGAGTTCCACTGCAAGGCTGTCCGACCATTCGTCGGGAGAACGGCCGCTGAAAGAATGAGCGGCTGGCATTCTGCGGCGAATGATAGAAACCTGATCTCAGCTTGCGCTGTCGTCTGCGGGATATGACTGCGGGCGGGCATTGATGTATGTGCCTGGCGGCACCACAGGTCGGCGATCACGGCGTCGCAGGTTTCCATTGAATATCGCCACCTTCCCGCGGGTCCGTCCCAGAACCGGTGTCGCACCGCAATCGGGGCCGCGAACGGCACCACTGTCGCGCCGGTGGCGGCAAGCATTTCCACGCCGGCTGCGAGCCGGGCGGCGAGTTTGTCGGGATCGCTTCTGCGGAAAATCAGATCATCCCCCGGCACTAAGAGTCATCAGATCCGGCTTCAGGGCCAGCGCCGGGGCAACCTGCAAATCCTCGTGGCCGATGCTCAGCTCCTCCGCGACCCGGTCCGCCCAGCCCCGCAGGCCCCCGGGGCTGCGCGGTTCCGGATCGCCCACCCCTCGGTGAACGAATCCCTCAGGGCGACGTACCGGCTCCACGGGTGCAGGTGGGCCGTGTACCCAGCACGGCTCTCGCTGATCGTGTGAGACCGGAACGATTGACCGAACGTAGAACTGCTCCAATGCCCACCACAAACCGAACTGGACGAATGCCGCCGGGGTCGCTTTGTTTCCCCGCCCTGGCCGGTTCTAGCGGAAGATGTTGTAGGGGCTCCAGCCTGTGCCGACGATGGTCCGGGTACCCCAAATGCCCTTGCTGAAGGGGTAGTGGGCCAGCCGGC
>NZ_JAGGPJ010000059.1 GCF_018613875.1 Arthrobacter sp. ISL-28 | reverse complement strand
TTTCGAGGGTGGACTGCTGGCGGCCCAGTTCGCGGGCAACGGCCTGCTCGACCTCGGGATCGACTGCGGAAAGTCGGTCGTTCAAGTGATCAACCACGGAATGCTCCTTTGAAATACTATTGCTCAGGTAACTAATATATCAGCGTGAGATCAATGGTATGATTGCTGTCACAGCAGAGTCAATAGCTGGAGCGAAAGTTGGATGTCCGCTCCCGCCGGACCGAGGAACGGAGCAGCTCCCATGAACGCACTTCCCGCCCTGCCCCTAACAGAGGACGCTGTCCTGTCCCAGGCCGAGGCGGCATACCGGCAGCTGCGCGACAAGCTGATCATGCTCGAAATCCGGCCCGGCGAGCCGATCAATGATGGCCAGCTGGCCGCCGAGCTCGGCTTCGGCCGGACCCCGGTGCGGGAGGCGATCAAGCGCCTGGAGACGGATCATCTCGTGATTTCCTATCCGCGCCGCGGAACCTTCGCCACAACCGTCGACTTCACGGAACTCGCAGATGTCTCGGAAATCCGCGAGCTCCTGGAGCCGCTTGCGGCCCGCCGCGCGGCCAAGAGGGCCAACACCGCTATGCGGCAGGAGCTGCTCGACGTCGCCCAGAAGATCTCGCAGATGGACCCCGGCCCAGGGGAATCCCGGGATCTCATGCGCTATGACCTGACCGTGCACCGGCTGATCTACCGCGCGGCCGCCAACGCGCACCTGGAAGACACCCTGATCCGCTACGACAACCTCGCGACGCGCATCTGGTGCTTGGTCCTGGACAAGGTCCCGTCGATCAGTGGCCACATCTCGGAGCATGTGGAGCTGCTCCAAGCGGTCGCCGAAGGAGATGCCGACAAGGCCGGCGAGCTCGCCCTGCACCACGTCACGAGTTTCGAAGAGAGCATACGCAAGGTTCTGTAGCGGCTCCCCCTCCTGACGCTCCCTCACCTTTCGCACCCAAAACCGGGACGCTCCCTCACCTCTCGCTCCCAAAACCGGGACGCTCCCTCACCTTTCGCCCCCAAAACCGGGACGCTCCCTCACCTCTCGCTCCCCAAACCCAAACCCTCCCTCACGTATGGGGGAGCGTCCGGCATCCACAGCAAAACGTGAGGGAGCGTTCGGCATCCCCTTCCACGGCAGAAGGTGAGGGAGCGTCCGGCATCCAACAGCAAAACGCGAGGGAGCGTCCGGCAAGCAAAGAAATCCCCCGGGTGTGTGCCCCGGGGGATTCTTCGTTCAGCCGGCGGGGCCGCCGGCATGCTGCAGCTAGTGGCCGCCTCCGCCGATCACGCCTTTCTCGACTGCCTTCGCCACGGCGTCGGCCTCGGACTGGGTCAGCGTGCCGTCGCTGACAGCCTTGTCCAGCTTAGTCTTGAGGGCAGCCGCGCGTTCAGACTGGGCAGCGGCGCGGATCTCTTCCAGCGCTACGTTGACCTTGGATTCCTCGACGCCGAGCGACGCCGCCACGGACTTCGCCAGCGCAGCTTCCATCGCTGAACGGTCGGGCCTGCTGCCCTCGGCCGGCGGCGTCATAGGCTTGTTCGCTTCCCGGAACGCCTGGAGCGCCTCGGTCACCTTGGCCTCCTCGACGCCCAGCTTGGAGGCGAGATCCGCAGCAAGCTGGCCGACGTCCCCCCTGTGGCCGCCGTGCCTGCCCGGGCCCTCGGCGGGTAACGTGCTGTCTGCGGATGCGCTGGAGCTCGGTGTGGGCGATGGCGTCGTGGCCGCGGAAGCCATACCGGTGACTCCCATTCCGGCCCCCAGTGCCAAGGCCCCGGCCGCGATGCCGAGCGTGATTCTCTTCGTGCGTGACATGTTGTGTCTCCTCGATCCGCCGTATGAAACGGCTCTTTGCGGAAGAACGGCTGGTTTGCACCGCCCTTCACACAAAGATGCAGCCCCAAGGTAAGGCTCTGCTGTTCGGAAACTGTCAGCCTGCTGTGAATACAGGCCGGGAGATCATGTCACCCGTCGAGGCGCCCCGGCTTCAGCGGTGTTTCTTCCAGCGCTCCGGCCACTTCAGGTTCATCAACAACAACCCGAGCATGAGCGAGTCAACAGTCATGATTGCCGCCATGAGGTAGGCCCATCCGATCATCATGAATTGTTCACCGCCAATCGAGGGACGAAGTGGAGGTGTGCGGAACGCCCATGACAATCTCCTGACGTGGATCCCCCAGCCACTCGATAGATCACCCAAGTGTGGCATGGCGTCGTCGGGAAGGGAATGGAAGAGGGCAAAACGACAGATAACTGCTTGCCGGTGCGGGAGAGCGGTGAAAGGGTGGCGACATGGTGATCGAAATTCGTCCCGCCGTCGTGTTCGAGGACGTGAAAACGCTGGTCGGACCCAAGCACCCCGATGCGAGCGTGTGCTGGTGCCTGAGCTACCGAATTCCCTCCAAGCAGAACCTGGAGCTGCGTGGACCTGAACGCGGGGAGCTCGTACGACAACTGGTCGGGCAAGATCCGCCGCCTGGGGTGCTGGCATACGACGGCGATGAGGTGGTGGGCTGGGCGGGTGTTCATCCACGCTCGGACACCAGCTTCGCCCGCAACCGCAAGATTCCCCACGTGGACGACCTCGATGTGTGGTCGGTGTGGTGCATTCGAGTGCGCCCAGGGCACCGCGGAAAGGGAATCTCCCATCACCTGCTTCAGGGAGCCGTGGACTTCGCGCGCTCGTATGAGGCACCTGCCGTCGAGGGATATCCGGTCGATAATCAAGGCAAAAAGGTCGACCTTACGATGGCCTATGTCGGGACCCGCAAGCTCTTCGAAGAAGCCGGGTTCGTCAAGGCTGCCGAGACCGACTCCGTGATCAATGGCTTCCCTCGGGTGATCATGCGCCGTGACTGCGTTGATTTCACGGACTTGCGTTAAGCCACTTAACGCAATGTCAGCTGCGTCACATTTCCCAGCATAGGATCGAAGCAGTGGAACTAACCGAGAGGACGCTACGCCCCGGCCTTGTGGGCGTTAGCGAGCCGCAGAAACTACTCGAGAGCATGGATGATGGCTTCGAAAGCTGACCCCGAATCTGATATCGACGTCGAGGGAGCGCAGCCCGGCGGCGTCCAGTCCGTGGACCGCGCCCTCGCAGTGCTGGAAATCCTGGCCAGGGACGGTCATGCGGGCGTGAGCGAAATCGCCGAGGAGATGGGCATCCACAAGTCCACGGTCTCGCGGCTGATGGGATCCCTGGTGGGCCGGGACATCGTCCACCAGAACAGCGAACGGGGAAAGTACCAGCTGGGTTTCGGGATTCTGCGGCTTGCCAGCTCCATACCAGGGCGGCTGAGCCTGGTCCGCGAGGCCAGGCCCGTGCTGGAAAGCCTGGCGGACGAATACAAGGAAACGGTGAACCTTGCCGTGCTGCGCTCCAACTACGCCGTCAACGTGGACCAGGCCATGGGGCCTTCCACACTGGCTATGTACGACTGGGTGGGCAGCCTGACCCCGCTGCACGCCACGTCCAGCGGAAAGGTCCTACTGGCTGCGCTGTCCGCCGATGAACGGAACCGGATCCTGAAGGAGACGGGACTCCCAGCCCGGACGCCGCGGACCATTACCAGTCGGGAAAAGCTGGAAAACCAACTCCTGGACATCTCCCGCAACGGCTACTGCGTGATCCGGGAAGAGTTCGAAATCGGGCTCAATTCGATGGCCGTCCCGGTGTTCAACCACGTCGGGTCGGTGATCGGCGCCATCAGCATCTCTGGACCGGCTTTCCGTTTTGATCCTGAGAACACGCCGGGGCTCCTCGAGACACTGAAACAGGCGGGGCTGCAGATCAGCGCCAACATGGGGTACACGCGGCGCTGAGTCTCTTTGTTGAGGGCGGGGAATCCAAGGGCTGTATAATAACGAATTGTGAACAATCAACAATTGTCCGTGGAGTTTGACCTGCTCATGGCGAAGCTTGAGGCTGCGGGAGTGGCGGTCGACTCTTCGGGTCATCGGCGGGCAGCCTACTCCTATGACGCTTCGAACTACCGGGTACCGCCGCTGGCCGTCGTGTTTCCCCGCAGCGTCGACGACGTCGTCGCTGTGATGGCCGCTTGCAGGGAAACCGGAACGCCCTTGACCAGCCGGGGCGGCGGGACATCGATGGCAGGAAATGCCGTGGGCCCCGGCATTGTGCTGGACTTCTCCCGACACATGAACAAAATTCTTGGCATTGATGAGGCTGCCGGGATGGCCGACGTCGAGGCTGGCGTCGTGCTCTCCACGCTCACCCGCGAAGCCGAACGCTCCACCGACGGCAACCTCACCTTCGCCCCCGACCCGTCCTCGAAGACCCGCGCCACCATCGGCGGTGCCATCGGCAACGATGCCTGCGGCAACCACTCGGTGCGTTACGGACGAACATCAGATCACGTCCTGGAGATTGATGTAGTCACCTCCGATGGGGCAAAGCTCACGGCGTCACACCACGGCGTTCGCGCAACTGAGCCGACCGATGCATACTCCGTCTCACGGGCATTCGAGCTGGGCGAAGGCCTGAAGGAACTCGCCACGAACAACCTGGCCGCGTTTCGCACCGAACTTGGCCGCATACAGCGGCAAGTCTCCGGATACCACCTGTCCCACCTGCTTCCGGAGAACGGCCTGAACGTTGCTCGGGCACTTGTGGGCTCCGAGGGAACCTGTGCCGTTGTTGTCCGCGCCCGCATGAAGCTCGTCCGCAAAGCGCCGAGCGCGCTGCTCGTCTGCCTGGGCTATGCTGACGTCGTCGACGCAGCCCGCGACATCGAGACGATCCTCCAGTTCTCGCCCGCGGCAGTCGAAGGAATCGACGAGGCCATTGTCGACACCATGCGGCTGCGCCGCGGAGACGATTCAGTTCTAGGGCTTCCGAAGGGCAAGGCCTTTCTGTACGTGGACCTGGACGGGGACGATCCCGACGAGGTAGCCAGGAATGCCGCGAGTCTCCTGAAGCGGCTGACGGCAAATGGCAGGCTGGTCGACGGCAGGGCCGTCCCTGACATCGTTGAGCGGGGAACGCTGTGGCGGGTCCGGGAGGATGGGGCCGGCCTGTCGTCCCGGCCAGCAAGCGGCGGGGAATCTTCGGCAGGCTGGGAGGATTCAGCGGTTGCTCCCCAGAATCTGGCCGCCTACCTCTCCGACTTCCGGCGGCTCCTGGACGAGTACGGTTTGACCGGAATCATGTATGGGCACTTCGGCGCCGGCTGCATGCACATCCGCATCACCTACGATCTGCGCAGTGAGAGCGGCCGGAGCGTCTACCGCAAATTCACGCAGGCCGCGGCTGAGCTCGTCGTGCAGCACGGCGGTTCCCTATCGGGTGAACATGGTGACGGGCGCGCCCGGTCGGCGCTCCTGCCCGTGATGTACTCCCCGGAGATGCTCGACGCATTCGCTGCCTACCGCCGTTTGTGGGACCAGGCCGGAATCCTTAACCCGGGCTCCATCACGGACCCGGACCCGATTGATGCGAACCTTGCGCTCGAGGGCGTGCCGGAGCGTGAGTGGAGGACCCACTTCGAGCTCCGTCCCGTCCAAGCCGCCGAAGCCGGAACCGACCCCTGGGTGCACGCGGTACAGGCGTGCATTGGGGTGGGGCGCTGCCGTTCCGATGCCGGCGGAGTGATGTGCCCCAGCTTCAGGGCCACCGGAGATGAGAAGGATTCCACTCGGGGCCGCTCCCGGGTGCTTCAGGACATGGTGCGGGGCGCCCGGACCGTCGATGAAGGGTGGGAGTCAGAGGACGTCCGCGAAGCACTGGACCTGTGCCTGGCGTGCAAGGCATGCTCCAACGACTGCCCTGCCGGCGTGGACATGGCAACCTACAAGTCGGAGTTCTTCTCTCACTACTACGAGGGCAAGCTCCGGCCCGTGTCTCATTTTTCGCTCGGCTGGCTGCCGCGTTGGCTCAAGCTGACTAGCCGCATCAGCCCGTTGGTCAACCTCGTGCTGGCAAGCCCGCTGGGCAAGGTTGTTGCCGCGGCAGGCGGCCTCACCACAAAGCGGACCATGCCCAAGTTCGCTTCCGGGAAGATGCTTCGTGACGCCGTCGCTCCCTTTGACGGGAAGCGGGCCAACGCCGGCGCGGTACTTTTCGTTGACTCGTTTACCAAGGGCTTCCGGCCCGAGGTAGCCGGATCAGCCGCCCGTGTCATCGCGAGCACGGGCAGGGAAGTCTCGTGCGAAACGGACGCCTGCTGCGGATTGACCTGGATCTCTACAGGCCAGCTCGATGCTGCGAAGAAGATCATGGGCAAGGCCGTCGCAAAGCTGGATGACGGGAGCGATGCACCCATCGTTGTCATCGAACCCAGCTGCGCGGCCGCGCTGAAGAAGGACGCCCCGGAACTCCTCGGCACCGAGGCAGCCGAAAGGGTCTCGGGCCGGATCCAGAGCTTTGCCGAAGCCGTCAAGGGATGGGTCGACGGCGGCTGGAAGCCCCCTGCCATGCCGTCAGCCGTAACGGTGCAGACCCATTGCCACGAATACTCTACTT
Source organism: Arthrobacter sp. ISL-28 (assembly GCF_018613875.1). Lineage (GTDB taxonomy): Bacteria > Actinomycetota > Actinomycetes > Actinomycetales > Micrococcaceae > Arthrobacter. The sequence continues at coordinate 570 of NZ_JAGGPJ010000059.1, read as the reverse complement.
TCGGGGCCGCGGTTCAGCGCAAGGCGCTGGCAGCCCTTGGAGTAGCGGATGTCTCGGAAGCAACAGGGTGCTGCGGTGTCGCGGGCAACTTCGGCTTTGAAGCCAACCACTACGACATCTCCGTCAAGGTGGCGCAGCAGGCCCTGGCCCCCGCGCTCGAAAACACTCCCTCAGCCGTTCCGGTGCTGGCCGATGGATTCAGCTGTGCGATGCAGGTCAAACACCTCGAACCGGAGCGCAAGAGCCTGCACCTGGCCGAACTCCTCGACCCCCTGAACCACCCCGGCAGCGGCGGATAGCGTTAGTCGCCTCCACCACGGCAAGAAAGTGGCCGGGCCTGCCTTCCGCCAGACCCGGCCACTTTCAGATTTCGCCAGGCTTAGGTGGCCGGCACGACGTCGCCTACCTTTTCCTGGATCCAGTCGTGGAAGGCGCCGATGTGGTGCTCGCTGGGGACCAGCACGCCGCCCTTGGCGTAGACCTTCGAGCCCATGGCCGGCTGGCAGCGTTCGCAGGCGTCGAAGTCCTGCTGGTTCACGCGGTGGAACAGCTCCACGGACGCCGAAACGT
>NZ_JAGGPJ010000005.1 GCF_018613875.1 Arthrobacter sp. ISL-28 | reverse complement strand
ACCCCGACGAAGTCTTCGGCGAAGTGATTACTATTGGACTGCCACGTACCAATCTAAGGAGTGTCCGTCCCAGTGAGCGCTGACCCGAGAGTAAGCATCCATCCAGACTCTTCCGTCCTCATGGCCGCAATAGCGGCACGCCTGATCACCAAGCTTGTCGATGTCCAGGACAGGTTCGGTGAAGCAACGGTGGTTTTGACCGGCGGTTCTGTGGGCATCGGTACTCTCAAGGCGGTGGCGGATTCGCCGGCAGCGCCCGCCGTGGACTGGACCAAAGTGAACTTCTGGTGGGGTGACGAGCGGTTTGTCGGTGCCAAGGACCCGGACCGCAATACGCTCCAGGCCCACGAGGCGCTGCTGCAGCACATCAGCGTCGACCCTTCCCGGGTCAACGAGCCAGGTTCCTCGGACGAGTTCGAAAGCCCGGAACTGGCAGCAGAGGATTATGCCCGCCGGCTCAGCGAGGCGGCAGCAGCAGAGCATGCCGCTGACATGTCGGACAACAGGCCGGAGAACCCGGGGAAGCTTCCCCGTTTCGACGTCGTCCTACTGGGTGTGGGACCGGACGCCCACGTGGCGTCGCTGTTTCCGGAGCAGGCAGGCATCCGGGAAAAACAGCTCACGGTGGTAGGAGTGCGCAACTCCCCCAAGCCCCCGCCCGAGCGGATCTCCCTGACGCTTCCCGCGATCAATACGGCAGCAGAGGTATGGATGGTGGTCGCGGGCGAAGACAAGGCAGGGGCGGTTGGGCTGGCCCTGGCGGGAGCCAACCCTGTGCACGTCCCCGCTGCCGGACCGGCCGGACGCTCACGCACTTTGTGGCTGATCGACGAAAACGCGGCTTCCCGCGTTCCCGAGCAGCTAGTCCGCAAGGCCCCCGCGGGCTCGTAGCCTTCGCAGCGCTCCAGCCAGGACTTCTTCCGCGTCTTGGCTGGAGCGTCTTTCTTTAACATAATCAAGGTGGCTTTTGTAGCCGTCGCCGTCGTCGGGGGGCTCTTGGCCCGGGGCGCTGTCGGGATTCCGGGAGGCGGTCTTCCCGCATCGGCGGCAGTCCCATACCTCGGGGATCTGGTCTTCGGGCAGCTTAATGAAAACAGGCCGCGTCTCGTGTCCCTGGACGCACCAATAGGAGACACAAATACGCGGCAGCCGCTCGCCGAGCGGGTCTTCGCCTTGGTTCTTCAGTCCGGCTCCTTCGGTGACACCGACGCGGGTGCCGCGGAAACCGGAAGATGAATGCGCCATCGGGAACTCCTCGCTACTAAGGGCCATGGCTGATAAGGATCAACAGCCACAGTTTAGTGCGGAGTCCCCGATGGCGGCAGGTCATTCGCGGCGCCGGACTTTATTTGCCGGGCCGGCCGACTAGGAGTCGGCTACACCGGTAAAGCGCATCAGCAGACCGAGGGCGATAATCACCGCGCCCCACGTGATGCCAAGGATGACGGTGAACCTGTTCAGGTTCTTTTCTGCCACCCCCGAGGAGCTCAGGCCGGAGCTCATGCCGCCACCGAACATGTCCGACAGGCCCCCGCCGCGCCCTTTGTGGAGCAGGATGAGCAAAGTCAGCAGGAGGCTGGTGATGCCCAGGAGGATCTGCAGAATGACATGAAGAACGTCCACGACGGCCTTTCAGAAGATAGGAAATGCGGGAGTCTGGGCTGCGGACGGACTAGTCCGTCACAAGGTGACTCTCGAACCTGACAATATTAGCAAACTCGGCAGGGTCAAGGCTGGCGCCGCCGACCAACACACCGTCTACGTCAGGCTCGCTGAGGATGGCAGCCACGTTGTTGGCCTTGACCGAGCCGCCATAGAGCAGCCGCACCTTGCCGGCAACGTCCGCGCTGAAGAGTTTCGTCAGTTCCGCCCGGATGGCGGCACACATTTCCTGCGCGTCCTCGGGGCCGGCAACTTCACCCGTTCCGATGGCCCAGACGGGCTCATAGGCGACCACCAGCTCGGCGGCCTGCTCTGCGCTGAGTCCTTCGACGTCGGCGCGGAGCTGGTCCAACGTGTACTGGACGTGGGTGCCGGCCTGGCGGATTTCCAGGCCTTCGCCGACGCACAGCACCGGGGTGACGCCGTGGCGGAAGGCCGCCTTGACCTTGGCGTTGAGAACCTCGTCCGATTCGTTGTGGATGGTGCGGCGTTCGCTGTGCCCCACCAGGACGTACCTGCACCCGAGCTTGTTCAGGAACTGCCCGGAAATGTCGCCGGTGTAGGCGCCGGAGTCGAACTGGGACAGGTCCTGGCCGCCGTAGGCGATGTCGAGTTCGTCGCCCTGGACAAGAGTCTGGACACCGCGAAGATCAGTGAAAGGCGGGAAGACGGCCACTTCCACGCGGTTGTAGTCATGCTTGGCGTCGGACAGGGTCCAGGCAAGCTTCTGCAGGAGGGTGATGCCCTGGACGTGGTCCATGTTCATCTTCCAGTTGCCCGCGATAAGAGGCGTGCGGTCGAAGGTGCCGTTGGTTGACGTTGTCACGTGTTCTCCAAAAAGTGCAGGTAAAAATGTGCTTGTCATGGGCAACAGCCGGCAGGGCGACCGATACTTGGGGCTCAGGCGCCCTGCCGGCTGGGAGTGTTTTAGCGGTCCAGGACGCTCAGTCCGGGGAGTTCCTTGCCTTCAAGGTACTCAAGGCTGGCGCCGCCGCCGGTGGAGATATGCCCGAACTGGTCATCGGCGAAGCCGAGGGTCCGGACTGCGGCTGCTGAGTCGCCGCCGCCCACCACGGTGAAGGCTGCCGTCTCGGTCAGGGCCTGGGCCACAGCACGGGTGCCCGCCGAGAATGCCTCGAACTCAAAGACTCCCATGGGTCCGTTCCAGAACACGGTCTTGGCGGCCTTGATCTGCTCGGCGAAGGCCTTGGCGGAGTCCGGTCCGATGTCCAGGCCGATACCCTGTGTGCCGAAGCTGCTGCTTTCGATGGCCTCCGCGCTGACGGTCTCGTGGTCCGCGTCGGCTGCGAACTTCGCCGCCACCACCACGTCTGTGGGCACCACAAATTCGGTGCCGGCGTCGGCAGCGCGCTTGAGGTATTCCTGGACCACGGGGATCTGGTCTTCCTCCAGCAGGCTGCCCGCGACCTTGTGCCCTTCGGCCGCCAGGAAGGTGAACAGCATGCCGCCGCCCACGAGGATGGTGTCAGCCTTGCCGATGAGGTTGTCGATCACTGCAAGCTTGTCGGAGACCTTGGAGCCGCCGAGCACCACCACGTAGGGGCGCTGGGTGTCTGCCGTGAGCTTGCGCAGCACTTCCACCTCGGTGTGGACGAGATCGCCCTGGTACGACGGAAGCCGGGTGGCGACGTCGTACACGCTGGCGTGCTTGCGGTGCACCGCACCGAAAGCGTCATCCACGAAAGCGCCGTTGTCCCCGGTCAGGGCAACGAGTTCATCCGCGAAGGCGCCGCGCTCGGCGTCGTCCTTGCTGGTTTCGCGGGCGTCGAATCGGACGTTCTCCAAAACCAGGACCTGGCCGTCCTGCAGCGAAGAGGCAAGCTCTTTCGCTGAAGGTCCGACGGTGTCCTCGGCAAGCGAGACCGGGAAGGACGCAAGTTCAGCCAGCCGCGTCACGGCGGGCTTGAGCGAGTATTTCTCTTCCGGGGCGCCCTTGGGGCGGCCCAGATGGGCTGTTACCAGCACGCGGGCACCGGCGTCCGTGAGCTTCGCCAGCACTGGCAGTGAGGCCTTGATGCGGCCGTCGTCAGTCACTGTAGAGCCGTCGAGCGGCACATTCAGGTCACTTCTGACAAGAATGTACCGCCCGCGGACACCTTCAGCGATCAGTTCGTTGAGGGTGTGAAATGTCATGTAGCTAACCCTAGCCCAGCTTGGCTGCGACGAGCTCCGTGAGGTCCACCAGGCGGTTCGAGTAGCCCCATTCGTTGTCATACCAGGAAACAACCTTGACCTGGTTGCCAATGACCTTGGTCAGTCCGGAGTCGAAGATGGAGGACGCGGGGTCACCCACAATGTCGGAGGAGACGATGGGGGCGTCCGTGTAGCTCAGGATGCCCTGGAGCTCGTCGGACTCGGCTGCCTTCTTCAGGGCGGCGTTGACTTCCTCGACCGTGGTTTCGCGGGAGACCGTAACGGTCAGGTCGGTGGCGGAGCCGGTGGGGACAGGAACGCGGATGGCGTAGCCGTCCAGCTTGCCCTTGAGCTCCGGCAGGACCAGGCCGATTGCCTTGGCGGCGCCGGTGGAGGTGGGAACCATGTTGATGGCTGCGGCGCGGGCACGGCGCAGATCGTTGTGCGGGCCGTCCTGCAGGTTCTGGTCTGCGGTGTAGGCGTGGACGGTGGTCATCAGGCCGCGCTCGATGCCGAAGGAGTCATTGATGACCTTGGCCAGCGGGCCGAGGCAGTTGGTGGTGCAGGAGGCGTTGGAGATGATGTGGTGCGCTGCGGGGTCGTAGAGCTCGTGGTTGACGCCCATGACGATCGTGATGTCTTCGTCCGAAGCCGGAGCGGAAATCAGGACCTTCTTGGCCCCGGCATCGATGTGCTTCTTGGCGGCAGCAGCCTTGGTGAAGAAGCCGGTGGACTCGATGACAATGTCGACGCCGAGGTCCTTCCAGGGCAGGTTGGCGGGGTCCCGCTCGGCGAGGACCTTGATGGCGTTGCCGTTGACGACCAGGTTGCCCTCTTTGACCTCAACGGTTTCGGTCAGCCGGCCGCCGACGGAGTCGTACTTCAGCAGGTGGGCAAGTGCCTCGGGGCTGGTGAGGTCGTTGACGGCAACGATCTCGAGGTCCGCACCCTGTGCAAGCGCTGCGCGGAAGTAGTTGCGGCCGATGCGGCCAAAGCCGTTAATACCAATACGGGTGGTCACTTTTTCAGTCTCCTTGGTGCTTGTAGAAGCACTACTAGTTGAGCGGGCGTTCAAGCCAACTAACAGATCCCGCACGCCATTGGGCAGAGATAATTACCAGATCGGAGGGCGACCAGCCACATTGCTGAAGGCTAACCGCCTTCCGTGATCCATCTTACGTTTAAGAAGGTCGGCCCCCGCAAGTGCGGGGGCCGACCGTCCACAATTCGGCCCTAAAGGGCCTCAATGTGAAGTTTGTTACCAATGTGCGTTGCGCACATCACACGCTAGAGCGTAATGAGAGCGGTTGCGTTCGCGCGCGCTGCGGCGAAGCGCTGCGCGACGTCGGCCCAGTTGACGATGTTCCAGAACGCCTTGACGTAGTCGGCCTTGACGTTGACGTAGTCGAGGTAGAAGGCGTGCTCCCACATGTCCAGCATGAGCAGCGGGGTGGTGCCGAGTGCCACGTTGCCCTGCTGGTCGTAGAGCTGTTCGATGACAAGGTTGCCGCCGATGGGCTCGTAGGCCAGGAAGCCCCAGCCGGATCCCTGGAGGCCGAGGGCCGCTGCGGAGAACTGGGCACGGAAGGCGTCGAAGGAGCCGAAGGCGTCGTCGATGGCTGCAGCCAGCTCGCCTTCCGGCTTGTCGCCGCCGTCCGGCGAGATGTTGTTCCAGAACACGGAGTGGTTGATGTGCCCGCCGGTGTGGAAGGCCAGGTCCTTGGAAAGGCGGTTGATGTTGGCGAAGTCGCCCTTGTCGCGGGCGTCCGCGAGCTGGGACAGTGCGTTGTTGGCGCCCGTCACGTACGCTGCATGGTGCTTGCTGTGGTGCAGCTCCATGATCTTTGCGGAGATGTGGGGCTCCAGCGCTGCATAGTCGTAGCTGAGTTCGGGCAGAACGTACTCGGTCACAAAATCCTCCAATGTCGTGGACAGGTTGTCCGGTTTGCTAACTCTCGGATTGTGCATCCGGATGACTGGTCACCCGGAAATTTCCGATGGCGTGACCCTGGCCGCCCAACCGCTTCCGGAGCCGTAACTCCCGGCCCGCCAGGTATCTCCACCATCTGGTCTTGATTCTAGGGGCGCTGCTACTCGTCCAGCATTTCCGGCGTCACATTGGCATCCGTCCCCGGGATACCAAGATCGGAAGCACGTTTGTCCGCCATGGCCAGCAGGCGGCGGATGCGTCCGGCGATGGCGTCCTTGGTCATGGGCGGATCAGCGAGCCGGCCGAGTTCATCGAGGCTGGCCTGTTTGTGGGCCACCCTGAGCTCCCCCGCGTATTTCAGGTGCTCGGGAACGTCGTCCCCCAGGATCTCCAGGGCGCGGTCCACGCGGGCACCTGCGGCCACGGCAGCCTGCGCCGAGCGGCGCAGGTTGGCGTCGTCGAAGTTCGCGAGCCGGTTCGCGGTGGCCCGCACTTCCTTCCGCATCCGTCTCTCTTCCCAGACCATCAAGGCGTCGTGGGCGCCCATCCGGGTGAGCAGGGCGGCGATCGTGTCGCCGTCCCGAATGACCACCCGGTCCACTCCCCTGACTTCACGCGCCTTGGCCTGGATTCCGAGCCGGCGGGCGGCACCGACCAGGGCCAGCGCGGACTCAGGGCCGGGGCAGGTCACTTCCATCGAGGACGAGCGGCCTGGTTCGGTCAGGGATCCGTGGGCCAGGAAGGCACCGCGCCACACCGCTTCGGCATCGGCTGCGGAACCGTTGACGACGACGGAAGGAAGGCCGCGAACCGGGCGGCCGCGGGTGTCCAGGAGCCCGGTCTGCCGGGCGAGCGCCTCGCCGTCGCGGACGACCCGCACCACATAGCGGCTGCCGCGGCGCAGCCCGTTGCCGGAGACCACGATGATTTCACTCTGGTGCCCGTAGACTTCGGCGATCGCCGCCCGCAGGCGACGCGCCGTGGACGCCAGGTCCACTTCGGCTTCGATCACAATCCGGCCGGAGATGATGTGGAGTCCTCCGGCGAAGCGGAGCATGGCCGAGACTTCGGCCTTCCGGACCGATGACTTCTTGATGTCCAGGTGGGACAGTTCTTCCTTGACTGATGCTGTCAGTGCCATGGCACCTTCCTAACTGTTCCCAAAAATATCCTGGTAAGCCGTTGCCAGCCGCAGGGGGTCGTGGACGGGACGCTGACCCGGAGCCCCTACTTTACCCAAGACAACCTCAGCTCCGATCATCCCGGCGGCCCGCTCGAACTCCTTCACGTCCGACACGGAGGCAGGATCAGCCAGCACCACGTCAGCGCTGAACTCCGGGGCGTAGGTGCGCAGGACGTTCAGGTGGTCGGCGGCCGACATGCCCGACGTTTCTTTGGTGTCCATGGCAAGGTTCATGGTGAGGCAGCGTTTGGCCGGCGTGTCACACAGGGCCTGCCGCATCTCGGGCAGCAGCAGGTGCGGGAGGACCGAGGTGTACCAGGACCCCGGGCCGAGGACCACCCAGTCGGCAAGTTCGATGGCCGTCAGCGCCTCAACACAGGCGGGTGCATCTTCGGGCAGCAGCCTGACGCCCTCCAGCGAACCGGCAACGGCACAGCGCGCCTGGCCTTTGATGGTGGTAAGGGTGCTGCTTCCATCCGGGGCGGTCACGCGTACATCACCTTCGATGGTGAGCGGCACCGTGGACATCGGCAACACCTGGCCGCGGGCCCCGAGCAGCGCGCCGGCCCACTTCAATCCGGCCACTGCGTCGCCGAGCAGTTCCCACAGCGTGACGATGAGCAGGTTGCCCATGGCGTGGTCGTCCAGTGAGCCGTCACCCGGGCCCGACCGGAAGCGGTGTTGCATGACGTCACGCCAGGTACGGCCCCAGTCGGTGTCGTCACACAGCGCCGACAGGGCCATGCGGAGATCCCCCGGCGGCAGGACGCCGTACTCCTGACGGAGGCGGCCGGAGGACCCGCCGTCGTCGGCCACGGTGACGATCGCCGTCAGTTCGGATGTCAGCAACCGCAGTGCCGACAGGGACGCCGACAGGCCGTGGCCTCCGCCAAGAGCCACCACAGTGGGTCCTTTGGCCTGCTGGGATCCGGCCAGGCCGGACGGCGGAATAAGGGGCAGCGGGCCAGTCAGAACTCCCATTATTCGCGGCCCAGATCCCGGTGGGTGGTGGTCACCGTGACGCGCGGATACTGTGCCAGTTTCTTGGAAAGCTCGACGGCGACCGCCACCGAGCGGTGTTTCCCGCCGGTGCATCCCACGGCAATGGTGGCGTAGTGCTTGTTCTCGCGCCGATAGCCGTCGAGGACCGGCTCTAGCGCCATCACGTAGCGTTCCACGAAGCTTGGAACGCCCTCGGCCTCGAGGACGTAGTCACTGACGTCCTGGTCGAGGCCGGTGTGCGGCCGCAGTTTCGGCACCCAGTGCGGGTTGGGGATGAACCGGACGTCGGCCACGTAGTTCGCGTCAACGGGCAGTCCGTACTTGAAACCGAAGCTCATGACGTTGAGCCGCAGGGCCACGGGGCCGGTTTCGGTGAAGAGTTCCGTGATGGCGGTGGCCAGACCATGCACGTTGAAGGTGGACGTGTCCAGGACGAGGTCGGAGGAATCACGCAGTTCCTTCAGGAGTTCACGCTCGGCCGCGATGCCGTCCAGGATCCGGCCGCCGCCCTGAAGGGGATGGGGCCGCCGGCCCTGTTCGAAGCGGCGGACCAGGACGTCGTCGCTCGCATCCAGGAAGAGGACCCGGAAGGTGACGCCGCTGGCTGCCAGAGCATGGAGGGCAGCCCGGATGTCGGCGAACAGCGCCTTGCTCCGCACATCCACCACGACAGCGAGCCTCGGGATGGACTGGGGGGCGTGCGACACGAGCTCCGCGAGGGTGCCCAGCATCTGCGGGGGCAGGTTCTCGACGACGTACCAGCCGTGGTCTTCGAGGGCATCGGACGCCGTGCTGCGGCCTGCCCCGGACATGCCCGTCACTACGAGCAGTTCCGCCTCAACTGGCTTGACCGGCGTGAGACCGTCCTCGTCCACGCGGGCTCCCGCCGTCGACTCTGCCATTAATTCCTGCCCCATTCCTGCTGTCCGCTATTGCGTTCTTGCGCCCGCCAATACGCGCGGCAAGATTCCCGTACTTACCCTAGCTAAGTTTCAGGATGCTAGCTAAGTTTCCAGGACTTCACCGGTGGTCATGTTGATCGCGGGCACGGCGTCCGCGGAGTCGCTTCCGGCACCGTTGGCACTGAAATGCGTCACGATGGCTGCGGCGAGGGCCGGACCGATGCCTTTCGCGGCCGTGAGCTCCTCGACGGACGCCGCCTTGATTTTCTTGACGGACCCGAAGTGGGCGAGCAGCGCCTTGCGCTTGGATTCACCCAGGCCGGGCACGCCGTCGAGGGCCGAGACGGTCATGGCCTTTCCGCGCTTCTGCCGGTGGAACGAGATGGCAAAGCGGTGGGCTTCATCACGGATGCGCTGCAGCATGTACAGCCCCTGCGACGAGCGGGGCAGGATGACCGGGAAGTCGCTGTCCGGTAGCCACACCTCCTCGAGCCGCTTGGCCAGACCCACCACGTAGACGTCGTCCACACCGAGGCCGGCGAGGGCACGGGCGGCGGCGTTGACCTGGGGCTTTCCGCCATCCACCACCACAAGGTTGGGCGGGTAGGCGAACTTGGCCCGCGGTGCGGGGGTGGTGGTGTCCGCCACGGACAGGTCCGCTCCGCCCGCCCCATCCGCAACCGCAGGTGTGGCCGCGTCCGTTCCCAGTTCGGAGGCCTCCACCTGGGCCGTCTTGTCCAGCAGATAGTGCCGGAAACGCCGGGTCAGGACATCGTGCATGGCCGCCGTGTCGTCCGCAGCCGCCGCCCCCGTGATGGAGAACTTCCGGTAGTCGGACTTCTTGGGCAGCCCGTCTTCCACCACCACCATGGACGCCACGACATTGGTGCCTTGGACGTGGGAGACGTCATAGCATTCGATCCGCAGCAGCGGCACGGGCAGTTCCAGGGCTTCCTGCAGTTCCTGGAGGGCCTGGGACCGTACCGTCAGGTCGCCGGCCCTCCGCGTCTTGTGCAGTTTGAGGGCGTGTTCGGCGTTCTCCCGGACGGTGGTCATCAGGGCGGCCTTGTCTCCGCGCTGTGGCACCCTAATGTCGACCTTCGCGCCGCGGAGGCCGCCCAGCCACACGGCCAGCTCCGGCGCGTTGCTCGGCTCCACCGGGACCAGCACCTCGCGGGGAAGCCTGCCTTGGACCTCCGCGTCTTCCCCGTAGACCTGCTGCAGAAGGTGCTCCACGAGGTCCGGCGTGGTGGAGTCCTCCACCTTTTCAACGACCCAGCCGCGTTGTCCCCTGACGCGCCCGCCGCGGACGTGGAACACCTGGACGGCGGCCTCGAGTTCGTCCTCGTGCAGCGCGAAAATATCGGCGTCTGTGTCCTCGGCCAGCACCACGGCGTTGCGTTCGAAAACCTTGCGGAGGGCGACGATGTCGTCGCGGAGCCTGGCGGCGCGCTCATAGTCCAGGGTGGCCACGGCGGCGGCCATCTCTTTTTCCAGCCGCCCAATGAAGCGCTTGGCCTCGCCGCCCATGAATGCACAGAAGTCCTCCGCCAGTGCCCGGTGCTCCTCGGGCGTAACTCGGCCCACGCAGGGGGCCGAGCACTTGTCGATGTAGCCGAGCAGGCACGGCCGGCCGCTTGCCTGGGCACGCTTGAGCACCCCGGCGCTGCAGCTGCGGACGGGGAAAACCCGCAGCAGGGTGTCCATGGTCTCCCGGATCGCCCCGGCAGTATAGGGGCCGAAGTAGCGGGTGCCCTTCCGCCGCTCCCCGCGCATGACCTGCACACGGGGCAGCTTCTCCCCCATGGTGACGGCGAGGTACGGGTATGTCTTGTCATCCCGGAACACCACGTTGAACCGCGGTTTGAATTCCTTGATCCAGGTGTATTCCAGCTGCAGGGACTCAAGTTCGCTGCCCACCACCGTCCATTCGACGCTGCTGGCTGCATGGACCATCGCGTGCGTCTTTGGCAGGAGGCCCGCGGGGTTGGCGAAGTACGAGTTCAGGCGAGAGCGGAGGTTCTTTGCCTTGCCGACGTAGATGACCCTGCCGTGGGGATCCCGGAACCTGTAGACGCCCGGATTGGTTGGGATTTCACCCGTCTGGGGTCGGTAACTTGCTGGATCTGCCACGCTTCCAGTCTACTGAGGAGCCGGCGTGCCTGTTGCCGGCCCCCTGGCCGCCCCGGGGACTACCCGGGAGAGGCGTTACTCGATGGCCTTGCTCTGGTTGTAGCTCGTGGACCGCTCCTGGCCGCTGAGCACCGCGATGGCGTCCATGATCCGGTCAGTGACCTGCCGCCGGGCCGGCAGCGAGTGGTCCGGCCCGGTCTTGTCGAAGTACAGCGGCGCGCCGACTTTCATGGTGAAGTGCTGGGGCTTGACCGCGTTGCGGCCCGCCGGCTGCAGCTTCTCCGTGCCGATGAGGCCCACCGGGATGACGGGTGCCCCGGTGGTAAGGGCAAGCCACCCCACGCCGGTACGGCCGCGGTACAGAATCCCGTCCCGAGAGCGGGTGCCCTCAGGGTAGATGCCGATGCCTCGCCCGTCCTCCAGGATGTCCAGGAGTGTCTTCAGTGCCTGGACGCTCGCGGCCTGTTCCCCACGCTCCACGGGAATGGATCCGACAGCCTCAAAGAAGGACCTCATCAGTCGCCCCTTGACGCCTTTGGTGGTGAAGTATTCCGCTTTGGCGAAGAAGGCCACGGGGCGGGGCATCAGTGCCTGGACGATCACGCTGTCCAGGAAGGAGAGATGGTTGGGCGCAACGATGAATGGCCCCTCCTTGGGGACATTCTCCAGTCCGATGACCGTTGGCCGGCAGGTTCCCGAGATCAGCCCCCGGGTGGTCCACCTGATGCCGTCAAACAGCTCCATCGTTGCGCACCTCGCTCATGGCTTCGGCCCGGACGGATTCCAGCTCCTCGATGGTGTTACGAAGGCTCGGTGCGTCGTGGACGACCGCCACGGCGCCCGCTTCCTCCAGTTCGCCGTCGGGGGCAAAGCCCCAACTGACACCGATGCAGTCGATGCCGTTGGCAATCGCACCTGCGACATCCTGTGCACGGTCCCCCACCATCACGGCGTGCTGGGTACGGAGGTCGGCCATGGCGGCGGCAATGATGCCGGTCTTGCCGACCGGACCGGCAGCGGCGGCCGTTTCGTCCACGGCGGACCCCTGGACGGACACGAAGCGGTCGAGTATCTTGTGGTGCTGAAGGACGAGGGGCGCCAGGTGTTCCGGCTTCTGTGTCGCCACGGCGATGGGCCGTCCCGCGGCGGCGTATCCATCCAGCAGCTCGAGAACCCCGGGGTAGAGCCGGCTTTGCGATATGCCGGTGTCGAGATAACGCATTCGATAGCTCCGGATGACCATCTGAAGCTTGGCCGGAGGAACTCCCGCAATAGTCAGCAGTGCATCGCTCAGCTTTGGTCCAACCATGGCGTCCAAGAGCTCCTGGCTCGGAACAGGAATCCCAAATTCCCTGAGGGCCGCGGCAATTCCGTCTGTTATTCCGCCGGCCGGATCGACAAGAGTGCCGTCCAGGTCGAAGATCACGGGCACTATTGTTGAAGTCACCGGCTTAGTTTCTCATGAGAGCACCTTTGCTCAAACTCACATGCCATACGGGGAATATTTCTCCGCCCGACAGGGTGCTCCTGCGCCAGTCCAGGCGGTTGAGCCGCTCCCGGCCCGCCGTGGTCTGCCCTCCTAGCTGAGAATCTCGGCCAGGAACGTGGCTGTGTGGCTCTCCGTTGATTTGGCGAGCTGCTCCGGCGTGCCGGAGGCCACGATCCGTCCGCCGCCTGAACCGCCGTCCGGGCCCAGGTCAACGATCCAGTCGGCACTCTTGATCACGTCAAGGTTGTGCTCGATGGTGATGACGGTGTTGCCCTTGTCCACGAGGCCCTGGAGCACCAGCAGCAGCTTCCTGATATCTTCGAAATGCAGACCGGTGGTGGGCTCGTCCAGGACGTAAATGCTGCGCCCGTTGGAGCGCTTCTGGAGCTCTGCGGCGAGCTTCACGCGCTGCGCCTCGCCGCCGGAAAGTGTGGTGGCAGGCTGACCCAGGCGCACGTAGCCGAGTCCGACATCGACCAGGGTGTTGAGGTGGCGTGCGATCGGGGAGAAGGCCGCGAAGAACTCGGCGCCTTCCTCGATGGGCATGTTCAGCACATCCGCGATGGTCTTGCCCTTGTAGTGCACCTCGAGCGTTTCCCGGTTGTAGCGGGCACCGTGGCACACTTCGCAGGGAACATACACGTCCGGCAGGAAGTTCATCTCGATCTTCAGCGTGCCGTCACCCGAACAGGCCTCGCACCTGCCGCCTTTGACGTTGAAGGAAAAGCGACCGGGCAGGTACCCGCGGACCTTGGCCTCTGTGGTTTCGGCGAAGAGCTTGCGGATGTTGTCAAACACGCCGGTGTAGGTTGCCGGGTTGGACCGCGGAGTTCGTCCGATCGGGCTCTGGTCAACGTGGACCACCTTGTCCAGGTGCTCCAGCCCCTGGACCGACTTGTGCCGGCCGGCCACCTGCTTGGCGCCGTTGAGCTTGTTGGCGAGCACCTTGTAGAGGATCTCGTTGACGAGGGTCGACTTGCCCGAGCCGCTGACTCCGGTCACCGCGGTGAAGAGCCCCAGCGGGAAAGCGGCATCGACGTTAATGAGGTTGTTTTCCCTGGCTCCGATGACTTTCAGTTCACGCTTTTTGTCATACTTGCGCCGTTTCTTGGGAAGGTCGATCTTCTTGCGCCCGGCGAGGTAGTCCCCGGTCAGGGATGCCCTGTTCTCGAGCAGGGCGGCGTAGGAACCGGAGTGGACCACCTGGCCGCCGTGCTCCCCCGCCCCGGGCCCGATGTCGACGATCCAGTCGGCTTCATGGATGGTGTCTTCATCGTGCTCGACCACGATGAGCGTATTGCCCATGTCCCTGAGCCGGGTGAGGGTCTCGATGAGCCGGCGGTTGTCCCTCTGGTGCAGGCCGATGGACGGCTCGTCCAGGACGTAGAGCACGCCCACGAGGCCGGAGCCGATCTGCGTGGCGAGCCGGATCCGCTGCGCTTCGCCGCCGGAAAGAGTAGCGGACGGGCGTTCGAGGTTCAGGTATTCGAGGCCGACATCCAGCAGGAAGGTCAGGCGGGCCTGGATTTCCTTGAGGACCTGGTGGGCGATCTGCGCCTCGCGCCCGGTCAGGACAAGGTTGTTGAGGAAATCAGCGCATTCGCGCATGGGCAGCGCCGCCACCTGCGCAATTGACTTGCCGTTGATCAGCACGGACAACGACGCCGGGTTGAGCCGGGCGCCGTTGCAGGCAGCGCATGGAACCTGCCGCATGTATTCCTCATAGCGGTCGCGGGCCCAGTCCGAGTCCGTCTCGCCGTGTTTGCGGTGCACGTACTGGATGGCGCCTTCGAAGCCCGTGCTGTATTTACGCTCCCGGCCAAACCGGTTGCGGTACTGAACCACGACCTTGTGGTCCTTGCCATGAAGGACAGTCTGGCGGACGTCTGCGGGCAGCTTCTCCCACGGGGTGTCCATGGAGAATCCCACCTCCTTGGCGAGTCCCTCCAGGAGCCGGTTCCAGTATTCGGTGGTGGCAGTGCCGAGTGACCACGGAGCGATGGCGCCTTCGGCCAGCGAAAGCTCCGGGTTGGGGACGATGAGTTCCTCATCAACTTCGAGCTTGGTACCGATGCCGCTGCAGGCCGAGCAGGCGCCGAACGGATTGTTGAAGGAGAACGACCTCGGCTCAATTTCATCGATGGCCAGCGGATGCTCGTTCGGGCATGCGAGGTTTTCGGAGAAGGCCCGCAGGCGGTCAGGCGCATCGGCATCGCGGTCCACGAATTCGGCCAGCACGCGGCCTTCGGCCAGTCCCAGGGCTGTTTCGATGGAGTCGGTCAGGCGCTGGCTGATGCCCTCCTTGACCACCAGGCGGTCCACCACCACTTCGATGGTGTGCTTGAACTGCTTGCCCAGCTTGGGCGGATCGCTGAGCTGAATGAGCTCGCCGTCCACGCGGGCGCGGGAATAGCCCTTCGCTGTCAGTTCCTTGAAGAGGTCCACAAACTCGCCCTTGCGGCCGCGCACCACGGGGGCAAGGATCTGGAAGCGGGTGCCGTCCTCCAGTTCCAGCAGCTGGTCCACGATCTGCTGCGGTGTCTGCTTGATGACCGGCTCGCCGCAGACCGGGCAGTAGGGACGGCCGACGCGCGCCCACAGAAGACGCATGTAGTCGTAGATCTCGGTGATGGTACCGACAGTTGAGCGGGGGTTCTTGCTCGTGGACTTCTGGTCGATGGACACGGCCGGGGAAAGGCCCTCGATGAAGTCGACATCGGGCTTGTCCACCTGGCCGAGGAACTGCCGGGCGTAGGCCGACAGTGATTCGACGTAGCGGCGCTGACCCTCAGCAAAGATGGTGTCGAAGGCAAGGGACGACTTGCCAGAGCCGGAGAGGCCGGTGAAGACGATCATGGCGTCGCGCGGCAGGTCGAGGTCCACGTTGCGCAGGTTGTGCTCGCGTGCGCCCTTGACGATCAGGCGGGACAGATCCGGGTGGGCCGGTTTCGCACGGTCCGGCTTAGAGGGGTTCAGCGGCACGACGGCGGAGTGGGAATCAACGGCTGTTTCGTCAGCTACGGCTTTAGGCACCCACTAATGCTAATCGAAAACTTCTTCGAATATCCATGTGGCCCTGCTATTCAGCGTCGTAGGCGGCGGCCAGCAGGTGAACGGCCTCGGCGAAGGTGGCGCCCTGTGACTTTGCCGCAGCGGCATAGTCGGCGGCGGCTGCTGAGAGGGCCCCCCACCGTTCATCCCGGGCGCAGACGACGGTGCCGTTCCGGCCCTTCGTGGCCACCACGCCGGCGGCTTCCAGCTCCTTGTAGGCCCTCGCCACCGTATGCGGAGCGACGCTGAGAACCTCGGCAAGGTTCCTGACCGCAGGCAGGCGGGTACCCGGGGCGAGCTTTCCCTGGTCGGCCTGCTCGATGATGTGGAGCCTGAGCTGTTCATAGAGGGCGACGGAACTGGCGTGGTTGGGCTTCCACTGCCCGGGGAAGGCGTGGTGTGCGCTCACAGGACGGACTCCCCGAAGCCGCGGAACTGTGCGTTGTACAGCCGTGTGTAATATCCGCCACCGGACAGCAAGCTCTGGTGGGTTCCCTGTTCAACGACGCGTCCGTGATCCATGACCAAGATTAGATCAGCGTCCCGGATCGTGGACAACCTGTGGGCAATAACGAAGCTCGTCCTTCCCTGCCGCAGCCGGTTCGTGGCCAGCCGGATTTGCACCTCCGTCCTGGTGTCCACGGAGCTGGTGGCCTCATCCAGGATGAGGACACCGCGCCCGGCAAGTTCCGCCCGCGCAATCGTGATGAGCTGCCGCTGCCCCTTGCTCAGCGAGTCGCCGTCGTTGCCGAGCTCCGTGGAGTAGCCGGCCGGCAAGGCACGGACGAAATGGTCCACGCGGGTCGCTTCTGCTGCGGCCAGAATCTGAGCGTCGCTTGCCCCCGGCCACCCGTATTCGATGTTGTCGCGGATGGTCCCGGTGAAGAGCCAGACGTCCTGCGGCACGACGCCGAAGTTGGACCGCAGTGAATCGAGAGGCACGGTGGCGATGTCGGTGCCGCCAAAGGTGATGCGCCCGGAGTCCGGCTCGTAGAAGCGCATCAGCAGGTTCACCACGGTGGTTTTGCCGGCACCCGTGTGGCCCACGATGGCGACTGTCTGCCCCGGCAGTACGGAGAAGGTCACCCCGCGGACCGCCGGGATGCCCGGAACGTAGCCGAAGGTCACGTCGTCGAAGTCGATCCGCCCGCTGAGCCGCTTCTCCCCGGCCTTGGCCCGGCCCTCCGGCGGGATCTCCGGCGCGTCCAGGAGCGCAAAAACCCGCTCAGCGGAAGCCGCGCAGGATTGCATCACGGTCAGCATGCCGCCGATCTGCCCCAGGGGCTGGGTGAAAAGCCTGCTGAACTGGATGAAGGCTTGGATGCCGCCAATGGTCATGGCTCCGGCCGCGACCTGAAGGGCACCCACGACGGCAACCGCCACATAGTTGAGGTTTGCGATAAACACCATCAGCGGCTGCAAGGCACCGGAGACGTACTGCGCCTTGGCGGACGTGTGCGCCAGGCGGTCGTTTCCGTACCCGAAAATTTCCGCCACGGCGTCCTGCTGCCCAAAGGCCTTGATGACCTCGTGACCGGAGACGAATTCCTCGATATGTGCGTGCAGGGCTCCCGTGGAGGCCCACTGATCGGCGTAATGCGCCTGCGACTTCCTGGCAACGAGCACCGTCACGAGAGTGGACACCGGCACCGATACGAGGGCTATCGCCGCCAGCAGGGGCGAGATCCAGAGCATCATTGCCAGCGAGCCGCACAGCATCAGCACGGCCATGATCAGCTGCGTGAGCAGCTGGTTGAGGGACTGGGAGATATTGTCGACGTCGTTGGTCGCCCGGCTGAGGACGTCACCGCGCGTCTGTTCCTGGAAATGTGACGACGGCAGCCGGTGGAGCTTGTCTTCAACCGCCGTCCGCAGTTGGAGGACGAGTCGCTGCACCGCGCTGGCCGTGAGCACACCCTGAACCCAGTTGAAGAGCGATGCCCCGACGTACAGCAATGCCACCACCGCGAGCAGCCCAGCCAGCTTGCTCTCATCAAAAATGCCGCCGATGACGGGCTCCACGACGACATCCGTGGCGTCACCCAGGAGCTTCGGCGCCGTCACATTGAGAGCCGCGAACCCGCAGGTGGCTGC
The DNA here is from genome assembly GCF_018613875.1 of Arthrobacter sp. ISL-28. GTDB lineage: Bacteria > Actinomycetota > Actinomycetes > Actinomycetales > Micrococcaceae > Arthrobacter. Next base: position 224,758 of record NZ_JAGGPJ010000005.1, on the reverse strand, counting down.
AATCGCGATGATCATCCTTCCCCTGACAGGCGCCAGGAGCCCGATGAGCCGCGCGGATGCGGCCCAGAAGAGGCTGGCCGGCCTTACGGCGGCATGTGCCCCCTTCATGGCAGCTCGTCCAGGGCGAGTTGCGACTCGGCGATCTCGCGGTAGGTGCGCGACGTCTGGAGGAGATCCCGGTGGGTCCCCTGGGCCACAAGCCGGCCCTCATTCAGGACGAGGATTTGCCCGGCATCCATGATGCTGGCAACCCGCTCGGCGACGATAATGACGGCGGCGGAGCCCAGGGCCGGTGCCAGTGCCTGCCGCACCCTGGCCTCCGTGGCGTAGTCCAGGGCGGAGAAACTGTCGTCGAAGAGGAAGAGTTCCGCCTTCCGGAGAATGGCGCGGGCAATACAGAGCCGCTGCCGCTGGCCTCCCGAAAGTCCGGCGCCGCCCTGACCTACCGCGGCATTCAGGCCGTTTGGCAGGTTCCGGACAAACTCGTCGGCCTGTGCCCGCCGAAGAGCCTGCCAGAGGTCCTCGTCGCTGGCCCCGGGTGCAGCCATCCGCAGGTTTCCGGCGACTGTACCGGCAAAGAGGTAGGCCTGTTGCGGGACTATCGCCATCCGGGCCCGGAGGTCGTCCAGCTGAAAGGTCCGGATGTTCCGCCCGCCAAAGCGGATTTCACCGTCGACGGCGTCCAGGAAGCGCGGCAGCAGGTTCAGCAGCGTGGACTTGCCGCTGCCCGTGGAGCCGATGATCGCCGTGGTGGCGCCGGCGCGGGCGGTGAATGAGATGCCGGCAAGAACCGGGGTTTCCGCACCGGGATAGGCGAAGACGACATTCCGGAACTCGACTGTCCCCGCGGCAACGGTCCCGTCGTTGACGTCCCCCGAGGCTGCGTGTTCCGTTCCGTCTGTTCCGGCGGCAGCGGCACCGTCTGTTCTGGCGGCAGTGGCACCCTGGGGGAACACGCCGGAGGCAGCGAACGGCAGGGCAGGGCCGGCGATGGCGGGCTCCACGTCCAGCACCTCTTGGATGCGTTCAGCGCAGACGGCTGCACGGGGGGCGGTCATGAACACGTACATGGCCATCATGATGGCCAGCAGGATTTGCAGGATGTACGCGATGAAGGCGGTCAGCGCACCGACCTGCATCCTGCCGCTTTGGATCAGATGCCCGCCGAACCAGACCACCGCCACGGCCGACAGATTGACCACGATCATGATCATGGGCAGCATCCCGGCCACCAGGAGCGCTGACTGGAGATTGTTGCGCGTCAGTTTCCGGTTCGCCTCGGCAAAGCGGCGTGCCTCGTGGTCCTGCCGCACAAATGCCCGGATGACGCTGGCGCCGATGATCTGTTCGCGCAGGATCCGCGTAACGCCGTCGATCAGCTCCTGGCCCTGCCGGTAGAGCGGAATTAAGCGCCGGACGATGAGGGCCATGATCAGAACCAGCAGCGGAACAATGGCAATCACGACGGCGGACAACGTCGCGTCCTGCTGGACTGCCAGGACGATGCCTCCGATGCCCATGACGGGCGCGGCGGCCAGCATGGTGAAGACCAGCACGGCGAAGGTCTGGATCTGCTGCACGTCATTGGTGGCCCGCGTGACCAGGCTGGGAGCGCCGAAGGCACCGACCTCCTGGGAAGACATGGTCTGAACTTTGCCGAAAAGGTCCCGTCGGAGCCGGTGGCCGATCTTCATGGCCACCACAGCGCCGAGGTAGCCTGCGCCGAGTGCAGCGGTAACCTGGACGACCGACAGTGCGACCATCCAGCCGCCGAGGCGGAGGATCACGTCCGTCCGCCCGGCCAGGATGCCGTCGTCGATGACGCTGGCGTTCAGAGTGGGGAGCATCAAATTGCCGGCAGTCTGGATCATTTGCAGCACGACGATGGCCCACACCGAGGTGCGCTGTTCTGAGAGGAGGCGGCTCATCAGGCCTAAGAGCACCCGGCCTCCTCCCACGCTCGTGCACAACAGGAGCCTTTGCGACCCGGCTCCGTAACCACTTGGTCCTTGTAAGCTACATCACAGCCACCATTACATGGTGACTAGGACGCGCGCCAACGGAGTACGGTTCAATGGTCGATCGCCACGGGGAACGACGACGCCCTAAAGTTTCCGGGCGACGGCGAAGATCCGGCGGAACGGAAACACAGTGCCGTGGTCCGTAACCGGGTAGGCCTCTGCCAGCAGCGCGGCATATTCCTCCTCAAACCTGGCGCCATCCTCCCTGGAGAGAGCAGCCAGGACAGGCCGCAGGCCCGTCCCGCGCACCCATTCGAGGACGGGGTTTTCCCCGGGCAGCAGCTGCAGGTACGTTGTCTCCCAGGCGTCCGCCGCGCAGCCGGCGTCGAGCATGATTTCGAGGTAGCGGGCAGGTTCGGCGACGGCATCATCGTGACGGAGGATGCCGTCGAGCTTGTCGGCCCAGGCAGGTGATTCGGCGAGTTGGCGCATGAGCGTGTGGGAAGGGGAACTGAAGTTGCCCGGCACCTGGAGGGCGAACCACGCCCCCGGGCTGAGCGCGTCCAGCCATCCCGGGAGCAATTCCCGGTGCTCCGGAATCCACTGCAGCGCTGCGTTGCTCACCACGACGTCGGTCTCCGGCGACGGGGCCCACGAGGCGATGTCGCCGAGGCTGAACTCCAGATTCACTGCAGCCTCCGCGAGGGCTTCAGCTTTGGAGAGCATCTCCGGCGAGGAATCGACGCCCCGCACCCGGGATCCCGGCCAGCGTTCGGCCAGGGCGGCCGTCAGGTTGCCCGGGCCGCATCCCAGATCAACCACCTCACGCGGCGCAGTTGCATCGATACGTCCGGTCAGGTCAAAGAACGGGCGCTGGCGGTAGTCGCCGAACTGGACATACTTGGTGGGATCCCAGTGCACATGGCCTCCGTGGCTCGAAACGGCGGGGTCGGCGCCAGCTGCCGGACGCCTGACGGCGGCCACCCGAAGGGGCAGCCAACGCGAGCCTAGCGCCGACGCCGGGAGAAAGCACGCTGCGCAGGCACACGCACTAAGCTGGAAGGCAATGAAACTTGTTGAACAGCTCCCCGCCCCGGCCGCACGGACCGCAACAGCAGAGGTTGACCCGGATTCGCTCTACATGCGCTTTCTGGAATGGACGGAAAGCCGGGGACTTGAGCTGTATGCCGCCCAGGACGAGGCCATCATGGAACTCGCCACCGGCGCCAACGTGATCCTGGCGACGCCCACCGGCTCAGGGAAGTCCCTCGTTGCCATTGCCGCGCACTTCCAGGCGATGGCCCGCGGGGACCGCAGCTACTACACGGCCCCGATCAAGGCCCTCGTCTCAGAGAAGTTCTTCGCCCTGTGCGAGATTTTCGGGGCCGAGAACGTGGGCATGATCACCGGCGATTCCGGCGTCAACCAGGACGCCCCGATCATATGCTGCACGGCGGAGATCCTGGCCAATATCGCCCTGCGCGAAGGCGCGGCCGCCGATCTTGGGTCCGTGATCATGGATGAGTTCCATTTCTACTCTGATCCCCAGCGCGGCTGGGCCTGGCAGGTCCCGCTGCTCGAACTGCCGCAGGCCCAGTTCCTCCTGATGTCCGCGACCCTGGGCGATGTCAGCCGCTTCGAGGACGGCATGACGGAACTCACGGGACGGCCCACCACAACAGTCAGTTCGGCCGAGCGCCCCATTCCGCTGCACTACTACTATCACCAGACCCCCGTGCACGAGACGCTCGAGGAACTGCTGTCCACCAAGCAGGTACCGGTCTATGTGGTTCATTTCAGCCAGGCCGAAGCCATCGAGCGGGCCCAGACGCTGATGAGCATCAATGTCTGCAGCCGCGAAGAAAAGGACAAGATCGCCGAGCTGATCGCCAACTTCCGCTTTGCCGCCGGCTTCGGCAAGACCCTTAACCGCCTGGTCCGCCACGGCATCGGGGTTCACCACGCCGGCATGCTGCCGAAGTACCGCCGCCTGGTGGAGCAGCTCGCCCAGGCCGGCCTGCTGAAGGTCATCTGCGGCACTGACACCCTGGGCGTGGGCATCAACGTGCCCATCAGGACCGTGCTGCTCACCGCGCTCAGCAAGTATGACGGCGTCCGCACCCGCCTGCTCAACTCCCGTGAATTCCATCAGATCGCCGGCCGCGCCGGGCGTGCCGGCTACGACACCGCCGGCACCGTGGTGGTCCAGGCGCCGGAGCACGTGGTGGAGAACGTCAAGGCCATGGCCAAGGCAACGGCGAAGTTCGGCGATGACCAGAAGAAGCTGCGCCAGGTGATCAGGAAGAAGCCGCCGGAAGGCTTTGTCTCCTGGGGAGAGCCCACCTACAACCGGTTGGTGGAGTCCGTTCCGGAGCCGCTCACCTCCAGCTTCACCGTCACCCACGCGATGCTCATGAACCTGATGGAGCGGCCCGGAGACCCGTTCGCTGCTGCGCGGCGCCTGCTTACCGAGAACCACGAAACGCGGCCGTCGCAGCTCCGGCTCATGAAGAAGGCACTGAGCATTTACCGCGAGCTGCTGGCCGCCGAGGTCGTGGAACGCATCCCGCCCGAGGAGCAGGGTGCGGACGGCAGGACCGTCCGCCTCACTGTCCACCTGCAGCCGAACTTCGCCCTGAACCAGCCGCTCTCGCCGTTCGCCCTGGCGGCGCTGGAACTGCTGGATCCGGAGTCGCCGTCGTATGCCCTTGACGTGGTGTCGGTGATCGAGGCCACGCTGGAAAAGCCGCGGCAGATCCTCTCAGCCCAGCAGAAGAAGGCCCGCGGCGAGGCCATTGCGGCGATGAAGGCCGACGGCATCGAATACGAGCAGCGGATGGCGATGCTCGACGAGGTGACGTACCCGCAGCCCCTCGCGGAGATCCTCGGCGAGGCGTTCGAGGTCTACCGGAAGGCTGCGCCGTGGATCGGTGACTTTGAACTGGCGCCGAAGTCCATCATCCGCGACATGTACGAACGTGCCATGAACTTTGGCGAGTTCGTCCAGTTCTACGGGCTGGCGCGCTCCGAGGGCATCGTGCTGCGGTACCTGGCCGATGGCTTCAAGGCCCTGCGCCAGACCGTGCCTCAGGATCTCCTGAGGGAGGACCTTGAGGACCTCATCGCGTGGCTCGGCGAACTGGTCCGCCAAGTCGATTCGAGCCTGCTGGACGAGTGGGAGGAGCTGACCTCCGGAGCGGCGCCGACCCCCCACGACGCGCCACCTCCGCCGCCGCCGTCGCTGACGTCGAACATCCGCGCGTTCCGGGTCATGGTGCGGAACGAGATGTTCCGGCGCGTGGAACTTTTCGCGGACGAGGATGCGGCCGCGCTGGGCGAGCTCGACGGCGATGCGGGCTGGGACGCGGACCGCTGGGAAGACGTGCTGGACGACTACTTCGATGAACACGATGACATCGGCACCGGCCCCGCGGCCCGCGGCCCGGGACTGCTGATGATCACCGAGGGCCCGGAAGCATGGACGGTCCGCCAGATCTTCGACGATCCGGCGGGTAACCACGACTGGGGCATCTCAGCCGAAGTCGATCTGGCCGCCTCCGACGAAACCGGCACGGCCGTGGTCCGCGTGACCGAGGTCAACAGGCTCTGACATCCACCCGTTCGGGTGACGCAGTAAGCTCGGAGACATGAGTGTAATCCGTCCCGCGACTCCAAACGACGTCCCCGTAATCCTTCAGATGATCCACGATCTGGCCATCTATGAGAAGGAGCCGGACGCCGTCCGGAACACCCCCGAGATGCTGGCGGACGTGCTGTTCGGCGACAACCCGCGCGTGTTTGCGCACATCGCCGAGAACGATGCCGGACAGGTGCGGGGGTTCGCACTGTGGTTCCTGAACTACTCCACCTGGGAAGGTGTCCACGGCATCTACCTGGAGGATCTTTACGTCACCCCGGAAGGGCGCGGCGAGGGGCACGGCAAGGCCCTTCTGCAGCATCTGGCGGCCACGGCCGTCGAACGTGGCTACGCGCGTGTTGAATGGAGCGTTCTGGACTGGAACGAGCCCTCCATCAATTTCTATCGGAAGCTCGGGGCGAACCCGATGGAGGAATGGTCCACGTTCCGGCTTACAGGCGAGGCCCTGGCGGCGTTCGGCGCACGCAGCGCGGCGGGCGTCCATGGCTGAGGCGACGGTGGACTCCGCCGTCCATACCGTTCGCGCCAGGCACGAGTTCCGCGGGATGCGCACCACTGAGCACTACTTCACCGTCCCGCTGGACCATTTCACTGCACCTGCGGACGGCGCGGACACCGCCGAAACGATCACGGTGTTCGCCCGCGAGTATGTGTCGACCGAACACAGCGAAGCTGCTGTGGAACGTCTGCCGTGGCTCGTCTACCTGCAAGGTGGCCCCGGCGGCCGTGGCAACCGGCTGATGTCGCTCGGCGGCTGGAACAAGGCGGCCGCGAAGGACTTCCGGATCCTCATGCTCGACCAGCGCGGCACCGGGCTGTCCTCCCCCATCGACCGCAACACGCTGCCCGCGCGGGGTGACGCCCAGACCCAGGCCCGCTACCTTGAACATTTCCGGGCCGATTCCATCGTTGCCGACGCCGAGGTGATCCGCCACGCCCTGGGCTCGGAGCCATGGACCATCTACGGGCAGAGCTACGGGGGCTTCTGCGCCCTGACCTACCTCTCGTTCGCGCCGGAGGGGCTGCGCGAGGTCCTGATTACCGGCGGCCTGGCCCCGCTCACGGGCACCCCGGACCGGGTCTATCGTGCGACGTTCAAGCGCGTGGCAGCACGCAACGCCGAGTACTTCGGATGGTATCCGGAAGACCGTGAGACGGTGAACCGGATCGCCCGGCATCTCCGGGGCACGGAAGAATTCCTGCCAGGCGGCGAACGCCTGACCGTGGAGCGGTTCCAGATGGTGGGTTCCTTCCTGGGCGGCAACACCAGGGTGGACGGGCTGCACCACCTCCTGGAAGACGCCTTCGTGGACAGCCCCCGGGGCGAACGCCTTTCCGATTCCTTCCTTGAGCAGGTGCGCTCCCAGGTTTCGCGTGCCGGCAATCCCCTCTACGCGCTGCTGCACGAATCCATCTATGCCCAGGGGCGTGCAACGGATTGGGCCGCCTGGCGCGTCCTCAGGGAGTTCCCGGAGTTCAGCCCGAACGCCCCGGAACTGCTCCTGACCGGCGAGATGGTCTATCCCTGGTACTTCGAGCAGGACCACGCCCTGCGCCCGCTCCAGGAAGTGGCGGAGCTGGTCGCCGCGAAACCGGACTGGAAGCCGCTCTACGACATGTCGCAGCTCGCCGCCAATTCCGTCCCCGTGGCCGCCGCCGTGTACAGCGACGATATCTATGTGGAGCGCCGGTTCTCCATGGAAACCGCAGCGGCCGTCCGCGGGCTGCAGACCTGGGAAACCGCCGATTTCCACCACGATGGCATCGCAGATGACGGCGAGGCGATCTTCGGCCGCCTGCTGGGCATGGTCCGGTCAGTCCGGACCTGAGCGCTCTCCGGCGAACTCCGCTTCACCAGACACTCCGTGCCGGCCGGCCAGAAGCATGACCAGAGCAGCGGCGAGAACGGCAAAGGCGACCGCACCGCCAGCCATATTCAGGCCATGGTATCCCGCCCAGCTCAGGACCAGGCCCGAGACGGCGCCACCCGCGGCGCCTGCTGCACCCATCAGCATGTCGGAAACACCCTGGACGGCGACCCGGCCTTCCTGGTTCACGCTCTCGGCAAGGAGCGTGGATCCGGAGATGGTCGCCGCAGACCAGCCGAGGCCCAGGAGTATGAGACCCGCGGCCACAGTCACGGTGGAGGCCTGCCCGAACCCGGCTGTCAGAACCGCCGCGAGGATGAGGCTGAAGCCCAGGGCAATGGTCTGCATTCGCCCAGCCTTGTCCGTCATCCAGCCAAACAGCGGGGATAATGCGAACATGCCGGCGATATGCAGGGAAATGGTGAAGCCGATGATGACCAGCGAGTCGCCGGCCATCATGTGGCCGGCATGATCACCAGCCGTCACAAGGCCCAGGAGGTGCACCGGCGTCATGGACATCACCCCCACCATCACGGCGTGGGCCCCGACGACGGCAGCCAGCGCCAGCAGGGCGGGTGGGGAGTGCCGGACTGCACCCAGGCCGCGGACGAGGGTCCCCCGTTTGACGGGCAGCGGCACCTGACCGATGGGCGCCGGCTTGATGACGTCCGCAGTCGTTGCGGCCGCAAGCTCCCGGGCGAGCAGAAGCGGGTCAGGGCGGAGGCCGGCGATCAGCAGGCCGCAGCCCAGCATCAGTCCCGCGGCGGAAATGACGAAGGGCCCGGCAATGGCCGGCAGGCCAAGCGCCTGGCCGACGGCGGCTCCCGGCTGGATCAGGTTTGGCCCGGCCACTGCGCCGATGGTGGTGGCCCAGACGACGGCGGAAAGAGCCCTCCCCCGGTGCTCGGCCTCGGCAAGGTCCAGGGCAGCGAAACGGGCCTGCAGGCTGGAGGCCGCGCCGAGTCCCACGCCGGCTGAGCCAAGGACCAGGAAGGCAAAGATGCCGGTGACGACCGCAACCACCATCAGCGCGGCACCGGCCAGGGCTGCGGCAAGTCCGGTGACCAGGCCGATCCTGCGGCCGCGGCGTTCCGCGAGCGAGGCAAGCGGCAGCGCGGCAAGGGCTGCGGCAAGGGTCATCACTGTGGCGACGGAGCCTGCCCAGGCCGTTGAGCCCGACAGCTCGACCGCCAGCAGCGAGCCAATGGAAACCGTGGCCCCGGTCCCGATTCCGCTGAAGATCTGTGCTGCCCCCAGCAGCGCCACGGTGCGCCGCTGCACCCGGCGCACCTCAGGCCCGGCCCAGGAAGTGGTTGCCATCCTCCGAGCATAGACCGGAGCCGCCATCGGCGGCACTGCAGAAAGTTCTGCGGGTGCTATGGAGGCAGTAAACGGAGAAACGGACAACCCCGGCCACAGGTGACCGGGGTTGTCCGAATGTTCAGCGGGTAAGACGAGTGATTACTCGGCGTCGCTCATGCTCTTGCTCTTCCTGGCATCCTCTTCAAGACGGGCGTCCAGCTTTGCCTTCTGCGCGCCGGAGCTGACCAGGCTGGCGATCACGGCGATGATGATCGTGCCGACAATGACGGCCAGCGAGACGTAGGTGGGGATTTCCGGGGCCCACTCGATGTGGTGGCCGCCGTTAATGAACGGCAGCTCGTTCATGTGCATGGCGTGCAGGACCAGCTTCACGCCGATGAAGGCCAGGATTACGGACAGCGCGTGCTTCAGGTAGATGAGGCGGTTCATCAGCCCGCCGAGCAGGAAGTAGAGCTGGCGGAGGCCCATCAGGGCAAAGATGTTGGCGGTGAAGACGATGAAAGCGCTCTGGGTTAGGCCGAAGATGGCCGGGATGGAGTCCACGGCGAACAGGAGATCCGTCATACCGATGGTCACGAAGACGATCAGCATGGGGGTGAAGACCTTCTTGCCGTTGACCACGGTCCGGAGCTTGCCGCCGTCGAACTTCTCCGACATCGGGATGACCTTGCGGAGCTTCTCGATGAGGGGGTTTTCCCTGTCCTCTTCATCTTCGCCTTCGTCCTGGGCCTGCTTCCAAGCGGTCCACAGCAGGAAGGCACCGAAGATGTAGAAGACCCAGCTGAACTGTTCGATGACGATGGCGCCGAGCATGATGAAGATGCCGCGCAGGATCAGCGCGATGATAATGCCCACCATCAGCACTTCCTGCTGGTACTTACGCGGTACCGCGAAGCGGGCCATGATGATGATGAACACGAACAGGTTGTCGATGCTGAGGCTGTATTCCGTCACCCAGCCTGCGACGAACTGACCGCCGAACTCAGGTCCGGCGAACATGAACATGGCACCGGCGAACACCATGGCCAGTGCCACATAGAAAGCCACCCAGAGGCCGGCTTCCTTCATGGAGGGTTCGTGCGGGCGCCGAAGCACCAGGAGCAGGTCCAACGCGAGGATGATGCCGAGGACGACGAACGAGCCGACCTCAAACCAGACGGGAAGTTGCACAGAGATACCTTTCGCAGGGTACAGAAAACCGGTGTAAGTCTCTCCGGCGAACCTGTGCACTTGGTGCTGAATTGGTTGCCCGCTACGCCCGGCAAGGCATCCGTGCCTTGCGTGTTGACGTCCGTAGCGCTTGGGATACTCCCCTACGTGACCTCAACTTTACCCCACGCCGGCACCCGCCCGCGCCTTCGGCCTGCCACAGCAGGGCAGCGTTCCACTAATCGGACACGCTGAGGGTTAGGCGTGGCCTGCGGCCTGCATCTGGCGGAGTTCCTTTTTCAGCTCCGACACCTCGTCGCGGATCCGGGCCGCGACCTCGAACTGCAGCTCGGCCGCCGCGCCGTGCATCTGCTCGGTCAGCTGTTCGATCAGTCCCACGAGGTCCTCTGCGGGTGCGGCGGCGAGGCCGTCCTCCCGCACCTTCGCAGCACCCTTCGCGCCGGATTTGCTCCGCTTGGCACCCTTGGCCATGCGGTTGTTGTTCAGCAGCTCCTGGGTGTCGGCATCCTCGCGCGCCAGCTGGTCGGTGATGTCCGCGATCTTCTTCCGCAGCGGCTGGGGGTCCACGCCGTTTTCCGTGTTGTAGGCAACCTGGATGGCACGGCGGCGGTTGGTCTCCTCGATGGCGTGCGCCATCGAGTCGGTGATCCGGTCCGCGTACATGTGCACCTGGCCCGACACATTCCTGGCGGCACGGCCGATGGTCTGGATCAGCGACGTGGAGGAACGCAGGAAGCCTTCCTTGTCGGCGTCGAGGATGCTCACGAGCGAGACTTCGGGGAGGTCGAGGCCCTCGCGGAGGAGGTTGATGCCCACGAGGACGTCGAAGCTGCCCATCCGGAGTTCGCGGAGCAGCTCCACGCGCCGCAGGGTGTCCACGTCCGAATGCAGGTACTCCACCCTGATGCCATGGCCGAGGAGGTAGTCGGTGAGGTCCTCGGCCATGCGCTTGGTGAGCGTGGTGACCAGGACGCGTTCGTCCTTCTCCACCCGGGATCGGATTTCACCCAGGAGGTCGTCGATCTGGCCTTTGGTGGGCTTGACCACAACCTCGGGATCGATGAGGCCGGTGGGCCGGATGATCTGCTGCACGAAGCCGTCGGCCTTGCCGAGCTCGTACTTTCCGGGGGTCGCGGATAGATAGACCGTCTGGCCCACGCGTTCCAGGAACTCGTCCCATTTCAGCGGGCGGTTGTCCATGGCGGACGGAAGCCGGAAGCCGTGGTCTACCAGGGTCCGCTTGCGCGACATGTCGCCCTCGTACATGGCACCGATCTGCGGCACCGTGACGTGGGATTCGTCGATGACCAGCAGGAAGTCATCCGGGAAGTAGTCGATGAGGCAGTGCGGGGCGGTGCCGCCCGCGCGCCCGTCAATATGGCGCGAGTAGTTCTCGATCCCGTTGCAGAAGCCCATCTGCTGCATCATCTCAAGGTCGTAGGTGGTGCGCATCCGGAGGCGCTGGGCCTCCACGAGCTTGTTCTGCGCTTCGAGGACGGCGAGCCGTTCGGCCAGTTCGTCCTCGATCGCCTTGACGGCACGGGACATGCGTTCCGGCCCCGCCACGTAGTGGGAGGCAGGAAAGACGTACATCTCGGTTTCGTCGCGGATCACTTCGCCTGTCACCGGGTGCAGCGTGTAGATGTTCTCCACCTCGTCGCCAAAGAACTCGATCCGGAGCGCCAGTTCCTCGTACATCGGGATGATCTCGACGGTATCGCCGCGGACGCGGAACGTTCCCCGGTGGAAGTCCATGTCGTTGCGGGTGTACTGCATGGACACAAACTTCCGCAGCAGGTCGTCGCGGTTCATCTGCTGGCCCTTGCGGAGGGTCACCATGCCGGCGATATATTCCTCCGGGGTACCCAGACCATAGATGCAGGACACCGTAGCCACCACGATCACGTCCCGGCGGGTCAGCAGCGCATTCGTGGCCGAGTGCCGGAGCCGCTCCACCTCCTCGTTGACCGAGGAGTCCTTCTCAATGAAGGTGTCGGTCTGCGGAACATACGCTTCCGGCTGGTAGTAGTCGTAGTAGGAGACGAAGTACTCCACCGCGTTGTTGGGCAGCAGCTCCCTGAACTCGTTGGCGAGCTGGGCGGCCAGCGTCTTGTTCTGCACCATGACGAGCGTGGGCCGCTGCACCTGCTCGATCAGCCAGGCCGTGGTGGCGCTCTTTCCCGTACCGGTGGCGCCAAGGAGCACCACGTCCTTCTCGCCGTTCTTGATCCGTTCGGTGAGTTCGGCGATTGCGGCCGGCTGGTCGCCGGCGGGCTTGAATTCGCTGATGACCTCGAAAGGCGCAACGACGCGGTTGATCTCCTGCGCAAGACTCATGTCTCTAATCTACCGCCGCTCTCTGATCTGCCGCTGCCGGAAGAAGCGTACGACGGCGGCTGCCAGCCGCTGCGTTCGGCCCACCGCTCCATTCCCGGGCCTGCGGTGTTCGTGAACCAGGCTTCCTTGTCCTGTGCGTAGCCGTACGTGGAGGCGTCGGAAGCGTGGAGTGCCGCGATCCGATGCTTTTCTGCCCCGTACGCCTCCCGCGCGGACGGGTCCGAGGTGAGCCAGTCGCGGAAGCACAGGGCGAAGCGCCAGCCGGGCGAGCCGGCGACGCGGACATGGAGGTTGACGGGCCGTCCGGGATCCGCATTGCCGTGCATGCGCTTGGACCAGGCTGCAGGATCCGGGACCCCCGGTTTGGGACTGTCCATCAGGATCCCGGGCCAGACGGGGAAGCCGGCGGCGCCCAGCAGGGGCGCTATCCGGTCCGCCGTTTCCAGGTCCTTCACCGCCAGCTGGAGATCGATGACGTTCTTGGCGTCGAGTCCGGGAACAGACGTGGATCCGATGTGGTCGACTGCAAGGATATCGCCGGGAACGGCCGCGCGGAGACGCCCCATCAGCAGGGACGCCTGGCGCCGCCAATCGGGATCGTGCTGGACGAGGACCGGTCCGCCGCGCCGGGCAGCCACAGTGGCGTTGTGAATGTTCCGGGCATACGGCACGAGCCGGCCCTCCCACAGCCGGTCCACCGCACGCCGCAGCTCCTCCGGCGTTCCCGAGTTATCCAGGACAACATCGGCAGCGGCGAGCCTGACCTCCCGGCGTGCCTGGGCGGCCATCCGGGAGCGGGCTTCCTCCTCCGTCATCCTGCGGTACTCCACCATGCGGCGGACCCGGACGTCTCCCGCCGCATCCACCACCACCACGAGATGGAAACTGCTTTCCTGGCCGGTTTCCACCAGCAGCGGAATGTCCTGGACCACGACGGCGGAGGCGGGGGCGGAAGCGATCACCGCGGCGGCCCGCTCCCGGACCAGGGGATGGACGATGCCATTCAGCTCCGCACGCCGTTCCGGATCCCTGAAGACGACCGCGCCGAGCCGCGGTCTGTCCAGGCGCCCGCTGGCGTCGAGGATTTCCGGGCCGAAGGCCTGCACGACTGCCGCCAGGCCCGGGGTGCCAGGCTCCACGACGTCGCGTGCAATGGCGTCCGCGTCGACGAGCACGGCTCCGAGCTCCCTGAGACGCGCAGCCACCATTGACTTCCCCGAGGCGATGCCGCCCGTCAACCCAATCTTCAACACTCCCCAAGACTAGTCCCCACGGCCCCCCTGACCTCGCGCCCTGACCTGACTCCGCTCGCCCAGGGAACCCTGACGGCGTGGGCCCCTGCCCGGACTAGACTTGGGCGGTGCAACAGCAAGAGAGCAGGACGTCGTCCTACACCACCCTGGCCGCCGGCCCCGACTTCCGCCTTGAGATCGAGATAAAGAGGTCCCGTTTCATCACGGTGCTGCGCCGCACGGAGACCGAGGACGGCGCCCGGGCACTGGTGGCGGACCTCCGCCGTGAATTCAACGATGCCCGGCATCACTGCTCCGCCTTCGTGCTGGGCCCGGACCGCGGCGTCCAGCGCTCCAGCGACGACGGCGAACCTTCCGGCACCGCCGGGATTCCCATGCTGGAGACGTTGCTCCGGCGGGAAACCGCGCCCGGGGTGACGGACGTCAGTGACGTGAGTGCGGTCGTCGTGCGTTACTTCGGCGGGGTGCTCCTGGGCGCCGGCGGGCTGGTCCGCGCCTACTCCGAATCGGTGTCTGCAGCGCTGGAGATCGCTCCCCTTGTGCAGCGCCGGCGGCTCCGCCTGTGTGCCGTCCGGGTACCGCATGCCGCGGCCGGGCGCCTCGAGAACGATCTCCGCGCCGCCGGCTATGTCATGGCTGAAACCGGCTACGAGCCGCAGTCGACCGTCCTGCGGCTCGCCCTTCCGGATTCACCCGACGTGCTGGCAGATGCTTCAGAGCGGCTGGCAGCCATGACGGCGGGAAGCGTGGACCTGGAGCCGGAGGGCACGGACTGGGTTGACCGGCCGCTCCCCCGCTGACGCCGGCCGCCGGACTGCCGTGTCCAGGAAAGCAATAATCAGCTTGCTTATCAGTTTCCTGCTTCCTAGGGTTGAAGTGTAAGCCAGCACACCGCGCGCCAACCCCGGCCCGTGCCCGTGCGGCCGCAGGCGGCGCGCCACGATGAAGGAGGACGCATGTCAGAACACAACATCAACGGCAAGAGGGTCGCCTTCCTGCTGACGGACGGCGTGGAGCAGATCGAACTGACCAGCCCGTGGGACGCCGTCAAGAACGCCGGCGGAGAGCCCGTTCTCGTGGCTCCAAAGAGCGGCAAACTACAGGGCTTCGAAGGAGTGGACAAGGGGGACACGTTCGACGTCGACCTTACCTTGGCCGAGGCCAACGCCTCGGACTTCCACGCCCTGGTGATTCCCGGGGGCGTCGTGAACGCCGACCACTTGCGCGTGAACAAGGACGCCCAGGCCTTCGCGCGGAGCTTCTTCGAGCAGCACAAGCCCGTGGCCGCGATCTGCCACGGCCCATGGCTCCTCATTGATGCCGGCGTGGTCAAGGGGCGAAACCTCACCTCCTACCACACGCTGGCGACGGACCTGCGGAATGCCGGTGCGAACTGGACAGACGAGGAAGTGGTGGTGGACCAGGGCTTCGTGACCAGCCGGAAGCCGGGCGACCTGCGGGCGTTTAACGACAAAGTGCTGGAGGAAATCGCCGAAGGCGAGCATGCGGACCAGACGGCCTGACGACTGCACCGCATTCTGAGCTTAGGTTCAACAGCACTTAACGAAAAGGTGGCCGCCCCCGAAGGGACGGCCACCTTTTGGCTTCATGCCCAGTGCTGATCACCGGGGCATCGGCCAGCGGCCCCAGGGGGCCGGACTCACCGCGCCGGTTACAGCGTCAGGCAATTAGTTGCCGGTCAGCTTCTCGCGCAGTGCTGCGAGGGCCTCGTCGGAAGCAAGCGTGCCCGCACCGGCCTCGGCAGCAGCCGGCTCAGAGGAGTAGCTAGTGGTGCCGGAGTCGCTCTCGCCGGACGTTGCAGCTGCAGCGTCGTCGGCAGCGTGCTGGGCAACCTGCTTCTTGTGGGCTTCCCAGCGGGTCTGGGCGTCAGCGTACTGCTGCTCCCAGGCTGCCCGCTGGTTCTCGTAGCCTTCAAGCCACTCGTTGGACTCCGGGTCGAAGCCCTCCGGGTACTTGTAGTTGCCCTCTTCGTCGTACTCAGCGGCCATGCCGTAGAGAGCCGGATCGAATTCGGTGCTTTCGGCGTCAACGCCCTCGTTAGCCTGCTTGAGGGAGAGGGAGATGCGGCGGCGCTCGAGGTCGATGTCGATGACCTTGACGAACAGCTCGTCACCCACGGAGACAACCTGCTCAGCCAGCTCAACGTGGCGGACAGCCAGCTCGGAGATGTGGACCAGGCCTTCGATGCCGTCTTCGACGCGAACGAACGCACCGAACGGAACCAGCTTGGTGACCTTACCCGGGACAACCTGGCCAAGGGCGTGGGTGCGGGCGAAGGTCTGCCACGGGTCTTCCTGCGTAGCCTTGAGCGACAGGGAGACACGCTCGCGGTCCAGGTCAACCTCGAGAACCTCGACGGTGACTTCCTGGCCAACTTCGACAACCTCGGACGGGTGGTCGATGTGCTTCCAGGACAGCTCGGAAACGTGGACGAGACCGTCTACGCCGCCCAGGTCCACGAAGGCACCGAAGTTGACGATGGAGGAAACGACGCCGGGACGGACCTGGCCCTTTTCCAGCTTGTTGAGGAAGGTGGAGCGGACCTCGGACTGGGTCTGCTCGAGCCAGGCACGGCGGGACAGCACAACGTTGTTGCGGTTCTTGTCCAGCTCGATGATCTTGGCTTCGATCTGCTGACCGATGTACGGAGCCAGGTCGCGCACACGGCGCATCTCGACGAGGGACGCGGGCAGGAAGCCGCGCAGACCGATGTCGAGGATAAGACCACCCTTGACAACCTCGATGACGGTACCGGTGACAACACCGTCTTCTTCCTTGACCTTCTCGATGTCGCCCCAGGCGCGCTCGTACTGAGCACGCTTCTTGGAGAGGATCAGGCGGCCTTCTTTGTCTTCCTTGGTGAGCACCAGGGCTTCGACCTGATCGCCAACGGAGACGACGTCTCCGGGGTCAACGTCGTGCTTGATGGAAAGCTCGCGGGAGGGGATGACACCTTCGGTCTTGTAACCGATGTCGAGCAGAACTTCGTCGCGGTCGACCTTGACGACGGTACCTTCGACGAGGTCTCCGTCGTTGAAGTACTTGATAGTGGCGTCGACTGCTGCGAGGAAGTCCTCAGCGGTACCGATGTCGTTAATCGCGACTACGGGGGTACCGGGCTTCTCGGTGGAGGTGATGGTCATGTAGTAGGGGCTCCGTTGTGGATAGTTAGTCGGTCAGGCAAACCACCGCGCCCGCGTTATGGAACGCAGGCGCAGGCCTCGGCAAATCCGCTGGAATTGCCGGGTCATCCTGATTTTGTGGATTCTAGATACGTGCACGTGGTACACGCCCGTTCATTATAGTGGTCCCCGCCAAGCCCGGTCAAAGCTAGAAGTGCGTCAGGCAGTGCGGGGAGCGTTCGACGGCGAACATGAGCCGTGCCTTCAGCGCGGCTCCCGGGACATGCTCGGTGATCCGCCCGGCCGAGGCCAGCGTCACCGGGCAAACCCCGCCAAGGTAGACGGAACCGAGTTCCCCGACGTCCAGCGAGAGGTCCGGGCGCGAGCCGGCCGGAGCCGTCGTGACCTTTGCGGTGCCTTCCCTGACGTCGAGCGCAAACATGCCGCCCGCGATCCCCAGGCCGTCGGCGATCTCAAGGACCAAGGACCCGTCCGCGGAATAGTGCCGCGCCGCTAAAGCTTTGCCGGTATCCAGGACCCTGAGCCACAGCATGTCGCGGTGGTCCGAGGACTCAATGCACCGCGGGTCCTCCAGGGCCCAGGCGAGGGGATCGTCAACCGGCGCTTCGGCCCAACTGACGCGCTCGGTCAGGTCGATGCTGCCGAGGAACTGCCAGAGTTCGAGATAGGCCGAACTGGTGGCTGCCACCAGGTCCACCAGTTCGATCGTGTAGGGCTTCGTTTCCCAGCCGGCGAACTTGTAGGAGACATAGCCGTCCACGGAACCGGCAGAATCGTAGTGCAGGGCGCACTTGATGGCTTCGTCTTCCGCGCCGTCACGGCCTACGGCTCCGGAGACGCTCTGCCGGTAGGCGTCCTGCCGGACGATGGATCCCGGGGTCTGCCGGTGCAAACGTTTGAACACTTCCGGCGCCAGCTCGAGGAGGACTTTCCGGTCCGCTATTTCCACCCTCCCGTTTGCAGTATGGCGAACCCGGAACCTCGACCCGGTGTCGACCTTGATGGTCCGCTCGAAGGTGGCCACGCCGTAGCCGAAGCGGCCGTAGATGGACCCCTCCGACGCCGTGAGCGCTGCCACCGCCAGCCCGTCCGCTTTGGCGGCCAGAAGGTCCTCGGTCATCATCCGACGGAGCAGGCCTTGCCGCCGGTGCGTCCCGCGCACCGTCACCGCCGTCACCATGTGCGTCCGGAGCTGCCGGCCGAAGCCGACATTCATGTCCTTGCGCAGTGTGCCAAAAGTGGCGACGGGAATGTTGGCGCCCAGCGAATGCGGTGCAACCTTGCCCGTCTGGTAGACGCCCGTCAGCTCGCGGCCGTCCAGCCGGTACATTGCCAGGATCTTGTCGACGAATTCGTCATTCCGCCGGGTGTCGTGGAAGCCGAAGCCCACGGCGTGAACCCAGTCGGTTCCCTGGGCGTAGCCGGGCGCGCCCTTGTCCGCCACCCTGAACCGTCTGATCTCATAGCTGTCTGCCACGTGCTGCTCCCCCTTGAACCCGGATGAATGACATGCGCAGGGCGCCTGATCTGGTGCCCTGCGCATGCTGAATTTACTAGTGGCCGGCGTCGTACCAGCTCGGGCCGACGCCGATCTGCACGTCGAGCGGGACGCTCAGCTCCGCGGCGGCGCCCATCTGCTCCGTCACCAGCCGCTCCACCTCTTCACGTTCGCCGCTGGCCACCTCAAGGACGAGTTCATCGTGAACCTGCAGCAGCATCCTCGACTTGAGTCCCCGGGCTGCCAGCTCGGCATGTACGCCCAGCATCGCGCGCTTGATGATGTCCGCGGCGGAACCCTGGATGGGCGAGTTGAGGGCGATGCGTTCGGCGTTCTCCCGCAGCTGCCTGTCCGTGCTCGTGAGGTCGGGCAGGTACCGTCGCCGCCCCTCGATGGTGGACGTGTAGCCGTCGATCCTAGCCTGGTCCACCACACCGCGGAGGTAGTCGCGCACGGCACCGAACCTGTCAAAGTATTCCTTCATCAGGGTCCGGGCTTCATCGACGGAAATTTCCAGCTGTTTGGACAGGCCGAAGGACGTGAGCCCGTATGCGAGGCCGTAGGACATGGCCTTGACCTTGGACCGCATGGCGCTGGTGACCTGGTCAGTAGGCACATGGAAGATGTTGGAGCCCACGAAGCGGTGCAGGTCCTCGCCGTCCTTGTAGGCCTGAATCAGGCCGGCGTCCCCGGAGAGGTGCGCCATGATGCGCATTTCGATCTGCGAGTAGTCTGCGGACAGCAGGCATTCATAGCCTTCGCTGACCACGAAGATGCCGCGGACCCGGCGGCCTTCCTCGCTGCGGATGGGGATGTTCTGCAGGTTCGGATTGTTCGACGAGATGCGCCCCGTAGCGGCCACGTTCTGCGCATAGGTGGTGTGGATGCGGCCGTCGTCGGCCACGGATTTCTTGAGCGTTTCCAGCATCTGGCGCAGCTTGGACGATTCCCGGTGGGCCATGAGCTGGACCAGGAATTCGTGCCCGGTCTTTTCCAGCAGGTTCTTCAGCGAGGCAGCGTCCGTGGTGTAGCCGGACTTGATCTTCTTGGTCTTGGGCAGCTGGAGTTCATCGAACAGGACGGTCTGCAGCTGCTTTGGGGAACCGAGGTTGACCTCGTGGCCGATCGCGGCGAAGGCAAGCTCCTGGGCGTTGTCGATCACCTTGGCCAGGTCCGCCAGTTGCTCGTCCATGCGAGGCATGTCGATGGCGACTCCCGCCAGTTCCATGTCGGCGAGTACCCGGCTGACAGGGAGCTCAAGGGTGGCCAGCAGGTCCTCAGCCTCCCGCTCCTTCAGTTCCGATTCGAAGTAGCGGCTGAGGGCCTGGACCACGGCGGCCACCCGGACCAGCTCGCCGGCAGCTGCGACGTCGTCGCCGTCGAATGATAGCTCAAGCTGGCCCGCCTTGGCGGTCTCCGGCGAGATGCTGATGTTGAGGTGATGATGGGCCAGCTCGGCGAGCTCGTACGTGCGGCGGTCCGGCTGGATGAGGTACCCGGAGATTGAGGTGTCATCGACCACCCCTTCCAGGCCCAGGCCACGGCTGGACAGGGCTTTCAGTGCGGCCTTGTAGCCATGCATGACCTTCGGCGATTTCTCATCCCGCAGCCATTCCGCCAAGACATTTTCGGCGGCGGCGTCCTGGGCTGCAAGGTCGATGTACACGGCGGCGTCGTCACGGACGACCGCCAGCGCCGCGGCATCCTCGCCGATCCGTCCGGGTACCAGATCGACCGCGACGGCCGACCGCTTCCCGGCCCCGGCTGCCAGGAAGGCATTCAGCTCAGTTGCTCCGGACGGGGTCACAAAAGCGGGCGTGTCGATGCTCTCGCGCTCAGCGGACTCCACTTCGTCACTGCCATAGAGGGCAAACAGCCGGGCTCGGATCGTCTTGAATTCAAGGTCGTCGAACAGTTGTTCCAGGGCGGCCTCGTCTGGCCGCGGTTCCGCAAGTTCGTCCAGCGTTACCGGGAGGTCCAAGTCCGTGTGGAGCCGGTTCAGGCGCCGGTTGCGCTTGACGTCCTCGACGTTTTCGCGGAGGGCGTCCCCCACCTTCCCGCCGATCGCGTCCAGGTGCTCCAGGACCCCCTCCAGCCCGCCGTACAGGTTGATCCACTTGGCCGCCGTTTTGGGGCCGACGCCGGGAACGCCGGGGAGGTTGTCCGCGGACTCCCCCACCAGGGCGGCGAGGTCCGAGTACTGCGGCGGCGTCACAAAGTACTTCTCCTGGATAGCAGCAGCGTCCAGCTTGGGGATATCACTGACGCCTTTCCTGGGGTAGAGCACAAACACGTTGTCGGTGATGAGCTGGAAGGCGTCGCGGTCGCCTGTGACGAGGAGTACCTCGTACCCGGCCTTTTCCCCCATGGTCGCGAGAGTGGCCAGGATGTCATCGGCTTCATAGCCCGGCATTTTGATGGTCTTGATGCCCCACGCTTGCATGACCTTGTCGATAAGGTCGATCTGGCCGCTCATCTCCCTGGGAGTTTCATTGCGGCCGCCCTTGTACTCGCTGTACTCGGCCTTACGGTGCGTGGTGTCATCCGAGACGTCGAAGGCCACTGCGATATGGGTGGGTTTCTGCTCCTTGATGAGGTTGATGAGCATGGACGTAAAGCCGTGGATCGCGTTGGTGTGCTGGCCCCGCGCGGTTGAGAACTTGTCGGCCGGAAGGGCAAAGAACGCCCGGAACGCCATGGAGTGCCCGTCCAGCACCAGGAGGCGGGGCTGATCCGTCAGGGGGATGACCGGGGCTTCGGTGGCCGACACCGACGGGCGGGCAGGCGAGGACACCGCGATGTCCTGAAGGGTCTCGGTTGTGGACGGAAAAGGGGCCGGTTTGGTTGTTTCACTCACAGGTGCCAGCCTAGTTCCCATGATGGACAATTTCACGCCCGCCAAGCCTGCCGGGGAACGCCAGCCCACCGGGGAGGCCCAATCCGCAGAGGAATCGCGCTCCGTCGTGGAAGCGCAGTTCAGGAAAGAACTGTTTGCCGCCGGCGTCCCGGAGCACCTCCACGACTGGCTTGCCGAGTACGGCATCGGCGCCCTGGTGGTGAAGATGGGGATCCGCTTCCTGGAGATGAGCCCGGAACGGACAGTGGCCACCATGCCCGTCGAGGGAAACACCCAGGTGGCCGGAATCCTGCACGGTGGAGCGCACGTGGTGCTTGCCGAAACGTTAGGGTCCTTCGCGGCGGGCATGCATGCCGGTCCGGGGCGGCAAGCACTCGGCATTGAGGTGGGTGCAACACATCACCGGGCGGTTGCCGCGGGCACCGTGACGGGGACGTGCACCGCCATCCATCTCGGCAGGACCCTGGCCACGCATGAGATTGTCATGACCGATGAGCAGGGCCGCAGGCTTTCCACCGCCCGCATCACCAATCTGATCCGCGACATCGGCGCGTAGCGGACGTTAGGCGGACTGTCCGCCGAAACGGTAGCGGAGCTCCACTATTCCCCGTCCCTGGGTGCGGGAGTCCGTTAACTCAAGTGGCGGCGTCGGGCCGTTCATGGGCAGCAGCCGCTTTCCGTGACCCAGCACGACGGGGATGATCGAGACGATGAGCTCATCCAGCAGGCCGGCGTCGGCGAACTGGGCAGCAAGCTCGCCGCCTCCCACAACCCAGACGTTCCTGCCCGCGGCGTCCCGGGTGAAGTCATCAGCGAACTCGCGCACGTCCCCGCGCACGAAGGTGATGTCGGCTCCCGGCGGAGCGGCGAACTCGTGGTGCGTGAAGACCCAGCAGGGCGTTCCCGGATACGGCCAGTTCCCGGGCTCGTGCTCCATGAGCCACTGGTACGTGCTGCCGCCCATGACGATGCAGCCTACGCCGGCCATGAAGGACTCGTAGCTCTCTTTTCCGCCTTCGAAGCCGTCGAACTGCAGGAGCCAGGCTAGGTCATCGTCAGCTGTGGCGATGAATCCGTCGAGGGAGGACGCCACGTAGTACTGGACACTGGACATGCGCCCAGCCTAGCGAGTCGCAGGCCCGGTTCCCAGTGCTGTATCCAGCCTGCCGTCCGTCGTAGGCGTGGCCGTCTAACCGCTGAAGTAGGGAATGATCAGGTAGAGCCCGAACAGCACGGCGATGCCGCAGAGCCCGAAGCAGACGTAGGCGAGGTAGCGGACCCAGACCGGTGTGCTCGCCTGCCGGTCACCGGCAATGGCGGTAAGCCGGACACCAAGTGAATACAGGACAACCACCGTTACTGCCGCCACCAGCGTGGCGACGCCCACTGTCAGGAGTTCCAACCACTTCATCGCTGAGTATCCTTCGGCTCGTTTGCCTTGGCTGCCTTGGCGCGTGCGCGGGCGAGGGCTTTTTTCTTCGCGAAGCGGACCGCCTGGCCTGCTTCCTCGACCTCCACGGCGTTGTGGTGGCCCACTGCGGAGTTACGTGAGTAGAAGAACATGAACAGGACTGCCGCCGTTCCAGCGACCGCCGCAATCACCACGCCAACGACGCCGGTCTTGACGAGAAGCGCGGTGAGGGCGCCGACGATGCCTGCCGCGGGCAGGGTGAAGAGCCAGCCAAGTGCGATGCGCCCCACCATGCCCCAGCGGACGGACGTGCCTTTACGGCCCATCCCGGAACCGATCACGGATCCTGAAGCCACCTGGGTGGTGGAGAGGGCGAAACCGAGGTTCGAGGAGGCGAGAATGGCAGAGGCGGTGCTGGATTCTGCGGCGAAGCCCTGCGCGGGCTTCACTTCCGTAAGTCCTGCACCCATGGTCCGGATGATCCTCCAGCCGCCGGCGTACGTGCCGATGGCGATGGCGAAGGCGCAGGCCCCGATGACCCAGAATTGCGGACCCGAGCCGGGATCTTGGGTACCTGCCGCAATCAGGACCAGGGTGATGATGCCCATCGTCTTCTGGGCGTCGTTGGTGCCGTGGGCCAGCGCCACCAGGCTGGAAGTGAAAATCTGGCCGGTCCGGAAGCCGCCGCGCTTCTGGGTCAGCTTGCTGCCCGTCTCCGGATCGTGGCGTGACGTGAGCGCGTAGGCGACGCGGGTACAGACGTAGGCAACGCCACCGGCGATGATGGGTGCGAAGATCGCCGGCAGGATGACCTTCTGCATCAGGGACTCCAGGTTCACGGCGTGGAACCCGATGCCCGCCACGGCCGCGCCGATCAGCCCGCCGAAGAGGGCATGCGAGGAACTCGACGGAAGCCCTTTGAGCCAGGTGATCATGTTCCAGAGGATGGCTCCCATGAGGCCGGCAAAAATAATGTCCGGCGTGATCTGGATGCCGTCGTTCCCCTCCCGGATGATGCCGCCCGAAACAGTCTTAGCGACCTCGGTGGACAGGAACGCGCCAACGAGGTTCAGGGTCGCTGCCAGCGCCACCGCCGTTTTAGGCTTGATGGCACCGGTGGCGATAGGCGTGGCCATCGCATTCGCCGTGTCATGGAAGCCGTTCGTGAAGTCAAAAAATAATGCCAGCGCTATGACCAGCGCCACCATGAAGGTGATATCCACCTGTTGCCCAATCTGCAGAGTCGACGATCAGCAGTTCCATTTCCCTGCCTGCTCCGCACAGCAAAGTTCACCGGACATTCACGCGATGGGATTTGCAAAGCTGCAGAACGGGCTTGAAACCCTATAGATCGTACGCGCCCGGAACGGGAGATCAAACCTGGTCCTCCGCGAAGGCCCGGATGGCGGAGACCTCCGCCGGGGACAGCCCCCGCCTCGGGTCGGGCGAAACCAGCAGGGCACGCCTGCCCAGGATCCCCGCCCAGGCCTGGGCACGTCCCTCGAAGGCAAGCTGGTCGTCCACCCAGATGATCCCCTCGGGGCGGGCGAAGTCGACGTCGGCCTGGATTGCCTCGAGCTTCCACCAGCTGGCTCCGCTTCCCGCGCCTTCCGCCGTCAGCACCGGCCATCTGCCGCCGTCGAGCCCCGTGACCGGGCACAGGACCGCCGGTGCCAGTTCCTCCCAGCTCGTCAGCCATACGCAGCGAAGCCCGGGCGTTGGTGCCAGCCGGTTCAGGGCCCCTACCAGCTCGCCCGCAAACGCCACTTCAAGCATGCCGGCGTACGCGTACTTCCAGGCCGAGCCCCAAGGGGTATCGCCGGTTGCTCCGAAGGGGCACACCACGCCGTCGACGTCCAGGTAGAGCGACACGTTTCCCACGCCATGGTCCTTCCGTTGCGGCCCAAGCCAAGGCACCGGCACAGCAGCCAGTGCGGCCCGGTGGTTGCCCCCCCTGCCCCTGGCTCTTTTCCAAAACTACGGAACCGGCGTGGTCGCGGGCAAGGGGATGCCCGTCCGAACTGACGGTGCTCACATGCCAGGGCTTGCCCTCTATAGAAGACAGGCTTTAGACCTGTAGTCTCACGACTAGCCAGATCGCCAGAATTTCTTCTCACGGGGTATGTCGTATGGACTTCTTCGGAACAATAATGTTCCCGTTCCAGTGGCTGGTCTCGGTCATCATGGTCGGCTTCCATGAAGGCCTGAGCCGTCTTGGACTGCCCGAGGCCAGCGGCTGGACCTGGACGCTGTCCATCATCGGGCTGGTGCTGGTGATCCGTGCCGCGCTGATCCCCGTGTTCGTCAAGCAGATCAAGGCGCAGCGCGGGATGCAGCTCCTGCAGCCGGACCTGAAGAAACTGCAGGACAAGTACAAGGGGAAAAAAGACCAACTGTCCCGCCAGGCCATGACGCAGGAACAGATGGCCCTGTACAAAACGCACGGCACCAACCCGTTCTCGGCCTGCCTCCCCCTGCTTGTTCAGATGCCGTTCTTCTTCGCGCTCTTTACGGTGCTCGCCGGCATCAGCACTGCCAGGCAGCGCGGCGAGGGCATCGGCGCCATGAGCCACGAACAGGTGCTGCAGTTCGATGCCTCCAGTATCCTCGGCGCGCCACTGACTGCGGCACTGCTGTACAGCGACGGAAATATGGCAGTTACGGTCCTGACCATCGTGATGATCCTGGCGATGACGGCCACGCAGTTCATCACCCAGAAGCAGATCATGGCCAAGAACATGTCTGAAGAAGCCATGGCCAGCCCGTTCATGCGCCAGCAAAAAATGATGCTCTACATCCTGCCCATCGTCTTCGGCGTCGGCGGCATCAACTTCCCCATCGGCGTCCTCATTTACTGGACCATCACCAACCTGTGGACCATGGGTCAGCAGTTCTTCGTGATCCGCCGCATGCCCACGCCGGGCTCCCCGGCTGCCAAAGCCCTCGCCGAGCGGCGCGCCGCGAAAGGGCTTCCGGTCACGTCTAACCCGGGAAGCAAACGGAAAGGGGCCGAGGTGGCTCCCGCCGTCGTCGAGCACAAAAACCAGCGCATTCAGCCGCACCGCAAGAACAGGAAGAAAAAACACGGCTAAGGGTGCGAGAATCACAACTTCCTGCCGGGCTCCCCGTGGTCTACGCGGGCACTGCCACTCGTGGGACCCGGACATTTTCATCCTGACCTAGCGTCGTTGGTTCCTGACCGGTCAGCAATCCCACTTCCTTGGAAGTGAGACACGAGCCTAGGCAGAACAACCGCGGGACGGGAATGGCCGGGTACCGCCTGTGGGCGGCTATCGGCTTTTGCTGGAGCGGAGTGGTGCAAGCGCTATGGACGCGGCTGGGTGACGGTGCCAAGGTGAGGCAGTAAAGGTGAATAGTCGGGCACTGAAGCAACGGAGGTTGTCATGAATCTCGACGAACTGGTCTTCCACCCCTGGGTTGTTCAGGGGCCGCGCGACGTGCCCATGTTGGTCGGCGGCTCCGGTAGCTACGTCTTCGACGTCAGCGGACGGCGCTACCTGGACTTCAGCTCGCAGCTGGTGTTCACCAACCTTGGTCACCAACATCCGCGCATCGTCGCTGCGATCAAGGAGCAGGCCGACCGTCTGTGCACGCTGGCACCCGGCCACGCGTCCGATGTCCGGGGCGAGGCCGCGCGGCTGATTGTGGAGGTCGCCCCGGAGCGCCTCGGGCACGTGCTGTTCACCAATGGTGGAACGGAGGCCATCGAGCATGCGGTTCGGATGGCACGCCTTTACACAGGTCGACCGAAGGTGCTTGCCGCTTACCGCTCGTACCATGGCTCGACAACGACGTCGATCCACCTCACCGGCGATCCTCGCCGCTGGGCCTCGGACACTGGCGCGGCGGGCGCCGTCCACTTCTTCGGACCTTTCCTGTACCGGTCGGCGTTCGGGTCGAGCAGCCTGGAGGAAGAGTGCGAACGGGCGCTCGCTCATCTCGAGCAGGTGATCCTCCTGGAAGGGCCTTCGACGATCGCCTCCCTGGTCCTGGAATCGGTGATCGGCAGCTCGGGCGTCATCGTGCCACCGCCCGGCTACCTGCGTGGGGTCCGCGACCTGTGCGACCGCCACGGCATCGTCTACATCGCCGACGAGGTGATGGTCGGTTTCGGCCGCACCGGAGCTTGGTTCGGCGTCGACCACGATGGCGTGGCCCCCGACCTGTTGGTTTTCGCGAAGGGCGTGAACTCCGGGTATGTGCCGCTGGGCGGCGTGCTGGTTGGCGACGCGATCTACGAGATGTTCACCAAACGCCCCTACCCGGCGGGTTTGACGTATAGCGGCCACCCGCTCGCCTGCGCAGCAGCCGTCGGCGCCATCAACGCGATGCACGAGGAGGACACAGTCGCGGCAGCGGCCCGCCTCGGCACGGACCTTCTGGGGCCAGGGCTCAGGCAGATGGCCGAGAAGCACGAGTCCGTCGGCGACGTTCGCGGCATTGGCGGCCTCTGGACCGTCGAACTGGTCCGCGACCGGCTGACCAAAGAGTCGCTCGTGCCGACAGGAGCCACTGGTGCGCCGAACGCGCCGATGATCTCCTTCGCTAAGGCGTGCCTGGACCGGGGCTTGTTACCCCTGATCCAGGGCAACCGCATCCATGTCGCCCCTCCCCTCAACATGAACGACTCCGACGCCGCCGCGGGCCTGGCCATCCTGGACGAGGCTCTGGCGGCAACAGACAGCTTCCTGACCTGAACCTGGATCCAACGAAGCAACGAAGCAACGAAGCAACGAAAGCAACATCCCCGCGGTCGCCTGCGGCGCGGCACGGGCCACCAACCGTGAACCGGCGACCCCACGCCGGCGAGGCACAGCGCAGCTCTGCAAAGCCTGTCGCAAGTGACAGGGTTCACCGTACCAAGGATTAGATTCATCGTTATTCGTGAAGTGTATTGTGCGGAAAACATCGCTTTTGCTTAATGCTTCCGCCGATACATACTGGGACGCAGGCCCATCCGGCCACTGATATCCCACCGCTGTCACGCTCGAATCGATAGAGCCGGGCCGCTGGCCGGCACACTGAAAATCACCCTTGAGGAGTACACCCATGACCGCAACCGCCGCGACCAGCGCGAAGCTGGTCCAGCCTGCTGACCTGGCCGACGATGTCGTCGCGCTGGTCCGCCGCTGGCTGGCCGAGGGCGCAAAAGTCCCCGTCGATGCCGCCGCTGCCCAGCTGGCCGGGGTGCTGAAAGACCCGCAAGGCCTGGACTTCACCGTCGGCTTCGTCGATGGCGTTGTCCGCCCCGAGGACAAGGCGGTCGCAGCAAGGAAGCTGAACGCCCTGGCACCGAAGGTCCCTGCGTTCCTGCCCTGGTACATGAAATCCGCCGTCGCCGTCGGCGGTTCCCTCGCCCCTGTTCTGCCGGGCGTCGTGATCCCGATTGCCCGCAAAGTGCTGCGGGAAATGGTCAGCCACCTGATCGTGGATGCAACCGACGACAGGCTCGGCCGTTCGATTGCCAAAATCAAGAAGGACGGGATCCGGCTGAACATAAACCTCCTCGGCGAGGCCATCCTCGGCGAAGGTGAAGCATCGCGCAGGCTCAAAGGCACCAGGAAGCTGCTGGCCCGTGAGGACGTTGACTACGTCTCCATCAAGGTCTCCTCGACCGTCGCCCCGCACAACCACTGGGCGTTTGACGAAGCGGTCGGCCATATTGTGGAAAAGCTCGCCCCGCTGTACCAGCTCGCCGCCTCCTCCTCCCCCCGCAAGTTCATCAACCTGGACATGGAGGAATATAAGGACCTCGACCTGACGATTGCGGTCTTCACCCGCCTGCTCGAGATGCCCGAATTCCGCACTCTTGAAGCCGGAATCGTCCTGCAGGCGTACCTGCCCGACGCCTTGAGCGCCATGATCGGGCTGCAGGAATGGGCGGCGGCCCGCACCGCAAACGGCGGGGCCCCGATCAAGGTCCGCGTCGTCAAGGGCGCCAACCTGCCCATGGAGCTGGTCGACGCGGACCTGCACGGCTGGCCGCTGGCGACCTGGGGCACCAAGCAGGACTCCGACACCTCCTACAAAGCCGTTCTCGACTACTCCCTGACGCCCGAAAGAATCGGCAACGTGCGTATCGGCGTGGCCGGACACAACCTGTTCGATGTGGCCCTTGCCCACCTGCTGGGCAAAGCCCGAGGGATCACCTCGGGAATCGAATTCGAGATGCTGCTTGGCATGGCCACCGGTCAGGCCGAAGCCGTCAAACGCGACGTCGGATCCCTGCTGCTCTACACCCCGGTCGTGCATCCGGGCGAGTTCGATGTTGCCATCGCCTACCTCATCCGCCGCCTCGAGGAAGGCGCCAGCCAGGAAAACTTCATGTCCGCCGTCTTCGAGCTCGACAAAAACGAAGCCCTGTTCGAACGCGAGAAGCAGCGCTTCCTGGCCTCCCTGGCAGCCCTCACCGACGACGTCCCCGGACCCAACCGCGTTCAGGACCGCAGCCGCTTCAACGCCGAGACCGCATTGGCAGAAGCGACATCCCGGGCGGGCCTGGAAATCGGCGGGATAGGCCATGGCGGGCCCACGGCGAGCTTCGCCAACACCCCTGACACCGATCCTGATCTTCCCGCCAACCGCGCCTGGGGCCGGGCCATCCTCGACCGTGTTCCGTCCTCAACGCTCGGGCAGGCCACCGCCGACGCCCACGAGCTCGGCACCCGGAACGAATTGGAAACTGTCATCGACACGGCAGTCACCCGCGGCACAGCCTGGGGTGCCCTGACCGGGGCAGAGCGGGCCGCGGTGCTGCACCGTGCCGGCGTGCGGCTGGAGGCCCGCAGGGCCGAACTGCTGGAAGTCATGGCATCCGAATGCGGCAAGACCCTGGACCAGGGCGACCCGGAAGTGTCCGAAGCCATCGACTTCGCGCACTACTACGCCGAACTTGCCAAGGAACTGGACAATGTCGACGGCGCACAGTTCGTCCCCTCGAAGCTGACCGTTGTCACTCCCCCGTGGAACTTCCCGGTCGCCATCCCGGCCGGATCTGTCCTCGCCGCCCTGGCCGCCGGCTCCGCCGTCGTGATCAAGCCGGCGCGGCAGGCACGCCGCTGCGGCGCCGTCATGGTTGAAGCGCTCTGGGAAGCCCTCGACGAGGCCGGCATCGATCGCGACGTGCTGCAGTACGTGCAGGTGGCCACGCGGGACCTGGGCACAGCGCTGGTGTCCCACCCCGCCGTGGACAGGCTGATCCTGACCGGCGGGTACGAGACGGCCGAACTGTTCCGCTCCTTCCGCAAGGACCTGCCCCTGCTTGCCGAGACCAGCGGCAAGAACGCCATCATCGTCACCCCCAGTGCCGACCTCGACCTCGCCGCCCGCGACGTTGTGCAGTCTGCTTTCGGGCACGCCGGGCAGAAATGCTCCGCATCCTCGCTGGTCATCCTCGTCGGCTCCGTCGCGACGTCGCGTCGCTTCAACCAACAGATGGTCGACGCAGCGCGGTCGCTGAAAGTCGGATACCCCGTAGACCCGCAAACCCAGATGGGACCGGTCATCGAACCGGCCAACGGGAAGCTGCTCCGCGGGCTCACCACCCTCGGTGAGGGAGAGTCCTGGGTGCTCGAACCGCGCAAGCTTGATGACAGCGGCAAGCTCTGGAGCCCCGGTGTCCGTGCCGGCGTCGGGCGCGGCAGCGAGTACCACAAGACCGAATACTTCGGACCGATCCTGGGGGTCATGACCGCCGAGACTCTGGAAGAAGCTGTCAATATCGTCAACGACATCGACTACGGCCTGACTTCCGGGCTGCACTCCCTGGACCCGGGCGAGCTGAAGTACTGGCTGGAGAACGTCCAGGCCGGCAACCTCTACATCAACCGCGGCATCACCGGTGCGATCGTGCGGCGTCAGCCCTTCGGCGGCTGGAAGAAGTCCGCCGTCGGCGCCGGTACCAAGGCCGGCGGGCCCAACTACCTTGTCGGCCTCGGAGCCTGGAAGGACGCCCCCATCCAGGCAACTCCCAAGGCCCCGATCTCCGGACCCGCCCGCCACATCCTGACAGCGGCCGTGGACATAGCCGGCGCAGGGTCCATCACTGCAGCAGATGTCACCTGGCTCGAATCGGCATTGGTCGCGGACGCCCAGGCGTGGGCTATGGAATACGGTGCTGCCCGGGACGTCTCCGGGCTCCAGGCCGAGCGGAATGTCTTCCGCTACAGGCCCGTACCGGTAACCATCCGGTACGAAGGGGCCACCTCAGGGCACGGCATGGCCGAACTGCTCCGCGTTGTCTCAGCCGGAGTGTCCGCCTGGGATGGACGCCCGGAGCTCAATGCCCTGACAGTCAGCACCACCGAGCCACTCACCGATGCCGTCGCTAAAGTGCTCCGGGACTCCGGCGTGGTCATGGTTGTCGAGAACGCCGCAGCCTGGGCCGCCCGGGTCCAGCGGTACGCGGCCAAGACCGGACCGGAATCCGGTGTCCGCATCCGCCTGCTCGGCGCCCCGGCCGCGGCAACAGCGGAGGCCGCAGGTGGCAAGCCGGACGTGGCCATCTACGCCAACGACGTCGTCGCCGCCAGCCGCGTCGAACTGCTGACCTTCCTCCGCGAACAAGCAGTCTCCATCACGGCGCACCGGTTCGGCACTCCGGACCACCTCTCCGACGCACTCCTCTAAGCGAACCGGACCGGCCGGGTCCGTCCACTGCCATGGCTTTGTACGGACCCGGCTTTCAGCAACCCCTTAAACAGGCACACGCCCCGCCGTTAGCAATGCGGCGCGCCTCCCAGACTTCACACCCGAAAGGCCAGCATGTTCCGTATCTACCTTTCAACGATGCTGCTGCTCGTAACGGCAGGCGTTGCGTTCGCTGTCTCCGCCACATCCACGCTGGTCCTTGGCGCGGGGCTGGCCCTTCTCACCACAGGTGCAGGAGGCGTTTCTGCGGGGCTGATGACGCGGGATGCCAAAAAGACCACACGGATTTAGCTCAAAGACAACCGCAGAATCGAAGCAGTGATGAAGAAGCGTATCCCCCACAAGCACGTCCACAGCAAGTACTCCTCCAAAGCCCGCGAGGCGAAAACCGGTGAACACTGCCCCCTCAATGGATGGTGGGTGCCTGCCAGCCGGGACGCAGAATCGCACTTTATTTCCGAGGGGAGCATCATGCCTCCGAACGAGGGCCAATCCGTCACCTGGACGCTGGTCGCGAGCCGCTTCGGCTCACGTAAACCCAAGTACGCCCACCCTGCAGCAGGAACCTCCATCGACAGTTTCTAGCTCCGGCGCCGCCCTCTCGAGCCTGACCTGGTCGCCACCATGACGCGCCAGCCTCATGATGGCGGTCAGCCGGCAGGGCCCGCCTGTGCGGCGTAGGCGTTGGCCTGGTCCCGCACCTGGTCCACATAGGAATCCGACTGGTTGTAGGAGAATACTGCGTCGGACCATCCGCGGGCGGTCGCAAGGTCACGGCCGCCCAAGCACAGGTAGGATGCGGCACTGCGGGCGGCATCGTCGATATTAAGGGGGTCGGCTTCTCCGTCGCCATTCCCGTCCCGCCCGGCCAGCTGCCACGTGGAGGGAATGAACTGCATTGGTCCGAGGGCGTGATCCCAAAGTGCATCACCGTCCAGAGCGCCGGCGTCCGTGTCGGGAATGGCGGCGAAACCGTCGCCGTTGAGGCTGGGGCCGATAATCGGCCGGCTCGCCTGCCCAGTAGCCGTCAGAGTTCCCCCACCGTGGCTTCCGTGGGCGGACTCGATGAAGCCGATGGCTGCCACCGTGTTCCAGCCGATCCGGCAGGTCGGGGCCTCGGCGTTAGCCATATCCGCTGCAGCCGCGTAAGCCAGGAGGGCCCGGGCCGGTATGCCGGTCCGGGCCGCAGTCCGGATGAGCCACTGTGCGTCAATTATGCTCTTGGTGATGTTCACCGCCGGGGTGCTGTCGGTTGACAGCACCCCGAGTTTCGCCTCCGATTGCGGCGGCGGGGGCTGGGCACCGCGCATCGCCGCGCCGGACACGTGGAGTGCCCAGAACGAGAGCCCCGTTATGACGCAGACGGCGAAGAGGTAGAACACTGCGAGGCGCTTCAGACGAAGCATGGACTACCGCGCATCATCTATGCCTGGATCCGCGTCGTCATAGTCGTTTGCCGCGTGCATGATCTCTTTTCCGGGGTTGGTTGCCTGACCGCAAAGCAACCTACAGCACGCCGCGGCATTCCCCTGTCAGGAGGACCTCTCGGCGCGCCGGACACGCGCTGTCGACGTACTTCTGGCGGTTCACCCGCGCCAGCACGGGAATGCTTGGCGTCCCATGCGCGTTAATTCAGGTGTCTGGAATCGCTGGCCGGACACGAACAGGAAGGGAATGAGTAACACCATCGAATCAGTAGAAGACGACGCCGGGAACGTCATCACCTACCATAGGCACGCCAACGGTGGCGGGCTTATCGGACGGGGCGCGAAGGCTGACGACACGTCATTCATCAGTTCAACCACCTATGTGGAGGCCGGGGCGTGGGTCGGGTCCGGATGCCGCATCGGTGCCGGCAGCTGGATCGACCGCCGGGCCCGCATCGGCAATGATGTCTTCATCGGAGACGCTGTCTACGTCGGTCAAGGAGCAACCGTCGGCAACAGCGTTCACATCGGCAGCCACTCACGCATTGGGGCGGGCGCCCAGATCGACGACGGGGTCCATCTCCACGGCGACAGTACCGTTACGGCGCACGGCGTCATCGCAGCCGGCACCAGGCCGACGGCGGGATCTTCCGTAACCGCGCTGCCGCGCCATAAGTTGCCGCGTCATAAGGAGCAGAAGCGGAGGGCGGCGTAACGTAGGCCAAGCCTCTGAGGGCACCCAAGCCAGGGCGTCCCTTTCAACGTCCCTTCAACGCCGTCCCTAGTCTGCCCGCTTGCCGATCATTGAAGCCGGCGGCTTAGGGAACGGCTTTGTCGGGTAGAGTCCGACCACCTTGTTCATGTAAATCGACCACTGCGGTCCGGCGAGCATGTAGCCGTCGATACGGTCGTAGAACCTTCCGTTGATGGTGAGGTTCCTGCCGGGCCGCTTCTGTCCCTCCAGCGTGTCGCCGAAGAAGGACGCCGTGGCCAGCCCGGTCGTGTAGCCCACCACCCAGGTGGCGCCGTTGCTGTTGTTCGTACCCGTCTTGGCCGCAATGGGTATGCCGCTCTTGATCTTGGGCTTGATGTGGACGCCGGAGCCCTTCTTCATCGTATCCTGAAGCACCGAATTAACGCCGCGGGCCACTTCCCGGTCCACCGTGGCCTTGCAGCTGGGCTTCTGGGCGGGAAGCGTCCGCTTTGCGATATCGTTCACCCGCAGAATGGCAAGCGGCTCGCAGAAGCGGCCGTCCGCGGCGAATGTAGCGAAGGCGTTGGCCATCTGAAGCGGGGCCACAGCCGTGCCGCCCAGGATATTGCCCAGCTGGTGCATGTTGACCCGGGAGCCGTCCAGCCCGCTGTGGATGCCCACTGCGTCGACCATTTTCTGGATTCCGCAGAAGTCGAGCTGGGCAGCTTCGGCAAAGGTCGCGGTGTTGATGGAGTTGTACAGCCCATAGTCGGCGGGCATCTTCCGGTAGAACTCTCCCGAGTTGTTCTGCAGATCCTCGGAGGCTTCGAGTCCCGCACTGCGCTGCTTGCTGCTGTAGGCGCCGAGGACCTTCCCACAGGAGGACCGCCACTTGAATCCGAGCGGGTACTCCCGTCGGGACGCGTCCACGACCTGTGTGATCTTCTTGCCCTCGTTGAGCCATTGCGCGAAGGTGAAGGGCTTCATGGTGGAACCCGGCTGGAAGCCGCCGGCGCCGTTAAGGTCATTGCCATTGGCGTCCTGGGAATCCACGTTGAAGTTCAGCTGCGTGTCGAACTTCCCCTTCTGGGCCAGGAACACCGTATTCTGCGCCATCGAGAGGATCCTGCCGGTACCAGGCTGGATGGTGACCAGGGATGCGCCCCATTTGGTTGGATTCGCCCCGGCCGTCGCGTTCACCTGGGCCTGGGCCGCGGCCTGCAGGCGGCTGTCGAGGGTCGTGGTGATGGTCAGCCCCCCGCGGCGCAGCTTCTGCTCGCGCGCTTCAATGTCTGCCCCGTAGGCGGGGTTGGTCAGGATCAGCTGAGCGACGTAGTCGCAGAAGTAGGGCGCCATCAGGGCCCCGGCGCAGCCCTGTTTGGAGGGCCGGATTTTCAATCCCACGTCGGCGGCCACCGCGTCGTCGTGCTGTTTTTGCGTGATCTTGCCCTGTTCGAGCATGGCGCCAAGGACCTGATTGCGGCGCTGAATGGAGTTCTCCCGATTGGTCACCGGGTCGTAGACGCTGGGGCTGTTGACAAGCCCGGCCAGCAGTGCGGCTTGGGGCAGGGTGAGTTTGCTCGCAGGAACGCTGTAGTAGTACTGGGCAGCTGCTTCGATGCCGTAGGCGTTGCGGTTGAAGAAGACGATGTTGAGATAGCCTTCCAGGATCCTGTCCTTCGTGAATTTCTTTTCCAGCTCGATCGCGAGCCGCATTTCGCGGAGCTTGTCCCCGATGTTCTTTTGCCCACTGAGGATCACCTGCTCTTCACGTCCGGCGGAGATCTTTGCTTCGTTGGCCACATTGGTCACGAACTGCTGGGTGATGGTGGACGCCCCCTGCCGCTCCCCTTCAGTGATGTTGGTGGTCAGTGCCCGGAGGACGCCCAGGGGATCAATCCCCCCGTGCTCGTAGAAACGGCTGTCCTCGATCGCCACGACCGCATCCTTGATGTACGGGGACATCTGTCGGAGAGGGATCCGCACGCGGTTTTCCGCATAGAATGTGGCGATCGTCTTTCCGTCCGCCGTCAGCATCTTCGTGGTCTGCGCCGGAGGCTCGACCGCCAGTTCGCTCGGAAGGCTGTTGAAAAAAGTGAGCGACCTGCTGGCGGCGGTGCCCGCGAGGGCGAGCTGCGGGACGAGGTAGGCTGCCACGAGGACGCCGCAGATGCTGCTGAGGATGACGAACCCGAACATCCTCACCAGGAGCCTGCGCATTGGCCACGACAGGCGCGTTCTTGCCATGATTCCAGCTCACATCCCGTCCGATGTGACACCAGAATACGCGCCCTGCCGCCTCCGATCCAGACATCTGCAGGCGAACCGTTTCGCCGCTCCTCCCAAGATTTTCGCCGCTCCTCCCAAGATGGGAGGCCTTGACTGTTCTGTCGGCGGGTTCTAAATTCAAGATATCTATCTTTAGAACGGGTGTTGTACAACCTGTCCTGCAGATGCGGAGGCAACTCAATGGACTGGCAAGGTTGGGCCTTGTTCGGTCTGCTGGCCACGGGAGCCCTGACGGTTGTGATGATCGCGGCCCAAATGGCCGGCTGGACGCGTCTGGACCTGCCCCTCGTGCTCGGCACGCTGCTAACCCCGGATCCTGATCGGGCACGGGTCGCGGGCTTTTTCATTCATCTTGCCGCCGGCCAGGTTTTCGCCCTGGGGTACGCGGCAACGTTCGCGCTCCTTGGCACGGCAACCTGGTGGATCGGCGCGCTGCTGGGGCTTCTGCACGTGGCGGTAGCGCTGACGGTGATCCTCCCCCTGCTGCCAGGCGTTCACCCCCGGATGGCATCGACCAGGGCAGGACCTGCCAACAGGGCGGTGCTGGAACCCCCGGGACTGCTCGGCCTGAATTACGGCATCCAGACACCGGCCATCGCGGTCCTCGCCCATCTCATCTACGGGACGGTCCTCGGGCTGCTCCTCAGGGTGCCATGAAAGCCCGGCACCAAAACCCCATCGAAAAACCGGACCCGGCCAGAGCTGCCCCCAGCAGCAACCAGCCGTGGCCGCCCTCACCCATCGCCGATTACGGCCTGCTCGGCGACACTCGCACCGCCGCCCTTGTCTCCGCGGACGGTTCGGTTGACTGGCTCTGCGCCCCAGCATTCGACGGCGAGCCGGTCTTCGGCGCGCTCCTTGGCGGAGCCGGCGCCGGAACCTTTCTGGCCGGACCGGCCCTGCCGGCACGACGGGTCACACGCCGCTACCGCCACCACAGCACAACTCTGGAAACCGTATGGTCATCGGGCGAAGGCCGCCTCATCCTGACCGAAGCGATGGTAGCCGAAGTCGCCGGCAAGCTGCTGCCCACCACAGTTCTCATCAGACGTCTCACGGCGGAAGGGTTACCCGTGCCCGCGGTCATCGGCTTTGACCCCAGGCTGGGCGAACAGCACCGCCCCCCACGCGTCCGCCGCGGGCGTAACCTGGTCTGCGAATGGGGTCCGCTGGCTATGTCTCTCGGCTGCAGC
Source organism: Arthrobacter sp. ISL-28 (assembly GCF_018613875.1). Lineage (GTDB taxonomy): Bacteria > Actinomycetota > Actinomycetes > Actinomycetales > Micrococcaceae > Arthrobacter. Next base: position 187,985 of record NZ_JAGGPJ010000005.1, on the reverse strand, counting down.
CCCGCGCTGGAGCTGGAACCAGGCCGTCGGACGTACCTGACCGTCAGCCCCGGCCGCCCTGTCACACTCGTGCTCGCCATTGCCTATGGCGAACCACTCATTCACCTCGACCCGGCCACAGCCTGGAACCTCGTCGAAGCTGATGAGGCCCGCTGGCGGGACTGGACGGACGACGTCGACGAACGGATTCCCTTCCGGGAACCGGTCCTGCGGAGCCTGCTGACCCTCCGGCTCCTGACGTACTCCCCCTCCGGTGCCCCGGTGGCAGCACCCACCACGTCCCTGCCCGAGGATCCCGGCGGGATACGCAACTGGGACTACAGATACGCCTGGCCGCGGGATGCCAGCATCGGCGTCGGCTCCTTCCTCGCTGCAGGCAAATCCGCTGAAGCAAGACAATTCCTCGGTTGGCTGCTGCATGCCAGCAGACTCGAACGGCCTCGTCTGCCGGCAATGCTGACCCTTGCCGGAGGACATGTGCCTGCTGAGCGGACGCTCCGCGGCTGGCCGGGATATGCCGGGAGCACACCGGTCCGCACCGGCAACGGCGCCGCGGGCCAGCACCAGCTTGACGGCTATGGATGGGTCCTGGACGCCGCCTGGGTCCTCGTGCAGAGCGGACACCGACTCTACTCGGAGACATGGCGGGCCATGCGCGGGTTCGCCGACCTAGTGGCCCGGCGTTGGCAGGATCCCGACGCGGGAATTTGGGAAATCCGTGACGACGCCGCCCAGCATGTGCACTCCAAAATGATGGGCTGGCTGGCCCTCGACCGGGCGCTCCGCATCGGAGAAACCCACTACCTCCGCGAACGCCGTCGACAGCAGTGGCAAAAGGCCAGGTACAATCTCGCCGCCGAGATCAGGTCCAAGGGCTTTGACCCCGCCAGGAACACCTATACCCGCACCTACGGATCCTCAGATCTGGACGCCGCTCTGCTTGTGCTGCCCGTCATCGGCCTCGAAGAGACCGGCTCCGACCGTGTAACAGGAACGGTGGATGCCGTTCAGGAGCGGCTGTCCGCCGGCTTCCCACTCCTCTACCGCTACCCGCCCGGCCGCGACGGACTGCCCGGAACCGAAGGGGCGTTTCTGCCCTGCTCATTCTGGCTCGCTCAGGCCCTCGCCCGCACCGGAAGGCGCACCGAAGCCACCGCCCTCTTCGAAGCCCTCCTCGGCAAAGCCAGCCTGCTCGGGCTCTACAGCGAAGAAATCGATCCGGCCACAGGCGCTTTCCTGGGAAACTTTCCCCAGGCCCTGACTCATGCCGCGCTCGTCCAGGCAGCCCTTGCCCTCCGCGACACCCAGCCCCATGAGATGAACACGCCTTGACCGGCCATTATCCACGCGGGCGTTAAGCCGGAGTGCTGTGCTGATGCAGTGTTTCCTGATAGTTCTCGTCGTACTTTTCTTCGCGGGGTTCATCGTAGGGAAAGCCGCCGGGGAGTGAACCTGCGGCAAGACCCCGCACGACAAGGTGACGAAGCGGCAGTTGGCCCTCTGCAGCTACAGCAGGCGTGGTGACCGAGGTCGAATTCAGTGTCTTGATGTTTGCCATCTGATCAACCCCGGACGCGTCCGCCGCGCCTAAAAGAACGACTGCAAGAGCTGCCAGTCCGGGTGCAATGGTTCTTCTCCAAAGCCTCATTCATCGATCCTGGCCCTGCCGCATGGGAACACGGACGGAAAGACCTTCACAAAACCTGGGAAAGGCACTGCAAGGTTCGGCCTATCGCGGGCTATGCCGTAGCGACTCAGCCTTCACATTCAATGCAGTAGGCGTGGCCGTTCTTTTCTCGCGCGATTTGCGAGCGGTGTCGGACCAGGAAACACGAGTAGCAGGTGAACTCGTCCTCGGCCTGGGGCACGACCTGAACGACCAGTTCCTCCGCGACGAACTCCCCGCCCGGAATGACGGCATCGTCCAAAGCGTCGGTCTCATCCAGCTCACGGACAACGCTGCGGGCATCCGGTGCATTGGCGGACTGCAGCGCCTCCAGGGAGTTGTCCTGGGATTCCTTGACGTCGGAACGTACTTCGTCGTAATCAGTTGCCACTTAGGTGATTCTCTTTCTTTGGCGCGTTTGGTTTAGCTGTCGGGACTGCAACCTACACCATAGCGCTGACGAGTCAAGTGCTTACTACCGCAGATCAGGATTACGACGTCGGATCACGAGCAAGCGGCCCTTCAGCGTTGTGCGGGAGGGCCGGTCGGCGGCGCATGAAAAATGAGAAGCGCGGGTGGCCCGAATATGTCGTGTTGGCGGCGGTCAGGTCAGTGCGCAGCCGCGCTGTACCGGGCTGTTGCAGCCGTCCTCACGGTGTCCAGGAAGGTGTACGCTCAGCATCATGAACGCGTCTGAGGGTCACGCGGAAGCCTCAATCGTCGTCGGAGTCGACGGCAGTCCTGCATCAATCCTTGCCTTGCGCTGGGCAGCCGCCCTCGCCCCCGTATTGTCGGCCCGAGTTGTCGCCGTGGCGGCCTGGCAGTTCCACATCGCCTTTGGAACCTTTGAACCCGTGGTCTGGAACCCTGACGAGGAAGCACGCAAAATGTGCCAGCAGGCTGTCGCCAAAGCCTTGGGCCCAACGCCCGCCGTCGAGGTTGACGTGGTGATAAGGCAGGGGCCGGCCGCCAAGGTGCTCGTGGAGGAGAGCCGGCGTGCCCAACTCCTCGTCCTGGGAAGCCGCGGTCATGGAGGATTTGAAGGCCTTCTGCTTGGCTCTGTCAGTGCCGCTATGTCCGAGCATGCAAAATGCTCCGTACTGATCGCCCATGGGACGGAACTGCCGCCCGGGCTCTCGGTGAAGCCGGCTTCCGAGTCCCGGGCCTTTGATGAGGGAGCAGACGATGAGCAGCGCTGAAAGCATCGTGGTTGGCTACGACGGGTCGGTCGAAGCCGGCAGGGCAGTCCGCTGGGCCGCACACCAGGCTGATCTGCGCCACTGTGAGCTTCACGTAGTGCACTGCTCACTGTGGCCCCTTCTCACTCATGACCTGGGGCCCGTTGAGGGCGTCGCGGACAGCGGACTCCAGCATTACGCGGAGGCCGTCCTCGCTGAAGGCGTTGATCATGCCACCTCTGCAGCCCCACAGGTGAAGATCCGGACCAGCCTGCTGTACGGCTGGCCCGCAGAACACCTGCGGACCGCGGCAGCGGGGGCCACGATGCTGGTGGTCGGCAGCCGGGGCATCGGCGGCTTCATGGGACTGGTCGTGGGGTCGGTCAGCCTGGAGCTGGCCGCCACCGCGAACTGCCCGGTGGCCGTGGTCAGGTCTGATGACAACCCCGGGGCTCCCGTCGTCGTCGGAATCGAACATTACGGCCACAGCGCGGCCCTGACAGACGCCTGCACGCTTGCCTCCGTCGCCGGCGTGTCCGTGGTGGTGATTCATGTTCGGCGGCTCCACTTCAGTGTCGGCAAACCCGGCTTTGCTGCGGGCGAAGCACTGAACGCAGCCACCGAGCTGCTCGATGGAGCGGTGCAAGCTGCCCGGGCCGAAGCGCCCGGCCTGGAGATCAGTGGCAAACTCGTCGAGGACTCCTCCGTTCCTCGCGGCCTGCTCAAAGCGGCCGGGGACGCCAGCCTTGTAGTGGTCGGAAGCCGGGGTCAGGGGCTCATTCGGGGAACGATAGGATCGACGGCGCATGCCGTTCTCCACCATGCCAAGTGTCCCGTCCTGGTTTCAAGACATACCGGCTTGGCGGCTGAGGGCACCCAGCCGGACTAGCGGCCGTCGTAGGCGCTCTGAAGCTCGGCGATGTCCAGCTTCCGCATGCCCAGCATTGCCTGCATGGCGCGCTGGGATCCGGCGGCGTCGGGTCCGGCGATGAGCCGGCTGAGCACGGACGGAACAATCTGCCACGAGACCCCGTACCTGTCTTTGAGCCAGCCGCATTGCCCCTCGTCCCCGCCGTCAGTCAGAGCGTTCCAGTAGCGGTCCACTTCGTCCTGGGAGGCACAGTCGATCATGAAGGAGACAGCCTCGGTGAACGAGGACGCCAGTCCCCCGTTCAGCGCCTGGAATGTCTGGCCCGCAATGTCGAACTCAACAACGATGGCCTGCCCCTCAGGGCCCGGGCCGCCTGCACCGAAACGCGAAATGCTGTTGACCTTTGCATTGTCGAAAACGGAGACGTAGTACTGGGCCGCTTCTTCCGCCTGGTTGTTGAACCATAGACAAGCTGTGATCTTTTGCATGCTGCTTCCTTCTCCCTGCAGTCCTGTGGCGGATCCGCCATTGGCCGTGGTCTATCCCGGCTCGAGCGTAGCCCGGGAGCGTGCAGTGACAACAGCCTTCGGCCAGGTCGCTTCGGCCCGGCTGCCTACTCCGTCGCTCCCGTGGCGGGCAGTCCGCCACCCGGCAACTGACTGACGAGACCCACCGTGTTGCCCTCACTGTCCCTGATGAACGCCATCCATTCATCGGTTCCCTCCGGGCCCAATCTTGAGTCCGCGTGGCTGAAAATCACGTGCGGGGCCTCGACCACCTCCACGCCGCTGTCCTCCAACTCCCCGACCAGCACACGGACATCGGGAACGCCCAGGTAGATCAGCGATGACGGCGCTCCCCTCTCAAGCAGGAGGCGCACACCGCCCAGGTTGAAAAACAGCAATCCGGGAGGGTCGAAAACCGCCTGCGGCGCAGTGCCGAGCAAGGCAGAATAAAACTGAGCCGCCCGGTCAAGGTCCTGGGCGCGCTGTGCGATCTGGATGAGCCTCACTGATCCCCCTCGATAAGTGGTTACTGCAGCTGCCAGCCTTCATCATCTGTCAGCCATCGTCGCGGATCGGCCGTGGCGAGGCAACACCAGCGGACAACAGCTAGGCTCGAAGGCATGCGTTCCAGAGAAGACCTGACCAGCACCGGGCGTTCCGCTCCCGCCATCGTCACGTCCGCGGCGGCAGTGGATGCGCTGCTCATCATGACGTTTGCCGCTATCGGCCGTGACGCCCATGCCCGCGGGAACGTCATCACGGGCGTCATCCTGACGGCGTGGCCCTTCCTCGCGGGCGCTGCCCTTACCTGGCTCCTTTTCCGGGTCTGGCGAATGCCGCTGGCAGTCTGGCCGGCCGGTGTGGCCGTCTGGCTTGGCACAGTGGGCATCGGTATGGTGCTGCGGGCAGTGACAGGCCAGACAGTGGTGCTGCCGTTCGTCATCGTTGCCCTGATCAGCCTGGCCGTTTTCCTGCTCGGCTACCGTCTGCTCGTGGCCGGATTTCTGCGGTTGCGGCGATCACGGCGCCGGGGCTGATGTACTAGGCTGGCACCACAGCACGCAGCCGCCGGGCACTGTCACGGCACAACAGATCCGGAAGGGTTACCAGTGATCACCGCATTCGTCCTGATTAAGACAGACGCCTCGCGAATCCCCGAAACTGCCGAGGAAATTTCCGCCATCCAGGGCATCAGCGAGGTCTACTCCGTTACCGGAGAGTGGGACCTCATTGCCGTGGCCCGTGTGTCACAGCACGAAGACCTTGCGGACGTCATCGCGGACAAGCTCTCTAAGGTCCCGGCCGTGGTGCACACGACGACGCATATCGCCTTCCGTGCATATTCCCAACACGACCTCGACGCAGCCTTTGCGCTGGGCTTCGAGGAGTAGTCACGGGCCTTGCGAAAGGCCCCCAGCTGGAGAAATCTCCTGCTGGGGGCCTTTCGTTCCTGGAGCGCCGGCCCAGTGTCCGCGTTCCTGTTACCTGAGCGGCGCGTCCGGCTCTACCGGTGGGAGTAAGTGAGGCAATCAGCGTTGTCCGCGCCCGGGCCCACATGCACTTCCGGCGCTTGGCACATCAGGTGGTCGTTGTGGATGCACTCGGAGCGCTGGCAGGCCCCTACGTCGGCCAGGACCTTGGGCAGTCCGCCGTGGCTTCCGGTGTCGATGAACGTGGCGCAGTGGGCATGGTTTTCGGCACCGCTGACGGTGATGGCCGCCGCGTTGCATTGAGTGTGGTCGTTGAAGGAACAGTTGGTTACGCTGCAGTCTGCGACATGCGTTGTCATGGAAAGATCCTCCTCGGCTCGGCTGCCCGGGTCGGGCCGCTCCTGTGTCTACGGTAGGCGTGCCGGGACTGATCAAAAAGACCCAATTGTGTGACTTAATTCTTCCCGTTTTCCGCCGATCCAGGATCCGCGGAGCCACAGTGGTCATCAAAGGGGGGAAGGTCTATCCGGAGAGTGACGGGCTTAGCTGCTGCGGACGGGCCTCCTGCTGGATCGGAATGCCGTTGCTCCCGGATCCGGCTTTGCCCTGGCTCCAGTAAGCTCTGAGCTCGGATCGTCTGGGGTCTACTCCCAGATGATGCACGAGGTATTGGCGAAGTTCTTTGACAGTGCCTGCTTCCGCGGCCACCCAGGCGTACATTTCCGTGGTACTGGCGGCAGCCGCCGTTGCCTGGAACGGTGAAGGGCCAGAGACCGCCCGGCGGACAGTGTCGCAGAGCAACCGGCCGCGGGGAGCATTCACTGTAGTCCGTGCCAGCCATGTGACGCTCACGTCGGATTCGGTCCTGATGTCCTGAAAGTCCCTGCTGTCAGGGACCTCCACGAACGCCATACCTGTGACATCGGCCGGCAGGGCTTCGAGGATAGCGCCGATTGCCGGGACAGCGGTTTCATCCCCGGCCAGAAGAACATGGCGGGCACCTTGCGGGTCCCATCTGATCCCTGTCTCGCTCGGCAGGGTCGCGCGGGTGATGGCGTTCGCATCAGGGCCGATAATGACTGCACGCATCCCAGGTGCGGCGGCCCGCGCCCAATCCGAGCCTGGCGCGCCGTGGCCGGCGGAGTCGGAGTGCATGACGAAGTCAATGTCCAGCTCCCGGCCTTGGGCGGTGGCGCGCAAGGCTCGAACAGTGTAGCTGCGCAGCCAGCCCCGTTCCGACGGGTCGATCCGGAGCCAGTCCTGATACCAGCCCTCGTAAAGTTGCCCGCCCGGCAACCCCGGCCGGGATACCGGATGCATGGGAACGGGCAGCAGCAGCTTGATCCTCAGATCCAGAGACGCCCCCGGAACCCCGAACGAGTCCAGGTCAGCACCTGCGAAGGTGATGCGCCGGAAATTGGGGGTGAGCTCCGCGACGCGGCGGACGGCCACGTCGAACACCCGCAGCGGATGTGCGGGGCTGGATTCTGCCTCTTTCAATGCTCGTGCCTTTCGCTGGAGTCCGAGTGGCGGTGAACCGCCTTTGACGGCGGAGGCGGCGGCCACAGGATGCTGTGCTCCTGGCGTGGTCCGCCGCCTCCGGAACTGTTATGGCAGGTGGGGGTCCACGCCAAAGTGCTTGGCCAGATCAGTGATGACGGCATGGGCACCCTGAATGCTGACGGAGGCAAGGAAGGTCGCGTCGTCAACGGGGAGTACCTCGCCCTTCAGCCGCTTCCAGAGTGGGTTTGACTGGAACTTTTCCTGCTGAGCGCGAGCCTTGTCACCTTCTTCACCAGCCGGGGTGAAGGCACTGACCATGACCAGGCCGGCATCTCCCTGAAGGATCTGCTCAGCCGACAGCGGCACGAAAATTTCCTCTTTGCTGTCCGGAGCGTCCTTCGGCCGGGGAATACGCATGTCGGCCATGATTTCGCCAATGAAGGACTTGGAGGAGTACAGGCGGGCAGTATCTCCGCCAGTGAACCGGATCAGGGAGTAGGTGGCCTCAGGCTTCTTCGCCAGAATTGCCGCTCCGACCTTCTGCGCACGCTCTTCATAGGCCTTGACGAGTTCTTCTGCCTTGGCCTTCTTGCCCAGGGCCTCGCCGAGGAAGACGACATTTTCCTTCCAGGTCGGACCCGTGCTGACGGAGAAAATCGTGGGTGCGATCTTGGACAGGTGCGGATAGAGCGCTTCATGGCGGACCTTGGCAGAGACGATCAGGTCCGGCTCCAGCTCAAGGATCTTTTCCAGGTTCGGCTCGGCCATGGTTCCGACGTTCACCGAATCTTTCGTAGCATCCGCGACGTCACCGAGGTACGGCGCGAACGGCGCCTTCGGGTCCTGACGGTACTGCACGTAGCCGACCAGGTCAGCGCCCAGCAGGAGGGCCGCGTCGATGTAGCTGGGATCCAGCGCGACGACTCGCTTCGGGACCGTTTCGATGGTCGTGGAGCCCATGGTGTGTTCCATGGTGAGGGGATACCCGGCAGTCTCGGAAGCTGCGGGGGTGGTGCTCTCACTGGAGGCGGCTGGGGAAGCGCAGGCGGCCGTCGCCAGCAGCGCGAGGCCGGCGGTAGCAGCGCTGAGCTGCTTAAGGATGCGTGTTTTCACTGGGTCGCTTTCAAACGATGTGACGGGGAAATCGACTTATTAGGCAAGGCTTACCTGTGTCTGCCGTAGACTGTAGCAGGATTTTGGGAAATAGATCACAATCTACTGACGTAATAGAAGGACCACGTGAAGACACTGGATCCGACCCAGGCTCCGGCAGTGCCGGCGCGGACGGAAACACCCCGGAGGGGACGACACCCTGGCCGGGCGCCCCTGAAGTGGCTTGCGGCGTCGGTGGCGGCCATGCTGGCCGCGGCCGTCCTGAGCATATGTATCGGCGGGCAACCCTCGTCCATTCAGGACGTCTGGCACGCGGTATTCACCCCGGACGCAACGGTCATGGACGTCACCATCCGCGAGCTGCGCTGGCCGCGGACTGTCCTGGCAGTGTGCGCCGGTGTCTGCCTCGGGCTGGCGGGGACACTCGTCCAAGGCCACACGCGAAATCCGGTTGCTGATCCGGGACTGCTTGGTATCAATCAGGGCGCGGCGCTTGCCATAGTCAGCGCTACTGCGCTCGCCGGTGAGGCGCCTGCCCTGACGCAGGCGATCCTGGCTTTCACCGGCGCCCTGGCCGCCAGCGTCCTGGTCTTCGCAATAGGCTCGGCCGCCCGTCACGGCTCCACCCCGGTGACCCTGGTCTTGGCAGGGGCAGCGGTAACAGCCCTATGCTCGGGCCTGGTGGCCGGAATTGTCCTGCTCAACGACCAGGCCCTGGACACACTGCGCTTCTGGCAGGTAGGTTCGTTGGCCGGGCAGAGCGACGCACTGTCGGTGATCTGGCCCTTTATTTGTGCCGGTGTCCTGCTGGCCGCGCTCAACATCCGTCCCCTGAACGCACTGGCCTTGGGAGAAGACAGCGCCGTCTCGCTGGGGATTTCGGTGTTCCGTGCCCGAGCCGCCGGAATCGCCGCCGTCACCCTCCTGGCCGGTTCCGCCGTCACGCTGGCCGGACCCATTGCCTTCGCCGGGCTGCTGGTCCCGCACATTGCCCGCACCCTAACGGGCCCGGACTACCGCTCACTGATCCCCGTATCCGCTGTGACGGGAGCGACCCTCGTTCTCCTGGCTGACACTGCGGGCCGGGTCATAGCCCGCCCGGGCGAGCTCTCGGTCGGCGTGGTCCTTGCCGTCGTCGGTGCACCCTTCTTCGTTCACCTGGCCCGACGCCGCAGGCTGGCAACACTATGAGCGTCCGCAGCGGAAACCAGCCGACAGCAGCGATCCGGGCGCTGCGCTTGGGTCCCGTGTCGCTCCGTGTCAATCTTCGGCTCGTCGTGGTGGCCCTTCTCCTGGCAACGGCGCTGATAGCGGCGATGGCTTTGCACGTGGCTTTCGGCGGAACCCCTTTGGCCTATCCGGATGTTCTCCGTGCACTCTTTGGCGATGACTCCAGCGCCCGGACGCATCTCGCGGTCACCGAGTTCCGGGCCCCGCGCATGGTGGCCGCAGTTGTGGTCGGTGCCTCGCTGGCTGCGGCCGGTGCCATCACCCAGACCGTTGCCCGGAACCCCCTGGCCAGTCCGGACCTGCTCGGCGTGACCGCGGGAGCATCACTGGGCGCCGTCGCAGTCCTGGTCATCGCTGGCGGAGGGCACGCCGGGCTCAGCGGCCTCGCAGCCACCGTGGGCATGCCTGTCGCGGCATTCACCGCCGGCATCGTCACCGGCGTGGCAGTCTACCTGCTCGCCTACCGGCGGGGTCTCGACAGCTATCGGCTGGTCCTGGCCGGACTTGGGATTTCGGGCCTCGCGGCAAGCCTGACCACGTGGATCCTGACACTCGGCGACGTCACAAGCGCCGCCCAGGCCCTGACCTGGATGACAGGCTCGCTCAACGCCAAGGACTGGGCCACGGTCCAGCCCATGGCCGTCAGCGCAGCAATACTCCTCGCGGCTGCGGTTTTCAGCGGCCGGTGGTTGCTGCTGACCAGCCTCGGTGACGACACCGCCGTCGGCCTCGGAACGCGCATCGGCCTTGTACGGCTGACCGTTCTGAGCATCGCAGTGCTGCTGGCGTCGGTCGCCACCGTGACCGCCGGTCCGGTTGTCTTCGTCGCCTTGGCCAGCCCTCAGATCGCACGGTCCCTGACCGCCAACGTCGTTCCGCCGGTAGGCGTTTCAGCGCTCGTGGGCGCGGTGTTCGTCCTGTTGGCGGACACCATTTCGGCCAACGCACTCAGCGCGCCGCTACCAGTCGGCGTCGCCACCGCCGTGCTGGGTGCGCCGTTCCTGATCCACTTGATCCTGAAGTACCAGCGGAGGCTGAGTTGAACATCACAAAAGAACGGAATGAAGGGCTGCGGGCGGAGAACCTCAGCCTGGGCTATGACGGCCGGGACATCATCCGCGACCTGTCCCTGACGGTCCCCGTTGCGGGAGTGACCTCAATTATCGGTCCCAACGGCTGCGGCAAGTCCACGCTGCTCCGCGGCCTCGGCCGGCTCCTCTCGCCCCGTTCCGGCGACGTTTTCCTGGACGGAACCCCGCTGCGCAGGCAGTCCACCCGGCACATTGCCGGCAGGATCAGCATCCTCCCGCAGACGCCCATCGCACCCTCCGGACTGACCGTGGCAGACCTCGTGTCCCGGGGCAGACACCCCCGGCAAAAGTGGTATCAGCAGTACTCCCCCGCAGACCAGACCGTCGTTGAGGACGCGCTCCGGGCCACGGATATCGCCGAGTTTGCGGACACGCCGCTCGAGGACCTCTCCGGTGGCCAGCGGCAACGGGCGTGGATCTCGATGACGCTGGCCCAGGAAACCGGGATTCTCCTGCTCGATGAACCCACCACCTATCTGGATCTCGCCCATCAGGTGGATGTCCTGGAACTCGTCCGCCGTTTGAACCGCCAGCACAAAAGAACAGTCGTGATGGTTCTCCACGACATCTCGCTCGCCGCCCGCTACTCGGACCACATTGTCGCCATGAACGATGGCCGCATTGTCGCGCAAGGAACGCCGGCGGAGGTCGTCACGCCGCAGCTCCTCCATGACGTCTTTGGGCTCGACGCCCATGTGATCAGCGAACCCACAGATGGACGTCCGCACGTCATCCCCCTCGGGCACGCTGCATCATAAACAGCACAAAGCAAGGGGCCGGCACCATCGTGCCGGCCCCTTGCTGGGGCGTTAACGCTTATGCATGCGTCAGGCTGACCCACTTGTCGAGGACCGCGGCGGCCGCTCCCGAATCGATGGATTCAGCGGCGCGGGCAAGAGCCCGCCCCATACGTTCGGTCAGGGCGCCCTCGGCCTCCAGATCGTAGGCCACAAGGCCGGCGGCGGCGTTGAGCAGGACGGCGTCGCGTGCCGGGCCCGCGGTGCCTGCCAAAACCTCGCGGACGACGGCGGCATTCGCCTGGGCGTCTCCGCCGCGGAGTTCCTCCACCGTCGCCTGACGGATGCCGAGATCGGCCGGCGAAAAAAGCTGCTCGGTAACTGCGCCGTCGCGGATTTCCCAGACGGTTGACGGGCCGGTGGTGGTCAGTTCGTCAAGGCCGTCACTGCCACGGAAAACAAGCCCGCGGCTGCCGCGTCGTGCTAGCACGCCGGCCACCAGCGGTGCCATCCGTGAATTGGCGACTCCAACGGCGGAGGCTTGGACCTTGGCGGGATTGGTCAGCGGGCCGAGGAAATTGAAGGCTGTGGGTATGGCGAGTTCCCGGCGGGGAACAGCTGTGTGGCGGAACGACGGATGGAACACCTGGGCAAAGCAGAAGGTGATTCCGGCCTCTTCAGCATTGCGTGCCACGTCTGGGATCGGGAGGTCCAGCCGGACGCCGAGCGCTTCAAGAACGTCCGCCGAGCCCGACGACGACGATGCGGCCCGGTTGCCGTGTTTGACGACCTTGGCACCCGCACCGGCACAGACGAGCGCCGCCATAGTGGAGATGTTCACTGTGTTCAGCTGGTCACCGCCCGTACCCACGATATCGAGCTTTTCACCAGAGATCGTGATCGGGTTCGCATGGGCAACCATGGCTTCGACGAGGCCGGCGATCTCCTCCACCGTCTCGCCCTTTGCCCGCAGCGAAACGAGGAATCCGGCAATCTGGGCAGGCGTGGCTTCGCCGGACATGATGGCGTCCATGGCCCAGGCAGTGCTGTCCGCATTCAGGTTCTTGCCGTCTATCAGTGCGGAGATGAGCCGCGGCCAAGTATTACCTGCCGCCTGTGCCGATACCTGTGAAGTCACCTCCTGATGCTATCGAGGTGCGGCTTCCAAAAACCAATGTGAACCCTGCCCGGAACTTTTCAGCGCGATTTCGCGTCTTTGTAGAAAAAGTCCCCCCAAAAGGCGGTTTGCGTTGGGCAGGACGGAGTTTTACCGACATAATGTCTATGTGACATCTGCGACCCATGCCCCCAGTACCCCGGCGCACCCCACGCTGAACCGCCCCAATATGGTTTCTGTCGGAACCGTAGTTTGGCTGTCCAGCGAGTTGATGTTCTTCGCCGGCCTCTTTGCCATGTACTTCACACTCCGGTCCACTTCCGGACAGATGTGGGCTGAAGAGACGGCCAAGCTCAACTTCCCCTTTGCGCTCGTTAACACGATCGTCCTCGTGGCCAGTTCCTTCACTTGCCAGATGGGCGTCTTCGCCGCCGAACGGCTCCAGCCGCGACGCAGCGGCGGACCGCTGCAGTTCACCCGCTGGGGCATGAACGAGTGGTTCACCCTGACGTTCCTGATGGGTTCCTTCTTCGTGGCTGGCCAGACGACCGAATACGCCATGCTGGTTTCCGAGCATGTGACGCTTTCGTCGAATGCCTACGGCTCTGCCTTCTACATGACCACCGGCTTCCACGGCCTCCACGTCATCGGCGGCCTGATCGCGTTCCTCCTCATCATGGGCCGCTCGTTCGCCGCAAAGAAGTTCGGTCACTTCGAAGCGACTTCGGCGATTGTCACTTCGTACTACTGGCACTTCGTGGATGTCGTCTGGATCGGCCTCTTCCTGGTCATCTATGTCCTCATGTAACCCAGACGTCACTCTTTTTCCCCAAGAGACTGATTTTCAAGAAGCGGCTCCCGGAGCCCACGCACGATCGAATAAAGGAACCACCACGTGAAGGCACTCTCGCAGAAGCGACGTCACCCACTGGCAGCCATTGCGCTGCTGTTGATGGGTCTCCTCCTCACTGGTGGGCTGTACGCCGTTGCCACCACCGTCAACCAGGCGAAAGCCAGCACCACCCAGTTCAGTGCCAGTGACACAGAGGAAGGCGAAAAGCTCTTCGCCGCCAACTGCGCCACCTGCCACGGCATGGGTGCCGGCGGAACGCACGACGGTCCGTCCCTGGTAGGTGTCGGCGCCGCCGCCGTCGACTTCCAGGTCGGCACGGGACGCATGCCCATGCAGATGAACGGTCCCCAGGCGTACAAGAAGCCTGCCCAGTTCAACGAGCAGCAGACCCACCAGCTCGCCGCGTACGTCGCATCTCTGGGCGCTGGCCCGGCCATCCCCGAGGCTGGCGTCCTCGATGAGCAGGGCGACGCAGCCAAGGGTGGCGAACTGTTCCGGACCAACTGCGCCATGTGCCACAACGCTGCGGCCGCCGGCGGAGCCCTGACCCGCGGAAAGTTCGCTCCTGCCCTGGCTGACGTTTCGGGCAAGCACATCTACGAAGCTATGGTCACCGGGCCGCAGAACATGCCGGTCTTCAGCGACTCCAACATCACCCCCGAAGGCAAGCGGGACATCGTCACCTTCCTCAAGCAGATCGAAGCCACCGGCTCCCCCGGCGGCGCAGACCTCGGCGCCCTCGGCCCGGTATCTGAAGGCCTGTTTGTCTGGATTGCCGGCCTTGGCGTCATCATCGCCTTCACCATCTGGCTGACGTCCCGCACGTCCTAGCACGCGCAGGTCACAACAAAAGAACGTCCTGTTGACCGTTCAGCAGGTTTGAAATTGAACATTAACTCGGCAACGCCGAGACGAGAGAAGGATGAGGCGAATCATGGGCAACCATAGTGACGGCAGTCCGAACCACTCGGGCACCGTAGCTACGGCTGGTCAGAATGAGGTGGAGAAGTTCCAGGACCCTGGAATTCCCCCGCACCGTTTGCGCCTGGCTGACACGGACCCGAAGGCCGCGAAGCGAGCAGAACGGCAGGTAGCCATTCTGTTCGGCACGTCGGTCGTTGGCACCGTGATCTTCCTGGTGGCGTACTTCGCTATTGACCTGGGCGATAACTCCACGATCGCTACCATCAGGCTGCAGAACGCCCTGCTGGGCGTGGGAACAGCGTTTGCGATGCTCGGCATCGGCACCGGCATCGTCCACTGGGCGAAGGCCCTGATGCCGGACCACGAAGTATCCGAGGAACGCCACGCCATCCGGCTGGAAGACGACCGCCAGGCTGCCGTTCGCATTGTCGACGACATCGTGGAGGAGACGGGCATCAAGCGCCGCCCCCTCATCCGGAACACTCTGCTCGGCGCGGTAGCACTCGCGCCGCTGCCCGCACTGGCTGTCTTCGGAGACCTTGGTCCCCGTCCAGACAACAAGCTGGCGCACACCATGTGGGCGCCGCAGGACGGGAAGCTCAAGCGCCTCGCCCGAGACCCCGACGGCACACCCATCAAGGCGTCGGACGTTACCATCGGATCCGCCTTCCACGTGATTCCGGAAGGCCTCAACGATCTCCACGAAGGCAAGCTGAACGAAAAGGCCAAGGCCGTCGTCCTGCTCATGCGTCTTGACCCCGCTGCTCTCAACCCGTCGCCGGGCCGCGAAAACTGGGGTTACAACGGCATCGTTGCCTACTCGAAGATCTGCACCCACGTCGGCTGCCCCGTTGCTCTTTACGAGCAGCAGACGCACCACCTGCTGTGCCCGTGCCACCAGTCCACCTTCGACCTGACCAAGGAATGCAAGGTTATCTTTGGCCCCGCCAGCCGTCCTCTCCCCCAGCTGCCCATTGCGGTTGACGATGAGGGCTACCTGGTCGCGACGAGCGACTTCAAAGAACCTGTAGGACCAAGTTACTGGGAGCGTGATATGCATGAGCGCAGCAACAACAGCTGAAGCCCCCGCCTACACAGCCAACACCAAAGTCGGACGCATCACTGATTTTGTCGACGAACGCGTCGGCGGTTCAGGCATTCTCCGCGAGTTCGGCCGCAAGGTATTCCCGGACCACTGGTCCTTCATGTTCGGCGAAGTGGCCCTGTACTCCTTCGTCATCCTCCTGCTGTCCGGCACCTTCCTGACCTTCTTCTTCGATCCGTCCATGGCGGAGACCCACTACAACGGGTCCTACATCCCGTTGAAGAACGTTGAGATGTCAGTTGCCTACAGCTCGTCGCTGGACATTTCCTTCGATGTCCGCGGCGGTCTCTTCATGCGCCAGGTCCACCACTGGGCAGCGCTGCTGTTCGTGGCATCCGTCGCCGTACACATGCTGCGCGTGTTCTTCACCGGCGCATTCCGCAAGCCCCGTGAACTCAACTGGGTGGTGGGCGGCGTCCTGCTGATCCTGGCCATGGCTGCCGGCTTCACCGGATACTCGCTTCCCGATGACCTGCTGTCCGGTAACGGTCTGCGCATCATTGACGGTGTTATCAAGTCCATCCCGGTCATCGGCACGTACACCTCCTTCTTCCTCTTCGGCGGGGAATTCCCCGGCACGATGATCATCGGCCGTCTGTACACGCTCCACATCCTGCTGGTTCCGGCACTGATCCTCCTCATGATCGTCCTCCACCTCTTCATGGTGGTCGTGCACAAGCACACCCAGTACCCCGGCCCGGGCCGCAACGACGGCAACGTCGTCGGCTACCCGCTGGGCCCGGTTTATGCAGCCAAGGCCGGTGGATTCTTCTTCATCGTCTTCGGTGTGATTGCCCTGATGGCCGGGTTCTTCACCATCAACCCGATCTGGAACTATGGCCCGTACGACCCCTCCCCGGTTTCCGCAGGCACGCAGCCTGACTGGTACATCGGCTGGGTGGACGGTGCGCTCCGACTCATGCCGGGTGTGCTTGGCGACTTCCACTTCGAGTACGTCATCTTCGGCTATGTCCTGACCCTCAACGTACTCCTCCCGGCCCTGGTGCCGGCAGGCCTCGTCTTCACCGTCCTGTTCATGTACCCATGGATCGAGCGCTGGATCACCAAGGACAACCGCGAGCACCACGTCCTCGACCGTCCGCGCAACGCCCCTACACGGACGGCTATTGGCATGGCAGGATTTACGTTCTATTGCGTGATGTGGGCGGCTGCAAGCTCCGACCTCATCGCCACCCACTTCCACGTGGCGCTGAACGACGTCACGTACTGGCTGCGGGCACTGTTCTTCCTGGGCCCGATCATTGCGTTCGTTGTCACCAAGCGGGTGGCCCTGGCGCTGCAGCGCAAGGACCGGGAAATCGCCCTCCACGGACGTGAGACCGGCCGCATTGTTCGGCTACCGCACGGTGAATTCATCGAGGTCCACGCTCCGCTCGACGAATACAAGCGGTACAGGCTGGTCGGCTTCGAGTCGCCGGTTCCGCTGCCCGCTGTGCCGAACGAACACGGCATTGTCACGCGCAAGGAGAAGCGCCGCGCGAAGCTCTCCCAGTGGTTCTTCGAGGACAGGGTTGCCCCGGCGACGCCGGCCGAGCTGGAGGCCAGCCATGGCCACCACGAGGCTGTTGAAGCAGGCGCAGGCCAGAGGACCCTCAGCCACTAGGATCACTCCCAGCGGTTAGCACCTGCAGAAAGGCCCCGTCCGGTTGGACGGGGCCTTTCTGCATTGCTCTGCCCTGGCCTACAGGGCCCAGGCTATTTGTTCCGGTAGCCGGAGGCATAGTTGCGGGTGGGCCGCACACCAGGCCGCTGCAACGGCACCCAGAGCTTGTACCTGTCGGCACGGTAGAAGGACACGGAATAGTCCACCATAGCGCGGGCAACAAACGCGTGCCGCTGGATCTTCAGCAACGGCGATCCGATTTCGACATTCAGCAGCCGCGCGGTGGAGGGCGATGCCGCCGTGGCCTCGATCATGTCTTCGCCCCATTCCATCACCAGCCCGAACTGTTCGCTCAAAACGTTGTACAGCGAGGTCGGCGGTTCGCCGTCGAGCAGCCCAGGGACGCGGTGGGCAGGGATAAAATTCTCGTCCACGCTCATCGGCTCATTATCGGCCAGCAGAAGGCGCCGGAAGCGGACCAGGGGCGTTCCCTCCTCCAGCTGGAGTTCCCGCGCCAGAAAGGCACTGGCAGCGATCTGCTCGAAGCTGAGAACCTTGGCGGCAGGCACCATGCCACGCCGCTGCATTTCCTCGCTGTACGACGTGAGCTTGACCTGAAGGTCAAGCTTCGGTTTGCGGACGAACGTGCCTAACCCTACGACCCGCTCGATGACTTCCTCCCCCACCAGGGCATCGATCGCCTGGCGAACAGTCATCCGCGCCAGGCCGAAGCGTTCCGCCAGTTCACGCTCCGACGGAAGGCCGGAGCCTGGCGGACAGGACGTGGCAATGTACGTCCGCAGAATTTCCCGCAGCTGGACGTAGATGGGGGTGCCGCTCTTCCTGTCGATCTCACCGGCGATGCCGGCTGCTGCGCTAGCGGCCATGGCAGCTGCTCCTGGAATGGATGTTCACCCTTCAAGGTTAAACCACTCCGCCGTCAGGTCTAGACCAGCTTCCATGAGTGAAGATCAGGCACCTGCCGGGCGGATATTCTTAAGGGCGAACGCAGAAGACGACGGCGTCATTCCGTCCAAGTAAAGGAGTCCAGTTGCCAGTTCGCAAGGCAATCGTTTCGGCGGCTGTAGGCCTGCACGCCCGCCCTGCTGCGGTGTTTGTCCGGGCCGTGACGGAGACCGGTTTGCCGGTCACCATCCGCAAGGCCGGGATCAGCGCCGTTGATGCCCGGTCTCTGCTGGAGGTCATGACAGCCGACTTCAACTGTGGCTGTGAAGTGGAACTGGGAATCACGGAATCCGCTCTGCCGGCCGGCCGCAGCCTCGTTGAGGCCGAAGCCGCATTGACGGGGCTTGTTGAGCTGCTGGAGTCACAGAAGGCCAATTAAGTTTCTCTAGCACCAGCCAAGACAACGAACGACGGCGGGCCCCACCTGTGAGGTGGGGCCCGCCGTCGTTTTGGCTGTTTCGTCAGTCCGGTGTCTGCAGCCTAGTGGGCGTGGTCACCGCGGCTGTACTCGTAGACCCAGCCTACGAGTGTGATGATCGCCATGCCTGCGGCAATGAAGGTGATCCAGAACCCGATGGCGAGACCCAGGAAACCTGCGGCACAGGTCAGACCAAGCATCAAGGGCCACCAGCTCCAGGGGCTGAAGTGCCCCTGTTCGCCGGCGCCTTCATGGATCTCGGCGTCATTGCGGTCCTCTGGGCGCATACCAACCCGCTTGCCGGTGAAGCCCAAGTAGGCGCCAATCATGCCCGCAAGGCCGCCTACGAGCAGGATACCCAGCGTGCCGACCCACTCATGCCAGTTGGTAAGGAAACCGTAAATCAGGGAGACCGGTACGAAGAAGAAGACTCCGGCTCCAAAAATCCAAGATTCGATCTTCACTGCGCAGTGTCCTTCTGATCGGCGTTACCGAGCACAGCTGCTGCCGGTGCCGGTGACTCAACGGTGTGTGACTGTGAGAGTTCAGGGTGGTGCAGGTCCAGTGCCGGGCGCTCCGAACGGATGCGCGGCAGGGACGTGAAGTTGTGGCGCGGCGGCGGGCAGGACGTGGCCCACTCGAGCGATGCACCGAAGCCCCAGGGATCGTCCACCATGACTTTTTCGCTGCTGCGGGCGGTGATGTAGACGTTCCAGAAGAACGGGATCAGCGACGCGCCCAGCACAAACGAGGAGATCGTGGAGAACTGGTTCATCCAGGTGAAGTTGTCCTGCGGCATGTAGTCCGCGTAGCGGCGCGGCATGCCTTCAACACCGAGCCAGTGCTGGATCAGGAACGTGCCGTGGAAGCCCAGGAACAGGAGCCAGAAGTGAATCTTGCCGAGGCGCTCATTGAGCATCTTGCCCGTCCACTTCGGCCACCAGAAGTAGAAGCCGGCGAACATCGCGAACACCACGGTGCCGAACACCACGTAGTGGAAGTGCGCCACCACGAAGTACGAGTCCGAGACGTGGAAGTCCAGCGGCGGCGAGGCCAGGATGATGCCGGTAAGGCCACCGAAGAGGAACGTGATGAGGAAGCCGATGCTCCACAGCATCGGGGTCTCGAATGTGATGGAGCCCCGCCACATCGTGCCGATCCAGTTGAAGAACTTCACACCGGTCGGAACCGCGATGAGCATGGTCATGAAGGCGAAGAACGGCAGCAGTACCGAACCGGTCACGTACATGTGGTGTGCCCAGACGGTGACGGACAGGGCGGCAATGGCGATCGTGGCGTACACCAGGCCCTTATAGCCGAAGATCGGCTTGCGGCTGAAGACCGGGAAGATCTCGGAGACGATGCCGAAGAACGGCAGCGCGATGATGTACACCTCGGGGTGGCCGAAGAACCAGAACAGGTGCTGCCAGAGCACGGCCCCGCCGTTGTCCGGGTCGAAGATGTGCGCCCCGAAGCGGCGGTCTGCGCCAAGGGCGAAGAGCGCGGCGGCCAGCGGCGGGAACGCCATGAGGACCAGGATCGCGGTGACCAGCGTGTTCCAGGTGAAGATCGGCATGCGCCACATCGTCATGCCCGGTGCACGCATGCAGATGATGGTGGTGATGAAGTTGACCGCACCGAGGATGGTGCCGAAGCCCGAGAGCGCCAGGCCGAAGACCCACAGGTCACCGCCGATGCCGGGGCTGAACGTCGTGTTGGACAACGGCGCGTACGCGAACCAGCCGAACGATGCAGCACCCTGCGGGGTGATGAAGCCAGACACTGCGATGGTGGAACCAAAGAGGAAGAACCAGAAAGCCAGCGCATTCAGCCTCGGGAACGCCACATCGGGGGCGCCGATCTGCAGCGGCATGATCACGTTCGCGAACCCGGCAAAGAGCGGGGTGGCGAACATCAGCAGCATCACCGTTCCGTGCATGGTGAACATCTGGTTGTACTGCTCTTTGGTCTGCAGGATCTGCATGCCGGGTTCGAACAGTTCGGCACGGATGAGCAGCGCCATCACGCCACCGAGGCAGAAGAACACGAAGGACGCGATCAGGTACATGTACCCGATGGTCTTGTGGTCAGTGGAGGTGATCCAGTTGACGACGATGCGTCCCTTGGATTTCGGTACTACGGGCGCCTCGAGGACACCGACGGGTTGAGTGTATTGAGTGTAAGTAGCCACGTCGCTCCCCTTACTTCGTTTCGTTCAGGCCAGGGTTGCGGTCGTACTCTTCGCCGAGCAGTCCCGTGTTGCCGTCCTGGCGGAGCTGGGTCATGTGCGCCTGGAATTCAGACTCGGAAACCACCTTCACGCGGAACAGCATTTCGGAGTGGTATTCGCCGCAGAGCTCGGCACATTTGCCGTCGTACGTGCCCTCTTTAGTGGGCGTAAACCGGATGTAGTTGGTCTTGCCGGGGATCATGTCGCGCTTCTGCAGGAAAGCGGGAACCCAGAAGGAGTGGATAACGTCCCGGGAGTTCAGTTCCACGTCCACGGACTTGCCGACGGGCAGGTAGAGCGTGGGCAGTTTCTCCTTGTCCACTGCTTCACCGGTCAGGTGTGCCTGGACGCCGGCTTCGTGGACGTCCTCGGTGATGACCTCGCCCTTCTTGTAGTTGAAGTCCCAGGCCCACTGCTTGCCGCGGACGTCAACGACGACATCGGCCGGCTGCGAGCGGTCATCGATGGCCTGCTGGTCGCGGTCGGTGAAGTAGAAGAACACCAGGACCATGAACAGCGGGATCGTCAGGTAGAAGACCTCGAGCGGAAGGTTGAAGCTGGTCTGCCGGGGGAATCCGACGGTTCCCTTGCGGCGCCGGTAAGCCACGATGCACCAGACAATCAGGCCCCAGGTAATGATGCCCACCACGAGAGCGGCAATCCATGAGTTGACCCAGAGGTCCATGATGCGGTCGGTATTACTGGTGGTCCCACGCTCAGTGGGGAGCCACCCCTTCTCTACCACTGGCGAACATCCAGTCAAAACCAACGCGCCGGCAGTTGCCAAGCCAGTGATCGTAGTGATCGTTTTGCGTCGGCTGCCGGTTCGGTTCTGCGAACTCACAGACGGCCCTTCCTACTTGTTGCTGTTGCCAGGGCGGCCTAAGACGTCCCGGGCACACTAAAGGTTTTACTACTCGGTGTAGAGCTTACCGTTCCCAACGCGTTTTCGCCCACATGTCGGCGCCAGTGTGGCGGCGCCGGTCAATACCGGCGCCGCCACAGCGTGAGGAAGGGCAAGCGGGCCCGTTAGTGGAATGAATCGCCGCAGGCGCATGAACCGCCGGCGTTGGGGTTGTCGATGGTGAACCCCTGCTTGGAAATGGTGTCCTCAAAGTCGATGCTGGCACCGCTGAGATACGGCACGCTCATCTTGTCGACCACGACCTCGACGCCGTCATAGTCGCGTACAGCGTCGCCCTCCAGAAGGCGCTCATCGAAGTAAAGCTGGTAAATCAGTCCGGAGCAGCCGCCCGGCTGCACCGCAACGCGAAGACGGAGGTCTGTGCGGCCTTCCTGCTCAAGGAGGCTGCGGACCTTGCCCGCGGCAACGTCTGTCAGCTGCACCTCGTGGCTCGCCAGTTCGGCACTTGCCGTGCCAGTGGATTCGGAGCTGTTTTCATTGGTCGTAGTGCTCATTGGCCTACCTTCTAACGACGGTCCTGGCGGCCCCGCGTGCACGGCGCCTGCCCCTACGGAAACGGTATGGGCTATAGCTACATGCTACGTCGATAGCACGCTTAGCTCTAACTACAGGCGTAACCATTGCCGTCCCCCGCTTGTTCCCATGAGGCCACGGCAGCCCATGTCAGGACCGGAGCCATCAGCTCAGGCCGAGGTTGTCAGCCCAGGCCCTCGCTGTTAATGCGCGCCAACAGCAGCGACTCGGCCACCACGGCATTTCGAAAGTCCCCAATATGCAGGGATTCGTTGGCGGAGTGCGCCCGGGAGTCCGGGTCCTCCACCCCCGTGACGAGGATCTGGGCGTCCGGATAGAGATCCGTCAGGTCCGAAATGAAGGGGATGGAGCCGCCGATGCCCATTTCCACGGCCGGCACGCCCCACGACTCCCCCAGCGCCCACATGGCGAACGCCGCCGCTGCGGAATCCCTGTCCGCAAGGTAGCCGTTGCCGCTTTCCCCAGGGGTGAAGACAACCTTCGCACCGAACGGTGCATGCATCTCGACGTGACGCCGGACTGCCAGCATGGCTTCTGCCGGAAGCTGGCCGGGGGCCAGCCGCAGACTGAATTTGGCCCGGGCCCTGGGCTGCAGCGTATTCGAGGCAACGTCAACGGCAGGAGCGTCGAAACCGATAATGGAAAGCGCAGGCTTGGTCCACATCCGCGACGCTATGGTCCCGGCGCCTGCCAACTTGACGCCGTCGAGGACCGAAGCGTCCGACCTGAACTCATCCTCCGTGAGGTCCACCATGACTTCGTCGCGGCTGACCAAACCCTCAATGGCCACGTTGCCCTCGTCATCGTGCAGGGTTGCGATAAGGCGGGACAACAGGGTGGGTGCATCCAGCACCGGACCGCCGTACATCCCGGAGTGCACCGCATGCTCCAGCACCTGCACTTCGATGGTTCCGTCGATCAGGCCCCGGAGGCTCGTGGTCAGGGCCGGCACCCCCACCTTCCAGTTGCTTGAATCCGCCACGACGATGACATCAGCCCGGAGCAGTTCGCGGTGCGTTTCCAGGAAGGTCCGGAAGGTCGGCGAACCGGCCTCTTCCTCGCCCTCGAAGAAAAGGGTCACGCCGAGCCCGAAGTCGTCACCCAGTACCCTCGTCACAGCCCCATAGGCAGCGATGTGCGCCATAATTCCGGCTTTGTCGTCCGCAGCCCCGCGGCCGTACAGCCGGCGGTCGCGTTCGACGGCGGCAAAGGGCTCCGATTCCCACAGCGTCAAATCGCCCGGCGGCTGTACGTCATGGTGGGCGTACAGCAGGACTGTCGGCTTGCCTTCCGCCGCTTCGCGACGCGCCACCACGGCCGGCCCCCCGGGTGTCCCGTCCTCCTTATTGCACCGAAGAATCCTGACGTCCCCGAGGCCGGCGCTCCGGACCAAGGCTGCGACGGCCTCGGCGCTGCGGTCCAGCTCCGGAGGATGGAAGCTCGCCCAGGCGATGCCCGGGATGCTGACCAGGTCTGTCAGCTGGGACATCGTGGTCTCAAACGTCGCGTTAACGGCGTTCCGCAGGGCGTCCGTGTCGACGCCGCCAACCGGACGGCCGGATTGTTGCGGGGTCGCCGCTGATGGTGAAGTCATGGCAAAACACTACCCGCGCTGCAGAGCCCTGCGTCGATAGGGCGGCCGCGCCTCGGCTGCCCGCGTAACCTCCCGCCTAACCTCGCGCTTTGCCCGGGACGCCCCTGTGACCGGCGTCCCGGTCCTGCAAGGTATTCTGTTTTGGTGTTCGGACGTAAAAAGGAAGCGCCAGCGGCGCAGGATGTAGTAGACCAAGGGGAAGCCGAGGCAGCTGCCCGTCAGGCAGAGGCTGCCGGCAAGGGTGCGCCCACGCCGAAGCGCAAAGCCCAGGAAGCAGCCCGCAAGCGGCCCCTGGTGCCGGAGGACCGCAAGGCCTCGAAGGCGGCAGAGCGTGCCGCTATCCAGGAACAGCGCCTCAAGGCGCGCCAGGCGCTCGACACCGGCGACGAGAGGTTCCTGCCCATCCGCGACAAGGGACCGCAGAAACGGTTCGCCCGTGACTATGTCGACGCACGGTTCAGCCTCGGCGAATACCTCATGTTCGGCGCTTTGATCTTCGTGATCATTTCGCTGGTGGTCCCGTCCACCAGTGAACAGATGATTTATGTCCTGGGTGGATTCTGGGTCATGTTCCTGGCGGTCTTCGTGGACGTGTTTATCCTGTCCCGCAAACTCCGCAAGAGGCTCGCCCAGAAGTTCGGCGAAGTGGAGCGCGGTACCGTCTGGTACGGCTCCATGCGCTCCCTGCAGTTCCGGAAGCTTCGCCTCCCCAAGCCGCAGGTCCGGCGCGGGCAGTTTCCGTCCTGACCTCAATCCCTTCTCGGGTCCCGCCCGGACCTGACGAACACAACAGCCCCAGGCGGTTATACCGCCTGGGGCTGTTGTGTAATAGCGTGCCCGCGTGAACGTCTCTTCGTTGTGCGGACTGCTGCTTTACCGCTGTCCGCGGACTGGAAATCAGGCCCCGCGACGGCTCTTCGCGAGCTGCCGGTTGATGCGGGCCGCCCAGAACGGGCCCTCATAAAGGAAGGCGGTGTATCCCTGGACGAGGGTGGCACCGGCATCCAGCCTGTCCTGGACATCTTCGGATGTCTCCACCCCGCCCACGGAAACCAGCGTGAGCTGGCCGTCGGTGGCTGCCTTGAGCCGGCGCAGCACTTCCAGGGACCGGGACTTCAAGGGAGCACCGGACAGTCCCCCTGCACCGCAGGTCTCAATCTTCTCCGGCGCCGACTTGAGCCCGTCGCGTCCAATGGTCGTGTTCGTGGCAATGATACCGTCCAGTCCCAAATCGAGCGCGAGCCTTGCGACGTCGTCGATATCCTCATCGCTGAGGTCAGGGGCGATTTTGACGAGCAGCGGCACGTGGCGCCCGGCAGCCTTATCGGCTTCCTCCCCCACCGCCGTCAAAAGCGGCCGCAGAGTTTCGACGTTCTGCAGCAGGCGGAGGCCCGGCGTATTGGGGGAACTCACGTTCACCACGAGATAGTCTGCCGCCGGGGCCAGGCTGCGCGCACTGATGAGGTAATCCTCCGCGGCGTGCTCCAGGTCCACAACTTTGCTTTTGCCGATGTTCACACCAATAAGCGGGCGCACCTTTGGGTGCCGCCGCTGCAGCGCAGCCCGCGCAGACTTGAGACGGGGCGCCACTGCCGCGGCGCCGTCGTTGTTGAATCCCATCCGGTTAATGACTGCCCGGTCTTCGATGAGCCGGAACAGCCTCGGCTGCTCGTTGCCCGGCTGGGCCCGGCCGGTGATCGTGCCCACCTCAACGTGGCCGAAGCCGAGTTCCGTCAGGGCCTCGATGCCGTGGCCTTCTTTGTCAAAGCCGGCGGCCAGCCCAAACGGCGACGGGAACGTGAGCCCGAACGCGCTCGTCTGCAGGGATGCGGGCGGTGCCGTAAAGCGGGCCAGCAGCCGGCCTGCTCCGGTGGAGTGGGCCAGGCGGATCCCCTTGAATCCGATCTTGTGGGCGCGTTCGGCGTCCATCCATGAAAAGGCCAGCCTGAAGAAAGTGGGATATACGCGCATGCCTCTAGTTTTCCGTCTTCGGCGGTACAGACCAAACCCGTGCGGCTGGCGTCCGCCACACTGCCAGCGTCGCGTCTAGGCTGGTGCCATGGACTGGCAGAGCGACATCCTCGGTGAGGGTTTCGAATCCTGCGCCTTCGAGGCCAAGGGCGGCGACGGTGTCACCCGCACTGCGACGCTCGTCCGCTATGTCCCGCAGCAGGATATAGGCCAGCAGACCGGTCCGGTGGCCAGCCGCCGTGCAGTGCTCTTCCTGCATGGCTGGAGTGACTACTTCTTCAATGCCGACCTCGCACGCTTCTGGAACGATCAGGGCTTTGAATTCTTTGCCCTGGACATGCACAACCACGGCCGCAGCCTGAAGCCCGATACACACGGCGGCTATGTCGCCGACCTGGCGAACTATGACGCAGAAATCAGCGCTGCAGTCAGCATGATTTCCGACCGGCAGCCCCCGTCACCCTTGTCGCTTGTCCTCATGGGACACTCCACCGGAGGCCTGGTGGCCGCCCTCTGGGTGAGCCGCAACCCCGGAATAGCTTCACAACTGGTCCTGAACAGCCCATGGCTCGAAATGCACGGCAGTTCGCTGGTCCGCCGGGCTGCGTGGACCATGGTGGAACCCCTCGCGCGGGTGCGGCCGGAGGCTGTGCTCCGGCTCCCCGAACGTGGCTTCTACTGGCGGAGCATCAGCAGCTCCGCGGAAGGCGAATGGACGCTCGATGACAGGTACCGGCCACCCATGGCCTTTCCGGTCCGCGCCGCGTGGCTGAGTGCCGTTCTTACCGGCCAGGCGCAGGTGGCCCGGGGGCTCCGCATCGACATTCCCATTTTGGTCCTGCTTTCCGGCGCAAGTGCCAACGGGCCGTTCTGGACCGAGGCGATGCGCAGGACCGACTCGGTGCTGGACGTCAACGTCATCGCTGTCCGCGCCTTGTCGCTGGGACAGAGCGTAGCCGTGGAGCGCATCGACGGCGCCCTCCACGATGTCTTCCTCTCCCGTACCGAGGTGCGGGCAGATGCCTACCGGCGGCTGGCCCGGTGGATCCACGGCTTTGCCGCTGAGGACGAATCCTTCGGTCGGCTGCCATGAGAGTGGCGAGGCGCAGCCGGGAAGTCGCTCTGGTTGCCTATAGGTAGCTGGCGGGGTTGACGGTCCTGTCATTGACCATGACTTCAAAATGAAGATGGCAGCCGGTGGAGCTGCCGGTCGTTCCGACGGCGGCTATCCGGCCACCCTTCGCCAGGGTCTGGCCCTTGGAAACGCCGATGCTGGCCAGATGGTTGTATGTGGTCTTCAGGCCCTTGCCGTGGTCAACAACAATCCGGTTTCCGCCGCCGTACGGGCTCCAGCCTGCCTCGGTGACCTTCCCCCTGGCCGCAGCCAGAACGGGCGTGCCGCACGCCCCGGCGAAGTCAAGCCCCGTATGTAATTCGCCGATTGCCCCGGTCAGGGGATTGACGCGGTGCCCATATGGGGAAGTCACGATCGTCGAGGCGAGCGGTGCCCGCAGGCCTGCCGAAGGCGCGGAAGCCCGGGCGGGTTTCGGTGCCGGCTTCCGTACCGGTTTGGGTGCAGCCTTCAGTGCCGGTTTCCGCGCCGGCTTCGATGCCGCTTTCCGCGCCGGCTTCGATGCCATTTTCCGCGCCGCTTTCGGTGCCGCTTTCGGTGCCGGGGAGGACTTGACCTGGGGCCGGTCAAAAACCAGCGACGATCCTGCCTCCTCGAGCAGGGAGGGCTGTGCGGCCGGAGCGTCCACTGCATTGGCGGGAACCTCCCGGGCGGCCGAGATCCCTGTTGGGGCGGCGTGGGCCGTCGAGAGTACGGTCATGCCAAGCATTCCTGTCACCGCCGCCGCGACAGCCAGCTTTTGGCCGCGGCCCCGCGGCCTTGGCACTGGTGATGCGGCTGCCCGGCGGCGGCCCTTACTGGATGTGCGCGAGAAAATGGCACGGCGCAGGCCGTGATGGTCGTGGGAAGGCACAGCGTAGGTCCTCTCGACGCCGGCGAAATTAGCTGTCGGATTCGGACGAGTGGACTGTCCGGCCTCCCCTGCCGCGCGCCTCACAGGGATGCAGCGACAGGGCCAGGCTTCACCCCAAGACGCCCAAAGGCGTCATTCATGGGTCTTCCGCCCCCGCCTGAAGTGAAGGGTCCATGTACCGCCGGCGGGGTTTGGCGAAGCGGGTACACGCATACCCGGTGAAGGTATGTGGTACCAACCATGAAACCAAGAAAAAAATGACGTTACAAATTCGTTACGTACATGATGGCGTGTTGCAGTTGCGGAATGGGGGGCGAGGGCTTATGCGCCTGCCCTACATCCGCCCTGCTGGCCTGCCGGCACCGAGATTCCAGTGACGGCACGCGGCGGCCTGAGTGAACCCTGAGAGTGCCCTTGCGAAGGATACCCCCTAGGGGTATATTGAAGGCGTTGTCAGTGAAGTGGTATGTCCAGGCAGGTGCCCCGCATCGCCGTCACAGCCGTTCAACCCCAGCACCCATCGAACTCTCATTTGACGGAATGGAACTGACATGTGTGGAACAGAATCCCGGCAAGAACTGGCCCTGGTGTCCTCCGCCTCGGGCTGCGTCCCGGGCGGCCGTTCCCGCCTGGGCGTTTCCGGATCTGCCCCTGCTGCGGCAGTCCGTGACGCTGTTACATCCACCGGATACAGCCGGATCACCAGCTAGCAAAGTTCCCGCCGGCCCGCTGACCGTTCGGCCGCAGGCCGGCCCGGGCCTCATGAGGAGGAATCATGGAAGAGCACACCGAGCACCACCAGGGTCAGATCCGGGAAGCTGACGGCGCCAGGCTGCACCTGACCCAGGACAAGACAGCCGTGGCTGCCGTCCCGGACCACCACAAACGCCACAAAGGTCCGGACACCGGCGACGACCATGTCGTGCACACCCACGGCCAGCACGCCGGACACAGTACCGCGATGTTCAAGGACAGGTTCTGGCTGACCCTGGCACTGTCCGTGCCAGTCGTGTACTTCAGCCCGATGTTCGCCCATCTACTCGGCTACATGCCACCTGAGTTCCCCGGCTCCACGTGGATCCCGCCGCTGCTGGGAACCGTGATATTCCTCTACGGCGGGCAGCCGTTTCTCAAAGGCGGACTGAATGAACTGACAACGCGACGGCCGGGAATGATGCTGCTGATCGGCATGGCCATCACCGTCGCCTTCATCGCTTCCTGGGTGACCGGCCTGGGCATTGGCGGCTTCGACCTGGACTTCTGGTGGGAACTGGCCCTTCTGGTGGCCATCATGCTGCTGGGCCACTGGATCGAAATGCGGGCTCTCGGATCCGCACAAGGCGCCCTCGACGCCCTCGCAGCCCTGCTGCCAGACGAGGCGGAACGCATCACCGAGACGGGCACGGAGACCGTCAATGTTTCCGAGCTCAAGGCCGGGGACACCGTTCTGGTCCGCTCCGGCGCACGTATGCCCGCGGACGGCACGGTGGTCGACGGGCAGGCCGAGTTCGATGAATCCATGATCACCGGCGAATCCAAGACGGTCCTCCGCTCCGCCGGGGACGCCGTCGTCGCCGGAACGGTGGCCACCGACAACACGGTCCGTGTCCGCATCACCGCCGTGGGAGACGACACCGCTCTGGCGGGCATTCAGCGGCTGGTCGCTGAGGCGCAGGCCTCCTCGTCGAAGGCGCAGGCCCTGGCCGACCGGGCCGCGGCCTTCCTCTTTTACTTCGCCGCCGGCGTCGGACTCATCACGTTCATTGCCTGGACTGTGCTGGGCAGCGTGCCGGATGCCGTCACGCGGACCGTGACAGTGCTGGTGATCGCCTGCCCGCACGCCCTGGGACTGGCAATTCCGCTGGTGATCGCGATCTCCACGGAACGGGCCGCCCGGGCAGGAGTGCTGATCAAGAACCGGATGGCGCTCGAACGCATGCGCACCGTCGACGTCGTCCTGTTCGACAAGACCGGGACGCTGACCAAGGGCGAGCCTGAACTCAGGGACGCGGCTACGGCGGACTCTGTGAACCGAGAGGAGCTGCTGGCCCTGGCCGCCGCCGTGGAAGCAGACAGCGAGCACCCCGTGGCCCGCGCCATCGTCCGGGCAGCCCGGCAACAGGACCGGGACATTCCGCGGGCCACAGGCTTCACATCCATGACCGGACGAGGCGTCCGCGCCACGGTTGACGGACGCGCCGTCCAGGTCGGCGGTCCGGCACTGCTGCGGGAGCTTGGAATCAGTGAGCCCGAAGCCCTGGCCCGATCCACCCGGGAATGGATGGATCGGGGCGCGGCCGTGCTGCACGTCGTGGACGGAAACCGTGTCCTGGGTGCGGTGAGCCTTGAGGACGCTGTCCGTGAGGAGTCGCGCCAGGCCGTCGCCGCACTGCAGAACCGCGGCATCAAGGTGGCCATGATCACCGGCGACGCCAAGCAGGTTGCCCGGGCCGTGGGAGCGGAACTGAAGATCGACGAGGTCTTCGCCGAAGTCCTTCCCGTGGACAAGGACAAGAAAGTCGCCGAGCTCCAGGCCCGCGGACTGAAGGTGGCCATGGTTGGTGACGGCGTGAACGACTCCCCGGCGCTGGCCAGGGCCGAGGTCGGTATCGCGATCGGCGCCGGCACCGACGTGGCCATGGAATCGGCTGGCGTGGTCCTGGCCGGCAACGACCCCCGGGCCGTGCTGTCCTTGGTGGACCTGTCCCGGGCCAGTTACCGGAAGATGTGGCAGAACCTGGTGTGGGCCACCGGCTACAACATCATTTCCGTCCCACTGGCTGCCGGGGTGCTCGCCTTCGCAGGTGTCGTGCTCTCCCCTGCCGCCGGTGCCGTCCTGATGTCCATCTCCACCATCGTGGTCGCGCTCAACGCCCAGCTACTGCGACGGATGAAACTGAGCCCCGCCCAGGTTCGTTGAACGCGCAGCACCGCCCACCAGTCAAGACGGATTCACCCGTCCGGTAGCCTTGAAGCCAGAAGACGTGGCCCGCAGCACGAAAGGAGGAACGTCATGACAGCAACGGCTAAGGCCCGCGCGACGGCGTTCCTCCGCCACGCAGGACTGCTCGCCGCAGTCCTGGCCGTCATCGCCGGGATCTTCGGCATGCATGTGATAACCGGCACCCACGCCATGCACTCTCCGGCCGCCACAGGCGGAACGGCCCATGCCGCGCCGTCCGGCGACCACGGCCATCCTGCGCCCGAAACGGTGCGGGACCACCTGGCACCGGCGGCCCAGGGTACGGCCAGCGTCCAAGCGGAGAATTGCTCCGGCTCCGGTGGTGGCGCCAGCATGCAAACCATGACCGCGGCCTGCACTCCCTCGGCGAAAACCGGGTCCCTGACCGCCCCGTTGCCCGGCACAGCAGTGTTTGCCATTGGCAGCAAAACAGGCGACGCCGCCAAGGCCATCGAATGCTGGTCCTATCTTCCCGGCAGTCCGACACCGGGCGAACTCTCCATCAGCAGGACGTAAAACAGGGCCCTGCGCTGCCTCCGGCGCCTCAAATACCCCTGACGCTCGGACGGTCAGGTGCATCGCTAACGCTTACGCCCTGTGTGGCGCCACCGCGCCACTGATGTTTCGAAGGACCTGATTTTTCATGAACAAGAAGTATTTGACCCTCTCCTCCGCGGCCATCGCGGCAGCCATCGCCCTTGCCGGATGCGCTCCCGGATCCGGATCCGGATCCCCGGAAACGTCCATGCCAGGCATGGAGCACGGCACCTCCCCCGCCAGTGGCCCCTCGTCCCACGCCCCTTCCGCGAGTGCGCCGGCCGCGGCTGCGGAACACAACGCCGCGGACGTCGCGTTCGCCCAGATGATGATTCCGCACCATGCCCAGGCCGTGGAGATGAGCGACACGATGCTGAAGAAGCAGAACGTTCCCGGAGAGGTGACGGGCCTGGCCAGCAAGATCAAGGCAGCCCAGGGACCGGAGATCGAAACCATGACCGGCTGGCTCAAGGGTTGGAACGAACCCACCCAGATGCCCTCCGGCCACAGCGGCCACGGTATGGAGGGCATGATGAGTGATGAAGACATGAAGAAACTCGACGCCGCGCAGGGCGCCGAAGCGGCGAAGCTCTTCCTCAACCAGATGATCGCCCACCATGCAGGAGCCATCGTGATGGCCAAGGCCGAATTGACCCGCGGCAAGAATGCCGATGTGATCCAGCTGAGCAAAGAGATCGTGAGGGCACAGGAAGCCGAAATCGAGGAAATGCGGAAACTGCTGGCCACCCTCTGACCGGCACGTTCCAGGCGCCGGCCCTCGGGGCCGGTGCCTGGACCACTACCCGTGCTCGTGCCGAGCAGCCAGGGTCGCATCCGCGTCCGGCGACGAGACATACTGTTTCTAAAGCTGCTGCAACGCAGCATGAACCCGTTTCTTGGAGAACGATATGACCCACGAGCCAAGCGGTCCCGAACACAGCACTGAACGGGATCGGGAAGGTCTCACGGGACCGCCCCGATGGGTCAAAGTTTCCGCCATCGTGGCCGGCGTCGTGGTCCTGATCGCCATCGCTGTAATGCTGCTCAGCGGCGGCCAGCACGGTCCGGCCAGGCATGGATTAGGAACGGGTGAGCCCGTTTCATCGCCCGGTGCGGTGCATGCGCATGCAGGAGTTCCGTCAGGGCAGCAGGCAGGCGTGACCCCGGGATGGTCCTGACCTCGGCGCTCCGGAAATTTCTGCTGACTCTGCATGTCCTGTCCTCACTGGGCTGGGCAGGAGCCGTTGCTGTTTTCGTGGTCATCGATATTGCCGCCCTGACCGGATCGGATCCCCAGCTGGGGCGCCTCCTGTGGCTTGCCCTGCAGGCAGCAGTTTGGTCCCTGCTTGTTCCACTGGCCTTCACTTCACTCCTGACCGGCGTCATGCTCGCCCTGGGAACAGTCTGGGGGCTGTTCCGGCATTACTGGGTGCTCTTCAAGCTCGTGCTCACCCTTATCGCGACGGTTGTGCTGGTCCTGTACACACAAACAATCAGCACAGTCGCAAGCATGGCGGTGGACCCTGCGATGTCCGGGATGGACTTCCCCTCTGCCTTGCTTCATACCGGCGGCGGTCTCGTGGTGCTGGTCCTGACCACGGTCCTTGCCATCTACAAGCCCCGAGGCATGACCCGCTACGGCCAACGAAAACGGCAGGAACAGGGCAAGCAGACGGTGCCTTAACTGTCGGTCCCCACAGAAGGAGACTTGCTTGCATCGACAACCACTTCCTGATGTCCATGTCCGGTGGGACGATTCCACTATGAACGAGAATAATGACCTGCCGGATCATGGTCCGCATCTGCACGCCCACGCAGCACCCACAACCCAGCAGATACGAACCGTGGGTCAGCGCCGCCGCGACGCGGAAGAGAAGCTGGAGCACCATCTTCAGGAAGCGCGCCACAAGCACGATCCGCACCAGGATGAGGCCACCCAGGAGGAAAAACCTAAAACCGATGACAAGTCCTGACACCGGCATGCCCCTGTCGGCCAACAGGAGGCCACGCTCTCGGTAAGCTCTGTCCATGATTGACCACGAGAAACCTGATAAAGGTCAGAACCGCCTACGACACGGTTGCCGAGGCTGATTCGAGGGTGATCCCCGATACAAGCTGTGAGTCCCTTCTCGACATGGCCATGGTCGACGAGTTCTCAAGCCACATTCGCACCACCGCGGAACACGGGACTGAACGTCACACCGAGAGCCGTGGAAAGCAACCGGCAGGCCGCCATTCTGCTGAGCAAGCCACAGAGCCTTAAATCCTAGGCGCGCCTAGTAGGGCACGTTCCAAGGGAAACCTCTTCGAATGTCGTGAGGGTGAAGCCCGGGCCCTACCCGGGCTGATGGGTGGAGGCCGTCACGGGATTCTTGGCAGCGTCCACCGCGCCCCCGTAACGGCGGTCTCGCTGGGCATAGATCCCGACGGCGTCCCAGAGCGTCCGGCGGTCGACGTCCGGCCAAAGCGTATCCAGGAACACGAACTCGGCATACGCCGACTGCCAGAGCATGAAATTGGAGAGCCGCTGCTCGCCGGAGCTGCGCAGGAAAAGGTCGACGTCGGGAAGGTCAGGCTCGTCGAGGTACTTCTGGACGGTCTTCTCCGTGATGGCTCCGGGCCTGAGCCGGCCGGCCGCGACTTCCTCGGCGATGGCTGACACGGCATCAGCTATCTCCGCACGGCCGCCGTAGTTCACACACATAGTTAACGTACATGTGCTATTTCCGGCGGTGTACGCCTCAGCCTCTTCCAGCTCGCGGATGACGGAGCCCCACAGTTTGGGGCGACGGCCGGACCAGCGCACCCGCACGCCCCATTCGTCCAGCTGGTTTCGCTGCCTGCGCAGCACGTCCTTGTTAAACCCCATCAGGAAGCGCACTTCCTCTGGGGAGCGGCGCCAGTTCTCCGTGGAGAACGCGTAGACCGTGACGTACTTGATGCCAAGCTCGATGGCGCCGGCCACCACATCCAGCAGTGCTGGCTCCCCTGCCTTATGGCCTTCAATGCGGGGCAACCCGCGCTGGTTGGCCCATCGTCCGTTTCCATCCATCACAATGGCGACATGCTGCGGCACGAACTCCGCAGGGATCGCCGGGGCGACCGCTCCGGAAGGATGAGGATACGGACGCACCACGGGGGCAGTCCGCCGCCGGGCGGGTGTGGTCTTCTTTCCCAAGGACACTGTTAGGTACGCTCCACATGTTTGAGGGATTTCAGGACACGTTCGAGATGCCAGTGCAGGTAACTGGCGACGAGGCCCGCCGCTTCACGCCGGTGCAGCGGCAGTGAGGAATCCGCCGTCGGCCAGTCACCGGTGAGCAGGGCGCCCAGCAGCGTCACGGTCTCGGCGGCCGGGGCCGGTGAACCCGGCGGGCGGCAGCCGCCGCACACCATGCCGCCCAGCGGCGCCGAGAAGGCGGTGTGCGGGCCAAGCGCAGTGCAGCGTGCGCAGTGGGTGAAGCTGGGTGCCCAGCCGCCGGTGGCCAGGGCGCGCAGCAGATACGAGTCAAGGATCAATTCCGGGCTGTGGTCCCCCCGGCTCAAGGATGCCAGCGCACCGACGAGCAGGTTGTACTGCGCAGTGCCGGCCTCGCCGTCAACATCCGTCAGCTTTTCCGCCGTCTCGGTCATGGCAGCGGCAACCGTATACCTGCCGTAGTCGGCGACGATGTTTCCGCCATAGGCGCCCTTGGCCACGGCCTGGGTGACGATGTCCAGGGACTTGCCGGACACGAGCTGCAGATCAGCCACCATGAACGGTTCCAGACGGGCGCCAAAGCGGCTGCTGGTGCGCCGGACGCCCTTAGCGACTGCCCTCACCTGCCCGTGGTGTTTCGTCAGCAGCGTGATGATACGGTCCGCCTCGCCGAGTTTGTGGGTGCGCAGAACGACGGCATCATCGCGGTAGGCCCGCGCTGCAAATGACTGTTGAACCACGCTTAATCTTCGCACTGTCTGCGGGAAATCCCCGCTTTCCGGGTTGCAGGTGCGCCGCCGCCCGGAGCCGTCGGCGCACCTGCGAGGACGGTCAGGCCTGGGCGTCCCGGATGGCTCGGTTTACGGCCGAAATAACTGCCTTGAGCGACGACATGCTGGTGTTCGGGTCGATGCCGATGCCCCACAGCACCCGCTCGCCGACAGCGCATTCCACATAGGCCGCGGCGCGGGCGTTTCCGCCTTCCGACAGTGCGTGCTCGCTGTAATCCAGCACGCGGACGTCCACGCCGTCCTGGCCGAGGATATCCAGGAGCGCGGCAATGGGCCCGTTCCCGGTTCCGGTCCGCCGGACCTGGACGCCGTCCACGCTAAGGGTGGTGTGCAGGGTCATGGAGCCGTCTTCATCGGTCTCGGTCTTGACCGAACCGAGGGAATACCGGCCCCACTTGCCGTCGGATGAGTCGGACGGCAGGTACTCGTCCTGGAACAGCTGCCACAGCTGCGCGCCGCTGACCTCGCCGCCCACGGTGTCCGTGCGGCGCTGGATGACGCCGGAGAATTCGATCTGGGCCCGGCGCGGCAGGTCGAGGCTGTGCTCGTTCTTCAGCAGGTAGGCCACCCCGCCCTTGCCGGACTGCGAGTTGACGCGGATGACGGCCTCGTAGCTGCGGCCCAGGTCCTTCGGGTCGACCGGCAGATACGGGACCTGCCAGGTGAAGTCACTGACGTCCTTGCCGGCTGCGGCGGCATCCTTCTCCAGGGCTTCGAAGCCCTTCTTGATGGCGTCCTGGTGCGAGCCGGAGAACGCCGTGAAGACCAGGTCGCCGCCATAGGGCGCACGCTCAGCGACTGGCAGCTGGTTGCAGTACTCCACGGTGCGACGGATTTCGTCGATGTCCGAGAAGTCGATCATGGGATCGACGCCCTGCACGAACATGTTCAGCCCCAAGGTGACCAGGTCGACGTTGCCGGTCCGCTCGCCGTTGCCGAAGAGGCAGCCCTCGATGCGGTCGGCGCCGGCCAGGTAGCCCAGTTCGGCGGCGGCGACGCCGGTGCCGCGGTCGTTGTGCGGGTGCAGGGAGAGGATGATGCCCTCACGCGGGTGCAGGTTCCGGCTCATCCATTCGATGGAGTCGGCGTAAACGTTCGGGGTGGCCATCTCAACGGTGGCGGGCAGGTTGATGATCACCTGGCGGTCGGCGGAAGCCTCGAAGACGTCGGAGACGGCGTTGCAGACCCTGACAGCGTATTCCAGCTCGGTTCCGGTGAAGGATTCCGGCGAGTACTCATAGGTGACGTGCGTGTCGGCCAGCGTTTCTTCGTACTTCTTGCACAGCCTGGCGCCCTGGAGGGCAATGTCCAGGATGCCGTCCTCGTCTTGGTTGAAGACGACGCGCCGCTGCAGGACCGAGGTGGAGTTGTACAGGTGGACGATGGCCTGCTTGGCTCCGACCAGGGATTCATAGGTCCGCTCGATCAGGTGCTCACGGGCCTGGGTCAGGACCTGGATGGTGACATCATCGGGGATGTGGTTGCCTTCGATGAGCTGCCGGACGAAGTCGAAATCTGTCTGGGAAGCGGAGGGAAAGCCCACTTCAATTTCCTTGTAGCCCATGCTGACCAGCAGGTGGAACATCTTCATCTTGCGGGCCGGGCTCATGGGGTCGATCAGCGCTTGGTTGCCGTCGCGCAGATCCACGGCACACCACCGGGGAGCCTTCGTGATGACCTTGTCCGGCCAGGTGCGGTCAGGCAGTTCGACGGTGATCTGGTCCTGGAACGGGATGTAGCGGTGGACAGGCATTCCCGAGGGCTTCTGTGCGTTTCGCATTACTATCGTGGCCTTTTCTGTGATTCCTGAGTGAAAGGGTGGCCGGGCAACACAAACTCCGCAGCGAGGGTGGGCCTTGCGCTAGATCGCTGAGGCCTCGCCGCGGCAGCTAAGGAGAAGGAGCTCTGCACGCACCATTTCACAGTAACACGGGTGCGTAAGATGAAGGAGCAACACCTCCAGCAACGTCCACCATGCAGACGCTGCACCGGTGCCAGCGCCGGCAGCAGCCCGTCATCGAAGGAGCTTCTGTGCCACATTCGGGGATCGCCCTGTCAAATATCGACCACAGCGTCAGGCCGCAGGACGACCTGTACCAGCATGTGAACGGGGCATGGCTCAAGAGCACGACGATCCCGGACGACCGCCCCCTGGAAGGAACGTTCACCGCCCTTCGCGACGGCGCGGAGCTCGCGGTCCGGGAGATCATTGAGGAAGCCGCCGGCAAGGGGGCGGCGGCCACCGGTATCGAGCGCAAGATCGGCGACCTCTACAACAGCTTCATGGACGAGGCGGCCATCGAGGCCAAGGGCATGGACCCGATCCGTGCCCGGCTCGATGAGGTCTTCGCCACCTCCTCTGTCCACGAGCTGATCGCACTGGTCGGCCGCCTGTTCCGCGCGGACGTGTCCGGCCTGTTCTATATTTACCCCGCGCCGGATGCGGGCAACCCCGAACGCGTCCTGCTGTACACGGGCCAGGGCGGACTGGGGCTGCCTGACGAGTCCTACTACCGCGAAGAGAAATTCGCGCCCATGGTGCAGGCCTACCGGGAGTACGTGGGCACCATGTTCGGCATGGCCGGCCTCGCCGACCCGGAGGGCGCAGCGGCCCGGGTGGTTGCCTTGGAAACCGCACTCGCGTCGCACCACTGGGACAACGTCACGCTGCGGGACCCCCAGAAGACGTACAACCTGAAGTCGGCGGACCAGGCCAGTGAACTGTTCCCGCTGCTGAACACCTGGTTCGAGGCAGCGGACATCGTCCCGGACAAGCGCCAGGAGATCGTGGTCAGCACGCCGGACTTTTTCGCCGGCGCCGCGGCCCTGCTGGTCTCGGAGTCCCTGCCCGTGTGGCAGGAGTGGCTGGCCCTGCGGGTCATTAACTCTGCAGCCCCCTACCTGTCCTCGGCCTTCGTCGACACGAACTTCTCGTTCTACGGCACTAAAATCAGCGGTACGCCCCGGAACAAGGACCGCTGGAAGCGGGGAGTCGCCGTCGTTGAGGCAGCGCTCGGCGAAGCAGTCGGCCAAATCTACGTTGCCCGGCACTTCCCGGAGACCCACAAGGCACGGATGCAGACCCTCGTGGACAACCTGATCGAGGCCTACCGGCAGAGCATCACCGGCCTCACATGGATGGGTGAAGACACCAAGGGCGAGGCACTGCGCAAACTGGGTGCCTTCCGCGCCAAGATCGGCTACCCCGACGAGTGGATCGATTACTCGGCTGTCACGATTGATCCCTCCGACCTGCTCGGTAACGTTGAACGCGCCCACAACGCCGACGTCGACCGCCACCTCGATGAGGTGGGCAAGCCCGTGGACCTGAACAAGTGGCTCATGACCCCGCAGACGGTCAATGCGTATTATCACCCAATGCTGAACGAGGTCGTCTTCCCTGCGGCCATCCTCCAGCCGCCGTTCTTCACCGCGGACGCTGACGACGCCGTCAACTACGGTGGAATCGGAGCGGTCATCGGGCACGAGATCGGACACGGCTTCGATGACCAGGGCTCCCAGTTCGACGGCACGGGTGAGCTTCGGAACTGGTGGACGGAGGACGACCGCAAGGCCTTCGAGGCGCTGACGAGCCGGCTCGTGGACCAGTACGACGTCCTCTCCCCCTCCGCGGCACCCGGCCACACCGTCAACGGGAGGCTGACACTCGGGGAGAACATCGGCGACCTCGGCGGGCTCACCATCGCCTACAAGGCCTACCGCCTCAGCCTCAACGGGCAGGAACCGCCGGTACTGGACGGCCTGACGGGCGAACAGCGGTTCTTTGCCTCCTGGGCCGCCGGCTGGCGCCAGGTCATCCGCTCCGAGGAAGCCATCCGGCGCCTTGCCACAGACCCGCATTCCCCCAACGAGTTCCGCACGAACGCCATCGCCAGGAACCTGGATTCCTTCCATGCCGCGTTCGGCGTCTCCGAAGAGGACGGAATGTGGATGCCGCCGGAGGAACGCGTCAGCATCTGGTAACAACGCCAAAAATGCCGGGCCAACCATGTGGTTGGCCCGGCATTCACCTTTGCGGGAGATTCGCCCCTCAGCCCGCGTCCTGAACGATCAGTTCAGGATTGGCCGTCTGGCAGGTTGCGTCCTTTGCCGTCTGGTTGACGATGTCCTTCGGAACCGTTGTCTTGCCGAACTTGGAGCCCGAGACGAAGTCAGCACCAAGATAGAGCTGGACTCCCGAGATCCCCGGCGACGGTGCTACCTGGGCGGCCGGGATGCCGAAGAGCTTCGCAACGTCGGCTGCCACATCGGCGAAGTCAGGACCGTAATAGACCATGGTCTTGGGCGTGGGCGCGTCCTCGAACTGTCCCACCTGGGTGAAGTCGGCCGCGACCAGCGCCTCGACAATCTCCTGGCTCCTGGTGGGGACTGCGGTGCCGTTGACCACGGTCACCGGCTGCAGGGACTTGTCGTACGGCGCTGCCGGCGTGGTCGGCTTGGGCGCCGCGGACGGCGGGGCGCTGGTGCCAGGCGTCGCCGACGGTGACGGTGACGGTTTCTGTTTCCCTTCCGGATCGGTCAGGTCGACGTCCTTCTTGAGCGCGGCGAAAAGCTGTGAGGCCGCCGGCTCCGCCGGATCAAGCCTGTTCGGGTCACTGGCGGCCGGAACGGTCGGCACCGCCACGAAGGCCACCTTGCCGACGTCGATAGTCTTGAGCCGGTTGCCTATGGTGATCAGGGCCGGCACAGAGGAGAGCCCGTCGTCGACCGTGAGGTTCTTGGTCACGACGTCGGCGATGTTGAGCATCTTCACCGGATCCGAGAGGGTGCCGTCGTCCTTGATCTTCCGGGTGAGGGCGGACAGGAACCCCTGCTGGGCCTTGATGCGGCCGAGGTCTCCGCCGTCGCCGAAGGCGTGGCGGGTACGCAGGAATGCGAGGGCTTGCTCACCCTGGACCTGGGAGTTGCCCTTGGGCAGCTTCAGGCGGGAGTCAGGATCGTAGACGGCGTCACTGATGCAGACCTCCACGCCGCCCACGGCGTTGGACAACTCCTTGACGGCGTTGAAGTCGGCCATCATGAAGTGGTCCACCTCAAGGCCGGTCAGCTTGTTCACGGTATCGACGGCGCAGCCGATGCCCGCTTCGCTCATGGCCTCATTGATCATGACGTCGCTGCGGGCCGGGAATTGCTTGCCGGTCTTCTGATCGGTGCATTTGGGGATGTCCACCAGCAGGTCGCGGGGGAAACTGACGACGCTGACGCGTTTGTTGTCCTCCGAGATGTCCATGAGCATCATGACGTCGGAGTTGCCGTAGCCGTTTGAATCCTCGGCACTTCCGTAATTTGAATTCTTGCCGTCGCGGGTATCGGAACCCAGGATCAGGATCTGCAGCCTGCCGGTGGCATCGTCCACGTTGTCGGTCCGGCTGTTGCCGGCCCCGAGAGCGGACGAGGAAATGTTGGACTGCAGCCTGATGTACCAGTAGCCCGCGAAGGCCAGGCCGCCGATCAGGACAACGGAAACGACGGCGGTAGTAACTTTCAGCCACACAGGCATGTGGCGCATGTTCAAATGCCGGGCAGCGCCCACTCGGGCGTCTTCGGCATGCCGGGCAGCTGGCTCGGGCCGGGCAGGTTTGCCCGGCCCCGGTGCGCGGTTGTCGCGGCGTAGCACCACAGGGTGACCTTCCTCTAAAAACGAAATCCGCCTTATTTTAGTCGCCGAGGCTGGGAAAACGCCGGAAGCGTGCCTCGGACCGGCGCGGGAGCGCGCCGGTCAGCAACCTGGGCGGCTAGAAACCCAGCTTTATCAGTTGCTTCGGATCGCGCTGCCAGTCCTTGGCGACCTTCACGTGAAGATCGAGGTAGATGCGCGTGCCGAGCAGGGCTTCAATGCCTTTGCGGGCGTTGGTCCCGACCTCCCTGAGCCGGCTGCCTCCCTTGCCGATGATGATCGCCTTTTGGGAGGGCCGCTCCACGTAGAGATTCACCCGGACATCGAGGAGCTGGTTGTCCTCGGCCCGTCCTTCCCGCGGCACGATCTCGTCAACGACGACGGCCAGCGAGTGGGGAAGCTCGTCGCGGACGCCTTCCAGTGCGGCCTCGCGGATGAGCTCGGCCACCATAACGGCTTCCGGCTCATCGGTCAGCTCGCCGTCCGGGTACAGCGGAGGCGACGGCGGCATGTGGCTGATCAGCACATCCGCCACGGTGCTTACCTGGAAACCGTCCGTCGCCGAGACCGGCACGATGTCCTTCCAGCCTTCTTCGCCGAACACTTCCCGGCCCAGGGCGGCGACGGCGAGTAGCTGTTCCGTCAGTGCCTGCCGGTCGACGAGGTCAGCCTTGGTGACGATGGCTATCACCGGCTTGCGTCCCACGGCTGCGAGCTGTGCCGCAATGAACTTGTCGCCGGGACCGATCTTTTCGTTGGCAGGAAGGCAGAAGCCGATTGCATCCACTTCGGCGAGCGTATCGGCAACGAGGTCGTTGAGCCGTTTCCCGAGCAGCGTCCGGGGCCGGTGCAGACCCGGGGTATCGACGAGGATCAGCTGGGCGTCCTCCCGGTGAACGATGCCCCGGATGGTGTGGCGGGTGGTCTGCGGCTTGGCGGAGGTGATGGCAACTTTCTTGCCTACCAGGGCGTTGGTCAGCGTTGATTTTCCGGCATTCGGCCGGCCCACCAGAACCGAGAACCCGGCGTGGAAACCGCCGAAGGGTGCGCCGCCGTCGGCCTTATTCTGCTTGCTCACGTGGAACTCCCTGTTGCAATTGTTGTGCCTCGTCGAGAAGGTCTTCAAGGTCAGTATTGTCCTGAACGTCGCCCTTTGGAACGGGCGCCGCAATAATGTGGCTGACGCGGTTTCGGCGGCCTTCCAGCCGATCGGCCCGGAGCGAGACGCCGTCGACTTCCACGGCGCTGCCGACGATCGGTACGCGGCCCAGCGCCTTGGCGAGCAGTCCGCCCACGGTGTCCACTTCGTCGTCGTCGAGCTCGAGGTCGAAGAGTTCACCTAGGTCGTCGATGCTCATCCGGGCACTCACCCGGTAGGTGCCATCCCCCAGGTCCACCGCTTCGGCGCTTTCGGTGTCGTATTCATCCACGATCTCGCCGACGAGCTCTTCGATCAGGTCTTCAAGCGTGACCAGGCCCGCCGTTCCCCCGTACTCGTCAATGACGATAGCGACGTGCGTTGACTCTTTCTGCAGCTCCCGCAGCAGGTCGCTGACGGACTTGGAGTCCGGGACGTAGCGGACCTCGCGCGCCAAGGCGTCCACCAGCGGCGGTTCTTCATCCGGGCCCAGGCCGTGGAGCGTGGCAGCCACGTCCTTGAGGTAGACGATCCCGAGGATCTGGTCCGTATTTTCTCCGATGACCGGAATCCGCGAGTAGCCGGAGCGGAGGAACAGCGACATGGCGCGGTGCAGGCTCGAGCCGGCGTCAATGCTCAGGATGTCCGTGCGGGGAACCATCACTGCGCGGACCAACGTTTCCCCGAAGTCGAAGACGGACTGGATGAGTTCGGCTTCGTTGTCCTCGATCATGTCCGATTCGGTGGCCCGGTCCACGAGTTCACGGAACTCTTCCTCGCTGAAGAATGCCTCGTCGCCGCCGGGCGCGCCGGGGGCCACGGCGCTGCCGAGCCGGACGAGCCAGCCCGGAATGGGACCAAGGACCCAGGCGAGGAACCGGATCAGCGATGCTGAATACAGCACGACTCCGGCTGAATGGGAACGGCCCAGCTGGCGCGGTGAGACGCCGACTATCACGAAACCCAGGACAGCCATGATGCCTGTCGCCGCAAGGCCGGCAAGCCACACGTTGTCCAGCAGGCTGTAGAAAAGCACGGCCACAGCAACCGCGGACGCTGTTTCAAACCAGATTCGCCAGAACCGGAGGGCGCGCATGTGCGTCATGGGCTGGTCGAGGATCCGGCGGAGCGCGGTGCCGCGGCTCTTCAGGAGTGCCTGTTCGGCATCATGCCGCGGAAGGAAACTGAACGCCGCTTCCGCAGCCGTCAGCAGCGCTGCGGCAGCAAGGAACACCAGCGCCATGCAGACGAGGAGCAGGGATGTCACTGGATGGTCTCGGACGGAGCTTCTTTGCCGGTGAATGCCGCGAGCAGCTCACGCTGCAGGCCGAACATTTCTGCTTTTTCTTCCGGTTCCGCGTGGTCGTAGCCAAGCAGGTGCAGGATCCCGTGCGTCGTGAGCAGCAGCATTTCGTCCTGGGTGGAGTGGCCTGCATTGCGCGCCTGGACCTCGGCGACCTGGGGGCAGATGGCGATGTCGCCGAGCATCCCCTGGGGCGTGGGCTTGTCCGGCGTCCCCGGCGTGAGTTCATCCATGGGGACGGAGAGCACATCCGTGGAACCGGGTTCGTCCATCAGCTCGATGTGGAGTTTTTCCATGGAGGGTTCATCCACCAGCAGGATGGACAGCTCGGCCTGGGGATGGATATACAGCTGCTCGAAAATGAACCGGGACAGCGCCACGAGTTCTGCTTCGTCCACCTGGACGCCGGATTCGTTATTTACTTCGATGCTCATGCGTGTTGTCCCCGCTTCTCCCGGGGCACGGAATGCTTGACCCGGTTTCGCTGTACTTCGTCCCAGATGCTGTAGGCGTTGACGATGTCTCCGACTAGGCGGTGGCGCACGACGTCCGAGGCGTCCAGAACGGTGAAATTGACGTCGTCTATGCCCTGGAGGATCTCTTCGACGATCCGGAGGCCCGAGCGTGTTCCGAACGGCAGGTCCACCTGGGTGACGTCGCCGGTGACCACCATCTTGGAACCGAAGCCAAGCCGGGTCAGGAACATCTTCATCTGTTCGGGTGTGGTGTTCTGGGCCTCATCCAAAATGATGA
The DNA here is from genome assembly GCF_018613875.1 of Arthrobacter sp. ISL-28. Lineage (GTDB taxonomy): Bacteria > Actinomycetota > Actinomycetes > Actinomycetales > Micrococcaceae > Arthrobacter. The sequence goes on along the minus strand of NZ_JAGGPJ010000005.1, from coordinate 144,093 downwards.
AGGCGTCATTGAGCGTGCGGCCCCGCATGTAGGCAAGGGGCGCAACCTCGATGGTTCCCGCCGCCATGAGGCGCGGAATGGATTCCGGATCGATCATGTCGTGCAGGGCGTCGTACAGCGGCCTGAGGTAGGGATCGATCTTGTCGCTGAGCGTGCCGGGCAGGAATCCGAGCCGTTCACCGGCTTCCACGGCCGGACGGGTAAGGATGATCCGGCTGACTTCCTTTTGCTGCAGCGCCTGCACGGCCTTCGCCATCGCCAGATAGGTCTTTCCTGTGCCTGCCGGGCCGATTCCGAAGATCACCGTGTTGGCATCGATGGCGTCCACGTAGTTCTTCTGGTTCAGCGTCTTGGGCCGGATGGTCCTGCCGCGGCTGGAGAGGATGTCGTGGGTCAGCACGTCAACCGGGTTCTGCAGCGACTGGCTGCGCAGCAGCAGGACGAGCTGCTGGAGCACGGCTGGCGTGATCACGGTTCCGCGGGCCACAAGACCGCGCACTTCGTGGAGGAGCCGCATGATGCGCGGGACGTCGGCCGAAGGTCCGCTGATCGAAAGCTCGTTGCCTCGGACATGGAAACTTACGGTCGGGAACTGCTCCTCGATGAAGCGCAGCGCCTCATCATGGCTTCCCAAGGTTTGAACCATCTGATCAGAGTTGTCGAAGATGACCACCTCCGTCCGGATACCGGGCAGGGTATGCGGGAATTCACCTGCGGTGCGGTCCCCGGTGTTGAGGCGGCGCTTTCCGTTTGCTGATTCAGTCATGGTGCCGGCCCGCAGGCCTCTGGTTCCCTCCAGTTCGAAATTAAACTCTTCAGAGTCCTTCCATCTTACGCCAGCGCGCGCCTGCGCTCACCGTCTGGCGCAGCTCCGGCGGCCTCTTCTTCCGTGACGTGTTCCCGCAATTAGGTATCAACTTTGTATCGGCCTCATATCGTTCCCGTTGCAGTTCAGGCCCTGGTGCCCAAAGGCGCACTGGGCCCCTGGGCCTTGTGTAATGCTGGAAATGGAGTCGCTGGGCATCGGCTGCTCCTGCCCGCAGCCGCCGCCTGCGGCTAGTAAACGCCGTGTCTGGCGGGCACCCCACGGGTTTTGGAAGGAGCATGGACATCAGGAAGCCAGGATCAACCGGTCCGAAAGCAGCTGCGCGGATGCGTTCCGTGATAGCGCTCGGGCTGCTCCCTGCCGCTTTGCTCCTGTCCGGGTGCATCGCCGATCCTGAACCAGCCGCAATCTCCACGAACGGCCCCGCCCAATCGCGGCAGGCAGCGGGAACTGACAGTGTTCCCACCACAAGTGCCCCCTTGGAGACGATGCAGTCGTCCAACAAGGCTCCGGTCTACTGGATCGGCCGGAGCGACGCCAACGTCTTCCTGTACCGGGAGTTCCGGGACGTGCCGGACGATGAAAACCCGATCACGAGTGCGCTCAGGGCCATGATGTCCGAGGCGCCTCTGGATCCCGACTTCTTTACACCCTGGCAAAATCCCAAGAACCTGGCGACGTCGATCTCGGGCACGAACGTGATCACCGTGGACGTGTCCGCCGATGCTTTCAACAGCAATCTCGACGCCGACATGGCACAGCGGGCCGTCCAGCAGCTCGTGTATACCGCCACGGCTGCCGGCGCGAGCTCCGGCCTGATCGACGCCGGTCAGCAGATTGAAGTGGTGATCCTGGTGGACGGTCATACCGACTACCAGGCGTTCAAGTACGTCAAGCTGGGTGCCCCGATTGCGCGCAGCGCCGGAATGGTGGCCCCGGTCTGGATCATTGACCCCCAGGAAGGTGTCGAAGTCGCCGACGGCCGCGTCAAGGTCAACGGCCGCAGCACGGTGCCCGGGGGCAAGCTCCGCTGGCAGATCCTGAAGGTGCAGGAGAACGGCGACAAGGAGAAGTACCTGGACGGCGAGGCCACGGCGGCAGCACAGGCCGAGGCCTCCGGAGTGTTCAGCGTGAACGTCAACCTCGCCCCGGGAAACTACGAGATCCGCGTCTCACAGTTTGATCGCAGCAAGCCTTCCGACGAGCTCAACGTGGACACCCGGGGATTCAAGGTCCGTTAGCCTTCCCCGCTCGAAGCCGACTCCAGTTACCAGCGTTCCAGGACGTCACTCGCAATGACGACGGCTGCAGGTCCGGCCGTTGACGACCGCAGCACGTGCGGTCCCAGGAGCGCCGTCACGGCGCCGGCGCTGCACAATTTGGTGACCTCCCGGGGACTGATCCCGCCCTCCGGCCCCACGATCAGGAGGATCTCCCGGGGGTTGGGACCCGCGAGCCCGGCGTCCCGCCAGGCTTCCAGTATTCCCCGCAGGGGTTTCACGGCGTCTTCGTGGAGGATCACCGCTAGAGCCGCGCCCGCCACCTGCGCTGCCAGGCCCTGGGTATCGACGGCGGAACGCACCTCCGGGATCCACGCCCGGCGGGCCTGCTTCGCAGCCGCGGAGACTGCGGACTGCCACTTAGCGTGGGCCTTTGCCGCGCGGTCGCCCTTCCAACGGACAATCGACCGCTCCGACTGCCAGGGGATAACCGCATCGATGCCGAGCTCGGTGGAGGTCTCGATCGCCAATTCATCGCGGTCGCCCTTGGCGAGGGCCTGGACGAGCACCAGGCGTACAGCAGGTCGGTCCTCCAGTCTCACCGAAGAGCACTCGACGGTCAGCTGCGCAGGCGCTACCTGGGCCACCGTGCCTGTCAGGCGACGACCGGCGCCGTCGGCAATGTCGACCGCTTCCCCTACCGCCAGCCGCTTGACCGTCACGGCGTGGCGCGCTTCGGCTCCGTCAAGCACGAACAGCGCCCCGGGCCGTGCCTCATCCAGCGTTCCGGCGGGGGTGAAAAATACGGGGTTGCTCACAAGCTACAGGTTACCGAGGCGGTCCCGCAGCTTCGCGAAGACCCCGCCGCTCGCGGCCAGCTTGCCCTCGGAGAACTGCTCTCCGCGCAGCTTGGCCAGCTGCCGGAGCAGGTCCTCCTGGGCGGGATCAAGCTTGGCCGGTGTCTCGACCTGCAGGTGCACCTTGAGGTCGCCGCGGCCGTAGCCCCGAAGGTGGGTGACGCCAAGTCCCCGGAGAGTGATGATCTCGCCGGACTGGGTACCTGCCTTGACGTCGATCTCCTGTTTTCCGTCGAAGGTGTCCAGGCTCAGTTCCGTTCCGAGCGCCGCAGCCGTCATGGGAATGTTCAGGGTGGCGTGGAGGTCGTCGCCATCACGGACGTAGGTGGGATCGTTGTTGACGCGGATTTCCACATAGAGATCACCGGAGGGGCCGCCGGCCGGGCCGGCTTCGCCCTGCCCGGAAAGCTGGATCCTGGTGCCGGTGGCCACGCCTGCGGGAACCTTGATGGTCAGCGACCTGCGGCTGCGGATGCGGCCCTGGCCGTTGCACTCGTTGCAGGGATCCTTGATGACCGTTCCGAAGCCCTCGCAAGAGCCGCACGGAGCGGAGGTCATAACCTGTCCCAGGATGGAGCGCACTGCCCGCTGGACCTGGCCGCTGCCGCCACAGATATCGCAGCGTTCCGGATGGGTGCCTGCGCGACAGCATGACCCCTCGCAGGTGGGGCAGGTTACGGCGGTGTCGACTTCCAGCTTCTTGTTGGCGCCGAAAACAGCGTCGCGCAGGTCGATCCGGACGCTGATGAGGGCGTCCTGACCCCTGCGGACGCGTGAGGCGGGGCCAGCGGACCCGCCGGCGCCGAAGAAGGTGTCAAAAATATCCTGGAACGCGAAGCCCTGGCCGGCGTAACCGCCGCCGCCGAAGCCGTTGTCCGTGCCGTTCTCGTTGCCTGTGGTGTCATAGACCCGGCGTTTCTGCGGGTCCGAGAGCACTTCGTAGGCGTGGGTGACGGCCTTGAAGCGGTCAGAGGCCTCCGGCCCTGGATTGACGTCCGGGTGCAGGGTGCGGGCCAGCTTGCGGTAGGCCTTTTTGATCTCTTCTCCGGTGGCTTCCGGTGAGACTCCAAGAACGTCGTAGTGGCTGCTCAAAGTTCGTATCTCTTCCTGGTTATCTTGCCTGGGGTGCGGGATTCACTGGACTGTGGGGGTTACGGGCCAAGAATCCTCGAAAGGTAGCGGGCCACCGCACGGACGGCGGCCATCGTGGTGGGGTAGTCCATGCGGGTGGGTCCGAGGATGCCGATTTTAGCGGTGGAGTCCGGTCCGTAGCCGGTAGCTACCACGGACGCCTCAGCCAGTCCGTCGTAGGGGTTCTCGCGGCCGATGCTCACGGCAACACCGCGGGGATCCTGTGCCATCTCGCTGAGGAGGCGCAGCATGACCACTTGCTCCTCCAGGGCCTCGAGGACGGGGCCGATGCTGAGCGGGAAGTCCACGTTGGACCGGGCCAGGTTCGCGGTGCCGGCCATGACCATGCGGTCTTCCCTGGTGCTGTGGGCGAGTCCCTCGAGGGCCCTGCTCAGGGCGATGGCGGCCGGACGCTCTGCGGGAGCGCAGCCGGCCACGACGGCAGTCAGGTGCTGGGGCAGCATGGTCAGCGCCGTGCCTGCGACCCCGGCCAAGAACCTGGTCCGCAAGGCAGTCAGGGTGTCGTCGCTGAGTTCCTGGCCGACGTCGATGACACGCTGCTCGACCTTACCGGAATCGGCGATCAGCACGATGAGGACTTTGCGGGGCGCCATTTGGACAAACTCAATATGGCGGACCACGGCGCGGCTCAGGTGCGGGTACTGCACGACGGCGACCTGGTTGGTCAGCTGCGCAAGGAGCCTGACCGTACGGTCAAGGACGTCGTCGAGATCGTCGACTCCCTCCAGCAGGGACTGGATGGCCCGGCGCTCCGCCTGGGAGAGGGGCTTGACGGCCGAGATCTGGTCCACGAAAAGCCGGTAGCCCTTGTCCGTGGGAATCCTGCCGGCACTGGTGTGCGGGGCGGTGATCAGGCCCTCGTCTTCCAGAGCAGCCATGTCGTTGCGGATGGTGGCGCTGGAAACCCCAAGGTGGTGGCGCTCGACGAGTGCCTTGGATCCCACGGGCTCCCGGGAATGGACATAGTCCTCGACGATGGCGCGCAGCACCTCGAGCTTGCGTGGTTCGCTCATAGTCCACCTCCGATCGACCGATATTGGGCAGGGGCAGCGCGGGCCCGACAACCCATCGCTTAGCACTCGACATGCCTAAGTGCTAACAAGTCTAATATGAGACGGCCCGTTGTTAGCATTGGTACCGCTCCGGGCGAAATTCCGGGCCCGATTCCGCCCGGAGGCCGGTTCAAGGCCGTGGCGGCAGCTTCCTAGTGCAAAGCGGTGTGAACTATGCAGTACCAGACCTGGGGCCCGCGGGACATTGCAGCGCCGGCCAAGAATGATTTGCCAGAGGTACCGGTGGAGCGCGGCATGGTGCTGGAGGACGTCCAATCCGGCTGGGTGGGAGCGGTGACACGCGTGGAGAAGTCCGGCGGGATGCACGTCGTGGCGCTCGAGGACCGCCGCGGCAAGTCACGCTCATTCAAGCTTGGATTCGGTTTCCTCCTGGAGGGCCAGCCCATCCGGCTGATGCCGCCGGCACCGTCGGCCAAGCGGCCAGGTTCCGGCACGGCAGCCCGCACCGCGTCGGGCTCCGTCCGGGTGGAGGGCCAGCGCGCCCAGGTCGCCAAGGCCAGCCGGATCTGGGTGGAGGGCAAGCACGACGCCGAACTCGTGGAAAAAGTCTGGGGCGACGACCTCCGGGTGGAGGGCATCGTCGTCGAGCCCCTTCACGGCATTGACGATCTGGCCGCCGCTGTTGCCACATTCCGCCCGGGACCCGGCCGCAGGCTGGGAGTGCTCGTGGACCACCTCGTTCCGGACTCCAAGGAATCCCGGATTGCGGACGCCGTGATGGCCTCGCCCGGCGCCGCGGGGAACGTGCTTATTGTTGGCCACCCCTACGTGGATGTCTGGCAGGCCATCAGGCCGTCCGTCCTCGGCATTCCACAGTGGCCGGTGGTGCCCCGGGGCACGGACTGGAAGACCGGGATCCTTGCTGCATTCGGCTGGCCGCATTCCACCAAGGAAGACGTCGGCCTCGGCTGGCAAAAGCTCCTCGGTGCGGTGCGGACGTACGCCGACCTGGAGCCTGCGCTGCTGGGCCGGGTGGAAGAGGTCATCGACTTCCTCACTGCGCCGTAGCTGACACTGCGCCGTAGCTGACACTGCGCCGTAGCTGACACTGTAGGTTCCATGGATCAACAAACATGGCGAGACCTTCCCAAAGAGTGGGTCTTAGCATGGGGTGTATGAACGGCATGGCGTGTATGAAGGCGGGCAGGCTCCAGGGACGCTCAGGACGGGGACGGCGATGACCGGCGACAGGGATCGGGATGCCTTCCGGCGCCCGCGGCAGGCCCGGCCCCGCGACGCGCTGGGGCGGCCGCTGCCGTACGGAAGTGCTGGCGTCGAGCCGGTCTCGGAGGAGCCGCTGCCTCCAGAGCAGACGTTGGTTTCGGCCCGAAGCCTGGTGGAGGCCGGCCGGCCCTTCGCGGCCCATGAAGTACTTGAGGCGCGCTGGAAAGCCGGGCCGGCAGAAGAACGCAACCTTTGGCAGGGTCTCGCCCAGATCTGCGTCGGGCTCACGCATGCCGCGCGGGGGAACAGCGTTGGCGCGCTCCGGCTCGTCGAGCGCGGTGCGGCCCGACTCGAGGAGTACAGTTCCGGCGCAGGACCAACCTATGGGCTCGATCTGTCCGCGGTTGTGCGCTGCGCACGTGACCGGATGCGCACTGGCCGCCCGGCCGGCGAACACTAAGGTGACGCGATGAAATCCAACGATCTGCTGGTGGACGCTTTCGTCCGGATCCACGAGGCCGTGTCCGCCACCCTGGATGGGATCGACGACGCGTCCCTGATCCGCCGTCCGGCAGGCAACGGGAACTCTATTGCCTGGTTGATCTGGCACCTCAGCCGGATAGAGGACGCGCAGGTCGCCTCCGCCGCTGGCCTGGAGCAGGTCTGGACTTCGCAGGAATTTGCCGGCCGCTTCGACCTGCCGCTGCCCGAAGGCGACACGGGCTACGGCCATTCGACTGGCCAGGTCGACGCAGTGCGGGCCACGCCGGAGCTGTTGCTCGCATACTACGATGCCGTTCACCGGCAGACTGCGGAGTTTCTCAGAACTCTCGGCGACGAGGACTTCGACCGGGTCGTCGACTACGGCTGGGACCCGCCCGTCACTCTTGGGGTGCGGCTGGTCAGCACAATTGCCGATTGCCTCCAGCATGTGGGGCAGGCGGCCTACGCCAAGGGCTTGAACCCCGGGATACAGGGTGGACCCTAAGAGAACTGCGGTGTCGCGGGGCCGGCAGCGCGTCGTCCATTCCGGGCCCGACCCAGTATTCTTGGAAGGGCGCCTTGCGCGCTCCCGCCGTCCGGCGCCACCGGCCGGCGCGAACATGAACCACCGGCAATATCGCACCAACGCATGTTTAAGGAAGAAAACCGTGGCAGAAGATGCTCGCGACCGCAGGGATCCCCAGTCCGGCCCTGACGTGCCCCAGTACCATGGCGTGCCTGCCAATGCGCTTCCACTGACCGCCAGCGAGGACAGACAGTGGGCAACGCTGGCCCACTTCGGCGGGATCCTCGGCTGCGTGCCGGCACTGCTGATCTACCTGATCTTCCGCGACCGGGGGCCCTTCACGGCCCAGGAATCCAAGGAAGCCCTGAACTTCACGCTGCCACCCACCATCGCGGCTGTCCTCGCCAACGTGCTGGTGCTGCTCCCCGTGATAGGCAACCTGTTCGCCGTACTCGCCACCCTGATCTGGATTGCCCTGACCTGCTTCGCCGTGTCCGCCGGCATCCACGTCAACCGTGGCCAGCCGCACCGCTACGCGTACAACCTGCGCTGGATCAAGTAACGGCCCAAGCGGCCCCAGACCTGTTCGGGTCTGGGGCCGCTGTTGGTTAAGCCGTATTCAGTTTTGCGGGCCCGGACCCGGAGGTTAGTCCGGCAGGATCCGCCGCACGACGGCGTCCGCCAGCAGCCGCCCCTTGAGTGTCAGGACCAGCCTTCCGCGGAAAGCATCGGCAGGTGCCACGAGGCCGTCGGCAATGAGTCCGGCCACTGCATGCTTGCCGGAGGCCGAGAGCGAACTGACAGCTAGTCCCGAAGCCAGCCGGGCCTCCAGCATGATTCTTTCCACTCCGCGGGTTTCGGCGTCGAGGGTTTCGCGCCCCGCAGCGGGCGACACACCGGAGGCGAGCCGGCCCGCGTAGGCGGTGGGGTGCTTGACGTTCCACCAGCGCACTCCGCCGACATGCGAATGGGCGCCGGGTCCGATCCCCCACCAGTCATCCCCGCGCCAGTAGGCAAGGTTGTGCCGGCAGGCCTGATCGGCAGTGGCGGACCAGTTGCTGACCTCGTACCAGTGGAGGCCGGCGTCGGAAATCATCTGATCGGCGAGCTCATACTTGGCGGCGTGGTCGTCGTCGTCGATTCCCGGTACTTCACCCCTGCGGATCTGCGCCGCAAGCTTGGTGCCATCCTCTACTATCAGCGCGTAGGCGCTGATGTGGTCCGGGCTGTAGGAAAGCGCCGTTTCGAGCGAAAAGCGCCAGTCCTCGAGCGATTCGCCCGGCGTGCCGTAAATCAGGTCGAGGCTGACGTCCAGCCCGGCATCCCGGGCCCACTGCACCACCAGGGGCACACGGCTGGGCGTATGCGTCCGGTCGAGGACCTTCAGGACATGCGGCACAGCAGACTGCATGCCAAAGGAAACCCTCGTAAAGCCGGCATCGGCCAGGAGCTGCAGCGACTCGGGCGTGACGGAATCCGGATTGGCTTCCGTGGTCACTTCGGCGCCGGGTTCGATGCCCCACTGATCGGTGGCAGCGCGGAGAATACGGGCCAGATCCTCTGCGGGCAGCAGGGTGGGTGTGCCGCCGCCAAAGAACACCGTCCGGAGCTTCCTGGCGGGAAGGCCGGACTGCTCCAGGACGCCCGCGGCGAACTCCACTTCGGAAATGGCCGTGGAGGCATATGCATCCTGGGACGCGCCGCCGCCGAGCTCCGTGGCAGTGTACGTATTGAAGTCGCAGTAGCCGCAGCGAACCGCGCAGAACGGGATGTGCACGTAGAGTCCAAAGGCCCGGTCCGCCGCACCGTCCAGCGCCTGCGGCGGCAGCAGGCCGTCCGACGGTGCGGGATCCCCTAAGGGCAGAACGCTAGGCATGTGTGCGGCCTCCGGTGGTTTCGGCCACGGTCATCACTACTTCTTGGCCTTGTCCTTGGATTCGTCCGTGGTGAGGGCGGCGATGAAGGCTTCCTGCGGCACTTCCACGCGGCCCACCATCTTCATGCGCTTCTTGCCTTCCTTCTGCTTCTCCAGCAGTTTGCGCTTTCGGGTGATGTCACCGCCGTAGCACTTGGCCAGGACATCCTTGCGGATGGCGCGGATTGATTCACGGGCGATGATCCGCGAACCGATGGCGGCCTGGATGGGAACCTCGAACTGCTGGCGCGGGATAAGCTCGCGCAGTTTGCCTGTCATCATCACGCCGTAGGCGTAGGCCTTGTCTTTGTGGGTAATGGCGCTGAATGCGTCCACCTGCTCGCCCTGCAGCAGGATGTCCACCTTGACGAGATCGGCGACCTGTTCGCCATCGGCCTTCCAGTCGAGGGAGGCATAGCCGCGGGTCTTGGACTTGAGCAGGTCGAAGAAGTCGAACACGATCTCGGCCAACGGCATCCAGTACCGCAGCTCAACCCGGTCTTCGGACAGGTAGTCCATGCCGCGCATGACGCCGCGGCGGCCCTGGCACAGCTCCATGATGGCGCCGACGAACTCGTTGGGGGCAAGGATTGTCGCGGCCACCATGGGTTCGCGAACCTCATTGATCTTCCCTGAGGGGAACTCGCTGGGGTTCGTCACGGTGACCACATTCTTGTCCTCGAGCGTGACCTCGTAGACCACGTTGGGCGCCGTGGAGATCAGGTCCAGGTTGAATTCGCGTTCGAGGCGCTCGCGGACGATCTCCAGGTGCAGGAGGCCAAGGAAGCCCACGCGGAAGCCGAAGCCGAGGGCTGCAGAGGTTTCCGGTTCATAGATCAGCGCTGCGTCGTTCAGCTTGAGCTTGTCCAGCGCATCGCGCAGCACAGGGTAGTCGGTGCCGTCCAGAGGGTAGAGGCCTGAGAACACCATCGGCTTGGGATCCGCATAGCCGCTCAGCGATTCCGCGGCGGGTTTGGCGAGATTGGTGACCGTATCGCCCACTTTCGACTGGCGGACGTCCTTCACGCCGGTGATGAGGTAGCCTACCTCGCCGACACCGAGGCCTTTCGAGGGCGTCGGCTCCGGGGAACTGACCCCAATTTCCAGGAGCTCGTGGCTGGCCTTGGTGGACATCATCTGGATACGCTCACGCGGGTGCAGCATGCCGTCCACCACACGAACGTAGGTGACCACGCCACGGTAGGTGTCATAGACGGAGTCGAAAATCATGGCACGGGCCGGCGCGTCCGGGTCACCCACGGGAGCGGGCAGGTCACGGACGATCTTGTCCAGCAGCGCCTCGACGCCGACGCCGGTTTTGCCGGAGACCAGCAGCACGTCCTCCGGGTCGCCGCCGATCAGGCTGGCCAGTTCGGCGGCGTACTTCTCCGGCTGCGCGGCCGGGAGGTCGATCTTGTTCAGGACCGGGATGATGGTCAGATCGTTTTCCATGGCCAGGTACAGGTTGGCCAGGGTCTGGGCTTCGATGCCCTGGGCTGCGTCCACTAGGAGCACTGCGCCTTCGCAGGCCGCCAAGGACCGGGACACCTCATAGGTGAAGTCAACGTGGCCCGGGGTGTCGATCATGTTCAGGGCGTAACTCACGCCATCGAGCTCCCAAGGCATCCGCACGGCCTGAGACTTGATGGTGATGCCGCGCTCTCGCTCGATATCCATGCGGTCCAGATACTGCGCCTTCATGTCGCGGGACTGCACGACGCCGGTGTACTGCAGCATGCGGTCGGCCAAGGTGGATTTACCGTGGTCAATGTGCGCGATGATGCAGAAATTCCGAATGATGGCCGGATCTGTCGCGGCGGGCACCGGGGCGGTGCGGGCCATGGGAGACACGCAGGGTCCTTACTGTTGGCAACTGTTGGCATATCCACGGCGTCGTTCAGGCCGAACTCGGGCCATCCTGATGCTGCCGCATATCTGAACCTCTAGTCTCCCACGTTCAGGCCCCGCGCAGTACATTCCAGGCATGGTACATGTCCGGGCCCCTGGCGGTGGCCCTGACCTTTGCGGCGGTATCGTTTCCGGCATGGCCCTGAACTTCCGCACCATGGGCAACGCCGTCCGCGCTTCCCTCCGCTTCCTCTCCGGCTCCCCCAGTGGGCAGCAAACCCCGCGGGCCAGGCCTAAGGCGGCGCCGGCGAAGCCATCCACGGCAGCTTCCGGGAGTTCCTTGGGAAAGGTCGCTGGCCGGACCGGGACAGCCGGCCTGTCGGGCGGATATCCTGGCGACTTCCGCGGCACGGCAAGCCTGCGGTACTCCCCCTCACCCGACGGCCGGCCGGATCCCGGCGAAGTAGTGTGGACCTGGGTCCCCTATGAAGAGGACCATTCCCGCGGCAAGGACCGCCCGGTCCTGCTGGTGGGCAACCATGGGCGTTACCTGCTCGGCCTGATGCTGACCAGCAAGGACCACGACGCCCATCCCCGGCGCAGCCGCGACTATGTCGACGTCGGCACCGGCCCGTGGGACAGGCAGTTGCGTCCCAGCGAGGCCAAGCTCGACCGTGTCCTCCAGATCCGGCCTGCGGATGTCAGGCGTGAAGGCGCGGTACTGGGCCGCAGCCAGTTTTTCGCCGTGGCCGAGGCGCTGCGGGACCTGAATGGCTGGACGTGACCTGCGGAAATGCGGCGGGCCGGGACGCGCCAGGTCCCTGCAAATCGCCTCTCCCGGCTGAATTCTGCTACTATTCATAGCTGTGTGTCCGTGCAGGTCGACGGCCACTGATGGTTGGCCGCCATAGGTATCCCCACGCCGCTCAGTCAATGGCCAACCTGAAAGCCCTCTAGACCATTTCCGCATTAAAAAGAGAGTTCACACGTGGCAAATATCAAGTCCCAGAAGAAGCGCATCCTGACCAACGAGAAGGCTCGTCTGCGCAACAACGCAGTCAAGTCCGAGCTGAAGACGGCCATCCGCGCCGTCAACACCGCCGTTGAGTCCACTGACAAGGAAGCCGCTACTACTGCGCTCGTTACTGCCAGCCGTAAGCTGGACAAGGCTGTCAGCAAGGGTGTTCTTCACAAGAACAACGCTGCAAACCGCAAGTCGGCGATCTCCAAGAAGGTCAACGCACTCTAAGGTTTTCCAGTTCAACTGAACTGATGCTTGTGGCCGGCACCATTGGTGCCGGCCACATCTCTTTAACCTGCTTGCGTCTTTTTTAACGTGCTTTGGCTACCGGCCGCGGGCGGCCGCGGCAATGACCGTGACGGCGTGCTCCACCGCATACACGGGATCGCGGGAGAGGCCCTTGACCTGCGCGTCGGCTTCCGCGGTCACCTGGATTGATCGGGCGAGGCCTTCCGGCGTCCACCTCCGGACGTCCCGCTGCGCCTGCTCCACCAGCCATGGCTGCATGCCCAGCTGCTTGGCGATCTGGGCAGCTGAACCTTGCGCCCCGGCCACTTTGGCAACGGTCCTCAACTTCGCAGCCAAGGCAGCCACCAGCGGTACGGGGTCAGCCCCTGTGGCCAGGGCATGACGGAGGGTGGACAGCGCAACCGGGCCGTTGCCGGCCATCGCGGCGTCGGCCACTTTGAACGCGGTGGCCTCGATCCGCCCTCCGTAATACCGTTCAACCATTTCGGCATCCACCGTGGTGGAAGCGTCGGAAATGAGCTGGCTGCAGGCCGCCGCGAGTTCGGACAGGCTGGCGCCGACCGCGTTCACGAGGGACTGCACCGCGTCAGGTTCGATGCGTCGTGACGCAGCCTTGAATTCCGCCACCACGAATGCCGTCTTGTCGGCGTCCTTCTTCAGCGGCTGGCAGTCAACGACGGGCCATCCGCCGGCCTTGACCGCGTCGAGGAGCTTCTTGCCCCGGACGCCGCCGGCGTGCCGCAGGACAAGAACGGCGTCCTGTTCCGGGTGCTGCAGGTAGGCCAGGGCATCGGCCAGGAACGGGTCGTTCATGGACTCCAAGCCTTCGGCCTCGATCAGCTTAGTCTCACCGAACAGGGAGGGACTGACGATCATGGCCAGCGAGCCTGCCTCATAGCTCCCCGCGTTGAGGCGGGTGAGCTCGACGTCCGGAGCGGCGGCCCGGACCTGCGAGCGGATGCGGTCCATGGCCCGGATACCAAGGTATTCTTCCGGACCCGTGATGAGCACCACTCCGGCCGGGGTCACGTCCCGCCAGGTGGCCGAATTGGTCGCCGACGTCCTGGATCGTTGGGGCTGGGCAGCGGCCACTGTTGGTTCCTCCCGGGGTACGGATTGCAGACTCTAAGCCTGCCATGGCCCAACCGCTGCACCAAGCCGCGCCGGCCCAAGCGGGCGGGGCCGTCCGAGTGGGCGCGCCTGGCGGAGCGCGGCCGCGGGTTCGTTAGTTGCGCCAGCCACTCAAGGCAACCGGCCGTGGCACGATGGGCGGCGAGGACGAACCCGAGCGTTTGGGCGGGATGGGTAGCCAGCCAGACGGCCAGCACGTTCATGGCCGAAAGCAGCGCCATGGTGAACAGGCCGAACTGGCCTTCGGGCCAAGGCGGAGCCGCCCCCGGAAGACAGGCCACAAACCTGGCCACGCCAGCCACGCCCGCCGCGAAAAAGCCGGCAACCCCGATCAGTACAGCGGCCAGCCATGGCAGCAGCGGCACCAGTGGCACCGCGGCGGTTCCCAGAATGGTCACTGGAGCCACCAGCGGGGCCGCGAGAATGTTGGCCGGCAGAGAATAGGCGGCGAACTGGGGTTGCAGCAGCACCACGACGGGGCCGCACAGCAGCTGGGCCGACAACGGCACGGCGATGCCGGCCGCCGCCCAGCGCGGGATGACATCCGGAATCCAGTCCACGATCTGCCGGCCCAGCGCGATGATTCCGAGGGTGGCAAGGACGGACAGCAGGAAGCCGAAACTCGTGCCGAGTCCCGGGTCGATGAGCAGGAGGCCGATGACGGCGAGGCAGAGGAAGCTCAGGCCGCGGCCGGTTCTTCCGCTTGCAAGCGACGCCAGGGCAATGGCCCCCATCAGGGCGGCCCTCAAGACGCTGGCATCAGGTCCCACCATCAGGACAAACAGGCCGAGGCCTGCCAGGGCGAATGCGGCAGCGGGAAGCCTGGCCAGCCGCAGGCTGCGCGCCGCCAGCAGCAGGGCTCCAAGGATGAGGCCGCAGTTGGCACCGGTGATTATTAACTTAGGAGGTGGGTCATTCCTAGGCAGAATCTCCTCTGCTTGCTGAGGCCGTACGTGGCTCAAGGTAGCGTTCCTCGATGTGCTTGTACTGAGGGTTGGCTTCCCGTTGCCCATGGCCACTACAGCTCCGTGGCCACCTCGTGTGCCGGGCTTGCTCGTCAAGTCGGTACAGCAGGCTGCAAGCAATCATGATGCCCTGGACCGCGTTACTCCTGTTGAACTGGCGGGGACTCACTGTGTGCGCCGTGGCGTTGCGGCTGAATGTCCTCGGCACCTTGTCGCCGTCGGCGACGAAGAATTGTTGGTAGTTTTGCCACATCAGAGCGAACGCGATGAACTGCCGGACGCTGAACTCGGCATACGTGTCCTTCGTCCGTTTCCCGTTCCGGTCGGGAGTGTACTTCTAGCGATCCTTCCCAAAGTACGAAGTCAGGATCGCGTCTATGAGCGAGCCAGCGAGTGCCTGAGCGGCCTCCGCATGCCCAGCGTCCAGAGCATCGAGCGCCGCCACGGCGAACGGGACGTACGCTGTTACCGCTTCAGAACCACATTCCTCGATAGCCGCATGGCAGTCGGCAGAGATCGACCTCCACCCCGGCGCAAGATCTCGCGCCGTTCCTTCGCCCCCGCTTGCCCGGACCAACGCCTGAGCGATGGAGCCGCGCGGCAGACCGTAGAGCGGGATGCCGTCGGCCCGAGCGGGCCGTACTTCCGGACTGGCAGACTCCCCCGCGGGCAGACGCCGATGGGGCACGGTGGCAGGAACGGCTCGAGGCACTGGCTGCCTACCCGGACGCCGGCAGCGACCGGCCCCGCCACAAGGCCGTCATCACCAGTGAAGAGCACGACCTCGGCGTGTGGCTGCACACCCAGCGCTACAAGCAGCGCCGGGGTGAACTCGATGGCAGGAAGGCAGATGCCCTGGACGCCACCGTCCCCGGCTGGCGGACGGGCAGGCAGCGCCGCAGAAGGCCCCGGGAATGAATCATGGTCGGGAAGTGCGCTCTTCGATCGTCCGGTCCACGGTTTCATCGTCCGGCATGCTTGGTCATCAGGCGGGCACTCTCTGGAGCCGAGCACGCCCCCGATGCTCCGAACTACTTCCACGACCGGCAGGCGCGCGGACGGTGAGAGCACTTAGCAATATCCACACCGTTAGTCAGGACAGAGCGGCCAACCTGCGGCGGTAATAGTCCTGTCCCGGGGATGGCGTTGAGTAGGGCCGTGGTGCAGTCGTGTCGCGGCGCTTCAAAGACCGAGTCTGTGGGGCCAGCCTCCACGACCTTGCCTTTTTCCATAACGCAGACGTCGTCGGCGATCTGCCGCACGACAGCTAAGTCATGAGCAATGAAGACGTAGGTCAATCCCAGTATCGACTGGAGCTGGCCGAGGAGAGTGAGGACCTGTGCCTGCACAAGTGCGTCGAGAGCCGACACGGCTTCGTCGCAGATGATGACGTCAGGATCCAAAGCCAATGCCCGGGCGATCGCCACACGCTGCCGCTGCCCACCCGAGAGTTCGTTCGGGTACCGCTTCATGCTGGATTGGGGCAGGGACACCTGATCCAGGAGTTCCCGCACCTTCTTCTCCCGGCTTGATCTGTCACCGATCCGGTGAGTCCTGAGAGGTTCCTCGATGGTCCGGTAGATGTTGTACATCGGGTCGAGGGAACCGTATGGATTCTGAAAGATGGGCTGCATGCGGCGGCGGAAATCGAAGATTTGCCGGTTACTAAGCGTGGAGGTGTCCACTCCATCGAACACGATCCGCCCGGACGTGGGCGTCAACAGGTTCAGGACCATTCGTGCAATGGTGGATTTGCCGGAACCAGACACCCCCACGATGGCCGTTGTCGTTCCCCGTCCGACGCTGAAGGAAACGTTGTCCACGGCTGTGAATGGGGTTGACCGCCCAGTAGCTGACCGAAGCTTGAACTTTTTTGTAAGGTTTTCGACCTTCAGGAGTTCGTCCGCACCACTACTTCTCCGAGGACGGCTTCGTCTCGGGCACGCTTCTCCGGTGAAGGCAGAGCGAGTTCGTGTCTGGATGCGGCGGGAAGACAGCGAGGGCGCCGAGGCAACTAGTCTCTGCGTGTACGGGTGCCTAGGGTTGAGTAGCAACTCCAGCGAGGGGCCAGATTCAACTACCCGCCCACCGTACATAACTACAACTCTAGACGCACGCTCAGCAGCCAAACCTAGATCGTGAGTAATCAGCAGGGTTCCTGTGCCGAGCTCCGAAGTCATAACCTCCAAGTGGTCCAGGACTTGCCGCTGGACCGTGACGTCCAGGGCCGATGTTGGCTCGTCCGCGATCAGAAGCCTCGGTGGGTAGGACAGTCCGATCGCGATGAGTACACGTTGCCGCATCCCGCCTGAAAGCTGGTGCGGATACTGCCTGGCACAGCGCCCCGGGTCCGGAAGTCCAGCCTCTTCAAGGACCCTCGCGACATCCGAGTGCCTCGCCGGCTTGCCGTTGGCACGCAGCGCTTCGCTCACTTGGTACCCGATCTTCCAGACAGGATTCAGATTGGACATCGGGTCCTGCGGGACCATGCCGATGGTCTTGCCGCGAAGTTCGATCATGCGCCGCTCGGACGCATGGGCTATGTCTTCACCGTTGAGCAGTATTTGCCCGCCGGAAACGCGCCCGTTGTCAGGCAGCAGGCCGATGACTGCAAGGGCTGTGGTGGATTTGCCAGAGCCGGATTCTCCTACCATGGCCACGGTTTCACCAGACATGATGCTTAGGTGTGCGTCCCTCACGGCATCGAAATCGCCATGTGGTGTCTGGAAGGTGACTTTAAGGTCCCTTATCTCCAGCAGCGGTCCTTCCACTTCGGAGCCCTCGTCGTTGAGGCTTGCATCCAGTGACTTCATCGTTTCCTCGATCGACGACGGCTGTTCGGATGGAAGGCGTCACGGAGTGCGTCGCCGAGCATAATGAAACTCAGCACCGTGATTGACAGTGCAACGGCCGGGTATATCAAGATCATGGGGTCTGTGCGGACCAAATGTTGGGCGGCTGCGATGTCCTGCCCCCATGACATGACCGATTGGGGTAGGCCAATGCCCAGGAAGGACAAGGTCGCCTCCGTCACGATGAACGTGCCCAGCTCCAAAGGCGCCAAAACAACAACGGGCGCCATGCAATTAGGCAGTACATGACGGGCGAGCGTGCCGAACTTCGAAACGCCCAACGATTTCGCGGCCGTGACGAACTCCGCGTTACTGACTTCTAGAACGGCGCCGCGGGTGATGCGGGCCATCTGTGGCCATCCCAGCAGGGAGATGACAAGCGCTACAGTCCAGACGCTCTTGTTCTCCCGAACGGGCGGTAGCTGTGCAACGACTAACGCGCCAAGGACCAGGGGGAGAGCGAAAAAGATGTCGCTCAGGCGAGCAAGGACCGCGTCGATCCAGCCTCCGTAGTAACCCGAGACGGCGCCGAAAGTCACGCCGATAACTAGCACACCCGAAACGGATAGCAGCCCAACTGCTACTGACGCCTGTGTCCCATGAATGATGCGCGAGTAGACATCGCATCCCTGGAAAGTGAATCCCAGTGGATGCCCGGGAACCGGCGGTCCGGCCGAGTTGGCCAGGTGGCAGTTTTCGTTCGGCGGTGTCTGGGTGAAGAGCCCGGGAAAGAGCACCACGACGATGATCATGAGGATCATCAAGGAGGAGATGATGAACAAGGGCCGACGGCGGAGTTTCCACCATGCATCGGCCCAGAGACTACGGTGTGTTGCCTCTACATTGAGAGGATCGGCGGGTAGCAAGGGGATTTCCTCTCTGGGTGCAACAAAGTGTTGAGCGTCATGGTCACTTGTCATATCGGATCCTCGGGTCAAGCCATGCATAAAGGAGGTCTACAAGAAGGTTTGCCACGACGAAAACGAGTACAAGCACGCTTACGATGATCACCACAGTTGGCCCTTCGCCCCGCAGGACGGCTTGGTACAGCTTGTTGCCGACGCCCGGCACGTTGAAAATGCCCTCGATGACGACCGCGCCTCCCATGAGGCTTCCCAGGTTCGCGCCAAGGTATGTCACGACCGGAATCATGGAATTGCGCAGGATATGCGTCAGGACGAGACGTGGACCGGACAGTCCCTTTGCTGATGCGGTGAGGACGTAGTCGGCCTTCTTGTTCTCGATGACCGAGGCGCGGGTAAGCCTCAGGACGTAGGCGAAGGACGCGAGCCCCAGCACCGTGGCGGGAAGGACGAGTGCTGCCCAATCCGCGTTGGCACCAACGGTAGGTTTGGCCCAGCCCAGCCGGACGCCAAAAACGAGCTGAAACACGAAGCCAAGGACGAATGTGGGTATCGCGATGACGATCAGGGATACGACCAGGACGGTTGAGTCGAAAACCCTGCCCCGGCGAAGACCGGCGATTAGACCGAAGGTAACGCCGAAAACTGCCTGGATGATGAGGGCTTCGACCGCGAGCATAGCGGTTACGGGAAATATCCGAGCCAGAGTCGAGGCGACCGGCTGTTGCGTGAAGTCGTTTCCAAGATTAAGGGTGAGGAGGTTGACAAGGAAGGCACCGTATTGGATCCAGAACGGCTCGTCCAAGTGGTATTGGTTCCGCAGGTCGTCTATGACACTTTGTGGGGGCTGCTTGTCTCGGAACAGTGCAGCAATCGGGTCCCCCGGCAGGGCGAAAACCATGTAATAAACGAGAAGCGTCGTACCGATTAAGACGGGAATCGTTTGAAGCAGACGCCGAAGGAGGTACCGAATCACTTAGAGGCACTGCTTTCTGTGCACGCGGTGGAAATCCATGGTTGTCTTCCCGCGACCGCGGGCCAACATGGGGACCGGGGATCAGCCCGACCACCGCCATCACGGCAGGTTGTGATCCTGGCTCTATTTGGCGGAAACGTTGTGGTAGAGGATAGCTCCGTTCCAACCGGTCTCAGCAGAAAGGACGTTGTTGCTCCACACGATAGGCCGATTGGTGTACCACAATGGCAATCCGGGGAGTTCCCTGAACAGGACTTCCTGGGCCTTGTTGAACTTCGCATTCGCCTCACTCGTCTCCTTGGATCTCAGACCTTCTTGGAGCAACTGGTCAAACTCCGGATACGAAAACTTCTCGTAGTTGGCGGGTCCCCCGGTCCCCCAGACCGGGCCGAGGAAGTTGTACAACGACGGGTAATCCCCGTTCCAGCCAGTGCGTGTTAGGCCAGGGAGGGAACGGGCCTTGCGCCGGTCCAGAAGTTCCGCGAACTTGGCAAATGGCTGGGTTTCAGCGGGGATGCCGAGGTTATTCTTGAATCCGTTAGCTACCGCGTCAACCCATTCCTTGTTGCCGCCATCCGTGTTCGAGGCGATCTGCAGCGGCCTCGATGCGTCATACGGCTTGATTTTATCGGCCTGTGCCCACAGGTCCCTGGCCCTGGTCGGATCGAAATTGAGCACTTCGTTGCCTGGGATCTTCTCGGTGTAGCCGTCCAGAACCGGGGCGGTGAACTCCTTGGCCGGCGTACACGTGCCGTTGAAGATTATCGTGCAGATTTCTTCCCGGTTGATGGCCTGGGAAAGGGCTTGACGTCGAAGTTTGCCGGCCTCGCCCTGAAAGTTTGGATTGTATGGGGGGATGATAAGTGTGGCGTTTAAGGCCACGGGCTTTGCCGCATACCGGTCTTGGAAGTCGGCCTTGTATGTCCTGAGAGCGTTGGATGGCAGCGTGTCGCTGAGGTCCAGGTTGTCGGACTGGAGGTCGATGTAGGCGGGGCCCGGCTC
Organism: Arthrobacter sp. ISL-28; assembly: GCF_018613875.1. Taxonomy (GTDB): domain Bacteria; phylum Actinomycetota; class Actinomycetes; order Actinomycetales; family Micrococcaceae; genus Arthrobacter. The sequence continues at coordinate 123,970 of NZ_JAGGPJ010000005.1, read as the reverse complement.
TGTGTAGAACTTGAAGGTCACGCCGCCGTTCTTGGCTTTGCGGGGTCCGTCATAAGCGTCGTTCCTGACGAGAGAGAGGGATTCGTCGTGAACCCACGATCCTTCCTTCGCGAACTTGTACGGGCCGTTTCCAATGGGATTTTCACCGTAGGTCTTGGGGTCCCGAATGGCTGCCGACGGCAGGGGAAAGAATGCCGAGTAGCCTAGTCGAAGCGACCAATCGGCCTCGGGTTGGGATAGCTTTACTGAGAACGTGTGGTCGTCTTTGAGCACCAAGCCGGACATCGTCTGCGCTGTGGGGGCAGGGACGGTCATGGTTGTCTCATCCGTGCCTGTGGTCGTCCGGACGGCGCTCACAGCGGCATAGCCGTCAATGGACTCGAAGAATGAAGCGTTGCTTTGGTAGTTGGTGCTCAGTGCGGCGAAGTTCCAGGATTCGATGAATGTTTTGGCCGTTATTTCCTCACCGTTGGTGAATCTGCTCCCTCTCTTGACCTTGATGATCCAGTTCTGAGCGTCGACGGTCTCGATGGATTCAGCCAGCGCATTGATGGGTTTGCCTTCCGGGTCGTAAGCGCGAAGTCCCTCGAACAGCAGTTCGATGACGCGGCTGCCATAGTCCTCGTTCGTGTCCGCGGGCAGCAGTGGGTTCTGGGGCTCGTTGCTGTATGCGGTGATGATCTTGGTTGGGTCGCTGCTGACCTTATCGGTGTGAGCAGTGTCAGCAGCAGGGCTGCATGCAGTTAGGGCAAGGGCGGCGAGGGCCACAATACCCACGGCTTTGGAGATCCGCTTATATGGCATTTCCCCCTCCTAGTCGTTGGAGCGAGTCAGGGAACGTGTGTTGGGCGTTGGCCTCGTGTTGTACGTTTCCTTTGGCCCTGCACTGTGACGTCGCGCGTGCCGCTTGTTGTGCAAATACTGGAGCTCCCGGGAAGATAAATCAAGGCTGAAAACTGGCCAAAGCAACTATGGATCTCGATTAGTCGACGTAAGGCATTGAGCCCGGGTCTCCCTTGGCGGCTTCGTCCGTAACTGCAGCAGATCGCAGTTTCGCAAGAGCGTTTCGGTTCTGAATGGCGGCATCAGTGCTGGGGTGGCCGTCACCCAGTGTCTGCTTGAATATCGTGATCGCGTCCTCGTAGCAGTCCATGGCTTCGCGGGTCCGGCCGATGTCGGAATACAGGGTGCCGAGATTGTTCAGAATCACTGCGATTTCAGGGTGAGAGGGTCCAAGAATCGACTGTTTGATCGCCAGGGCTCTCCGGAAAGTTGCCTCAGATGACAGATAGTCTTGCTGAGCCTGCTGGATTGCCGCGAGGTTGTGAAGCTGGACGGCGACCTCATAGTGCTCTTCGCCATAACGGTTCCGCCATAAGTTCAGTGCTTCTGACAGGACGACGGTAGCTTCGTTAAAGCGCTCCTGCCCGGCGAGGACAGCGCCAAGGACTGACAAATCGGCGGCCAACCCTACCGGGTCTGGGGGCCTGGCCGCCCGGCGCAACCTGACTGCTTTACGCGCCGGTTCCTCGGCTTGGACAAATTGTCCTTGAACGTGGTTCAAGCCCGCCAGGTTGTGGAAGAGGCTCGCCATGTCCGGTGCATTCCCCCCAACTTTTGCTGCAAGCAGTTTTAGGGCTCTGTTGTAGTAAGTGGCTGCCTCTTCATATCGACCGCGGTCCTTGGCCAGAATCCCCAGCGCGTTGAGCGGGCCGACTGACGCAACGGAAACTTGCAGTGGTTCTGACAGAGCAAGGGCGTGGGCCAAGGTGATTGATGATTCCTCATAGCGGGCAGATAGCCGCTGGCTGTTTCCCTTGTGGACGAGAATGGCAACGCGCCGCTCATCGCGGGTGGCGCTCGGTTCTGCATGCTCGAGAAGAGTCAAAGCCTCGTCGCAGCGGCGCTGCGCCTCTGAATGGCTTGCGGAGTCGGCCGCGAATTGCGCTAGCGTCTCCAGGACTGACACGCGATCAGTTACATCAGCCAGTCTGTTGCCTGCAGTTGGAGGCAGAAGATTCAGTGCCTTCAGCGCCGTGGTCTCTGCACGTTCAGGATGGCCCCTTCGTGACAGTTGTTGGGCCTTCCGGAGCGTTCTTCGTGCCCTAAGATGCCTCAGTCCCACAGATGCCTCAGTCCCACATCGAATCCTGCCTGTCAGAGCAGCTCCGGTCCCGAACCATATCGGTTCGGGCCGGAGGACTGCCGCATCTTTATAATCAGCGGAGGACGAGTGGTTCGCAATGGTTCAGCCGGGTCCCGGCGAGGGCGGGGCCGGCGGTGGCGGCTGCGAAGCCGAGCGCGGTGGCGACGAGGACGGCGGTGGACCAGATTCGACGGAACATGATGATCTCCTAGGGTGGTGGCGGTACGGATTGGTTGGGTTAGTGGTGCCGGGTCAGCGACCGACGAGCGGTTCGCAATGGTTGAAGCCAATCCCGGCAGCTGCAGGGTGTACGGAGGCGGCTGCGAAGCCCAGGGCGGTGGCGAGGAGGACGGCGGTGGAACAGATTCGACGGAACATGATGATCTCCTTCCGGAGGTGCGTGAACGGCTGAAAACCGGGTTGGCGAGCCGGGCTGTCAGCGCCGGACGAGTGGTTGGCAGTGATTCGCGCTGAGGGCGGCAGCCGCGGGGCCGGCGGTGGCGGCGGCGAAGCCCAGGGCGGTGGCAAGTAGGACGGTGGTGGACCAGATTCGACGGAACATGATGATCTCCTAGGGTGTGTGGCGGTACGGATTGGTTGGGTTAGTGGTGCCGGGTCAGCGGCGGACGAGTGGTTCACAATGGTTGAAGGCCGCGCCGGCGGTGGCGGGGCTGGCGGTGACGGCCGCGAAGCCCAGGGCGGTGGCGAGCAGGACGGCTGTGGAATAGATCTTGCGATACATGATGTGTTTCCTTCGGTGGTTGTTTCTGTTGTGATCTCAGGGTTGCGCGGGCCGCTTAATGGATCCTTAATTGCCCCGGTCCGCCAGCATGGATGGCTGGCATTGGCTTCGGTGGCAGTGGTAAGTCGCCCCCATCGCCAGGCTTCAGCGCCAAGGCGAGCCTTGCTCTCTCGGCTGACACTGGAAGAGTTGAGGGAGGTTTGGCTTGGCCAATCTCATGTGTTGCAGCTAAATGTCATGTGGCTGCTATCCCAAGGAGCTACGCTCCCAGCGACGGATTGGGGCAATGACCCTGAACGACGGCCAACCGGCAGAGGGATTCGCATTATTTGAGGCTTCCGCTCGAGCTAATCTCGGCGTATTTTCACTTCATATACAACCAGTCGCGTCGATGGTTACCGGGCTCTAGGGGCGGCTAGAAACGGCCTATTCTGACTCGGAGGTAAATGTTGTGCCCGACGAGAGAAATACCACCAAGTCCTTCAGCTTCCTAGCGCGTTTGGAAACAGGCGCCCGCCCGAGGTCGTGCGCAGGGCAGTTGACGAGAAGGGCAGTTGAGGAGACGCCCCACGAGAAGCTGGGCGTGTTGAACTCTCAGCACAGACCGGGTCGTTAAGGGAATGTTGTGGGTGCACTTGGGATTCGGGTTCTGGGACCGCTGGAGGTTGTCGTCGGCGGGGCGCCGGTTGCCGTCGGAGCCGGTCAGCAACGGATTGTCTTAGAGTGTCTGGCCCTGCGGGCTAACTCCATCGTTACACCGGACTTTTTGGCGGAGGCCATATGGGCTGACAATCCACCAGCAAAGCCTGGCCCTCAGTTGCAGGTGTACATTGCGACTTTGCGGCGCCTCCTCGAGCCGGAGCGACCGAAAGGGGTGACTTCACAGCGCTTGGCCAGCCGTTCGGGCGGCTATGTGCTGACTCTTAAAGAGGATGAGCTTGATCTTCTGCGCTTCCGCGAGGAGGTCGCCGCGGGCGGGCAGGCTGTGCAGGACGGGAACTTGCTCGAAGGTGCCGATTGTCTTCGCCAAGCCGTACAACTTTTCAGGGGTCCGGCGTTTCCTGATTTGGCCGACATGGAGGTGTTCCGGCCGGAGCTGGATGAGCTGGAGGAATCGAGACTGGATGTCTATCAGGACCTGATTGAGATAGATCTGACGCTGGGTCGGCACCGTGCACTGGTGGGTGAGTTGCTGTCGCTGGTGGCATTGAACCCTTATCGGGAACGGCTTTGGGCCTCGCTGGTGCTCGCCTTGTACAGGTCTGATCGGCAGGCGGATGCGCTGGCAGCGTGCCGCGACGCACGCCGAGTCTTCGCTGACGAGCTGGGCATCGATCCGGGGCCACGCCTGCGAGGATTGGAACAATCCGTGCTGCAGCAAGACCCGTCCCTTGCAGCACCCGCCTTGGAGGGCCGCCGACGGATCAGGCAGCGGGTGGATAATCTTCCTTCCGAGCTCACGCCACTGGTCGGGCGTGAGACGGAGCTTGGGGAATTGTGCAGCTTGTTCGTCGACGAAGGCTGCAGGCTGATCACCATCACGGGTTCCGGCGGGACCGGTAAGACGCGCCTGGCATTAGCTGCCGCGGGAAGGCTAACTCCACAAATGGCCGACGGCGCTTGCTGGGTCAACCTTGCTCCGCTCACGCAAGACCGTCAGGTGCCGGCAGCGATAGCGAATGCGCTTGGCTTGGAGGACTGGGCGGGCGTGGACCCTATAAAGAGCGTGACCCGCTTCCTGCGCTCTCGACGCTTGTTAATGGTCTTGGACAACTTCGAACACCTGGAGGAGGCATGGCCCGTAGTGGTGGACATGCTCACCGCCGCACCCGACCTGTGGATCCTTACCACGAGCCGGCGCCCGCTCGGACTGCGCGCCGAGTACGAATACGAGCTCGAACCTTTGGCTCTCCCTCCTCTCGACCCACCACTGCCACCGCTCATACTGCAATCAGTGCCAGCGGTGAAGCTCTTCTTGACCCGTGGCCGTACAGTGCGTCCGCGCCTGAACGTCAATGGCGATAATGCTGCGGTGGTGACGCGGCTTTGTCGCCGCTTGGATGGCCTTCCGCTCGCGATCGAATTGGCCGCAGCCCAATTGCGTTATCGCAGCGAGAGCGAACTCCTGAATGAGCTGGAGGTCAGTTTTGCCGCCTTGCCGGCAGCTTTCCGCGATCTTCCGGATCGTCAGCGGACACTCACGGCGACTATCGCTTGGAGCTACGGGCTGCTCGATGAGGCTGAAAGGCAACTTTTCGATCGTCTGGGCGTCTTCGCTGCTGATCCGACGGTGACCGCTGTCAGCAGCATTTGCGGATCGTCTCCCGCTGAAGACGCTGTGGCCGAAGACCTGCTGACCGTGCTGTCACGTCATAGCCTGCTGCGCCGCTACGTGGACTCCAAGAGAACAGAGCGGATATCAATGTTGCAGACGATCCGCGAGTTCGCCCGTGACCGGCTCGAATCGTATGTCGATGCCTTAACGGTGAGGCGTCGGCACGCCGAGTACTACCTTAGTGTGGCCGAGGTCGTCAGCCCCCACCTATGGGCGCCCGGTCAAGTGGACGCATTCCACGCCCTGCACGCCGATGCGCCCGATCTGCGGGGCGCTTTTCTGTGGGCTGCCGGGCCTGGCGGATCCACTGAGCTGGCGTTACGGCTGGTAGGAGAGCTCTGGCATTACTGGGAGCTGACCGGGGACGTGGCCGAGCAATGTGAAATCGCCCTGAAGCTAATCTCCAACACACCGACTGCTTCACCAGCGCTCAGAGCACCCGCACTTAGTGGAACAGCCACTTTGTGCTGGATGCTCGGTCGTAACGACGATGCCACCGACCTTCACCACAGGGCCCTTAAAGCGTTCGAAGCCGCCGGCAACGACCAAGGGGTCGCCTGGAGCACGGCGTGTCTGGCGGTGCAGGCGTCGGAGCGTGATGACAATGTCTCCGCTGAGCGGCTGGCCAGCGAAGCGCTATCGCTACCACTTGCCAGCCCCCGCACCCGCATATGCGCCTTAATCGTGCTGAGCCTGGTTGCGTACTACTCCGGTGACATAGATAAGGCCCTTGCCTTGCGGCGCGAGAGCGCCGCACTTGCCCGACAAGTGGGTGACCGATGGATACTCGCGATCGCCCTAACTAATTTGGCCGAGTGCATGGAGCAAATCGGTGATTACCCTGGTGCCGAACGACTGCTGCTTGAGGCAATAAGCGGAGCGCAGGACCTTGGCGGACAGGGCCAAATCGCGGGATTCCTCGAACAACTGGCAGACGCCTACGTTGAAATGCGCCGCACCGAGCTGGCCATCCGCGTACTTGCGGCAGTAGATGCCTACCGCAAGGAACGGGGGCTTCCGCTCTTCCCGGCAGAACAGCGACATCTCGAATCGGTAATGGCCAAGGCAAGAACTCAAGCCGGCACAGTTCCCTTCGCCTTGGCTTGGGCGGCTGGCCAGGAGCTAACCCTCACCCAGGTCCTCAACGAGGTGCTCCGGGATAAGCCACAGGGAAGCGAGCAGGACCCGTCCTCCCCGCAGCAGTCGTCTGCAGCCCCTGAGCAGCCAACAACGCAGCACTTGAGTGCAGCACCGTGGGCTTCGCCAATTGGCAAATAGATCTCGTTGCACAGATGCGACCAGCCGGTCAAAGCGCTTGTCAGTCTACGCAGTCGGGCCAAAGGTCCTCACCCCATGCCGCGAGGTGATCGCCTGTAACCCTGAGAGAAGGACGCATTCTGCTTTCTGGGAAGGGGACTTCCGACGTCGCTGCAATCGGGGCACCAGCGCTTGTTTGGCCGTTGCGGGCCCTGCACGTCTCAATTCGCTTCATGATCAGCATCTCCTCATATGTCAGTCAGCGAGGGCTTCAGGTCGGTCGGTTTGTGACCTCCAGCGGAAATCTTCGGGCTGGTATTAACAGAGTGGCCGGGAGGGCTTAAGCGATCCTTAATATGCCTCCATGAGCAGGACGCTGACCCGCGCGCAGAGGAAGGCTGCCGGAAACGATGGGCCATGGTGGCCCAAGTTGCAGACCATCGTGGTGAACGGATGCTGTTCGGGTCCACTAGCCGCGCCGAAGGTGCTGACGACAGCCCGAAGGGCCATCCCATCCTTCCATGCCCGTGTCAATCGCGGTCCAACGCAGCCATGGTGACGGCGGCGGACTCGACCATCGCTGACGAGGCGGCGGTGAGCGTCCGCTGCATCGGCTCGTCAACACCTTAAGCAGCCGGCGCTCCTGGTCTTTGACTGCTGTCGAAAGTCGCATCCATCAAATATTTGTGTGGCGTCCCGGAGGGCGGCTGGCGCCGATCCACGCCCGGGTTCTCCCCGTGCCGAGTTGTTTCGTCCAGCCGCTCGCTCAGAGGGCAGCAGTCTGGCGGGCGGCATGGCTAATTGATGGTGGCGTCATCGGAAGCATCCACGTGATTAAGAATGGCTTAAGCCTTGCGCCCGACTCTTAGATCGCCGGCTAGATCAGGCCCCAGACGCAGGAAAGGAAAGACTGAATGTTGCAAATATTGCTCGGCGAGTGATGACGGCAAGGGGTGGTTTGCCGCGGGCAACATCGCTGCTACCCCGACCACCTGGCATTTCCCGAGCGACTCACCGAAACGCAGCACGCACTAATACTTGCCACACTGGAAGCCGCACAAAATGAGTGGCTCCAGAGGCCGAACTGGTTCGCCGCCCCAATCACGGCGTACAGGCATGAACCCTGTTCCGCCGAGGCATTCAAGCAGGAAGAACAAAAAGCAGAAGCGTCAGTTGGACGCCGATTGCCGACCTGCCAAATCTCCCACCTCAGGAAAAACACACCCTCATACTAGAGGAGTTCGAAATGTTCACTTTAAACCGCACCCTGTTCAGATTTTCCGCCCATCCGAAAAAGTCCTATTTCCGCCATTCAATTTCGGAGACGGAGATGACTTCGGTAGAAGATCACATGGTAAGGCGGCGCATGTCTGCCCTGCTCCCCGTAATGCTCCTGACTTCGCTTTGCCTCAGCTTGGCCTCTCCAGCCGCCGTTGCGGCTCCTCCGAAGGCCCCGACGCTGTCAGCATGGCACAACGGAGATGTACAAGTCTTGCTGACGTGGCGAGACCAGTCCACGAACGAGAAGACGTTCCCGATCCGATACAGGATAAAAGGTGGTGTGTGGAAGCACTACACCTCAGTTCCGTCCTCGTCTGGCGGCACGACCGGGAAGCTTTACAGTGCAAAGCACACCGTCCCACGAGGTGGGACATATTGCTATCAGGTCGGTGCGGCAAGCCTCGACGGCATCACGTACAGCGGCGAACGATGCGCCCCGCCCACAGTACGAAATCAGCATCAACTTGTTCCCGCCTACTTCTATCCCAGCAAGGCTGACAAGAAATGGGAGCAGATGTGCGACCGCATGAACAATCGGGGCGGCAGCTCCATTGCTGTCATGAATCCAGGCAATGGCCCAGGTACAGGTGCAACAGCCAATGCCGATTACACCAGAGTCATTACGTACTGCCACGGAAAGGCCCAAAAAGTCATAGGTTATGTCTACACCGGCTATGGAGCGCGGCCACTCGCCCAAGTAAATGCCGACATCGACAAGTACTACAGGCTTTACAGGGTGGACGGGATTTTTCTTGACGAAATGAGCAACACTGCAAATGACCCGATCAAAGCCTACTACCGCAATCTCTACACCTATATCAAGACCAAGACGCCGGGGACAGAAATCGTAGTTGGCAACCCCGGAGTTGCCGCCTCCACCGCATGGCAATTAGGCGCCAGTCGAGTGGCCGACATACTCGTGATCTTTGAAGGCACGGCCGAAAAGTACAAGACGTGGACGCCCCCGTCGTGGGTCAAATACCAACCTTCCAGGAACTTCAGCCACCTCGTTTACGCGGCCAACGATCCAGGCTACCTCTCTGTTTGCCAGCTCTCGGTCCTCCGGTATGCCGGTTACCTCTACGTCACCAACGACATTCTGCCCAATCCCTGGGATACTCTGCCCCCCTATTGGATTCACCACGCTCCAATTTGTGCAGCAGCGATTGAATAGAAGACCGAGGCCAAAACTGCCCCGCGACGTCGAAACCCCGAGCGCAGCCTGCGGAAACAAAACCATTGAATCCGGAAACGCCTGGCCGCTGCGCGGCAGGAGCCAAGTAGCCTCGGCCCGCTGAAGGCGCCCCTCCAAATGATGATCGCCTGCCTCAAAGAAGCAGCTCTGGCCAGCTCAGGCGTGAATCATTTAGTATCGCTCTCCGGGCGAGAGATGTTCGGAGCGAGGCTAAGGGCCGGACGGCAATCCGTCTGGCCCTTAGCGCTGAACGGGCTCCGGAACGCCAGTCGAAGCCAACGAGCACCAGTGGCAGGAACAGCTCGCTGTCCTGGTCGAGGACAGGGCCGCCGGCAACTACTGGCCCCGCATAAGGTGGTCATCACGGGCGAAGGGCCCGAACTTGGGGTCTCGTGAACTCGGTGCCAGAAGTCAGATGCCAGGGCGCCTCCGTTCCGGGATGGAGGATTGGCAGGGTGGGCGCCAGCTGGGCCAGAAACAACTCGGCCAGGGTCGGGCCGTGATCTACACACAAAAATTGGGGTTAACTCTCACCCGTTCCCTTGATGCTGGCCTTGATCTCCTCCAAGGCTGCCAGGTCCTCATCATAGGGCTCGGGACGGACGTTGGCGCGCGTCTGCAGCATGTGGCCCAGATCGACGGAAGTGATCGTGTAAGTTTCCGTGCTGACTGCCAGGGTGCCCCTGAATTGGGGATCCGCCAGGTTCGTTAGAGCAACGGTCAGCGCGCCGGGTTCCTCCACCAGCGGCCGGCTGGCATCCAGTTGCCAGTCATCATGTTCCCGGCCCAGGGATGTCGAGTACCGTGGCGCTCGGGGCCCTCGTGAGGCCAGCCGGTGTGCCCTTCCGCGGTCCAGCTCGACTCGAAGACGCGGCGGATCTCCGCAATGCGCTAGTCGGACGACAGCTTGGGCCCGTCCTCAGGCTTCCAACCCATGACAGTGAAAACCCGGTCATAGTGCCCACAGGCGAGTTCAACCCGCAAGAACGCCGAGAAGTGCGCCACACCACATAGGTCGGCTACGTCGAACCAAGGGTTCAGCTCACCTTGTCGGCGACAGGAGGTAGGTTGTTGCCATGAGCGTTCCAAAGCCCAACCAGCAGACAGGACCGATGGCGGGCCCCGTAAGGAAGGGCCGCGTCTACAAGTCCCCGCTCGCCGTGACCGGGATGCTGCGAATCGAGGCCTGGTTCAAGGACGACCTTCCCGACCTGCTCTGGCCAGCGCGCATCTTCATCAGTTCCGAGCTCGTCCTCGCGAAGGAAACGAGAGTGTCAACCGGTTTATCAAGTGGCAGAAGGCAGTGCAGGACGGACTTGCTCATGACGGGGAGGCCGCCGTTGTTGCGGAGTTGTTGGATGGGCGCCTGACACACCTTGCGTGGTAAGTCGATCCGCTGAGACCGGATGCTGACCGGCTCTGCGGGAAGGTACAGCCGCTCCGCAATGCGGTCTCCCGCGGGAGCGATCGCGAAGGTATGCGCATTCGCGAGGATCGAACTGTGGAGGTCGATGATTTCGCTCGTCGTTATCATGGAGCCCGGCCCCAGGGGGTTCCAGATCACGTCGGTACAAAGAGAGCATTGAATGGGGGCCAAAAGGGAACGCCAAAATAGGGCGCCCCACACTCCACTCCCTGTCGCTGGCTTGGCCATGTACTCGTGGAGTTCGACGACAGGCTCATCACAAGTAATTAGCGCCCTTCGAGTCCCATAAAGGGTCACATGGCGTGTGATGAGATGACATCCAGCGACGCTGCCTGTGAGATCCAGCAGAGCCAGGCGCAGCATCTTGTGCGGTGAGCAACAGCGGTGAGAATCGACTGGTGGCGTTTCGTTTCGGGCTTGTACCGGCGCATCCCGCTGGTGCCAGCTGAGGCACTCTGCCCAAGCGATTAAGGATCGCTTAAGCCCTCCGCGGGACCCTTGGGACACCAGCCCGATAAAAAAGGGCGAAGCGCAACGCGGACACGGTGGAGAAACATTCACCGCATGATGGCGGCTGGATTTGTTGCCGCGAGCCGCTTCGACCCCGCTGCCTGGACGATCATCCATCGCAACTTCAGCCTCGTTACCCGTCCATGGCAGAACAATGACGCACCACCAACGCGAACTAAGAAAGTGAAGACGATGATCGTTCAACAACAAATCTCGGTACCGCAAAAGAAGGCCCCAGATCGGAGGAGGCAACCTTTGGCAGCAATACAACGCAGTCTGAAGCGGTGGCGATTCAGCTCTGGAACAGTCGGGCTCACCATCGCATGCGCAATTTCCCTATCCGTAGCCGGACAGCCTGCATCCGCGGAATCTCGCACGCCGACCCTTTCCGCAGCTGCTTCGGAGGCCTCGGTCGTCTCGCGTACAGAGCCCTCAGCTCTCCTTCAGTCGACTGGGAACCTTTACTGGGTTGTCAATACTGAAAACGAGTTCAGTCCAAATTCGTCGAGCGTGTACCGCACGGCGAAGACCGGAAGGCCAGGCACGGAGCGGCTCCTGTATCGGGAGAAAGGCCTACACTACTTTGGCGCACTCGTGTACGCCAAAGTAGGCGGCATCTGGTTCGGCTACGTCGTCGCTAGGCAGAACATGACAAACTCAAGGATCGTACGTTTCCAGCTCGATGGCGGAGGCCTACCCAAGACCATTGTCGCCAGTGCCAACCCTATCCGTGACCTCAAAACCGACGGCGCCTCATTATTCTGGGCTGATAAGAATGGAATCCGCGCTACCGCACTTATTGGGGGACCTACCAGGACGGTTGTACAAGGTCAGGATTTCAACAGGGTCAGGCTCGGACTCGCAGGTTCGAGATTGTTTTACGCGGTCGGTCGCCAAGTGCGTTTTGTCCCTAAGGCTGGCGGTATTACAACAAGCTTTATCACCACACCAACCGAGATTACGGCACTGCACGTCGCTGTCAGTCCATTCGGGACGACAAGGGTCTACTGGGGAGAGCGCAGCGGCATCGTTGCCAGTAAGGGGTTTTTCGGATTAACCAGCATTTGGCAGGGAGCTCAGACCGGTCGTTACACGACCAGCGTTTCCTTCGATGGTGCACGTGTCCTGTGGACTGACTGCGGTACCAATGGGCTGGAGTGCGCAGTACGTTTTCGTCTTGGGAACGCCACCACAACCATCGCGAAAAGCCTCTATTTCGCCCGCGAGGTCCAGGGTGACAGTCTTCGAACCTTCTGGGCAGACAACGACGGCTTGAAGCGGTATACATATTAACCAAGTTTCGCGGACCCAAGCCGGCGAGCTAGCCTAACTGCTGCACCGTACTTTCCCCGGCCGCCGCTGGCACTGCAGTTGCCACCGAAACAACCATTCGAAGCGCCAGTAGGCACTCCCCATCGAAATATCAGTCACTCCCGGCACAGACCGACTCGGTCTGTGCCGGGAGCCCACTGGGAATTCCAAAGAACCGGATTCATGTCTGGAAGGGCCTGTTGATGCATCAACTTGCAGGACAGCAGGTTGAATGGCTTCTAGGGCCCGCGAACGCTCCAGGAGTCGCGTTCACAGAGGGGTGCCGGCCCCGGACCACTGACGACCACCGCCGGACCTGGGATCATGAACTCTGGCCGGACTATTCCGATTGACAGCCTCTCTTCGGCACTCACCCAGGCAACTGCCAGTCCAGGTCCCTCGTCATCCCACGGCTCGCCGGTTCGAAGAAGTTTACCCTCGAGGACATTGAAGACAAGGTCTAACAGTACCGTTCGACTGTGATCAGTGAGAATTCACGTCTGAACTACTGAGAAGAGAACCAACGTTAGGATGGAGCATTCTGGTACCAACGTAGAGTACCTGGTAATAGCCTTACGCCTCGCCAGCATTGTCATACTTGCAGTCGCTTCTGCACGCAGATACGAACACAATCTGCAGGTCGTCATCAGCTGACACTCTAATCTGTTTCTCCGCAGTTCACCGATCCGATCAGAGGGTCACATCCTTCGAGCCATAGTGACAAAGCCCAGATTCCTGACAGAATCAGCGTGCAGTGCCGAGGCTTGGTAGGTATCTTTGAGCCTTCCCGAACGCGTCCCCTCTGCGGTGAGTTCCCGAATTCGCACCGATCGATTCGAGTGATATTCATGCTTTCTTACGGGACAAACACGTCCATCAGACCGCGACTGCTGACTTGGCTGGCAGTTGCCTCCGCTGTTGCCACAATTACTGCTGCTCCCATTAGCCCATGGGACGGCACCCAGGCCGCGGCGAACAATCAGGCCACGGTGACCTACACAGCCAGTGACGAGATTATTGCCAATCCAGAACGCGGAATTTACCGGCACCAGACCGGTGATTTCAGTTCAGTAACCTTTGCGGGCAATTGCTGTGCGCCCGAAAATTCCGACACACATTACCTCCACCCGCCGGGCGGTGACTGAATCCGAGTTAATCCTCCGGACCGCCACCAGCACCACCGCTGCCGGGGCTATGTCCCGCCAGGTGGCCGTGTTGGACGCCGTTGTCCGGGCTCGAGTGGTTGGCGCAGCGGCGATTCTGGATTCCTCCTGGAACTGTTAGTGCAGTATCTAAGCCAGCCACGGTCGGCCTGTGGCTCCAAGCCATGCCTAGGCCGGTCCGGCCGGAGCGCAGTACGGTATCCGCGAACATGCTGCTCCGCCCGCTCAAGGAAGCCCTCCGTACGGCCGTGCAGCGCCACAACCAGCCGCAGGATCTGCCGGGGCCGCACAGCCATCCAGACGATACCAATAGTAAGTGCCGACAGCATCACCATGGTCAGGAGACCCAGGACGCCCTCAGGCCAAGGCAATGAGGCTCCCGGCAGGGCAGCCACAAACCTGGCCACGCCAGCCACGCCCGCCGTGAAAAAGCCGGCAACCCCGATCAGTACAGCGGCCAGCCATGGCAGCAGCGGCACCAGTGGCACCGCGGCGGTTCCCAGAATGGTCACTGGAGCCACCAGCGGGGCCGCGAGAATGTTGGCCGGCAGAGAAAAGGCGGCGAACTGGGGTTGCAGCAGCACCACGACGGGGCCGCACAGCAGCTGGGCCGACAACGGCACGGCGATGCCGGCCGCCGCCCAGCGCGGGATGACATCCGGAATCCAGTCCACGATCTGCCGGCCCAGCGCGATGATTCCGAGGGTGGCAAGGACGGACAGCAGGAAGCCGAAACTCGTGCCGAGTCCCGGGTCGATGAGCAGGAGGCCGATGACGGCGAGGCAGAGGAAGCTCAGGCCGCGGCCGGTTCTTCCGCTTGCAAGCGACGCTAGGGCAATGGCCCCCATCAGGGCGGCCCTCAAGACGCTGGCATCAGGTCCCACCATCAGGACAAACAGGCCGAGGCCTGCCAGGGCGAATGCGGCAGCGGGAAGCCTGGCCAGCCGCAGGCTGCGCGCCGCCAGCAGCAGGGCTCCAAGGATGAGGCCGCAGTTGGCACCGCTCACAGCGGTCAGGTGGGTGAGACCCACAGTCTGCATGGACATCTCCAGTTGTTCATCCAGGCCGCTGGTATCCCCCGTGACCATGCCTGGAAGGAGTCCCCTGGCATCAGCGTCCAGCCAGCCGGCCGCCGCCGCAAACTGGCTTCCGAGCGCGGCCGGCCCCGAAGTCCAGGCATCCGCGGCCCTGAGGGTTATGGGGGACGAGGAGGCCGACAGAATCCCGGCCTCCAGCTGACCGGGATCGGGAGGACGCAGCTTTCCGGCAGTCCGGACGCGCTGGCCGGAAGCCACGTGCTGCCAGTCCTCCCCGCCCATGATCACCACAGCAGCGTCGGCCCGGAGCAACTGGCCCCCTGTGTTCAGTGATTTGATCGTGGCCACCACCGCCCAGCGCGATGGCAGCCCCGCACCGCCTGAAATCTTAAGGGCACGCGGTGCGCCGGCAATTTCAACCTCTGCAAGGCATGATGCCCGGGCCGCGATGGCCGCCGCCACCGGTCCATCATTCTTCTGGGCAGACGATACAGCCGAGTGCGCTGCGGCGGCCACGGCCAGCAGCATGGCCGCCATTATCGTCAGCAGGAAGCTGCGTCCGAGGTGTGGGGCCGCCCCGCTCCGCCGCAGAATCAGCACGAGCAGCACCGCGGAGCCAGTGACCAGGGCGCAGCACATCCCCAGGAGCCAGGGCGGGCTCAGCCATGGTCCCGCGGCAGCAGCGGCCCAGACGAGCAAGGCCGACGGAACAAGCCGGAGGTCCACCCGCCGGCGTCGCTCGTCTGCCGCATCAATGGCCCGTTCGTCGGGAGCCAGCCGCGACCCTAACCATTCACGGATTCTGCGCAGGAAACCTGATCCTCGATGGCCTGGTGCCGGCCGGACAGCAGGCGCCACGGCCTGCCCCCAGGCGGCACTGAGGCCGTCGGTGGCCGGGCGGTGGGAGCGGGCGCCGCTGGCCGTCCCGTGGTTCGGGGCCGGGTTCACGGCCGCCTCCACGTACCGGTGCCACCTGCTGGTCCTCCGCGGTTGGTTACCCGCCATCTCAGACCGTCACGAGCGGAAGCAGGGTTTCCAGCATTTTGGGGCCGACTCCGTCTACGGCGTCGAGCTCCTCCACCGTCTTGAACTGGCCGTGCTCTGAGCGCCAATCAACGATCCGCTGGGCCAGCACCGGACCTACCCGCGGCAGGTTTCCCAGTTCTTCGGCCGTCGCCGTGTTGAGGTTGATCTTGCCGGCGGCCGCAGCACTGCCGCTCCCGCCGGCCGCGCTGGACCCGCCTGCCCCGCCCGTCCCGCTCCCCGACGCCCCCGTTCCCGCGGCCCCCGTTCCTTCAGACTGCGCACCCTGCGCCCCCTGCTGGCCAGCGTCCGGCGGCATGGCCTCCCCGCGGCGCGGAACATAGATTTTCTGTCCGTCTTCCAGCACCGCCGCGAGGTTGAGCCGGTTGAGGTCCGCGGCTGCAGTTCCGCCGCCGGCCGCGGCAATGGCTTCATGGACCCGGCCGCCGCGGGCAACCCTGACCACACCGGTTTTCTTCACGGAGCCGGCGACATGAACAACAACGCTCCCCGTGGCTGCGCCGGGGCTGGAGCGTTCATCAACCTCCGCGGGACCGCCGGCGTCGTCACCGGCCTCCCCTGCCGTGCTGCCTGCCGCGCCGGCTGTTCCTGCCGCTTCGCTCGTGACGGCGCTTAACGGAAGAACCTCTGGTTCCGCGGAGGCAACCTGCCACCAGAACCAGCCGCCGGCCACCAACGACACAACGCCCAGCAGCATCGCCGCCCGAAGGCCCAGGCGCCATCTGACGCGGGTCTCCACTGTCGCCTCGGAAGCCCGGGAAACACCACGGGGCCCGTCCGAGCTGCCGTAGGAGAACTCCCGGCCGTCGCCCAGCTCCAGGAGGCCGGCAGGCCCGGGACCAGGGGTGTCGCTGTGCGGCCCACCGAGCCTCGCCGCCAAGCGTTTGGCAGGTTGCCGGTGGGAGGCACTTGCGGGATCAGGAGCGTCGGCCGGACGCCTGCCTGCCCCTGGCCGGCCTGCGACTGGCTCCCTCCCTGCGTCCGGCCGCGCCGGAGTGCTGGCGGCAGGTCCAGCGGTCCGGCGTGGCATACCACCACCCTAGGAGCCGGGGCGCTCGGGCGGACAGGGCGGACTGCCGCTATGTGGATAGCGTCAACGGCGAGGACCCGTTCGGCCCGGTACGGCCGCTGCTGGGGAGAGGGCGAAGGACACTGGCGACCGATGTGGTACTTTCGCTGACTATCACGGCAAGGACGCCGAGCCCCGCATGGGCGGCGAGCACCGCCGGCAGGGAACTGATCTGTGCCGGCGGGCTGTCCGGCAGTGCCGCGGCAAGTTTGGAGGCAAGTACTTCGGCTTCCGGCCGGTTCCCGAAGTGGTGGATGGCCAGCCGGGCCTCCCCCGCCGGCCTGGCGGCGGCGTCCGCAACAACGATCTCCTCGAGCCGGGCGATGGCCTTCGCAGCGGAACGGATCTTCTCCAGCGGAACGATCTTGCCGCCGTCGACCGCAAGAATTGGCTTGATCGAGAACATGGTCCCCAAAAGGGACGCGGCCGCCCCAATCCGTCCGCCCCGCCTCAGCTGCTCCAGGCTCGGCACGTAAAAGTACACTTTGGTCTTCGCCAGGCGTTCCTCGGCGAACTTCCGCACGTCCGTGGCGCTGCGCCCGTCGGCTGCGGCCACCACGGCGCCTTGCACCGCCAGCCCCTGCGCCATGCCGACGGTCCGGGTGTCCAGCACCTCGACCGGGATGCCGACGCGGCCGGCAGCGATCCGGGCCGAATCCGCGGTGCCGGAGAGGCTGCCGGAAATATGGATGGACACCACCGACTCATAGCCGCTCCGTTCGGCGGCCAGATAGGCCTGCTCAAACTGCCCGGGCGACGGCCGGGAGGTCTTGACCGGAGTCGCTGCGGCAAGGGCCACCGCGATGGTCTCGGTGATGTCGTCCTCACCCTCACCGTAAATTTCCTCGCCCACCATGACCGGCATGGGCACAACGGCAAGCCTGCCGTCGAGGGATAAGCCCCTCACCCAGTCAGCCGGCAGCGCGGCGGCGGAGTCCGTCACCACAGCGGTGCGGACGACGACGGCGGGTTCCGCCGCGGGCGGCACCCGCCCCGGAACGGTGGCTTGGCGGAGACGGGCGAGATGATCTTTCAACCACAGCCAGGCGGCCGGCTCACGGTCAATCAGGGCGCACCTCCAGCAGTTCTGGCCGGCCGCCGGCAAGGACCGGCGGCCGGGACCCGGCTAGGCCGGGACGATGTTGACCAGTTTAGGCGCCCGCACGATGACCGTGCGGATGCCGCGCCCCTCAAGGGCGCGCTGAACGTTCTCCGAGGTCAGCGCCAACTCACGCAGGTCATCCTCGGAGATGCCGGGCGAAACCTCCAGCCGGTCCCTGACCTTGCCCTGGACCTGGACCACGGCCGTGATGGTGTCCTGCACCAGCAGGGCGTCGTCGTGCGCGGGCCAGCCGGCGTTGGCCACGGAGGCGGGGTGGCCCAGGACGTTCCACAGGTCTTCGGCGGTGTAGGGAGCGAAAAGGCTCAGGATCACGGCCACGGTTTCGGCGGCTTCGCGGACCGCCGGGTCCGCGCCGCCGGCACCGGAATCGATGGTCTTGCGCGTGGCATTGACCAGCTCCATGAGCTTGGCCACCACCACGTTGAACTTGTTGTTGTCCAGCAGGTCCGCGGCGTCGGCGATGGTCCGGTGAGTAATCGTCCGCAGGGCGCGGTCGCCGGTGCTGACGTCCACGCCGGGTTCACTGGTGACGTCCTGCCCCAGCCGCCATGCGCGGGCCAGGAACTTCGCGGATCCCGACGGCGAAACGTCCGCCCAGTCGACGTCGTCTTCCGGCGGGGAGGCAAAGATCATGGTGAGGCGGACGGCATCGACGCCGAACTTGTCCAGCTGCTCGCCCAGGTCCACGCCGTTGCCCAGCGACTTGCTCATGGCCTTGCCGCCGTTCAGGACCTGGCCCTGGTTCAGCAGCGCACTGAACGGCTCGTCCGCCGCCAGGAGGCCCATATCATGGATGACCTTCGTAAAGAAGCGGGCGTAGAGCAGGTGCAGGATGGCGTGCTCGACGCCGCCGACATACTGCCCGACCGGCATCCAGTCATTGATCTTCGCAGGATCGAACGGGCCGTCGGTGTAGTGCGGGGAGACGAAGCGCAGGAAGTACCAGGACGAGTCCACGAACGTGTCCATGGTGTCCGTATCCCGCTGGGCTGCACGTCCGCAATTCGGGCACTCGACGTTGACCCACTCGGCGGCCGCGGCCAGCGGGGACGTGCCCCGTGGTGACAGCGCCTCGCCGCGCAGGTCTTCGGGAAGCGTAACCGGGAGTTGCTCGTCAGGTACCGGCACTTCGCCGCACTCGGCACAGTGGATGATGGGGATCGGGGTGCCCCAGAAACGCTGACGGCTCAGTAGCCAGTCGCGAAGCCGGAAGTTCACGAACTTCTCGCCGGTGCCCTGTTTGTCGAGGATGTCGATGGCGGCCGGGATGGCCTCTGCCTTGGGCATGCCGTCCAGCGGACCCGAGTTGATGAGCGTGCCTTCCCCGGCCGTTGCCTTGCCGGAGACGGCGGGATCCTCCTCGCCGGTGTCCAGCACCGCCCGCACCGGCAGGCCGAACTCCCGGGCGAAGTCGAGGTCGCGCTGGTCGTGCGCGGGCACCGCCATGATGGCGCCGGTGCCGTAGTCGGCCAGAACGTAGTCTGCTGCCCAGACGGGCAGCTTTTCGCCATTAAGCGGGTTGATGGCGTAGCGGCCGGTGAAGACACCGGTCTTTTCGCGCTCGGTGGACTGGCGTTCGATGTCCGAAAGGCCCTTGACCTTTTCCCGGTAGGCCATGAGTGCGTCGTGGTGTTCGGGCGTGACCAGGTCCAGGGCCAGGTGCGCGTCCGCCGCCACGACGAAGAAGGTGGCGCCGTACAGGGTGTCCGGACGCGTGGTGAAGACGGTGACCTCACGCTCGGCGCGTCCGTCCGACGCCTCGATCACGAACCGGACGTGCGCGCCTTCTGAGCGGCCGATCCAATTTCGCTGCATGGCCAGTACGCGTTCGGGCCAGTGCCCCTGCAGCTCGGACATGTCATCCAGCAGGCGGTCCGCGTAGTCGGTGATCTTGAAATACCACTGGTTCAGCGACTTCTTGGTCACGGCTGTGCCGCAGCGTTCGCAGGCGCCGTTGACAACCTGCTCGTTGGCCAGCACGGTCAGGTCCTTAGGGCACCAGTTGACCGGTGAGTCCTTGCGGTAAGCGAGGCCGCGCTCGTAGAAGCGCTTGAACAGCCACTGGGTCCAGCGGTAGTACTCGGGATCGGATGTGTGCAGGCGGCGGGACCAGTCAGCAGAGATGGCGTAGCGCTTGAACGACGCGGCCTGGGTCTCGATGTTGGCGTAGGTCCACTCGCTCGGGTGCGCGTTGCGCTTGATCGCCGCGTTCTCGGCCGGAAGGCCGAAGGAATCCCAACCGATGGGGTGCAGGACGTCGTAGCCCTTCTGGCGCAAGTAGCGTGCGACGACGTCGCCCATGGCGAAGGCCTCGGCGTGGCCCATGTGCAGGTCACCGGAAGGGTACGGGAACATGTCCAGCACGTACCGGCGTTCCCGGGAGCCGTCGTCGACCGGGGAGAAGACCTTAAGGTCCTCCCACTCCTGCGGCCACTTGGCCTCCATTGCCGCGAAGCTGTAGGCGCCCTCCTCGGGGCTTTCCGCTCCACCTGCTGTTGTTCCGGTCTCGGTCTCCGGCTGAACGCTCACTGCTGCCCTCTTCTGTTCTGTCATGACGTCTGTCTGTCACAACGGTCTGATCCCCTGCCGCCTGCCGGGAATGCGTCCCGGACACACAAAAGCCCCTCGACATGGAGGGGCGGCCGCTCGGTAGTCCGTATATCCGGGATACCGGGCGGCTAGCTAAGCAGGAGGATCGCACGCATAAACCTACTCTAGCGTCTCTCCCGCGTTCATGCTGAACCGCCTCGTGTAAGGTGCGGGCCAAACGGTGCGGTGTAAAGCGTGCAGAGGACCCATTGCCAAATACCCGCAGCAGGTCCACCATTCAGAACAGAATGTATGGGGGTACGGCAAGGGTCTCGGGTTGTGGAGCCTGCAGTGGACGTTTTGCCTGTTTCCCCGGTCAACCATCCGGCAAACCATCGCGCAAGGTTGACCCGTCGCGCCGAATTGTTCCGCGTTCCCCTCCCGCCCCGGCTCTCGTGCCGGCGGGCCCGCTCCTTCTCCCAGAGAACACCGCTGCCCCTTCGCGGGCGCCGGTGCTCCCTTCCCAGCGTCCCCCGACTTCTGAATGTCCCCAGAATCCGGTCAATGCCCCCCAGAGTCGTGCGAGAAACTCAGCCGATGCTTAGCCCGCGCTCTGGCAGATGTCCGCATGAACAAGTCCCACCCGAGGAAGGCGATCGAGATGTTTCAGCATAAGAGACGGCTAACAGCGGCAGGTTCGGTGCTGGCGCTGTTTCTGGCCACGTTCACGTCCGCGACGGGTTCTGCGGCGACCACCGCGGCCCCACGCGCGCTCTGCGGACCCGGATCGGAGATCAAGTTTGACCGCTCTGACTTTCCAAAGAAACCAAAAATAGACAACGAGTGGTTTCCGCTGAGACCGGGCATGCAGTACACAACCACAGGAACAGTCAAGACCGCGGAGTCAACGAGCGTGCGTACCGTCGTCCATACCGTGACCGGACTTACCAAGGTGATCGACGGGGTGAAAACCCTCGTGATGTGGGACAGGGACTACAGCGACGGCGAGCTGGTGGAGTCCGAACTTGCCTTCTTTGCCCAGACTAGGAGGGGCGATGTATGGCTGTTCGGCGAGTATCCCGAGGAGTACGAGGACGGCAAGTTCGTGGGCGCTCCAAGCACATTCATCCACGGGATAGACAAGGCCCAGGCCGGCATAGCCATGAAGGCGGACCCTCGGATTAAAGGTCCCCACTACGTCCAGGCCTACGCACCGGAAGTGGACTTTTTGGACTGCGGAGATGTGTTAAAGAAGCATCAGCAGGTCCGGGTCCCAACAGGCTACTACGACGATGTACTGGTGATCGATGAGTACAGCCCCTTGGAGCCTCCCAGCGCGGGGCACCAGCGGAAGTTCTACTCCGAAGGCACAGGGCTGGTCAAAGTGACGGCTGTTGGTGGCGAGGAACAGGAAACGATGGACCTCGTCAAGATCAGGAAGTTCAGTGACGACAGGCTGGAGGACATTAACCGGCAGGCGCTGAAGCTCGACAAGCACGCATACACCGTCAGCAAGAGTGTCTACGCGAAGACGCCTCGTGCCGAAGTCGCCACACCCCGTGACGATGACGACGACTGACCGGCTGATGCGAACTGGCTGAATGCCGGCGGCCCGGGTCCGCGGCTGGTCCGCGGATCCGGGCCCGGGCCTTTCCTACCTCACGTCCTCGTCGACCCAGTCCATGGACTTGGTGACGGCCTTCCGCCACAGCCGCAGCTGGCGGTCCTGCTCCGCCTTGTCCATCGTCGGCTCCCAACGCTTGTCCTCGGACCAGTTGGCAGACAGCTCGCCAAGGTCCTTCCAGAACCCGACAGCGAGGCCGGCCGCATAAGCAGCGCCGAGGGCCGTGGTCTCGACCACCTTCGGACGGATTACGGGCACGCCCAGAATGTCCGCCTGGAACTGCATGAGCGCATCGTTGGCGACCATGCCGCCGTCGACCTTCAGCTCGGTGAGCGGAACGCCGGAGTCGGCGTTGACCGCGTCCAGCACCTCTCGGGTCTGGAAGGCGGTGGCCTCGAGGGCGGCCCTCGCGATGTGGTTCCTGTTGACGAACCGCGTCAGGCCCACGATGGCACCACGGGCATCGGAGCGCCAGTACGGTGCGAACAGTCCCGAAAAGGCCGGAACGATGTACACGCCGCCGTTGTCCTTCACGGACGCAGCCAGGGTCTCCACTTCCGGTGCACTGCTGATCATGCCCAGATTGTCACGCAGCCACTGGATGAGCGAGCCGGTGACGGCAATGGACCCTTCCAGTGCATAGTGCGGCGCTGCGTCCCCCAATTTGTACCCGACGGTGGTCAGCAATCCGTTCTTGGAGTGGACGATCTCCTCGCCGGTGTTGAAGATGAGGAAGCAGCCTGTGCCGTACGTGTTCTTCGCCTCGCCGGTCTGGAAGGCCGCCTGGCCGAACGTGGCAGCCTGCTGGTCGCCCAGGATGCCCGCCACGGGAACTTCCCGCAGCAGCTGGGACGTGTGGACGGTGCCATAGACCTCGGAGGAGGACTTGATGGCGGGCATCATGGTCACCGGCACACCGAAGATGCCGAGGATTTCCTCGTCCCATTGCAGCGTGTCCAGGTCCATGAAGAGGGTCCGGGAGGCGTTGGTGACATCGGTGACGTGCACGCCGCCGTCCACGCCGCCTGTCAGGTTCCACAGCACCCACGAGTCCGTGTTGCCGAAGACCAGGTCCCCGGCCTCGGCCTTGGCGCGGGCGCCGTCGACGTTGTCCAAAATCCACTTGATCTTGGTTCCCGAGAAGTATGTTGCCAGCGGCAGGCCGACTTTCTGCTTAAAGCGGTCCGCTCCGCCGTCCTTCGAGAGCTCGTCCACGATCGGCTGGGTCCGGGTGTCCTGCCAGACGATCGCGTTGTAGACCGCCTCGCCAGTGGTCTTGTCCCAGACTACTGAGGTTTCACGCTGGTTGGTGATGCCGACGGCGGCAATGTCGTGCCGGGTCAGGTTCGCCTTGGACAGGGCGGAGGCGATGACCTCGCGGGTGTTGTTCCAGATTTCCGCTGGATCGTGTTCCACCCAGCCGGCCTGCGGGAAGATCTGCTCGTGTTCCATCTGCCCCGAGGAGACGATGTTGCCCGTCTGGTCGAAGACGATGGCGCGGGTGCTCGTGGTGCCCTGGTCAATGGCGATTACGTACTGGCTCATGATGACGTCCTTGTCCTGTTGAAGTTTCTGAAGATATTGCTGTGGATCAGGGAAATGCTGTGCTGCGGTTCTAAGTAGCAGCGGTGAACACGATCGGAAGCTGCCCGGCGAGGCCTGCCAATGCTCCGCCGATCAGGGGTCCCACCACCGGGATCCACGAGTAGCTCCAGTCGCTGGAGCCCTTACCCTTGATGGGCAGTACGGCGTGGGCGATGCGTGGTCCGAGGTCACGGGCAGGGTTGATGGCGTAGCCGGTGGGGCCGCCCAGGGATACGCCGATGCCGACGACCAGGAGCGCCACAGCCAGCGGGCCAAGCCCTGAGGGGGTCCCGCCGAAGGTGAGGATCACAAAGACCAGCACAAAGGTGCCGATGATTTCGGTGATCAGGTTCCAGGGCGTGGAGCGGATGGCCGGGCCGGTGGAAAAGACCCCCAACTTGTTGGCCTGCGCAGGTTCCGCATCGAAGTGCTGTTTGTGCGCCAGCCACATGACCACGGCGCCCAGGAACGCACCGACCATTTCTCCGCCGAAGTACGTGACGGTGGACGCCGCGTCTACCGGAACGCCCGGGGCGTACTCGTCCTTGCCCTTGACGAGCAGGCCCAGGGTGACGGCGGGGTTCAGGTGGGCACCGGACCTGGCCGCGACAAACACGCCGGCGAAAACGGCGATGCCCCATCCCCACGTGACCATCAGGAACCCGCCGTTGTTGCCCTTCGTGCCCTTGAGCGCGACGTTGGCCACCACGCCGCAGCCAAGCAGCGTCAGCATGCCGGTTCCGAAGACCTCGGAAAGAAAAACCAATTCAAGAGACATCTTTGACTCCTCCATTTTCTGTTGTCGGTTCTTCGTGAGTTTGAAGAACCGTTGTACCGGCAGCGCTTTGGCCCTGCCGGCCGGTCGCCTCCATCCCCGCGCTGGCGGACGGATGCGGCCCTTGCACCCGGGCTGCCCTGCCCGGGAGACGAAGCTCTAGGTGACCAGGCTGTGGACGTGGACGCCGTGATACCGCTGCAGCACCTCCTGAGCGTGGTCGATTTCGGCGGCACGGCCAGCTGCGTCCCAGCCCAGCGGCCCGGCCAGATTGTCGGCGATTTCGTTCAGCAGTTCTCCGGTGACCAGGCCGCGGAAGGCGAGCGAGGTCCTGCGGATCAGAACGTCCACGAGGTGGCCGATCTGCTCGTTGGCAGCCATGAATTCCAGCTCACGCACGCTGAGTTCCCGGGTGGAATGCAGGAGGCTGTCCGGCCCTGCATCGAGATACTGGATGACCTCTTCGGCACGGGTTCCGTATCTGGTCAGGAGACCGGAGACCCTGTCGGCGTCGCGGGAACCGCCCATGTGCGCCTTGATCCATTGCTGGATGCCGGCGTCGGAATCCGGGAAGCCGGCGCCGCCGCCGATGGCGAGTTTCGCCGTCGAGACTTTCCGTTCCCTGCCCAGTTCGGCGAGGACGTCGTTGCTCAGGTGCTCCGCGAGCGCCCGGAACGTAGTCCATTTGCCGCCCACAAGGCTAAGTACGACGGCGCCACTGCCGCCGGCTTCCGGCGCCCGGCGCTCAATGCGGTAATCACGGGACACGAAGCCGGGCTGGGTGGCGTCGTGCCTCGGCAGAGGGCGGACGCCCGAGAATGAATAAACGATCTGCTCCCGGTGCACCACGATGTCCGGGAAAACATAACCGATGAGGTCGAAGAAATAGTCGATCTCGGCTTCAGTGCATACGGCGTCCTCGGACATGTCAGCGCGGACATCCGTGGTGCCTACCAGGACCCGGTCCCCCATGGGATAGATCAGGACGATCCGGCCGTCGGTATGTTCGAAGAAGATCTCGCGGCCCTTGCAGGCAGCCAGCAGGCCGGGGTGGTCAAGCACGATGTGTGAGCCTTTGGTGCCGCCCATGAACGATGACGCTGCGCCCATCGCCTGGTTGGTGAGGTCGACCCATGCCCCGGTGGTGTTGACGATGACATCGGCCGTGAAATCAAAGACCTCCCCAGTCAGTTCATCGCGGAGCACAACGGTACTGGTTCCGGCTGAGGTCGCTTTGACCGACGCGAGGGACAGGTAATTGCTGGCACGGGCACTGCCTGTGGCATTCGCTGCGCCGGCCTTCTCGCCGTCCTGGAGGACGTCAAGGGTGAGGCGCTCGGGGTTGTGGACGGAGGCGTCGAAGTAGGTGGCTGTGTATTTCACGCCCCGGTGCAGCAGCGGGAGTTCGGCGAGCGCCTTCTTGCGCCCACGGAACTGGTGGCGGGGAACGCTGCCGCCGTCGCGGGAGAAGGCGTCATACAGGCTGAGTCCCAGTTTGATCAGGAAGGCACCGCGCTCTTTGGGCTTGCCCTGCTGCTTGTGGGTAAGGAAGCGCAGGGGTGCGGCGAGCACCCCGGAGAAGGTGCTGAAAATCGGAATGGTGGTCTGCAGCGGCTTAACGTAGTGCGGCGCTATCCGCAGGAGGCGGTTGCGCTCCACCACGGACTCCCGCACCAGGCGGAACTCGCCGTTTTCAAGGTAGCGGATGCCGCCATGGATCATATGCGACGAGGCGCCGCTGGCGCCCTGGCAGTAATCGCCGCGCTCCACGAGCGCAACGTCCACACCCTGAAGGGCGAGGTCCCGGAAGGTGCCGACGCCGTTAATACCGCCGCCGACAATGAGAACACGGGCGTTGGGCCGTTGCCGGAGGCTTGCCACCGAGGTGCGCGCTGCCGTCTCCCCTGCGCTGGATTTGAACGGGTGGCCGGATGAATCCTTGAGTCCCAAAACTGCTCCTTTGGGTTTGGTCCTTGGGCGGATGTACGCGGCGCGCTGTGAGGGGCGCGCCGCGGGTTCACAACTATTCTTCGAAGTAATGGAAAATGGCGTCAAGGACTATGCACAAACGTGCAGAACGGAGATCCCATGCCCCGCCCACGACATTCCGAGGCCCTCCGGGCTGCCCAGCTTTACTACCTCCAGGACCTCACAATGGACGCCATTGCGCGGGAACTCAGAACGTCCCGGTCCACCGTGTCCCGGCTCCTTTCAGCAGCACGCGAGACGGGCCTGGTGCAGATCCAGATCCGCAGCCCGCTGGACACCGGCCCCGAACTGGAGCGGCTGATCCGCGCCCAGTACAAGGTGGATGTGCACGTGGTGCCCGTCCTGGACACGCTGAATGAAGCGGAAACACTGGACCGTGTGGCCATGCAGGCCGCCCGGACCATCGGGCCCCTGGTGGATTCGAACGCCATTATCGGTGTGGCCTGGGGCAGCACGCTCAGCGCCGTGAGCCGGCACCTCACGCGGAAGATCACCCACGACACCGTCGTCGTGCAGCTGAACGGGGCCGGCAACATGCAGACCACCGGCATCACGTACGCCAGTGACATCATGCGCCGCTTTGGCAGCGCCTACGGAGCGCGGGTTGAGCAGTTTCCCGTGCCCGCCTTTTTTGACCATGCGGCAACGAAGACGGCCATGTGGAATGAGCGGAGCGTTCAGCGCATCCTTAAACTTCAGTCCCGGATGAGCATCGCGATCTTCGGTGTCGGATCCGTGGATGCGGACTACCCCAGCCATGTGTATGCCGGCGGCTACCTCGACGAGGACGACCTGAACGTCCTCGCCAGTTCCGGCGTGGCCGGGGACGTTGCCACAGTCTTTTTCCGGGCCGACGGGTCCTCGGACGGCATCACGCTGAACGAGCGCTCCACGGGACCTTCGCTGGACCAGCTGCGCGAGGTGCGCCGACGGATCTGCGTCGTGGCCGGCGCTTCCAAGATCAACGGACTCCGCGGCGCCCTGGCGGCCGGCCTCGCGACTGACCTGATCCTGGACGAGGCGTCCGCCAGACGGCTCGTCGAATTCGACGCGGGGAACTAGACGAAACGTTGATGCGGCATATCACGACGGGAACTGTCACGCAGTGCCAACGATGTGGTGGAGGACGTCGGCGACCGCGCCCGGCGTCGTGAGGATCGCCAGATGGTGGCCCGTGAGGTGGCGGACCGGCCAGCCAGCTTTCCCGGCTGCAGCGGCGAAGGGTTCGTAGTTACTGCTGAGTCGGATGTAGCAGCACGTCCCCAGCTCGTGTTCACCGACATTGGGAAGGACTTCGGTGAACAGGCTCTCGGGCAGCGGCGGGCAGGCTTCGATCAGGGCGTTGCGCAACTGCTCATCGGGCAGCATCGCTCCAAGCTGCTCGGGCGACCACCAGGAGGTCCATGGCGGCAGCCAGCCCTCGACGGTCATATCGTGCAAATGCTGGACCGCGGCTGCGGGCAGCACGTCGAGTGCCGACTGACCGGGGTGCGGCAGTGCGGCGTCTACGAAGACGCTGGCCAGCACTGCGATGTCCTGCATCCCGAGTTGATGGGCAATCAGCGGAAGCAGGGGTCCAGCGGCGCTGTGCGCGACCAGGTAAACAGGTCCGTGCCCGACTGCCGCGGCCGCCAGCTCAGCCTGCCGGGAAACATGAGAGCCGCCGTCGGATAGGGCCGGGGACAGATCGGGAATGACGGCTTCATGGCCCCGCTTCCGCAGCCTGGCCGCTACCGGCGCCCATGTCGCCGCGTCGACGAGCGGACTGTGGATCAGCAGCCAAGTAGCCATCCGGACATTCTATTCCGGAGCGAACGGCACGCCATGCAATGTGGACAGCGCTTCCTATTTGCAGAGCTAGCCAGCAAGCTAGAGAGGGGGTAATGATCGCAACACTCTCGCCATGCAGAAGGGCCCCGCAGTTCCATGCCAAGACCTCAACGGCCAGGCAATCCATTAATCCGCAAGTATCTCAGGACCAGCCACCCCGATCAGGCAGACGCCAGAGGCCTCGGCGAGCTCAAGCCGGTCGAGCCGGCCGCTCGGCGGGAGGGAGTGCCCCTCCTTGTCGACGATCAGGTCTATGTGATGAAGTACGGGACGAAGTATCACACGGAGTGGTGCCAAGTTGTGGCCGACAAATGGGCCCACGCGCCCAGAGGACTCCACGTGACCCTGTTGGCCGACGTCGGGGCGCGGACCCGGTGCAAGGACTGCGACCGGACTTTGAAGGCAGCCAGAACGTCGTCTGCGCAGGAACACGACATGCCATCCCGGCATCCTCCGGAACCAGCGCCGCCTGACACAGTGATCCCGCTGAGGGTCATTGGGGTCGCGCATGGAGTCCTCTTCCTGGCGGCAGGGCCGGAACATCAGGAACTCCTTAATGAGACCGCCGTGGAGCCGGCGACGCCGCTCTCCGTGGGCGGGCGGCGTGACGGCATGGTCATCCGGCTGGACGCTGCCCGCGCCGAACCACTCTTGGTTGTCCAGTTGGATCCCCGCGTCACTTTCAGGGATGGACCGTACCAGGTGCGCCTGCGTCGTCCACTGCTGCGGTCGGCGACCAAACCCTATGCCGTGGAGTCCGTCGAACCGGCACCGCAGACGTAGCACTCCCCCGCCCATGGCTGTGGACAAACTGCTCAAAGCCCATGCGAACGCCCTCCTGGATGTTCTCGACGAACGGGACTCCTGAGGAGTCAGTCGCCTGATCCCGTCCGACACCGCTTCCAACAAGAGCTTTGTGTGTACAGAACGCGTGGCAGGTCGAGTGCGGCGGCACGTCATGGATCCTCTCGAGTACCTCCGGTGGCGGCGAAAGGCAGCGTCGCCGTCGTCGTATCTTCCAGTGAAGCACCCCGGGATCGGGCCCAATGGTCTGCAAAGAATCGGCTTTGTCGGCTTCCCGCAGGCGACGTAGAAGCTGGCGACGGGCCATGGTGACGCCGTCCCTAGTGCCTGTTAAATTACTCTCATTGACTATCGTCAATTGTTGACGATTGATACGATGGGGAAGTGTCATTCCAATAAGACAGACACGTACGTACAGGGCGCAGCCCAAGAAGGAGCAACTATGGTCAAGGCGACCGTCATGAGCGATGCAACAACTGCAAGCCCCGGGGAGCACAACCCCAAGGAAACCGCGATTCAGGCCGGGCAAACCGAAGCGTCCTTCCGTCTTTGGAACAGGGATGGCCTGAAGACCGGTATCTGGGAAGTAACTCCGGGAGAGTTCAAGAGCACCCGTCCTGGCTACGACGAGATCTGCCAGATCCTGAGCGGGCGCGGCACCATTACCGAACCTGACGGCAACAGCTTCGATATCGGACCCGGTACCCTGTTCGTGACCCCCGCGGGCTGGGAGGGTCACTGGACCATCCACGAAACGCTCCGCAAGATGTGGGTTGTGGCGGATGTTCCCGCCGCTACCGAGTAAATCCGGAAAACTAACAAGCGAAACCTAGCGGGCAAGAGCGCCTGTGCGGCGGTGAACTGCTCCCCGGAAGTTGGACTGAGAAATTCAGTCTCGGCTCCCGGGGGGCATTTTTTATCCATGCACATAGTTCGGGGATCAGCGCGGGGCAGCGGGGTTTGAGCAGGGCATCGCGGATAGTGCGGCAGCGTTGCTGAAACGGTGGTGTCAGCGTGGGTACCGCCGCGAGCGTGCGGTTGCTTTGTGCCCGAAGCCTAAAGCCAGACCTAACCGGCCCGATGCCGCGGCGTCGGCTGAGCTGGAACGATAGCGGGGGTTAAGCGAACGACTGGGGGCAGAAATGGCCTACCTGGGAAAAGTGCGGCCCTTGGGGGCCCAGGAACGAGAGTAAAGCTGGTCTGCAACGTCCGGCCGAAGAAGCGTCACAACTCCTACCGGGGCGAGCAAGGCATGGTTGCCCCGAACATGCTGAATCGGGACCTCGACGCTGAAGCCCCCCAAGCAGAAATGGGTCACCGATGAGATTCCCCGGGACCGGCTCGCTGGCTGCGGCACTGTGAGTGCATTCGCTAATACAACGTCGAAGGAATCCCACAAAGCTCAAGGGCCTGAGCCCGGTGCAATACCGTGCTCAGGCCCTCGCAGCTTAGGTTCGTATTTAGCCAGTCCGTCTCACTTTATGAAGGGGTCTCGCAACAGCACCCAGGCCCCTTCACCGAATGGTTGACAGGACGGGACCTACGCAATTGTCATCTGACTGACGCTCTTGGATTTGGAACCGGGTTTAGAGGCCGAGGTGCTTGTTCAGCTCGTCCAGGGACTTAACAGTGAAGATGTTGTAGCCATCGGCGAAGGGTTCAGCGCCACGGTCCAGCATTACAAGGTCCCGGAAACCCAGGTTGTACATCGGGATGTGGTCGTACAGTGGGTGCGAGGAGACATGCAGGAAGTCCTCAGGCTTGGCGTTCAGGGTGTCCAGCATGTACTCAAACGCCTGGAGGCGCGGCTTGTAGGCCCCGGCCTGCTCAGCGGTAAACACGGCGTGCCAATCTGCACCTAGCTTGGGAATGCTGATGTCCAGGAAGCTGTCGTCGGCGTTGGACAGAGCCACCAGCTTATAGTTGTCGCCCTGGAGCTTCAGCGCAGCCGGCACGTCCTCGTGGGCAACGGCGTTGCGTACAGCCTCAGCGAGCTCTGCGCCGGCACCGGGGGTCGGCCCAATGCCAAACCGCTTGCATGCGCGGTCAAAGGCATCCTGAAGGATCTGCTGGTAGGGCTTGTAGTCGCCATTGACCTCGTCGAACCGGTATGCACGGAAAACCTTCTTAAAGGCCAACCACTGCTCGTCTGGGATGCGGCCATCGAGCAGGCGCTGGGTGGTGGGATAAATATTGAAGTTGATCAGCGTGCCGTAGACATCATAAGAGATGTACTTCGGCCGGAAGTTCGTGTCTGCCATGATTAATCCGTTCCTAGATGTTTTGTATTTTTTTGCGGGTTGAGATTTCAACAATTGCCGACAGGTAGTGGATCACCTTTTGTTGAACGACCGGCGCTGCCCTTAGCTCAGAGCCAGTGACGTGAGTCGCGTGTCGGGTCCGAGGAACCGTGCTGGGTTCATGAAACTGACGTCGGTGGCCGTTGTTCCGTCCAGTAGGAGGTCGGCGGCAATAGCTCCCAGTGCAGAAGCCATCTTGAAGCCGTGGCCGGAGAAGCCGGCCGCCACGACGACGCCGTCCATTCCGGGCACTCCGCCGAACAGTGCGGTCGTATCAGGTAAATGACCGTCCGCGCACGTGGCAACCCGCACCGGGTCCGGGATCAGTCCCGGAATGAATTCCCGGACCCATGCCCGGATGGTGTCCAAGTGCTGAGGATCCCAAGTAGGAGGCTTCTCCATGGACTCAACCTCGTCCAGAAATATGCTCGCGACGACTTTCACTGTCCAACCGTCAGCGCTCGGGAACCCGTAGAACTGGGCTTTGTCCGACCTTCCGTCTTCCTCCGCCCTCCTGAGGAAGACCGGCATGTCTTCCCTGCAGAATGCTGCTGGATCCACAACGGGGAACCATGTCAGGATCTGTGGCAGAACGGAAAGGTGAACACCGAGTTCCTTGCAAACTGCTCCCGCACCATTGCCCTGCGAGATGATCACGCGGGAGGCGATGATTTCTTCTTGATCGGTCCGCACGATGTACCGGTCACCGTACGGCTCGACGCTGTGCGCTTTCCGGTTTCCCAGGAACTTAGCACCAAGCCGTGTAGCCTCCACCAGGGCGGCCGTCACGGCCCTTTCAGACTTCAGGTAGCCTCCCTCTGGATCAAAGATCGTGACATCCGTATCCCTGATCACATGTTCGGCGTACTTTGTCCTGGCTTCGTCGCCCCGGAGAAACTCGTAGTCGAGGCCATTCTCTTTCCCGGCTGCAAGAAGCGATGCCAACCGCGGATTGTGCTCGTCATATATCGTGACAGCGCCCGTAGTGTTGAGCAGCCGGGTCCCGCTGATTTTCTCCAGATCACGCCACAGATCCTGTGACCTCTGCAAAAGGGGTGTGTAATGCCCGCCTTCCGCGTAAACCTTGCGGAAAAGGCGCGATTCGCCGGCATAGGCAGAGAAGGGGCCGGGGATTGAAAACCTGTCTACTCCAATGACCCGCTGGCCACGGGAGGCGAACTGCCAACTCGCCATGCTTCCTACCGAGCCAACTCCGACGATGACAACGTCCGTTTCGAGTGCAGTCATGCTTCTACCTTGCTTTCCCTTATTGCAAGCCATTGTCCGGATTCAGGGTCTGCCTCTGAAGGGCGCTACCGTCGGCTGTGCTTCCAGTCAGACCAGCGTACGGCACAAGAAGACGCTGATTAAGGGCACATGAGACAATGCATTGTTTCCAAAAACGAAAGAAGCAGGAGATGGATCTAACATCGATCGATGACTTGGAGTTCTTTGAACAGATTTCCCGTTCCCAGAGCCTCACCGAAGCGGCCAGGAACTGGGGAAAGTCGGTGTCAGCGGTAAGCAAACGCCTTGCCGCGCTTGAGTCGCGGCTGGGGGTACCACTGGTCCGGCGCAGCACCCGTCAGTTGACCCTCACCGAAGAGGGGCAGCGCTATGCCACAGGTGCCTTGGCCATCCTCCAGCAGAAAACTGATCTCGAAGACGCCCTGTCCCTGCAGCATGGAGAGCTCAAGGGACGTATTAGCGTGCATTCGAGCCTGGGGATCGGTCGTAAGCACATTGCGCCGCTGCTGGGGGAATTCGTTCAGCAGCACCCGTTGATCCAGATAGACCTGGAGCTTTCACCGCTGCCTTTAAACATCTCGGGTACGAGTTTCGACATCGCCATCCGGGTCGGAGGACTGTCGGACTCCCGGCTCAAGGCAAAACTCCTGGCACGAAACCGGAGGATTGTTTGCGCGGCGCCCAGCTACATTGACAGCGCCTCGCCGCTGCGGACCATTAGGGACCTGGAACGGCACAACTGCATCGTCCTGCGTGAAAACAACGCCGACTACTCGCTGTGGCGCTTCGGCGAGATGGGGCATGATTACGTCGACGTCAGGGGCAGCATGATCAGCGATGACGGGGATGTGGTGACCGAGTGGTGCATCCAGGGCCTCGGCTTGATCATGCGCTCCACGTGGCACGTCAACCCGATGATCCAGCAGGGAGTACTTCAGCAGGTCCTCCCAGACGTCCCGACGCCCAGCGCCGACATTTATGCTCTCTACCCCGCCACGGCCAGGACACCCCGCCGGATCACCGCGGCCATTGAGCATCTGCGGCAGGGCCTTGCGGCGAGGATAGGTTCTTAGCGACCGCAGGGTCGCCGTCGATGACGGGATTCCTCGTGGCCGTTCACATTCCCGTTCACTGTGGAATCAGGCCACGACATTGGTCGGCTCCCGGCCTTCGAGAACATCGATGACAGCGTGGGCGGCCGCGACGCCGGCACGTTCTCGTGCCTCGATCGTTTGTCCGGCCAGGTGGGAGGTGATGAGGACGTTGTCCACGTCCCGGAGCCGGTGGCTGGCGGTCAGGGGTTCATCCTGGACGACATCGAGCGCCGCTCCTGCGATCTGCCCGCCGGTGAGTGCGTCGGCCAGCGCCTCTTCGTCAATGAGGGAACCGCGGGCAGTGTTAATGAGGATGGCGGTAGGTTTCATGGCCTGCAGACCGGAGCAGTCGATGAGCGGTTTGCCGGTGCCATCGGAGCGGGTATGAAGTGTGAGGTAATCGGCCTTGCTAATGGTCGTGTGAAGATCGGTGAACCGGACAGCGGGATCCGACGGGTCCGGGTGGGATGTGCTGACGAGGACTGTCATTCCGAGGGCGCCACCCAGCCTTGCCACGGCTCGGCCGCTGGGTCCGTAACCGATGATGCCGAGGGTCGCCCCCCGCAGTTCACGTCCCGCAGTGCGCGGCCAGTGGCCGTCTTTGACCGATTGGATGACGCCAGGGAGGCTTCGTGCTGCCATGATCATCAGGCCGATGGTCATCTCTGCGACCGCGTCATGGTTCACGCCAGGGGTGTTGCAGACGCGTATGCCGGATCGTTGGGCGGCTTTGGTGTCGATGGAGTCGTAGCCCACCCCGCTGCGGGCGATGACTTTCAGCGAGGCGGCACCGGCGAGCATGTCAGCGGTGACCGGTTCGCTGGCCAGAATGGCACCGACGGCACCGTCGAAGAGCGCCTTACGGTCGGCAGGTGTCCGCAGTCCGCGGGACGGTGAGTAGATGGGTTCGAGACCATGCTCTCGCAGGAGCCGGTCAACTTTGTCTCCGGGGCGCAGGTAATCGGTGGTGATCAGAACGCGGGCGGCCATTGCGAGGTCCATCTCCTGCTTCTTTCGTTCTTGGAAACAATGCATTGTCTCATGTGCCGTTAATCAGCATCTTCTTGTCTCGTACGCTGGTCTGAATGGAAGCACAGCCGACGATAGTGCAATTCAGAGGCAAACCCGGAATCGGGACAACGTCGTTCAACAACGGAAAGACCCAACTATGACTGCGATTCGCTCGGCGCCGCCGAAGCCATCATGGTGCCGGCCAACCGATTCCCTAATCCGCTCGAGGCGATCGCCATGGGAGTAGCTCCTGCAGCTTCAGCAGCCGCTGCAAACGACAGAAAGAAGATCATGAACTCACCCTTGAAGACCATCGATCCGCTTGCCGTGGCAGCCCAGGACATGAAGCAAACTCCAGTGCTTGCAATGCTGCACACGGTCCCCGGCCTGGTAACGGACATGGAAGTCCGGGCCCAGGACACGGTTCCCGGCCTCCGTGTCCTGCACTACGTGGACGAGTCATTGCTCCAAGACACCATTGCCAAGGGAACAACGCCAGGACATGTTCGACGGCGACTGGTCAACTATGCCCGCTATGCCGAGGAATCAGGTGCCCAGGCATTGTTGGTGAGCTGCTCCTCCATTGGAGAAGCGGCAACCGCCGCCCAAGACTTTGTCTCCATCCCTGTCCTGCGCATCGACACCCCAATGGCCGAGCTCGCTGTCGCATCCGGCGACAGGATCGGCGTGCTCGCGACCCTGTCTGCGACCCTTGGACCAACCACGCGGCTCGTCCAAGGCTCAGCAAAAAGGCAGAACAAAAAGCCCACCATCACCGCCCGAAAAGTCGACGGCGCTTTCAACGCCCTGCGCGCAGGTGACCGCGCGATGCATGACACGTTGGTGCTCGCCGCTTTCTCAGAACTGGCAGCGGAGTGCGACGTCGTCGTTCTCGCCCAAGCCTCCATGGCCCGGGTCATTGAGCACACCCAGGACCAGCCCGGAGGACCCACCGTCCTTACTTCCCCCGACTCCGGGATGACCCAGCTCAGCACTCTTTTCCCTTCCAAAGACTCTTAAAACAACGTCACTACCCGAGAAGGATCCGACCATGTCAAACACTCAAATGAAAGCGAATGTCCCATGGCTGGGAGTTATCGCCGACGACTTCACAGGAGCTTCCGACGTGGCCGGCACTCTTGTGGGCACCGGGATGCGGGTAGTGCAGACCTTCGGCATCCCCGACCCATCGATGCAGCTGCACGACGTTGACTGCATAGTCGTTTCCCTGAAGACCCGCAGCGTGCCAGCCACCGAGGCTGTAGAACAGTCTCTGGCGGCGGCACGCGCCCTCAAATCCCGAGGCGTGCAACAGCTCTACTTCAAATACTGCTCCACGTTCGACTCAACCCCGGAGGGCAACATCGGCCCTGTAGCCGATGCCCTGCGCAAAGAGTTCGTTCCGGCCGGCCAGATCACAGTCGTCGCTCCCGGAACCCCGGCACTGCTGCGGACCGTGTACAACGGCGTGCTGTTCGCAGGCGCGGACCTCCTGCAGGAATCATCCATGCGCAATCACCCGCTGACCCCAATGACCGATTCGAGCGTGCCAAGGCTGCTCCAGGCCCAAACCAAAAACCTCGTGGGTCAGATCGGCTATAGCGTCATAGAAGCCGGTGCTCCCGCAGTTCAATCCCAGTTCCAGATCCTGAGCGACCAAGGTACTGAGTACGCCGTCGTCGACACACTTAATGACCGCCACCTCGCAGTGCTGGGGGCTGCAGCGCTCGGTCACCCGCTTGTCACTGGCGGATCAGGGCTGGTCGGAGGACTGGCGGTTGCCCGTGGGTTCCGCGACCACCATGAATCGGAGCGCACCACCCGGCCAGCGGGCCCGGCCGCGGTCGTCGCCGGCAGCTGCTCCGAGATGACGAACGTCCAGATCGACACGTTCCGCCAGTTCCGCCCCTGCTTCCTCGTGGACCCGGTCGCCATCGCGGAAGGACACGACGTCGTTGCCGAAGCGCTGCAGTTCGCGCGGGAAAATCTTGCGGACGGCCCGATCCTTATCCATTCCTCCGCCTCCCCACAGGAAGTCTCGAGAGCACAAAAGGAACTGGGTCAGGCCCGGGCCGCGAAAATAACCGAAGACAGCCTTTCCACGATCGCCGAAGGGATCGTCGGTCTGGGTGTCCGACAACTTATCGTGGCCGGCGGAGAGACCTCCGGCGCTGTCGTCCGCAGGCTCGGCATCACCACAGCCCATGTCGGGAAGGAGGTCTCGCCCGGCGTGCCATGGCTGAAAACGGAAACTGACCCCGGGCTGTCCATCCTGCTCAAATCCGGAAACCTCGGAATGCCGGGGCTCTTCGTTGACGCATGGGACCACAACCGGTGACCGACATGGACAGCCGCAACGAACTCGTCCGACTGGCCAGGTCCCTGCACCAAAGGGGCCTGACCAGGGGAACATCCGGAAACCTCAGCCTACGTGTGGGAGGCGGAATGCTGGTCACCCCCACCAATGCCTCCCTGGGTGAACTCAGAACAGACGATCTGGCAATGGTCTCCGACACCGGCGAACACCTGTCCGGAGCCCGCCCGTCCAAAGAGGCATTCCTGCACCTGGCGATGTACCGGGCGAGGCCGCAGGACCATGCCGTAGTCCATCTGCATTCCACCTATGCCACCGCCCTTTCATGCCTCGACGACCTGGACGATGATGACGTTCTGCCACCGCTGACGGCCTATTTTGTGATGAGGGTCGGACGGCTGGTCCGGTTGCCATATTTCGCACCCGGAGACGAAGGCTTGGGCGAGGCGGCCCAAAAAGCCGCAGCGTCGACCCGGGCCCTGCTGCTGGCGAACCACGGACCGATCGTTTCCGCGCCTTCCTTGGCACAAGCCGTGGATGCTGTTGAGGAAGTAGAAGAAACAGCACGAGTGTTCTTTCTCCTCCAAGGCCACGCGACACGACCCCTCCAACCCGCCCAGGTCGCCCAACTCTCCGCAACCCGCACATAGGAACAGGGGCACTTCGCCATGGCCTATGTGCTCACGCGCCGATAAGAGCCTGTACAGCTGAACCGCATCACCACAGCCTAAGGAATTATCGATGAAAATAGCCGTTATCGGAGCAGGAATAATTGGCGTGTCCATCGCCGCCGAGGCAGCTGCCCGTGGGGCCGATGTAACCCTGATCGACAAGAACGCCCCGGGCTCCGGGACGTCGTCGACCACTTACGCATGGGTTAACTCGAATGGCAAGGAACCCGTAGGTTACTACGAACTGAACCTCGCCGGCCTTGAAGCACATCACCGCCTTGCCGGCACCGGCGCGGACTGGTTTCGACCCACCGGCCACATCGAACTGGCAGCTACGCCTGAGCACGCCAACGAACTCCAGCGCCGACTGGAACGGCTGGGTCAATTCAGGTACGAAGCCACGGGCATCAGCAGCTCAACCGCCAGCGAACTCATCCCTGACCTGATCGTTCCTGAGGACTGCGCCGCCGTAGCATACTTCCCGAATGAAGCACACTGCTACCCGGCCCTTTACATACGTCACCAACTCCAGCGTGCCAAACACCTCGGTGCTCATCTCCGCATCGGAGCGGCCGTGGAATCATTTGAAGAGACTACTGAGGGCGTGAACGTCATCCTCAGCCACGGCAACAGTGTCCTTGTGGACCAAGTGATGAGTGCCGTTGGACGGTGGAAGAATGACATCACAGCAGCCGCAGGATTGGGTTCCGTTGTCACCGAGTACCAAGAGCCAGGCGATGTGACCGTAGGGTATCTTGCCGTCACGAACCCCCTGCCCGTAGCCATAGACCGGATTCTCACCAGCCCGAAGCTCAACATCCGCCCCGCTGGCGGTGGGCGCTTGTTGCTGCAGGCACTCGATCTTGATGCGACCGCGACAGCCGATGCTGTCCCTGCCATCGATTCGGATTTGGCACGCGAGTTTATCCACCGGCTCCAAGAGGTCCTGAAGAACACAGGAAACGCTCACATCACCGAACTCCATGTCGGAGTCCGAGCAATACCTGCTGATGGGCGCAGTGTCATCGGCTCCGTCCCGTCCAGGCCTTGGCTTTACCTCGTCGCCACTCACAGCGGCGTGACCTTGGCCCCGTTCTTGGGATCGGCAGTCGTAGCGGAGGTATTTGATGAGCCCGAGCCGCTTTTCGATGAATTCCGGCCCACCCGGCCGTGGGACGCTACTCCGGCCAGGTCTTGGCGGCACCCCGCCAGCCCGGGCAGCAATAACGCGCAGCGTTCTCCATCTCCAGGCGCTGCACCTTCTCTTCCAGCGTTTTCCTCCACAGCCTGGGCGCGGCCGCTATGGCCCACCCGCCGTGCCCTGCTCCAGCAGTTCCACAGAGGCACGGCGCGTTTAGGTTTCATGCGATCCACGAGACGCCATTGAACCGCACCTCCAAAACCTAGACTCTTCCCTTAGAGTCCAACTTTCGGGGTCCAGTTCAACGGCCCGGCCCTTCCGCTTTCAGCTGATGGGGTCGCGACAGGGATCCCTTATTACTTCGGGCTTACTGCGGGATGTTCACTTCTGCAGGATGCACGCCCAAGCCCTTGTCATCGTAGGCCGCGCCCTCCAGGCCACACAGTTGGGCGGCTGTAAGACCGCTCGGTGCTGCTGCCAGCGAATACTTCTCCACTCCGTCCACCTTTACCTTGCTCGAGTACAGGGAGTTGTCTGCTTCCTTGCACACGAGAACGACGACCTTGAAGTCACGGGGATCAATGAACGTGAGAGTTACCGTCCCCCCTGTCCCTAGTATGGCCTGCTGTGGATCTGCAGTGACGTGACCTGCGGGTGTTGTGGTTTCAACCACCCAGTAGTTACCGTTATCAACATCGATGAACGAGCACTTGCCATCGGCGCCGGTGGTGCACGTCTGGGGCGTTGCGGTATCTTCCTTACCCAATGCGGTTCCCACAGGCGCGAGGTCGTTGTAGAGCGTGAAAACTGCGCCTTGAAGCGCTGAAGCCGGGCTAGCGTCGTCCTGTTTCACGACGTCGATCCTGCCGCATTGGCTGAAACCGAGCGGTTGTGGGGCGATGAAGTCCTTTACTGCGGCGGTGAACGAATCGGAGGACCGGCTCTTCAGGTAGGCCGTACTGAATCCCTTGCAAGTACCGGCGGGAATGATGCCTGAATCCGTGAGGTTGATTGCCGCCTCACCGAACGTCCTCGCGCTCAAGCGGCGGGGATCATCCGGCGCAATCGGGTCAACAACGCTGACAGTGTTAATTGATCCCTCAAAGTTGTCTTTAAGCGGCTTTACCTTGCCCCAGCAGGGGACGGAGTTGGACGCTTCACATACGTCCCGCCCGACGCCGGTGGTCACCCAGAGGTGGTATCCGAGAGTCGGGACGGTGCCGCCCTGCGAGAGGTCGTACTTGATCAGGACGTCCCCTGCCGTGCGGACGGGAGTGACGCCATTTGACAGGGTGGTGGATATATTGAACTCGAAGTCCATGTTCGTGGTGCCCGTCGGCTCCTGAACCCGCTCCCAGGCGAGATACGCGAAAACCTTGCCGTCGCTCTCTGGGCGTAGCTTTGCGTAGAAGCGGGTGAGATCGCTCTTGTTGTTAGGGATGGAACCGTCGATGACAGACGGGACGGCAGTATCCTCCTTGGTTCCGTTGCCAAACGAATCGTCAGTCTGCCCGGTCTGCTTGTCGACGCCACAGCCCATCTCAAGGGTGGGTGTGCAGTCGACGCCTACATTGAACCAGTCGCTGGTCTCATCGTCGAGCACCAGATTGCCGTCAGCAGCGTCAAACGGGGTTCCCGCAAGGTTGGCTTGGGCCGCGGTTGTTCCGGAGAGAACTAAAACCAGACAGGCCAATCCTGTAGCCCAAGGTGCGAGTGATTTGTGCTTCATAGAAATGCTCACTTCCAATGATGGACGGTGAATGGCACGGAAAGTAGTTCCGCAAGCCATGGAATCCCCAGCACATTCCCAAAATAAGAAAGATCGGCGCGGTCCGCAAAAGGACCAGTCTGACTCCTCGATCGTCACTGTAGAGTGGCAGCGGCTAAAAACGGGAAAACGCCGCGGCTTAGCCCGTACCAGGGCGACCGTGAGTCGACATACTTGCCTGAAACTATGCGCATTTACGCGTCCTCTGGCGCGTTCTCTGTAAGCCGGCACGAATGCCAGGTCGTTGACTCCGGACTGAGATCCGGAACTTGCTAGCGGTAGCAACAGCCCGAAGCCCAGATGAGGGCTGTTTTTGCTGGACCCATAATTGACCCCTTGGCGGACGGCCTGCACGAGTGGTGGATACTCGTTTTTAGAGCCCGTCCCAGAGAATTCTGCAAGTGGGGACGAGTCCCGACGACTCCCTTCAAAAAACGAGTACCTGATACTGGTGACGAAGTAACTCATGTGAGCTACTTCAAACACGCGGTGGGCCGCGAAAATCAGCGGCCAGGCCAGCAGCGAAGAGTCCGGCTGGGGAGCCCAGTCCAAGCCGTCTGAATTTGCCGGCGGCTATTGCGCCCATTGTTGCTTGTTCATTTTGTGCGTCCCCTTCTTGGCAATTTTCCGGCAGGAACGCTCAATAAAAGATCAACTTTGCTGGTCCATGAAACACAAACGAGGGGCGAAACTCGAGGTCGCCATCAAGTTGCAGCTAATGAATCTACTGTTCGAGCCGCAAAGGTAAATCGTCGAGAACGACCATTTTCGGACCTGATTTATCCGGCGCAAGGTCAGGCCTGCGAATCGCAGCGATTATTTGGCGTTTTTCTGTCAGCGATAAATACAGGTGTGCGTTTGAGGAAGCCCTTGCGGTTATCAGCTGCTAACCAAGTGGCCTTCTTGGGGCCACGACTGGCGGGAGCACCTACCTGACCGTGCCACCCCATCCATGAGCCTCGGAGACGACGGATACTTGCCCGGTAAGGGTTCATGAAGTGATCGAACCTGATATCCCTTCCGGCACAACGCCCTGGCTTGTACGCTCAGCACAGAGCCGGCCGAAGTCCTACTGACCTGAGGTGATGAAGCGATCTTTCCAAGAAGGGTGAGATTTGGACGTAGAAAGAACGAGCGAGGTTTTGCGCCTCGCCCCGGGTTAAGGAATTGCACCCAATGTCACGAAAATGCCGGCTTGCCCCCTCAGGCACAGGCGCCGCAGTGTTGATGCTGTGCCTCAATCTCGCCGCCTGCTCCCAGGGACCGGGCGGTGATTCCACACCGGCATCCAATTCACCGGCCACTGCGCACCTCATTGTCACGAGTTGGCGCAACGGCGATGACGCCATGCTCGCCCAGAACTCCGGAACCCTCACCAAGCTGTCCGACGGCTGCGTCGGACTGCGAGCCCTCAACGACCCAAAGTCAAAGCCCGTACTCCTACGCTGGCCCGCTGGGACACGGCTTTCAGAGGACGGCAAAGCCGTCGTGGGATCGTCCAGCAAGCGCTTTGCTTTCGACTCAGTGGTTGGACCTGGCGGCGGCTTTGGGCATGTGTCCGTTCCTTCGGAGTGCGATTCGTCATTGTGGGGCGGCGTCTACGACGTCCAGGAGCCACTTTAGGTCCGAGGCCGCGGCTCGGATTAACGGGCTGAATACCTCACGGATCACTCATCTCTGGCCCTACATTGCGGGAACTTCCCACGGAGCCGGAGTCCAACCGCGATCCAGGCCAGCATCTCTCACCATCCGTTTGGCAAGGAAGAAGAAGGACATGGAATTCCTGACCACACTCATTACCAACGTTCCCGACGGAACACCGGAGGAAACCGTAGATGACACCAGGTCGCGGGAAGCCATCAGGGCTGCACAACTTGCGGAGCAGGGTTATCTTCTGCGCCTGTGGAAGCCACCGGTCGAGCCGGGTGAGTGGCGAACTCTTGGCCTTTGGAGGGCAGAGAACGAAAGCGAGTTGAGGAGTATCCTGGCGACCCTGCCCCTTCACGTCTGGATGACGGTCGAAGTCACACCTCTCACCCCCCATCCGAATGACCCGGCGGGCAAGCGCGCCTAAAGGCCGCAAGCTTATCCAAATACGAAAGTATGAAAGCACGAACAACCCGTTCAGATGGAACAGCGAAATGTTCTTCACCCTGGTTCAGCGTCAGGCAGCGATTCGACCCGGTGGACGACCGTCGGGATCTTGTACGCTGCCAACCGGTCACGAAGAGCTTCGCGAAGCGTGTCGGCGATCTTGGGGTCCGTTGACACGACACAGGCGACAACCGCTTCGCCCCAGGCCGGATCGGGCTCTCCGACGACCAGCGCCGCGGAAACGCCGGGAAGTCCCAGGATCGCCTCACGCACTTCGTCGGGATAGACGTGG
Organism: Arthrobacter sp. ISL-28; assembly: GCF_018613875.1. Classification (GTDB taxonomy): domain Bacteria; phylum Actinomycetota; class Actinomycetes; order Actinomycetales; family Micrococcaceae; genus Arthrobacter. The sequence goes on along the minus strand of NZ_JAGGPJ010000005.1, from coordinate 81,263 downwards.
AATGAGCCCGAGTTGATCATCCCGTCCAAGCGGCCGGTGAGGTGCAGGTACCCATGCTCGATGAACATGCCCGTGTCCCCGAGGCCACACCATCGATCCAGATCGACGAAGGCAGACGAGGCCATGCCGCTGCGACTCCGAACCTCTCTACCGCCCTTGGGACCGGTCGCTCCGAGCTCGACGTCGACGGCACCGATGGCCCGGCCGCAGCTGCCGACCACCTCGACATCACCAAGCACGAGCCTCGCGTGATCGGCCGGATCGAGGATCTTCAGGGGCAGCCAGCCTCATAACGTCCATAGAGCTGAGAGAGTGTGCGCCCGAAGACCCTGACGTACCGCTTGATCTCATCGGTCTCGACCGGTGCGCCACCGTACAGCACGCGACGCAGAGAGCCGAGCCGCGGCGCACCTCCGCCGTCGACCTCATCAGCCATCCGACTGAGCATCCCAGGGACGGCGAACATCGTCGTCACCTGGTGAGCATCGATCTCGTCGAGCACGAACTTCGCGTCGAATCGCGGCACCAAGACCTGCGGCAAAGGTGAAGGAACGGGAAGCTGCCGACATGCCCCGCAACATGCATCAGCTGCAAGGCCGTCAGGTAGCACTCGTCGGACCCAAGAGGAGGTCCGTATCCGCCCGAACGGTAGAGCTCCTGATTCGTGGCCATGGAGGCGTTCCAGTTGGCATAGCTAGTCGGCACGCCGTACAACTCTCCGCCCACCACCGCTCGCGGGTACAACATAAGGAGCTGATCAGGGTCCACGTAGTGATCAGGGTCCACGTAGATAGTCTTCGTCCATCGAACCCCTTCAAGGGGGTGCAGATCGTCGTGGAACAGCGTCAAGGTTGCAAGTTCTGAGGAGAACGGCGTCAGGCGCTCGGCCTGCCTCTGCGAGTCATACAGGCCGTGATCGGTGAGCACTACATCCACGTGGCCTGCAGCGAAGATCCCGGCCGCCTCGGTGACTGCCTTTGCCCGGCCGCAGGCGAGGGTCGGGCGCCAGCCGGATCCCTTCGGCGGCGCTCCCGTCTGGGTGGTCCCGAACCCGAGCGGCTTGAACAAACACGCAAGCCTCGCCGACTTGGCAAGCGCCTACCGGGAAGTCGCCACTGCGGCCGGTATCGAACTCTTCCCAGGATCGGCATGATCCGCCGCGACTGCCGGATCTGATGGTGGATGCTCGTCGGCCTCACATGGCATCGACGATGCCGTCGATGACGGCGCGGAACCTTTCCGATGCCCCACCTGCCTTGACGAGCACGCTGAGCCCGACCACGGAGGCAAGCAGTTGGCTGGCCGCAGTGTCCGGAACCTGATCCCTACTGAACTCTCCGGACTCTTGTCCCTGTGCGATTGCTTGCCGAAACACTTCTTCGATCCGCGTGAAAAGATCGTCCGCGATGCTGTTCACGTCGTTGTCGGCGGCGCCGAGCTCCGCGGCAGCATTGACCATGACACACCCCCGCCGGTGCTCGCCCACGCCGGCAAGGACAGTCATCGCCTCTTTGAGCCGCGGCCGGGTCGGCCCAGGGGCTGCGAACAGCTCCGTGAGGTACTCGAGTCGTGTTTCGCTGTAGCGCCGAAGGGCACGCATGAACAGCTCGTGTTTGCTATCAAACGTGTTGTAGAGGCTGCCTTTGCCGATCCCCAGCTCACTGGCTAACTCCTGCGGCGTCGTCCCGGCATAACCCTGGCGCCAGAACAGGTCCATCGCCCTCTCGACAGCCTCATCGGCCTGGAACTGCATCGGTCTACCCATAGAAAAAGAGTAACCCGCATGATATTGTACTTCAAGGTCAAAAACCTCTTGCAAACGTCGGAGTCCTCCTGCCCCCTCTCAGAAAAGGCATTCCTTTGTCCACTCAACTGCCCTTGGCACATGCAGCCTCCACGACGCGTGTCCAAACGCGTATCCCGTTGAACACACTCGCCATCCCCCTGGGACTTGCCGGCCTCGCCCAAGTCTGGACCGCGGGGACAACCGCGCTCGGCCTCCAGTCCGGACTAGGACAGGCGTTGTGGCTGACAGCTGCGATCTCTTGGGTCTGGACTCTCGCGGTACACGTGCATCGCGGTACGCGAACTGATCATTCTCTCTCTCATCAGCTCATGCACTTCGCTCAGGGTCCGCTTGCAGCATTGCTTCCCATCGCCGCGATGCTGCTCGGAGCAGGCCTGCACCGCACGGTCCCGCTTGCCGGTACCATGCTGACGTTGATCTCTATAGCTGCAGCAGCCGCGTTCGCCGCATGGATCCTCAGCTACTGGATGCGCGGAGAGATGCCACTGGAATCCGTACATGGCGGCTACTTCCTGCCCATCAGCGCAGCCGGCTTAGTCGGTGCCCTCACCGCAGCTGAAACGGGAATCGGCTGGCTCGCCGTTGGGAGCTTCGCGATCGGCATCTTCTTTTGGCTGGTGATCTCCGTGTTCTTCTTCCTCCGGCTCGCGCTCCGCCCCGCCATGCCCGCACCCCTCATCCCGACACTGGCGATCATGATCGCTCCCCCGGCCGTCGCATCAGCGGCATGGCTTAGGATCTCAGGCGGCCAGCCAAATCATCTGTTCGAGGGCTTGTCGGCGATGACGGCGTTCATGGTGCTAATCCAGATAATGCTCTTGCCGCGCTACCGCGCACTGCCGTTCTCTCTCGGCTTCTGGTCATTCACCTTCCCCGCGGCCAGTGTCGCCGCACTCGCCATAACCTGGTTGCACCTGCTCCAACCGTTTGCCTGGCAGGCCATCACAGTTGCAGTGCTCGCCGCCGTTACGGCCCTCGTGCTGGCGATCGCAACGAAATCCGTCCTCTTGCTTATCACCAGTACCCGTGCGTCGCGGCGACAGCAATCAGGCGCCGAGAAGCAGACGATGGGCTGACCAGGAGCAGGAATAATCACACCGCATGTTCGACATCAAGCCTTCGGATCTGAACGCATCACTTCCCGTGGTCCCCTTCGCGAACTCTCGCCCACGCCCTCATTAGCAGTCCAACAAAAGGCAACCAACTATGAATGAATCACAAGCCCCCGACATCACCGGGGCAGCACCGGGCCCATTCCCCGAACACCCCGGCCTCAAACGGTCATTCCATCCACAGGGCATGACCCTTGGTGTCATCACGCCGCTGGAAGGCTTCGACGGGCCCATCCCCGCCATGCAGAACCATGTGGGCCTGATCCAGCAAGCCGAGAATGCCGGTTTCGCGACCGTGTGGGTGCGCGACGTCCCCCTGCTGGACCCCCACTTCGGTGATGCCGCTCAGGTATTCGACACCTGGGCCTACCTGGGATACCTCGCCGCGAGCACCAAGACCATCGGATTAGGCACCGCAAGTGTGGTGTTGCCGCTACACCACCCTCTGGAGACAGCCAAGGCCGCCGCCAGCATCGACCAACTCTCCGGCGGTCGCCTCCTGCTCGGTGTCGCAACAGGAGACCGTGCTGTGGAATATCCGGCCTACGGGGCGGACTACGATGGCCGAGGCGAACGGTTCCGCGAGGCGCTGTCCTATCTGCGTCAGGCAACAGAGAGCCACTTCCCCACCATCGCATCCGCCCTTGGCACCATGAGCGGAACCGACCTGCTCCCCAAACCGACCCACTCCCGGCTGCCGGTATTCATGACCGGGCGGGGCCAACAGGAGATCGATTGGATCGCAGCAAACGCAGACGGATGGCTCTTCTACACCTTGCCGCTACAGCAGCAGGAATTGAACATCAAGCGCTGGCGCCGGCTCACGGCACAGCGCGGGGAACCGGGATACAAACCCTTTAACCAGGCCACGTACATCGACCTCACCGAGAACCCGAAAGCCGCCCCCCGCACCATCCACCAAGGCCTGTCCCTTGGGCGGGAGCCACTAATGCAATTCCTCAGTGCATGGCAGGACATCGGCATTGATCAATTGATGATCAACTTCAAACATAGCCGCCGGCCAGTCTCCGAGGTCATGGCCGAATTGAGCGAGTACGTCCTGCCTCACTTCCCGGCCGGAAACCTCTCACATGAGCCGCTACTTGTCTGAGGGCGGCGTCACGGTGTGCCCAGGCCGGGACGCGATTTCCTACACTTCAAAGGTCACGATCAAGACTGCGTTTGGGAAAGGTGCGCGACGCACACCGGCAGTAGAAGGGCAAAAGATATGACGCAACGCCACATCACCATCATTGGAGCAGGGCAGTCGGGCCTGCAGCTCGGAATCGGCCTGCTGGAGGCCGGGTTCGCCGTCACCATGGTTTCCAACCGAACCCCCGAGGAAATCCGGGAGGGCAAGGTCTCTTCCAGCCAGTGCATTTTCCACGACGCGCTGGAACACGAACGCAGCCTCGATCTCGATTTCTGGCCCGACGCTCCCACGGTTGACGGGATCTCCTTCACCGTTCCGCACGCTGAGATTCCGGGGGAGAAGGCCATTGGCTGGGCCTCCCGGCTGGACAACCCCGCCAAGTCCATTGACCAGCGAGTGAAGTTCCCACGGTTCATGGACGCCTTCGTCCAGCGGGGCGGCGAACTCATCTTTCAGGACGCGGGGGGAAGCCGACCGCGCCTTCGACGTCGAGCTTACCGACCCGAACGGCTTCCTCCAGGGACGGTTCCCGCCGACCGTCCGCCATCCCATCGCCACGCTGCCCAGCGGCAAGCACGTACTGGGCCTGGCCGACGTCGTCGTCCTCAACGACCCGATCACCGGCCAGGGATCCAACAACGCCAGCAAATGCGCAGCCTCCTACCTGAAGAGCATCACGGAACACGGCGACGGGGCCTTCGACCCTGGCTTCATGCAGGCAACCTTCGAAACCTACTGGAACTACGCCCAGCACGTCGCACACTGGACCAACGCCCTCCTGGCACCGCCCCCGCCACACGTCCTGCAAATTCTTGCCGCAGCGAACGAGTCACAGGAAATCGCCAAAAGGTTCGTGAACGGCTTCAACAATCCGCCGGACTACCAGGAATGGTTCATGGACCCGGACAAAGCCGCCGCGTATCTGGCAAGCGTCAATCTGTAGAAGTGTCAGACCGTGCTGGGCACTATGGCGCAGCCGCCGGGCCTCCGCTTCGTCTGGTTTTCCTCGGTTCCGGGACGGTCCCGCTGTGATTCCCCAGCCGGCAGAATATCCGACTTAAAGGAAAACGTTACAGAATCACGACGGACGGCTCTAGAGTGTCTCTATGGGACACGTTTACGATCACGCTGGCCTCGCCGCCGTCGCCCTGCTGCGCATCGCCTCGGAAGAAGCCGAAGGCGGGGACACCCTCACCGATCGGATGCACAACCTGATTACCGACTTGTCCCGACGCAAGGGACCAGACGCCGCAGCCGAGCTGGCGATCATCCTTGCCCGCCGGTGTTTCACCCTCCTCGATTCCGTGGCCGATGCCGTGAACGTCCCGCTTGGAACGTTTCTGGACGCGGCTGAATTGGATGAGCTCAACCGAGTCCGGGATGGCTAGCTGCATGCGGTGCGACTGCCAAGGGTAGGGTCGCCTGGCTAGGATGCTTTGCATGGTGGGTGATGAGGTGTGGGAAACAGTTTGGAGCTAACCGACGGTGTTATCCGCTTGTCCCCGCTTTGCTTGGAGGACGTCGATCGCCATCTGGCCGGGGAAGACGCCGAACTTGTCCGATGGTTCAGCGGGGGCATTAGCACCCGGCAGTCGGTCGAGGAATACATAAGGCGCTGCATGGATCAGTGGGAAGCCGGCGGGCCTGTGCATGCCTTTGGGGTGCGGGCCGGCTTGGGTGAACTCGTGGGCACGATCGAGGTGCAGTTTGATCAGCCATACCTACAGCCGGGCACGGTGAACATCTCCTACGGCCTCCAACCTGCGTGGCGCGGCCGGGGCATCGCCACGCGCCGTCCTCCTCGCAGATGCCCACGCCGCGGCGGCAGGGGCAGTCCAGGCGGTCCTCAGAATCGAACCGGGGAACACCGCATCGATTGCCGTCGCCCAACGCACCGGCTACGTTCCTTTCCGCCAGAGCGAAGAGAGTGACGGCCGGCAGTTCACTTGGTACACGAAGAGCCTGTCGTCGTAGATCTCGTCGCGCCATCGTTAGCGGCCGTGCCAGAACCCTTCCACGCCGCCCACCCTAACGGGTGATATTAAGTGGCTTTATCGGCATTGCACATGATGCCTGTTGCAATAATACAGCTGCGCCATCGACGCGATTGTTCCTGCCGGTGTCGTCGCACCAGTCGATGTTGTACGGCATGGCAGTGACAGCCGCTTTTCCCGCTGCCGTTTGAACCGGGACATCAAACGTGTAGCCGAACCCGCCGGCGTCGTTCATCGGGGCGGTTGTGTCAATGACCTTCACGCCGGTCGCATCGGTGACCGTCACGTGGATTCGGGCGTTCTGACCGTATCGGGGATTACAGTCAGCGTCCGGCGCCGTGACCGTCACCTTTTCGCTGGCTTTCGCACTCGGCGGCTTCACTGAATAGGGCGGCGGAAAACAAGGCGGTTCCCCGTTCCTCGGGGAAAAACCGCAACCGGATGCAGCAGCGACTGCCAAGATGGCGCCGACAACACCGATGACTCGAATTCGCCGGCTGTGACTTCGAACGCGATACCTGGAAGGGAGCGCCATTTCCTCATTATTGATGGGTTAGCAGCAGGCGGATACTCCCGCCCGAAATCCGTCCCCATATCGTTGCCCGCCCGTCGCACATTTGACCGCCAACCCGGGGCGGTAAAGACTGTCCAACACATCGCCAGCCTCGCTCAGTCTGCGGAAAGGAACCCGGTATGAGCATCGATGAAATCATCGCGTACATCGAAGGCCTCGGAGGCGGGCTGACCCTCAAGCCGCAACCCGGCGACGGGTCACCGGAGATCAGCTGGGGCGACTCGTTCTTCTACTGCGCACCAGACGGGGTGGTGCCGAAGTCACGGCCGTTTGCAACCATCGCGACCAAGGATTATCCGGATGACCAAGACTCGCGTCTCGACCGGCCAGGGGCTTTCCGCGTTAACTTCGCCGCAGGAGTGGACGAATTCGTCAAGCGGACCGGGCAGGAGCCACGGCAACTGAAACGCGCCAGCTACGCCGTTGACCCCAGCAACGCGGACGTCGTGATCCCGCATCCTGTTTGCGGCAGCCTGGGATGGCTCTCCGTCGTCAACCCAGGACCAGAAACCGAGTCGGTGGTCCGGGATCTACTGCATAAAGCCCACGGCGACGGCGATAACCGCCTCCCGCCCGGGCAGCCCCATCCAGTCCGTCACTTTGGCAACATCCACGGGAGGAACGGCAGAAGCAGGGCGGCGGCGGACAATGTGGAAAACGCTTCACGGGTCAGGAAAGCTCTCCCGGCTGTTCTGCTTTTCAAGTTGCCCTGGAGGAAACATGGACCGTCCACGGGGACCATCACGTGACAGGTCAGCTCTGAGTGCCCGGCCCGGCGATACACCATGTGACCAGATTCCCGTTCCCGGCCAGATGGCCTTGGGCCTGGAGCCGGCACAGGATACCTTGCTCTATGTTCCCCATGGCCTCCAGCCTGGACAGCGGGCGCCGCTCATCCTGCTGCTCCATGGTGCCGGCGGCGAAGCCGCGGGTGGATTATCCTTGCTGCTCCCGCTCGCAGACACCTACCAGTTCCTTTTGGCCGCCCCGTCCTCCCGCGGCTCAACATGGGACGGCGTCCGAAGCGGCTACGGGCCGGACGTGGATGTGATCAACCGTGCGCTGGCCCGGATATTCGGGCTGGTTTCCGTGGATCCTCACCATATAGCTGTCGGCGGCTTTTCCGATGGAGCCTCATATGCCTTGGGCCTGGGCCTGGCCAACGGGGACCGCTTCTCCAAAATCATCGCCTTCTCTCCGGGATTCCTTCCACCGGCGCCCCGCGTTGGCAAGCCGGCGATTTTCGTTTCCCACGGCGACGGGGATCGGGTCCTGCCGATCGACCGCACCAGCCGGCGACTGGTTCCGGCCTTGGAAAAGGACGGTTACGACGTCTACTACCGGGAGTTTAGAGGGCCGCACACCGCCTGTCGGCATTGCCCGGGAGGCGATCGGCTGGCTGGGGCTGAACGGATAGGGCGACGAGTCCGTGCACGTGTTTCTTCGATCCCGCCGGACTGGCGTATTCATCCCCCGGCGCTACGATAAATGAAGCGGCAAGAGCAGCCAGGTGTGTGGGGCGAGGAGAGGCAGCCATGACCGGATTCCCTGATCTAAAGCCTGCCGGTCCTGCCGGGGGAGGTCGCTCATGGGCTCTGTAGTGGTTTTCGCTCCCTCCCCCGTGCTGACAGTGACGGTAGAGGATATCGAAGGTACTGCCGACATCCATATCCATGCCGGCGGCCAGGGAGTGTGGCAATCCCGCATGCTGACCGCGCTCGGTGCATCAGTCACGATGTGCGCCGCGTTCTCCGGAGAAACCGGGCGCGTGGTACGGCACCTGATCTCCGATGAAGGCGTCAACGTGCTGTCCGTGTCCGGGCAGGGCAGCAGCGGCGCATACCTGCATGACCGACGCGGCGGCGAACGACGTATTGTGGCGGAATCGGCGGGTGACCGGCTCTCACGGCATGAACTGGACGAACTCTACGGGTTGACGATTCAGGCCGGGATGGATGCCGGCACAGTCGTCCTCAGTGGCGCCGGCCGGGAAGACGCCGTGCCGGCCGACGTGTACCGCAGGCTGGCTGCCGACCTGGGCGCGGCCGGGTGCACGGTGATCGCCGACCTCGCCGGGGAGAGGCTGACCGCCGTCCTGGCGGGCGGACCGGCAGTAATCAAGATCGCCGACGACGAGATCGTGAAAAGCGGCCGCGCCGCCGCCACAGACCCCGGTCGGATCATCGAAGCGATGCATGCGCTGGCGGAGGAAGGCGCGGCCTCGGTGATTGTCACCCGCGCCCACCTGCCCTCACTGCTGCTCGATGAGGGCACGGTCAGCGAAATCCATATGCCGGAACTTCAGAGCGTGGACACCAGCGGAGCCGGCGATTCACTCACCGCGGGAGTGGCCGCCGTATTGGCCGAAGGCGGCACCATACACGAGGCCGTGGTTCTGGGCACCGCCGCAGGTGCCCAGAACGTAACCCGTCACGGTCTCGGCACCGGCGATGCGGCAGCCATAAGGCACCTCGCCAGGCTCGTGCGGATCATTCCATTGGGCGAAACCGATCAAGGAGAACCTGCACAGCAGATGAGTCCGGATGAACTGGCACGAAAGATCAGCGGACAATGAACGGCCCCGTGAGCGTGCTGATCACCAATGACGACGGCATCGGGTCCCCGGGCCTGCTCTCCCTGGCGGCCGGGGCCGTCCGGGCCGGCCTCAGCGTTACCGTCGCAGCCCCTGTCGCAGAAGCCAGCGGCAGCAGTTCGTCGATCACGGCCGTGGAACAGGACGGCAGGATTTCGGTGGAACGGCGCCAACTGGAGGGTCTGGACGGCGTGGCCACATATGCGGTTCATGGGGCGCCGGCCTTCATCACGATGATCGCCACACATGGTGCCTTCGGCAACCCGCCGGACGTGGTGCTGTCCGGGATCAACCGCGGCGCCAACGTGGGCCGGGCCATCCTGCATTCGGGCACCGTCGGTGCGGCACTGACTGCCGGCGTGAATGGACGACGCGGGATGGCGGTGTCCTTGGACACCGGCCTGGGCCCGGCCCGGTTCCATTGGGACACCGCCGCCCGGCTGGCCACCGGCCTTCTACCGTTCCTGATGGAACAGGCGGTCGGGACCGTGCTGAACCTCAACGTGCCGAACACGGCCGGGCCGGAGCTGCCCGAGTACCGCGCGGCAACCCTGGCCAGATTCGGCATAGTCCAGACCACCCTCGCCGAACGCGGGCAGCAGCACGTGCGCCTGGCCATCGCAGACACGGCCGAGGAACCGGAACCCGAGAGCGACGCGGCATTGCTGGCGGCAGGCTTCGCCACCGTCACCGCCATCCAGGCGGTCACCCAAACCGCCCTGCCCGCACTGCACCACGGCCTGCCCCAGGGGACGGGCATCTAATCCGTCAGCGGTTCTCCGTGGATTTACCCATGAGACTGCCGCGCTGGCATCTGCTCTGGCGCGAGCAGACGATGGCGACGAGAATAGGCTCGTGCTGCCCCCTCGCCCTGGCCGGGACGCCGACGTGATGAACGCCGCGGCCCGAAAGATTCAGCGCATCTATCTCACGTTGACGCTGGGCAATACCCTTGCGGCCTCGTTCATCTGGGGGATCAACACCCTCTTCCTGCTGGATGCCGGCCTCAGCAACCTCGAGGCCTTTGCCGCGAACGCGTTCTTCACCGCCGGCATGGTGCTGTTCGAGGTGCCCACCGGAGTGATCGCCGACGGTTGGGGGCGCCGCGTTTCGTTCCTGCTCGGTACGGTGACCCTGGCGGGATCGACCTACCTCTACTACCTGCTCTGGCAGCTGTCCGCCCAGTTCTGGATGTGGGCCGTCGTGTCAGTCTTGCTCGGACTGGGCTTCACCTTCTTCTCCGGCGCGGTTGAGGCCTGGCTCGTCGATGCCCTGCGCTTTTCGGGGTATGAAGGCGGGCTGGAGTCGGTGCTCGGGCGCGGACTGATGGTGTCAGGCATCGCGATGCTTGCCGGCTCGGTGGCCGGCGGCGTGATCGCGCAGGTCACCGATCTCGGTGTGCCGTTTCTGCTGCGGGTGGGCGTGCTGTTGGCCATGTTCGCCGTCGCCTTTTGGCTCATGCACGACGTCGGCTTCACCCCCGAGCGTTCGACCCACCCCCTTCAGGCGACCCGTGCCGTGCTCTCCGCGTCAATCGAGAACGGATTGAAGAACCCACCTGTACGGTACGTGATGCTGGCCGCGCCGTTCGCCGCGGGCGTCGAGATCTATGTGTTCTACGCCCTGCAGCCGTACCTGCTTGACCTTTTCGGCGACCCCCGCGCGTACTCCGTGGCGGGGCTTGCGGCGGCGATGGTGGCCGGAGCAGAGGTGCTCGGAGGCTGGATGGCGCCCCGGGTCCGGGGCCTCGTCCGCAAACGCACGACGGTGTTGATCCTGACCAGCGTCGTGAGCGCGCTGATTCTGGTCATGCTCGGGTTCATCCAGGTGTTCTGGGTGGCGCTGGTGCTGCTGGCGCTCTGGGCCGTGATTGCCTCGGCGGGCACCCCGGTCCGGCAGGCCTACCTGAACGACATGATCGCTTCAAAGCAGCGGGCCACAGTGCTGAGCTTCGACTCGCTCGTTGGATCAAGCGGTGGCGTGGTGGTGCAGCCGCTGCTCGGCCGGTCGGCCGATATATACGGCTATCACGGCTCACTGGCGATCGGTGGCGCAATCCAGTTGATTGCGGTGCCGTTCCTGCTGGCGAGTCGTCGGCGGCATCCCCAGGCCGATGAGGCCAACGCCTCGACCAGCACGCCGAACGCGGGAACCGAGCCGTAGCCCGCCAGGTCACCACGCCCTGTCCACGGGACCAGTCCGTGGCTGCCCCATATCCCTTAACGTGGCACGCCTGAAACGCCTCTCTTCTGCAATCCTGCTTAGCCATATCGGTAGAGTCATAACCATGACTACCTCACCCCGGCTCAGCCTGAACAACGGCGTGCTGATCGACCAGTTGGGATTCGGGCTCTACAAGGTTCCGCGGGACGAAACAGCGAAGCTGGTAACCATGGCCCTGGAAGCGGGATACCGGCACTTCGACACGGCCGCGATGTACGGCAACGAATCGGGTGTGGCACGCGGAATCGTTTCGCTGTACGGCGTGGAAGCCATGCGCGGAGGCTCGGGAGAAGCCGCCGCGCCAACCTCGCGGGAAGACCTGTTCATTACGACCAAGGTCTGGAACGACGACCATGGCTACGATGCCACGCTCCGGGCCTTCGACCGGTCAATGATCAACCTTGGCCTGGAGTACGTGGACATGTACCTGATCCACTGGCCCTGCCCGAAGCGCGGCCTGTTCCAGGAAACGTACCGTGCGCTTGAAACGCTCTACCGGGAGGGAAAGGTGCGGGCCATTGGCGTCTGCAACTTCCAGACGCAGCATCTGGACCGCCTGCTGGACAGCGCCGAAGTGGTACCCGCCGTCAACCAGATCGAGCTTCATCCCTGGCTGCAGCAGAAGGAGCTGAGGGAAAAGCACCGCGAGCTGGGCATTCTGACGGAAGCCTGGAGCCCGCTGGGCCGCGGGCAGGTGCTGGAGGACCCCGACATCCTCGCGCTCGCCGCCGAGCACAAGGTCACGGCGGCCCAGATCATTCTGCGGTGGCACCTGCAGCTGGGAAACGTCGCCATCCCGAAGGCAAGCTCCTGGGACCGGATCCGCCAGAACCTGGACGTCTTCAGATTCGAGCTGTCCGAGCTGGACATGGCGGACATCGCCGGTCTTGACCGCGGCCACCGTACCGGCTCCCATCCCGACAACGTCAACTAGGACCACTCCAGCAATGAAAACAGCAGACTCCGGGCCGTCAACCTCGCCGTCCCTCTTCAGCAGCAGGCTCGCTGCCCGGACCACGGCCTCTGACGTGGACCTCCGGGGCAGCAGGGTGGCGTACTGGACGTACGAGCCCGTCCAGACAACCCCGGAGACCCGCACCATCCTGGTCATCCACGGGTTCCGCGGCGACCACCACGGGCTGCTGCGGGTGGCGGACCAGCTGCCCGAAATGCGCCTGATCATGCCGGACCTCCCTGGGTTCGGCAGCTCGGAAGCCTTCGTCGACGGCGAACACAGCGTGCGCCGCTACGGACAGTTCATCAGCGACTTCATGGAGGCTCTGGGGTTGGGTCCGGACACCGTCTTGCTGGGGCACTCCTTCGGTTCGATCATCGCTGCCCACTTTGTGGCGGATCATCCGCTGGCTGTCCGCCCGCTGATCCTCATCAATCCGATTGCGGCGCCGGCCCTGGAGGGACCCAAAGGCCTCATGACCCGGCTCGCGGTGCTGTACTACCGGCTTTCCGCCCGTCTCCCCCGCCCCTTGGGACTTCTCCTGCTGCGCAGCCCGCTCATCGTCAGGGTCATGAGCGTGGCCATGGCGAAAACCAAAGACAAGGACCTCCTCCGGTTCATCCATGGCCAGCATCACGCCTACTTTAGTGCGTTTGCCAACCGTGAGAGCCTGCTGGAATCGTTCACCGCGTCCGTCAGCAGCAACGTTGCCGAAGTGGCAGCCAAACTGCGACTGCCGGTATTGCTGGTGGCCGGGGAAAAGGATGAAATCGCCCTGCTCCGGGACCAGCACAAACTCGCCGGGCTCCTTCCGGACGGCACGCTGGAGGTGATTCCCGGCGTCGGTCATCTCATCCACTACGAAACGCCGGAACCTGCCGCTGGGTTCATCCGCCGCTTCCTTAAGGACCATCCCGCGTGAAAATTGTCATCGACGCGCGTTTCACCCGGACGGACCACCATGACGGCATCAGCCGCTACGGTGCGAGCCTCATCGCCGCAACCTCGAAAATCGCAGACGTCTCAATGCTTATCAGCGACCCCCGGCAACTCGCCCTGCTCCCGGACGTGCCGTTCACGCTGATCAACAGCCCGCTGTCCCCCCTGGAACTTTTCGTGGCCAGGAAGGTCAACGAACTGGACGCCGACGTGGTGGTGTGCCCCATGCAGACCATGGGTACGTGGGGGCGGAAGTACGGGCTGGTACTGACGCTGCACGATCTGATCTATTACGAGCACCCTGCCCCTCCCGGCTTCCTCCCGGTGCCTGTCCGGCTCCTGTGGAGGCTGTACCACAAGGCGTTCTGGCCCCAGCGGCTCCTGCTGAACCGCGCGGACGTGGTTGCCACCATCAGCCGCACCACCGAAGCGCTCATGGCCAAGTACCGGCTCACGCACCGTCCGGTGCGGATCGTCGGCAACGCGCCGCAGCCCGCCCAGCTCCCGCGCGACCCGGATGCGGGAGCGGAGAAGACCCTGCTCTACATGGGCTCCTTCATGCCGTACAAGAACGTTGAGACCATGCTTGCCGGGATGGCGGAACTGCCCGAGTACACGCTGCACCTGCTCAGCCGGATCACGCCGCAGCGCCGCGCCGACCTGGAGGCGCTGGTACCGGCAGGCGCGAAGGTGGTCTTCCACAACGGCGTCACCGACGAGGAATACACCGCTCTGCTCAAACGCACCACCGCCCTTGTCAGCTTGTCGAAGGCGGAAGGCTACGGCCTTCCCCTCGTCGAGGCCATGGCGCTCGGCACCCCGGTCATTGCCAGCGACACCCCGATCTTCCGAGAGGTGGGCGCTGACGCCGCAACATATGTGGACCCCGATTCGGCAGCTGCGTTCGCCGCCGCGGCCCGCAGCCTCGACGACGTCGGGCACTGGAAGGACGTGTCACGGCGTTCGGTTGCCCGGGCCGGTGACTTCAGCTGGGACGCCTCGGCACGGCAGCTGGTGGACGTAGCGGCCGAGGTCATGGCCCTGAGGGGCAGGCCAGCGGGTATGCCACGAACCAGGCTGCGTCGCTAGAGCACGTCCACGCCGTCGAGCCGCAGCTGCACAGGATCGTCGGTGCGTTTCGCGGCACTGGCGGCCTTCACGGACCGGAGAATCCTGGTCACGGTGCCGGCCTGGCCGTACGGGATGAACAGCAGGGTGCGGACGTCCTCACCGGCGGCGCCGGCTGCCGTTTTCCCTGCCCCGGGGAGTTGGCCCGGCAGCAGCGGCGCGGGTCCGGCTACCCGCAGCTCCACTCCTTCCGCCGCCAGGAGGGCAGTGACGGACGACGTGAAATGCCCGACGGCGGTTCGCCCGCCTGTCACTGAGGCCACGCGGACGGCCGGGGGCAGCCGGAGTTCGGTCCGCAGCGCCAGTTCACGGTGTGCATGGCCTGCGGCGTCCCAGCGCAGGAGCGCACCTACCCCGGCCGTGTCGTCGGCGGTAATGACCACGACGCCGCCCTCCGCCGCGGGCCGGACGAGGGCCGCGGCATTGAACCAGCGCCGCACGGCGTCCTCCCCTGCCCGCAGGTTCTCCCGCCGCAGCAGGGAATCGCCGTCGAGCAGCAGGGCGGCGGCGTACCCTCCGTCAGCGACGGGCTCGGCGCCGACCGTGGCCACCACGAGCGACCCCGCAGCCGAAACGGTCGCCTTGACGTGGTCTCCTGAGGACGTCACCACGGCTTTGCCGGGGAAGGCCCTCCCCAGTTCCTCGGCCGTGCGGAGCACCCCCGTGGCTCCGCGGCGCAGCCGGGTGCTGTTGCAGTGGCTGCAGCGCCACGCCGGTGCCGGGGTTGAACACCACCGGCATTGAGGCACAGCGGAGCTGCCGGAGGCCCCGGCAACCGCCAGCGGACCCTGGCAGGACGGGCAGCGGGCCGGCTCCCGGCAGGTGTCGCAGAGGAGGGACGGCGCGTAGCCGGAGCGGGCGACCTGGACCAGGACGGGCCCGCGTTCCAGGCCTTCCTTCGCCGTCCGCCACGCCGCTCCGGGCAGCCGTGCAATCCGGGCCAGGGGGTCGCGCTCCTGCTCGAAGCTGTCGGCGGTATTGAGGACGCGCGGAACGCTCCTGCGGACCACGGGACGTTCGGCTTCGACAGGCATGGCCCAGCCCGCCTCCACGAGGCGCTGGGCCTCGGTGCTGCGGCTGTGGCCGGCCAGCAGGCAGGCGGCGCCTTCCTGTTCGGCCCGCAGAAGCAGCACCTCCCTCGTGTGGGCGTACGGTGAACGCTGCTCGATGTGGAGATCATCGCCGTCGTCCCAGCACACCACGAGACCGAGGTTCCGCACCGGCGCGTACGCCGCCGAGCGCGTGCCCACAGCGACGCCGGCCGTTCCGTTGAGGACGCGGAGGTAGCTGCGGTAGCGCGGGGTCTGGCCGTCGTCGGCAGTCAGCCGGGCGATGTCGGAGACTGGAAGGAGCTCCTCCAGTGCTGCCTGGACCCGGTCAAGGTCGCGGTAGTCCGGCAGGACAACCACGGCGCCGCGCCCGGAGTGCCGCACAGCCGCGACGGCCTGGGCGAGGAGCTGCGGCCAGCCGCGCGGGCCGAACCCCTGCAGGGCGCTGACCACGGCACGCGGAGATCCGCCGGATCTCAGATGGCGGAGGAATGCACTGCCGTTCCGGTACTCCTCCCACGCATGGCCGGCGGCGGCGGGGGCAGCCGCAGGAGGGGACTCCGCCCCCGCGCCAGGGGCGGGTTGCGGTGCGGGTTCCCCGCCTGCCAGCTCCTTCTCAACCTTGGCCACGCGGGGCGGTATGGCGACCCGCAGGACGTCGCTGACCGTCCCCGCATAGCGTGCGGCGACCTGGCTCGCGAGCTTCTGGAGGCCGGGCGTCAGGACGGCAACGGGAGAAACCACCTTGTACAGCGGCACCAGGGAGTGGCCGGCGTCCGACTCGGCAATCCGCTCAAGAAGATAACCGCTGAGTTCCTGCCCGCTGAACTTCACTTTGACCCGCACCCCGGGCACGGCGGCGTCGTCCAGCTCTGCGGGCACGCTGTAGTCGAAGGGCCGGTCCAGGTGCGGGAGCGACGACTCGATGAGGACGCGTGCCACCGGAAGGTCAGCGGCCAGGGGCGGTCCCGGCGCAGTCCGGCCGCTGGCCGGAAATCCCTGCAGCAGGGACAGCTGTTGCGGCTCGCCTGCGATGGGCTGGCCGGCGGCGCTGCTATTCGAACCCATGGTGCTCGGTGCCATGCTGCCGGATGCCATGCTGCTAAAAGCCGTGTTGCTAAAACCGACTGCGTTGTTCAGACCCACTGCGCCTCCCTCCGTCCTGAAGAAATCACCAGCCAAGCACGTGGGTAGGACATTCCAGGCGGCCGGCGGCGTTCAGGCCGGCGGCTCAGGCGTTGAAGTAGGCCTTGAGGTCGTCCACGCGGTCCAGCCGCTCCCAAGTGAAGTCCGGATCATCGCGGCCGAAGTGTCCGTGCGCGGCAGTCTTGGCGTAAATGGGGCGCTTGAGGTCGAGAGCGTCGATGATGGCGCGGGGCCGGAGGTCGAAGATCTCCGCGATTGCGGCGCTGATTTTGGCCGGATCCACGGTCTCGGTCCCGAACGTCTCCACGTATGTGCCGACAGGGCGGGCCTGGCCGATCGCGTAGGCGATCTGGATTTCTGCCCGCTTGGCCAGCCCGGCGGCCACCACGTTCTTGGCCACCCAGCGCATGGCGTAGGCTGCCGAACGGTCAACCTTCGACGGGTCCTTGCCCGAAAACGCGCCGCCGCCGTGGCGGGCCATGCCGCCGTAGGTGTCAACAATGATCTTGCGGCCTGTGAGGCCGGCATCACCGACTGGGCCGCCGATGACGAACGCCCCGGCAGGATTAAGGATGTTGGCCGTGCGGGAGATGTCCAGGTTCGCGACGGCAAGCACCGGATCGATGACGTGCGAGGCGAGGTCAGCGCGGAGCTGGTCGAGGCTGAAGCCCTCGGCGTGCTGGCTGGAGATCACGATGGTTTCGACCGAGACGGGGCGGTCGCCGTCGTACCCGATCGTTGCCTGGGTCTTGCCGTCCGGCCGGAGGTAGGCAAGTTCACCGCTCTTGCGGACCTCGGTGAGCCGCTCGGACAGCCGGTGGGCGATCCAGATCGGCACGGGCATGTAGGACGGCGTCTCGTCGCTGGCATAGCCGAACATGAGGCCCTGATCCCCGGCGCCTTGGAGATCGTAGTCGTCTTCCTGGCGGCCTTCCCTTGCTTCCAGCGAGTTGAACACCCCGCCGGCAATGTCGTTCGACTGCTGGCCGATGGAAACGGAGACGCCGCAGCGGGCACCATCGAAGCCGTTGGCAGAGGAGTCGTAACCGATGCCCAGGATGGTCTCTCGGACGATCTGCGGGATTTCAACGTAGGCGTCGGTGGTCACTTCACCGGCCACGTGGACCAGGCCGGTGGTGGCCATGGTTTCCACGGCGACGCGC
Source organism: Arthrobacter sp. ISL-28 (assembly GCF_018613875.1). Lineage (GTDB taxonomy): Bacteria > Actinomycetota > Actinomycetes > Actinomycetales > Micrococcaceae > Arthrobacter. The sequence goes on along the minus strand of NZ_JAGGPJ010000005.1, from coordinate 63,427 downwards.
GACTCCGGATCCTTGTCCAGCAGGGCGTCGAGGATCGCATCGCTGATCTGGTCACAGATCTTGTCCGGGTGGCCTTCAGTCACCGACTCGGACGTGAAGAGCCGGAGCGCGGAGGGTACGGACCCGTGGGATTCAGGAATGTGCAGCGGTAAAGTCACTCAACTACCTTACTGGTTGGCAATCGGCCGGACGGCAGCGTGTGTCCCCATGCTAAGGAGACGTTGCTTACGCCCGTCAGGTTCGCGGGAAGACCCTGCTCAGCTCGGCGCTGATGCGGTCTATGACGACGGCGGCGACGTCATGCTTGGAGCCGGACGCCGACTGGGGTTCGGCACCGCCCCGGGAAAGGATGACCACCGAGTTGTGGTCCTGGCCGAAGACCTTGTCCGCGCCGACATGGTTGACAACCAGGAGGTCGCAGCCCTTGCGCTTAAGCTTCGCCTCGGCGTATTCGAGGACGTCACCGTGGGCATCACCGGTTTCGGCGGCAAACCCGACCACGAGCTGGCTGGTTCCGGCGTCGTCGCGGACCGCAACGAGTTCGTGGAGGATATCGGGGTTCCGGACCAGCGTGATGACGGGGTCGGTGTGGTCATCCCGTTTCTTGATTTTGGTGCCGGAAACGTCCGCCGGGCGGAAGTCCGCTACAGCCGCAGCCATGATGACGACGTCGGAGCCGGCTGCCGCCGACAGCATGGCTTCCCGGAGCTGCAGAGCTGTTTCGACCTCGATCAGTTCCACACCCGCCGGAGCGGGAACCTCCATGTGGGCGGCCACGAGCCGTACAGTGGCTCCGGCGTCGCGCGCCGCGGCGGCCAAGGCGACCCCCTGCTTTCCGGAGGAACGGTTGCCCAGGAACCGCACCGGGTCCAGGGGCTCACGCGTTCCGCCGGCACTGATGGTCACGGTCCGGCCGGCCAGCGGGAAAATGCCTTCGGATTCGCCGGTGCCGGCGTCACGGAGTCCGTCGGCCAGTGCCAAGGCAGCGTCGAAGATCGCCTCAGGTTCCGGCAGGCGGCCGGGACCGGAATCGGAGCCGGTCAGCCTGCCGCTGGCCGGCTCCAGCACGGTGACTCCCCTGCTGCGGAGGGTTTCCACGTTGGCCTGCGTGGCAGCGTGCTGCCACATCTCGGTGTGCATGGCCGGCGCGAAGAGCACCGGCCCGCGGGCCATCAGCAGCGTGTTGGTGAGGAGGTCGTTGGCCTGGCCGGTTGCGGCGCGGGCCAGAAGGTCGGCCGTGGCAGGGGCAACGACGATCAGGTCCGCCTCATGGCCCAGCCTGACATGATTCACCAGAGGAACGTCGTCGAAGACGCTGTTGCTGACCGGATTCCCGGAAAGCGCCTCCCAGGTTGCCACACCGACAAACCGGGTGGCGGCCTCAGTGGGGATGACGGTGACGTCATGGCCGGCTTCAGTAAAAAGCCGGAGGAGCGATGCCACCTTGTAGGCGGCAATCCCTCCCCCGACTCCGAGGACTATGCGCACGTGATCTCCGTCACCAAGCAGTCTGTTTTACTCTGCGAACGTTACTCGGAAGCCTCGATCGGCGTGGAGACCAGCTTGCCTTCGTTGATCTCGCGCAGGGCGATCGACAGCGACTTCTCGTTCAGCTTGGTGTCGACCAGCGGGCCGACGTACTCGAACAGGCCCTCGTGGAGCTGGGCGTAGTAAGCGTTGATCTGACGTGCACGCTTGGCACCGAAGATCACCAGGCCGTACTTGGAATCGGCTGCCTTGAGCAGCGAATCGATCGGCGGGTTGATGATGCCTTCAAGGTTCGTGGACACGAATTCTCCAAATTTCTAACGGGCTGATGGCTTCTGCGGCTAGCGCGGGTGCGGGGTCAGCCCCATGAGTGAAACAAGCTCGTCCGCTGCCCGGCGAACGTCGTCATTAATGACGGTGTGGTCGAACTCCGGTTCAGCAGCAAGCTCTACTTTACCGGTTTCCAGCCGCCGCTGCTGTTCCTCGGCCGATTCCGTGCCGCGGCCCACCAGACGGCGCACCAATTCTTCCCAGCTGGGTGGTGCCAGGAACACGAACTGTGCATCCGGCAGAGCCTGCTTCACCTGCCGCGCTCCCTGCAGATCGATCTCCAGCAGCACGGAGCGGCCTTCGGCGATGGCCTGCTTCACCGTGCTCTTCAGCGTGCCGTAGGTGTTCTCCCCATGCACCACCGCCCACTCCAGGAATTCGCCGGCAGCCACCAGGGACTCGAACTCCTCCTTGGACTTGAAGTAGTAGTGCACTCCATCGATTTCACCCGGCCGCGGAGCACGGGTCGTAGCTGAAACCGACAGCCATACCTCCGGGTAGTTGTCCCGGATATAGGTGGACACGGTGCCTTTGCCAACAGCCGTGGGACCAGCGAGGACTGTCAGTCCGGGTTTCTTGCTCACGTATTCCTTTGGGCGGTCTTCAGATGACTCTGTTCGGATGAATCTATTTCTCGTTCATAAAATCTACCAGCGCCCGGCGCTGGTGCACGCCCAGTCCCCGCACCCTCCTCGAAGCTGCGATGCCCACGGCCTCCATGATGGCGGCCGCCCGGACCTTTCCGATGCCCGGCAGGGCCTCGAGCAGTTCGGACACGCGCATGCGCGCGATCGCCTCCTCGCTGCCTCCGGAGTCCAGCACTTCGGCGATGGACAGGTCGCCGGCTTTAAGCCTCTCCTTGGCGGCGGCCCTGGTTGCCCTTGCTGCGGCGGCTTTCTTCAGCGCATCGGAACGTTCCTGGGCTGACAAGGGTCGCAAAGTCACGGTGATCCCCCGGGGGTAGCCAAATGGATCCACGGCCGAGGCCGTTGGACTTGTCCTGAACCTACTCCTCGGCGGCGGCAGAAATCAATGGACTATTGGGCGCGCAGCCCGTCCAGCGTGCGGGCTGCAGCGTCCGTCAGCTCCCGGACGCCGGGACCTGCCTTGAGGATGTCCCGGCTCGACGTTCCGAGAACCTGGGGGTAGGCAGCGCCGAAAGTTCGCCGCAGATCCGCCGGAGTGGCGCCCTGTGCACCCAGTCCCGGGGCCAGGATCGGCCCGCGGACCGCGCCCAGATCCAGGTCCAGGTCCGCAAGGGCCGTTCCCACCGTAGCGCCGACGACGAGTCCGACGGAGCCAAGGGGCCCTTCATACCGCCCGTTTTCGCCGGCAGCAGCCTGCACGATCCGTCGGGCAACAGAGTCGCTGCCGCCCACGTGCTGGACCGACGCCCCCTCCGGGTTGGAGGTGAGCGCCAGGACAAACACGCCGCGGCCGTAGTCTGCCGCGAGGTCCAGCGCCGGGCGGAGTGATTCGAAGCCCAGGTAGGGGCTCAGCGTCACTGAGTCGGCAGCGAGCGACGAGCCGTCCCGGAGCCAGGCGTCAGCGTACGCGGCCATGGTGGAGCCGATATCGCCGCGTTTGGCATCCGCGATGGTCAGGACCCCGGCATCCGCGGCCGCTTCGAGGGTGCGCTCCAAGGCTGCCATCCCGGCGGAACCGTGGCGCTCGTAGAGCGCCACCTGCGGCTTCACCGCGGCAGCGAGGGAACCCACGGCCTCCAGGACCGTCAGCGAGAAGCGCTCGAGCCCTGCGGCGTCGTCGTTCAGCCCCCAAGCGTTCAGCAGCGCCGGGTGCGGATCGATGCCCGCGCAGAGGGGGCCGCGGTCAGCCATGGCCCGGCCGAGCCGGGAGCCGAAGGGCTCCCGGCCGGCGACGGGCCCAACAGGTCCTGCCTCAGGCATTCTGTGTGGCCTTCTGCGAGGCCGCATTCTGTGAAGCCACAAGGGCCGCGGCATGCTCCTGCAGGCTGGTGACGGACCATTCGTACGTGCGCAGTGCTTCGATGGCCTGCACGGCGGCGTTGAACTCGGCAACCGTGGTGATGCACGGGATGCCGATGGACGTGGCCGCTGCCCGGAGTTCGTAGCCGTCGCTGCGGGCCTCGCCGCCGGACGGGGTGTTGAACACCATGTCGATTTCACCTGCGATGACGAGGTCGGCGATGGTGCCTTCACCTTCGGCGCTGCTGCCCTCCGCAACCTTGCGCACCGGGGTGGCCTGGATGCCGTTGCGGCGCAGGACATCGGCGGTTCCGCCCGTGGAGACGATTTCGAAGCCAAGGTCGGAGAGCCGCTTGACGCCCATGATCACCGAGCGCTTGTCCCGGTTCGCCACGGAGACGAAGATCTTGCCTTCCGTGGGCAGCGCGTTGTTTGCTGCTGCCTGACTCTTGGCGAAGGCGGTGTCGAAGTGCTTGTCGATGCCCATGACCTCGCCGGTGGAGCGCATCTCGGGTCCGAGCAGCGAGTCAACCACCGTGCCCTCCGGGGTGCGGAAACGGCTGAACGGCAGGACCGCTTCCTTGACCGAAACAGGCGCGTCCAGCGGCAGCGTGGAGCCGTCACCGGTTTCCGGGAGCATCTTGTAGGCGCTCCGGAGCTGGTTGATGGTGACGCCGGTGCCGATGAGGGCGGCCGCCTTTGCCATCTGCACGCCGGTGGCCTTCGAGACGAACGGTACTGTGCGCGAGGCCCGCGGATTAGCTTCCAGGACGTACAGGACGTCCGACGCCAGTGCGAACTGGATGTTGATCAGGCCGCGCACGCCCACGCCCTCGGCAATCGCCCGGGTGGCCGTCCGGACGCGCTCCAGGACGTTGCCTCCCAAAGTGATGGGAGGCAGTACGCACGCGGAGTCGCCGGAGTGGATGCCGGCCTCCTCGATGTGCTCCATGATGCCCCCCAGGTACATGTCCTTGCCGTCGAAGAGGGCATCGACGTCGATCTCGACAGCGTCTTCGAGGAACCGGTCGATCAGCACCGGGTGGTCCGGGGTGATCTCCGTGGCGTTGGCGATGTAGCGGGACAGGTTGGGCTCGTCGTAGACGATTTCCATGCCCCGGCCGCCGAGGACGTAAGACGGGCGGACCAGAACCGGGTAGCCGATTTCGTCCGCGATCTTCTTGGCGTCATCGAAGGACACGGCGGTGCCGTTCTTCGGGGAGATGAGCCCGGCTTCGTCCAGCACGCGGGCGAAGGCGCCGCGGTGCTCGGCGAGGTCGATCGCTTCCGGTGAGGTGCCGAGGATGGGCACGCCGGCGTCGGCCAGCTGCTGGGCGAGCTTCAGCGGAGTCTGGCCGCCGAGCTGGACGAACACGCCCATCACGCCGCCGGTTCGTTCCTCGGCGGCGATGACCTCGAGGACGTCCTCCAGCGTGAGCGGCTCGAAGTACAGGCGGGTGGAGACGTCGTAGTCAGTGGAGACGGTTTCCGGGTTGCAGTTGACCATGACGGTCTCGTAGCCGGCCTTGCGCAGCGCCATGGAGGCGTGGACGCAGGAATAGTCGAACTCGATGCCCTGGCCGATGCGGTTCGGGCCGGAGCCGAGGATCAGGATGGATGGCTTGGAGTGCAGCGCCACCTCGTCCTCCTCGTCGTACGAGGAGTAGTGGTACGGGGTGTAGGCGGCGAACTCGGCGGCGCAGGTGTCCACGGTCTTGTAGACCGGGCGGATGCCGAGCGCCTGCCGGACTCCGCGGACCACAGCCTCCGAGTTGTACGTCAGGGCACCGATCTGCTCGTCGGAGAAGCCGTGGCGCTTGGCGCGCTGGAGCATCTCTTGGGTCAGGGCACCGGACTGGCGGATCTCGCGGGAGATCTCGTTCAGCAGCTGGAGCTGGTCAAGGAACCACGGATCGATCTTGGTGGCTTCGTAGAGCTCCTCCACGCTGGCGCCGCCGAGCAGCGCCCGCTGGACCTGGTGCAGGCGCTCCGTGGTGGGACGCTTGGCCTTTTCGATGAGCTCCGGAACTTCCCATTCCGGGACGGAGCTGAAGTCCAGCTGCGAGCCCTTCTGCTCCAGCGACCGCAGCGCCTTCTGCAGGGCCTCGGTGAAGTTGCGGCCCATGGCCATGGCCTCGCCGACGGACTTCATGGTGGTGGTCAGTGTGGGGTCGGCCGCTGGGAACTTCTCGAAGGCGAACCGCGGGACCTTGACCACGACGTAGTCCAGGGTGGGCTCGAAGGACGCGGGGGTCTTCTGCGTGATGTCGTTCGGGATCTCGTCCAGCGTGTAGCCGAGGGAGAGCTTGGTGGCGATCTTGGCGATGGCGAAGCCGGTGGCCTTGGACGCCAGGGCCGAGGAGCGGGACACGCGCGGGTTCATCTCGATGACCACCACGCGGCCCGTGTCCGGTTCGATGGCGAACTGGATGTTGCATCCGCCGGTGTCGACGCCCACTTCGCGGATGACGGCGATGGAGATGTCGCGGAGCCGCTGGTATTCGCGGTCCGTGAGGGTCAGGGCCGGGGCCACCGTGATGGAGTCACCGGTGTGGACGCCGACCGGGTCGAAGTTTTCGATGGAGCAGACGACAACGACGTTGTCGTTCTTGTCCCGCATCATTTCGAGTTCGTATTCCTTCCAGCCGAGGATGCTCTCTTCGAGGAGCACCTCGCTGGTGGGGCTGTACTGCAGGCCCTGGCCGACGATCCGGCGGAGGTCGTCTTCGTTGTAGGCGAGGCCGGAGCCCAGGCCGCCCATGGTGAAGGACGGGCGGACCACCATGGGGTAGCCGAGGTCGTCGGCCGCCTTCAGTGCCTCGTCCATGGTGTGGATGATGTGGCTGCGGGCTGACTCCGCCCCGCAGCGCTCCACTACGCCCTTGAACTTTTCGCGGTCCTCACCGAGTTCGATCGCAGCGATGTTCGCGCCGATCAGTTCGACGTTGTACTTTTCCAGCACGCCGTTCTTGTCCAGCGCGATGGCCGTGTTGAGGGCCGTCTGGCCGCCCAGGGTGGGCAGCACGGCGTCGGGCCGTTCCTTGGCGATGATCTTTTCGACCACCTCGGGGGTGATGGGCTCGATGTAGGTGGCGTCCGCGAACTCGGGGTCCGTCATGATGGTTGCCGGGTTGGAGTTGACGAGGATGACCCGCAGGCCCTCCTCCTTGAGGACGCGAAGGGCTTGGGTGCCGGAGTAGTCGAATTCGGCGGCCTGGCCGATCACGATCGGGCCGGAACCAATGACCAGGACGCTCTTAAGGTCAGTTCTCTTGGGCATTACTTCTTGTCCTCAGTCTTGGAATCGGTGGTGTTCTGATCGTCAGCGGGCTTCTCCGACAGGTTGGCGCTGCGGCCGTCCCGCGTGCCTTCCATCAGGTCGATGAAGCGGTCGAACAGGTAGGCGGCGTCGTGCGGACCGGCCGCGGCTTCAGGGTGGTACTGGACCGAGAACGCCGGGATGTCGAGGCACGCGAGGCCTTCAACGACGTCGTCGTTCAGGCTGATGTGGCTGACCTCGACCCGGCCGAAGCGCTCCTCCGGTGCGGTAGTGGGGCCGTCAAGGGGCGCGTCGACGGCGAAGCCGTGGTTCTGCGACGTGATCTCCACCTTTCCGGTGCGGCGGTCCATGACCGGCTGGTTGATGCCGCGGTGGCCGTACTTGAGCTTGTACGTGCCGAAGCCCAATGCCCGGCCCAGGATCTGGTTGCCGAAGCAGATGCCGAAGTACGGCAGCTTCTCGTCCAGCACGGAACGGAGCAGCTTGACCTGGGTGTCGGCCGTGGCGGGGTCGCCGGGGCCGTTGGACATGAAGAACCCGTCCGGGTTGACGGCCTTGACGTCCTCGATGGTGGCGGTGGCGGGCAGCACATGGACGCGGACGCCGCGTTCGGCGAAGCGGATGGGCGTCATGGCTTTGATGCCGAGGTCGATTGCGGCGATGCTGAACCGGGCATCGCCTTCCCAGCCGTAATCCTTGGGCTCCACGACGTAGGCCTCGTCGATGCTGACTTCCTCGGCCAGCCGGGCGCCTTCCATCGGCGCGCTGGCCAGCACGGCGTCGAGCAGTTCCTTGTCCGTGGCCTGGGCCGCCTCGCCGGAGAAGATGCCGGCGCGCATGGTCTTGTGCTCGCGCAGGTGGCGGGTGATGGCCCGGGTGTCCACGCCCTGGATGCCCACGATGCCCTGCTCCACGAGTTCGTCGTCGAGACTGCGCTCTGAGCGCCAGTTGGACGGGCGGCGGGCGGCGTCGCGGACGATGTAGCCGGCCACCCAGATGCGGCGGGACTCGGCGTCTTCGCTGTTCACGCCGGTGTTGCCGATGTGCGGCGCCGTCTGCACCACCAGTTGGCGGGCGTAGGACGGATCCGTGATGGTCTCCTGGTAGCCGGTCATGCCGGTGGCAAAGACCGCCTCGCCGAGGGCGGCGCCCTGGGCGCCGTAGCTGCTGCCGCGGAAGATGCGGCCGTCTTCGAGCACCAGGGCGGCCGGGGTGGAGCTTGCTGTGTTGTTGTCCGTCACTGTATTACTTTCCACTATGGGCATCTGTCTGAGGGCCTGCAGAGATCAATTCCTGAAGAGTTTGGAGGAGGGCCGGCTTGTCCGCGGCTCTGCGGGTGCGGAAGCCGGTGTCCAGCTGGTGGGCTCCGAGAGTCCAGCTCAGGACCAGCAGCCCGTCCTTCTCGACGAACTTGCCGGCCATGCCGCTGTCCTGGCGGATTCCCGACAGCCTGGCCGTCGGGATGAAGAGAGCCGGCGCACCTGACCGGTCCATCAACACGCCCTCCGGATGCACGGTGAGTCGGGCATTGGTGCGGATTCCGAGGTCGTGCACGGCAATCCTGTCGAGCCAGTCGCCGGCGGTCGTGGACGCGACGTACTGGCCATCAGCGGCGACGAGCGGCGCACCCAGTTCCGGGGGCACGGCCGGCAGCTGCTCGATGTCCGACTGGCGCCGGAGGCGGCTGCGCCATCCCATGCCGATGAGGGCAAAGACGACGGCCGCGACGGCCAGCATGGCCAGTCCGGGGAGGACTTTTTCCATCAGTTTCCTGCCGCCGTGCCTGCTGCCGGCACGTCCGCCGGGTAGCGGTACGGCGTGTTGAGATGGCCCTCGAGAACCGTGGGGTGGCCCTTGAAGAACGTTGCCACCACCTTGCCCGGAAGTTCCATGCCGGAGAACGGGGAGTTGCGTCCCATCGTCGCCATGGCGGACGGGTCCACGGTCCAGCGTGCGGCCGGGTCCACGAGGATGAGGTTCGCGGGCTCGCCTTCCTCCAGGGGGCGCCCCTGGTCTTCGAGGCGGCCGATGGCGGCCGGCGCAATGGAGGTGACCCGGGCGAAGTCGGACCAGGTCATCAGGCCGGATTCGATCATGGCGTGCTGGACAACGGACAGTGCCGTCTCCAGCCCGGTCATCCCCAGGGCGGCCTGCGCCCATTCGCATTCCTTGTGCTCGCTGGGGTGCGGGGCGTGGTCGGTGCCGACGACGTCGATGGTGCCGTCTGCGAGGGCGGCACGCAGGGCCTGGACGTCTGCATCGGTCCGCAGCGGCGGGTTAACCTTGTAGACAGGGTCATAGCTGCGGACCAGTTCGTCGGTGAGCAGGAGGTGGTGCGGCGTCACCTCAGCGGTGACGTTGATGCCGCGGCCCTTGGCCCAGCGGATGATCTCCACGGACCCTGCGGTGGACACATGGCAGACATGGAGCCTGGAGCCCACGTGCTGGGCCAGCAGGACGTCGCGGGCGATGATGCTTTCCTCGGCGACGGCCGGCCATCCGGTCAGCCCGAGGACTGCGGAGACCTCGCCTTCGTTCATCTGTGCCCCGGCGGTGAGGCGGGGTTCCTGCGCATGCTGGGCCACGACGCCGTCGAACGCCTTGACGTATTCGAGGGCGCGGCGCATGAGGACGGGATCGTGGACGCAGATGCCGTCGTCGGAGAACATGCGGACCTGGGCGCGGGAGTCGGCCATGGCACCGAGTTCGGCCAGCTGCTCCCCCGCCAGGCCGACGGTGACAGCACCGACCGGACGGACGTCCACCCAGCCTGCGGCGCGGCCCAGGCTGTGGACCTGCTCCACGACCCCCGCCGTGTCGGCCACCGGGGTGCTGTTGGCCATGGCGTGCACAGCGGTGAAGCCGCCCAGCGCAGCCGCCCGGGTGCCGGTTTCAACGGTTTCGGCGTCCTCGCGGCCCGGCTCGCGCAGGTGCGTGTGGACGTCCACCATGCCCGGCAGCGCGATGAGGCCGTCGGCGTCGATGATGGTGGCTCCGTCGTCGGAGAGGTCTGTGCCGCGCCCGGTGATGACTCCGTCGCGGATGAGCAGGTCCTCGGCTCCGGCGCCAAGGATCGATGCGCCGCGGATGAGGTAGGTTCCGCTGGTGGCGTTGCTGTCGGTGCCGTTACTGTTTGTGCCGTTGACGGCGGGACGTTCAGCCATTTATTTGCTCTCCTTAGGGGTGGCGGCTGGTTCGCGGGTGTCCCCGGAGAGCAGCAGATACAGGGCGGCCATGCGGACGGACACGCCGTTCCGGACCTGTGCAAGCACGGTGGAGCGGGGCGAATCGGCGGCGGCGGCGGAAATTTCCAGGCCACGGTTCATGGGCCCGGGGTGCATGATGATGGTGTCCTTGAGCCCGAGGCTGTCCAGCGCGCGGAGCCGGTTGTCGTCAAAGCCCCAGCGGCGCGAATACTCCCGGGTGGAGGGGAAGAATGACGCATTCATCCGTTCGCCCTGGACGCGGAGCATCATCACGGCGTCAACGCCCTTTTCGAGCGTATCGTCCATGTTGTAGCTGACATTGCATGGCCATTTTTCGACGCCGATGGGCAGCAGCGTGGGCGGCGCCACCAGCGTGACTTCGGCACCGAGGGTTCGCAGCAGCCAGACGTTGGAGCGCGCGACGCGGGAGTGCAGGACGTCCCCGGCAATGGCAACCCGCATGCCCATAAGGTCGGCGCCGGTCGAGGGCAGGCCCGCGAGTTTTGTCCAGTGCCGGCGCATGGTGAAGGCGTCCAGGAGTGCCTGCGTGGGATGCTCATGCGTTCCGTCACCGGCGTTGATGACGGCGGCGTCGATCCAGTCGGTCGCGGCGAGCCGGTGCGGTGCCCCTGACGCCCAGTGCCGGATCACGACGGCGTCCGCACCCATCGCGGACAGCGTTTGGGCAGTGTCCTTGAGGGACTCCCCCTTGGAAACCGACGATCCCTTGGCGGCAAAGTTGATTACGTCTGCGGACAGCCGCTTGGCCGCCGCCTCGAACGATATGCGAGTACGCGTGGAATCCTCGAAGAAGAGGTTGACCACCGTGCGGCCGCGGAGTGCGGGAAGTTTCTTGACCTCACGGTCGCCGACGGCCGCCATTTCCTCGGCGGTGTCGAGGATGCGCACGGCGTTGGAAAGGCTCAGATTCTCCGTGGACAGCAGGTGCTTCATGCGCCGGCCTCGATGACCACTTCGTTGACCGTCTCGCCGTCAACGGAGTCGGTTTCCTCGAGGCGGACACGGACTTTTTCGGCGGAGGACGTGGGCAGGTTCTTTCCCACATGGTCTGCCCGGATGGGAAGCTCCCGGTGCCCGCGGTCGATCAGCACGGCCAGGCGCACAATGCGGGGCCGGCCCAGATCAACGAGGGCGTCCAGGGCGGCACGGATGGTGCGGCCCGAGTACAGGACGTCGTCAATCAGGACGACAACCTTGTTGTCGATTCCGGTCAGCGGCAGTTGGGTGCGGTGCGGCGGCCGGGTGGGCTGGTGGGAAAGATCATCGCGGAACATGGTGACGTCCAGCTGTCCGACGATGGATGCAGCGTCCACAGCAGGGTCTGCGGCGGCAATTTTCTGCGCAAGCCGGACGGCCAACGGGTAGCCGCGGCGAGGAATGCCGAGAAGCACCAGGTCCTGGGAGCCCTTGTTGGCCTCGAGGATCTCATGGGCGATACGAGTGAGTGCACGGTCGATATCCGCATGGTTGAGAACAACCCTGGCCGGAACCGGTGCCTGTGTGACAGGAGTCAACGCTCGTCTCCCCTTTCCCCGCCTCACGGGACGGAATTAAAAAAGGAACATTTGCCTTCCAAAATTACCACACGGAGTTTGCCTGAATCCCCGGGCTGAGAGCGTCGTCGGTCACATCCGGCCTTCGGGCCTTTGGCGACCCCGACGCCGCGACATAGGCTCATGGCTATGTCGATGAACCCGCACCAGCCTGGTCCCGGACCGTCAGGCAACCGCCCCGGCGACCCGCAGTGGCAGTTCCATGAGCAGACCAACCCCACCTGGATGGGCCATGTCCAGCAGCAGAACTACCAACCGGCGCCCGGACACAGCGGCGGATCCGTAGCCCAGGTCATCCCGGAATCGGCATCCACCGTGGCCGCCCGCCCGTCGTCCGGCGTTCTCTCGCTGGTGATGGGCGGAGGCGTGCTCGCGTTCGTCAGCCTGTTCCTGGTGGTCCCTTTCCTGCTGGCCAACACGGGCGTAACGGGCTTCGCCATCGGATTCGTTGCCTCACTGATCCCGCTCGGCGCGGTGCTCCTTTCCGTCTCCCACATTGACCGCTGGGAACCGGAGCCCAAGCGATTGCTCCTGTTTGCGTTCACGTGGGGCGCGGCCGTGTCCATCGCCGTCACACTGCTCATCCAGCCGGTGTTTGCCTTGGCCGCGCCCGTCTCCGACGAAGCGTCCTACCGCGATTTCATGACCACCGTCCAGGCACCCATCGTGGAGGAATTCGCCAAGTCCCTCGGCCTGCTGCTCCTGGTGCTGCTCGCCCGGAAGCACTTCGACGGGCCGGTGGACGGCGTGGTCTTCGCCTTCACCATCGCCGGCGGCTTCGCCTTCACGGAGAACATCCTCTACTTCGGCCGTGCCATCGCCGAATCCACAACCCCGGGCAGCGACCTGGCCCAGATCTTCTTCCTGCGCGGTGTCATGTCGCCGTTCGCGCACGCAATCTTCACCGGGACCACCGGGCTGATCATGGGCTTCGCCGCACGCCGCTGGCATTCCGGACTGTCCATTGCGGCGTTTGCCGTGGGTCTGGTCCCCGCGATGATCCTGCACAACCGCTGGAACAGCATGGGACAGGACTTCCTGGCGCAGTATGTGCTGGTGCAGGTTCCGATCTTCCTGCTGGCCGTGGGATGCATTGTGGTGCTGCGGGTGGCCGAGACACGGCTCACCCGCCAGCGGCTGCTTGAGTATTCAGCCGCAGGGTGGTTCACTCCGGCTGAAGTGGCCATGCTGGCCACCCCGGGCGGCAGGCGGCAGGCGGTGCGCTGGGCCGGTTCCTACAATCGGGGAGCCGAGATGAAGGCCTTCGTGAAAGCGGCCACCCGGCTTGCCTTCACCCGGCAGCGGATCCTCAGCGGCAGGGACGTCCAGTCCCACCAGCAGGACGAGCTGCAGCAGCTGCGCGAGCTCGGTGCGTTGCGCGCCGCCATCGGACATTAAGCCGCCGTCGGACATTAATGGGCAGCAAAAAGCCCCGGCCGGGCGGCCGGGGCTTTTTAGCGTCTGCGCACTGCTGGCGTCAGGCCAGCAACGAGGGCTTCAGCTGCTGGAGACGTCCCAGCAGGCCGTTGATGAACGACGGCGACTCATCCGTTGAGAGAGTCTTGGCCAGTGTGACTGCTTCGCTGACGGCGACGCCGTCGGGGACGTCGTCGTTGTAGAGCAGCTCCCAGGCGCCGATCCGCAGGATGATCCGGTCCACGGACGGCATGCGTTCGAGGGTCCAGCCCTGCGAGTACGTTTCAAGGAATTCATCGATGGCAGGCTGCAGTGAAACCACGCCCTCAACGATTTCCAGCGTGTAGGGATTGACGATCTGATCGGTCCTCTCGCGCCGCGCGCGCAGCACGTCAAAAGCAGAGACGGAGCGCTGCTCAGCCTCGAAGAGGACCTCAAGTGCCCTGTTACGGGCCTTACCGCGTGCGCTCACTACTCGCTGACCCTGCCCAGGTAGCTGCCGTCGCGGGTGTCGACCTTGACCTTGGTGTTGTTCTCGACGAACAGCGGCACCTGGATCTCGTAGCCGGTCTCGAGCGTGGCGGGCTTGGTGCCGGCAGAGGAGCGGTCGCCCTGCAGGCCCGGCTCGGTGTAGGTGATTTCGAGGACAACGCTCGGCGGCAGCTCGATGTAGAGCGGGGTACCTTCGTGGATGGCGATGTTGACCATCTGGTTTTCCAGCATGAAGTTGGTGGCGTCGCCCACCGTGGCGCCGGAAACGGTGATCTGGTCATAGTCCTGCGTGTCCATGAACACGAAGTCGGCGCCGTCCTGGTACAGGTACTGGTAATCGCGGCGGTCCACCGTGGCGGTTTCGATCTTGAGGCCGGCGTTGAAGGTCTTGTCGACGACCTTCCCGGACATGACGTTGCGCATCTTGGTGCGCACGAACGCCCCGCCCTTGCCCGGCTTGACGTGCTGGAACTCGATGATGTTCCAGAGCTGGCCCTCAAGCTTCAGGACGGTTCCGTTCTTGATGTCGTTTGTGGTTGCCACTGATTTCCTCTGGTTTCTATCTGACTGCTTCTAGCTGCCAGCCGGTTATGCCAGGCCAGCATGCCGTTCGGCCCGCCAGCGTGTATTTATCAAAAATCCAAGAACCATTCTAGCGGACAAGCTGGCGCACTCCGCCGGCCCCGTCCTGCGCAGGCGGTCAGGAGGCCAGTTCGAGCACGTCCCGCGCACGCTGCAGCGCCACAGTGGACGAGTAAATGAGGGCCGCATCGGCGGACTGGGCGACTCTCAGATCCAGTGCCCGGGAGAACGATTCCACGGCCGCGCCGATGTTGCCGGAAGCAAAGTGCGTCCTGCCCAGGCACTGATGCACCAGTGCCTCATTGGGCGTTCCAGACACTTCGGCGAGCAGCTGCTTGAAGAGCTCCACGGCCGGGTCATAGCGGTGGGAGACGCGCAGCACTTCAGCCTCGAAGGCCCGCAGCCGGAACGATTCGGGGTCCTTGTACCGGGCCTCGGCCAGCAGTTCAGCGGCATCAGAGGCGTTGCCCTCCACGAGCATCACGAATACCCGGTCCGCCGGGTCCATGGAAGCCCCGAGCGCCTCCGCGCATGTTTCGGGGCTGGTGATTTCCGGGGTCAGGAGTTCCGGGTTGATCCTGATGCCCGGGAAACCTCCATCGGGCCATTCAGTGGTTCCACCTGTGATGACACTCATTAGGACGCAATCTCCTGGTAGGCGGCGAACAGCAGCGACGTGTCGGGGACGTCGAGGATGCCGGGCTTGGCGATGCCGTCGAGCACCACGAAGCGGAGCAGGTCACCGCGTGACTTCTTGTCGCGGCGCATGCCGTCCAGCAGGCCCTGCCAGCGGTCGCGGCGGTACGTCACCGGCAGCCCGAGGGATTCGAGGATGCTGCGGTGCCGGTCTGCGTCGGCATCGCCGAGCCTGCCCACGCTGCGGGACAGTTCCGCAGCGAACATCATGCCCACTGACACTGCGGCACCGTGGCGCCACGAATAGCGTTCGACGAGTTCAATCGCGTGGCCCAGGGTATGGCCGTAGTTCAGGATTTCGCGGAGCCCGGATTCCTTCAGATCCTCCGACACGACGCGGGCCTTCACGGCAATGGCGCGTTCAATCAGTTCGCGAAGCGTGTCCGACTGGGGGTCCGTGACTGCTTCGGTGTTCTGTTCCACGAGGTCGAGGATGGCGGGATCGGCAATGAAACCGCATTTGATGACCTCGGCCATGCCGGAGATCATCTCGTTCTTCGGGAGGGTGTTCAGCGTGTCCAGGTCCGCAAGGACGGCGGCGGGCGGGTGAAAGGCCCCCACGAGGTTTTTGCCTTCGGCCGTGTTGATACCGGTCTTGCCGCCTACGGAGGCATCCACCATGCCAAGCAGGCTGGTGGGCATGTGGATCACTTTGACACCCCTGAGCCACGTCGCGGCGACGAAGCCTGCGACGTCGGTGACGGCTCCTCCGCCGACCGACACGACGGCGTCCGAGCGGGTGAAGTCGTTCTGCCCCAGGACCTGCCAGCAGAACGCAGCCACCTGGATGTGCTTGCCTTCTTCGGCGTCGGGGATTTCTGCGGTCAGCGCAGTGAAGCCTGTTGCCGCCAGCTCATCCCTGACGGCATCACCTGTCAAGCGCAGTGCCCGCGGGTGGATGACCAGGACGCGTCGGACGCGCTCCCCGAGCTGTTCCGGAAGGGTGCCGAGCAGGCCGCGCCCAACTACGACGTCGTAGTTGTCCCCGGGGGATTCGCCGGTGACTTTGATGACAGTTGATTCGCTCACTTTTCAACTTCCTGTTTCGCGGCCGGAATGTTGCCGGCCGCAGTATTCGCGGCGGTGTGTGCCGCGCGTGTGTTGTCCGCGGCAGTGTCAGCCGCGACTGAGTCCTCCGGAGTGCCGCTTTCCGCCCCGGGTTCCTTTGCCCTGCCTGCATAGGTGGACAAGACCGCCTCAAGCCGTCGGCCCAGCTCATTCACCGAGCCGTGCCGGACGTCCAGGACAATGTCGGCGAGACGCTCGTAGACCGGCTTCCTGGTGGCAAACAGCATCTTCCAGCGGCGGATTCCGTCGCCGGCGAGGAGTGGCCGGCCGGAGTTCCTGGCAATCCTCGCAGCGACGGTGTCCGCATCGCATTCGAGATAGACCACGGTGCATCGCTTAAGGAGCTGCTGGGTTCCGGAGTCCAAAACCGAGCCGCCACCGAGTGAAATGACCGTTGAGGTTCCGGTCGCCTCTTCGACGACGCGGGCGACTGTCCGTGCCTCAATCTCCCGGAACGCACGCTCGCCGCGCCCGGCGAAAATGTCGGCGATTGAGCCGTGGTTCTCGACGATGACGGCGTCCGTGTCCACAAAGGGGGCACCGAGCTGCTGTGCCAGCTGCTGCCCGATCGCCGACTTGCCGACCGCCATCGGTCCGATGAGCACGACAGGCCGCTCCCCCGCGGCAGAGGGTGTATTACTGAGGGGCACTAGCGTCCGATCGAGTCCAGCGACGCCGGAATGTTGTCGAGGTAGCCCCTGATGTTGCGGGCAGTCTCGGCCACGGAGTCGCCGCCGAACTTCTCGGTCACGGCTTCGGCGAGCACCAGGGCAACCATGGCCTCTGCCACTACGCCCGCGGCGGGAACGGCACAGACGTCGGAACGCTGGTGATGGGCTTTGGCGGCTTCGCCGGTGCTGACATCGATGGTCTTCAGGGCGCGGGGAACCGTCGCGATCGGCTTCATGGCGGCCCGCACACGCAGGACGTCGCCGATGCTCATGCCGCCTTCGATGCCGCCGGCACGGTTGCTGGTGCGGATGATCCGGCCGTCGGCGTCCTTGACGATTTCGTCATGGGCAGCCGATCCGCGCCTGGCAGCCGTGAGGAACCCGTCGCCCACTTCGACGCCCTTGATCGCCTGGATGCCCATCAGGGCGGCGGCAAGGCGCGAATCGAGGCGGCGGTCCCAGTGGACGTAGCTCCCCAGTCCCGGCGGGAGACCGTAGGCGAGCACTTCAACCACTCCGCCGAGTGTTTCGCCTTCCTTGTGTGCGGCATCCACCTCGGCGACCATTGCGTCGGACGTTTCACGGTCAAAGCAGCGGAGCGGGTCGGCGTCGAGCGCAATCACGTTCTCCGGGGCGGGCAGGGGCCTGCCCTCGGGGACGGTGACGCTGGCGATGGAGACGGTGTGACTCACGAGTTCGATGCCGAGGTGCTTCAGGAACTGGGCGGCAACTGTTCCCATGGCAACACGTGTGGCAGTTTCGCGGGCGCTGGCGCGTTCAAGCACGGGCCTGGCTTCATCAAAGCCGTACTTCTGCATGCCGGTGAAGTCTGCGTGGCCGGGCCGCGGGCGGGTCAGCGGAGCGTTGCGGGCCTGGTCCGCAAGTGTCTCGGCGTCTACCGGGTCTGCAGACATGATCTGCTCCCACTTCGGCCATTCGGTGTTGCCCACCTGAACGGCGACGGGGCCGCCCTGCGTGGTGCCGTGTCGGACGCCGCCAAGGATGGTCACCACGTCCTGCTCGAACTTCATCCGGGCTCCGCGGCCGTAGCCGAGGCGGCGGCGCGCCAGGGCATCAGCAATCTGCCCGCTGGTGAGTTCAACACCTGCGGGCACGCCTTCGATAATTCCGACCAGGGCCGGACCATGGGATTCTCCGGCAGTCAACCAACGCAACATACAATCCATCCTGCCATGTCTGGCGGTCACTACACGCGTCGGGGTGCCCCGACTGCGTCACACATCACATCTATGACTTCGGCGCTTGCAGCATCCTCCCGGCCCGTGAAAAGGCGGACCTGCTCAACTGCCTGGTACAACAGCATCTCCAGTCCGGGCACCACTGTTCCGCCGCCTCTTTGCCAGGCAGCAGCGATGCGGCTGGGCCAGGGGTCGTAGGCGACGTCGAGCAGGACACCGTCCGTCGACCCGCCCCGCTGCTCCAGTTCCAGGGCCATACCGTCAGCCGCCCGCGGCGGCAGCGTGGAAATGACGACGTCGGCGCCCGCCATTCCGGCGACGGCCTCGGTCATGGGGCGCACGGTGAGCTCCAGGGCAAGGCCGGCGGCCGCGGCCCTGGCCTCGGCCGCCCGGGCCGTGTCCCTGACGTAGACATCAATTGATTTTGCGCCAAGTTCCTGAAGGGCAGCCACCGCGGCCGCCGCCGTTCCGCCGCCGCCGAGGACAGCGGCGGCCGGGGCTTCGACCGCCCCGGCATTGCGCAGGGCGTTGATGATGCCGGCGACATCCGTGTTATAGCCGATCCGCCTGCCGGACGCACCTTCACCGTCGAACACAACGGTGTTGATGACCCCTAGCACGCGCGCCACGCCGCGGATTTCGTCGACTTCACTGACCATGGCCTTCTTGAGCGGCATGGTGACGGAAAGCCCGCGCCAGCCCGCCTCAACCCGCACCGACGCCATGAACGCCGGAAGGGACTCCTCCGTCACGTCGATGGCGCTGTAGCCGATCTGCTCGCCGAGCTGCGTGTACGCTGCCAAATGCAGGGCGGGAGACTTGGAATGGCCGATCGGATGCCCGAGGACGGCCGCCCTGCGGCTCATACGCAACGGCCGGGGTTGGCCTCGCACCAGACGTTGTACTGATCAACGTAACGCTGGTGCTCCTCAAGCGTCTTGGAGAACTTGGTCTCCTTGGTGTCCAGGTTGATGGTCACCCAGTACATGTAGTCGTTCTTCTTCGGCTTGGCCGCCGCATCGATGGCCGTCTTTCCCGGCGAACCGATGGGGCCCACGGGCAGTCCCGGGATCGCGTACGTGTTGTACGGATTGGACTTGTCCGCCTTTTCGTCTTCGTCGATGTGGAAACTCTTCCGGCCCAGGCCGTAGGTGACCGTGGCATCGGACTGGATCAGCCCGGCCGTCTCAGTGTTGTTGGGCTTGAGGCGGTTGTAAATGGCGCCGGCAACATCTTTGTATTCTGCCTGGCCACCCTCAGCCTGCACGATGCTTGCCACGGTGACGACATCGTATTGCTTCACGGGATCCGTAACGCCCTGCGACTTCAGTTCATCCTTGGTGACTTTGACGAGTTCCGTCAGGATGTCCTTCGGCGTGGAGCCCAGCGGAAACCGGTGCTCGCCCGGCGCGAGGAAGCCCTCGAGGTTCTTTGCCTTGGCCGGGAGCCCGAATTGTTGGGGCGAGTCGCTGAGTGCCTTGAACTGCGCCACCGGAATCCCCGAGCCTTCCGAGATCGCCTCCAGTGATTCGTTGATCCGAAGGCCGGCGTTCAACGCGACGTACATGACCTTCGACTGTCCCTCGTTGAGCAGGACGGATACGGCGTCCTCGTTCTTCATTTCCTGCTTGAAGTCGTATTCGCCGGGGTTGAGGGTTCCGTCCGATGCGGCGAGTGCCGCAACAAATGTGTCAGCGTTGGCCACCACCCTCGCCTCCTCCAGCTTGGCCGCCACCGATACCGGCCCCTCGCCGGGAAGGACGCTGACCTTCACCTGTCCGGTGCCGGGGCCGGGATAGTCGCTGAGTTTTCCGCCGCCGAGCAGCGGTTTGAGGAACTGGGCGCCTACGACTGCGGCTGTGACAAAGAGTGCAAGGGTCAGCAGCAGGGCCACCAGCCGGCGTCGTCGGCGGACCTTCTTCGACGGACGGGCAACGGTCGTCACGCTTTCGGCGCTGCCGAGCAGCTGGTGCCCGACCGCTTCGTGTTCATACGGCTCATGATCCTCGAACGCCACCTCGTGGTGAGCGTCGTGGTGGTAAGCGGCGTAGTCCTCTTCTGCATGGACAGCGGGGTGCTGGATCTCGTCAGCGTGGACGTACGCTCCCCCAGCATCGGCATCCGCGGAAGCCACGTGGGCGGGGGCCGCGTGGGCAGCATGCTTGTGAGCGCCGTGGGCGTGCCCAGCGTGGGTGTCGCCGGCGTAGGCGTCGGCAGCGTGAGCTCCATGGGCGGCGTGGGCACCATGGGAGTCGTGGGTGTCAGCCGCGTACTCGTGCGGAACGGGGACATCCTCGTGCGGAACGGGGGCAGCGTCCACGTGATGGCCAGCAGTCGGCTGGATGGTGGGCGAAAGGGGCGGGACCAGGGGAACACCAACCGTGGGTGCCACAACATCCGCCGATGGGATCGGTGCAACTGATGCCGCAGGAACTGGTGCCGGAACGGCAACGGGGAGCGGCTGCTCTACCCGCGCCTGTGCCGGTGCCGGCGCCTGCGGAGCCCGCTGCGGCGGGGCGGCCGGGGGGTGATCCGGAACGTCCGGCACGTCGTCCTCCGACTCGTAGGCATGTTCGGGCACGAGGTCCCCGGAATCCGCCGTGAGGGACTTCTCCCGGGCTCGGATTTCCTTGCGCGTCAGCGGCCGTCCGGCGGTCCTGAAGTTCCTGCCGGAGGCGTCGTCGCTGTTGACCGGGCTCACTGTAGCCTTCCGTCCTCTGAAGATTGCGTCTCTGTCCCCGGGACAGCCTGCGCAGCGTGATCCGCTGCGGCGTCTCCGGAAAGCCCCGGCTGCGAAAGCGCGCGTACGCGGCTCCCCACATCCGTTCCCCTGGCTTTTTGCATGTCAATGGCGTGCTGCAGAATTCCCGCAGCAGCAACCTGATCTACCACTTTACGGTGATTTTTGCTGCTCATGCCAGCTTCGTGGAGGTGCCGGTGCGCGGAAACCGTGCTAAGACGCTCATCCACGAGGTGGACGGGCACGTCCAATCCTGCACGCTGAAGCTCCGTTGCGAGCAACTGGGCATACTCCGTGGCCATGCGTGCGGAGGCATGTTCTTCACCTTTCATGGTCCTCGGAAGGCCCACGAAAATCTGTACTGCCCCACGCTCCGCCGCAAGGCCGGCAATGACCCGCACGTCCGAGTTCTTCTTGGGATTGCGGTCCAGGGTCTTCAAGGGAGTGGCCAGGATGGCGTCACTGTCGCAGATCGCCAGGCCGACGCGGACGGTGCCCACGTCCACCCCCAGTTTGATTCCCTGGGGGTAGACGCCGGGTGCAGCAGATGAGGTCACTGTTTACTAGCGCCGTGTTACGGAATCTACGACTGCCGACAGCGCCGCGCCGACCTTGGACGCATCGGTGCCGCCGCCCTGGGCAACGTCGTCCTTGCCGCCTCCGCCGCCGCCGAGAATGCCGGCCGCGAGCCGTACCAGCGCGCCGGCCTTGACGCCCGCTTCGCGCGCAGCCTCGTTAGTGGCGATGAGGATCACCGGCCGGTCGTTGCTGACGCCGGCCACGGCCACGGTTGAAGCCGCGGATCCCAAGCGGTTCCGCAGGTCGAGGGCGAGGCCGCGGAGGTCATCAGCTCCGCCGACCTGTCCGGCGTCGTGCGCTATGACGCGCACGCCGGCGGCGTCCTGGGCGGTTCCGACGAGCTGGGCGGCTGTGGCGGCGAGCTGTTCCTTGCGGAGCCGCTCGAGCTCTTTTTCCGCCGTCTTGAGCTTCGTCAGTGTCGTGGCGATCCGGTCGGCAAGCTGGCCGGACGGCACCTTCAGCATTTCGGTCAGCTCGGTGACAAGCGCGCGTTCGGCGGCAAGGTGCCGGAAGGCGTCCATTCCCACAAAGGCCTCTACGCGGCGGTTTCCCGAACCGACCGACTGCTCCCCGAGCAGCGACAGGCTGCCGATCAGGGAGGTGTTCGAAACATGGGTGCCACCGCACAGCTCACGCGACCATGCGCCGTCGATCTCCACGACACGGACTTCGCTGCCGTAGTTCTCGCCGAACAGGGCCATGGCGCCGAGGGCTTTGGCTTCGGCGAGGGGCATGACCTTGGTATCCACGCGGAAGTTGTTCCGGATGGCCAGGTTGGACACTTCCTCGATCTCCGAGCGCGTGGCCGTGCTGAGTCCTTCGCCCCAGGCGAAGTCGAAGCGCAGGTAGCCGGCCTTGTTGTAAGAACCGCGCTGGACGGCCTGAGGACCGAGGATCTGGTGCAGCGCGGCATGGACAATGTGCGTGCCCGTGTGCGCCTGCTCGGCGGCGTGACGCCGTTCGCGGTCCACCGCTGCCCTGACCAGCGCGTCGGAGGCGATTTCACCTTCACGCACGATTGCCTTGTGGACGCTCAGCCCCTTCACCGGCCGCTGGACGTCCAGGACCTCGACGACGAAGCCATCACCCGTGATCAGGCCCGTGTCCGCAGCCTGGCCGCCGGCTTCGGCATAGAACGGCGTCTCGGCGAGGACCAGCTCGATCTCGTCGCCGGTGGCTGCCTGTGAAACTTTGCGGCCGGCGCTGAGGATCCCGCGGACCCGCGATTCGCCGTCGAGGTCGGTGTAGCCGGTGAAGACCGTCTCACCCTCGGAGAGCAGTTCCTGGAAGGCGCTGAGGTCCGCGTGGGCGCCCTTCTTGCCCTTGGCGTCCGCCTGGGCGCGCTTGCGCTGCTCGAGCATGAGCTTGCGGAATTCGGGCTCGTCGACCTTCAGCCCGGCTTCCTCGGCCATTTCCAGCGTGAGGTCGATCGGGAAGCCGTACGTGTCGTGGAGCGTGAACGCGTCGGCTCCGGACAGTGGACGGCCGGCAGCCTTCGATTCGTTCACGGCGTCCTCGAGGCGTGCCGTGCCGGAGGCGATGGTCCGCAGGAAGGCCTTTTCTTCCGCGTAGGCGATGCGGCTGATGCGTTCGAAGTCCGTCTCCACAATCGGGTAGACGCCCTTCATAGCGTCCCGCGAGGCGGGCAGGAGGTCCGGCAGGCAGGCCTTTTCGACGCCGAGCAGGCGCATCGAACGCACGGCGCGGCGGATCAGGCGTCGCAGCACGTAGCCGCGGCCTTCATTGGAGGGTGTCACGCCGTCGGCGATAAGCATCAGGGCCGAACGGATGTGGTCGCCCACAACGCGCATCCGGACGTCATCGGTGTGGTGCGGGTCGTCGTCCGTTTCTGCGGAGGTGTATTCCTTGCCGGAAAGCTCGGCGGCCTTGTCGATGACCGGCCGGACCTGATCGGTCTCGTACATGTTCTCGACGCCCTGCAGGATCATGGCGAGGCGTTCCATGCCGAGGCCGGTGTCGATGTTCTTCTTGGGCAGTTCGCCCACGATGTCGAAGTCGTCCTTGGAACGGACGTTGTCGATCTGGTACTGCATGAACACCAGGTTCCAGATCTCCACGTAACGGTTCTCGTCGGCAATGGGCCCGCCTTCGACGCCGTAGGCGGAGCCGCGGTCGTAGTAGATCTCCGAGCAGGGGCCGGCCGGGCCGGGCTGGCCCGTGTGCCAGTAGTTGTCCGCCTTGCCCATGCGCTGGATGCGGCTGGCCGGGACGCCGGTGTTCTTCAGCCACAGGTCCTTGGCTTCGTCGTCTTCTTCGTAGACAGTCACCCACAGCAGTTCCGGCGGCAGGCCGTAGCCGCCGTTCTCGACGCTGGTGGTCAGCAGTTCCCAGGCGAACTTGATGGCGTCTTCCTTGAAGTAGTCGCCGAAGGAAAAGTTGCCGCACATCTGGAAGAACGTGCCGTGACGGGCAGTCTTGCCCACTTCCTCGATGTCGCCGGTGCGGATGCACTTCTGCACACTGGTGGCACGGGAGTAGGGCGCTTCCTCACGTGCCGTCAGGTAAGGGATGAACGGGACCATGCCCGCAACTGTGAACAGCAGGGAGGGGTCGCTGGACACCAGCGACGCGGAGGGAACCGCGGTGTGGCCTTTGCTGACGAAAAAGTCCACCCAGCGCTTTGTGATCTCCTGCGACTTCATGAGCTGATTACATACCCTTCTTGGTTCACGCATTCTGGCGCGTGACAATTTGATTCAGTGGCAGTTCCGGCGATAGCGGCGGATCCTGCTGGCTTAATTCTCTCGTTTAATTCTCTCGCGGCCGTGCTAGCGGCGGACAACGTCCTGGGACTCGACGCCGAGCGCGGTGCGCAGATCGGTTTCCCGCTCGCGCATTCCAGCGCGGACGGCGTCGGCGAAGTCGTAGACGCCGTCGGCCAGCCTGCCCACGGCCCGGTTCAGGCCTTCAGGCCCCAGGGTCGCCTGTGCCTCGGTCACCTTGCGGAAAGCGATGACACCGATTGCAACGCCGATGCCCATCCAGACAAGTCTCTTCATTTCAGTTCTCCGGGTGGCTTAGCGGCTGCGACGGCCGGCGGCGGGCTTTTTGCGGGCGGCGAAGGCGGAGCGCACGCCATAGCTGAAGGCTGCAACCTTGATCAGGGGAGAGCCCACCGTGGCGGCAACCAGGGACGACAGCGCCGAAAGGTTGGCCGAGGCGTCCGAAACGTTGGAGGCGATGCCATCCACTTTCTTCAGCTGCTGGTTGGTGGTGGAGACGGTGGCGGTGACTTCGTCCATGAGGGGCGTTGCGCCGTCGCTGATGGAACGGATCGAGGTCCGCACCTCATCGAATACCCGGCCGAGCTTGAGGATCGGGACAGCAAGCAACAGGACCAGGAGCGCAAATACCCCGGCCGCGATCAGGCCGGCAATATCGCCACCAGACATAGACGTTCATCTCCTTGAAACTCCGTGGAACGGTACTCGGTGCGCGGCGGCAGCGTGCTGCAGCCGCGGATGTCCCCCAAGTACCTTACATACAAAGAAGCCCGCGGCGCTTGCCACGGGCTTCCTTGGGTACGCCGAAAATTTAGCGTGCGTAGAATTCGACGACGAGCTGCTCTTCGCAGGTCACGGGGACCTCGGAGCGCTTCGGGCGACGGACCAGGCGTGCCTGCAGGGCGTCAAGCTTGACGTCCAGGTAGGCCGGGACCTGGGGCAGGACGTCGCGGTGCGCGCCGGCTGCTGCAACCTGGAACGGAGGCATGGTTTCGCTGCGGCTGTGAACGTGGACCAGCTGGCCCTCGCCGACGCGGAAAGACGGGCGGTCAACGCGGATGCCGTCAACCAGGATGTGGCGGTGCACAACCAGCTGGCGGGCCTGGGCGATGGTGCGGGCGAAGCCGGCACGCAGCACGAGGGCGTCGAGACGCATTTCGAGCAGTTCGATCAGGTTTTCACCGGTCAGGCCCTTGGTGCGGCGTGCTTCTTCGAAGGCACGGGTCATCTGGGCTTCGCGGATGCCGTACTGGGCGCGCAGACGCTGCTTTTCGCGCAGACGTACGGCGTAGTCGGAGTCCTGCTTCTTGCGGGCACGGCCATGCTCACCGGGGCCGTACGGGCGGCGCTCCATGTACTTGGCGGCCTTGGGGGTCAGAGCGATGCCGAGGGACCGCGAGAGGCGGGCCTGACGGCGAGCACGAGTGTTGTTAGCCACTTGTGTCCTTCCAATAACTGCGGTGTGTCAGTGTTACTGGCCTCCACGATGGAGAGCATCGGCCAACCGCTGCCTTTTGCTACTGGGCGCAGGGCACAGCTCCATCAAACGGAAAATTCGGTGGATTGTGCGTCCGTGCCTTGCCAGACAAGCATCCATCCTACCACGGTGGTCACTTACCCCGGACGATCTTCCGCAGCCGCTCGAGCCGGACGGCGATGTCCCGCTCCGCGCCGTTGCCGGTGGGTTCGTAGTAGTCGCGGCCCACAAGATCGTCCGGCGGATACTGCTGGGTGGCCACGGAATGGGGGGCATCGTGGGCGTACTTGTAGCCGAGGCCGTGGCCCAACTGCTTCGATCCCGGGTAGTGCGCGTCCCGCAGGGGCGCCGGAATCCCGTTCCCCAGCCCGGCCCGCACATCGGCGATGGCCTTGTTGATGCCGAGGTAGGCGGCATTGGACTTCGGCGCCGTGGCGAGGTGAACCACCGCTTCTGCCAGGACAATCCGGCCTTCAGGCATGCCGATGAGCTGGACGGCCTGCGCCGCTGCGACGGCGGTCTGCAGGGCGGTGGGGTCTGCCATGCCGACGTCCTCGGCGGCGGAGATCACAATGCGCCGGGCCACGAAGCGCGGGTCCTCCCCCGCTTCCAGCATCCTGGCGAGGTAGTGCAGGGCCGCGTCCACGTCGGAGCCGCGGATGGACTTGATGAAGGCGCTGGCAACGTCGTAGTGCTGGTCGCCGGCGCGGTCGTAGCGGACAGCGGCAACGTCGAGCGCCCGCTCGGTGCGCCGGAGATCGACAATGACAGGTTCGGGAGCGGCCGATTTCGCAGCGGTCGGCCGGGCTGCGCTGACGACAGCGGCGCCGCCTCCAGTGGTGCCGTCCCCAGTGGTGACGTCCGCATCGGTGCCGACGGCACCCACGGAGGTGCCGACGTCGTCCGCGTCGCCAAACGCAACCCCGGCGGCTGCTTCGAGCGCCGTCAGGGCGCGACGCGCGTCCCCGCCGGACAGCCGGACGAGGTGGGCCAGGGCTTCGTCGCTGAGCCGGACCGCGCCGTTGAGCCCGCGGACGTCCGCCACGGCGCGCTGGAGCAGGCCTTCGATATCGGCGTCGGTCAGGGGCCTCAGGGTGAGCAGCAGGGATCGGGACAGCAGCGGCGAGACCACGGAGAAGGACGGGTTTTCGGTGGTCGCCGCCACGAGCACCACCCAGCGGTTCTCGACGCCGGGCAGCAGCGCGTCCTGCTGGGCCTTGTTGAAGCGGTGGATCTCGTCCAGGAACAGCACTGTCGTGGTCTTGTAGAGGTCGCGGGCGGTGAGTGCCTCATCCATGACCCGGCGGACGTCCTTGACTCCGGCCGTGAGCGCCGAGAGTTCCACGAACTTCCGCCCCGGTCCCCTGGCGATCACGTGCGCCAGCGTTGTCTTTCCGGTGCCCGGCGGCCCCCAGAGGATGAGGGAGCTGGGACCGGCGGGACCGCCCGCCTCGGCACCTGCAGCCAGTTGGCGCAGCGGCGATCCCTGGCCGAGCAGGTGCTGCTGGCCCACCACTTCATCCAGGGTGCGCGGCCGCATCCGGACAGCCAGCGGACTGCGCAACGAAGTGGTCCGGGACGCGCCCGGCGTCCCGGCGCTCGGGCCACCGTCCGGCGGCGCGTCGTCGCCCTCGTCGTCGTTGCCCGGACCCGAGCCAAAGAGATCAGTCACATAGATAGGCTACTCATAGATTCAGCGGACAAAGTCCGGTCACGAAAGCAAGGGATTCGGCAATGCCCCACAGCGCTTCACCCGCCGGACGCCCTTCCCCGGCCTCACGCACCGCGTTCGTGGCCGGCCCGCGGCTGGCCGGCTGGGTGGACCGCTTCGCCGCAGGCCATGGCCCCCTTGAGATTGAAGACCACGACGACGGTGTGCGGCTGCTTGCGGCCGACGGCGCGACTGCGCTGCTGCAGGCCCCCTGGCCCGACGACGGCCGGCCGGGGCGCGGATCCGATCTGGTGGAGCGGCTGGCATCGCTGGCGTCCCAGCCCCGCAGGATAGCGCTTGTCCTGGTCCGTCGGGGAGGCTACGCCGTGGCGGTCGCCAGCGAAGGTGTGATCTACGCGTCCAAAACGGGCTCCAAGTACGTGCAGTCCCGGACCGCTGCGGGAGGCCAGTCCCAGCAAAGGTTTGCGCGGCGCCGCTCCAACCAGGCGGGCGCGATGGTGGAGGCGGTCGCGGAGCAGGCCCGGCTTGTGTTTGGCGGCCAGGCCTTCGAGTACATCCTCCCGGGCGGCGACCGCGCCCTGGCCGACGAAGTCCTGGCGCACCCTGCCCTGAAACCTTGGGCAGGCCTGCCGCGGCTTGCCTACCTCGACGTTGCCGATCCCCGCGCCGCCGTCCTGAAGAAAGCCGCGGCGGACGCCTGCGCGGTGCGGGTCGCGGTGACCGACCCGCCCCGCACGTAGGGCTGCAACCGGCGCCTACTCCTCGGGCGCCAGCGTCACGGTGACCCCGTTGAGGTCCCGGCTGAAGCCCACCTGGCAGGAGAGCCGCGAGCCGCATTCCCGGTAGCCCTCGGCCTCCACGAGCAGCTCGAGTTCGTCCTCGCTGCGGTCCTCGAGGGTGTCGAAGACCTCCTGCTCCAGGAACACGTGGCAGGTGGCGCAGGAGGCGGTGCCGCCACAGGATGCCAGTACGGGGAGGTCGTTGTCCCGGAGGGCCTCCATCATGCTCTGGTCAGGCTCCCATTCAAGGTCATGGGTGGTGCCTTCGCGGTCGACGACAGTCAGTTTGTTGTTGCTCATGCCGGTTTCCTTAGGATCGGGCTGCTGCAAGGTCAGCGTCGGGATGGTTGGGGGTGCCGGAGATGGCTTCGGCGAGGGGTATGGCGGGGTCCTCAGCAAGCACCGGGTCGATCCGGGCTCCCTGGGCTATAAGCCGCTTGGCGGTGCGGAAGTCGGTCAGGTTGGCGATGGTGTCGACGGCGGCGAGGCTGCCATCACGGAGATACACCACCGAGAATTTGCCGCCGGCGGGCTCGCCGCGGACGATGACCTGGTCCTCGGGGTGGCGGACGCCCGCGGTCTGCAGCCGGACGCCGTGCTGAACGGTCCAGAACCACGGGACTTCCGGTTCAGCGGCCGCCTGGCCGGTGATGTGAGCGGCCACGCTGTCCGCCTGTGCGAGCGCGTTTTGGATGCACTCGAGCCGCTGGCTGGCGCCGTCGATGGGGCTGGTGAACCGCGTGACGTCCCCGCTGGCGTAGATGGCGGGATCGGTAGTCCGGCCGTCGCCGTCCACGAGGATGCCGTCCCGGCACTCGAGGCCAGCGTCCGCCGCCAGCTCCTGGTTGGGCAGGACGCCGATGCCGGCGAGTACGACGTCGGCAGGAAAGGCAGTGCCGTCGGCGACGGTCACGCCTTCGGCCCGTTTTACGCCGTCGATCGAGGTGACCGCGGCGCCGAAGACGAACCGGACGCCATGGCGCCCGTGGAGCTGCTCGAAGTGGCGCGAGACCGGGGCGGACGTTACCCGGCTCATCACGCGATCCTGGAATTCGAGCACCGTGACCTCACAACCTTTCGCGGCCGCCGCTGCAGCCACTTCCAGTCCGATGTATCCGGCGCCGATGATGGCCACCCGGGTCCCCGGGACCAGGAGCCGCTTGAGTTCGAGGGCGTCGGCCCGGGTCCGCAGAGACCGAACTCCAGGAAGACCGGCACCGGGCACAGTGAGGGGCCGCGCCCGTGAACCTGTGGCGATGACCAGCCGGTGATATACCTGCCGCGTTCCGTCGGACAGCAGCACCGCCCGGCCATCCCTGTCGATGGACTCCGCGGCGACCCCGGCGAGCCTCTCGATGCCCTTGTCCGCGTAGAACTTCTGCTTGCGGAGCACGGCTGAGTCATCGGAAGCGCCGTCTTTCAGGAGTTCCTTGGAGAGCGGCGGCCGCTCATAGGGCAGTTCCTGCTCCGCGTCGATCAGCAGAATGCCGCCTTTCCAGCCCCGGGCGCGGAGTCCCGCGGCGACGGCGACGCCGGAGTGTCCCGCGCCGACGATGACCACCGGGTCCTGGGTCAGTACAGCTGGTGTTCCGGTGCCGCTATGCATTGGGCTGCCCTACGTTGATTTGATCTGCGTTGATTTGATCCCCGTTGACCCGCTGCAGCATCACGTGGAGGTGCTCCGGGCCCGAGTTCGTCAGGTTGTTGCCGCGCACGTACTCGATGGGCTTGTCCGGATCCAGGCTGAGCGACCCCAGTTTCTCTGCGAGCAGCTTCACCGTGACCAGCACCTCAAGCCTGGCAAGGGGCGCGCCAAGGCAGCTGTGGACCCCGTGCCCGAAGCCCAGGTGGCCGTCGGTGTTGCGGTCGATGTCGAAGCGTTCGCCGTCCGGATACTTGCTGCTGTCCCGGTTCGCGGCTGCGGGCAGCAGCCGGACAATGGCGCCGGCGGGAATCGTCACGCCGGCAACCTCCACCTCCTCCGTGGTGATCCGGCTGGCCCGCTGGACGGTGCCCCGGAAACGGGCCAGTTCCTCGACGAAGAGGTTCGCATCGTCCGGATTCCGGCGGATCCGGTCCAGCAGGTCCGGCTGTTCGCTGAACATTCGGAACGCGTTGGCCAGGAGGATGGTCGTGGTGTCATGGCCGGCGACGAAGACAAAGGCGCAGAGTTCTTTGGCTTCCTTCTCGCTGAGCAGGCCTTCCTTCCACATGCGGGCGATGTGTCCGCCGACGGAGTCGCTCTCCTCGCGGTACAGGCGCTCCATGGTGTCTTTCAGGTAGGCGAAGAACTCGAGGGTGCTCTGCTCGTCCGTGCCCGTACCTTGGGCGTTGCGGGCCAGCCGGCCGAAGTAGCTGAAGGTCTCGTCGGACCAGAACTTCATCTTCTCGAAGTCCTCGGCAGGAACGTCGAGCAGGGCGCTGATGGTGGACATGCTCAGCGGGATGGCGTAGTCGTCCACGGCGTCCCCGCCGCCGGCGGCGAGCATCGGCGCCAGGTACTTTTCCGCATTCTCCCGCACCCGGTCCTCGAAGCGGGCGATGGCCTTGGGGATGAAGGCCTGCGCCACCACCTGGCGGAGCCTGGTGTGGTTGGGGGCGTCGAACAGCGTCAGGAAGGTCAGCGGGACCGGGTCCACAACCTGCGATGAGAAGACTTTCGGTGCCCGCATGGCCCGGCGGACGTCATCGTACCGGGAGATGAACCAGACATCCGATACGGGTGAATGGGCACGGAGCACCGGGGCGTTCTCGCGCATCCACTGGTAGTGGCGGTAGGGATCCCCCTGGGTCCCGTCGTCCACCACCTTGAAGGGCGCCATCCCCTGGGGCCAGTCGAGTTCATGTGAGTACGGTGGCAATGTCGCGCGGGTGCTGCTGCCGTGCGTGGCGGCCGGGGGTGCTGCTGTCAGCGGGCAAGACATCATCGTCCTTCTTTCCGGTGGGCATCGGCGGAATCCGATGTGATCCGCCTCTCACTCCACAGTGCGCGATCCGCCGCACCCGCCCCCATAGGTCTTCCGTTGATCGGTTGCGAAAGTCGGCCTGTTCTCCGGGCTGGGCGGATTTCAGCGGGGCCGGCCCTCAGCCGGGGATCTTAGGGCGCGGGAGATCCCGTGCGCGGCGGTCAGGAGAGCGGGAACGGTCAAGGGAACAGCCGCTTCCTGCCGCGGCACGATGGCGTTGAGCGCCGCCGCGATCGTGTTGCCCGGCCCGAAGACGGGCACAGCGATGCCCGTCCACTCGGTGACGCCAATGCCTGGCAGGGCAACGTAGCCGCGCTGCCTGATCTCGGCCAGGTGCTTGCGGATGAGTACAGGGTCAGTGATGGTCTCGGGGGTCACGATCTTCAGCGGCTTCGAGAGCACCTCGGCCTGAACTGCGGGCGGCGAGAAAGCCAGCAGCACCAGGCCGGAGGAGGCGGCGTGGATGGGCATCCGCTGTGCAATGTGGGCGGCGTCCAGGCTGGAGCGCGGCGAGGAGAGGCGCTCCACGTACAGCACCGTCCCGTGGTCGAGCACGGCAAGCGTGGTGTGCTGGTGCACGGCCGCCTGGACATCCTCCATGAACGGCAGCGCCACCTCACGAAGGTTCAGCGCACGCGAGCCACGGGCTGCGAGCTCCCACATCCGCATCCCGGAGCACAGGTTCCCGTCCGGCAGCCGCTCAATCAGGCCGTGCAGGACCAGGTCGTCCACGAGCCGGTGCGCGGTGGTCAGCGGAAGGCCGGCGCGGCGTGCGAGGCCGGAGAGCGTCATGGCCGGCAGGTCCCGGTCGAAGGCACTCATGAGCCGCACCACGCGGCTGATCACCGATTCCCCCGAGGGCGAGTTGGCCATGGCGTTCTCCGGCCCCGCTTAACTGGCCGCCACTAACTGGCCGCCATGTTGGCCGGCTGCCACCCGGTCCGCGCTGTCCCGTTTCGGTCCCCGGCGAGCCTGGCGATGTCCCGCCCGGCACGGTAGCCGAAAACCAAAGCCGGGCCGATGTGGGAGCCGTAGCCGGGGTAGCCGCCGCCGAAGACGCTCACCGCAGCCGCACCCACGGCCAGGAGGCCGGGCACCACTGATCCTTCAGCAGTGACCACCTCGGAGTGTTCGTTGACGCCGAGGCCAGCGAACGTGCCCAGATCGCCCATCTGGATCTTCGCCGCGTAGTAGGGCCCCTTGCCCACCGGCGCCAGGTTCGGGTTCGGCTTGTGCTCGAGGTCGCCCCGGAAGTGGTTGTACTGGGTGGAACCGCGGCCGAAGGCCGGGTCCTCGCCGCGCTCCGCGGCCGGGTTGAATTCAGCGACTGTCGCTTCCAGGCCCGCTGCATCGATGCCGAGCTTTCCGGCCAGCTCAGCAAGGGTGTTCCCCTTCACCAAATAGCCGGTCCGGTAGAAGTAGCCCCGGGGCATGGGCCAGGGCTTGGCGTAGCCGATGCCGTATTTGTGCATCGTTTTCGCGTCGCCGATCACGTAGCCGAAGGTCCTGTCCTCGTCCTTGTTGTGCCCGATCATGGCCCCGCCGAAGTCGTGGTAACTCAGGGCCTCGTTGCCGAAGCGCCTACCGCGGCGGTCGACGGCGATAAGCCCGGGCAGGCCGATCGCGCGCAGGTGCGGGAAGAGCCGCTGTTCACCGCTGAGATATTTGAACACGGTCACCGGCGCCCAGGAGCCCACGCTGAACACGGAATCGTCGATGTAGCCGCCGGCTCCCATCGCCAGGGTGGCGGCGTCGCCGCCGTGGCCGATGGTGGGGGTGAAGTGGTTGTCGCCGCCGGCGTCGTGCGGGAAATACCGCTGCCGCAGTTCCCTGTTCCCGGAGAACCCACCGGCCGCGAGGATGACGCCGGAACGGGCGGTGACGGTGACGGCCCGCTCTCCGCCGATGACCGCACCGGTGACGGTCCCGGCGTCGTCCCTGGTGAGGGACAGTGCCGGTGAAGACTTCCACAGCCGGACGCCCAGGTCGTCGGCGCTTTTGACCATGCGGGTCATCAGGGCGTTGCCGTTGGAGCGCAGGACCGGACGCTTGTAGCGGGCAGCGTCGGCCCAGGTGCGCAGCAGCTTCCTGGCGACGTAGATGAAGGACTTGACCGACTGGTTCACGTGGAAGAACTCGTTGATGTCCGGCCCCACCTGCGGCATGTAGCCGAAGACCGTATAGGAACTCATGTACGGCTGCATCAGCAGCCGCTTGTTGCCGAGCACCCGTGCGTCCACGTCCTGCGGCAGGATGGCCCGGCCGGAGAGCTTCGCGCCGGGCAGGTCCATCTGGTAATCCGGGGCCTTCTCCGGGTAGGTGAATTTCACGTCGGTTTCGTTTTCGAAGAAGGAGATCGCCTCGGGCACGGTGTCCAGGAAGTTCCGCACTCCTGCCTCGTTGAACGTCTCCGGCGCCAGGTTCTTCAGGTAGGTCTCGGCGTCCTCGCGCGTATCGCCCTGCGCCAGGCCCTGCTTGTTGCCGGGAACCCAGGCCCAGCCCGCGGATATCGCGGTGGTTCCGCCAAAGTACTGTTCCTTTTCGGCGACGATCACGCTCAATCCCTGCGAGGCGGCCTTTAGTGCCGCGGCCATTCCGGCCACGCCGGATCCGATGACGAGTACGTCACAGACCGCCGTCTTTGCGGTTTCTGTCATGGTTCCTGCTCCGTTCTGCCTGCAGGCCACTCCTTTGCGGCGGCAGGCGTTGACTGACAAACCCCCAGTAGAACGGGGAGCACGGCCGCCCGGGAGGAGGATTACCATTGAGCGGGAATCCTGAGGAGGAACCGTGGCCAATTCCCCATCGGGCGAGTCGATTATCGGCCGCTTCGTGAAGATCGTGAGCGCGTTCGACGACCGCCACACCTCCATGAGCGTCGCCGAGCTGGGGCGCCGGACCGGGTTGCCCGTGACCACGACCTACCGCCTGGTCAATGACCTGCTGCTCGAACGGCTCCTCGAACGTGAATCCGGCGGTGACATCCACATCGGCACCCGGATGTGGGAACTCGTTTCCCGCGGGTCCAAGATGCTGGGGCTGCGGGAAGCCGCCCTGCCGTTCATGGAGGACGTCCAGGCCGTGGTGCAGCACTCCACCACCCTGGGCATCCTTGATTCCGACGAGGTCCTGTACATCGAGCGGTTGGGCTCCGACAAAACCATCGTCGACATCACCAAGATCGCCGGCAGGCTGCCCATCCATGCAACGTCCTCGGGCCTGGTCCTGCTGGCCCACTCCTCCGCCGCCTATCAGGACACTATCCTGGCCCGGCCCCTGACCAAGTTCACCGAAACCACCCTGACCGATCCCGCTGTACTCCGCCGCCACCTGGCTGAGATCAGGCAGCGCGGCTTCGCCGCCATGCCGGGCGTGATCGTGCCCGAATCCAGCGGCATCGCCGTCCCCGTCTTCGGGCCCGACAACACCGTCCGCGCCGCACTCAGCGTGGTAGTGCCGCGCAACGAGGAGAACGCGGCCGCCCGGGTACCCGTCCTGATGGCCGCCGCCCGTGGCATATCAAGGGCGCTCGGCTGGCAAGGCGAGCTGAAGGGAACGCTCCGCCAAAGCCACTAGAACTAAGTTTTTCCGTTCATCGGTAATCATGTGGTCCCCATCACAACTCCCCTGCCACTCTGGCTAGGACGCAGCGAAGAGGCTGCAGGAGCACGAGGAGCACCCATGAATCCCACACAGAACCGCGTGGCCGGAAAGACCGCCATCGTCACCGGAGGCCGCGGCGACCTGGGCAGCGCCACCGCCGCCCTCCTGGCTGAACACGGCGCCGTGATCGCCAGCCTGGACGTTGCCGGCATCCCGGTTGCTGCGGCACACGCAAGCATTCACGAGTACGACGTCGATGTCACCAGCGAGGTCAGCGTCGCCGACGCCATCCGCCGGGTCCGCGACGAACTGGGCGCACCGGACATCCTGGTCAACGCCGCCGGAATCATCGGCCCCGCCGGCGCATCCCATACGGCGTCCGTGGCGGATTTTGACACGATCTTCAACGTCAACGTCAAGGGCGTCTGGCTCATGACCAAGCACGTGGTCCCCGGCATGATCGAAAAGGGCACCGGCAGCATCGTCAACTTCTCCTCCATCCATGGCATCACCGGGGGAAGGAATGTGCCGCTCTACCACGCCACCAAAGGCGCCGTCCGGCTCCTGAGCAAGTCGGACGCGGCGGCCTACGGACGGTACGGCATCCGGGTGAACTCGATCCACCCCGGATCGATGAACACCAGGATGAGCCGCCGCTCGGCCGAGCAGTCCGAGATCGGCGCCGAGGCCTATTACAAGCAGCTGGTCGGCTCCAACCCGCTGCCCCGCCAGGGCCAGCCGGACGAGATCGCCTACGGCGTGCTGTACCTGGCATCCGACGAATCGCGCTTCACCACAGGGTCCGAGCTCGTGATCGACGGCGGCTACACCGCCGTCTGACCCCGCCGTCCGGCCCCAGCCGCCCCAGCCCCGCCGCGGGAGCTGTGCAGGGCATTTCTTCCTCTGAAAGGGAACACCACCACCATGAAATTCATCAACGGAACCGCCTCGGACAGCTACGACGTCGTCGTCGTGGGCTCCGGTGCGGGCGCGCTCACCGCCGCCGCCACAGCAGCCCGGGCCGGCAAATCGATCATCGTGCTGGAGAAAAGCGAACTGCTGGGCGGCACCTCCGCCGTCTCCGGCGGAATGCTCTGGGTGGCAGACAACCACCACGCACGGAAGGCCGGCATTGCCGATTCCAAGGAGGCAGCCGCCGAATATGTGCGCGCCGTGGCCCGCGGACGCGGCCGGGACGAACTCCTGAATGCAGCACTCAACTACGGCGACCAGATGCTCCGCTTCGTGGAAGAAGAATGCGGCGTCCGCTTCATCTTCCTCGACAACTTCCCCGACTACCGGCAGGACCTACCCGGCGCCATGGAAGGCGGCCGGACGGTGGAGCCCGAGCTGTTCAACAGCAGGGAAGCCCTGGGCGATCGCATGGCACACGTCCGCAGCGACGGCCGCGCGCCGTTCACCATGCAGGAATACGAAAATTGGGGCGCCTTCACCAAGTTCCCGTGGGACGAACTGGCCGGGCGCCAGGACGAGGGGCTCGTGGCCAAGGGCCAGGCCCTCGTCTCCATGCTGCTTGCCAGCCTGGTCCGCGACGGTGCCGCGCTGGTCACCGGGGCACGCGGGCACCGCCTGCTCACCGACGGCGGCCGGGTGACCGGCGTCGAACTGGAATCCGGCGAGGCCTTCCGGGCGAATGACGGCGTGGTGCTGGCCACCGGAGGCTTCGAATGGGACAAGGCTCTGGCCGACTCGATGCTCGCTTCGCGGCTGTACACAATGTGCTCGCCGCCGTCGAACACCGGGGACGGGCTGCGGATGTCGCAGCGCATCGGTGGCCAGACCCGCGGCACCCGCGAAGCGTGGTGGGCGCCGATGTCCGTCACGGGCGACATCCGCGACGGGCAGCCTGTGGGCACCCTGCTCCGCTTCGAACGCCAAGGGCCCGGATCGATCATGGTGAACCGCCATGGCCGCCGCTTCGCCAACGAGTCGCAGAACTACAATGACCTCGCCCGCAGCCTGCAGTCCTGGGATTCCGCCGCGAACCGGACCCTCAACACCCCGGCGCATGTGGTCGTGGACCACGGCTACCTGGAGCGTTACGGCATCCTGGCGCACCGGGCCGGCCAGCCGACGCCGGGCTATCTGATCGAGGCGGCAACCCTTGAGGAACTGGCCGCGAAGATCAACGTTCCGGCTGCGAACCTCGCCGCGACAGTGGCCCGGTTCAACGAGTTTGCCGTCAAGGGCGAGGATCCCGATTTCGGCCGCGGCGAGAGCGCCTACGACAAGTACTGGGGCGACGACGACAACCCGTGGCCGAACCCCTCGCTTGGCCCGCTCCAGTCCGGACCGTTCTACGCCCTGGAAGTGGTCAACGGCGCCTTCGGCACCAACGGCGGTGTGGCCACCGACGGTCTGGCCCGCGTGCTCGACGTCGACAACCGCCCCATCCCGGGCCTGTTCGCCGCCGGCAACACGGCGGAAAACGCCTACGCCGCAGGCTATCCCGGCGCCGGCGCCACCCTGGGACCTATCATGACCATGGGCTACCTCGCCGGACGCACCATAGCTGGCCAGTCACCGGAATACCGTGCCGCGGAACAGGCTGCCGCACAGACTGGGCAAGCCGCGGAACTGGCAGGTGTCTGAGATGATCCGCCACACGGTGCTCTTCAAGTTCAAGCCGGGCTTCCTGCCTGCCGACAAGCAGGCCTGGATTGACGGCCTCAACAACATGACCGGCAAAATCCCCGGCATGCTCAGCCTCAGCCACGGCGCGGACGTCCTCAGCACCGAGCGCTCTTTCGACTACGCCATTGTGGCCGACTTCGAAACGGTCGAGGACATCGCGGTGTACAACACGCATCCGCTCCACGAGCCGTTGAAGGCGTACTCGTTCCCCAACAGCCAGCAGATCCTCTCGGTGGACTTCCACCTCGGGGACACCTCTGCCGCCACCACTGAGACAACGCAGTCTTAAGGAGATTCCCATGCAGTCTGCATCCACAAGCCAGCCCGCAACGCAGCCGGCCCCCAGGAAAACGCCGGGCAAGGCCGCCCTGGCATCCTTCCTCGGCAGCACGCTGGAGTATTACGACTTCTTCATCTACGGAACCGCCGCCGCCTTGGTGTTCCCCCACTTGTTCTTCCCGTCCGCGGACCCTGCCATTGGACTCGTTGGCGCCTTCGCCACCTTCGGCGTCGCCTACGTGGCCAGGCCCGTGGGCGGCCTGGTCATGGGCCATTTCGGCGACAAATTGGGACGGAAGAAGATCCTGCTGCTGACCCTGGGCATCATGGGCCTTGCCTCGCTCGGCATCGGCTTCCTCCCCACCTACGAGCAGCTCGGCGTCTGGGCGCCCATCCTTCTGGTGGCCGGCCGGCTGGCCCAGGGATTCTCCGCGGGCGCTGAGTCTGCGGGCGCCTCCACCCTGACGCTGGAGCATTCGCCCGAGGGCAAGCGGGGCTTCTTCACCAGCTTCGTGATGACGGGCTATGCCTCCGGCATGGTGCTGGCCACCCTCGTGTTCATTCCGGTCACTGCCCTGCCCCAGGAAGCGATGATGAGCTGGGGCTGGCGCATCCCGTTCTGGCTCTCCATCGTGGTCCTGGCCATCGCCTACTGGGTCCGGACACACCTGGACGAAACACCGGTCTTCGAGGAGGCCCAGGAAAGTCACCAGGTCGCCCCGATGCCCATCAAGGAAGTGCTCCGTTTCCAGGCCCCCGACGTGCTGCGCGTCGCGGGCATGTCCATCATGTCCGTGATGCAGACCATTTTCACGGTCTTCGGGCTGGCATACGCCACCTCCACCGCAGGCTTCGACCGCGCGTCCATCCTCACCGTGAATGCCGTCGCCATCGGCCTGTCCATGTTCGCCATGCCGCTGGCGGCGAAGCTTTCGGACCGGATCGGCCGCCGGCCCCTGCTGCTCACCGCCGCCTTCGGGTGCTCAGCCACGATCTTCCTGTACTTCCTGGCGCTGTCCACCGGAAATATCGTCCTGGTCTTCCTGGCGGCTTTCCTGAACATGACCGTGCTCTACTCGGGCTTCAACGGCATCTGGCCCGCATTCTTCGCCGAGCAGTTCGCCGCTCCCGTCCGCTACACCGGCATGGCCATGGGCAATCAGCTGGGGCTGGTCCTCGCCGGCTTCGGGCCGATGATCGCCGGCATGCTGCTGGCGCCGGGAGTCATGGGCTGGGTTCCGGTGGCCGTCTTCGGTACTGTCTGCATGCTGGTTGCTGCAGGGTCCGCGTTCTTCTCCCGGGAGACGTACAGGACGCTGATTCAGGACCTTGGTGCACCCTACCTGGCGGGCACCGCACGGCGTCGGGAGGCGCTCGACGAGCAGAAACCTACCCGGCAGCCGGCGGTCCGGCTTAGCTAAGCCGCAGCAAACTTAAGCCCCGCCCCGTTTCGACGGTTCCCTGCCGGTTCGACGCTTCGCAACGTCGAGTGCGCAGGGAACCGTCGAAACGGCGGACCGATGCCTCGCGCCTCGGCCGCCTACTCTGGCTGCTTGGCCTCGAGCTTCCTGACCTCGGGCCTGAAGTCGACGCCGGCTTCCTTGCGCTGCTGCGGGGTGATGGGCGCCGGTGCATCGGTCAGCGGATCGTGGCCGCCGCCGGACTTCGGGAATGCGATGACGTCGCGGATGGAGTCCACGCCGGCCAGCAGGGCCACGACGCGGTCCCAGCCGAATGCAATGCCGCCGTGCGGAGGGGCGCCGTACTTGAAGCCCTCCAGCAGGAAGCCAAACTTGGTCTGGGCGTCTGCCCGGTCCAGACCCATGAGCTCGAAGACACGTTCCTGGACATCGCGCTCGTGGATACGGATGGAGCCGCCGCCGATTTCGTTGCCGTTGCAGACGATGTCGTAGGCGTAGGACAGCGCGGATTCCGGATCCTTGTCGAAGGTATCCAGGAACTCGGGCTTGGGCGAGGTGAAGGCGTGGTGGACAGCCGTCCACTGCCCTGCGCCCACCGCGACGTCGCCCGAAGCCACAGCGGCAGCCGCCGGCTCAAACATGGGCGCGTCCACCACCCAGCAGAAAGCCCAGTCCGTGGGGTTAATGAGGCCGGTGCGGTGACCGATCTCCACGCGGGCTGCGCCGAGCAACGCGCGGGACGGGGTCTTCTCGCCGGCGGCGAAGAAGATGCAGTCGCCGGGCTTGGCGCCCACGGCGTCGGCGAGACCGGCGCGCTCAGTCTCGGTCAGGTTCTTGGCCACCGGTCCAGCGAGCTCGCCGTCTTCCTTGTACAGGACGTAGGCCAGGCCCTTGGCTCCGCGCTGCTTGGCCCATTCCTGCCAGGCGTCGAGGGCCCGGCGCGCCTGAGATGCCCCGCCGGGCATGACCACTGCACCAACGTAGGGGGCCTTGAAGACGCCGAAGTTGGTGTCCTTGAAGAACTCGGTCAGCTCGGTCAGCTCCTGGCCGAAGCGGAGGTCCGGCTTGTCGGTGCCGTAACGCGCCATGGCGTCTGCGTAGGTGATGCGCTCGATCGGCGTGGGGATCTCGACGTCGATCAGCTTCCACACCGCTTTCACGATGTTCTCACCGAGCGAGATGATGTCATCCTGTTCAACGAAGCTGGCTTCGATGTCCAGCTGAGTGAACTCCGGCTGGCGGTCGGCGCGGAAATCTTCATCACGGTAGCAGCGGGCAATCTGGTAGTACTTCTCGAAGCCGCCCACCTGCAGGAGCTGCTTGAAAAGCTGCGGCGACTGCGGCAGGGCGTACCAGGAACCCGGCGCCAGGCGTGCGGGGACCACGAAGTCGCGGGCGCCTTCCGGCGTCGAGCGCGTCAGCGTGGGAGTTTCAATTTCAACGAACCCTTCCTCGTGAAGCAGTTCGCGGGCGACGCGGTTGGCTTCGGAGCGCAGGCGCAGGTTGCGGCTGGGGCCGGGACGGCGGAGGTCGAGGTAGCGGTGCTTGAGCCGTGCTTCCTCGCCCACTTCAACATGCTCATCGATCTGGAAAGGCAGCGGCTCAGAGGTGTTGAGGATAACGACCTTGTCCGCCATGACCTCGATCTCGCCGGTGGCAAGAGCCGGGTTCTCGTTGCCCTCCGGGCGCTTGGAGACCGTGCCGGTCACCTGAAGCACGTACTCGTTCCGCAGGCCGTGGAAGACCTCTTCTTCGCGGACCACGACCTGGGCGACGCCCGAAGCGTCACGCAGATCGACGAATGCGACACCACCGTGATCACGACGGCGGCCTACCCAGCCAGCCAGGGTTACGGTTTGTCCAATGTGCTCGGAGCGAAGGGATCCAAGGTCATGTGTGCGCAGCACAGCATTCCTTTCAGAAGGAAGACGAAACGAAGTTGAATTAGGATCATTGCGGGAACGATCCCGTCCGAGTTTACCCGTTGGAAAGGTCCCTGCCCTGCCATGACCAATCATCAGCAGCTGCAGCGAAGGCTGGGGGTGTTCGACGCAACATCGATCGGACTTGGATCCATGCTTGGCGCCGGCGTCTTTGTCGTGTTCGCGCCCGCTGCCGGACTGGCCGGAAAACTCCTCCTCGTTTCCATCCTCATCGCTGGCGCGGTTGCGTACTGCAATGCCGTGGCGTCCGCCCAACTTGCAGCCAAGTACCCGGAGAGCGGCGGCACCTATGTCTATGGCCGCAAGCAGCTGGGCGAATGGCCTGGTTTCCTCGCCGGCTGGGGGTTCGTGACGGGGAAGACGGCATCCTGCGCCGCCATGGCGCTGACTTTCGGGCAGTATGTCGCGCCGGACTACGCCACGCCGGTCGCCATCGCGGCCGTGGCAGCGCTGACCGGGGTCAACCTGCTGGGGATCACGCGGACGGCATTCCTGACGCGCGTCCTGCTGGGCATTGTCCTGGCCACCCTCATCTTCGTGGCAGCGGCCAGCATCCTGGGACCCCATCCCGCCGGGGCCGGGCTTACTTCGGGAACCGGAGCCCTGTCCCCCGGCGAGCTGTCCGACGGCGATAGCGGCAGTGCCTGGGGCATCCTTCCCGCCGCGGGCCTCATGTTCTTCGCGTTTGCCGGGTACGCGCGCATCGCGACCTTGGGCGAAGAGGTAAAGGACCCTGCCAGGGTAATCCCGCGGGCCATCCTGGGCGCCCTGGCAGCAGCCTTTGGCATCTATCTGGTGCTGGCGGTCCTGCTCCTGCAACATCTTCCCCTGCCCCAGCTCGCCGCCTCACCGGCCCCCCTGCTGGACGCCGTGGCCCACTCACAACTGGCTGCCGGCGCTCCGTTCGTGCAGGGCGGGGCGGCTGCCGCATCCCTGGGCGCCCTGCTGGCGCTGATAACCGGTGTGGGGCGCACCGCGATGGCCATGGCCAGGGAACGCGACCTGCCGGGTCCGCTCGCCCGCATCGGGGGCCGCCACACCGTACCGTTCGTCGCCGAACTGGCGGTGGCCGCCGTCGTGATTTTGCTTCTGCTGACCAGCAACGTGATGACCGTGGTCGGCTTCTCCAGCTTCGGCGTGCTCATGTACTACGCCGTGGCAAACGCGGCAGCGTACACGCTTCAGGAGCGTCCCTTTCATGCGCCCAAATGGCTCAACGCCGCCGGGCTCGCGGGCTGCCTTGTCCTCGCCTTCACGCTGCCGCCGTCATCTGTCCTGACCATGGCAGCAGTGCTGGCGGCCGGGGTGGGCGCCCGGGCGGTGGCGCTCCGGCTGCGCCGGAACCGGACCGGCGCCGCTTAGGCGGTTTCCCGCTTTATTCAGCCGCTTACCGCGTTCGGCCAGGCAACCGCCTCGGGGCTGGCTACTCCGGTGAGACGCCGGTGACCTGGACGTACAGGTCCTCGTCCGACGGCGTCCACGTCGCCGGGTCTGCATCGACCTGCACACCGGAGCGGATGTCCTTCACCTGGTGCTTGCCGTCGTCGTCCGTGAACCAGACGAACGGGATGCCGCGGCGGTCAGCGAATTTGATCTGCTTTCCGAACTTCTCGGCCTTGGCAGCGACCTCCGTGGCAATGCCGCGGCCGCGCAGCTGTGTGGCAACGTCCTGGGCCTCTCCCCAGGTATCGTCGGCGTTCAGCGCGACCAGCACCGCGGTGGGCACCGAACGGGAGGCCTTCGCAAGATTGTGGCTGAGGATGCGGGAAACCAGCCGGGTCACGCCGATGGAGAGACCGACGCCGGGGAACTTCCTGTTGCCCTTGCTCGCCAGGGCGTCGTACCGGCCGCCGGAGCAGATGGACCCGAGCTGCTCGTGGCCGACGAGCACTGTTTCCACCACGGTGCCGGTGTAATAGTCGAGCCCGCGCGCGATGCTCAGGTCGGCAACAACCTTGCCGGGGGCGCGCTTCACCGCGGCCTCGATGACCTGCTCGAGTTCGTCCAGGCCCTCTTCAAGGAGCTCGTTGCTCACGCCGAGGGAGCGCACCTGCGCCACGAAGGACGTGTCCTCGGTCCGGATGCCGGCAAGCTTCAGCGCTGCCTGCGCCTGGTCATCGGTGGCCCCCAGCTCGGTCTTGAGCAGTTCCGCCACCTTGTCCGGCCCGATCTTTTCCAGCTTGTCGATGCTGCGCAGCACCCCGGCGGTGTCGTCCAGGCCGATGCCACGGTAGAAACCCTCGGCGAGCTTCCTGTTGTTAATGCGGAGACGGAAGTCCGGGATGGGAAGGGCGCCCAGGGCTTCGGCGATGACCAGCGCGATTTCGACGTCGTATCGGAACGGCAGCTCGCCGTCACCGACCACGTCGATGTCGGCTTGGGTGAACTCCCGTGCGCGGCCCTCCTGCGGGCGCTCGCCCCGCCAGACCTTCTGGATCTGGTAGCGGCGGAATGGAAATGCGAGGTAGCCCGCGTTCTCCACGACGTAGCGCGCAAAGGGAACCGTCAGGTCGAAGTGCAGGGCCAGCGCGTGCGGATCGTGCTTCGCTTTGCCCTCATCGCCTTCGTCGTCCTGGAGCCGGCTGAGCCCGTACACCTCTTTGTCGATTTCGCCCTTGCGCAGCAGCTGGCCCACGGTTTCAACGGCGCGGGTTTCGATCGAGGAGAAGCCGTGCAGCTCAAAGGTACGACGCAGAGTGTCCAGGACATGCTGCTCCACCAGCCGCTCCTCGGGAAGCCACTCGGGGAATCCGGACAGGGAGGCTGTGCGTGCCATGGTGGAGTTTCTCCTCAGGTAACCGACGGCCGGAGTCCGCTGCGCAGTTTTCCCCGCGAAACGGGGCGGCAGGGGGCGGGAGTCCAAGCTGTCATGCATAAACTATGTGCGGCAGTCAGTTTATGCTTTCGGCGCCGGCATCTCTAATGCAGCCGCCGGAACCGGACAAGCTGCCGCCGTGCAGCTGTAGCCGAGGATGCCTTCGCGGGTGACTCAGGCGGGCAGCCCAATCAATGAGGAGGACCTGTGGCGCCCAGTCCACGCGAAACGCGCGAAGCCAAGCGGCGCATCCAGCAAATGGAAGCAAAGCGCGCGCTTCGCCGGGATCAGGAAAAGCGGCGAAAGCGTGACAACCTGATTGCAGGTGGCGCCGCAGCGGCGGCAGTCACCCTCGCCGTCGTGCTTCAGCTTGCCGTCTTCTCGGGAAACCCGACCGAAGAAGAGTTCGCTGCCGCTGAG
The DNA here is from genome assembly GCF_018613875.1 of Arthrobacter sp. ISL-28. Taxonomy (GTDB): domain Bacteria; phylum Actinomycetota; class Actinomycetes; order Actinomycetales; family Micrococcaceae; genus Arthrobacter. The sequence continues at coordinate 19,386 of NZ_JAGGPJ010000005.1, read as the reverse complement.
GCAGAACTGAACTCCCCCCCGGCATCCGCTTCTCCTTCTGCGTCCGCCACCAACGCCGCCAACATCCCCAAGCCCGAAACAGCCGCGGGCAAGGTCTTCACCGGTCAGCTGAAACTCAACCGCGGAGCCTTGGGCGTCCAGCTGGACGGCACGAAGGCACCGCAGGCCGCAGCCGTCTTCAAGTCCCTCGCCGATGAGGGCTACTACAAGGGCGTCAGCTGCCACCGCCTCACCACTGCGGAGAACTTCGGCGTGCTCCAGTGCGGTTCCAAGACCGGAGATGGCCAAGGCGACCCCAACTACACCTGGGGCCCGCTGGAAAATACCCCGGCGAACAACAAATATCCGGCGGGCACCATTGCGGTGGCACGCACCGGGGGAAACGCCTACGGCAACGGCACGCAGTTCTTCATCGTGTACAAGGACACTGTGATACCGGCCGACGCCGCGGGTGGCTACACGGTGGTGGGCAAGGTTACCTCGGGACTGGACGTCGTGACGAAGATTGCGGAAGCAGGACTTAAGAATGGCGAAAATGCCACCGACGGCGCACCTGTGGAACCAGTCACGATAGACTCGTTCTCTCTGAAGTAAGAAGCCAGCGTCCCAAGCGGCCACGGGTGTATTACGAGAGTATTTTCCTCCAAGCGAAAGACTTTTAGCGGTGACAGACAGTCAGAAATCCGACGAAACAGCAGCAGACCTGATTGAGGTTCCGGCTCCCCCAGCCGAGCCCGCAGAGGCAGCTGCCGAAGGTACCCAGGCAGAAGAAGTGCAGCCCGAAGGCGCAGCAACGGAGCTCGCGCCGGCTGAAGGTGAGCCAAGCGAACACGCGCAGTCCCAGGCCCAGCAGCCTGAGCCAGTTCAGGCACAGGCCGAGCAGCTGGCGGCGGAAGAAGCCGCGGCAGGCGAAGAAAGCGCCGCTCCCGCTGAAGCAGCCGCGCCCGCCGAAGAGTCTGGGGCCTCTGAAGCCGCCGCGCCCGCCGAAGAGTCTGGGGCCGCTGAAGCCGCCGCTCCCGCCGGAGAGTCTGCCGCCGCTGAAGCCGCCGCTCCCGGTCCGCGCCCCACGCCGGCTCCCCGTCCGGCCCCGTCGCCGGCAGCTTTCGCTGCCCGCCCCAAGGCAGGCCCCGCTGCAAACGTGACGCCCGTGCCCCCGGCGCCGGCCACGTCGCTCGCGGAAGCAGCCCGCTGGGGCCGCGTCGAGGGGGACGGCCACGTCTTCCTGACCATCGACGGCGAGGAACACCCTGTCGGTCAGTACCCTGGCGTCAGCAACGACGAGGCGCTGGCCTACTTCGCCCGGAAGTACGACGACGTCGTGGCCCAGATTGTGCTGCTGGAACAGCGCGTTGCATCCAAGGCGCCGACCACGGACATGCAGAAGACAGTCACGCACCTTCGTGAGCAGCTGGCCGAGCGGAACATGGTGGGTGACATCCGTTCGGCTGAAGGCCGTCTGGACACGCTGTCCACGCAGATCACCGAGCTCGAAAAGGCGGAAAAGGCCCAGCACGACGCCGTCCGCTCAGCCGAGCTTGCCGCGCGTGAAGCGATCGTCGCCGAGGCCGAAGCCATTTCCGGAACGGATCCGGCGCAGATCCAGTGGAAGACCTCCAGCGCCAGGATGAACGAACTGTTCGAAAGCTGGAAGACCGCGCAGAAGAGCGGAATCCGCTTGGGCCGCAGCAACGAGGATGCCCTTTGGAAGCGTTTCCGGGCTGCCCGGACGGTCTTTGACCGCCACCGCCGTGCCTACTTCTCCCAGCTGGACAGCAACAATTCCGCGGCCAAGGCCGCCAAGGAAAAGCTGATCGCCGAAGCCGAGGCACTGTCCTCGTCGACCGACTGGGGCTTCGCCGCAGGGGAGTACCGCCGGCTGATGGACGAGTGGAAGGCCTCGCCGCGGGCCAGCCGCAAGGACGACGACGCCCTGTGGGCGCGCTTCCGGGCTGCCCAGGATGTTTTCTTCACGAATCGCCAGGCCGCGAACGATGAAATTGACCAGGAATACGCCGCCAACCTCAAGGTGAAGGAAGCCCTGCTCGAAGAGGCCAACGCGATCCTTCCGGTCAAGGACCTGGGTGCCGCCAAGAAGGCCCTCCAGTCCGTCCGGGACCGCTGGGAGGATGCCGGCAAGGTGCCCCGCGCCGACATGGGACGCATCGAGGCAGGACTGCGCAGGATCGAGGATGCGGTGCGGCAGGCCGAGGAAGAAAACTGGCAGCGCTCCAACCCCGAAACCAAGGCCCGCACCAACAGTGCCCTGAGCCAGCTTGAGTCCGCGATAGCCGGGCTCAAGGAAGACTTGGCCAAGGCCGAGAAGGCAGGCGACGAGCGCAAGATCAAGGCCGCCCAGGAAGCCCTCGATGCCCGCCAGGCATGGCTCGACCAGATCCAGCGGTCGGCCAGCGAGCTTTCCTAAGTAATTCCCTGCAGGCCCCGTAACGGTTATCCACATAGCCGGGACGGGGCCTGTACTCATTTCGGCACGTTCCGGCAGGATGGCTGGATGACCCCAATCCGGCAGGGGAACGCCACGGGGCGGCCCGCTGACTCCCCCGCATCCGGCGCCGTAGCCAACTCCGCAGCCCAGTTGCTGGATCTTTACGCCCCGGGGCAACTGTTTTCCTGGCCCGAGCTGCAGTCCATGGCAGCCGACGGCGTGCTGACGCGGCTTTATCAGCACGGTTACACAGTGCCGGGTGCTCCCGCATCTCCGCAACTGCGGGCGCGCGCAGCGGCCTTTGCCGTCCCGGCTGCCATCCGGCAGCGCGTGGTGGCCGGGCGGATGACCGCGGCCTGGATCTACGGCTGCGCCAGTGAACCGGACCTCCTGGCCCTCCTGGTCGACGCCAAACGCCGGATCTCGAGTTTGAGGTCAACCCGCGGCTGCACGTTGCATGAGGTCCGTCTCGGTCCCTTTGACGTGGTCAGCCTGGGCGGCCTGATGGTGTCAAGCCCATCGCGGACGGCGCTGGACATCGCCTTGCACGTGGAGCCCGATCGCGCCGTTCCTGCCCTACGCCAACTGTTGGAGAGCCCTGATCTTGACGTCCGCATCCGCCTTCTGACCCTGGCCGTGGAGGCAACGCCCAGATTGCCGCACAAGAAGGCGGCGCTGGAAAAGCTCGCCTTAGCTGCGCCGGCGGTTGCCCGTGGTCCGGTAGACGTCGAACACTCCGTCGATCCTCCGGACAGCGCTCAAGACGTGGCTCAAATACTTGGGATCACCCATCTCGAAGGCAAACTTGGAGATGGCCACGCGGTCGGTTGACGTGTGCACGCTCGCGGCGAGGATGTTGACGTGGTTCTCGGACAGAACCCGCGTCACGTCGGACAGGAGCGACTTCCTGTCCAGGGCCTCCACCTGGATCTCCACGAGGAACACGCTCGACTGCGTCGGAGCCCAGTCGACGTCCACAATCCTGTCCGGCTGGTCCTTCAGGTCGGAGATGTTGGTGCAGTCCGTGCGGTGCACGGAAACGCCTGAACCCCGCGTGACGAACCCAAGGATGGGGTCCGGAGGCACGGGGGTGCAACAGCGGGCCAACTTGACCCACACGTCACCCACGCCGCGGACCACCACACCGGAGTCCGAGAAGCGCGCCTTCGAGACCTGGGTCGGGATGCTCACTTCGGTAAGGTCGTCATCCGGAGTTTCATTGCCGCCGAGCATCTCGACGAGCTTCTCCATGACGTGCTGCGCCGAGGTGTGCCCGTCGCCCACGCCGGCGTACAGCCCGGAGATGTCCACGTACTTGAATTCCTCGGCCACGGCAGCCAGGGCGTCATGGGTCATCAGGCGCTGCAGCGGCAGGTTCTGCTTCCGCATGGCGCGGGTCAGGAGCTCCTTGCCGCGGTCAATGGCCTCTTCGCGCCGCTCCTTGCTGAACCACTGGCGAATCTTGTTGCGTGCCCGCGCACTCTTGACGAAATGCTGCCAGTCCTGGCTGGGTCCCGCCCCTTCGGCCTTCGAGGTGAAGATCTCCACCCAGTCGCCGTGGTTGAGTTCGCTGTTGAGCGGCACCAGTTTCCCGTTGACCCTGGCTCCGATGGTCCGGTGGCCCACCTCGGTGTGGACCGCATACGCAAAGTCCACCGGCGTGGAGCCCGCCGGCAGTGCCATGACCTCTCCCTTGGGCGTGAACACGAAAACTTCCCGGGCGTTGATCTCGAAGCGGAGCGAATCGAGGAATTCACCCGGATCGGAGGTTTCCTGCTGCCAGTCCACGAGGGAACGGAGCCAGCCCATGTCGCCGTCGCGGGGGCTGCCCGGCCCGGCGGCCGTCCGGTTGGGCTGGTCCTTGTACTTCCAGTGTGCGGCCACGCCGTACTCGGCCCGCCGGTGCATCTCGTGCGTGCGGATCTGGATCTCAACGGGTTTGCCGCCCGGGCCGATAACCGTCGTGTGCAGCGACTGGTACATGTTGAACTTGGGCATCGCGATGTAGTCCTTGAACCGCCCGGGCAGCGGGTTCCACCGCGAATGCAGGGTGCCAAGGGCCGCATAGCAGTCGCGGACGGAGTCCACGAGCACGCGGACACCCATGAGGTCGTTGATGTCGTCGAAGTCCTTGTCCCGGACGATCATCTTCTGGTAGATCGAGTAGTAGTGCTTCGGCCGGCCGGTGATGGTGGCCTTGATCTTGGCCACCCGGAGGTCCTCGGCGATCTGGTTCCGGATGACGCTGAGGCTCTTCTCGCGCTCGGGCGTCCGGTCGCCCACCATGCGCACAATTTCCTCATAGACTTTGGGATACAGCGCGGCGAAGGAGAGGTCCTCAAGCTCCCACTTGATGGTGTTCATCCCGAGGCGGTGCGCCAGTGGTGCAAAGATTTCGAGTGTTTCGCGGGCCTTGCGGGCAGAAGACTCCGCCGAGACGAAACGCCACGTCCGTGCATTGTGCAGCCTGTCCGCAAGCTTGATCATCAGGACCCGGATGTCCTTGGCCATCGCCACAACCATTTTGCGGACGGTTTCCGACTGTGCCGCCTCGCCGAAGCTGACCTTGTCCAGCTTGGTCACACCGTCCACCAGCATGGCCACTTCCGGGCCGAAGTCGGCTTTCAGGTCTTCAAGTGTGTAGGGCGTGTCTTCCACGGTGTCATGGAGCAGTGCCGCGGCCAGCGTGGTCCCGCCGAGGCCCAGTTCCGCGAGGATGGTGGCCACGGCCACCGGGTGGGTGATGTAGGGATCGCCGCTCTTGCGCTTCTGTCCCCGGTGGCTTTGTTCCGCCACCACAAAAGCGCGCTGGATGAGGTCAAAGTCCTCTTTGGGATTGTTCGCCCGCACTGTCCGGAGCAGAGGCTCCAGGATGGGCGAATACGTGGCAGTGCTCCTGCCGGTCAGCCGCGCAAGCCGGGACCGGGTGCGTTCACGCCGGCCCGGAAAGGTCGGGCGCACACCGGAGTTGTCCACCGGAACACCCGGTCCGGGGCGCCCGGCAGCCACCAGACCAGTCTGCGGGCCCTGGCCCGGACCGTTATCACCGGCTGCCTCTGGCGCCGACGTCGAACGTTCTTCCAATGAAGCACCCCTCACGACCCGTTAATTATTCCAGTCTATTCCCGCCGCGGCGTCCCCGATAACCGGGACGCCGAGGATCGCCGGGACGAGGACGCAAAAGGCCGGAGACCGTCATGATGACGGTCTCCGGCCTTATGGCGCCGGCTGCTAACCCTTGGCGGGTTGGGCGGCGGCCTTTTCGACGGCGGCCTTGGCGCCCTCCGCCCGGCGGTGCTCCACGCGCTGGGCCTGCTTGACCAGCAGGGGTTCGCTCTGGCGCAGCCAGGCGTACATCGGAGCGGCAATGAAAATCGTGGCCGCGGTGCCGATGAGGATCCCGACGAACAGGGCCAGCGAGAGGTCGCGGAGGGTTCCGGCGCCGAGCAGCCCGGCACCGATAAACAGGATCGCCCCCACAGGCAGGATGGCCACCATCATGGTATTGATGGAGCGAACCAGGGTCTGGTTGACGGCCAGGTTCACCTCCTCGCCGAATGTCCGGCGGGTGGAGACCTCGATCTCAGCCGTGTTTTCGCGGATCTTGTCGAACACCACGACCGTGTCGTACAGCGAGTAGCTGAGGACTGTCAGGAACCCGATGATGGCCGAAGGTGTCACCTCAAAATCACTCAGGGCGTAGACGCCGGCCGTGATGAACATGGTCACGAGCATCCCCGCGATGGCCGAGACCGACATCTTCCAGGTCCTGAAATACAGGGCCATCAGCACCGTTGCCAAGGCCACGAAAACCACCAGGCCGATGAGGGCCTGCTTGGTAACATCGGCACCCCAGGTCGGTCCGACGAAGGTTGAGGTCACCTCGTTGTCAGTGACGCCGTACGCCGACGTCAGCCCTTCCTTGATCTTGATCGTCTCGTCGTCCGTGAGCTTGTCCGTCTGGATGCGCATGGTGGTGCCGGCGACGTTCGCCACCCTCGGAACGCTCCCGGGAACAACATCCTGGACAGCCTTCTCGCCCAGGTCAGCGTCCGTCGTCTTGACGTTGGAGACGGTGAATTCGGAGCCGCCGCGGAATTCGATGCCGAGGTTGAAACCACCCTTGGCTACCGGGATAAGGATGGACAGCGCAACGGCGACGGCTGCGATGATGAACCAGATCTTCTTCGCGGCAACGAAGTCGTAGGAACGCCTGCCCGTGTAGAGATCGTTACCGAATTTGGCGAAACTGGACATTACTTGCTCTCCTTGGCCGGGCCCTTGGATGAACCCGCAAGCTGCTGCTCCGCGCGGCGGCGTTCAGCGATTGTCATTCGGCGTTCAGCCTCAGCCGCTGCGCCGGTGTTCTTGGCCCGCACCACGGACGGCGTATCCTCGGGGGTCCTTACCCTTCCGGCGCCGCGGTAGAGCGGAACCGCGCCGAGACGCTCCGGATCGAGACCCGAGAACTTATGGCCTTCGCCGAAGAAGCGAGTGCGTGCCAGCTGCTGCAGCGTCGGGTGCGTGAACATGAACACTACGATGAGGTCGGCAATGGCCGTCAGGCCAAGGGTGAAGGCGAAGCCACGCACGTTGCCCACCGCCACGAAGTACAGCACGAGCGCGGCCAGGAGGTTGACTGCCTTGGAGGCGAGAACAGTTCGCTTGGCACGCTTCCAGCCGTTTTCCACCGCAGAGACCAGACCGCGCCCTTCACGGAGCTCATCACGGATGCGCTCGAAGTACACGATGAATGAGTCTGCGGTCTGGCCGATGGCAACGATGATGCCGGCAACGCCGGCGAGGGACAGCCGGTAGTTCTCCGTCCAACCGAGGATGGCAATGGCCAGATATGTCAGGGCGCCGGCAACCACCAGTGAGGCAACGGTGACGAAGCCCAGGGCGCGGTACTGGAACAGGGAATAGACGACCACCAGCAACAGACCGATCAGGCCGGCCAGCAGACCCATGCGGAGCTGTTCACCGCCGAGGGTCGCCGAGATCTGCTGCTCGCTCTGGATATCGAAGCTGATGGGCAGCGCACCGAAACGCAGCTGGTCGGACAGCACCTTGGCTGACTTCTCGGTGAAGCCGCCGGTGATCTGCGGACGGCCGTCGGTGATGACAGCCTGCGCCCGCGGGGCGGAAATGACCTGATCGTCGAGCACAATGGCGAACTGCGACTTCGGATCGGTGCCGGTGTCTCCGCCGGCAGTGATGTAGAACTGGTGAAGCCGCTCGGTGACCGTCTTGAACTTGGCTGTGCCCTCGGCGTTGAACTGGATGTTGACGGCCCACTCGTTGGTGACCGCACCCTGGGCGCCCTGCTGGAGCTGGAAGGTGGAACCCTGGATCTCAACGCCCTTGACTTCGACCGGGCCCAGGATGTACTTGATTGCGGGCGTCTCGGCGGTGGCCGGCTCGCAGGTGACCAGCGGTTTGGCGGGATCTGAGCGCTCCTGCTTATCCTGTTGCGGCTTTGCACAGTCGAGTGCCTCGAAGCGCTTAAAGATGTCGGCCGTAATCCAATTCGAGTCACTGCCGTTCTGCGGCTTCGCGGTGGGCTTGGGCAGCTGCGCCGCCGGCGTGCGCTCTGCTTCGGGAACCGGATCACCCGGGGCCGCCAACAGCACCGGGCGGAAGTTCATGTCCGCGGAAGCCTGGATCAGGGCTCGCGTCTCTGCGGACGGTGTTCCCGGGAGGCTTACCACGACGTTCCTGCCGGACTGGGTGCTGATTTCAGCTTCCGCCACGCCCGAGCCATCCACGCGCTGACGAATAATCGCCACCGCCTGGTTGAGCTGCTCCTCGTTGATATCCGAGCCGCCCTCGACCTTGGGCGCCAGGATCATCTGCGTGCCGCCTTCCAGGTCCAGCGCGAGCTTTGGTGCCCAGCTTGCCACCCCGGACATCGTGCCGCCTGCAAGGACGGCAGTCAGGACGGCCAGGATTACGCCAAGCCAGACCAGCACCCGGGGGGATGGTTTCTTGCGGCCAGTTCGTGCCATTGTCGATCTTTCTTTTAATTACGGAGGAGCCGCCGGTGCAGATCAGGCACGCTCCGGCGGCAGCTCCCCGCCGTTGATGCTGGTATCCAGCGGGGCAGGACGCGGCGGCGGACTAGATGTCCTTTTTGCCCTCGTCGTTAAGGCGCTTCACGGTTTCGTCCGGCGTTTCGTCGACGGCGGTGGTGCTTACGTCCTGGTCAGTCGTGAGGGACGACGCATCATCGGGCACAGCCTGGGTTTCCGTAACCGGCTCAACGATCTTGGTGACGGCCTGCCGGTGGACGGTGGCAAGGTTCCCCGGCGACAGTTCCAGCAGAACCTTGTTGTTGTCCTCATCGATCGACACGATGCGGCCGAAGAGGCCGAAACTGGTCATGACCTCGATGCCCGGTGCAAACTGCGACTGGAGGGCGGCCTGCTGCTGCTGGGTCTTCTTGTTGCGGCGGAACATCATGAAAATGAAGACGCCGAGCATGACGAACAGCAAGATGGTCATGATGTCGATGCCGCCGCCGGCCTGCGGCTGGGCCTGGGCAGAAATATGTCCGAACACAGGAAAAGTTCCGTTCTGTACTTGCATAGCTGGTTGACGGCACCGTCCGTCCCGCACGCATTCTCGGGCCAATTTAATGACCGGCAGCAGCGACCTGTTGGGGCCGGCCACGTAAACAAGACACGAAAACAGAGACACGGACGTGCCGAGCGTCATTCCAGTCTAGAGGGAAAAGCTGGAAGGACGCTGTTATTGGGTATTGGAAATCCATTCGGACGCTGAATCTTTACCTGCCGCCCCCGCGCCATCTTCCCCGTCGCGATCCGCACCGTCGTCGAACAGGTCCAGCGTTTCCTGGCCAAAAACTCCGGCGGGAACCGCGAAACCCAGGTGGGTCCAGGCTGGGGCCATGGCGATGCGTCCCCGGGGTGTGCGGCCCAGAAGTCCCTCGCGGACGAGGTACGGCTCAGCCACCGTCTCGACCGTCTCCGGTTCTTCCCCCACCGCGATGGCCAGGGTCGAAAGGCCAACCGGGCCGCCGCCGAACTTGGTGATGAGCGCCTCCAGCACCGCACGGTCCAGCCGGTCAAGTCCCCGTTTGTCCACCTCGTACATATCCAGGGCTGCGGAAGCGGACCGCGCGTCGATCTGCTCGATACCGTGCACCAGGGCCCAGTCGCGGACGCGGCGCAGCAGCCTGTTGGCGATACGCGGTGTACCGCGGGACCTGCTGGCGATTTCGCTGAAACCTGCGGAGTTCACCTTCAGGTCCAGGAGACCAGCGGATCGGCGAAGCACGAGCTCGAGCTCTTCGACAGAGTAAAACTCCAGATGCCCCGTGAAGCCGAATCTGTCACGCAGCGGCCCGGGCAGGAGACCTGCACGCGTGGTGGCGCCGACCAGGGTGAAGGCGGGCAGTTCCAGCGGGATGGCTGTGGCACCGGCCCCCTTGCCCACCACAATGTCCACGCGGAAGTCCTCCATGGCCATGTAGAGCATTTCCTCTGCGGGGCGGGACATCCGGTGGATTTCGTCCAGGAAGAGGACCTCACCCTCGGAGAGCGAGGACAGAATGGCCGCGAGATCACCCGCGTGCTGGATGGCTGGCCCGCTGCTGATCCGCAACGGCGCGTTCATCTCCGCGGCGACAATCATGGCCAGCGTGGTCTTTCCGAGGCCGGGCGGACCGGAGAAGAGGACGTGATCGGCACTGCGGCCGCGCATGCGGGACGCCTGCAGCACGAGGGACAGCTGCTTGCGGACGCGGTGCTGGCCCACAAAGTCGTGCAGGTTCTTGGGCCGCAGGGCCGCTTCGATGGCCCTCTCCTCGGGTTCCTCTCCCCCGGCTACGAGGGACGGTTCAGCCACGGCTGCCTACCCTGTTGCCGGCCCTGGCCCCGTCCTGGCCAAGCCAGCGCAGGGTGGTCCGCAGAATCTCGGCGACATTGCCCTGGTCCGCCAGGTCGGGGGTCTCGGCGAGGGCTTTATCGATGCTGCCGGTGGCGTCCTTCTCCGACCAGCCGAGGCTGGTCATGGCGGCCACCACCTGCGGTTTCCAAACCGATTCGCCGGAGGGGGCCGGGGCGGCGCTGGCCGCAGTGCCGTGCGGCACGAGCTTTCCGGCGAGCTCGAGCACGATGCGGCCGGCAACTTTCGGGCCGATGCCCGGAACCTTAGTGAACGTTTTGCTGTCCCCGGTGTGCGCCGCGACCCGGATAGCTTCAGGATCATGGACCGCCAGGACGGCCAGGGCAAGCCTCGGGCCTACCCCGCTGACGCTGAGCAGGACGTCGAAGACCTCACGTTCGTCGTCGCTGGCGAAGCCGAAGAGGGTCAGGGAATCTTCCCGCACAATCAGGGACGTGAAGAGCTTCCCTTGCTCGCCCGTGCGGAGCCTGCTGAGGGTCTGCGGAGTGGCGTTGACACTCATGCCGGCCCCGTTAAGGTCGATCACGGCAGTCGACAGGCCAACGTGCGCTACGGTTCCGCGGAGAAAACTTATCAAGGCCGGGCTCCTGAACTACCGCCGGCTAAAACCGACTATCCGAACATATCTACGAATACCCTAGCAAGGGCCCCGGACAATCAGCGCGCACGGCGCGCCTTGGCCTCCGCCTCGGCCCAGGCACGCTGCGCCGGCGTCAGCGACTGGCTGCCCGGCCCGGTGGTGGCAATTGAGGCTCCGCTGCCAGCCCGCCACGCATGTGTGATGGCTAGGGCAAGCGCATCGGCGGCGTCCGCCGGGCGGGGCGGGGCGTCCAGCCTAAGAATCTTGGTCACCAGTTTGGTGACGGCGTCCTTGTTCGAGCTTCCGCTGCCGGTTACCGCCGCTTTGACTTCCGACGGCGTGTGGAGAGCCACCGGGATTCCCCGCCGGGCGGCTGCGGCTATCACGACGCCGGAGGCCTGGGCGACGCCCATGACGGTGCTGACGTTCAGCTGGGAGAACACGCGTTCCACGGCCAGTACGTCGGGCGCATACCGGTCGAGCCAGTCATCAATGGAGAGCGCGATGACCAGGAGGCGCTGATCCAGAGTCTCCTGGGGAGAGGTCCCCACCACGCCGACGGCCACCATGGTGGCGCGGCGGTTCTTTTCCACGTCCACCACGCCGATGCCGCAGCGGGTAAGACCGGGATCAACACCCAGTACGCGCAGCGTCACTTTCCGGCCCCCCATCAGGAAACAAGCGTTCAGGAAACGGAGCGGTCCGGAAAGAACGCTCAGAAGGCAAAGCGGGAAGTCACTCGGCTTCCAGTGCAGCCTGCACTTCGTCACTGAGGTCAGCGTTGCTGTAGACGTTCTGCACGTCGTCAAGGTCTTCGAGGGCGTCGACGAGCTTCATAAACTTCTTGGCGGCATCCAGGTCAAGCGGCACCTCCATCGACGGGACGAACTCGGCCTCGTCGGTGTCGTACTCGATCCCGGCTTCCTTGAGCGCGTCACGGACAGCCTGAAGGTCCTTCGGGTCCGAGTGGATTTCAAAAGCGTCGCCGTTGTCCTTGACTTCCTCGGCGCCCGCCTCGAGCACGGCCATCAGGACGTCGTCCTCGCTGAGGTCGTTCTTCGGAAGGGTCACCACGCCCTTGCGTGTGAAGAGATAGCTGACTGAACCGGGATCGGCGATGGTGCCGCCGTTGCGGGAGATCGCCAGCCGCACCTCGGAGGCCGCGCGGTTCTTGTTGTCGGTGAGGCACTCGATCAGCAGCGCTGAGCCCTGCGGGCCGCGAGCTTCGTACATGATCTCCGTGTAGTCCACAACTTCGCCGGTGAGGCCGGCGCCGCGCTTGATGGCACGGTCGATGTTGTCGTTCGGCACCGAGGTCTTCTTGGCCTTGGTGACAGCCAGTTCCAGCCCGGGGTTGCCGGCGAGGTCAGGTCCGCCCATGCGGGCCGCAACCTCAATGTTCTTGATCAGTTTGGCGAACGACTTTGCCCGGCGGCTGTCAATGATGGCCTTCTTGTGCTTGGTCGTTGCCCATTTGGAGTGGCCTGACATGCTTTACGCTTCTCCTCTGATCATGCGGATAAAAAGTTCATGCACGCGCTTCTCCCCCGTCACTTCCGGGTGGAAGGAGGTGGCCAGCAGTTGGCCGGAGCGCACTGCAACAATTCTAGCTGTCCCCTGCAGATCGGCCGCGTGGGAGGCGTGGGCCGGGTCCGCCGGCTCCACCTGGGCCAGCACCTCGACGCCGGGTCCCACCCGCTCCACCCACGGTCCACGGATGAAGACAGCGTGCACGGGCGCCACGCCCACTTCAGTAGCGCTGAAGTCCAGGCCCTTGAAGTCCAGATCGGTTTCAAAGGACTCCCGCTGGCGGCCGAAGGCGTTGCGCCGCACAGTGATGTCCAGGCCGCCGAAGGTCTGCTGGGGATTGCCGGCCAGATCGGTGGCGGGATCGGCGATGTCGTGCGCGAGCAGGATCATCCCGGCGCAGGACCCGTACACGGGGAGGCCTTCGGCGATGTGCTTGCGCAGCGGGTCCGCGAGCTCGAAGGCCCGCGCGAGTTTGTCGATCGCGGTGGATTCCCCGCCGGGAATGATGAGTCCGTCCAGGCCGTCCAGTTCCGCAGGCCGGCGGACGCCGACGCCGGTGGCACCGGCCGTTTCGACGGCGCGCAGGTGCTCGCGGAAGTCGCCTTGGAGTGCCAGGACGCCGATGCGCAAGCCTGTACCGATGCCTGCACTAAGGCGCGGAACCGCGGCAGAAAGGGGATTGGTCATCCAAATATCATAGTGTGCCGGACGCTGTCGCAGGTCCCGCCGGCACTGCCCGGCCTGATTGCATGCCGCTACTGGGATATATTACAGAGCATGTTTTCCTTCAGCGTTATGCTCGGCAAGCTCGTCCGCCGGGCTACCCGGCTCCGGGGCGGAGGCTCCGCTTTTCCTGGGCTGGTGGTCGAGAAGATCGACCCCGGCTTCATGCAGCGGACACTGTCCACCCTCCCCCACGGTGTGGCGGTGATCAGCGGAACCAACGGCAAAACCACCACCACGAAGATGGTGGTGGAACTGCTCGAAAGCCAGGGTCTGAAGGTGTTTACCAACCGCACCGGCAGCAACTTCACCAGGGGCGTAGCTGCCGCACTGCTGGGCGAGGTGGACTGGCGCGGCCGCCTCGAGGCGGACATCGCCGTGCTGGAGCTCGACGAAGCCCACGCCGTGCACTTCGTCAACCGGGTTCCGCCGCGTTACAGCCTCCTGCTGAACGTGCTGCGCGACCAGCTGGACCGCTTCGGGGAAATCGACAAGACTGCCCAGCTACTCCAGCACATCGCCTCCAAGACCACCGGGACCGTCGTCCTGAACCGCGAAGACACGCGCGTCGCCCGGATCGCCGAAAAACTGGACGGCCCTGAGGTCCGCTACTTCGGGCTGGACGACTCCCTGCTCAGCACTTTCCCCAATGATGACGAACTGCGGGCCGGTCCCGGCAGCCCCCCGCTGGCGGCCGTACCGCAAAAGCCGCATGCCGACGTCGTTCTCCGCCGCGTGGGCGCGGACAACGCCGATTTTGAGTACGACGGCGTCACGGTCACCACTGCGATGAAGCTCCGCGGCGTCTACAACATCTTCAATGCGGCCGCGGCCCTGTCCCTGGCCCGCAGCATCTGTGGCAGCGGCGCTGGCACAGCAGACAACAGCGCCCTGCTCGCTGCCCTTTCCCAGGTGGCACCGGCCTTCGGCCGAGGTGAGAGCCTCGTCGTCGACGGCCTCCCGCTGGATCTGGTCCTGGTCAAGAACCCGAGCGGTTTCCGGCTGGGGCTGAAATCCTTCCCGGCAGGCGGCTATGCCACCATGATCGCCATCAACGACAACTACGCGGACGGCCGCGACATGTCCTGGCTGTGGGACGTCGACTTCGAGTCTCTCCGCGCGGACGGCGTGGACCAGCTGACCGGCTCGCGCGCTTACGACATGGCACTGCGGCTGCAGTATGACGAAGTACCGGTCAGCGACGTTCAGACGGAGATTGCCCCCGCGCTGGCCGACTTTATCCGCAAAGGCCAAGGCAAGCCGAAGCGAGTATTCTGCACATATACGGCCATGCTCGCCATCCGCCGCGAATTGTCCAAAATCACCACAGTGGAGGTGGTCTCGTGACCCCCGGGACAACGGGGAGCAAGGGAACCATCAGGGTCCTGCAGCTATATCCCCGCGACATGAACATCTACGGTGACTGGGGCAACGCCCTGGTCTTGCAGCAGCGGCTGAAATGGCACGGCTACACACCAGAGCTGCTGGAGTACAACGTGGGTGACGCCTTTCCCGACCAGGTGGACATCATCGTCGGCGGAGGCGGGCAGGATAGCGGGCAGCTGGTCATCCAGGATGATCTGCAGTCCCGCGCTGAAACGCTGAGGAACATGACCGAAGATGGCACCCCCATGCTGCTCATCTGCGGCATGTACCAGCTGTTCGGGCGCTTTTTCAAGACCCGCACCGGTGAGGTCATTCCCGGCATCGGCGCTCTCGATGTGGAAACCTACGGCACGGACGAACGGCTGATCGGCAACGTGAAGGTCACCACGGCAGAGTTCGGTGAGGTGCTTGGCTACGAAAACCACTCCGGGCAGACCAGCCTCGGCCCCGGCGTGGCGCCACTCGGCACCGTGGCCAAGGGAACCGGCAACAACAGCAGCGACGGTCAGGAGGGGGCCCGCTACCGCAACATCGTGGCGAGCTACCTGCACGGATCGCTGCTGCCCAAGAACCCTGCCATCGCCGACTACCTGATCCGGACCGCCGTCGAGCGGAAGTACGGCAGCTTTACGCCGGGCACGCCCGACGACCACTATGCGGTACTGGCCAGGGAGCACGCCGCCCGCCGCCCCCGCTAAAGCAGAGCCCGCCCTAGTGAGCCCCCTTAGCGGAATGCCGCTAAAGGGGGCCGGCTACGACCCGGTCACCGCTCCTTGGTGATGAGGAGCTCGTGGGCCCCTGCCTTCGCTGCCCCCATCGACTCCACCACCGTCTTGGTCCGCTGCCGCGTCTCGGCGTCGGCGGCAGGGCCGGCACAGGCGCCCTGCGGCGCGTCTGACGCCACCGAACACCAGCGGTAGGGAGCATTGACGATGACGGAAGGTGCCCAGCCCAGATCGGCGGCCACCCATTTTCCGTCAGCACCCTGGCTGAACTGGGCCCGCACCAGCAGTCCCTCGTTGTTGACCACGTAGGTGGGCGACAGCTCCGTCACGCCGTTGCCTAGCCCGTAGACAATCCACGTACCTTTGTACTTTTCAATCGGCAGCACGGAGTGCGTGTGGTGGCCATAGATCATGGTGAACTGCCCGCTGTCCACGAGGGCGTGCGCCACTTCCTGCTGCTGGGCATTCGGAGCGCTGGCATATTCGTCACCTGCGTGCATGACACCGAGCACGATGTCCGCGCCAAGCTGCCTGGCCCTCTTCGCCTTCGCAATCATGGCCGGGGCGTCGAGCATGTCCACCTGCCAGTCCTGTTCCGGAATCTGTCCATTGAGGCCGTAGGTGGCCTCGATGACGGCGATCTGTGCGGCTTCCGTCGGCAGGATGAGGATACCTTTCGCCTCCGCCTCCGTGCGGTAGGAGCCGGTGTGCTGCAGGCCGGAGGCATCCAGCGCGTCCAGGGTCCGGATCAGGCCTTCCGTGCCCTGGTCGATCGTGTGGTTGCTCGCCGTAGTGCACGCCTGATAGCCCACGGATTTGGAGGCAGCGATGATCTGCGGCGGCACGTTAAACGAGGGGTAGGCCGAGAAGGGACCAGCGGGAGCTGCCACCGGCGTTTCCTGGTGGCAAATGGCAAGGTCGCTCTGCTCGATATAGCCCCGCTGGCCCTCGAGCAGCGGGCCGAAGTCCAGCCCCTTGGCGCCCGTCGCGAACGCATCCTGGCGCGCCTGCTCCCACAGTTGGGTGTGGACGAGCATGTCACCGGTGACGAGGACCGAGGCGCAGCGGACAGCCTTGCACTCCGGTCCTGCGCCCGGCGTCGGCGTGGGGCTGGGCGTCGGACTCTGGCTCGCTTGCGTCGGCGACGCTGATGCGCCGGGCGAGGCACTGACCGTACCCTGCCCCCCGCCGGCGGATCCGCCCGACCTGTTGCCCTGCTCGGCGACGACGCCGCAGGACGCTAAAGACGCCATCAGCGATGCCGCCGCAATCGCCCGGGCCGACCGGCTGAAAAATGTGGTGTCAGAATTCCCCATGTCCGTAATCCTACGGTGGTGCACCGTCCAAAAACGTGACCGCCCATCATTGTGAACTCCACGGCTGCATGAAAGGGTTGCTTCATGACTAATCCCCTGCTGAGCCCGAGCGAACTGCCGTTCGGGCTGCCTCCCTTTGCGGCCATTCAGGACAACCATTACGCCGAAGCAGTTGATGCCGGGCTTGCAGAACATTTGGCAGAGATCCAGGCCATTGTGGACAACCCGGAGCCGGCAAACTTCGAGAACACCGCGCTGGCCATGGAACGCTCAGGCCGGCTGCTGCAGCGGGCGGCTGCCTCCTTCTTCACGCTGGTGTCGGCGGACGCCTCGGACACCATCGAGGAACTCGAAACGGAGCTGTCGCCGCGATTCACCGCGCACCAGGATGCCGTCTATCTCAACCGGGCGCTGTACGAGCGCTTCGCCGCCGTCGATACGGAAGGCCTCGACTCGGAGTCGCAGCGGCTTGTTGAGGAATACCTCAAGGAATTCCGCCAGTCCGGAATCCAGCTCAGCGACGAAGGGCAGGAAAAGCTCAAGGAACTGAACGCCGAGCTTGCCAGGCTGGGCACCGAGTTCGGCCAGCGTGTCAAGGAGGGCATGAAGAGTGCGTCCTTGCTGCTGGACGATGCCGCCGACCTGGCTGGCCTCCCGGCGGACGAGATCTCCAGCGCCGCGGAAGCCGCCCGATTGGCGGGGCATGAGGGGAAGTTCCTCCTGACCCTCATCCAGCCGAGCAGCCAGCCCGCCCTGGCTTCCCTGGAGAACCGTGAGGTCCGCCGCCGCCTCTATGAGGCATCCATCGCCCGGGGCAGCAGCGGAGGCAGCCTTGATGTGCTGGACCTCGTCAGGTCCATGGTGCGGCTGCGTGCGGAGAAGGCTGCCCTGCTGGGCTTCGCCAACTTCGCCGAACTCGTGGTGGACCGGCAGACGGCGCCGGACTTCGGGGCGGTCCGGACCATGCTTAACCGGCTGGCACCGCCGGCCGTCCGCAACGCCGACGCCGAAGCAGCGGCCTTGGCCGAGAGCGCCGGGCACCCGCTTGAAGCCTGGGACTGGTCCTACTATTCCGCCAAAGTGCGCCGCGAACGCTACGCGGTGGACGAGCAGGCCATCCGGCCGTATTTCGAGCTGAACCGGGTCTTGGCTGACGGTGTGTTTTTCGCCGCCACGTCGCTGTACGGCATCACGTTCCAGGAGCGGCCGGACCTCTCCGGCTACCACGAGGATGTCCGGGTCTGGGAGGTGCGCAACGAGGACGGCTCGGAGCTGGGGCTCTTCCTCGGCGACTATTACACGCGGGAATCGAAGCGGGGCGGAGCCTGGATGAATTCGCTGGTCGACCAGGCCGAACTCCTGGGCACGAGGCCCGTAGTGATCAACAACCTGAACATCTCCAAGCCGCCGGCCGGCGAGCCCACCCTGCTGACGCTCGACGAAGTCCGCACCCTCTTCCATGAGTTCGGGCACGCCCTGCACGGACTTTTCTCGGACGTCACTTATCCGCGGTTCTCAGGGACCAATGTGCCGCGGGACTTCGTCGAGTACCCGTCCCAGGTGAATGAAATGTGGATCATGTGGCCCGAGGTCTTGGCCAATTACGCACGCCACCACGCCACGGGAGAACAGCTCCCCCAGGACGTCGTTGACCGGCTGAACGAATCGCGTCTTTGGGGCGAGGGCTTCGCCACCACGGAGTACCTGGGCGCCGCGCTGCTGGACCTGGCGTGGCACGTCCTCGATGCCGGCAGTGTTCCCCAGGACCCCCTGGAGTTCGAGGCGAAGGCACTGGCCGCGGCGGGAGTGGCGCACACCCTCATACCGCCGCGCTACCGCTCGGGCTACTTCCAGCACATCTTCGCCGGAGACTACTACGCCGCGGGCTACTACTCCTATATCTGGAGCGAGGTGCTGGACGCGGAGACCGTCGACTGGTTCACCGAGAACGGCGGCCTCAGCCGCGCCAACGGCGACCGTTTTCGCACCGAGCTCCTGGCCTGGGGCAACAGCAGGGACCCGCTGGAATCCTTCCGCACATTCCGCGGCCGGGATGCCAAGCTTGAGCCGCTCCTGAAGCGCCGCGGCCTCGAATAACCCCATCGATTGCTCCGTAACCGCCGTTTTGGTCGCTCTAAAGGGCGGTTACGGAGCAATCGAGTGAAGGAAGTTACCAGCCGCGCTCGGCGAGGCGGTGCGGCTGCGGGATCTCGTCAACGTTGATGCCCACCATGGCTTCACCCAGGCCGCGCGAGGCCTTGGCGATGACATCGGGGTCATCGAAGAAGGTGGTGGCCTTCACGACGGCGGCGGCCCGCTGGGCCGGGTTGCCGGACTTGAAGATGCCCGAGCCGACGAACACGCCGTCGGCGCCGAGCTGCATCATCATCGCGGCGTCGGCCGGGGTGGCGATGCCACCGGCGGTGAACAGCACCACGGGAAGCTTGCCGGTGGCGGCAACTTCCTTGACCAGTTCGTACGGGGCCTGCAGCTCCTTCGCCGCAACATACAACTCGTCCTCGGGCAGGGAGGACAGCCGGCGGAGCTCGGCGCGGATCTGGCGCATGTGCGTGGTGGCGTTGGAGACGTCCCCGGTGCCGGCCTCGCCCTTGGAACGGATCATGGCCGCGCCCTCGTTGATGCGGCGCAGCGCCTCACCGAGGTTGGTGGCACCGCAGACGAAGGGAACGGTGAATTCCCATTTGTCGATGTGGTTGGTGTAGTCGGCCGGGGTCAGGACCTCGGACTCGTCGA
>NZ_JAGGPJ010000058.1 GCF_018613875.1 Arthrobacter sp. ISL-28 | reverse complement strand
GGAACGCCATGACTGCCCTTGACGCCTCCGGTGACCTCACGGGTGACGGCAAGGCTGATCTGGTGGCCAGGGATTCCAGCGGGGTGCTGTACATCTACCCGGGCACCGGTGCCGGTAGCTTCGGGACCCGGCTCCGGCTCGGCAGCGGCTGGAACGCCATGACAGCCCTCAGCGTCTCGGGTGACCTCACGGGTGACGGCAAGGCGGACCTGGTGGCCAGGGATTCCAGCGGGGTGCTGTACATCTACCCGGGCACCGGTGCCGGTAACTTCGGGACCCGGCTCCGGCTCGGCAGCGGCTGGAACGCCATGACGGCCCTCAGCTAGCCGGTTCCTTAATCACCGCCCGGGTCCCATACAGGACTCGGGCGGTGATTTTTATTTTGGCCCAAGCAGGACGTTTCGTGTGTGGCTAAGGCGGCTTGGCCGGGGTCATCTACGGCATCGCCGGGATGGTGATTGCCCTGGCGGCCACGGTCTGGCTGACGGTGCAGGGCGTCTGGGCCACCGGCCACGGTCTGACCAGCTTGGTCCTGCTGGTGGCCGCGGTGCTGGTGGGCGGCGCCAGCGGTCTTTGGCGGGCACGGGTCGTTGAAATGACCGGGATGCCGGAGCTGATTGCCCTCCTGCACAGCTTCGTGGGCCTGGCTGCAGTGCTCGTCGGCTGGAACGGACACCTCGAGGCCCCGACCCTGGCCGGGGACCTGATGGCCGTCCATCACGCGGAAGTGTTCATCGGCGTGTTTATCGGGGCTGTGACTTTCACCGGCTCGATCGTCGCCTTCCTCAAACTGTCGGCCCGGATGAAGTCCTCACCACTCATGTTGCCGGGCAAGAACGCCATCAATCTCGGCGCCCTCGCGGCGTTCATCGCCCTGACGGTCTGGTATGTCAACGACTCCCAGCTCTGGCTCCTGGTCGTTGTCACACTGCTCGCCCTGGGACTGGGCTGGCACCTGGTGGCCTCCATCGGCGGCGGCGACATGCCCGTCGTCGTCTCGATGCTCAACAGCTACTCCGGCTGGGCCGCGGCAGCCGCGGGCTTCCTGCTGAACAACGACCTGCTCATCATCACCGGCGCCCTGGTTGGCTCTTCGGGTGCCTACCTGTCCTACATCCTGACCTCTTGCTTGTTGTACTCGAAGTTAGGCTTCGGCCCAGGTGTTAGCACCTATCAGAGGGTCGGGGGGGTGGCGAAGGCAAAACAGATGCCAAAGACGCCGCCGTCATCGCCGACCAGGCCCGGATGCGCCGCGACCTGCAATCCCTGCGTGCAGGAGACGAAACCAGCACTGGGCTGCGGATCGTCACCGCCCGCCGGGTCGATAAATCAGCGGACCGCGTCCGGGCGATCAACCGTCTGCAGGCGCAGTTATTGGAGTACTTCCAGACACTGGAGCGGGCCTTTGACTACAGCCGTTCCAAGGCCCTGTTGCTGCTGACAGAACACCGGACTCCGGACGGGATCCGCGGTGCCGGCGAGGCCAGGATCCACGCATGGCTGAAGAAGCACGGTGCCCGCTCCTCGGCTGCCGTCGCCACCGCCGCCGTCGAGGCCGCGAAGTCCAAGCACACCATCGTTCCCTCCCAGCACATGGGGGAGGGAATCGTCGCCGCACTCGCCCAGGAAATCCTGAAACTGAACGAGGACCTGGCCGAACTCGATGCGCTAATCAGCCAGAAAGTCACCGAACACCAGCACACAGTTGCTGCTGAGCATGCCCGGCTTCGGACCCGTCCTCGCCGCCGAATTCCTCGGCGCCACCGGCGGGGACCTCACCATCTTCCACTCCGCAGACCGGTCCGCCGGCGTTGTCGGACTGGCCCCGGCCACCAGGGACTCGGGCAGGATCACTGGCAACCACCACAGGCCCAGACGCTAACCGCCGGCTCCTCCGCGTCTTCTACCTTTCCTCGCTCTCCGCGCTCAAGGCATGCCCCGCCTCGCGCGGCTATTACGACCGCAAACGTGTGGAAGGAAAGACCCACGTCCAAGCGCTCCTCTCCCTCGCTAGACGTCGCCTCAACGTCCTCTGGGCCATGCTCCGCGACGGCACCACCTACACCCCGGCCACTACTGCGGCGGCGCCATCACCGGCTGCCTGATGTAGTCGCATCAGACCGTTTCAGAGCTGGCCGGCAAACAGAATCAGGTCCTCAACGTGGGGCATGCATGGAGGGTGTTTCGCTTCCCAGGAATTGGGACACCTTTGTCCTCTTTCTTGAATGTCATTTTCCGAAGTCGCCTGCACTGACAACCACAGGATTACGGGAGTAGTGCAGACGGGTGTGGACACGGGAGTGTCTGAACTCGGCTCCACTAGAGGGCGCGTCCCCTAATGGGCGAGCTGACCGCCCCAGTTCCAGACGGGCGCGTCTTTTCAGCTGCCTGCGGGCCCAGGCACAGTTTCGCGGACATGCCGATAAGCGGGCGCCTATGAGGATCGTTGGTCTAGGTTCGCGGGTTGGTCCGCATGTTTGCGTTGATCACGTCTACCCGGCAAAATCAAACGCGTGCAGCGGTCCGCCGCGGCGGACGCCGGCCGAAGTCGTTGCCGAGCGAGCTCGCTAACGCCTCGAGCGCCTCGCGCAGCAGCGCCATCCGCTCGGCGCCGATGCGCTCCTCCCACTCGCGTTCGATGTCGGCGATCAGCCGGCGAGCGACACGGATCTGCTCGCGGCCGCGATCCGTGATCACGACAAGCGACGCACGCCGATCGTCGGGGTCGGGCTTGCGCTCGAAGTACCCCCGGGCCTCCAACGCGTCGACTAGGTAGCCCATGGACTGGTTGGTCATGTGGGCGCGCTCGGCCAATACGCCGATGCGTGTGCCGCCGCGCTCGATGTGCTGGAAGACAGGCGAATGCGACGGCGTCAGGTCGTCGAAGCCCTCATCGGCCAGTCGTTCGAACAGCTCGTCCAGGAACCCGTGCCAGCCGGTTCTCAGCAACACGCCAATGTGGATACGTCCTTGGTCGGGCTCGATCTTCTGCACCTCGTCCTCGTCAGTGTTCATGGGTTCGCTCTTGACGACAGGGGAAGATAGCCATACATTCTTTATACCAGAGTCTCTTATATTCAATCTGTCTGGCAAGTAGCGTGTCGGCGGGGGACGACAGCGGAAAGGAACACGATGGTCACCATCGACGCCAGGCCTGAACTCATGACGATCGACCCGTCGCGCAGCGCACTGATCGTCGTCGACATGCAAAACGACTTCGGCTCCGAGGGCGGCATGTTCCATCGCGCCGGCATCCCCATCGACGGCATTCAAGCTGCCGTGGCGCCGACAGCGCGGGCGATCGCCGCGGCCCGCCGGGCCGGTATCCCGGTCGTCTACCTGAAGATGCAGTTCGAACCCGACCTGTCGGACGCCGGCGGCCTCGATGCGCCGAACCTCGTCCTCCACCGTCGCCTCGGGATCGGTGACACGGTGCCGACGCCGGACGGCGGCGAGGGCCGGATTTTGGTACGGGACACGTGG
Source organism: Arthrobacter sp. ISL-28 (assembly GCF_018613875.1). Classification (GTDB taxonomy): domain Bacteria; phylum Actinomycetota; class Actinomycetes; order Actinomycetales; family Micrococcaceae; genus Arthrobacter. The sequence continues at coordinate 21,669 of NZ_JAGGPJ010000058.1, read as the reverse complement.
GGCACGGACATCGTTGCGGAGCTCGCTCCGGAGGAGGGCGACATCATCGTGCCCAAGCACCGCTTCAGCGGCTTCTTCGAGACTGACCTCGACGAGACGCTGAGGAGCCTCGGGGTAACGTCGCTGGTATTCACGGGGTGCACCACAACGGTCTGCGTTGAGTCGACGCTGCGCGACGCCTTCTTCCGCGACTACCGCTGCCTGCTGCTCGAGGACTGCACGGCCGAGCCCATCGGGAGCAACCTGCCGGGCACCAACCACGACGCGAGCATCCGGGTCATCGAGATCATGTTCGGCTCCGTCTCGGACTCATGGGCGTTCGAGGCCGCCCTCCGGCAGTCGGCCTCGGCGTCCGCCTGACCGGACCAAGGGTTTGCCGTGCATGCGCACGCGACAACCTCGGACACCTCGACCGAGTGTCGTCAGACGCCGGTCGTGACGTCAATGGAACAGGTGGCCGCAGATCGCGTGCGCTGCGGCCACCTGGAACTGCCGTAGATAGTGACCTCGAGCTAGGTCGCGCCAGGGCGTTGCTCTGGAGCTTTCAGCGCCCATCCATCGCGTGGCGCGAACGGCGTTTGCTGAGGAGACGACCCGCTCGGTCATGTTCCTGACGCCATGTAGGCAGCGGATCGTACGTGCCCGCTCCACCGGCGCAACCGTCCTGCGGCCGGCCGCGCAGCCGACGGGTTGTGCTCGGCGTTGCGCTTGTTTCCTCCCACAACCCATCCGCTGCTTGCCCTTCGGGTAGCCCCGGCTGCGTCGGGCACAGCTACCCGAGGCTCCGCCAGCAGGCAAAAAACATGGTGGGGAGAGGGAAGCCGGTACGTCAGGCACCCCGCACGGGCGAAACGGAGCATCACCTCATGAGCACAGAAACCATGACCCACACGGTCACCGGTGACACCGCCGAACCGCTGACCATCCCGGCCCTTCCCGCCGTCGTCATGGAAGTCCATGTTTACAGCGCGGCGGAGAAGAACTCCTCGAGCTTGCCGAACGGGATGAGGTCGGTGCCGGTCGTAGAGGTCGATGTGGCGTGCGCCCGGGATCACGAGCAGTTCGCTCGGACCGGAGGGAAGTGGATGATGACCGTGTTGCTGGTGGACCCGCTCACGCGACAGCCTGGGCACCAGTACCTCACCGACGGGACTCTCGATAATGCGATCGTGGAGGTCAGTAATGGTCGACAACGCTCACACGACGTTCAAACAAGTCCATCCGGGGACCTCCCGCGCAGCGCGCCGGACGGTCCCAGGACTGGCAACCCAGGTGGTCCCATGTGAGTGGCAGAAAACCGCTCACAACGGTCCAATGCTCATGGCAGGCGACATCTAAGAGTTCTGTAATCAGAATCTCTTGATCGAAGCTTCTGGGCTCTGTACCGTCGTCGGCATAAAGAGGTAGCGACTCGAACGATGGAGGTTGCCATGTTTGTCCAAGTGACGAGAAGCCGAACACTCGATAAGGATCGGTTCCGGGCGATGCGAGACCAGGCCACCGGCGGGAAACTGCTGGACGGAGAGTTGTTCTACGTCGACGGCTATCAGGGCGACGAGATCTGGGCTATCGACGCTTGGGAGACCCGTGAGGCATGCGACCGTGGGATGGAGAAGTGGGGGCCGGCCATGCAGGCCGCCAGCGTTTCGATGGACGACATGACTCTCGAGGAGTTCGAAATCGACCAACTGCACCTCGGGAGTGCCGAACGTTTGCCGTAACCATAGGAGAGCTCTACCGCGATCCCGAGGCGACTACTTTAACCGTAAGGCCCCCGCCAAAAATGACGAGGTATCCGGTGAACGGCCCAAACAACTTTGCTGTCCCGGACTCCGAAGGCCAGGACATTGCAGCAGCACCCTATGACCCGATTCCGTATGTGGACGGGGAACGCCACGGCCGGCGCCCTGTCCTAAGTGCTCCGCATCGACATCATCGCGGCGCTCGGACGCTGTAGGCATTGCGGCTCAGTTAGAGCTTTTGGCGAGGCCGTGGTCTTCACCGAAGCACCCGGCATTGGGGTCCGCTGCCGCGACTGCCAAGGAGTGCTGCTGCGGTTGGTGGAAATACCAACCCGGTATTGGTTAGATCTGAGCGGCCTCAGCTACTTGGTGATCGACCGGGAGGAGTAGGCCCGAGGAGCACCGGCATCGATCCGCCTCAGGCGGACTTCTCATCCGCAGGTTCGGAACGCCGATAGTTGACATTTCATCATGCTACGAACACACAGGGCTTTTTGGCCTTCCGCGGCTCCATGCGGGCGCGGTTCTAGTCATGCCCTCTTCAATAGTTTCGCCCATGAAATGTTCGAAGGAGGCCGCAACGCTATGACCTTCATTGAATCCCAGCCTACGGCTTGCTCCGCACCATCGCTGGGCCAAGATCGTGCATCGGATTCAGGCTGAACCCGGGAACGTCGTGACACAGGGCGGTATGACTTCGTGCGGCGACGAGGGTACTCCACGCCAAAGGGCTGCCACACTCCGCTGGGTGGTGCAGCAAAAATCGTCAAAAAAGAGGGTGTGCACAATGTGCACGCCCTGGTGGCCGGACTCGGTCGTACAGCGGCCGGACTGGCCCGATTGGGATGTTTCCGGAAATTCCCAGTGAGTACCTGGCTCGACTGCGCTGGCCCGACGGGTTCGTCTGCCCCAAGTGCGGTAGCGCCGACTACTGGCGTACGGGCGCCGGACTCTGGATGTGCCGGGGGTGCTCGCGTCGGACATCAGTGACGGCCGGAACCATCTTCGACCGCACCCGCACCCCGTTGCGCACGTGGTTCGCGGCAGTGTGGTTCGTCACCGCGCAGAAGAACGGGGTGTCCGCCCTGGGCCTGCAGCGGGTCCTGGGGCTGAAATCGTACGAGACTGCGTGGGCCTGGATGCATAAGCTCCGCAGGGCCATGGTCCGGCCCGACCGGGAGATGCTCTCCGGGCTAGTCGAGGTCGACGAGAGCTTCATCGGAGGGGTCCACCGCGGCATGCCCGGCGTCGGCTCCGACAAGATCTCGGTCCTGATCGCCGCGGAGCATCTGGACCACAATAGGATCGGACGCATCCGCCTCGAGCCCGGGCCTGCCGACGGGAGGCTCGCATTGGTGAAATTCGGCCAACGCGTCGTCGCTCCGGGCTCCACTATCCGCACCGACGGGGCGAGGCAGCTGAGGCGCTTCGCCAATCTCGGCTACAACCACGAATACTTCACCCAGCTGGGTTCGGACGTCCCGGCCATGTCAACATGCCCGCAGTTCACATGGCCGCGTCTCAGCTCAAGCGCTGGATCGACGGCACTCTGCACCAAGGCATCTCCCGGTAACAGCTGGCCCTACTATCTGGACGAGTTCACGTTCCGCTTCAACTGCAGGACCTCGGCCAGCCGCGGGCTGCTGTTCTACCGGCTACTCCAACAGTGCACCAACACCGACCCCGTGCCACTCAAGAATCTGGTGAGTTCCTCATCCGCGAACTGACTTAAGCACGACCAGCTGACTTAAGCACGACCAGCTCGCGTACTACCTTGATGAGTGCACTTTCCGCTTCAACCGGCCCATCAGCCAGCCGCGGACTTCTCTTCTACCGACTCCTGCACCAGACAGTAGACACCGACCCGCACCTTGGTGAGCCTCGAAGGCCGGAAGCGCACCGTCTTCGCGGAACAGCTCTTCCGTGGTCATGCCGTCTCTAGGGTCACGTCGCCCAGCGGCGTGGACAGCACGGCGCGCAGCGCCGGTGCCGGGGCATGTGCCACGCCCTGCAGTGCCAGCAGCTGGCGCACTGGCGGCGGCAGGCCGCCCAGTTGCAGCTCGCGTAGCTCGACGCCGCTGTTTGCCATGTGCTCGGTGGGATGCGTGCCGTCCCACTGGATCAGCGTCGGCAGCGCGCCGCCGAGCTGCAGCGCGCCATCCTCGCGCACCAAGACCTGCCAGGCCAGATGCCCTTGCAGCGTGTTGCGAGACATGGCCAGCGGCAGCCCCGGGTCGATTCCGACGTTGACGAGGCCCCCTCGGTGCATGTTCAGCATGCGGCTGCGCGCCACCAGGTGCACCAGGCGCGGCGCATGTGCGATGCGCTGCTGCAGTGTCGGGTCGTCGAGGCCGAACCAGCGCCGGCGCGGTGGCGGCGGCGCTTCCGGGTCGATGGCGATGATCTCGAAGTACGCGCTCGGGAACGCGGTCGACGCGATGCTGAACACCCGGTTGTGCGTGCCCATCAGCGGGTGCTTGCCGCCCGGCCCGGGGGTGATGCCGAGCGTGACCTCGCACCAGGCCACGCCCTGTTCCAGGCTGGCCGCGGCGACGACGAGGTGATCGACTTCGGTGCTGGTCACAGGCCCACCTTACCGCGGACGCAGGTCCCGCTCTGGCCGCCGATCCAAGTGTCGCCGCCAAGCTGCTCCACGGCCGGCACCAGCTGAAAGCACTGGTCATCCCGGAAAACAAGACCCACTTCAGCTAAGCAGACATGGGCGCCTGCCTCCATGGCCAAGGCACCCGTTGGCTGGTGTTGCCCTTCATTTGCCGCTGAGGCAGAACTGCTCCGGGAGAAACCCGGGGATCCGATTGCCCCCAGGCCAGGCGCAAGTACATCCTTAATGATGACTAGGAAGTATCGGTGGCGGGTCGTGGTGACAAATGGCCTCGACCGCACCGCAGTCTGGTTCGGACTGGCCGCCAGTAAGGCGGAAGCCGAAGCGCTGGCCCTTTCCGATCATCCAGGATGGTTCGTCCAAGAAGCCGATCGTGCGGTCGCACCCTACTAGTAGTTGGGCAGGAAAGCGGGAGCCTGCTCGCCCATCGGACGCCCCGCAGTTCCGACGGGCACCGGTCGGAACCGGGGACGAGCGAAAGCGGCCTCCTGAAAGCGCTGTGGTTGGGACTGGCTGACGCGTTGAGCAGGGGAAGCGCATCCTTGGCAGTTTCAGCCCTTTCGGCTGCCGTCGCAGTTCATCCTGGCGGTTCGCTGAGTCTCTCGAGACTACCGTCAATAACGACCGTTTCTGAAGGCGCTCCTGTACAGAAGTGGGGGAGCGGGTCGTTCAGGCTTCGGTTTTCCTGTGCTGAGACGCCGGCAGAGGGCACATCGATAACGACCGTTTTTGGATGCTTTTGCAGCCATTGGGGGAGTAACCGCGGCGAGCTAGGCGCGGTTCCCACCGGTCCCCGGGGCAGTAGGGGAGTTGTCTGGCACTTCTGCCAACGGGGCGGTGTCTAAAGTACGACGGCGGCCGCTCACTGGGTGCCGCGGGCACCGCGGCCACTAGGGGGACGAGGGGAGGCGGGCGGTCAGTACGAACCCCCGGTCCTTTGGCCCCCATTCGATGCTTCCACCGGCGACTTCCACTCGCTCTTTGAGCCCCAGGAGCCCGTAACCTGAAGTCCCGTTATGAGGGTTTTCCGGGGTGCCGGCTCCGTCGTCGGAAATATGGAGAGTCAGGTTGCGGGGTTCCCAGCGAAGATTGATGAGTGCATTTGTTCCGGATCCGGCGTGTTTTGATATGTTCGTCAGGGACTCCTGCACTACGCGGTACGCGGCGTGGGCCACGCTGGGGTCCAGCTTTCCGGCCTCCCCGGAGGCCTTCACGTCCACCTGTACTCCGGCGGAACGGACAGGCTCGATCAGCCCGTGGATGTCGTTCAGGGTTGGCAGCGGGGTTTGCTGTTCTTTGTCTGCCGTTTCGCCGGCCGGTTTCAGTAGCCGTAGAAGGCGGGCAAGTTCCTGCGTGGCCTCAGTGCCAACAGACTCGATCACCTCCAGGGCCTGGGCCGCACGTTCGGGATCGGTATCGATGACCCTGCGCCCGCCCGCCGCGTGCAGCATCATCACGGTGACGGCATGGGAAACGATGTCGTGCAGTTCTGCGGCGATGTGCGCGCGTTCCTGCGCTACGGCCGCTTCAACTTTGCGCCGTTCTTCTTCCAACGCGCTGATGCGGAGGCGGTTTCGCGCCACAAAACGGCCTAATGCCCACGCTCCCCCCAACCATACTGCTCCGGTACCGATGAACCAGAGATCTTCATCAAAGGGCCTGCCGCGTGCACTAATCAGGACCGGAAGGGCGATTGCGGTGATGTAGGCGGCAAGGGACTGCCGCAGCGACCGATCGGATGCCACTGCGGCCAGAGCCACCAGGACAGTCGTTATTGGCATGTAAGGGATCCGGTAGATCTCAGAGAAGTCTAAGTAGTTCGGAGTCGTGAAGAACACGAAGATCGCCTGATGCAGCAAGAGCCCGGAAAAAACCGTCATCGGGGCGCGGTGCCTCCACAGGAGCGGGACGAATCCGCCAGCGACATAAGCAAAAGCTGCCATGGCGACGACTCCCGACAGCGAACCAGCGGTGGCCGGAAAAAAGCTGGCCAGTTCGATGACGAATGCCAGCAGCACGACAGTGACGTTGGCCTTGATGAGGCCGAACGACTGATGTACGCGCGCCGGACGATGATGCGCCCTCTCGACAAGCGAATTTTCTTGGGCCATCCTAGCCACCTCACAATCGCGCTGCCGGATAGGACCTTTCCCGGTATCCTCAGTCTGCGCCAGGCGGTTCCTGCCCGCCATCCATCCTCTGATAGCAATTGGCATACATCTGGGGGTGTAGCCCCGGTTCGGCAACGACTGGGGATAGCTTCTCTTACAGGCGGGTTCAGACACCTCCGTCGGGCTTGACCAGGCCCCAGCGGTAAGCCACCGCTACAGCCTGCGCCCGGTCTGCCAGTCCAAGTTTCATGAGGATGCGGTGCACGTGGGTTTTCACTGTCGCTTCACTCAGAAAGAGCTTTTCGGCGATCTGGGCATTGTTCATTCCGGTGGCGATCGCGGCAAGCACTTCCCGTTCACGGCGGGTCAGCCGGTCCAGGTCCGCATGGCTGGGGAGATAGGGCTCCGGCCGGTTCGAGAATTCCTCAAGGAGTTTGCGGGTGACATTGGGGTCAAGCCAGCCCGCCCCCTCGGCGAGGGCGCGGATGGCGGATGCCAGGATGCGTGGCGCCGAGTTCTTGAGGATGAAACCGGAGGCGCCGGCGCGCAGGGCGGCATGGACGGCTTCGTCTTCATTGAAGGTCGTCAGAATGAGGACCGGTATCGCTTCCTTGCGACCGGCGTTGAACTCCTCCGACGTGAGGATGCGGGTTGCGGCGACGCCGTCCATCACGGGCATGCGGATATCCATCACCACCACATCAGGCTGCAGCCCCGCCACCACTTCCACGCCGGTCCGGCCATCCCCGGCCTCGCCGACCACCACCATGTCCGGCTCCGACTCCAGCAGCAGCGTCAGTCCTGCCCTAATGAGGGTTTCGTCGTCGATCAGGACCACGCGGAGGCGGCCGTCGGCTTCACCGGCCGCCATGGGAGCACTGCCTGCCGCTTTGTGTGGCTTCCATGAGTGGACACTATCCATCCGCACGGCGAAAAGCCACGGTCAATATGAACCCGGCGGACCTGTCACACCTACGCCCTGGGATGTAGCTGGTGACCGCGCAGAGCCACTTCCTGGTGTAAGCCAAATGGCTACCGGGGATCGACGCACTGCATGCGTTCCCGGGTCAACACTGGTGCCCATCAACTCCATGAAGAAGGTCATGGACGAGAAAAACCTAAGGAGCCCCCGATGGCCCGGAAACCCGGACAACGAACAGCATGGCTCATCGTCACCGTCACCATCGTCATCGGCCTCGGCCTCATCGGGACCGAACCCTCCGACAGCGCACGGCAAAGCAGAGTACCTCAAACAGCAACGGACTCGCGGGACATCCCAAGTCAACAGAATCATGCGGCCGAGCCGCTGAAAGGCTCACCGGAGCTCTGGAAGTTCCGCTTCATCATCGACAGATGAGCGGGGCCACCCATATCTCGCGCTCCGTCCGACCGGTTCGGACGTCCACACAAAACAGCCCCGCCGCAATGGCGCCACCACCAAAGCAAGGAACCATCATGAAAACCAAACCAGACACAGCAAACAAAATACTGTCCGGGGGGCATAGAGGCTCGGGACAGCCGACACCAGGAGGAGCGATGACCGCCATGGACAGGATTGGAGCTTTCAGCGGCGCCGCCTATTTCGTCCTAGGCAACGCCGCCATTGCCATCGGCGCAGACCGTCAACTGCCTGATGCACCCACCGGCCAGGAGAGCCTTGACGCCTTGGGGCGCATGGCCGCAAACCCTGCTGCCCAGGCAGCCATCAGCATCGAGCTGCTCAGCTTTGTAGCCTGGATGACGTTCGTCGGCTATGTCTGCTGGCGCCTGCGCGCTGCGGGCTGGCTAGCGGCCGTGGCACTGGTGGCTGGAATCGTCGAGCTTGCAGTGAAGTTGGGTTCCGCCGGCCCTCTCATCGCGGGTTATTCGCTGCGTGACCACATGTCGCCGGAGCAGGCCGCCATTCTCACCGAAATCAACAAGGCCGACTTCTTTGTCGGCCTGCTGCCGGCCGGACTGTTCGTGCTCTTCGCCGCGTTCGCGGCCCTGAAAACACAGCAGTTGGGCCGCGTACTGGCGTGGTCCGGCATAGCCATCGGAGCGGCCAATATCATTACCGCGGCAGTCATCGGCGTGAACATTCCGGAGTCCGGCTTCGCGCCGTCCTTCCTGCTGGTCCTGCTGTGGGAACTGGTGCTCAGCCTGCGCTGGGGTTTCGCCCACACCCATCCCCAGGTTCGGGCCGCCATCAACCCGGCCAACCCTGTCACCAGCTAGCGACCTTCACTGATGGGCAACCGCCATGTCCAAAGAAATCAAGAGCGCACTGCCGTGGCCTACTGCCGCGGCATCTGCCGTACTGCTGTTGCCGTGTTGCCTGGTCCTGCTTCTGGATCTTCATCCGGGCAGTACGTACCTGGATCACCTGTCCTCCGCGGTGAACCTTGTCGCTGAGGGCATCTTGCTGGTGCTGAAGCCGGTGCCGGCCCCCGCGCTGGATGCGTCCCTACCGGCAGAACACCAAAACCAGCTGAGGTATGCACTCCGCTCAGGCGTCCTGCCACTCGCCAGTCTTTTCAGTGACTGGCGTGTGGATCTCGGACAGTGGGAGAGGACGTACTCGCTGGCTCTCACGGTTCTGCCGAGTGCGACAGCGGGAGCCGTCCTCCTCGATCTTTACGGTGTTCTCCGCGATCCCGCAGGCGGCCTTTTCTTCCTGGTTTCGGCTGTGACGGCAGCAGCAACCGGGGTTGCGGCTTTTGCGTTCGCAGCGGTTCGCTTCAGGAATGTCCAAGTCGTGGAGGGCAAGCTGCGCGAACAGATCCGGCTGCTGGAGGCCCAACGCTGACCAGAGGTTTCCCGAGGCATTTCTCGGGTCAGACACGGGGACCCGTCATGCTAGTTGGACGTCAGCGCTAGCAAGATGACGAGGAAGCAAAACGACCGTTTCTGACCTAGGTGCGGCAAGCCCCCCGGTTTTGGTCGGAAGAGTCCCATATCGTTGGTCAAAACTGGTTTCCGAAAAGAAACCGGGTCAAAATGCTAACTGGAGGATTCTGACGTGTCTGGCAACACGTGATCGGTTACGCGAGGGTTAGCACTCGAGGGCAATCGTTGGACTCTCAAGTCGACGCACTCGTAGCTGCCGGGGCAGTACGCGTATTCAGGAGTACGCCTCCGGGGCCACACAGGCCAGGACCCGGTGGAAGGAATGCCTGGACTATCTGCAGCCAGGCGATGTTCTGACAGTTGCTGATCTGACCAGACTCGGCCGCAGTACCGCCGACCTAGCTGATATCGTGACGGTGCTCGGACAGCGGGGGATAGGGTTTCGCTCTCTGGCTGAGCCGTGGCTAGATACCACCAGCGCTCACGGCTAGCTCATTTTCGACATGTTTGCGTCCCTCGCTGAGTACGAACGGTCCCGGCTGTCTGAACGGACGAAGGCCGGCCTGGCGGCGGCTAAAGCGCGAGGCCGACTGGGCGGCCGTCCTCGAACGATGACTCCGTAAAAGACAGAGGCCGCCCGGCAGCTGCGTAGCCAGGGTAAAACTCTCCAGGAGACAGCCCAGATACTCAGCGTCAGCGTCTCATCATTGACTCGAGCCCTTAGCCGGAATGATGTCCCAGAAGTCACCTCTGTAACCGTGTAGCGAGTGTCTAGTTTTGGAATAGCTTCTGGGACGCTCAGGTTACGAGCCGCCATCTGTGAATGGTGTCATTTTCCGAAGTCGTCTGCACAAGCTGCCCGCAGGTACGGGATTTTGTGCAGTATCCTTACCGGACGCGACGTCAACTTCCGCTCAGGACCGCACCGTTAGGGGTTGCCGTTCGTCGGAACGGTTATGCGTAGCCAGACCAGGGTTCCGCTGGTTCCGTCCACGACGAGGGTCACACCATCGTGTGTTCCGGTGATTGTTGAACCGGATTCAGTTAGCTGCCAGCCCTTGTCCTGCATTTGGCGCCGATACGAGGCGAGCACGGTTTGGGTGGATGTTCCCGCGCCGTTGAGGCCCGTCTGGCAGTGCCTTGCGCCTCCGATGGTGTCCTCCTGAGTACCGACCGCGTATGGCTCGGGTGGCGTGAAGTTCGCGAGAACGTCCCTGCAAACTGGGCTGAACGTCGGCGGCACGGCGCTCGAGCTTGCCCGCTTTGTGTTGATGCCGATCTCGCCGGCGATTGCGACGGCAGCAATTCCGCAGATGAGCACCGCTGCCCCTGCGATCAGCGACCACCGCGCGCGGCGCGCAGCCCAAATGCCGATGAAAATCAGGGGAAGGGCAACGATGAGTGAGAGCAACCCGAACTGAAGCGCTTGCAGAGCACCCGAGGTGAAGCCGCCATACACGCGAAGGAAGCTCCCGGTGGCCCACGCGACCACAACCATCACGAGCAGGGCGACGACGAATAATCCGATCACAACAGCCCGGCGCAACACGCTCATGCGCACCTTTGCCTCCGAACGGCGAGTTATATGGCCAGTCGCGGCCCCCAAGCCGTGCATGGTGGAACGATTTGATAATCCAGCCTCTGGATGAATTCCGTCAAGTGCCTCGAGCAGCGTCACCTTTCGCGTCCTCAGCCGTTGACCCGTCGCCCCGACCGTCGCTCGAGCCGACGGTTCCTGGCCGTCGGCGAAGACCTGAAGTGTGCCCGTTAGCCGGCAGCTGGTGATACACAGCCTCAGAAAGGGATGCGGGAGATGGCGCTGCAGTCTCTTGCGGGACGACGTGGCGGCCATACTCGGCCGTCAGCTGTTCCACATACCAAGCGGGGAGGTACCACCGGCCGGTCTTCTTGTTGGGGATTTGAATGGCCCCCTGAAGGCCTTTCAGCACGCAGCCGAGTATCCAGCTCCAGCCCGTGGATTCCCAGGATATGGGCGGCTTCGTTTGCCGTAATGCTGTAGTCGTCCATCGACCCATTTTTCCATTCAACGAGTCATTGCCGGCAGCTGGCGACACTGAGCCTTGTCAGTTTGCGCTGCGTGCGGTTCGACAGCGGCTCCAGGGAACAAGGGACGGCGACCAAGTGTCTCATTTACCAAGGTTGTGGTCTGTTGTGGGAAACCCACAAGCTAGTACGTTTCCTCGCGCATTCGGCCGATGCGCCACCTCGCCCGTATCAGGTTGTAAGGGCCGGTCGGACAGCGTGTTATGGCATCAGAGGGCCCGGAGTCAGCCAACGGCGCACCCCCATAGGGGGCTATTTCCAGGGCATCCTGAAGTAATCTTGCATTCGTCTGCCTTGAACAGTTGTCTGAAAGGCCGCACATGCGACTCGGGAATGTACTTTGGAGGCGCGCTTTCAACACGATGGAGTCCGAGTTGCGCCGGCGGGGATACACGACAAACATGCGGGATGATCCGACCCGGGACTCACCGGAACGCCGAACGATCCGTATCGTGTGCCGCGACACTGTGGTTGATCTGTACATCAGGAGCGGGTACTGGACGATCGATACATGGATCAATGTTGCCGGTGGCTGGTTTCACAGCAACGTTGGCGAAAGTGAGACACCTGCAAGGTGAGCGTTCCGCGGCTAACTGTTTTTGAGGACTCGCCGTGGGCGTGGCGCGAAGAAAGCCCGCCGATGGAGGACCGACGGGCTTTCCGGATTCGACACTACTGTGGGCGGTTTTGAACATCGAGTGGAAGTTCCGCAGCAGAACGGCAGCAGGTGTGTAGAGCCACCGCTGCACAGGCCAGCAAGAGTGGCGGGGGCTCTGGAATCGGCCGTGCACAGGATCCCCACAGAGGCGGAGCGTCGGCATCTGCTCCCTGTGGAGTCCGCTGAAAGAGACATGCGGACTGTACGTAAGTCGCTGCTGCAGCCCTCATTTATTCAAACCCCAGCGACGTCGCGTCTCACCCAACCCCAGGCGGCCGTCGCCCCCGCCGCCTGGTTACCTGTCCGGTCCCTGCCATTTCCCTTTCCGGGCCGCCCGCCTCCAAAAACCCCGATCGATTGCTTCGTAGCTGCCGTTTTCGAGACCCAAACGTGCGTCTACGGAGCAATCGATGGGCGGGTTGACTGAATGCGTTAGCGATGGCTAACGTATTAACCATGTTCGACCCCCTGGAAGTTGCCGCAGAGCCCAACCGCCGGCGTTTGTTGCAGCTCCTGGCAGGAGGGGAGCGCACGGTGACTGATCTCGCAGGTGATTTCACGGTCAGCCGCTCGGCGATCTCCCAGCATCTGCTCCTGCTGGAACAAGCGGGACTCGTTACGGCCCGCAAAGAGGGCCGTAACAGGTTCTACGCCGTCAACCCGGCTGGCATGAGCGAGCTGCGCCAGCTCTTCGAACAGTTCTGGACCAGCGAACTCGACCAACTTGTGGCTGACGCCAACAACTACCGCCGCACCTAACCACCTCACGAAGGATTCATCATGATTTTCGACAGGACCGTACTCCTGCCCGTCGGCCTCGACGAGGCGTTTGAGCTCGTCACGCAGCCTGCCCGCCTCCGGCGCTGGCAGACCATTGCCGCCCGTGTAGATCTGAAGGTGGGCGGCGAATACCGCTGGACCGTCATCCCGGGACATCACGCCTCGGGTACCTTCACTGAGGTTGACCCCGGCAAGCGCGTCGTCTTCACCTGCAGCTGGGAGCAGCCTGATGCACCGGCGGACAACGTGTCCACCGTGGCCATCACCTTTGAGCCGGCCGACGGCGGCACGAATGTCCGCCTGGTCCACGAAGGCCTGCCGACGCCTGAGGCCGTCGCCGCCCATTCGGAGGGCTGGAACCACTACCTCGACCGCCTGCTAGCGGAAGCCGCCACCGGCGACGCGGGTGCCGACGAATGGGCAGCCGTGCCCCAGGACCTCAATGAACTGGCGGCTGCCGACGCGACGCTGGGCATCGTTCTGCGGGTGCTGCGCGCCGTCACGGCAGCCGACCTCGAACTGGCCACGCCGTGCAGCGACTTCAACGTTGCCCAGCTTCTGGACCACCTGGCCGATTCCGTCGGCAGTATCGGCAAGGCGCTGGGAGCCAACGTGGCAGACGACGCCGGGAAGTCACCTGAGGCGCGCATCGCGGACCTCGCGCAGCCCACCCTGGAGGCCTTCGCCCGCCGCGGACTCGAAGGCACCGTGGACATGGGCTTCGCGGAGCTGCCCGCCACGATGGTTGCCTCCATCCTGAACGTCGAGTTCCTGGTTCACGCCTGGGATTTCTCCAAGGCCCTCGGCCTCGACCTGGCCGTTGCCGACGAACTGGCCGACTACGTGGAAGTTCTGGGGCAGCAGACCATCAGCGACCAGGTGCGGGCGAGTGCCGGCTTTGCCGCGCCCACCCCGATAGGCGAATCGGCGCCCAGCCTTGAACGGCTGATCGCCTTCACCGGCCGGGCAGTCCACGCCTGACCGGGGCTAACCCACCGATTGCTCCGCAGCTAAGCTGCGACTGTGGGGGAGTGTCCTAATGCGACTGTCCCGGTTCCAAGGAACTGGGACGGACGATGCCGGAGCCATTCCACCCTGGAGGATCAAAGGCAGTCGCCCTGCTTTTCCTCAAGTTTTTGAGGCGATTGATCCAGGTGACGGATTTTCTGTCCCTCTGCGTTTATGATGCGTCCAGTGCCCCAAACGGGGGATGGGCCTCGCTTTCAAAAGAAAGAGGCAGCAAGCGGCCCGTACGCCGGAACCAGAGGAGTCCCAGTGGTTGATACCCCGTTCCCTGACGATGCGAGTTGGCTGGGGGAGGACCGACCCAACGTTGAGGTTCCGCTGGTGCGGGAGCAGGTGAATGAGATCATCGAGGCGATCCTGTCCGGCACGGATCCGGAAGGGGCCGAGGTACGGATGCGGTTGCGGGAGCGTGTCGCAGCGCATCCGGGGCATCCGGAGGCAGCCCTGCATGAGCACCTGATCTTTACCCGCTCCCTTGCCAGGCGCGCCGGCAAAATGGGTGGCACGGATGAGCGGGATGTGGGTCAGCATAGGTCCGGGGACGAAAGCTTCATTGGTCAGGATCAAGCGGCAATTGAGACTGTCCTGCGGGGGGACATGATTGTCACGGCGTTCCAGCCGATCCACGATCTTGCCCGGGGCGGTGTCGTTGGCGCCGAGGCCCTGACACGGTTTGTGTGGGAGGGCGGGGACCGGGCAGCGTCTTGGTTCAAGGGTGCTGCCGCCGTTGGGTTGGGTGCGGACCTTGAGTTCTTGGCGCTCCAAGCCGCTGTGGCCGCGGCGCAGGATCTTCCACGACATCTGGTGGTCGCATTGAACGTCTCGCCGGCGGTCTGCCTGGATCCGCGGCTGCCGGGCTTCCTGGAAAAGGCACCGCTGATGCCGTCCCGCATCGTGCTGGAGCTCACCGATCCGCTCCGGGGCGACCAGCTGGATTCCCTTCTGAGCGTCTTGATGCCGATGCGCGGTTCAGGCCTGACGTTGGCCGTCGATGAGGCCGGCACGGACGCGGCGTCGATGCGCCACATTCGTTCCCTACGGCCCGACGTCATCAAAATCGGCCGTGACCTGGTCGCGGGGATCGATAGGGATCCAAGCCGTCAGTACTTGGTTGCTGACCTTGTGGAATTTGGAAGGCAGACCGGGGCGGCCGTGGCTGCGGTTGGAATCGAAAGCGCTGCCGAGCTTGCCGTCTTGGCGCGGCTGGGCGTCAGCGCGGGTCAGGGCCACTTCCTCGGCCGTCCCACGATTGACGCGAAGGAATGGGCTACTTGGGCGGGCCCGGCGCCAGGAGCCGCCATCCGCCATGGGCTGCGCAAGGCAGAAAGACCCCGCGGGCTAGACCGGCAGTGAGCGCCAGTGATGGGCCAGGGCCACCATCCGCCGCTTCATCGAGAGCATCCTGAACTCCCACAACCCGGATGAGCCTGCCATGATTGGCTTGGCCCGGGAAGTAGACATATCCGCGTTCATCAGCCGGCAGTACGAGGAATAAGCCGGACGGCGGGCAACTACAGCTTCAGCGACGCTGCCCGGGCACCAGGGCCATTCAACGCGCGAGATTGCTGGGCCGGCATTGGAGGCCGCCCCGTACAGGGGCAACGCACCACGGCAGATCGAAGTCCGCGCGCCAGCGCTCTAGTCCCTTCTTTTCATGCAGGTTCGGCTTCTGCTTCAACGGCGATATTGTGGATGCCGCGGGTCCGGCCGGCCTTGGCCCAGGCGAGGTAGAGGGTGAACGCGATGATCAGGGCCGCGGCGAGGCTGACGATGGGAAGGCTTCGGGAGAGGTTGGGGACGAGGGTGAAAGCTACAACGGCATTTCCGATGATCGAAGTCAGCCATGGCTGTGCACAGCGATCATGGTCGCGGCATGGCGTGCCGTGCTGCTGATGGGCGTCACCGAGCCGCGGGGCGGCATCAACACGCTGTTCCCGCTGTTCGGCATCGCCAACCAGCGACGCCGACATTCCAGCTGTGCTCTGGACATCCTTCCCCGGTGTGGTGCTGGGGGGCTCGGCATCGGCGTTGTCCTCGCGTCGTGATCACGCGCTGCTATAACAGAGTCCCTAGTTGGAATGTGCGGACATAGAGGTCGTCGCCCGACAAGCTATCGGCTATTGCGCCGCGTTCGCTTCGCGCAGCTCGGCCATCGCCTGGGCGACCATGGCGGCCCTCTCGGCGCCGAGAACGTCGATGTAGGTTTCGCGGACGACGTCGCTAACAAGGCAGCGCAGCTCTTCGGCCAGTTCAGCACCTGCATCAGTGAGCTCAAGGTAGATCACTCTGCGGTCGTCCGCGCAGGGTTTGCGTGCCGCGAGGTTGCGCTTGGCGAGGCGGTCCGCAATTTTGGTGACTCCGCCAGTGCTGAAGGCTGCCTCACGGGCCAGCACGGCCATTGGCTTCCTGCGATCCGCGCTCCGCACCAGCCGCAGCAAGGTCTCGGCCTCCGCGGGGTCCAGTGAGAATGCCGCGGCGACCGCTTTGTGCAGCTTCCTGTTCGTATTTTGGAAGCCCTCGATAACCAGTCCCCACTGGGAGACTTCGTCAAGGTCGGGAGTAGCTGGAGATAGTTGCTGTGTCATCGGGGCCTCCTTTGCTCCCCAGAATACATGCGTTGGAAGTTATTTGTCCGAAAGCTGTTACTGCGTCAGGTATCAGCCCGCTGACTGTAAGCCAGTCGGTGGCATCGGCGACTCCGGCAATTGCAGGCCCCGTTAGGACGCAGGACCGGACCGGTTGACGAGTTTACCTTCCAAGGAAATAATTCACTCGATAGATGAGTTTGCATGAATATCCGGCGGGGACTTCCTGACCGGATCAGTCCTAAGCACGGAAGGGTCCCATGACCGCGAATACATCAGGCCTGCATCACGTCACCGCCATCGCCGGCGATCCACAGGCCAATATTGATTTCTATGTGAAGGGCCTAGGCCTGCGTCTGGTGAAGAAGACGGTCAACTTCGATGACCCGTCCACCTACCATTTGTACTACGGTGACGAGGCCGGCCAGCCTGGAACCCTCATGACGTTCTTCCCATGGCGCGGCATCGCGCCGGGTCGCATCGGCGCGGGGCAGTCCACCTCCACCGCGTTCTCAGTTCCAGAGGGAACCCTGGGCTGGTGGCAGAACCACTTCAAAGCCCTTGGCGTTGACTCCGCGATCACCCGGGCCTCGGCCGACGAAGAGCGGCTCTCCCTGCGGGATCCCGACGGACTCCAGCTGGACCTGGTGGCCTCCTCCACCATCGATCCCCGCAATCCCTGGGACTCCGCCTCGGTGCCGGCCGAATACGCAGTGCGCGGCCAGCACTCCTCAGTCCTTACCGTGGCGAACCCGGACCAGACCGTGGCAGTACTGACCAACGACCTCGGCCTGCACCTGGTAGGGACTACCGATAACCGTACACGGCTGGCAGCAGGCGACGGCGGACCGGGAAACATCGTCGATGTCATCGCGGATCCCAAGGCCCAGCGCGGCCTCACCGCAGGCGGCACCGTCCACCACATCGCCTTCCGGGTCCCCGACGTCGCGACCCAGGAGAAGTGGCGCCATGAACTGGTCGACCGCGGTTTCCACGTCACGGAGATCCTGGACCGGCAATACTTCACGTCCATCTACTTCCGCGAGCCCGGCGGCGTGCTCTATGAAATCGCCACCGATACTCCCGGTTTTGACATCGACGAACCGTTGCTGGAACTCGGCCGTTCCCTGAAGCTGCCGCCCTGGCTCGAACCCTCTCGCGAAGCCATCGAAAACTCCGTGGCACGCATCCATCTGCCGGCAGAGAACAACCCGGCCCTGGCAGGACGGTAGGTTCCAGATGGCTATCGGGATCACCACAGTCAGCGACTGGCCGCACCTCTACCGTCCCGGTGACGAGGAAACCCCGGTACTGCTGATGCTGCACGGCACCGGCGGCAACGAACACGAGATTGCCTCCCTCGCCGCGGAACTCCACCCACGGGCCGGCGTGCTGGCCCCCCGCGGGCCGGTGCAGGAACACGGAATGCTCCGCTGGTTCCGGCGCCACGGCGAAGGCGTCTTTGACGTCGACGACGTCATCGCACGATCCGCGGACCTTGCCGCATTCGTGGAAGCCGCCCGGGAACATTACGGACTGGGCGGCAGGCCGGTCGTGGCGGTCGGATTCTCCAACGGCGCCAACATCGCCCTGGCCACCGCCATGCTGCACCCCCAGGCCCTGGACCGGGTCATAGCGTTCTCCGGAATGTACCCCTTCGGCACCAGGGAAACCTCCGCGGATCTGACAGGCAGCAAACTGCTGGTTCTCAACGGCGACGCTGATCCGATGGCGCCGCTGCCCAGCGTCAACACCCTTATCAGGGCCCTGAACCGGCAGGGCGGAGAAGCAGAGCAGGTACTGCGTGGTGGCGGACACGGCATCAGCCAATCAGATCTGGCAGCCGCGCAGGACTGGCTGGCGCGCCACCTGTCAGAATAAGGGACGATGCCTCACTGTCCCGCCTAGGCCAATGAAAGGACTTTGCGTTGGAATCGCCTTGGGCGCCGCTTCGCCGGCGAGCGTTTTTCATCCTGTGGATAGCACAACTGGGTTCCAACGTGGGGTCCTGGATGCAAACGGTGGGCGCCCAGTGGTATCTGGTGGAGGCTGGCGCCAGCCCGACCATCATTGCCCTTGTGCAAACAGCGAACATGGCACCGGCTCTCCTGCTCTCACTCATGGCGGGAGTGCTGGCAGATTCCTTCAACCGCCGGAAGCTGATCATCGGCACCAATATCTTCGCAGCGCTGGCGGCGACAGCGCTGACGCTCAGTGCGGCGCTGGGGCTGTTGGAACCGGTTTCCCTGCTGGGCTATACCTTCCTCATTGGCGCGGGCGTTGCGCTGAGCTCTCCGGCGTGGCAAGCGATTCAACCTGATCTAGTGCCGCGGGAGGAGATCCAGTCGGCGTCGGCGCTGGGAGGCGTTACGGTCAACGCGGCACGGGCAGTCGGGCCCGCCATGGCCGGCGTGCTGGTCGCATGGGCCGGCCCGGCCTTCGTTTTCGGACTCAATGCCGTGTCGTTCCTGACGGCGGCGGCAGCAGTGTACTTTTGGCGCAGCCCGGAGAAGGACCTGGCGGACCGGGAAAGTGTCAGCGAGGCTCTGGCATCAGGGATTCGCTACATCCGCTCTGCGCCCCGTATCAAACGTATCTTGCTGCGCACCGCGCTGTTCACGACGCCGGCCAGCGCCCTTTGGGCTTTGCTGCCCATTGCCGCGGACGGACATTTGAATGTCGGTTCTGCGGGGTACGGGCTGTTGCTCGGTGCACTCGGCGCTGGAGCCCTCCTCGGCGTGGTCGTCCTTCCGAGGGTCCGGGCGCGGACCACGCACAACACTGTGATGGCGGTTTCGGCGCTACTGTTTGGTTCGGGCGCCGCGGCTGCCGGGTTCCTGCCCCCGGCCCCGGTGGCCATGTTGATGATCATTGCCGGTGCGGCATGGATCGGCAGCCTCTCAACTTTCAGCGCAGTCATGCAATTGACCTTGCCGGCCTGGGTGCGGGCCCGCGGCATGTCCATGTACCTGTTCGTAATGGGCGGCACGCAGGCACTCGGAGCACTTCTGTGGGGCGCCATCGCGACCGCCTTCGGTTACGGAACTGCGTTGGCCGCTAGCTCCATCCTGCTCATAGCGGCGGCTGCCAGTATCCTCGTCTGGCCACTGCTTCCCGGGACGGGACAACTCGACCGCACAGTCTCTGGCCCCGCAGCGGACCTACACGCCCAAGCAGAGGGGACGGATCCGGGCGCCGGCCCGGTCACCGTCGTTGTCACGTACCGTCCTGATCCTGAACGGCTCGGAGACTTCACGGCTGTCCTGGATCAAGTACGGCTTGCCCGGCTGCGGACCGGGGCTACTGACTGGAGACTCGTGCGCCGGATCGGGGATACCGAGACCCTCGCCGAGTTCTACACCGTCCCGACATGGCGTGAGTACCTCCGACAGGAGCAGGACCGCCTCACAGGAGAAGACCGCCGACTTTTCACCCAAGCCCGCGCGGTCTCCAGAGAAGAGCCTTCCATCACCTGGTATTTGCCCGCACAACAAGAGCAGCATTAACTCTCTCCGTCCGAGCATTGCCCGAGCTTCTGTAATCATCAGGTCATCCACCTGACCGCCGGCCGAATCTTCCCGGCATTGTCCCGGATGTTGTCCATGGTGGACCCGCGGGGCCAATGCCTCGACAAAGGATGCCGTTGTGCCTCACCGGGCGCGTGTTGGCCGGCGTCGCCACTCAGGGCCTGCTTCACATGGGCCGTTCTTTAGTGGAATACTTCGTTCAACGCCAGGAGCGGGTGCCCGCAGCGCCTGACCCCGACCAATAGAGGCCTCTATCCCAGCGGCCGACGAGCGCTGCTACCGTCCAACCGTAAGCGGCGCCGCCGAAAACTCGGAAACAATGCAATCCGACGGACTGCTCCACCAGAAAGGCGGGCTGTGGCTAGTTCCTACAAGCGGTTGGACGGAGACGTCCAAGGCTCCAGATGCTTCTTCGCC
Source organism: Arthrobacter sp. ISL-28 (assembly GCF_018613875.1). GTDB lineage: Bacteria > Actinomycetota > Actinomycetes > Actinomycetales > Micrococcaceae > Arthrobacter. The sequence goes on along the minus strand of NZ_JAGGPJ010000058.1, from coordinate 1,307 downwards.
GGCCACATCCCGGCTGCCGGAACCTCATGGGCAGCTTGACCAGTGCACACCAGGCTGCGAACTCAGCCACCGAGTCCACGAGCGGGACATGAGTCAGGATCACAACCCGCCGCCTGCGAAGGGCTGGCTTAATCGCTTTGCGGTGGGAGTGGGACGAACTGTCGTTCCTGAACGCGGGGACAAGGACGGCCCACTGCCGCCGATTCTGCTCTTGCTCACGTTCATGACGGGCGTTCTCGACGGGGTCAGTTACCTTGGCTTGGGAACAGTCTTCGTCGCGGTCATGACTGGCAATGTCGTTCTGCTTGGATTCGCTATCGCCGGCGCACCCGACCTCTCGGTGGCATCCTCAGCACTGGCGCTGATCTCATTTCTTCTCGGTGCCACCGCTGCCGGCAGACTCGCCAGGCAAGCGGCACACCGGGGACAGCTGCTGGCCATCGGATCGGCCACTGAGGCCGCATTAATTGCCGCAGCGTTGGCCGTCAGCGTCAGCGCATCAGGGGCACTACGGCAGTACGTGCTGATCGCACTCCTGGCCGCAGCCATGGGAACGCAGAATGCCATCGTGGGCAAGCTGTCCGTGGCGGAGCTGAAGACCACGGTGCTCACCTTGACGCTGACCGGCCTGGCCTCCGAGCTGGCCTCCGGTCGAACGACGGGACGACGCGTCCTTGCCATCCTCACAACAATCCTTGGGGCAATACTAGGCGGGTGGCTCACCCTGCGAGCCGGGATTTCCTACGCCATCGCGGTTTGCCTCCTGTTGTCCGCCGTCTCAGCGTTGAGCGCGGTTTTGCTGTCCCGTTCCCATCCTTCGTGGGTTGAATGGGGTGGCGTTGGAAAACGGGGCTGACCCTCTTGTCGCTAGCAGATGCAACCCTGAGCGTTGAAGCACCTCGGTGAAGGCAAGCCGCGCTCGGCAATAGTGGTGTCGCCAACGTCTGCATATGGACGAGGACGTGGCCGAGCACTGCCGGCCGGGCATCGCGATTTCCACTTTGTGGTTCGATTCGCCCCAGCGCCCCTTGGTATCCCCGCAATCATCGCCCCAGACCCAAGCTCCTAGATCTTGCCGTGGGAATAATCAGCGGCTTGAGGCGTCACACGGATACATGCAAATGCATGTAAATCTGATGCGGGTAGCAATTAGGACCCAGCGACTTCGGCGAACGGAAGGCTCATTATGCAGATCGGCGTATTCAGCGTCAGCGACATCACCCAGGATCCCACCACGGGGTACACCCCTTCGGAGAATGAGCGGATCAAGGCCTCGGTGGCGATTGCCAGGAAGGTCGAAGAAATCG
>NZ_JAGGPJ010000057.1 GCF_018613875.1 Arthrobacter sp. ISL-28 | reverse complement strand
TCGGCGCCCGCAATCATTGCGCCGGCCGCGGCGTAGGCGTCGTCGGGGAAGGACGATGACTCCCCCGCACCTTTCTCGACTACGATGTCGTAGCCCAGCTCCGCCAGTTGTCTGACCGTGGCGGGAGTCGCCGCCACTCTTGTTTCAAGGCCTAACTCGGCCACGATCCCGATACATGTCATGTTGTGCTTCACTCTCTCATTTCATTCGATGCCGTGGTTTGCCCTGCGCAAGGTGTCCAGGACGGGTTGGTCCCGGCCCACCGGAGCAGGCCATCTGGTGGAGATGGTGTTGGCGGCGGATCCATTAGCGCCGTCGCTGTGCTTATAAACCAGGAGGCGTCCCGGGGCCTGAGAGGGTCGCACTTCATGGCTGCTACTGGATCCCCGGTGGCATCCGTGGTCATCATGAAGACCTTGGCCGATCTCCTGAACTCTTGTGCCATCTCCGACCCATCTCCTACGGATCAAACACTTCATCCGCAGGTCCCGGATCTGTTGACTCTCGCCCCCAATAAGCGAGAGTCAATCGTCGCGGCGGCACCTCACTCCAGCAGACGCAGCGAACTGAGCAATGCGCAGCCGGGCGAGCTCCGCCCGTCCCGTAAGCTGAGCAACTCGGCGCCTGGGCAGTGGGTCAGCGGGTGCCGCACCCTGCTCTGGCGGTGTCATGCCGCCGAAAGGCAGCTCTGGGTAAGAGATGGTCATGCCGTTGACGAACACGGCACCTGCCTGGAGTTCACGGACCGCGCGGTCGACCTCGTCGGTGTCGGTGCTCCAGAACGCCGAGCCCAGACCGAACTCGAGGCCGTTGGCGATCTTGAGGGCCTCATTGAGATCTGCTGCCGGGTAGAGGGAGGACAGGGCTCCTGGCCTGGCGGCAGGCGGGCGGGCGGGGTTAGCTGATAGGTCGAATTGGGGCCGCCCAGCTGCGGTAGGCCCCCTGTCGGTGCCATGGACTTTGACGGGGCTGATTCGTCGTGACGATGCAACTGTGTTGAACTTGGGACGGGCTAGCTCCCGGCCCGTCCGCGGGTCGACAGCATCATCGACCAGCTGGCCAGTGCCAGTGTTGGGAAGGAAGCTCATGGCAGCAACGTACAAGATCGGATACTTGGTCGGGAGCCCGGCCAGCGGCTCATTCAGCGGGACGCTGGGTGGTGCCATTTTTCAGGGTTTGTTGGGACGCACTCGATGATGAGCGACGACAGCAATAAAACAGGGCTGCCCTGGGCCAGGGAGTCCATTGTGGATCTTCCAGACCGGCCCCAAGCCTTCTATAACGCACTCCTCACGGAGCACTTTGTGCTGCAATCTGCCCGGGGGATCACAGTGTCCGAATCCAGCAGCCGCGCTTCTCTGTACTTGATGACACTGTCGAGCTCGTTGGTCGCGTTTGGTTTTCTAGCCCAGACTCCATTTGCATTCGGGTTCTTAAGTGTGATGATCCCTGTCATCGTCACTCTCGGGTTTTTCACTTACGAGCGACTTATACAGACGTCTCTGGAAGACGTCGCGGCACTCTATTCCATACAGCGAATCCGCCGTTACTACGCCAAATTGCTCCCCGGCGGGGAGGAATTCTTTCCAGCTCCACACGGCAAGCACGCTCTCAACGAACTGTTGGACATCGGGACGCGCGGATCGTGGCGCGGTGTCTTTTTCACAATGTCTACCGCCATCGCGGTAGTGAACTGTATCGTCGCCGGGGCGGGCGTTTCTGTACTCACTGCTTCTATGGGCCTCCCTGAGGTCGGAGCCATCGCAGCGGGTGGCAGCTTCGGACTTCTCCTCGGCGTTCTACTCGCCATGCACCAAATACGGCAATACAACCGGATGATAGGACTACTCGTAGCAGAGCATCGTCCCGTCCCATAGTCCAGCGCTGCCAAAAGAGTCGCTCTTTACAAGTCCTGAGTGCCCCGTCAGGCGTGTCCGTGAACACGGTCCCGGCATCTGAGCCGTCGTTGAGAGCGCGGACGCCTTCGGCGGCAAGTGCCTGCTTGATGGGTCGGTGGGGGCGACATCGTCATGGATCAGGGCGACGTTGATGCCCGCTGTGAAGTTTTCCGCTTCAGGTCGTTCCCTGGCCGAGGCGATCACCATGAGCTTCCTCGCCCAAGGCGTTCGATCTCTCCAGTGAGGTGCTTAGCTGCGTTGCCGGCGCCGAACAGCACCCGCCGGCTCAATTGTGTGCTCAAATTTCAGTCCCACGCCCACTTCCCTCACCGCTTGTAGACGCGGTCGACGGCGGCCAGGTGCCCGGGCCGGATCGGTGAGGAGTGCTGCTGGTACTCCGGGTGACGGCGTATCCAACTCATGATGTAGGGGCAGACGGGGATGATGGTCAGCCCGGCGGCGATGGTGTCGTCCAGTGCATGCTTGGCCAGAACGGAGGCGAGGCCCTTGCCGGCGTAGGCGTCGCTGACTTCGGTGTGGTAGAAAATCCGTTCCCTGTCGTCCGAGCTGCTGGCGGGCACGTACTCGGTCTTGCCGATGGCGGTCTCCCCGTCGACGAGCTCGTAGCAGTGGTTATTGGGGGCGTGCCGGACGGTGATGCATTTTTGCAGTTCCATGGAAACTCCTGGTGGTTGGTTGCTAGCCGCGGGGCCGCAGCAGGGCATTGGGCAGGACAGGCGCGGGCAGCGGGGCGGGGGTTCCTTGGGGGAACGGACCCAAGCGCTACGGGGCCCCATCGGGGTAGGCGCCATCGCCGGGCGGGGGTGCGGGTTTCCGCACCGATTTCCGCCTGCCACGCTGCACGGCAGGCGACGACTTCCTCGTGCGTCCGTCCGATGAAGAAAGTTCCACCACATAACGATCTGCTCCCCCAAAGGTTCCCCACCGAGAATGAGCATCCTTACCGGGGTGTCCCGGGCTTCCAGGACCAGACGGGACTGCCGGTGGGCAGACAGGCCGGCCAGGCCGGTGTGCGGGTGCCATGCCACCCTCATGCCGCCGGAGGAGGAGACGAGGTCCGGGCCGTAGTGGTCCAGGAAGCACCAGGAACCGATGAGGCTGCGCTTTTTCTGGGGCAGGCCGGCGAACGGGGCATGGCACGGGACCCCCAGGGGAACTTCACGCAGGGGCAGGAATTCGATGCCTTCGGGCTGCCCGTCCTCGCCACAGAGTGTTTCCTGGGGGACGGTTTCCAGGTTACTCATAACAGTGGTTGCATTGCACGGGTCTTTCGCTAGCCATGGGAGAACAACACGTTCATCGCCCAAATCTTTCATGGGCTCCCAGCATATTTGGGTCGCTGACAGTCTGGGCTGCGCCCAGGAACCAGGATGTCTGCCCCGCGGTCGCGAAGCTGAAGTTCCACGGTCACGGCGCGCACGGTGGATCGCAAAGACTTCGAAAGATGTGCCCCAGAACCAGGAGATTCGAACCCCTGACTTCTTCTCAGAGAGATCACTGTTTTCATTGGTTGCCGAGGCCTTGCGCTGTGTTGCTGACTGCGGAATCTGGCCGTTTTGGTGCTGCTGAACGTCCATGACATGTCACCGTTTTTTCTCATTTCCGTGGGGTAAACGTGTGGCAGACATGGACCAGGATCGGCGACGCATCAGTTCTTGGAGGGAACCGGTTCTCCGACCGTCTTCGCAAATGGCCGTCACAGCGAGGAGCCACCTTCTCATTCAAACTGTTGAGCCCCGCATTAGGACCAATCGCTTTTACATGCCCCCGGAAATTGCGCTCTGCAGGCTGGGAATCAAGGGGTTTTGCCTGTCAACCGACAATGGCATACCAAGCCGCACCGCTTTCCTTCGTGGGCTGTGGTTGATCCCGGTGGTCTTTCTTGGAGGGGTCAGGGGCGCTGGGAAACGCAGTCGCTCACTGTTGGTAGCGTCCTGCTGGCACCGGCGGCCGGGCTTGGTGTCAACAGAGATTCATGTCCGCGAAGGCACGGGGAATTTGGTGGCTGGCGGCAGGCGCCGCCAGCTTGCAGACTTGCAGGTTGTGTTCTCGCCGTCGAGGAGAAGGCGACCTTCGCTGGACGGCGTGTCCATGTTCTCCTGCCCCGCGGGCAAGTTTGTCAACTAGCATTGCGACTCCAACTTCTGTTTTCTTTGCATTTGGAGGTCCAAGGCACACTCGGGGCGGACCCGGTGTGGGGCGTTCGGTATCGGTTTCAGGGGTTGGTAGCTGCCGGAGTCTTACCTGCCGCTAGCAGCCTTCAGGTGCGAGGACGATGTCGAAGCGGGTGCGGGTCCAGGCCCGGTCCCCGAGGTCGCGCCCGTCGGGGGTAGGAGTACCGGGGGCCTGTTGTTCGAAGGCCTTGATGAGGGAGTCCTTAACGCCGAACACGGAGTCCCCGATCTCGATTTGCGGGTCGCCCTCGACGAAGATGTGGGTGACCAGGGTGCGTTTGCCCCGCGCGGTGACCATGAAGTGCAGATGCGAGGCCCGCACGGGGGATCGGTGCACGGCCTCGAGCATCTTGCCCACTGGCCCGTCGTGCGGGATCGGGTACGGGGTGGGGGTTAGGCCCCAGAACCGGTAGTTTCCATCCGCGTCGGCGTAAAGATGCGCCCGGCCGGCGATGCGCCCGTCAGCGTACTGGGCATCATAAAATCCGTCTTCGTCAGCCTCCCAGACTTCGATTCTGGCACCCGGGAGGGGGTTGCCGTCGGTGCCTGTGACGGTGCCTTCCACCCAGCAGGGCTGCCCGTTCGCGCCGCCGGCGATGTCCCCGCCCAAGGGGATTTCCGGTGCGTCGGCGGCGAAGAAGGGCCCGAAGACGGTGGCCTCGGTCGCGTTGCCAACCGCCTCGTTGTTCACCGCCACGGTCATCATGGACGCGCCGAGCACGTCCGAGAGCAGGATGAATTCCTGGCGCTTGTCGTCGGTGATGTGGCCGGCCTCGGTCAGGAACGCGATCGCAGAGTTCCATTCGGCCTCGGTCAGGCGCACCTCGCGGATGAACGCGTGTAGGTGCTTCACCAAGGACTGCATCAGGGTGCGCAGTCGCGGGTTCTCGCAGCCGTCGAAGCTGGCGATGACCTGGTCGGTGAGCTGCCGCTCGATTTCAGCCTGCTCGGCTGAGACGCCATTGCTGGCGGCGCCGGTATTGATAGTCGTCATTGTGGTCTCCAAGAAGTCAGATGTCGGCGAGGGCCTTGGGGTCCTCGCCAGCGGTGGCGGCGGCGAGCAGGGCGGTGAGGTTCCCGACGGTCACCCTCCGCGGATTGCTGGCCGGGATAGTCGGCAGCGCGATCTCCACAGCCTCGGCGATGTTGGCGTCGGTGAAGCCGTAATCGGCCAGTGCGCGCGGCGCGTCCAAGGTCTCGCGCAGGGCCTGCAGGCCGTCCAGTGCGCCGGAGGTGCCGAACGCGGCGCCAGCGCGTGCTTCTGCCTCGGGCGCGGCCGGGGCGTTGAAGGCAAGTACATAGGGCAGCACGGTGGCGTGGGTCTGGGCGTGCGGCAGGTTGAAGGTGCCCCCCAGCACGTGGCAGATTTTGTGGTGCATCCCGGACCCGGCCGAGGCGAACGCGACCGCGGACAGGTACGCCCCGTAGAGGGCCTGCTCCCGGCCCTCCAAGCCCTGAGGGTCGGCCTTAATAGCCGGCAGTCCGGCGTTCAGGGCGCGGATACCCTCGGCGGCCAGCGCTGCGTTGATCGGATCCGCCCGCGGCCCCCAAAGCGAGTCGATGCAGTGGGCCATCCCGTTCAGCCCGCTGGCAGTGCTCATGTCCACCGGCAGCGAGAGGGTCAGGCCCGCGTCGTAGACCACCGACACCGGCAGGACTTTATCATCTACCCCGGTGGTCTTCCGGGCGGCTTCTGTCAGGCCCCAGACGTTAGTCGCCTCGGAACCGGCATAGGTGGTCGGCACGGCCACGATAGGGATCCCTGTGGTCAGCGCCACCGCCTTGGCCAGGCCGGTAGTCGAGCCCCCACCTACACACACCAGCAGGTCGATGTCGTCTTCGGCCGCGGCCGCCCGGGCAGCCTCGGCCTTCTCCACCGGCACGTGCATCACGACGTCGTGCCAGCGCAGTACGGGGGAAATTCCGGCACACACGATATCTGCGATCGCCCCCTCGAATTCCGAGGCGATGACCATGACCCTCCGGGCGCCCAGCCGGGAGACCTCTGCCGCAAGGTGTTCGGCGGCCTTCCCGGAGCCGAACAGCACGCGCTGCCCCAAGGTCACATGCTCAAAAACCAAAGACATTTCTTTACTCGCTTCTGCTAAGGATGGCGGCTACGGCGTCGCGCAGCTCGGTTTCTGGGTCTGCCGGCAGGGTATGGGAACGCCAGCCGATGTGCTTGTCCGGGCGGACCAGTATGGCGCCGTCCTCGGCAACTTCCCGCAGACTGGCCCAGTCGAAGTACAGGTCAGTGATTTCCCGGCCCGGCCCGATCACCACGGTGTTCATCCGGACACCCAGCTGGTCGCCGACCTTCCGCACGGCCGTCGCCCACTCCTCGCCGGTGATTCCGGTGAACAGGGTGAATTCGCCGTAGATGGCAAGATCGTGGGTTGAGTACTTGTGCCTGCTGTCGCCGACCCAGGCATGCGGCAGACGGCCACCGGGATGCGTGGTCGGCTGGTAGTACAGTTCCGGGTCGCGCACCGGTTCCGGCTTGACTGTTCCGTCTCCGACGACCGCGCTGGAGACGTAGTGCTGTCCGAGCTCCACCCCGTGGGCGTTGAACTCGTAGTTCTTCAGCTCCATGGCATCCCGTATGGCCGCGCGCTTGGCGGCACCTTCCGGTGTGGCATGCTTGCGGGACTCGATCAGTGCGAGCATTTCCTCGGCGGTTTCGGCTTGGTCGACGCCCAGGGCTTGGAAGAGCTTGCCGAATTCGCGGGCGGATTTATTGGCGCGGGTGACGATCTGCCGGGCCACGGGGGCACGCTCCCCGGAGTAGGTCTCCAGCAGCTGCTCCCCGGCCTGGCCTGCCACGACCGCCGCGATCTTCCAGGCAAGGTTGTACGAGTCCTGGATGGACGTGTTGGAACCCAAACCGTTGCTCGGCGGGTGCCGGTGGGCAGCGTCTCCAGCGATGAAGACCCGGCCTGACTGCATCCGCGTGGCATACATCTCGTTGTTGCCCCACAGCGAGATGCCGGTGATCTCGACATCGAGGTCCGGGACACCGATCAGGTTGCGCACGATCTGGCGCGCGTCCTCCTGGCTGACCTCCGGAACGCCCTCGCTGATGTCGAAACCCCACACTATGAGCCATTCGTTCCAGGGCCGGATCATCCGGACCAGTCCAGCACCAATCCCGCCGATATTCGAGCCAGGCTGGACCACCCAGTACAGCACGGACGGCCGGTGCCCGACGAGCTCCGCGATGTCCGCCTTGAAAGTGATGTTCATCGATCCGGCGATGTCCATCTGTCCCTCGTAGGGCAGGTCGAGGTCCGCTGCGACCTTAGAACGGGCACCGTCCGCGCCGATCAAATACTTGGCCCGAATGGTGTATTCCGTGCCAAGGAGCCGGTTAAGCACGCGCACGCTCACGCCGTCCTGATCCTGGGTGTGGGAGAGGTACTCTGTGGAGAACTGCGCCTGGGTGCCGCGCATTGTCGCGTTCTTCACCAGAATAGGTTCGAGGTAAGTCTGCGGGATGTCGCAGTTGAGCGACGGTGAGGCCAGTTCATAATCGGCGTGGCGGGCCGGGTGGTTGCCCCAGGTCAGAATCCGTCCGATCTCCTCCCCCGCGATTGAGGTGCAGAAGACCGTGTCCCCGATCATCCGGTGCGGGGTGGCATCCGCCAATACCTGCTCCTCGATGCCAAGGTCCCGGAAGATCTCCATGGTCCGCTGGTTCGTGATGTGAGCCCGCGGCGTGTTCGCGGTCCAGCGATATTTGGTGATCATGATGTTCGAAACACCCAGCGAGGACAGGAACAGCGCGGCAGACGAACCGGCCGGGCCGGAGCCGACGATGAGAACATCTGTCTCGACGACGGCAGAATCCGGGGTCTCGGTCTCGGCGACCCCGTCATTGAAAATCACCATGTTATACGCTCCACTTCGAGTTGCCGGTCTTGTTCCGGACGACTGCTATGAAGTGTTCCAGTTCACTTCGGCTTCCAGTGGAGTGGCGGCAATCACGGCGGAAAAAGGCAAAAACTCGGCGGATCCAGATAAAAAATCACGTCATCGTCCGCTCGTACGTCAATCTCGGGTGACTTCCCGCATTGAATCCCTCCTGGCAGCAGGCATTGCGAGGGAAATCAGCTAACGGTCCGAGGCCGGATGGAACCTCCTCGGTCCTGCAGAGGCGGAATGCCGAACTTTTGCTTATATGTGCGGGAGAAGTGTGCCTGCGAGGCGAAACCCTGCTGCAGCGCCAAGGTGCCCAGCGGCAGCCGCCCGCCGCCGGGAGAGAGCAGCAGCCGGCGTGCCGCCTCCAGCCTGGCGTCCAGTATGGCACGCGGCACGCTGGTGCCCGCCTCGGCAAAGATCCGAGACAGCTGGCGTTCGGATATGCCGACAACGGCCGCAATCCGCCCGGCAGTCAGCCCGGGGTCCGCAGAGTGGGTGCTTATGAATGCCCGGGCAGCAGTCAACTGGCCGGCCGGTCCGCTGCCGGTGCCGAGGGCGGCCGAGAGCAGTTCCAGGGTCGCTGCCTCCAGTCCCTCCCAGTCGGCGGTGGGGCCAGCAAGCGCCGCTGACAGCGCGGAAGCCAGCGCGCCGGCGTGGATCGAACCGTCGGCTCCACTGAAGCCGAAGACCTTCGGCCGGTTCAGGCCGGAGTGCCCGGTGAGCTCGCTGAACGTGCGGCGGGGGACCTTCAGCGCCAGTTCCTTCAGCCCATGCGAGAAGCCCCGCATGAACGGCTGGTCCGCGTCATAGATCACTGCTTGGCCGGGCTTGAGGATTTCGCAGCCGTCCCTGTGGTAGAAGAAGCCCTCCCCCTCCAGCGTGAAGTAGGCGACCACTGATTCAGCCGGATGCCTGGCTATTTCGCGCGCCGAACGTTCCACCACGTGGGGATTGCCCCACACCTGGGCGAACTGAAGCCGGGGCAGGTTGAGGTTCAGCTCGGTAGCCTCCAACACACCGTCGGTAAGCGTGCGGGCCTGCAGTCCGACTAAAGCGCGGGCATTGTGCTCTTCCCAAAGCGCGATCCGTTGCGCTCCGGGCAGTCCCATCGTTGAGAACCGGGTCAAACCATGGGCGCGCGCACCGGGTGTGGCCTGCGTCATAGTCACCAGTGTACGTGGGACGAGGTACCCGAAGAAAACGTGCAGGACCTTCATGAGATCTTCGATTGCCATTGTCCCGGAATGAGACAGTCCGGTCCCGGATCGGGACAGCCACGGCTGCCTCGGTGTGGCTAGTGTCATTGCAACGTCGGCAGGACCGGCAAACAAGGACAGCATGAGGAGTGCACCGTGAACACAAAAAACGTCGCCCCCCGCGGCTCATCCCGCCCGGCAACTCCCGACGCCGGTTTCGACGCCGTCGCTGATATCGTCGTCGCCGGAGGCGGAGCAGGCGGACTGCCCGCCGCCCTGTTTGCCCGTTGGCAGGGCAACGACGTCATCCTGCTCGACAAGGCCCCGCAGTTGGGTGGCACCGCCAACAAGGCCGCCTTCTGGTATTGGGTGCCTAACAACAGGCCTATGCGGGAGGCTGGCATCGTGGACGAGGAGGCGGCGTTCCTGCGTTATGTTGCCAGGCTCTCCCGCCCGCAGTCCTACGATCCGGACAGCCCGACTCTCGGCAAGGCGCAATGGGAATTCGACGCCTATCGTGCCTTCTACCGCACCGCATCGGAGGCCGCCGAGCTGCTGGCCGAGCGTGACGCGCTGACCTACCGTCCGTGCCATGAGGTGCCGGACTACTGGTCGCAAATTCCCGAAGACGAGGCGGCCAAGGGCCGCGTCCTCGTGCCTGCCGGCGCGCGAGAGTCTATGGCCGACGGGGGAAAAGTGGCCGTGGCCTCGTTAAGCAAGGCGGCGTACCGTGACGGCGTCAGCGTGCGGCTCTCCCACCGTGTCCAGCGCCTGGTGATCGACGGCGGCAGGGTGGTAGGCGTCGAGGCCACCACGCCAGAGGGACGAACGGTCCGCGTCGGGGCTCGCAAGGCAGTTGTCTTCGCCACTGGCGGCTTCACCCACGATCCGGAACTGCGTTACAACTTCCTCAACGTCCCCGCCTACGGCGGCTGCGGTGCCAGCACAAATGAGGGCGACATCATCCGGATCACCTCCCGGTCAGGCGTTCAGCTGCGGAACATGAACTATGCGTGGATGTGCCCTATCCCGCTGGAAAAGGCGCTGTGCAGGGATCCGGAGATGTCCGGCATGTTCTCCGTTGCCGGGGATTCGATGATCTTCGTCAACAAGGCCGGGCAGCGCACTGTCAACGAGAAGTTGCCATACAACGAACTTGCCCAGCATTTCTTCAAATGGGACCCCGAGAAGGCCGAGTATCCGAATCTGGTCATGATCCAGCTCTGGGACCAGCGCTCCCAAGATCATTCAGCCAGCGACGAGTATGGCCGGCTGATCGTCCCGGCCGGGCAGCCGGATGACCACGTGATCAGGGGCGGAACCCTCGAAGAACTGGCAGCCAACATCGCCGCTCGGCTTGATTCAGTCAAGGCTCACACAGGCGCATTCACCCTCGAACCGAACTTCCTGGACAACCTGCGCGCCAGCCTCGGACGCTTCAACTCTTTCGCCAACGCCGGTGTGGACGAGGATTTCAACCGGGGCGGCCATCCCATCCAGTTCGTCTTCAACGGCCCGGTCAAGGATGATGCGGACAATCCGAACGTAACCATGGCGCCAATTTCCTCCAACGGCCCCTACTACGCAGCGCTGGTAACCGGGGGAACCTTGGACACCAAGGGCGGGCCACGGACAAATGTGCAGGGCCAGATAGTCGACGTCGAGGACGAGCCCATTCCCGGCCTCTACGGCGTCGGCAACTGCACCGCTTCGGCGTCGGCCTCGGCCTACTGGGCTGGCGGGGCGACCATCGGCCCGATCATCTCCCAGGCTTACTGTGCAGCCAACGCGGCGAATGCGGAGACCCCGGTAGCGCTCGAGCCCGTCGCCGTCTGAATTTCAACCCCACCACCTCAAGGAGGACAGCATGGCCTTGGCCAAGCAGACAATGACCGACGAGCAACGCAAATCCGTGGCGCTGGAGTACCTGAAGGCCTTCGACAACGGTGGCGTTACCTCGGACGGTGGCAGCATCCTGGACCTGTTCAGCACAGATGCCCAGGTGTACTTCCCCAAATGGGGCATCGCCAACGGCCACGAGGAGATCGGCAAGCTATTCGGCGACGTCGGAGGGCCGCTCAAGTCCATCCGGCACGACTATGCAACTTTCAACTGGATCTTCTCTGGCAGCGACACCATCGTGGCCGAGGGCACCAGTTATGGCGAGCACCGGGACGGCCCGTGGCGCGCGGGCGTTCCGGACTCGGGCGCAGGCCGCTGGTGCGATGTCTTCGAGATCCGGGATTGGAAAATCACCCGGGTGTTCATTTATCTAGACCCTGACTACGCCGGCCAGGACACTGCGCGATACACCTGGCTGGGCGAGAAGTAGGAGCAGGCAACAGAGGTGGCGCAGGCCGCCGTCACCGGTGGCGGCCAAGCTTTCGGTACAGCGTGGCGCGGCCGATGCCGAGCAGGCGCGCCGCTTCGCTCATATTGCCCCCGGCCGAGGCGATCGCCCGTTCGATCGCCTCGGCCTCCGACTGCTGCAGGAGCCCGCCCGGGCGGGCATGACCGCGAATCGCGCTCGGCAACTCTGCCGGGCCAATCAGCGGTACCGTCGGCAGCCCGTCCATGACGGCAGCGAATTCGGTCAGGTTTCCAGGCCAAGGATAGTCCAGTAGCAGGCTCCTGGCCGCTGCCTCCAAGGCGAAGGGGCGCCCCGACCAGGCGTGCCCACGGACGGCGGCGGCCAGCATCGATTCCAGGCCACGGCGTCGTTCGCGCAGGGACGGGACCTCCAGCCGCACGGCCCCAAGCTGTTCGTGGCCGCGGACATCGTCGTCGTTCGCGCTCAAAAAGGCGGCACATCCGGGGTGCCGGCCGGCGAGCAGGGTCTGCAACGCCAGCAGGGCAGGAGCGGAGAGGGCAAATACATGACGGATGACCACGGAACCAGGGACGGCCAGCGCCTCGCTCGCCCGCTGCAGCCAGGATCCACTGCCGTACAGCTGCTCCAGCGGGGCGTGTAGGATCCGAACACGCAAAGACAGGGGCTCTCCGCGGCCGGCCGCGAGTCCGGTTTTGCCGCTTCCTGGCTCTCCGGTGACCAGTCCCAGACCGCCTACCTGGCGGATGCGGCCAGCCTGGACCTGAAGCTCGGGCCACAGCGGGAACGCCGGTTCCGTGGCCCGGCTGTAGCCCGGAACCGGTTCCGCGTCCGGCTGCCGGGAGCCCGCGAAGACCTGCCGGCTCAGCCCGGCCATTAGCCCGTTGAGCACCGGTAGCAGCGAGGGGGCGTCGTCTGACACCATGCCGGCGACGGCCACCACGCCCAGGATGCGGCCCGTGAACGGGTCCCGGACCGGGGCACCGGCACAGGCCATGGACACATACAACTCGGCCACATGCTCGGAGCGGCGAATCTCCACCGACCGTCGCGCCGCCAATGGCGTTCCCAGCCCGTTGGTGCCTACGGTGGCTTCGGACAGGACGGCCCCTGGCACGGAATTGACCCGGTCTAGAGCGGAGGCCAGTCGGTATTCGGCGCACCAGCGGGACAGGATTGCCCCATTGCTGTCGGCCAGCAGCAGCGACAGTCCGGTGTCCTGCAGGGTTTGCGCGTAGTAGTCCAACGGGTCAGACAGCAGGCGCTCCAGGCTGCGGTCAAGACTTGCAGCCGGGACGGCGGGAGGAGCGGCTTGGTCTGGGAGCACTCCCATAGCCTTGCTGCGGTGCCATGATTCCAGCAGGTCGGCGCGGATACCGGGGCTGGCCAAGCCGGTCTCGAAAAATTCGACGCGCTGGCGCTCTAGGGCGGATAGAGCTTCCAATGACATCCGCCTCGATTCAAGCATTGTGATGCCTCATATCATCAGGACGTCAGTGGGAACTTGTCAATGTTCCGGGTTGGTCATGGAGATGGCCGACACCGGTACCCGCTCCCCTGCTGATCTTTGCCGGAGTTAAGTTGGCCCGGTCTTGGTGACCCCGGCCGGGCAGGGGCATGCTAGGTCCCGGCGGAGGAAGCGGACTCTGTTGCCCCTGCCTTACGCGTATCCAGCCCTGCTGCGACGCGTCC
>NZ_JAGGPJ010000056.1 GCF_018613875.1 Arthrobacter sp. ISL-28 | reverse complement strand
ACGCCTAAGTAAACGGCATTGGCCTTAGCCGACCTTTTCCCGAGCGAGGCGGTCTCCTATTCTCAACTCCGCGAAATTCAGCTGGCCGGTGTAGGCACCTTTGCCCTGATCACGTTGGACAACAACGTCGACGGCAAGCCCACACTGCTAGGGCCTAACACGCTGATTGAACTGGGCACTCGCCTCAGCCAGCTCAAGGAACGCGCAGCAGCCGGGGAGATCGTCGCAGTTGGTGTCACCGGAAAGCCGAACTATCTCGCTGCTGGTGCAGATCTGTTCGCTATGCGGTCCCTGAAAGACCATAAAAGCAGGACGCTCATGGCCCGGCTCGGCCATGAGGTGTACGCAGTCGTGGACTCGCTCGGCGTGCCGACATTCTCATTCATCAATGGAGCTGCGCTAGGGGGCGGTCTTGAGCTGGCTCTTGCGGCCAACTACCGCACGGTCTCCGCCGGTGCCAACAACATCTCCCTTCCCGAGGCCTCTATCGGACTCGTGCCGGGATGGGGTGGCGTCTACCGTCTGCCACGGCTGATCGGGCCCAGGAACGCTGTCACCGTGATGATCGAGAATCCGCTAAGTAACAACCGAACGCTCGACGGCGAAGCCGCTTTCGCGCTCGGCATTGCCGACGCCATCTTCGATTCGCCTAATTTCCTCGCGGACTCCCTCGAGTGGGCCACCACCATTCTTCGCGATGCCACTGCTGTTGAAGTCGTAGCCGCGCGACGGGCCGAAAGAACCAATTACGATGACACCGACTGGGACGCCGCCGTCGCCGGGGGCCGGGCCTTCGTTGAGCGTAAGACATCAAATGCTGCCCCCGCCCCAGCCAAACTGCTGGACCTGATGGATAAGGGAAAGCACTTTACGCAGGAGGACTCTGCCGAGGCTGAAGTGGAAGCCTTGGCTGAGCTCCTACACACACCCCAGTTCCGGGACACCGTTTATGCCCTCCTGGACGTCGTTCGGAAAAAATCCAAACAGTCCGTCAGCGCATCAGCATCGGACCCTGCACTACCGGTCAGAAAAATCGGCGTCGTCGGCGCCGGTCTCATGGCCACCCAGCTCGCCCTGCTCTTCGCACGCGAACTCGAAATTCCAGTCGTCATGACGGACGTTGACCAAGCCCGCGTGGACAAGGGCCTCGCCTACGTTCACGCTCAAGTCGACAAGCTGCTCAGCAGCGGGCGCATCTCAGAGGACTCAGCCAAGGGCACAACTGCACTCCTGACCGGGTCCCTGTCCAAGGAAGGGTTCGCCGACGCCGACATGGTCATCGAGGCCGTCTTCGAGGACATGACAGTCAAGAAACAAGTCTTCGCTGAGGTTGAGGCCATAGTTTCGCCCGCATGCATCCTCGCCACAAACACCTCCTCATTATCCGTGACCAAGATGGCGACAAATCTTCGGCACCCGGAACGCGTCATCGGCTTTCACTTCTTCAACCCGGTTGCCGCCATGCCCTTGCTTGAAATCGTGCGCGCTCCGAAAACGAGCGACGAAGTTCTAGGCAGAGCATTCGCACTCGCCCGACAGCTGAGCAAAACCCCTGTCCTCGTCAATGACTCCGCGGGATTCGTCGTCAACCGTATTCTGCTGAGACTGATAGGGGAGGTCATTAACACCTTCGACGAGGGCACTCACCCCGAAATTGCAGACAAAGCGCTGAAACCCATGGGCCTACCTATGACCCCGTTCAATCTGCTCGCCATGATCGGAATCCCCACAGCCCAGCACGTGACGGAGTCCCTACACGACGCATTCGGCGATCGGTTCCGAGTTTCGGCCAATCAACAGCGGCTAATCGACCACGGCATCCCTGCCCTATGGGTCAGAAACTCCGACGATACGAAGTCGGTACCGGAACCGACGCTCGAGCTTCTCCATTTCGGGGAGACCCCCAGTGACTCCACCGAGGTCCTGGTCCGTGTCCAGGACGCGCTCGCTCAGGAAATCGGCCTCATGCTGGAAGAGAACGTGGTCCCGACCGCTGAGGACATCGACCTCTGCATGATCACAGGCGCCGGCTGGCCCATGCACCTCGGAGGCATCACCCCCTACCTGGATAGAGTGGGCGCCGCACAACGGGTCAACGGCAAGACATTCCACCCCGCACCCTGAACGCCGGAACAGGGCTCTGTGTCAGGTTTTCTTCCGGTTGCTTTCTCCTGCATCGGGGCGCCGACCGGAGACGCCTTGACGACGACCGTTCCTGAACAGGTCCTCACAAGGTGGAGGAAATCGTCGCGAAAAGTCTTGTGTAATAGGCATCGCCCGTGTGATTATTACAACATCGAGTTGTGCCCTGATCCAGAGAAGGTCACTAGTGAATCTCCAGGATTTTTGGAAAGCAGTAGAAGTAGTCAAGAAACCGTCCGCCGCTTCCATGGGCGCGGATGAAGCCATTTTGAGCAAGGGAGCCCAAAACAAATGACTGAGCAGACTTTGATTGATAACGACATCGCAGCTGTTGAAGCTGACTGGGATAACGACACCACCACTAGGAGTGGGATTTCCGCTGAACGGACGGTTGCCGAGGATGCGAAGCTGCAGGGTCGAGGCCAGGAGAACAGAGCACTCGTCGAGGGTGATAAGAAGTGGCAACAAATGCCTGCAGACGCAACTGCTCTGTTCATGCCAGTGACTATTCCGACCCGGTCCGGCTCCGGCTTGACACTGCGTAACCGTGTTGTCTTGGCCCCCATGTGCCAGTACGCCGTCGACAAGACTGACGGTGTGCCGACTGACTGGCACCTGGTACACCTTGGCTCGATGGCCAATGGCGGGTTTTCCCTGATCGTTACCGAAGCCGCTGCAGTCACGGCTGAAGGTCGGATCTCCGACAGGGACGCCGGTATCTGGAACGACGAACAGGCTACCGGGTGGAAGCGCATCACCGACTATGTGCATTCGCACGGTGCGGCTATCGCTATCCAGTTGGCCCACGCTGGTGCGAAAGCTTCGACCTACGGCTGGCTAAAGGACCTCGAAACCGTGGGCAAAGTCGGAAGCATCCCGGAAAACATGGGCGGTTGGCCAACTGTCACTTCGACACCCAGTGACATCTACGGTTTGGAACCAGCCGTTGAAATGACCAAAGAGCAAATTGCCGTTTCCGTTCAGTCCTGGGCTGAGGCCGCCAAACGAGCCGATGCAGCAGGCTTTGACATGATTCAAATCCACGCCGCCCACGGCTACCTGATTCACCAGTTCCTTTCCCCATTGTCGAACAAACGCACCGATCAGTATGGTGGCAGCTGGGAAAACCGCACTCGCTACCTCCGCGAAATCGTGCAGGCCGTTGCAGCGGTGTGGCCGGAAGACAAGGCGCTGGGCATCAGGTTCTCCGGTGAAGACTGGGTCGAAGATGGGTGGCGCACAGCGGACACCATCAAATTGGCCCAAGAACTCTACTCCCATGGAGTACGCGCCTTTGACCTGTCCAGTGCGGGTATCGGCCCATATTATGGCCCGAACGGTTTCGGCTATCAGGTTCCGCTGGCCCAGGCCGTCAAGCACTCGCTGCCTGAAGATGCCTTTGTAACCGCTGTGGGTAAGATCACCGAGGCGGGCCAGGCCGAACAGATACTCGTAACCGGTCAGGCTGATGGGGTCAGCATTGCACGGGCCGCCCTGGGCGATCCGCAGTGGCCAAACCGGGCAGCGCAAAAGCTTGGCGCCACCAAAGCGCACCCAGCACATTACTGGCAAGGACGCTGGTAAAAGTCGGTCGGCTTAGTTGGATTGTGCGTCTCATTAGGGGAGATGCCCTTTCTTTATGCTTGCATCATCGGTCGTGAAGGTGCGAGTGCAGCCGGACGTGAGCGCCGTTCGTTGCCGGCTCCGACACGCTCAGCGGGGCATTGAGCGTCTCGAGGTTGTCGACGCGCCCATCCAGGCGCCGCCGCCGGATCGAGCATGACCCTCTCGCGTCCTGGTCGTCCATGCTGAGCCGGTGATCGACTCGTGCGCCCAGCCCATCCGGGCCCGTCGGCCCATTTGGGTGATAACCCTCCGGCGCCCGGCCAGGGGCTCGGCGGACGAAGATCGCACGGTGCCGTGCCGGACGTGCTCGCAATCTTCCTTCCGGTTCCGCCCGGTGCCCCCGGATCGGTCCGCGGGCATGGGCGAGGAGCTTGGAGGGCTTCCCGTCCACGCATGCGACCTGGGAAGGCGGGTCATAGGGCCGCTAGTAGACGACCATGGCATCTTCAAGTGCCCGCGACGGCTTCCTATGAAATTGGGCCATGTTCAATTCCAAAATCCACAGGGCCACCGTCATTACGCTGACCTGCATTTCATAGGTGGGCGCCGTCGACCTGGACCGCTCGATGCTGCCGATATCGTTCCCGACGAGCCGTGGGCCATCAAACCCAGTAGGGCCTCACTGGTCTTAGGGGCGCCACATATTCGGATCAATTGCTCGGTAAAAACATTCGACACGTCAACAGAAAAGCATTTAGGAGTATTTAGATGACCTCCACAAGCGAATTGGCATCTACGCAAACCCTGCCTGATAGCGAGGTGCTCAAGGATCTCTACACCGACTGGGCGGAAATCATAGCGACCACGCCCCGCCTGACAACCCGACTACTGCGTAGCATTTTCGACGAATTGCATCAGACCACCAAGGAACCCGAAGACGTTACCTACAAGGAGGAAGCAGTGGGAGCGGTGGCGGGCATCTGGGCCCTGCCCAAAGATGCGGACACTTCACAGGTCCTGCTCTATACACATGGTGGCGGATTTGCGGTCGGTTCCGCCGCCAGCTACCGAAAAGTGGCAGGCCATGTGGCCAAGGCACTGGGTGTGACTGCCTTTGTCCCCGACTACCGTCTGGCTCCGGAGAACCCGCACCCCGCGGGCCTCGAAGATAGCGTCGCGGTCTACGAGGCCCTGCTGGAGCGGGGCGTCCGGTCTGAGGACATCACGTCCATCGGAGATTCAGCCGGCGGGAACCTGGCGATCGCAACCTCGTTGTCCCTTCGGGACAAAGGACTCCCGCTTCCCGGCCGCGTCATCGTTTTCTCTCCATGGCTGGATATGGAGAACAGCGGTGAAACTATCGTCACCAACGGTGCCACTGATGCTCTGTTCTCGCTCCCACTGCTGCAAGGCATGGTTGCCGGAGTCCTCGGCGAAACAGTGAACCCGAAAGACCCGTTGGCGAATCCGCTGCACGCTGACTTCGACGGCTTCCCCAAGCTGTACATCACCGCTGGATCAGATGAAATGCTCCTTGATAATGCCACCAGGCTGAACGTTGCGGCTAAGTCAGCCGGCGTGGACGTTACGCTTTCTGTTGCCGACGGACAGCAGCATATCTTTCCAGTGTCGGCCGGACGTTCCGCAGTGGCGGACGAGACTATCCTCAAGATCGCCGATTGGTACCGCAGCTAGCGTAGCGACCGGTCCCTGGGGACCGCCTTCCGGTGCCGGGCGGTCTGTCAGCTTTTCCTCCAGTGGACTGGGCGCCCATCCTCGCGGCCATGGAACGCTCGGGTCAGGTTGAGGCCGTTATCGTCGGCCAAGTCTTTCAGGCCGGAGCAGGGCGCGCGCCTGCCCGGCAGGCCAGCTTCGGCGCAGGTATCGGTTGGGACGTCCCGGCCATCACCATCAGCAAGCTGTGCCTTTCCGGGCGTACTGCCGTGATGGACGCCGCCAGGATGATCCGTGCGCATCAATCCCTGACCAGCTGCACCCGGGTGCGGCCGAGTGAAGACCCTGAAGCAGTGACGGTTCCTTGACGGACGCGTATCAAAAACACGCGGAGGATTTGAACCCATAGGCTTGTGTAATAGGCATTAGCCATGTGATTATTACATAATCGAGTTAATGCCCTGATATGGAACGGAACAACAACGCAATGACAACTCTGTCCTATGAAGTTTTGGTGCTCGACGGCACTCCGCGTGCCGGGGACCAGCGACTTCCCAGCGGCGAAGCGATAGTCTCTTCACCATTGGCGATCACTTTGATTTCCGGGGAGAATGACGCCGTACTGGTTGACGTCCCCTATACCTTCGGGCAAATCGAGCGCGTACGGAACTGGATCCAGGACTCGGGTAAGACACTCCGGTACGTCTACATCACCCACGCTCACGGCGATCACTGGTTGGGTGCTGGAGAGCTGCTTTCCAGCTTCCCCGGCGTGAGAGTGTATGCAACACCCGGCACCCTCGGCCGTATGGAGCACGAAGCGACTGTCGGTCGGGAGAAGATCTGGGATGCCGTCTTCCCGGGGCTTGTTCCGGCGTCACCCCTGATCGCCGAGGAGGTTCCCGCCGGTGGCTTCGAAATTGAGGGGAACCAGCTGGTTCCGATTGAGCTCGGGCACACCGACACCGACGACACCACCGCGCTGTGGGTTCCGTCGCTGGAACTCGTTGTAGCGGGGGATTCGGTCTACAACGGCGTCCACCAATATGTGCTCGAATCTTCCGAAGAAGGATTCGCCTCCTGGCTCGCGGCGCTTGACACCATCGCAGCGCTTAACCCGAAGTTCGTCGTCGCGGGCCATAAGGCCCCCGGCGCGCCGGATGATCCCGCCAGCATCGAAGAAACGCGTGCCTACCTCAAGGACGCGCAGCACCTTCTCGCGACGGTATCCAGCCCGGAGGAGTACTACAACGCCATCATGCGCCGCTACCCCTTCCGGATGAATCCAGGACCCGCTTGGTATGGCGCAGTAGGACTTTTAAACCGCACGCGTTAGAACCGGGCTTCAAGCACCTTCCTGGACAGCTTCTCCCCAACCCAAAACCTGCATAGCTAATGACAAAGGAGTCACTACGCATGTCCAACGACCACAACAAAGCGCCACGGACGAAGATCGTCTTCGTTCACGGATTCCTCGACGACCGCTCCGCCTGGGACGACGTTCTGTCCCGGCTCGGAGAGGACTTCGAAGCTGTTGCCCTTGACTTGCCCGGCTCCGGCGCGCACTTGAACGATGAAGGACCCTTCACACTCCGGCGACTGGCTGAGTCAGTGATCGCCGAGATCGACCGCTCCGACAAACCGGTAGTCCTCGTGGGACAAAGCATGGGAGCGCAACTGAGTGAACTCGCAGCCGCCTCACGCCCCGAAAAAGTAGCAGCACTGGTGCTGCTCACGCCTGTCCCTCTCGCGGGCGTCCACCTCACAGGGGACGCGGCCAACTCCTTCCGCTCGCTGGGAGGCGACGCGGACGCGCAACGGCAGGGACGACTTGGCGTCTCGGTGTCCCTCACCCCGCGTGCTCTTGAAATCTTGGTTGCCTCGGGAACAGCAATCCAACCCACTGTGGTTGCCCAGGTGTTCGATGCCTGGAACAACGGCGAGGCTGCCGGGGCCACTCCCTCAGCCTATGCCGGCCCCACCCTCATCATGCGAGGTGTTGGCGATCCGTTCGTCACCGAAGAGGTGATCGGCGCCGCCGTGCTTCCGCGCTTCGCAAACGCCCCGTTGGTCGGCATCGCCGACGCCGGGCACTTCCCACATCTCGAGAAGCCCGAAGAGGTTTCGCGGATCGTGGGAGACTTCGCCCGCTCCCTGGACCGGATCTAGGCATGAGAGTCCGACATCGCGTCGCGAACAGAATCACGGGGGCCCTCCTCACATGGAACCGCGCAGCAAAAACTTTAAGAATAAGGAGTCAAAGTTGATGAACCCGACAAACAGCATCAAAACAGGCGAAGTCGCCGAGGAAAGCTGGACCGGAGCATTCGCAGCCAAATCCGAGGAAGCCTTCGGAGAAGCGTTCGCACATGACGTTGTGCTTGAGGCTGCGGCCCTCCTGGTCCCGGTCAAAGGACGCTCCGACGTGCAGACCGTGATGTCGGCGGCCAGCAACTACTACAAGGCCCTTCGGTTCACCCATGAAGCCACGAACGGTCCCCGGACCTACGTGGAATGGGCGGCCACAGGGGCCTCCGGAGTCGAATTCTCCGGCGTGACGGTACTTACCCGGAACGAAGAAGGGCTGATTCAGCACATCTCAATCAGTCACCGCCCCCTCGCAGCAATCCTGGAGTTCTCGGGCGAAATGAATCGCCGCACTCAGGGAAAACTCGAATCAGGACACTTCCGCGCCGATGACTAAAACCCAGGACAACTACACGATCGAACGGGTCGGCTTCCGTGCCGACGGCAACGTTCAACTCCGGGGCAACCTCTACATCCCCACGACAGGTGATGGCCCACACCCGGCACTGACGCTGTCCATGGGGTACGGAGGAGTAAAGGAGCAGGGCGCCCTCCCTTATGCTGAAGCGTTCGCCAACGCTGGTTTCGTCGTGCTCTTCCACGACCACCGGGGATTCGGAGAAAGCGACGGAACACCACGCCAGGACATCAACCCCTGGCAGCAAATCGACGATTGGCGCAGGGCCATCACCTACCTCCAATCGCGGCCGGAAGTCGATCCGGAACGGATCGGCCTGTGGGGCTCCAGCTACTCAGGGGGCCACGCACTCGTCCTCGGCGCCACCGAACCCCGACTGAAGGCGATCGTCTCCCAAGTCCCTACCATCAGCGGCTATCAGCAAGGACTCCGGCGGGTGAACCCGACCAACCTCGCAGCATTGGAGGCCTCATTCGCGGCCGATGACCGGGCACAACTCGCAGGCGAGGAACCACACCGCATTGCCCTGGTCTCTGACGGATCCATCCCTGCAAGCTACACGGATCCGGAAGCCGTATCGTTCTACCTGCAACCGATCCCCGACGGGCTCTGGGAGAACAACGTCACCGTACGCTCAACGCGCGCGGCCCGAGCGTACGAACCAGGGAGCTACATAGGACGCGTCTCACCGACCCCTCTTCTCATGATCGTCGGGGACAACGACCGGGTGACACCGACTGATCTGGCACTGGAGGCCTACCAGCGCGCACTCCCACCCAAAGAGCTGCTGGTCTTCCCCGGAGGACATTTTGACGCCTACCTCGGCGAATTCGAAGCGACGTCCGGTGCAGCCCTGCGATGGTTCACCAGTCACCTAATGCAGGACGAGTAGAGTAAGGAGAAACATCTCGGCATGCCCAAAGGATCCGGACTCTACATGGCTTGGCCCGCTACAACCCGCTACGGGCTGTCTGTTGCGCCCGGAAACCTCGGTCTCGTTCAGGACTTCCTCAACACCATTACAGAGGGAACCATAGCTCCCCCTGACCTGCTCGCCACCTTGGCCTCCGCGCAGGAATGGGCCGACAGGGTGACCGAACAGTGGATATCCATCGACGACCTGGGCTGGGCAAAAACCCTGCCAAGGTTGACGGAAAACGACCGCAAAGCTCTGGTCGGCATCAGGGACCAGCTGTTTGAAGGCCTCTTCGGTCACTCTCATTCGGAAACCGCCAGCAGACTCGGCCGGAACAACCCCACCTATCATCCCGTGATGACAGTTTCCACTGGAGGTATCGAGCTCCGGCCCGACGGGGAGGGCTGGAAGTACTTCGAGACGGCGCTGCTGCTCATTTGCCACCAAGGTCAACTCGAAGGCGTCCTTCGGCGCATGAAGTCATGTAAGAGCGAGACGTGTGACGTCGTCTTCTACGACCGCTCCAACAACAACAGCGGTGTCTGGCATGACGTCAAGGTCTGCGGCAACCGGGCCAACGTACGGGCCCACCGGGAACGCTCAGCAACCAACTAAAGCCCAACCGGGCGAGCCTTAATTTCCCCTGCATCAGGGTCCGTTCAGTTCCGCTGGACCACACCACTACGGCTGCTCGCCGTCCATATTCACAGGCATCCTGCCCTGCCAACTCCAGGCAGACGGTACTCTGCCGCCATCAAGAAAGCCATCGACCATGATCATCTCCACCGAGTCCCTCTCCGCAGAAGCCGCCTACAAGCTGCTGATCGGATCGATCCTGCCGCGCCCCATCGCCTGGGTCAGCACCATATCCCCCCAAGGGATCGCCAACATCGCCCCCATTTCTTTTTTCACCTGCGTCGGCCGCCGCCCCCCGATGATCTCGATTTCCCTGCAGCCCCGCGCTGACGGCGTGTCCTTAAAGGACACGTTCACGAATATCCGCGATACAGGGGAATTCGTGGTCAACATGGCCACCGTGCCCAACTCCGATGCCGTGCACCGTTCCGCTTACGAATTCGCACCAGAACTGGACGAGTTCGACCTTCTTGGCCTTGAAAAGGCTGAATGCGAGGTTATCTCCGTGCCGCGCGTAGCAACGGCGCCTATCGCTTATGAATGCGAGGTAGACAGGATCATCGCAGTCAATGAGACCGAACATGTCGTTTGGGGGGCGATAGCGCGCTTCCACGTACGCGACGACCTCTACCTGGAACGCGGACGCATCGACACCGCCGCACTCGCACCAGTAGGCCGGCTCGCCGCCGAATACACCTACGTTGAAAACGCGTTCACCACGCCACTTCCCGAAGAGACCCTGGCAGCGGTGAACGGCACCCGAATGCGGCGCATCGACGGACTCGACACCAACTTTTCCCCCATCGACACAGCCCTTTGGTCCCCGTCAGGATCCACCAAGCCCTCTGAGTAGGTGCACAGGCGACGTCCGTCCCAACCAAGGATGCTGACGGACGTCGCCAGAACGAATGGTCCACGCCACTTGCCGGCGGACAGCGGGTGGTCTTTTTGTGACCCTCGGACTACACCGAAGTCTGGGACCAGCAGCCAACCCGTCATGGGGAGGCGAGAGCGGAAACTGGACGCCGCCGACAGCGCGGGTAGCTGGACCCGTTCTCTTCCGAAAATTTCCCGGAGGCGAGCCGGGCATGCACCCCGACAATGATGCGGAGGCTTCGTGAGCGAAGTGGTCGTGAGCACCACTCCTGACCCTGTAACTGCACACGTGATCGAGGTCGGAGCCGTGCTCAATGCACAGCTCTCCGACATCGTCGCCCAGATGCGAAGCGGTTTGGTCGAGCGGATCACTGAGCTCGGTGGCGATGCCGCCCTCATCGGGCTGCTGGGGGCCAGTGTCGAAGGCAATGTTGATAACATCGTGCACGCCCTGCAGCATGGCATACGCGGTGAACAACTGGAGCCGCCTTCCGCGGCCTATGAGTATGCGCGTCGGCTGGCTCAGAGGGGGGTTCCCATCAGCGCGTTGATCCGGGCATATCGGCTAGGACAGCAGTACGTCCTGCGACACGCATTCGACGTCTCATGCCGAACCGCGACACCAGCTGATATAAGGGCCGGCGCGTACGACCGCATGGTGACTGAGGTGTCCGATTACATCGACTGGATGTCCCAGGGTGTGGTTGCGGTCTACGAAGAGGAACGTGAGTCATGGCTGGCCGGCCAAGCCAACAGCCGCAACGCCAAGGTGCGGGAGTTGCTCGCCTCACCGGGGAACGACGTTGACGCCGCCGAAGCCACGCTGGGCTATCGGTTGCGGGGCCGCCACATCGCGGTCGTAGTGTGGGTCGATCAGCACAGCACGAATCAGGATCAGCTCAGCAGGTTCACCAAGGCAACACGCGCGCTGGCTGAGCGACTCCACAGCACCGGTCCGCCGCTGCTCGTCGGCGTCGACGGAGCTACGGCGTGGGGGTGGATACCCGTTCAAGGCGACTACTGCTTTGATCCTGCCGTGACCGAATGGAATACGGGATCCAGGCAGGAGATGCCGGTTCCACGCTTCGCACTGAGCGCCAGCGAAGTCGGACTTGACGGGTTCCGTAACGCTCATCATCAGGCGCTTCAAGTCCAACACCTGGCACTACAGGCTCAGCACCCCAAGCGCACTGTCCTGTCCTACGAGGAACCCGGCCTGGCGCTGGCGGCTCTGTTGTCGCAGCAATTGGATGCAACACGTTCGTGGCTCGGCACTGTTCTGGGCGATCTGGTGATCGACGACGAACTCCACCAGCGGCACCGGGAGACCCTGCTGGCGTTCCTTCGGCATGAGGGCAGCTATACGGCGACCGCCGAGGCAATGGTGATGCACAAGAATTCCATCAAGTACCGCATCGCCTCGGCCCAGAAGGTCCTTGGTCGTGCTCTGCTGGAGGACCGGCTGTCCCTCGAGGCAGCCCTGACTGTGTGTCATTGGCTCGGGTCGGCCGTTTTGCGTCGGGTCTCGTCCTGACCGTCCGGCCTGCGGCATGCCACTGCCCGGTGGGACACTCTCAGATGGCTTTTGGTTTCTACGAACAAAGGCGGCGGCAAGCTTCGTTTCGACGTGACGTAGGACACGCTCCCGTACCGGCCTAGAGTCGTGACTACCGCGATATCCGATTTGCGGACAGTCCCTCAAAGGGACCTTTGAACGGCAACGTCGCCGTACGAAAGGACACAGGCTATGGGCTATAAGACCGGGGATTTCCCCCCAGTGAACCTGCGGCAAAATAATCACCAATCCGAATCGTGGGTCGCATCAGAGACATGATCATTCGCGGCGGTGAGAACATCTATCCAAAAGAGATCGAGAGCCACATCGCGACGCACCCCGCGTTGTTGGAATCTGCTGTCGTTGGAGCCGCGCACCCGACGCTCGGGGAGGTGCCTGTCGCCTACGTCGTTGCCCACCCTGGGGATTCCCGGACAGTGGAGGAGGTGCTCGCACACTGCTCGGTTGGGCTGATGAAGGTGAAAGTACCCGCCCGCCTTATTGTCCTCGAGTCTTTGCCGAGAAACCCCATCGGCAAGATCGATAAACCTGAGCTGAGGCGGCGAACAGCGCCGTTCTAATCTCCCACCCGGGGAGTGGCCGGCGTCTAGCCACGCCACATCAACTTCTATGCGCGGTTTCCTCAGCCTGACGCAGGGGTAACACCGCGATTTTCGATGCCAAAGCCGCCGCACGCTGAGTCGTGCCCAAAATCTGCCACTAAAGGAGTTGTCATGGGTTACAACGTTCCACGGTTTCCGAATGCGGATCCCGAAGAATTGATTCGCCGTCCGCTACAGAAACGTCTGAAGTTCCTGTCGAAGGAGTGGGGTGAGTGGGGGTTCGGAGCAGCGCGCAAAATCTCCGTGATGTACCTGACCAAGCTATTCGGGGCATGGCTGATCGGTGGCGCGCTCCTCATCACCCTCACCTCGCACCTGAACCCACTCGATGTGGGGTCATGGTGGACGAATCCGATCGTCTACCAAAAGCTCGTCGTCATGACGATGCTGCTCGAAGCCATCGGAATCGCAGGGTCCTGGGGTCCGCTCGCAGGGAAGTTTGGCCCTCTAACAGGCGGAATCCTGTTCTGGTCACGCCCCGGCACGATCAAACTGAGCCCCTACAAGTGGGTGCCCTTCACCGGCGGCAGCCGTCGCACCGTGGTCGATGTGTTTCTCTACCACGGCTTCTTGTTCTCGCTGGGCACCGCGCTTTTCCTACCCGGGCAATCTGCGGCGGAGCTGCCCGCGCTCGCGCGATTCCAGCAGTTCCTCGCCGACCCCGCTAACGGCGTGCCGAGCTGGCTTTCGCAGAACGCCGAGAGCTTCCTGCTGATTCAGACCACGCCGCTCATCTTTGCGGTGATCCTCCTCGTGCTCGTCGGCCTGCGGGACAAGACCATCTTCCTTGCCGCGCGGTCGGAGCAGTACCTCTTGCCAGTGGTGTTCTTCATCGCGTTCCCGAACCTGTTCGAAGTCACCGACATGATCATCGCGCTGAAGATCTTCCTGGTCACGGTTTGGGTAGGGGCAGGCTTCTCAAAAATGAACCGACACTTCAGCCTGGTGATCCCGCCGATGCTCGCCAACACGCCGTTCTGGCCGCCGCGGTGGCTCAAGAAGAGGACGTTCAAGGACTTCGACAACGATGACCTACGCCCAGGCCCCCTGGCTCACTTCTTCTCGCACGTGCTCGGAACGATCGTCGAGCTTACCGCACCCCTCACGATGCTCTTCGTCGTCGGCACCGCGCTCGGAGGCCAGACAACGGTAACCCTCGCAACGCTGCTCATGGTCGGCTTTTGCTTCTTCATCATCTCGACGTTCCCGGTTGCTGTGCCGCTAGAGTGGAACTTACTGTTCGCGATTTGCGCGGTGATCTTCTTCATCGGCTACCCGAACTCTGCCGGGTTTAGTGCGTTCGATATGTCGGAGCCGTGGATGCCTTTTGCGGTCATCGCTATTCCGCTGATCCTCGTGATCTTCGGGAGCATTCGCCCCGACAAGGTATCGTTCCTCGCCTCGCTCAGGCAGTACGGTGGCAACTGGGCTACAGCACTCTGGGCCATCCATCCGGATGCCGAAAAGAAGCTTCACCGGGTTTACCGCCCGACGAAGGATCAGATTGATCAAATCCAGGCGATGGGGCTGCCCTATCCACTGGCAGAGGCCTTCCTCGAGATGTCCCTCGGATGGCGCTCACTTCACAGCCAAGCTCGTGGACTATTTTCGCTGTTCTTGAAGGAGGTGCCTGATATCGACCACCGACGCATCCGCGAGGCAGAATTCGCCTGTAATGCAATGATCGGCTTCAACTTCGGCGAGGGACATTTCCACAACGAAGAACTCATCGCCGCGATCCAGGAAGAGGCGCAGTTCGAGCCCGGAGAATTCATCGTGGCGTGGGTGGAGTCTGAAGCGCTGTGGCACGGCTACCAGGAATACAAACTGATCGATGCCGCACTCGGCGTCGTTGAGCGGGGAAGATGGCGGGTGAAAGATGCGGTCGCGGAGCAGCCCTGGCTGCCGAACGGGCCCATTCCGCTCACCGTCACCTGGCGCTCGCCAGACTTCGACAAGCTGCAGTTCACCGCGACCGATATTGTTGGGCCAGATGCGGTTCGCCAGCCACTCGAAGAGTTGGTCGAGGCCGAAGCGCACGCGGAGGAAATGGCTCGATGACGAGTGCGATCGTCGTCGGAAGCGGGCCCAACGGGCTCGCAGCCGCAACCGTGCTGGTTCGCGCCGGCGTCGAAGTCACCGTTGTTGAGGCCGCGGATCAGTTGGGCGGGGGCGCCCGCTCAACCGAGTCACCCCTCGCGGGACTTGTGCAGGATCACTGCGCAGCGGTGCACCCGATGGCTCCCGGATCCCCATTCTTTCAGACGCTTGACCTGGAAGAGATGGGGGTCCGTTGGGCCTACGCGCCCATCGATGCCGCGCACCCGCTCGACTCCGGAGAACCGGGGCTTCTCCACAGGTCGATTACGGATACGGCCGCGGGGTTGGGGCGAGACGGAGGGAAATGGGAGACAGCGTTTGGGTCGCTGTCGCGGTCCTTCGACCGACTGTCTCCGGTCATCATGTCGCCGTTGCTCCGGATCCCGAAGCACCCACTATTGCTCGCGCGGATGGGAGCCGTCGCCGGCCCACCACCCGCGCTCGTTGCACGGTGGTTCAGGGATGAGCGGGCGCGCTCGCTCTTCATGGGTGTGGCAGCGCATGCCCTCCAGCCGCTCACTCTGCCCCTAGTCACGGGCATAGGTGCCGGGATCATCATCGCCGGTCACGCCGTGGGCTGGCCCGTGGTCGAGGGCGGCACTGGCCGCTTCACTGAAGCACACATCAGCATGCTTCGGGCGCAGGGGGTTCGGTTCGAGACCGGGCAGCGCATCAATCGGCTGTACGACCTCCCGCCCACGGACATCACTATTCTCGATGTCCACCCGCATGCCGCGGCAGGCATACTGGCCGAGCAACAGCCGCAGAGTGACCGGCGCGCATACCGGAAGTTCCGGCCCGGGCCCGCTACGTTCAAGATCGACTTCGCGGTGGGCGGGGGCGTGCCGTGGCGAGACCCGGAAGTAGGCCTTGCAGGCACCGTGCACCTCGGGGGCAACTCTGGGGAAATCATCGCAACCGAGCGACAGGTAGCCTCCGGGCACATGCCAGAGCGGCCCTTTGTGCTTGTCGGGCAGCAGGCCGTCGCTGACCCTGGTCGAGCGAACGGCTCGATCGTTCCGGTCTACGCCTATGCGCATGTGCCGAACGGCTACACGGGGGACGCGACAGAGCACATCATCGCCCAGATCGAGCGCTTCGCACCCGGGTTCCGGGACCGGGTCGTTGGGCTGAGCGTGCGTACTCCTGCCCAGACCTCGGCCGAGAATCCGAACTTCATTGGCGGCGATATTCTCACCGGCGCCAAATCACCACTGCAGTTTCTCCTCGGCCCCAAGCTGAGCGCCCATCCCTACGATACCGGCGTACCCGGCGTCTACCTGTGCTCCGCAGCAACGCCGCCCGGGCCCGGCATTCACGGCATGGGCGGATACAACTCGGCGCAGCGCGCGCTCCGGTACTTGACTCACCGTGCCGCGGCGAAGAAGGAGCTCTCCACACCTTGACCCCACGAGGATTTTCGGATGGCGATGAGCAGATGCGCGAACTCGTGGCGCAAGTAGGGCGCAAGCTGCAAGAAATGGGTCCACAAATCGTCGATGACATGACAGAGCTGCTCTCAACACGTGTATTGGGATTGGATCAAGACCCCCAACTCGTCGAGATGCTTCATGCGAGCATCGACGGAAACGTCTGGACCCTGGGGGAACCGTAGCTCCCCCTGACCTGCTCGCCACCTTAAATGACGGGCAGGAATGGGCCGACAAGGTGACCGAGCAGTGGATCTCTATAGACGACTTGGGCTGGGCGAAAACCCTGCCCAGGTTGACGGAAAACGACCGCAAAGTGCACCCACTGCCTCATGGCCCAATCACCGTGCCTGCGAGAACCAACATCACGAACACCCTCAACGCAATGTTGTATTGAAAAGGAAGATGGAAGAAAACCAGTGAAAGCAGCAGTCATACATAGTTGGGGCGGTCCGGAACAATTTTCCCTCGAAACAGTGCCCGATCCGGAGCCCGGACCTGGCGAGGTAATCGTCGAACTTCACGCCAGCGCCTTAAACTGGCACGACGCCCTCGTCCGGCAAACCGGCAGGGGGTTCACAACCCCCAGCATTCTCGGCCTGGACGGGGCCGGAATCCGCCAGGATACGGGAGAGAAGACTGTCATCTTCCCAGGGCTGAATTGGGGAAGAAATGCAGCGGCACCCGGAGGGGATTTCTCCATCCTCGGTGACAGTACAAACGGAACCTACGCCCAACTTGTTGCAGTTCCCGTGGAAAACCTGTTCCCGATGCCCAAACACCTCTCGTGGGCGGAGGCGGCGGCGCTTCCCTGTGCGGGGCTCACCGCGTACCGGGCACTCTTCAAACGGGCTCAGTTGCGGCCAGGTGAGACCGTGTTGGTCATTGGCGCCGGCAGCGGCGTCTCGACGTTCGCCATCATGTTCGCTGCCGCCGCTGAAGCCCGTGTGCTGGCGACGTCATCGAGTCATGACAAGCTCGACTCTGTCCGTGCCATCGGTGTGGATACGGGATTTCTCTACACAGACCCCGACTGGGTCCAGCAGGTACTCGAAGCCACCGGCGGCGGTGTGGACGTCATCATCAACGGTGCCGGCGCCAACCTGCGCGACGCCATGGCATGTCTGAAGCCAGGAGGACGGATTGCGGTGTTCGGCTCATCCGGGGGAAGCACAGCTACCATCGACATTCCGGACCTCTATTGGGGACAGGTATCGGTTCTCGGCACGACACTTGGAAGCCCCGATGATTTCGGACGCATGCTCGAGATGATCGACAAGTACCAGATCCGCCCGCTAATCGACTCCGTCTATCCCCTGACGGAAATCGTTGAGGCACATCGCCATCTCGAATCCAGAAAACATCTCGGGAAGCTCGTACTGAGCCTCAGATAAGGCGCTCCAGGCCGCGGACGCCATCTACGACCAATGCGTGCCACCTGTGCTAGCCCACACGTTCCATCCTTCCTTGGCGGTGGACGCAAGCACAGGTGGCACGTGTACTCTGGGCCTGCTGATGGCCGGAGCCGCAGATCTGGGGCCAGTCATGGGTAACGCCGCCCCACTGATCGCTTTGCGGGAGAGGGTTCCATTAGGAGGACGTAGCGTAGGAGGACGTAGCGGTCCTTGGTGCACGTCGCGGGGGAGAGGTTCCTCACGGCCAGTTCTTTAGCCCGGGACCTCACTCGGGGTCTGACGTAGTCCCTCAGATGCAGCATGGCTTTCAGTAATTCTTCCGGTAGAGCTCTTTGGCTCGATGGCTTGCGCGGTGTCGGAAATCGTGAGTTTAACAGGCCGCATCATGTTAGGCCTTGTCTGGTGAGTGTCGGCCTTTCCTGTTTCTCTGCTATGGACATCTGAGGCACTGTCGCGACTTATGTGGAGAGGGTCCTGAAGGTTTTCGGGGTGAAGACAAGATGGTTAGGAGACAAACGCGACGCGAGGTGTTTCCTTGAACCTCAAGATAGCTGTCGGAAGGGGTAGTCCGTGTAGCCTTCGGCTACCGATGAATAGAAGAGTTCGGGCCGGGGTTCATTCTCCGGGTGCCCACCTTGCCATCGCTCGACCAAATCGGGATTGGCGATGAGAGCCCTCCCCACGACAACGGCGTCGGCGTGACCGGCCTCGATCTGCTGCAGCGCCTGTTCGCGGGTGGTCTGCTGCCCTTCGAAGCCGCTGTTGACGATCAATTTCCCGTCGAAGCGTCGACGCAGTTCCTGGACTAGCTCCAATGCCGTTTACTTAGGTG
>NZ_JAGGPJ010000055.1 GCF_018613875.1 Arthrobacter sp. ISL-28 | reverse complement strand
CAGGAGCCGGAGCAGCGTGGGAGCGTGGCGCAAGGATCCGCCAGCCTCCTGCGTGCGTCGAACACTAACAGGGTGAGCCATGGACTTCCTATCACTGGGCCGGTGCGCTGCACGAAGGCACCGTAGGAGGCTGACGAGCAGATGCGTGCACACCTGTTTCGACCCCAGTGCACCCCAGCAACAATCAGCGCCGTAGATGAATCCTATCCGCGGCCGGACCAGCCCAAAATAACGCCAAGTACCCGAATATCGGCTGGCACTACCTGATTTTCTGTGCCCCCGGTACTTGGTTGGTTGTCACGGCCGGAAGCGCGGCCAGCGCGCCAAACATCGCCGCACCGCGCTCTCCGCGCTGTTCTCGGCCGGCACCCGCTTCGCCTCAACTCTGGCGGGAGGTGTGCTTTTGTCTGAGGCAGCGATCATCAGTACACCTGCAGGCTTCCGTTAGCGGAGGGAGGGATGGGCTTCTTTCGTCCGCTGGCGGTAGCGGGCGAGCACCTCCCCCGGTCGGTCCGCGTCCCCGCCGTCGGGCGCGGCGATGTGTGTTGCGTCCAGGGTCCAGTTCGGGAATTCCCCGGCAAGGACCGCGGCGGCCTGCCGGGCAGCACCGTCGGCCACGTACTCGCCCGGAGAGGGCACGGTGATGGGCCGGGCAAAGATCTCTGCCGCTACCTGCTGGACGGCAGGAGACTGTGCCCCGCCGCCAACGAGGATAATCCTTTCCGAGCCGACTCCCTGCGCCTCAAGCGCAGCCAGGCCGTCCGCCAGGGAGCAGAGGACGCCCTCGATCGCAGCGCGTGCGAGGTTTGCGGACGTGTAGTTGGCCAGTGTCATTCCATGCAGCGAACCGCTGGCATCGGGCAGGTTCGGCGTCCGCTCGCCCTCAAAGTACGGGATGAGGGTTAGTCCTCCTGCTCCCCTCTCTGCTGTGAGGGCGAGTGTTCCCAGGCCCGGCAGATCGGTGCCGAGGAGCTGTGCGGTCACGTCGAAGACGCGCGTCGCGTTCAGCGTGCAGGCCAGCGGCAGGTAGTTCCCGGTGGCATCGGCAAAACTGGCAACAAGGCCGGTGGAATCGGCGGACGGTGCCGCCGAAACCGCGAACACCGTGCCCGAGGTGCCGAGCGAAACAACGACGTCGCCCACCCCGGCACGGACGCCAAGCGCTGCGGCGGCATTGTCCCCGGCGCCCGGCCCGATCAGCGCCCCTCCCCTGGTCTTTCCTGCCACGTCGAGGGGAGCCGCAACAGCAGGCAGGACCGGGACGTGTCCGAGCGTCCGTTCCAAGACCTCGGGAAGATACGTGCCGCGGGCGGCGGAGAAGTAGCCGGTACCGGAGGCATCGGAGCGGTCGGTGCGAAGTTCATTGAGGGAAGCAGGCCCGGATCCGGGACCGTGGCCGGCCAGGCGCCAGGACAGCCAGTCGTGCGGGAGGCAGACGGCGGCGACCCGGCGGGCGTTGTGGGCTTCCGCACGGGCGAGCCAGCCGAGTTTGGTCGCGGTCAGTGACGCGACGGGAACTGTGCCGGTGGTTTCGGCCCAGTAGCGCGCCCCGCGTTCATGGTCCCCCTCGCCTGCTTCAAGGATCAGCTCGCGGGCGTCGTCTCCAGACCGCGTGTCGTTCCAGAGCAGGGCCGGCCGCACGATGTCGCCGGTGGAATCAAGGCAGACCATGCCGTGCTGCTGCCCGCCGACGGAAACGGCAACGACGTCATCGAGGCCGCCGGCCGCGGTGACGGCTTCCTGAAGTGCCGCCCACCAGTGCTCGGGATGTACTTCGGTGCCTGGCGGGTGGGAGGCCCTGCCTTGGCGGATGAGCCTTCCGGTCGCTGCGTCCCTGATGACCACCTTGCATGACTGGGTGGAGCTGTCGATCCCCGCGACGAGTGGCATGGTGCATTCTTTCTCTAGGGCCGCCGTCGTCACCGGCACGCAGGGTGCCGTGACGACGGCGGGGACTAACTTTTCGGGCTGGGGCGCGTTAGCGCGCGCCCAGCAGGTGCTCGACGGCGAGCTGGTTGAGGCGGACAAATCCGAACGAGCGCTCGGCGGCCTTGTCGGCGTCGAAGTTCTCGAAGGCGCTGGCGTCCGCCAGCAGGTCCGCGGTGGACTCGCCTGCAGCGAGGGTCGGCTCGCCGAGTTCGAACACGCCCGAGGTCTTGAGGGCCTCCTGCACCTCGGCGTCGGCGCGGAAGGCGAGGGCGCGTTCCTTCAGCAGCAGGTACATGGCCATGTTGGCCTTCGCCGATTCCCAGACCCCGTCGTACCCGTCGGTGCGGGAGGGCTTGTAGTCGAAGTGGCGCGGCCCATCGTACCTCGGTCCGCCGTTGGGGAAGCCGTTCTCCAGCAGGTCCACGGTGAAGAAGGCACTGGTGAGGTCGCCGTGGCCGAAGACGAGATCCTGGTCGTACTTGATGCCGCGCTGGCCGTTGAGATCGATGTGGAAGAGCTTGCCAGCCCACAGCGCCTGCGCGATGCCGTGCGTGAAGTTGAGCCCGGCCATCTGCTCGTGGCCTGTCTCGGGGTTCAGGCCCACGATGTCGCCGTGTTCGAGCTGGGCGATGAACGCCAGCCCGTGTCCGACGGTGGGGAGGAAGATGTCGCCGCGGGGCTCGTTTGGCTTGGGCTCCAAGGCGATGCGCAGGCCGTAGCCCTTGTCCTTGATGTACGCCGCGGCGGTGTCCACGCCTTCCTTCATCCGGTCCAGGGCAGCGGAGAGGTCCTTGGACCCGTCGTATTCGCTGCCTTCGCGCCCGCCCCACATCACGAACGTCTCTGCGCCGAGCTCGGCGGCCAGGTCGATGTTGCGCAGCACCTTGCTCAGTGCATAGCGGCGGATGGAACGGTCGTTGGAGGTGAAGCCGCCGTCCTTGAACAACGCGTGGCTGAAGAGGTTGGTGGTGACCATCGGTACCTTCAGGCCGGTCTCGGCCAGCGCCGTGGTGAAATTCTTCAGGATCAGCTCGCGCTCTGAGGCCGTGGCGTCGAACGGAATCAGGTCGTTGTCATGAAAGGTGATGCCGTACGCGCCGATTTCACTGAGTTTGTGGACGGCTTCAACCGGGTCAAGTGCGGCGCGGGTGGCGACGCCGAACGGGTCCGCGCCGGTCCAGCCGACGGTCCACAGGCCAAAAGTAAAGCGGTCCTCGGGAGTTGGGGTCAGATTCATGATGCACCTTTGCTGTCTGGTGTGGTGGGTCAGGCAGAACGGAGGGAGTTCCGGCCTGCCGGTAATGGAATGTGGGGCTAACTGCTGTACCGCTTAGTTCGTGGTCGTTGTCTGAACTTCCCGGGCGATGGCGGCGAGTTCGACGGCGGCCGGCCGGTCTGCGCTGCTGATGATGGGCACCGCTTGCCCGCTGTGCGCCGACTTAAGTGCGCCTTCCATGATTTCGAGGGCGTGGAAGGCCAGCGTGCCGCCGGCCCGCGGTTCTTGTCCCTGGGGAGTGCCGGCGAGGTCGGCGATGCCGAAGCCCCTTCCGGAGTCGACATATCCGGCGGAGACAGGCAGGGTCTGCCACTCAGTGCCGCCGAGGGGAAACAACTGCACGTCGCCGTCGAAGTGGTTAGGGTCCGGCACGGCCAGGGAGCCCAGTTCCCCATGGACTTCGATGTTGGGGCTCTTGGTCTTTACGGCGTCGAAGCTCATCACAAGCGTGGAAAGGGCGCCGGAGGCGTGCACCAGCACGCCGGTGACGTGGGTATCGGTGGTCACCGGAATGATCTGGCCCTCGCGGGCCCCCGAGCCGATGGTCCGTTCCGTCCGGGTGTGGCTGGCGGCGCCTATCACCGAAACGACGGGTCCGAGCAGTGTGACCAGGGCCGAAACGTAGTAGGGGCCCATGTCCAGCAGCGGGCCGCCGCCAGGCTGGTAGTAGAAATCGGGGTTCGGGTGCCAGCGTTCATGCCCGGGAGTGACCATGGTGGCGGTGGCGGAGACCGGCCGCCCGATCAGGCCGTCGTCGATTGCCTTGCGGGCTGTCTGGATGCCGGTGCCCAGCACTGTGTCCGGGGCGCAGCCGACGAGGACGCCGGCTGCCTCGGCGGCGTCCAGCACCTCCCGTGCCTCGGCGGTGGTGGCCGCGAGCGGCTTTTCGCCGTAGACGTGCTTTCCGGCGGCGATGGCTTTGAGCGCGACTTCGGCGTGTGCAGCCGGGATGGTCAGGTTCAGCACGAGCTCGACGTCGTCCGCGGCCAGGAGCGCGTCGACGCTGAGGGCGCGGACGCCTTCATAGTCATCCGCAACCGCCTGGGCGCGGGCATGGTCGAGGTCTGCGACCGCCACGAGGTTGATGAGGTTGTTTTGCTGAAGTCGGCGGAAGCTGGCGAGGTACTGGGCGATGATCGCCCCGCAGCCGATGATTCCTACGTTTAGCGGCTTGCCCACAGCATGCCCCTTTCGATGATGGTGCGGACGTTGGTGTCCTGGAGGATTTCCACGCGATGCCCGGGGGTGGCCACGAAGATGCGGCCTTTGCCCCATTGGCGGGTCCAGATGGCGGGCGAGGTCACTTCGCGGTTCCACGGATCCCATTCGCGGACCTTTTGGGTGGTGGTGGCCAGGACGTCGATGTAGTCGTCTGCGAGGACCCAGTACTGTTCGGTGACCAGGTCGAAGTCGCCGATGCCTGCGGTAATGGGATGGTCGACGGCCGCCGGGAGCATGTTGACGGTGTACGGGACGTAGTTGTCCGCCTGCTCGCCCTCGCGTTCGTCCGGGTGCTTGCCCGGATGGCAGGCGAACTGTCCGCCGATCAGGTGCAGGTAATCGGAGCTGTTGCGGTAGGAGTCGGCGATCCCGCCATGCCAGCCGGCCAGCCCGGTGCCGTTTTCGACGGCGGCCCGCAGCCCCTCGAATTCGTCTTTTTCGATCGTGGACATGGTCATGCACTGGACGATCAGGTCCACGCCCGCCATGTATTCGGCGTCCGCATAGATTTTGGGTGATTCCTCCACCCTTACGTCGTAGCCCTGCTCTTTCAGGTACGGGATGAACAGCTCGGTGGCTTCGATGGGCTGGTGTCCGTCCCAGCCGCCGCGCACCACCAGGGCAGTCTTGTTCTCGCTTGTCATGGTTTCCTTGCTGTCTTGTTGGCTTGTTGGCTTGTTTGTTTGTGGGCTTGTTGGATGCAGGTCAGCGGGTGCTGAAGGCCGCGTCAAAGGCAGCGGAGGGCGGGCTGATGGCAGCGAGTTCCTTCACCATGTCCAGCGCCTGCGGTGCGCCGGCCAGGCGATCCATACCGGCGTCTTCCCATTCGATGCTGGTGGGACCCGCGTAGCCGATGGCGTTCAGCGTGCGGAAGATCGGTTCCCAGTTGACGTCTCCGTGGCCTGCGGTGACGAAGTCCCAGCCCCGGCGGGGGTCCGCCCACGGCAGGTGGGAGCCAAGCCGGCCGTTGCGTCCGTTGAGCTGCCGTACGGATTCTTTGACGTGGACGTGGAAAATCTTGTCAGCGAAGTCCTGCAGGAACATCACCG
Organism: Arthrobacter sp. ISL-28; assembly: GCF_018613875.1. Classification (GTDB taxonomy): domain Bacteria; phylum Actinomycetota; class Actinomycetes; order Actinomycetales; family Micrococcaceae; genus Arthrobacter. The sequence continues at coordinate 17,505 of NZ_JAGGPJ010000055.1, read as the reverse complement.
GGTCCAGGTCCTGCCAGATGAAGTGGGAGGGGTCGAAGTTCAGGCCAAAGCTTTCCCGGTGCCCGATTGCTTCCAGGGTGCGCTTCGCGGTCCAGTAGTCGTAGGCAATCTCGGAAGGATGTACTTCGAGTGCGAACCGTACGCCGGCCTCCTCGAACACGTCCAGAATCGGATTCCAGCGGTCCGCGAAGTCCTTGTAGCCGCGCTCGATCATGGCGTCGGAAGCCGGCGGGAACATGGCCACGCATTTCCAGATCGATGACCCGGTGAAGCCGGTGACCGTCTTGACGCCCAGCCGGGCGGCGGCCCTCGCCGTGGCCTTCATCGATTCGGCTGCGCGTGTGCGCACTCCCTCAGGGTCACCGTCGCCCCAGATGGCCGGGGAGAGGATGTCACGGTGCCGTTCGTCGATCGGGTCGTCGCAGACCGCCTGCCCGGTGAGGTGGTTGGCGATGGCGTGGACTTTGAGGTTGTGCTTGTCCAGGATGTCGAGCCGGCCCTGGAGGTAGGCGTCGTCCTCGATGGCGCGCACCGGGTCAAGATGATCTCCCCAGCAGGCGATTTCCAGGCCGTCGAATCCCCACTCGCCGGCGAGGCGGGCGACTTCTTCGAAGGGCAGGTCGGCCCACTGGCCGGTGAACAGCGTGATGGGACGGGTCATGATGGGACTTTCTGCCAGCGGCTGTCGTCTGAGGCGCTGGCTTCGACGGCGGCGAGGACTTTCTGCACCTGCAGCGCGTCTGCGAACGACGGCGAAGGCTGGCGGCCCTCATTGATCGCGGTCAGGAAGTCCACCACCTGGTGAGTGAAGACGTGCTCGTAGCCAAGGCCGTGGCCGACCGGCCACCAGTTCCCGGTGTAGGGATGCTGCGGCTCGGTGACCTGGATCCGGCGGAAGCCGGCGTCGGGTTCTTCGGCGGCGTCGTAGAAGGACAGGGTGTTCATGTCCTCGAAGTCGAAAGCGAGGGAACCCCTGGTGCCGTTGAGCTCGAGCCGCATGGCGTTCTTCCTGCCCAGGGCGAATCGGGTCGCTTCGAAGACGCCAATCGGCCCGCCGTCAAAAGCTCCAGCATCGGGAGTTCCGCCGTCGGGAGTTCCGCCGTTTGAGGTGCTGCCTTCGAAGCGGGCGCTGAAAATAGCGGCGTCGTCGACGGTGACGGTGCCGAGCTGCACGTCCTCGCCTGTCGCGCCCTGCCCGCCGAGGCCCACGAACTCTCCGCCGACAGGGCGTTCCTTGACGAAGGTTTCGAGCATGGCGGAGACACCGGTGATTCGACGGCCGGTGATCCACTGGGCGGCGTCAATGCTGTGCGCACCGATGTCCCCGAGCGAGCCCGAGCCGGACTTTTCCTTGTCCAGCCGCCACGTGAGCGGAGCCGTGGCGTCGCTGAGCCAGTCCTGAAGATACTGGGCCCGGACGTGGCGGATCTGTCCCAGCCGTCCGGCGTCGACCATGCGTTTGGCGAGAGCCAGCGCCGGGGTGCGGCGGTAGCTGAAGCCGCACATGGAATAGACCCCGCGGGCCGCTGCCGCATCGGCCGCCGCCGCCATCCGTTCAGCCTCCTCCACGGAGTTGGCCAACGGCTTTTCGCACAGAACGTGCTTGCCGGCCTCCAAGGCGGCGATGGCGATCTCGGCGTGCGTATTTCCGGGGGTGCAGATGTCAATCAGGTCGATGTCGTCCCGTTCGATCAGGCGGCGCCAATCGGTTTCAGCACTGTCCCAGCCGAATTTGTCGGCGACGGCACTGACTCCCTCGGCGTTCCTGCCCGCCAGGGCAGCCAGCTGCGGCTGAAGCGGCAGGTCAAAGAAGCGGGGGGCCGTCCGCCAGGCGTGGGAGTGGGCGGCGCCCATGAAGGCGTAGCCCACCATCCCCACGCGCAGGGGCTTACGGTCACTCATGAATGTGTTCCTTTCAGTCTGTGCTGGCTCACTTGCCGGGCTCACTTGCTGAACCCGGCGGTCAGGCCGCTGAGCAGCTGGCGGCGGGCAACGACGTAGAGCACCAGCAGCGGCAGGGTGGCCAGGACCACCGAGGCCAGCACGGCCGGAATGTTGGCGGTGAATTCGTCCTGGAACGTCCACAGCGAAAGTGGCAGCACGCGGGTGGAAGGGCTCTGGGTAAGGATGAGCGGGAAGAGGAAGCCGTTCCAGACGTGCAGGGCGTTGTAGATGCCGACCGTTACGACCGCCGGACGCATCAGCGGAAGCGCGAGCCGCCACATCATGGTCCAGTCGCTGCATCCGTCCAGCCGCATTGATTCGAACAGCTCGTTGGGGACATCGCGCATGAAGTTGGACAGAATCAATACTGAGATCGGAATGGCGAAGGCAATCGAGGGCAGGATCAGCGCCAGGAGGGTGTCGTACATCTGAGCGCGGGTGATCATCCAATAAATCGGGATGATCGTGGCGTGCAGCGGGATGGCCAACCCCAGCAGAAACAGTTTGTTCGTCGAGCTGACGAACCAGCCGCTGCCCCGAACGATGGCATACGCAGCCATGAAGGACACCAACAGGGCGGGGATCACGCTGCCAATGGTGACGATCAGGCTGTTGGCGAAATACTGGGCGAAGTCCTGCTCAAGGACCAGTTTGTAATTGCTCAGCGTAGGTTCGGCGGGCGGCAACATCGGGTTGGTTGTGAAAAAGCCTGCCTGGTCCTTCAGGCTCGTGATGATGACGTAGTAGACGGGCAGGATAATCACGGCGAGCCAGAACCATCCGCCCAGCGCACCGATGATGTTGGGCCGCATGCCGGGACTCTTGCCCCGGCGCGTTACGCGTTCGCTGCTGGTGGCCGGTTCGGCGGGAGGAGCTGCGAGCTGTGTGGTTGAGGCCATGTCAGGCTCCTTCGAGTTGGCTTGCGCTGCGGTTGCGTCCGCCGAGCCGCTGCAGGAGGAGGGCCAGGACGAGGCCGATCACGACCAGGATGACGCCCAAGGCGCTGGCCGCGCCCATGTCGTTGGCCTTGAAACCGGTGAGGTACATATGCAGCGGAAGCAGCCGGGTGGAATAACCGGGGCCGCCGGCTGTCAGGACAAAGACCAGATCGAAGTAGGCAAGGGAGCCGACCACCATGAGTGTGGAGGAGGTGATCATCGTGTACTTCAACTGCGGCAGCGTGACGTGGAAGAACTGCTTGATCCGGCCCGCCCCGTCAATTTGCGCCGCCTCGTACAGTGAGGCGGGGATCTGGCGGACGCCGCCTTGGTAGATGAGCGTGTGGAAAGGCACGAACTGCCAGGCGATCACAAACACCACCACGAACAGCACCAAGTCCGAATTGCCGAGCCAGTCCTGGGTAAGGGCGGGGATACCCAGCCCGGGTCCCATCCCGAAGTTGGGGTCGAGGAGGGCCTTGAAGGCAATCGCCACAGCTGCAGACGAGAGCAGCAGCGGCACGAAGTACAGCACCGCAAGTGCGGCGCGGTACTTCTGCGCCCCCGAGGTGAAGACTCCCAACAGCAAACTGATGGGTGCCTGGGCAATGAACGAGAAGACGATGATCTTGGCGGTGACCACCAACGCGTTCCCCGTCACGGGGTCGGTCAGGACGGCGGCCCAGCTGCTCATGCCGTCCAACCTGATTTCACCCAAGCCGTCCCAGCTGGTGAAGCTGAGAAAGAGAACCCCGACGAGCGGGATCACGGCGAAAACCAGGAAGAACACGAGAGCCGGGACGGCCAACCACCCCGAGGGACCCCTGCTCAGGGCCCGCCGGCGGGTGCTTATCATCGAAGCCACGGTTACTTCTCCACCGTCGCGTTCATCGTCTCCACGAACTGCTGGGGAGTGATCTTCTTCAGGAAGATCTGGTCCAAGTTCGAGAGCATGGCGTCTCCCTGAGCGGGGCTAAGTGCCTGGTCCCAGGACATGGTGAAGTCGGGTGCGTTCTTGGCCATACCATAGGCGAAGGTCAGGAAGTCCTTGTCCGGGGATGCTTCGAGCTTGGACTCGACGCCCTTGACCACCGGCACGGCACCGGAATCGATCAGATCCTGCGTGTTCTTTTCAGTGAACATGCCGTCCTTGATGTAATTCAGTGCCGCTGCCTTCTGGGCCTCGGTGCCCTTGGAGGAAACGGACCAGAAGTTGGACGGGTTGCCCACGACGTTCGCCGGGTCACCCTTACCGCCGGAAACGGTGGGGAAGGTCGTGAAACCGAGCTTGCCGCTGCTCACGAAGCCTGGAGCGTCCTTCTTCATGCCCTGATAAATCCAGCCGCCTTGCAGGATCATGGCAGCCTTGCCCGTGTACATGAGAGCCTGGTCGGCGCTGCTGTCGGCGGCGATGGAGGAGAAGCCGTTGACGAATCCCCCCGCTTCGACCAGTTCCTGGATCTTGGTGAGCGCCTCCACGACGGCCGGGTCAGACCATGCACCCGGCTTGTTCACAGCAATGTCTGCGAAGACTTCCGGGCCACCGATGCGCTCAACCAAGTACTCGAGCCACATCAGGTTCGGCCATTTCGACTGGCCAGCCAACGAAAACGGGGCAATGCCTGCGGCCTTGAACTTCGGCACCAGTGCCATGAGCTCGTCCCAGGTCTTCGGCGGCTGGGCCCCGACCTTGTCGAACACTTCCTTGTTGTAGTACAGCACCACGGGCTGGGCGTTGTTGTTGGGGACGGCGTAGGTCTTACCGTCGATCTCGCCGTTCTTCAGCACCGACGGCAGGTAACGGTCCCTCACCTGCGGATTCTGCTCAAGGAAGCCGGTGAGGTCCTCAACCTGCCCGGCGTCGACGTAGGACTTGAGCACGCCGCCGCCCCAGCCGTAGATAAAGGTCGGCCCCTGTCCGGCACCGACTGCGGTGCGGACCTTGGTCTTGTGGGCATCGTTGGCAAAGAACTCCAGCTTGATGCTTTGGTCACTGTGGACGCTGTTCCACGCGTCAACAGAATTCTGCAGCGACGCTTGGTTGCCGCCGGTGAGTCCCCACATGGTGGCAGAGTCGGCGCTGACGGAGCCGCCGGACGGCCCACCCGAACCGCAGGCGGCGAGGGAAAGAACAAGGGCACTGGCTGTGAGAGCCGTAGCTGCGGTCTGCAGTCTCCGAAATTTCATGAGTCTTCCATCCATCCTTCGGGGGCGTCGTTGGCTCCCAGGCTTGAAACCCCATCTCCACTGCGAGATGGGAACGAAACTGAAGTGCGCCTTCTCGAAACTTTTCGATAAGCGATCGATACGATGCAAAGGTACTAGTGATCGTCATCACGGTCAAGGGCGACTTTGAGTTGATGCCGTCCGTTGAAACCGCGTAACAGTTGACGTTTTACACGTGATGGACCACACTTCCTGTAACGAAACATTTCGAAAGGCGGTTGGCTGTGTCCCTCTCGACACCTCCGAAGAAGATGACTCTGGCGGCTATTGCCAGGCTCACGGGGGTCTCCACGCCTACCGTCTCGAAAGTCGTGAACGGCCGCGAAGATGTGGCGGAAGAAACCCGCGCAAAAGTCCTGGCCGCACTGGTGGACGCCGGCTACCAGTCCCCTATGCAGCGGCGGGTCGTCGCTCCCGAGCCTTCAATCGTTGAAGTCTCTTTCGATGCCTTCACGCCGGCATACTCGACAGCAGTCCTCAACGGGATCCTGGAATACGCAGCATCCGTGGGCGTGGAGGTCCTCATGAGCACCACGAGCAGCGGGCCAGTTCCCGGCCTGACCCCGGAACGGCGGGCGGAGCGGATGGTTGCCCACGGCAGGATCGGGCTCATCCTCGTAACCTCTGATTTCAGCGAGGCGCAGCTGACAGCCCTCCGGCGACGTAACATCCCGGTGGCCGTCGTTGACCCCCTCAATCCTCCGCCGCCGGATGTTGTCAGTGTCGGCGCCACCAACTGGGCAGGCGGCAAGGCCGCCGCGGAACACTTGCTGAGGCTGGGGCACCGGGACATCGCCTATCTGGGCGGGCATGAGACAGCCGAGTGCAACCAGGCCCGCCTCCACGGCTACATGTCCGCCCTGGCATCCGCGGGCGTGCAGGTGAACCCTGACTACATCATTCACGGAAAATTCAGGACCCATCACGGCATAGAGGGACTCAGGCGGCTGATTGCGCTGCCGAAACGGCCCACGGCGATCTTTGCCGGCAGCGACAGTGTTGCGGTTGGCGTGCTGCGGGAAGCCCGCCAACACGGCATTCGCATTCCCGAGGATCTCAGCCTGGTAGGTTTCGACGGAACGGCGCTGGCGGAAGACGCAGTTCCGTCCCTGACCTCCGTTTCCCAGCCCCTGCACGAGATGGGACGGGCGGCCCTGCGCGCCGTCCTGAGCCAGGCGAAGGGGGAAGAGCTTGACTCCCACCGCGTAGAACTTGCCACCCAACTAGTGGTTCGGGAATCCACCGCGGCTCCCCCGGCCTAATCACATCAGCCATCCCGCCGATTCCCGTCCGCGAGTTGGACCTCGAAAAGATGAGCTGCTTCTTACTGGCTATCGCTGTCTCGTGAGCTGATGACAGGAATTCGGCTGCCAAATCAACAGCAGCCGCGTGGCGATGGCGTCCGTAGCTCTACTTCGGGAGACAGCGCGAAATTCGATGCCAGCACGACCTTGAGCATCTCCATCCAGCCATGAAGAGCTAGCAATCTGTGAACGATGCTTGCGATGATCCTCATGCAGAGTGTGATGCCGGCGCAGCCACCAAAAACGTCCTGAACCCAGCGGATGCGTAAACGGCTAACCATCCACCCTGCATATGCAGGTGCCGTAGGAAGAACCGAGAAAAAGGACCAGTCCAATGACCTCACCCAGCCTTGCCGAAGCCCGTACCGTGATCTCAGCCGCAGAAAAGCGGGCCGAGGAAATCGGCCAGCCCATGAACATCGCCTGGTCGACGTCGGCGGCAACCTCATATCGCACGTTCGCATGGACGGCGCCTGGATCGGAAGCATCGATATCTCGATCAACAAGGCCTACACCTCCCGCGCCTTCGACATCACAACTAAGGACCTCGGCGACAACGCACAGCCCGGCAACCAGTTTTACGGAATCCACGCCAGCAACCAAGGCAAAATCATGATCTTTGCCGGCGGGATCCCCCTCACCCGCGACGGCAACGTGATCGGCGCCATTGGCGTCAGCGGCGGCTCAGGGGAACAGGACCAGACAGTAGCAGAAGCAGGCGCCAACGCACTGACTGCATCCGACGCCCACAGCTAACCAAACACCAAACAGGGCCCCTTGAATGCACCTCCCTGGCTGCATTCAAGGGCGCCCGTCGACGGGCATGTCCCCCGTGTTCTGAGCCAGATGCCTTCCGGATCGAATGAATCATGCAGGCGACGCGACATCGGATTGCTAAAGAATAGTTGGGCTGGGAACGAGGGAAGTCCACACACTCCTCACACGCGTTAGGTAGACTGCAGGGAATACCGCAAGACGGAGGGTCCATTCATGCAGCGCAAAGCCACCGCCCTGGACGTTGCCAAGAGGGCAGGGGTGTCCCGGAGCGCCGTCTCGCTGGTCCTCAATGGCCGCGGCGACGGTAATGTAGCCAAAGAAAGCCAGGACCGCATTCGGCAAGCCGCCGTCGAACTCAGCTACTCCCCCAATCCCATTGCCTTGAGCCTGCGGAACCAGCGGACGCGGATGATCGGCATCGTGTCCGACCACGTCGTCGTCAGCGCCTTTGACGGGAACATCATCGGCGGGGCCGACGACGTCGCCCGCAGCCGCGGCTTTGTCACCGTGGCGATGGACACTGAGTTCGACGCCGCTCGGGACGCGAGCGCCGTGGAGACACTCCTGGACCGCCAAGTGGACGGACTTATCTATGTCACGGAGGGCCTGAAGCCCCTGGACGTGCCGCCGGGCATGCTGCGGGTCCCGTCCGTCCTGGCCAATTGCTATGACAACGGCCCGGTCCCGGGCCTCCCGCACATGATCCCGGACGAAGTGCGGGGCGGCAGGGAGGCCACCACTCATCTGCTGGAGCTGGGCCACCGGGACATCGCGCTCCTGGCTGGCCCGGCCGCATCCGCCGCCGCACCGCTTCGCGTCGCCGGATACCGCGAGGCCTTCGCGGAGGGCCGACTGGAAGTCCGGGAGGACAGGATCAGCTGGGTGGGCTGGGACATCGACGGCGGGTTCCACGGCGCCATGAAACTGCTCGACGGTGTGTTCCCCGCCGAGCGTCCCACCGCAATCATGTGCGCCAACGACCGGGCCGCCATCGGGGTCGCCCTGGCCGCCGCCCGCCTGGGGCTCAGCGTGCCCGGCGATCTCTCGATCATGGGCTACGACGACGAATCCCACGTCGCCGACACCATGGTCCCGGCGCTGACCACGATGGCCCTGCCACTGCGCGAGATGGGCGCCGCGGCTATGACCGCGCTGCTGGAACAGATCGAGAACCCAGGGAACTCCGAGGGCTCCGGAAAATCGGAGAAGGGACGGGCCCCCGGGCTGGAGACCCTGATCCCCTGCCGCCTCGTGATCCGCGAATCGACTGGGCCCGCGCCGCGCCGCTGATTCCAGACCTCCTCTGGCTTCAGGGCCCGACGCTGGAATCCCCGGCTTTGGGTTTCTTCGGCTCCAGGGTCCGGAACTACGACGGCGTCACCCGGCTAAGTGCCCCTACTCCGGCTGGGCCAGCTCCCAGACGTCGGCCTGCACACCGCCGGGAAGCTCCAGGTGCCACTCTTCACCGGGCTGCGGGTAGGCGCGGACGGTGGTTGCCACCGAGCCGGTGCGGTACACCTCCACCAGTGACGCATCCACGAACACGCGCAGCTCCTGCCTGGGCGCCAGCCTTCCGCTGAACACCACCTGGCGGGACTTGTCCGGGGAACCGGCGCCCGGTACCAGTGAAAGTTCGACGAGGGCGTCCCCAGCCGGCGTGGTCACACCAAGGGAGCCGGAGGTCGCCGCAGTTTCGGGCGCCGCGAACACCACGGCCTCGGCAAAAGGAGGCAGCACGACGGTTCCGGTAGCCTGGGCAACGGTCTGTGCAGCGCGGTAGGCCTCGACCTCGGGGGCTGGCGTCACCACCAGGCTGTCGTCCACTACCGATAGCTCGCGTGGGAACGTCAGCGCACCGGCCCAGCCCGCGGCGTCGATCTCGTCCTGGCTGCGGCCCCGGCGCCCGTCGCGGCCGAAGCCTTCGTTGGCCCAGCCCCACAGCAGCGCCTTCGGCCCGGCACCGTCACTCTCGAGTGCAACGATCTGTGGGGCGTAGAAATCCGTGCCGAGGTCTGACCGGCCGCCGGTGCGCGGCACAAAAACCGGCAGCCCGGTGGCCGGATCCTGCTGCACGGTGCCGATCAGGTGCCCCACTCCGTTCGCGTGCTCGTGGGTATCCCCGGACAGCCACAGCGAGAACATCATGACCCAGGTGTCCCCGTCCACGGCTTCATCGCCCGCCGCACTGCCGACCGGAGCCCCATCCCCGGAGGGCACCCGGACCAGCTGCGGGCATTCCCATATTTCGGCGGGCGCATACCGTGAAGCTACGGGATTCTCGGACGTGAGCCAGATGCCTTGGTACTTCCAGTCGGACATGTCCTCCACCGTGTACAGCAGCAGGGCCGCGTGGCCGGAGGCGAGCCCGGCACCCTGCATGGCGTAGCGTTTGCCGTTGAAGCGGAAGATGAAGGGATCGCGGACTGCGGTGATCTGCGGGTCGTCAGGCATGGACGCCGCGATGTGCCCGTCCTGCTTCCACTCTGTCAGGTCCGCGGAGCCGCGGGAGATGAGCACTTGGGAGTGGCCGCCGTCGCCACGCACGCCGGAGTACGCAGCGGTGGGGACACCGCCGTCGTCCGTCACCACGCCGGTCCAGCAGCCGTACTCGTCCGGCCCCCCGTCCTGCGGCCGGAGCGCTACCGGGTGTTCCCGCCAGCGCACCAGGTCCGCGGAGCTGACGTGGCCCCAGGCGATCTTGTGGTGCCGGGCGGATCCGGGGTTGTACTGGAAGAAGACGTGGTAGCGGCCGTTGATGTGGCTTACGCCGTTGGGGTCGTTGATCCAGCCCTGCGCGGGGCGGGGGTGGAACCGAGGGAACGCGGGGTCCGGGTGGGCCGCGGCGACGTCCGCGCAATCGATGGCGGTGTGCACGGTGGCGGCGAGGTCCGGGGATGACATACGGGAGGCCTTTCAGGAAGGTGGGATTATTTGCTGCTGCCGGCGGTGAGGCCAGCCTGCAGTGCGCGCTGGCCGCAGATGAAGACCACCAAGGCCGGGATCATGGACAGGACCACGCCTGCCAGCACCACCGAGATGCTGCCGGTGCCGAGGTTGCCCTGGAGCGAGACGAGGCCCAGCGGGAGGGTGAAGTTCTGTTCTGAGATGGTCATGATGAGCGGGCGGAAGAACTCGTTCCAGTGGAAGTTGAACGCGAGGATGCCCACAATCGCCATACCCGGAACCGCCAGCGGTGCGTAAACCGAGCGGAACGTCCGCCACGGCGTGGCGCCGTCGATCGCGGCGGCTTCGGCAAGATCGGCGGGCAGCCCCAGAAAGTATTGCCGCATCAGGAAGGTGCCGAACGCCGTCGGGATGGCCGGCAGGATCAGGGCCAGCAGGGTGTCCGAAAGGCCCATGCCGCGGATCAGCATAAACACGGGCACGATGGTCACCTGCACGGGCACCATCATGGTGGCCAGCACGATCGAGAAGAGTGCCCCGCGGCCGCGGAACTTCAGGTTCGCGAAGGCATAACCGGCCATGGCGGCGGTCACCATCTGTCCGACGGCGATAAGCCCGGTCACGAGGGCGCTGTTCAGCACCAGGATGACGATGTCCAGCTGTTGGAACACCTGTGCGTAGGACGTGAAATCGGGATCCCAGGGGATGAACGACGGCGGCAGCCTGAACGATTCCGACGGCGATCGCAGCGATGTGGAGAGGGTCCACATCACTGGCCCCAGGGTCAGGACGGCCGCGATCAGCAGCAGGGCCACCCGGGTCACGAGGCTCCAGTTCGGTTTCTGCCGCGCCGGGGTGTGCCCGGCCGGAGCGGAGCGGGTCAATACGCGCTCTGTAGTGGTAGACATGGCTGGCCTTACTGGTAGAAGACGAATCGTTTGCTGAGCCGGAACTGAGCGGCGGTGATGGCCATGATGATTAGGGTGAGAATCACGCCGATGGCCGAGGCTTGGCCGAATTCCAGCCGCTGGAAGGCGGATTCGAAGATCACCATCACCGCCGTACGGGTGGAATCGCCGGGTCCGCCGCGGGTCAGCACATAGGGCTGGTCGAACACCTGGAGCGCGCTGATGATAGCCATCACCGAGGCCAGCAGCGTGGTGGGGCTCAGCAGCGGCAGCGTGACGTAAACGTGCTTCCGCCACGCGGTGGCGCCGTCCAGCGAGGCCGCCTCGTAGGTTTCCGTCGGGATGGAGGCCAGTCCGCCGATGAACAGCAGGAAGGAGAATCCGAAGTTCTGCCACACATAGACCATGATCACGACGGCGGCGGACCCGCCGGGCGTTGTCAGCCACGGAACTGCGGGGATGCCGGCGAGGGACAGGAACCAGTTCACCACGCCGAACTGCTCGTTGAAGAGGTAGCGCATGAAGATGGAGACCGAGGCCGCGGAAAGGATAAGCGGGAAGAAGAACGCGGAACGGAAGAACGTCCGGAGCCATGACGGCATCTTCGCCTGCACCATAACGGCTAGCGCCAATGCGAGTGCCAACTGGAGAGACACTGCCACCACCACAAAAACGATGGTGTTCAGGAAGGACACCCGGACGGTGGGGTCCTGGACCACGGTCGCGAAGTTTTCGAACCCTACGAAGCTCGGGGCGGAGATGATGTCCCAGCGGAAAAACGCCAGGACCACCGAGGCGACGATCGGCACCAGGGTGAAGAGGCCCATGCCCAGGATGGTGGGGGCCAGAAAGATCCAGGCAAGCCAGCGCTGGCTGTGCCGTCGGGATCGTGCGGGTGCCGTCCCCGACGCCGCAGGTTTGGCGGCGTGCTTCTGCCCCTCCCGGTGACGTGTGGTGGTGCTCATGGCTGCCTCCTCAGGGCAAGTTCCAGATCGCGCTGCATGGACTCGAGGGCCTGCTTGAGTTGGCGCTCATCGCCGCTGACGGCGAGCGAGACGTTTTTCATCAGGGCCGTTTCGACGGCGGCCTGCTGGGGCGGTGCCGGAATGGGCCCGGTGGTGGGGTACTTGTCCAGCGTGTCGTAGAAGACCTTCCAGTGCGCCGGGCCCTTGCCCGTGTACAGCGCCTCGTTGACCATGGAGCGCCGGGCCGGTGTGGTCACGGGGTTGGGGAAGATCAGCTCCATGGCCTTGCGGCTGGCACTGAATTTGATCCATTCCCACGCGGCGTCCTTGTCCTTGGCAGTTTTCATGATCGCGTAGCCGGCGGTGCCGAACTGATGCCGCTGGGTCCGCCATTTTGGGAAGAACGCGACGTCGAAGTCGTCCTTCTTCATTCCGGCCTCGTGCAGGCCCTGGACCCAGTAGCCGCCGGCCGGTGTGGTGCCGATCCTGTTGGAGGCGAAGAGTCCCACAAGTGAACTGCCGCCGCCTTCCTCGGGCCGCACGCCGAGCCCATCCTTGACCAGGCTGCGCAGGTAGTCGAAGGTTTCAAACACACGGGGGTCCCCTGCGTTGGGTTCCAGCCACTGATAGCCTCCGGAGCGCAGGCCGCGGGAAGGATCGTCGGCATAGAAGCTGTTCCAGAGCCAGTCTCCACCGGTGGACCGGGTTTCCTTCAGGAAGCTCGTGTCGTTGGCGTAGAGCCAGGGCACCACGCCGCCGAACAGCCGGTTGGTCCAGTAATACGGTGTGAAGTCCCTCGGCCGGGCCTTCCGCATAGCGACGAGGCTGCTGCGGAAGTCGACGTGGGTCCAGTCGTCCGCCGGGCGCTCCAGCCCTGCCTGCGCGAACGCGGTGGTGTTGTAGTACATGTTGGCCGCGTTCCAGTCCATGGGGAGCTGGAACAGGCTGCCCTTGTACATAAAGGCCTCCACCAGGCTGGGATGGACGTCGTCGAAGAACTCGGCCATGTCCGCGGCATCCCGGCGAAGGTACTCGTCCAGCGGGTGGGCCAGCTTGTCGGCGAACAGCTGCGCTCCTTCGGTTGCCACGTAGACAACGTCAGGCGGTGTACCGGCGGCAACCATGGTGAGGATCTTGGTGAAGAAGTCTTTCCAGTCCACAGCCTGGATGGCCTGGACCTTGACCCGGATATCCGGGTGGAGGCGGGTGAACGCATCGATGGCGCGTTGGCGCGCGGCGGCGTCGGCTGCGGTTCCCATGATGGCAATGCTGAGGCTGTTGTCCCCTCGCCCGGGTATGTCGGTTCCAGAGAGCCGCGGCCACGACGCCACGGTGGCTCCCACAATTCCTACACCCAAGGCACCGAGGGCCGTCCGGCGTGAGAATTCACGCAGTCGGCCGTTTGTGGCACCGGTCATGTCGATTTCCTTCCTAACACGTGTTAGGAACCTTACGCGCGCGTCCTAACACGTGTCAAGTGTCACATGGTTTGGGCCTCGGGCCCCCTGCTTGGCGCCCGCACCGCCGCACGCACCTGGCAGACGCCTCTCAGTTCTGCGCGCCCACAACCGATGACTGTTCCGCGACAGGCGCCCCGGACCTCAGTGCGCCCAGCATCGTGGATCACCACCGAAGCCCTCGGCAGCCGCCCTGGCATCGTCGACAAGCACATCGGCAACGAGGTGATGGTCGTGTTCTCCAGCGGGTTCGGCTCGGAGGATCCATCCATCGACCGTTGGCACGGCCGGACTGCACGACACTGCTTCAGGCAGAAACCGACTTCTGGACGACCGCTCGGCTGTACGTCCGAGGCGCCCGGGACGGTTCCTTTGGCCACCAGGCGATCACAATAAGCCAAATGATCTACGCCAGGATGAGGACGTAACCGGCCAGGATTGTGAACGTGTTGGTCGTGGAGAAGCCCTCGGATCCGAGCACCCAGCCCTGCACGATGTAGCCAAGACCGGACAGCGCCATCAGATAGCCAAAGATCCTCGGCAGCCTCGCCGTCAAGGCCACCACGCTGGCGAGCAGGATCAAGGTGAGGCCAAACATGAAGCACTGATAGCTCCTGGCGCTTCACTCAACCCACCTCATCGTCTCAGCGCTGGCAGAACGGGCCGCCGCCGCCGCCTCCGGCGCGCTCACCCACGCATCAACGGCCTGTTTGAGAGCGAGCCCGTCCACTGCCTGCAGGACGCCGTAGAGCACAAGCGCGACCCCCGCAGAAACGGCACCCAGTCGTGCCACCCAGGCCGCGGCTCCAGATCCGAAGTCAAGCGTGAAGTAGAGAGCGAGAAGCCCGGCGATGACCACCGCCATGTCAGCGAACTGGCTGAGATGCACAGCAGTCCAACCGGCGCTGGCGGCATATTCGGCAAACACCGGCCGATGGTTGTTGGCCGGCTCGCCGGGATGGAGAAGGCCCATCATCACATACAGGAAGAAGCCCATTACAAGCGCTGTGGCGTGACTAACGGTGAAGTAGACAGAGGCCGCACGGAGATCCTGATTGCGGTGAGAGCGCCCGCACGAGTGTCAGGCTCTTCGGCCAGCCTGTGAGGTGCCCCGCGGCGCGTTGGCCTCTCGGGGCACCTCCTGTTGCTAGTCCAGAACGGCGGTTGCTTCGATCTCGACGAGCACGTCGGGCTCGAACAGGTACTGGACGCCGATCAGCGATGCCGGCGGCATCGGCGTGGGCAGCCCGATCTCTGCGGCGACACTTTCGATACCTTCCATGAAAGCGGTGATCTTCTCCGGAGCCCAGGCGGTGACGTAGAACGTCAAACGCACCACGTCCTCGAAGGTCGCGCCACCGCCGGCCAGCCCGGTTGCGGTATTACGGAGAGCCTGCGCAACCTGACCGGCCAGATCGCCCGGCGCGACGGGCGTACCATCAGCCAGGCGCGAGATCTGGCCGGCGACGTGAACGTGACGGGTACCGGTGCCGACGGCGACGTGATGGTACGGGACGGGCTGCATCAGGCCTTCCGGGCTGAAACGTTCAACAGACATGGGACTCCTTAGAAAAGAGAAATTAACTTGGTATATCTTTGATACTTGGTAGATGCAGGACACTTCAACGAGACCAGGTTTCATGCCGGATACCATTAGCCCCACTGACCCGCTGGAAATCAGCACCCCACACCGGGAACTGCTCGATCAAGTTCTCGACAAGTGGTCCCTGAGCGTGCTCAACGAACTCTGCGAGCAGCCGTGCCGGTTCAACCAACTGCGGCGCGCGATCCCCACGGTGTCGCAGAAGTCCCTGACGGCAACGCTGCGCCGCCTCGAACGCAACGGCATCATCGAACGCAAACTGCTGAGCTCGCGCCCCGTGGCGGTCGAGTACCGCATCACACCATTGGGCAAGACACTTCGCCATCCCATCGACGTGCTCCTGGAATGGGTTGCAGCGCACATGCCCGACATCGAACAGGCACGCGAGACCTTCGACGTCCAGGACCTGGCCGAAGACCCCTGAAGATGGAGCGCCTCCTCGCGTACACAGGCCTCCTCGCGTATACAGAGGGGGATCTGGCTCTTCGTGAGCTGTTCCGGCGGCGTCTTTGCCGGCGGCGCGGCGTTTGGTGACGCTGTCGTTGATCCGTTCGCGTTTTATTTCCAGCTTTATCTGCGTCAGGGCGGCCATCCTGGTCCAACCCGGGCCGTCTGGCATGTGCGCCGCTCAATCGGCACGGAAAGCGCGACCCAGTGGGTGGCCCGCGACAACCCACGCGCCCAGGCGTTTTATCGGCGGAACGGCTTCGCCGCCAGCGCTCTTGAAAAGATCCTGCACGGCTGGGAAGGAATGACGGTCATTCAGATGGTCCGCTGAAACAAACCGTCCAAACCTAACGCTCCGGGCGCGATTGCCACGGCACCAACCGAGGGATACGGGAAATTTGTCCAACAGGCCGTTGGACAAAATCGAGCCGACACGCTGCGTCTGGCCCCAAGACTCTCACCACACCGCAGCACAGCCTGCCCCCGTTGGCCTGCAACACTTACGCCGCCGGAGGACGGACACCGATAGCCGCCGTTATGTCGTTGTGCTCCGCGTATCTCGTCAGATGAAACATGCCTCACCTCTCCCAAGGCTGCTCCAGTGCATGCATCCTAAGCACGTTGCGCCGCAGTTTTCCAAGGTTCATCCGATTTGGGTCGGCGTTCGCTGGAGCGGGCTTCAAGGGCCCCTGCCCTCATGTTGCGAAGATTTTCCAAGATACCTCGTAGGATTCTCCCGGTTCGAGTTGGATCAGGTTCTGGCCGCTGTTGAAGGCGTCGGGAGGGCAGGTCATTGGTTCCACCGCGAGCCCCAGCCTATTCCGTGCGGGCGGCTGCTTGTCGGCCGTGTGGATCTGGAGCCACTGGCAGGTCCGGTCCCAGGCCATACCGACTCCGGTCCCGCCCGGGTCCCGTGCCACGAGTTGTGCGCGGCCGCCGTCGGTAAACGTGATGCCGGTGAAGGCGTGGTCGATCTTGGTGGCACCGATGCTGCGCGGCGCGCGGAAGTCGAACTCATGCCCGTCCACGGCGCGTACGGCGACGGGAAGCAACCGGTCCGGGGTCACGCCCAGAAACTCGCCGGCCGGAACCTCCAACGTCCATTCATCCAGCGGGGCCGGTCCGGCGACCAGGTACGGGTGCGGGCACACGCCGTAGGGGGCGGTGTCGGCGCTGAAGTTGGTCGCCACCACTCCCGTGTGCAGGCCGTCAGGGTCCAGGCGGTAGTGGGCGGTGACTTTGAGCAGGAACGGATACCCGCGAGTCGGGCCAACTGAGCAGGCCAGGACCACGGCGGACTCAGAATGCCCCTTCAGCGTCCAGTCGAGGGGAAAGGCCAGGCCGTGCAGGGCACAGTCCCGCTCAGCTTCGTTGACGGGCAGTCGGTAGTCGGCGCCCCGGAAGGTGTACTTGCCGTCAGCGATCCGGTTGGGCCAGGGGGCCGCAATGATTCCCCGGTAGTCGGGAATGGGTCCGCCTTCCGGGAACGGGACGATCAGGTCCCGTTCCCGGTGGCGCAGCTCCCGCAAAGCAGCCCCGCGGGCAGCGATGGTGGCGGTGTACTCCCCGGCCCTGATCCTGTACTCGGTCACAGTCCGCTGGCCAGTTTGTAGTAGGCGGCGTTCCAGGCGAGTTCCTTTTTGAACTGTTTGATGGTGGTGCCCTGGTCGATGGTGAGGAGTTCGGTGTGGGCGATGTCGGCGAAGTCTTCGAAGACGTCCATGCCGACTGCGGTGGTGAGCACGGTGTGGTGGGCTGCGCCGGCGGTGAGCCAGGCCGCGGCAGAGGTCGCGAAATCGGGTTTGGGCGACCAGAGGGCGCGGGCCACGGGCAGGTTGGGCAGGGGCTGGTCGAGGTCCACGACGTCCACGGCGTTCGCCACGAGGCGGAAGCGGTCGCGCATGTCGGACAGCGCGACCACGACGCCGGGGCCGGCGTCGGTGTCGAAGACCATGCGGACGGGGTCTTCCTTGCCGCCGATGCCCAGCGGGTGGATCTCGACGCGCGGTTTGCCGGCGGTCAGGGAGGGGCA
>NZ_JAGGPJ010000054.1 GCF_018613875.1 Arthrobacter sp. ISL-28 | reverse complement strand
CAGAAACTAATGGCCATTGACACTGCGGCTGGCCTGCAAAGTCCGGAGGAGGAAGCGCTACGCCTCCTACCAAGGCGAACAGGGCACTGTTGCCTCGAACCTGCTGAACCGGGACTTCCTGGCCGACGCCCCAAACCAGAAGTGGGTTACGGACGTGACCGAATTCAACGTAGGTGACCGGAAGCTCTACCTCTCGCCGGTCATGGACCTCTTCGACCGGCAGATTATCGCCCATTCAATCAGCACGTCCCCGAACCTAGCGCTCACTAACGATTCCCTGCGTGAGGCCCTCACCTTCCTGCAACCCGGTCAGCAGCCGCTCGTGCATTCGGACCAAGGCTTCCAATACCAGCACGCCTCCTGGCGTGCCCTCCTTGAAGGCGCCGGCGCAGTCCAGTCGATGTCACGCAGGGCCAACTGCTACGACAACGCCGTGATGGAGAACTTCTTCGGTCATCTCAAGGAAGAGCTCTTCCACCACGTCCGGTTCCTCAACACCGATGCCCTGGCAGCAGCGCTGCATGAATACATCCGCTGGTACAACAACGACCGGATCTCGACAAAGCTCGAGGGCCTGAGCCCGGTGCAATACCGTGCTCAGGCCCTCGCGGCTTAGGATCTTACTTGGCCAGTCCAACTATTGGGGCCCAGTTCACTTGCCGGTCTCTCCTTTTTCCCTAGCGGAGGAAACCTCCAGTATGTCCGGTTTGATCGGGCGGCTAGGTTCCAGGCAGGCCCACCGGGACCCACCCACGGACGGGGTACACAGACAGCGGCACGGTCTTTGTTCCGGGTTTTCATAGGGTAGGTCCACTGGTGACACTGGTGGTGGCCGGCGATGGCTTGAGCCCTCTAAGACCGGGGCTTATCCCCCCAGCCGTCGCCGGCCCGGTCGCTGCTGCAGCCGGCGATTCCACCATGCGGGACGGTTCCTGGCCTGAGTTAGCAGGCGCAGGTACTCGCGACGCTGTTCGTCCATCAGCCAGGGAACCATGAGAGCCAGGACGAATGCGCCCCGCAAGCCACCGCGTCGGTTTTCCAGCAACCCGCCGAAGGCTGCGACCCCGGAGACGTACAGGATGAAGTTGTATGGCGGCATCAGCCGACCGGTCAGCCCTTCGCACTCGGTGAGCCATGGCAGCCCGGCCACCTTGGTCGTGGGCCAGGTGGAGAAATGGGAGATCACCGCAGACAGGAGCACGCCGTTGAGTACGGCGAAGAGAGGATCGCGGGAATGAGGTTGACGGCCAGCTTCCCTGAACGCCACGGCAGTACCGGCGCCAAAGAATGCGGCGGCAGGGAGGGGTCCGACCCTGGAGGCAAAGGGCAGACCCACCCCAGAGGCCAGCTCGTAAAACACGTGGGCACCGGCCCCGATCGCTCCGATCTGCGTCCAGCGTCTGCAGTGGGGAGGAAGAATTTCGCCTCTTCCCTCGTTTCGTGGTTGGCGCACCATTCAGGAATAGTAACTGCCCCAGCGAGGGCTGGAGAAGAGATTCTGCCCAGGTCTTGCTTTTGAGTGGCTCGGGTCCGCGCGGTAGTCCTGGACATGGTCCCGACCTGGCCGACATAAGGTACTAGGATTGCCTTTGCGCTGGCTCTGGAAGCCAGTTTGATCCCAAATACAGCGGACACGTTCGCGCACTTTGCTCGTGCTGGATGGAGGTCGGTCTCGGAGGCCTTCGCGGTATCCAAGAACATGGAATCGATCCTGACTCCTGCCCTGGTATCCGGATTCGTCGCCGACCTGCTGGCGAGCCCGCAGGTACCCCACAGTGTTCGCGAGAAGGTCGTAAATGAACTCGCCATGTACGTGGTCGACGACAACGCTGAGGCGCTCCGAGCCGCGGGTGAGTACGCACGCGAGATGAAAATCTGGCTTCCCCTCGCGGAGGTTCAGCGTATCGCCCGAACCACCCAGAATCCGGAGCTGATCCTGTCTCATTTGGTGCGTGCCCGAGACATGACTCCTGAGTCCTTGATCGAGTCGCTGGCGCTTCTCGCCTCCCCTTACAACACGCTCACCAGTGGACCGGGGGTAGAGTTTGACCTCCCGTCAGGTTCCTCCAACAACACGCTCTTCGAGCGCCTGGCAACCTCAGGCAAGGTCGAGATCGTCAAGAACGGATGGGGTTCTGGGAAGAAGGTCCGCAACCTTGCCTAAGCATCACGCACTCAGTCCGCCGATTCACGACGCTGTCCATCGAAGCAATAGAACCGCGCGCACGGCTCTTGGCGATCCTGCCGCTACCTAAGGATTCAAGCGTCCTTTCCGTCATCGAGTTGTGCGCAACTTGCGGACCTCGGCCTCCGCCGCGGCGAGTCGGGCTTCGACTTTCTTCCGGTCAAGGTTCGCTGATGACGCCGGTGCCGGCTTCGTCTTCGGAACCAGCCAACCGATCCGCTGGTAGCCGGTGATTCTCCGCGCACGCGTGCATGCGTAGCAGTCCCTCCCGGGCTCGGGGCGAGGCCAGCGCAGCTCGATCATCTTCCGGATGTGGTCGCGCTCGGGGCTCTCGTGTGGCCAGCCGGTGCGCCCTTCCGCTGTCCAGATCTCCTCGAATTCACGGCGGATCTCCGCGATGCGCTCCTCCGACACCAGCTTGGGCCCGTCCTCAGGCTTCCAATCCACGTCGCTACAGACCTGGTCGTGGTGCCCGCAGGAGAGCTTGACCTTCCAGAACGCCGACGTGTGTGGGTCGAGTTTTCGGATCTTCGCCCAGTCCTCGGCGTCCATCCAGTCGTAGTCCGGTTCCTCAGGATCAGGCGGGAAGTCCACGACTTTCCTGTCAACCCACTCGAGAATGTCACGGTATGGCTTGGCGGTAGGTCCGTGGTCGGTCGGGCACCAGTACTCGCCGGCTGGGAGCCGGCTTTCGGTGACGGGGTCGAGATAACTGCGATCGTCCGGATACTTGTCCTCCCCATGTGTGTAGACCTCGTGCGTGCAGCCGCACTCCAGCTGGACGCGCCAGCGAAACATGTCCTTGGCTTCTGGGATGAGGAGTGGCCAGAACATCGGCTTGTACCGCTCGCGCAGCTCTGCGACGCTCTTCTCGAATTCCCGGAGCGCCTTATTCTGGGGCCGCGCCCGCCCGGGCACCCGCGTCAGCAGCCTCCCTGGTTCACCAGTCTGGTCTTCGGAAACAGGGGCAGTACTGGTGGCACTCATTCTTCGATGTTCGTCTACAGCGTCCCCCAAGTCTAGGGAACGGGAGACCATCCGATAGGAGACCGACCGACAAACGTTGAAACAGGAGATGGGTGGCCTAGGTTATGGCACGGACGCCCAAGGATCTGAAGCTCGCTTCAGCCGCCGCCGAGCCTCCCCCCACGGGGCGGGGCACATGTCGCCCCTCTGGAATGGTGAGCTGGACAGTCCCTCCTTCTGGGCCGGGCGCTTTCCCTTGTGCGTCCTCAACTGCTGCGGGCTGCGTCCGGCTGCCCCTGCAGCACCCCCGGCCAGCACGAACATGCCTACAGGTTCGCGATGTAGCACGTTCGAACCAGAGACCGCTTACGGCTCGATGAGCCCGGTGCGGATGGCGAACCTTGTGAGATCCAGCCGGTCGCGTAACCCGAGCTTCTGCAAGACGTTGGCCCGGTGGCGGTCGACGGTTTTCACGCTGATCCTGAGGATCTCGGCGATCTCCTTGGTGGAGTTCCCCTCTGCGATGAGCTTCGTAATCTGCTCCTCGCGGGGCGTGAGGATGCTGTCCGGCCTCCGGTCGCCGCGGCGGTCGCGCTCGAGATAGTCGCGGATGAGTGCGGTGACCGCGCCGGGGTAGAGGAACGACTCCCCGCGCATCGCTGCGCGGCAGGCCTCGATGAGGTCGCGGTCGGCGACCGAGTTGAGGACATAACCCGAGGCCCCGGCACGCAGCGCCTCGAAGAAGTACTGCTCGTTGTCATACATCGAGAGGATGAGGATCCGCACGTCGGGTGCGCTCCGCGATATCTGCCGCGCCGCCTGGATGCCGGTCATCTGCGGCATGGCGATGTCAAGAACAGCGAGGTCCACCCCGCCCGCGGTCGCGGCAGCGACGGCCTCTGTGCCGTCGGCGGCCTCGGCCACGACGGTGAGGTCGGGTTCCGCGTCGAGGATCATTCGTAGGCCGCGGCGGACCAGGGCGTGGTCGTCGGCGAGCAGGATCCGTGTGGGGTCGGCCATCGGATCAGCTCCTCGCCTCGACGCCGGGAACGACGAGCCGAACGTCGGTCCCCCCGCTCGGCCGGGCTGTGATCGTCAGCTCGGCTCCGATGGGCAGGGCCCGTTCGCGCATCCCGCGGATGCCCGCGCCCTCGCGGAGGTCGCCGCCCTGCCCGTCGTCGCGAATCCGCAGGGTCAGCCCCTTCGTCGACGAAGTGAGTGAGAAATCGACCCGTGTCGCGTGTGCATGTCGGGCGACGTTGGTGAGCGCCTCCTGTGCGATGCGGTAAAGCACCAACTCAACCTCCCCGCTGAGCTCGCGAAGCTCGTCATCGAGCTCCCAGGCCACCGGGATCCCGCTCGAGCGGGAGAACTCCGTGCCCAGGGAGGTCAGCGCACTTCGCAGGCCGAGGTCGGCGAGCACGCCCGGGCGCAGACGCTGCGCCACCAGGCGGACCTCCTCCAGGCTCGCGCGGACCGCCTCCTGCGCGACGAGGCTCTCCTCACGCAGATCGTCGGGGGCTCGGTCGACGACTCGCTTGAGGCTGAGCAGAGCAACGGTCAGGCTCTGGCCGATCTCATCGTGCAGTTCCCGCGAGATCCTCTGACGTTCCCCCTCCTGCGCGGCCAGCGCGAGGGCGCTGCTCGCGCTGTTCTCCGCCTCCAGCCGGTCCAGCATCTCATTGAACGTGCGGATGAGATGCTCGAGGTCGCCGTTGCCGGCCTCGATCGCCCGATCGCCGCCGCGCCGCAGCAGGCCAACCCGGCGCATCACACTCGTCAACGCGTCCAGCGGCGCGAGGCTGGCCCCGCACCAGGGCGGCGTTCGCGGCGAGGATGAGAGCCAGTCCAATGAGGAGGACCGGCACCTCGGTGAGCAGGACAGGCGACGACACCGTCGCCGGCGAAAGCGCCAACACGAGCGTGCCGACCGCGAAGAGCAAACCATTGATCATGAACAGACGCCAGAACAGCAACTGTGCCGGTCCCTTCGGAGGCACGCCGCGTGCCGTTCCGGTGGCCCTGGTTTCGAGCGCGATCCGCATGCGTACTAGCCTTACGCGGCCCGCGTCCTTTGTCCATGAGGGCTCGCACCCACGGGCGGCCGAGTCCCGTGCGCGCGGCGCACCGGAAATGGGTGTCAGGCCCAATGGCACCTCCCTGACCGAAAGGGGAGACTGAATGTACCCCTAGAACTGACGGAACGGAGGGCCCAATGGAGACCACCCACTCCACCGTTCCCGGCTCAGGCGTGCTGCACGACTGCCAGACCCGCGACGGCCAGCAATTCCGCATACTCGTCGCGCGTCCCGGCAAACGCGAAATCTTCGTTTACGACACCACGGAGCCCGATCGGGTCGTGGCAAGGATCGTGCTCGAGGAGGACGAGGCCGATCAGGTCGCCGAGCTCCTGCACAGCCAACCGATCACCGATCGCATAGCCGAACTCGAACGCCGGGTCGCCCAGCTCGCAGGGAGCGAGCGATGACGATCGTGGACCCGCGCGTACCGTCGATTCACACCGGAGCCTCGCTTGATAGATGCGACTGGGCTGGATCGACAATCTGAAAAGCCAGGTACTCGCAGGATCACTCTGGGAGAGGACCCGATGGAGCACCTCAGCCGATTCGCCCGCGAATTCCTTAAGGCGCTCAGAAACCTTCTGCCCATCGTTATCGTCGTTGTCCTGTTCCAACTGCTGGTGTTCCGCTCCATGCCCGATGACCCGCTGGAGCTGGTGGCGGGACTCCTGATCGTGGCCGTGGGCATCGCCCTGTTCCTCTACGGCCTGGACCTGAGTATCTTCCCCGTCGGCAAAAACCTGGCGAACCAGTTCGTCCGGAGCGGGGCCCTGGGGTTGTTGCTGCCCTTCGGGTTTGCCATTGGATTCGCTGCCTCCATCGCGGAGCCGGCGGTGATCGCTGTCGCGGAGCAGGCCCAATTAGTCAGCGAGGGCCGGATCAATGCGCTGGTGCTGCGCTTCGTCATCGCTGTGTCGGTGGGGCTGGTCTTGATCCTGGGCATCCTGCGTGTCCTGCGGGGCTGGGCGGTGTACAAACTGCTGATCGCCGGTTATGCGGTGGCGCTGGGCCTCACGTATATCGCACCGCCGGAGATCATCGGTCTTGCTTACGATTCCGGCGGGGTCACCACCAACATCGTCAGTGTCCCGCTTATCGCGGCGATCGGTCTCGGTCTGGCCAATTCCATCCGGGGACGCAGCCTGCTCGCCGACGGCTTCGGTCTGGTCGCGCTGTGCGTGATGGTGCCCATGATCGGGGTCCAGCTCTACGGCATCTGGGTCTACACCTTCGGCGATGCCGGGCCGGCACCGCCGGTCACCGACGCCGGGGAGGACCCACGGATTGGGTGATCGGCATGATCCTAGGCCTCGCCTCAATGGTCCGGGAGGTCCTGCCCATTGTGGCCGTTGTCCTCTTCTTCCAATGGGTCGCCCTGCGGCGCAGGCTGCCCCACCCCCTGCGGGTCGTCATCGGCTTCATCATGGTCCTGGTGGGACTGCATGCCTTCGTGGTGGGACTCAAGCTCGGGCTGTTCCCGCTCGGGACCCTGATGGCCGAGCAACTGATCGAGCAGGGAATCCCGGCCATGATCCTGCTCTTCGCGCTGCTCATCGGCTTCGCGGTCACCATGGCCGAACCTGCCCTCGTGGCCATCGCAGAACAGGCACAAGACGCATCTCCAGGCAAGATCAGCGCATTCGCCGTCCGGGTCATTGTCGCCGTTGGTGTAGCCCTCGGGATCGGCTTCGGCGTCCACCGCATTCTGGTGGGAGGGCCGTTCCACTACTTCATCATGACCGCCTACGCCGTCGCTATCGTGCTGGTGTTCTTCGCCCCGAAGCACATCATCGCGCTGGCCTTCGACCTCGGCGGGGTGACGACGTCGGAGGTCACCGTGCCACTGGTAACTGCCCTCGGCATCGGCCTTGCGGCCGCCGCGGACGGCCGGAACGTATTGATCGACGGGTTCGGCCTGATCGCCTATGCCTCCATCTTCCCTGTCATCTCCGTCATCCTGTATGCCTGGTGATGGAGAGATTTCCCCGCCTAAGGAGGGAACCGGCATGAAATTCACAGCAGTCATCGTGATCGCCCCGGACGAGCTTGAAGATAGGGTGATTGAACACGCCCAGCGGGCCGGTGCTACGGGCGTGACCATCCTGCCGGGCAAGGGCATCGGGGGCCAGGCCAGAAAGACGTTCTTCGGCCTCACCTTCGAAGGGACGCAGTCCGTGCTGCTGATGGTCGTGGGGACACACCTGACCGCACCGATCCTGAAGGAACTGCACCAGGTCTTGGTCCAGGGGACCGAATCCCGCGGCCTGGCCTTCGCGATCCCGATCGAGCACCTGACCGGGATCGACATGCGCCAGGTCGTCAGGTTCGAGGAGCATCTGCGCCGCGAGGGCTCCTGACCCGGTCCAGCACTTCACAAGGAGGAAAGAGATGCTCACCGTCAAAGATGTCATGGTCCCCGAGGTCGTCACGATCTCCCCGTACAGCACACTGCGGGAGGCACTGTCCATGATGAAGGAGCGCCAGGTGAAGAGCCTCGTGGTGGAGCGGCAGGACGCCCACGACGCCTACGGCATGCTCAGCTACAGGGAACTCCTGGACACCGTCGTTGCCCAGGAAGGGGATGTGGACCTGCTGAACGTATATGATGCCGCCACGATCCCCGCGATCACTGTCAACGAGGACCTGTCCGTCCGCCAGGCCGCCGCTTTGATGAGCCGCTACCACCTCAGCCGCCTCGTTGTCGTCGAAGGCAACCAGCTCGTCGGCCTGCTCGCCATGAATGACATCCTCGCCCGGCTCATGGAGGAACTAACGTGACCCGGCTGCGCTGACCAGGACGTCGGCACGGGACATTTTTGTCGGGACTAGCCGAGGACGCACCGAATGGACCAGAACTCACCGGATGCCCGCTCCCGCTCCTTCCTGTTCGGAGCGGGAAGTCCTTCTGAGTTACTGCGCATCGGTTCGATCCTGCGCAAAGAGACTGTCGGCGGCGCGCTGCTCGTGGCGGCCGCGATCATTGCGCTGATCTGGGCAAACTCCCCGCTGTCTGCCGGCTACTTCCAGCTGCGGGACATCCGAGTCGGATACGAGCCGTGGCATCTGAAGCTCAGCCTGGGCGAGTGGGCGTCGGACGGTCTGCTGGCCATCTTCTTCTTCCTCGTCGGCCTTGAACTTAAGCGGGAGTTCCTGATCGGGGATCTGCGCGAACCCGGCAAGTCGGTCGTTCCGGTTGCCGCTGCCGCCGGTGGGGTCGCTGTCCCCGCCATCATTTACTCCGTGGTCAACCTGGCCAGTCCCGAAACGCTGAGGGGCTGGGCGATCCCGACGGCCACGGACATCGCCTTCGCCGTCGCTGTTCTGGCCCTGATAGGTTCGCACCTGCCGGGCGCGTTGCGGATTTTTCTCCTGACACTCGCCGTGGTTGATGACCTGATCGCAATTGGCATCATCGCGTTCTTCTATTCGCAGGACATCCGTCCGGAACCGCTGCTGCTGGTGCTTCTCGCCTTGGGTTCCTACACCCTTCTTGCCCACAGGTACCGGCGGTTCTTCGCTACACGGGCAGCGGCCTGGCTGATCCTGCTTCCCTTGGCCGCTGCCGCCTGGGTGCTGGTCCACAATTCAGGGATTCATGCGACTGTTGCAGGAGTCATGCTGGGCTTCGCTGTCCCGCTCGCTCACTCCAAGGACGGACCGCAGCCGGGTGGGGGGGTTGGCCGAGATCCTGGAGCACCGGCTGCGCCCCGTTTCAGCTGGTATCGCCGTGCCGGTGTTTGCCTTCTTTTCCGCCGGTGTGCAGGTGGGCGGCCGGGACGGGATCGGATCCCTGTTCGCGAACCCGGTGACCCTTGGGATCATCATCGCCTTGGTCATGGGGAAACCGATCGGGATTCTTGGAACGGTCTGGCTCCTTACCAAGTCCACCAGGGCAAGACTGGACCGCTCCATCAAGTGGATCGATATTTTCGGGGTTTCGCTCCTCGGCGGGATCGGCTTCACCGTTTCCCTGCTGGTCGCGGAACTCAGCTTCGGCCACGGCAACAACTATGGTGACCAGGCGACGACAGGCATCCTGGCGGCGTCCCTCATCGCCTCACTGTTGGCCGCTGCGGTCCTGCTGCCCAGGAACCGGCACTACCGACATACCAACTCGTCCCGGCCTTCCAGCGCGGCAGGCCCAGGCTCCGGAGAGTCTTCGCATTCGGCTGCATGAACTCTTCGACGCAGCGGGCCTGGCACCCCACGCAGCAAGGCTGCCGGCCGACCTGCCACGGCAACCCGCTGCACCAGATCATGGAGCAGGAAGAGAACCATCACTGCCATCTTGCGGTCTAGCGTTGCTCGCCGAGGGCAGGTCCGTCAGCCAGACAGCCAACGCCTGCGCGTACTCCTCCGCCAGCGCGTTCCGGCCTTCGGGCGGACGCCAGTGTCGCTGTACCGGTAAGGGCGGCGGCATACGCGACGTCATAGACGGACATCCGAAATAGCCGGGACCGGGTGACCGGGTAGGCCTGGAATCGTGAGCACCTCTCCCCCGGCTGCACAGGCATAACCTGAAGATTGTCAGAGTCCGCACCAACGGCGAACCCGGGCAGCCGTTCGGCGGGTTCGGGCAGGCGCTGCTTCCGCGCACATTGTTGGACCAGGAGGGCATCCGCACAGACCACCAGTCCGGGTACTTCAGATCCTGACCGAAGCGGTACAGATCGTAGAACCAGTTGCGGCCTTCAGGGGTGGATGTGAAGAGAGCCCAGCCCTTGTAGTCGGCGAGCATGGGGCGGATGTTTGACGGTAAGCCAGCCACCGCTCGAATGCATTCACGCATACATGGTTAAGGACATACCCCCGGAGGTGCGGGAATGAGTAAAGATCATGCGGCGTTGGACGTACCCGGCCCTCCCGCGCAGACGCCGTGGATGTAGTCCACGCGGATCAATCGGACAAACGACACGCTTTCGCTGCAGTAGTTGAACTCGATCGACCGCGATTTTCAGGCAAATCTCTCCCCCGCAAGTTCGTGTGTCGGGACGTCCTCGATCTCGTCAACAGAGAGCCAGCAGGTCGAGTGGGACGAGGTCAAGGACCGCAACCCCGGCACAGTGGACCGTGGCGGAGGGCAGCAGCGGCAAACTGTACGCCCTGACAGGATTTCATGTGGTGAACAAGCTCTACTAACGTCGTCATTGAAGAGGGACGCGTGAGGATGAGACATTGAGTACAGGTGGTGAAGCGCATGAATAACGAGTTTGAGCAGGCCAAGGAACTGTTGGAGACGGCCGCGGAGGAAGAATATGCCCGCGCCGCCGGATACGAGCTTGACGCCGAACACGCTCGTGCCGAAATCGCCTACGCGCGGACCCATGACGACGTCAACGAGGACGCGGTCAAACTTTTGAAGAAGACTCTTGAGGACAGCGAACGGCAGGCCCGGGAACATCAACTCAAGGCCATGAACCTGAAAAAGGCCGTGAGGAAGCTGGCCTGACCAGCACCCTCCCGGCGCTGGCGATCCGGCAACGTTTAGGTCGAAAAGGACACGTCCTTTTGCATCCAGTGCAGTGCCGTCAGTTCTTGTGGGAGCCGGTGTTCAACCGAACGGCGGCCGGTGCTTCCTTGCGGAGGAGCATAGGCAGCCCTACCCTAGGTAACCTTGCCTACCCCCGTTAAGGGGTAGGCAGCGTCGTCCCCGATGTCGCCATGATGCGCGCCCTGTCCAATGCGGTAGCTCAGCGCCGCCGGTCCGCCCGTTGGGCAATCGCCGCACGATCAGCGCCGTGACGTCATCCGCTGTGCTGTCTGCCGGAGCGAGGTCGAGCACCGCCTGCAGGCGAGATCGGCGGTGAGCTGGGTGCGGACCGCGTCATCGACGTGCTTCGCGAAGTCGTCATCCACGTGCTTCGTGAAGTCCTCGAGGGTTCCGAAGGACGCCAGGACTCCGTCGGTCACGACCACGAGGCTGTCTCCGGGGCCAGATCCACTTCCGACGCCGCCGGCGACGTTGATGTGGTGGCTTTGCGTGAGTCGGTAGCCTCGCGGTTCAAGTCTGCGTGACGTCAGGTGTCGATGTTCGAAGCCGATTGGAAGCACGATAAGGGATCCTCTACCGGGTAGCGGAACATCGGCGTTAGAAGCATCTAAAGCCCTGCGCTGACCGCTTTCTCAACTCGATGTCCTAAGGGGCCACCGGTAGCGTGAGTGCCCGAAGGCTCGTCGGCCCCCCACCGGCGGGCCTTCTTCACACAACTCACGGGCAGCGGTGTGGATGCGGTACGGCCGCCACTCGTGCTGTAAGCCGAATATTGGTTGTCCAACTCTCCAGGCCAACCGGCCCGGGGCTGAAGATCAGGAAGGGATTATGCCTGCCCTTGAACCTCGCCGGCGACCTGTGCTGCCCTGCGCAGTCGCAGCAAGTCCCAGCATTCATCCAGGCCCTGCCGCACCTGACGCAGCCGCGCCCTGACCTCCTCCAGTTCCACGGCGCTGCTGCCGCCGCCAGCCTCTGAACGGGCGGCCGAGAGTTCCGCACTGAGGCGGTCCTCCTCCTCAATCAGAAACGGAATCAGTAGCGCGATGTCCTGTTGGGGCATCATGCGGTTCAGAGCGGGCGAATGTTTTCGGCTTGCGGTCCTTTTTGGCCCTGCACGACGTCAAACTCGACTCGCTGGTTCTCTTCCAGGGAGCGGTAGCCACTGCTTGCAATGGCCGAATAGTGCGCGAAGACATCCGCGGACCCGTCGTCCGGAGCGATGAAACCGAACCCCTTCTCGCCGTTGAACCACTTCACGATACCTGTTGCCATGGAACGCGTTCCTCTCAAAATGTCAGGCTGAAGCCGGCTATCTCGGAGGCCGTCTCCCGCTCCCCCAAAGCTACGATGCCGGAATTGGGTGTGCAAGGCCGCCGCCACCGCAGTTCTAACGACAATCAGCTGCTCTCCAATCCCTGCAACGATTCCCCGCAGGCCCAGCGCCAACGATTCTCCTCGACCCCCAAGATGGATTTAGCGTCGGAACGGTGGGTCGGTTCGGGGCGAACAGATTTTGTTGACCACATCCCTTAACTCCGCGCACTCGCTTATCGGTCTACTCGATGTACCGACGCCACGCGTCCCGTCTATTGGCGGCGAGAGCATCAATAACGTCGTCCTTGGACCGGGCAGCCTCAGTGACTCCAAGTGCCCGGCCAATCTCCTGCCATCCGGCTCCAGCGGCGATTGACCCACGGATCGCCTCACCAAACGCCTTGTCCACAGCCATGGAGACGCGGCAACATTCGCGGAGATCCCCCAGCGTATCTTGCCCCCAACGGCCACGCTGCCGGAGGCGAAGCCGGTCTCCGTGCCCCGATAGGCGAACTCGCCGAACCTGCGCAAACATGGCGGCTACCTTCCTTTGAGCCAATTCATTTCAGCATATGTCGCATGGGCGACCGCATACCAGAGCCCCAAATGACGTTAACTTTGTCTACTCCACGGCATCTCTGAGGGAACATCCAAGACGCCAATCGTCCCGCTCACGTGGGTTTATATATGGCCCGCCCGGTGGTAAAATCGGCGGCCCAGCGGACAGCCGTTCGCGCCGGAAGCGAAATCCCGGCGGCCTGTCAGGGGCGTTTGGTGAAGGATTCGACTTTGTTCGGGTCGCGCTCGATGACGGGTTCCAGGATGGAATCGATTTGTCGGAGAAGTTCCGGATCCAGCTTGACGCTGGCTGCCTTGGTGTTGTCGGCCAGTTGCTCCGGCCGGGAGGCCCCGACGATGGCAGCGGAGACGTTGGGGTTCTGCAGGACCCAGGCACGGCCAGGACCGCCATGGACAGCCGGCTTCCTCCGCCAGCGGTTTCAATTCCTGTACCCGGGCAAGGACCGCGTTCTTCATGAAGCGGTGTTCCGACTTGAGCTCGCCATTTTCCCCCGTGAAACGGGACTCGGCCGGGGCGGCCTGGTCCTGGGTGTACTTTCCCGTCAGTACGCCCAGGGCCATGGGCGACCAGCAGATCTGCCCAAGTCCCAGCTCCTCGCTGACGGGGACGACTTCCTCTTCGATGACCCGCCAAAGCATGGAGTACTGGGGCTGGTTGGAAATGAGATGGATTCCGAGGTCCTTGGCCAGCGCAGCTCCCGCCCGGATTTCCTCAACCGTCCACTCGGACACGCCGATGTACAGCGCCTTGCCGGCCCGGACGACGTCGGCGAAGGCCTGCATCGTCTCCTCGAGGGGGGTTCGTAGTCGTAGCGGTGAACCCTGGACGTGGGAATCCCTGCGGCCCCCCACGGATGCCGCGGGTTCACCCTCCGCCGGGCGCTTCCGGGAATGCCGACCGCATAGGCTCTCGGCGGTTATTCCTAGGATCTAAGATGCGGGGCGCGGGCGTGGTTAGCGGACGTTGAAGAGCGGACCGGTGATGACGGGACCAATGTCGTGGCCCAGGGCGGCGAACGCTGCAAACATCACGAGGGCGGCGCCGGCCAGTGCCAGATCCTTGTAGAACTGCACCTGTTCCATGGCCCGGTTCCGGGGTTCGCTTTCCTTCCAGAAGGCGTGCATCCAAAAGGCGGTCGGTATGAGAAACAGGAAAAGTATCAACGCACCGAGGTCCGGCCAAACCCCAAGCGCGACCATGAGCGAACCCACGGCCATCTGGACGCCGGTCGCGACCACGAGAAACTCACTGCCGGCACCCCACGGCTTGCGGCGTAACTGGCCATCATCTTCCGCCTGGTGAAGTGCCCGTAGGCCGATACCAGAAACAGCGCCGCAAAAAGCAGCCGCCCGATCAAGATGAGAATACCCATCGGAACCTCCTAAGAGTCTCCTTTCACCGCCCGGGCAATCCGGCACCCCGGTCATCCCATGGATCCGGCGGTGGCCGCAGCGTTCCCCGGCGGTACCGCGGTGCCCATCAGGGTCAACCTCCCGTTGGTCCCGAATGTTCCCGAAGGACTGCCTTAAACCCGGCTTAAATCTCTTGCAAGGCGCAGCGCCCGGTGCCCTTAGAGTCCGCGTGGCCCTGGCTGCAGAAGCGGGTGTGCCGAGAAACGCTCTCCCGCAGCGGCACCTCGACCTCAAGAACCTCTTCCACGAAAAAGTGCGGGCACACGGCGACATTCCCGACGGTGAACGCCGACTTCGCCGGGAAGTAGCCAGGTTGAAGCGGCTGCGAGAAGACGACACCGAAAAGTTCCGGCAGCTGAGGAACGACAATGAAGCTCTCGTCAGGGCCCTCAATCTCTCACAGCTCGAAAACGAACAGCTTCGCCAGAAGCCCGCCAACCTCGGAAGCAACGTACGCGTCCTCGGTGAACAATCCGGTCGAACCCTGACCGGGCCTTAGGACCTAGCTCGGGTCCCACTTCGAAGGACGGTGTTACCGTCCCGTTGGAGGAACGGTCGGTGCAGCAGACTCGGTGTCGACGGTGGCGCCCGATCGATGTGACAGCTCGCGCCCAACGGGATCCTTGAACGCAACACCAAGAATTCACAAGCATGCGGCGAGCGAAGTGCATGGTTCGAGGACAGGATAGAGAACATGGAAGTCCTTGGGAGCCGCATCCTGCTTCATCCGTCCGAACCCGAGCGGAGCCACCGGTTTTATCGGGACACGTTGGGCTTGGCGATCTACCGAGAGTTCGGGAGTCGTGATGCGCCGGGTCTGGTCTTCTTCCTGGGCAACGGTTTTCTCGAGGTCAGCGGACGGTCGGCCGATCCACAGGGGAATGCCTTGGCGATCTGGATTCAGGTCCGCGACGTCCAACTCGAGCACGAGCGGCTGCTGGCAGCCGGGCTGGTGCCGGTAATCCGCAAGCCGCAGCAGGAGCCATGGGGGCTGGTGGAGATGTGGATCGCGGACCCCGGCGGAGTGCGCATCGTGCTGGTTGAGGTTCCGAAGGATCACCCCCTGCGACGGGACCAACGGTAATCATTTCTGCTCCGGGGCCGACCGCCTCCTCCGCGCCGCACGTGTTCGAAGGCGCCGGGTCTTAGCATTGGGCGTATGACTGTCGGTAAGATCAAGGAACGCTCAGGGCGGAAACCACAATGACCGGTGACAGGGATCGGGATGCTTCAAGGCGCCCGCGGCAGGCCCGGCCACGTGACGCTCTTGGGCGGCCCCTGCCGTACGGAAGCGCCGGCGTCGAGCCCGTCTCGGAGGAGCCGCTGCCGCCGGCGCAGACGTTGGTCTCGGCCCGGAGTCTGGTGGAGGCCGGCCGGCCCTTCGCCGCCCATGAGGTACTCGAAGCCCGCTGGAAAGCCGGGCCGACCGAAGAACGCAACCTCTGGCAAGGACTCGCCCAAATCTGCGTCGGGCTCACCCACGCCGCCCGGGGCAACAGCGTTGGCGCGCTCCGGCTCTTCGAGCGCGGTGCGGCCCGACTCGAGGAATACGGTTCCGGCGAAGGGCCGACCTATGGGCTGGACTTGTCCGCCGTGGTGAATTGCGCACGTGATCGCATGCGCACCGGCCATTGAGCCGGCGGCCAGCATCCCGCGGCAAGCGGCGGAGTCACTCCCAGGGGTCTGCTGATTGACTTGGTTGGCCTTCTTACGGGAGGAAAACCGTCAAGCCACCAATAGGTACCAAACGAAATACGACCAACCGATGTGGCGACAGTCCAGCAGGATCTTGCCGACGTGGCCCTTGGTTTCGAAGTAGGCATGCGCCGCGCGGTACGTTCCGGTGACACTCTTGGCGTCACCAAACTCGACCGCCTGGCACGCTCTCTTCCAGACGCCCGCGATATCGCTGACGAGCTAACACGGAAGGGCGTTGCTCTTAGTCTTGGCGGATCGGTCTACGATCCGGCCGATCCTGTGGACCAGTTGCTGTTCAACGTCCTTGGCATGGTCGCAGAGGCCGACCTGATCCGGATGCGAACCCGCGAGGGGATGGCGATCGCGAAAGCGAAGGGCAAGCTTCCGCGGGAAGCAGCCCAAACTTACGGCAGCCAAACGTCGCCACCTGCTCGCCGTCCACGCTGCCGGCACCCACACCCAGACGGAGCTGGCAGAACTCTTCGACGTCTCCCGTGCCACCATCTACCGTGAGCTCCAACGCGCGCAAGCAGCCCAAGCCTGACATTTAGCGCCGTGAAAAGGCCGCAATATCGCTGCGATTCAAAAGTCCAAGGAGACTGTCAGCCGTTGCCCGGACGATGAGAATGTCCGTTTGGTGAACTCTGCGAGAAGCATTGGCCCTGAATCTTCCGTGAGGGATCGAGATATCAGACACTAGGTTAACGGTGTCCTCCGTGCGTCGGGAAAGCAGGGCCCTCATGAACGAACCGATCACCCTGGTGGCATTGACCGGGCACAAAGACACCCGGCCGGCTCTCGTCCCCCTCCGGCTCCTTGAACCCGAGGACCTTCCCGAACTCCGCCGTGTTCAACAGCACGCCTGCGCCAATGGGCCTGCGCAGCCCGGTGACGCTGACAGCGCGCGGGCCCGCACTACAGGGGTTGAAGTCCTTGGCCGGACCCTCGAGGCGGCCTCACTGGTAACGTCCGGCCCGAACGGGCAGATCACCGCGGCCATCATCGTCACCGAACGCGACGGTGGGGCGGTCATCACAGAACTTTTCACACACCCTGATCACCGCCGCCAGGGCCTGGCCGAAGAACTTCTCCGACATGCCCTGCACGTCCTACATGCGCTGGATCACGCCACGGTGACCGTCACCGTGGACGATACCAACTCAGCGGCCATGGCCCTGTACCTCTCCCGAGACTTCCGCCGCCTCATGGACGAAGACCTCGACAGCGACTACGACTAAGCGGTCCAGGTTACAGCGGCGGCGTTTCTCGGGGCTGGTGTCGCACTGCGCGTCACGTAGGGTAGATCGGTCTGCGAGCCGTGTGTACGGTACTGATGTGGCTTCTCCGCAGACGCTAAGCGAGGCCGAGCGCCGCGTCGTCGCCACTTGGGCCGCAGACTGCGCTGAGCGAGTCGTGGCCTTATTTGAGGCAGAGGCTCCGGCAGATGGTCGCCCCCGCTACGCCATCGCCCGAGCCCGAGCCTTCGCTCGCGGTGAGCTCAGTGCCGCCGAAGAGATCCGCCGGCGGTTTGTTGCTGGCCGTGCCGCACGCGACGTGAATAGCCCTGCTGCGGTGGCTGCCGCCCGGTCTGCCACACAAGCCGCAGCCGTCGCTCACATGGGCGCGCACGCCTTGGGGGCAGCCGCGTATGCCGCGAAAGCGGCCGGACTGGCGGCGCCGGATCGGCTCCAGACGGTCGACGACGAGATCCACTGGCAACTCGAGCACATGAGTGCCGGAGCCCGGTCCGCGCTTCGGCGCTTGCCACCGCTGGGGGGAATTCCGCCGGTCCGCTGGGGTCAGGACTTCTCGCGTCCGGAATCCTCGCCTCGATCATCCGCGCGATCCAGGCCGACTTGGCTCGCCCTGACCAGCCTGCCTCCTCCAGCTGAATCTGCCGCCCGCAAGCCGGTCCTCGAACGTACACCGCTGCAACACGCCTGCCCCTCTGGAGCCCCCACCGCCTGCTGCCCATCTCGCACCCCGAGGAGTTGGAACGCCGCATCGGAGGAGTTCAGGAAGAGCGACGACTGGGAGAGCCCGGAGACGTGACCATTCTCTGAGCCGCGATGTCCAGCCACGGGTGGCGATCGCGGCAGAGCAGCACCAACTCTCAACAGAGCGGTGGGAAGGGAAAATACCGATTCATAGCCACTGCCTAGGCAAGGTCGAGGCGTTTTGCCTAGGCACACTAACCCCAGTTTGCGCCAGGCACCGCAGTGAGGTGGCTCGGCAGGCTGGCCTTCGCCGCAGCGTCGAGGTCCGCCCTCGCAGGTCGCCCGCTGGCTCAGGCAGACATTGCTTCCGCCTCCGTGCGCATGGCTGGCGGAAGTCGTCCACCGCTAGCACTGCATCACAATTACATTTAACGACATGTCCCCGGGGGTCTATGTAAAGGGTATGTTTTGCTCTCATGGACGAGGCGAAAAAAATCTCTGCTAAATCCAATGCCGTTTACTTAGGTGTCTTTGGTATTCGCTTGAGTGGCCAGTTGGACATCTTGCGTTTGATGACACGGGGATTGGAGCGCTGCCGGCGTGGGGGCAGG
>NZ_JAGGPJ010000053.1 GCF_018613875.1 Arthrobacter sp. ISL-28 | reverse complement strand
TGTCCGGGGAGCCGTTCTCGCCGGCAACGGAGGAGAAACGGATCAGCATCTCGGTCTCAACACCGGGCTGCAGGAACGCGGCCTTGGTGTACTTCGAGACGTCCTCGGTGGTCTTGAAGCTGCCGAAGGCGCCGCCGCCCTTGGCGTGCACCACGCGCTCCGGAACCCGCTCGCGGTTGAACTGGGCCAGCTTCTCGACCAGGTAGTGGTCGGTCAGGATGATGGCACCGTCGGCGCCGACAGCCTTGGAGTGGGCATCAGACGTGACGGGGGCACCGGACTGTGTCGTGGACACGGCAGGCGCAGAGATGTTCGAAGTCATCTTTCTCCTATTTTTTCTTGATTATTTGTCAGTTGCGTTCAGAAGGAAGTTTTTGGGCCCGCTGGCAGTCCCCGCAGATGCCCTGGTACATCACATCGGCGATCTGGATGGTCATGGGGCGGGAATTCTCGTTCCAGTGCGGGACCAGGCACGGGGCATGGCCGACAGCGCAGTCGACGTCCTCCACCCGGCCGCAGCTGATGCAGATGGCGTGGTGGTGGTTGTCGCCGACGCGGGTCTCATATAGTGCCGGGGAGTGCGGCGGCTCGAAGCGACGGAGCATGTCCAGATCTGTGAGGTCACCGAGAACCACATAGACGGACTGGGCGGTCAGCTCAGGAAGCTCCTCGCGCGCCGCGGCCAGAATGCTGTCGGCCGGGGAATGGGGGTGATGTTCGACGGCGGCCAGCACTGCCAGCCGCTGTTTAGTCACCCGGCGGCCGTGGGCGCGCAGGGCGGTCGCCCATGCTTCGTGGCTTTCCGAGTGCTCCGTCATGTTCCCATTGAACCACTTATTTTGAGTAGATCACAATAAGGCTTGGCTAAGTTCACGGATGTGCTGAACCGCCCGCGGTCCATCGGGCGAATTCACCGCCGCTAGAGTTGCCGGGTGGGAAAACTTCTGGCTGACATAACTCCGCTGCGCGAAAGCCCCGCCTTCCGCCGGCTGTGGCTGGGCTCGGCCATCTCAAACGTGGGGAGCCAGCTCACGCTCGTGGCCGTGAGCCTGGAGGTGTACCGGCTGACGCAGGAGAGCCTCTACGTGGGACTGCTGAGTATTTTTGCCCTTGTGCCGCTGGTAGTCGGCGGCCTGCTCGGCGGGTCTATTGCAGACTCCCACGACCGCCGCACCGTGGCGCTCCTCTCCGCCTCGGTGCTGTGGCTTACAGTCGGCGGGCTGGCCCTCCAAGCCTGGCTGCAGGCGGGAAATGTGTGGCTTCTGTACGCCCTTGTGGCGGTGCAAAGCGGGGCGCAGGCCATCAACCAGCCAGCCCGCAGTGCCATCATTCCCGTGCTGGTCCGCAAAGAACTCCTGCCGGCCGCCAACGCCCTCAGCATGGTCACCTTTGGCCTGGCCATGACGGCCGGGCCGCTGCTGGCCGGTGTCCTGGTGGCCTCTGTCGGCTTCGGCTGGACCTACACCATTGATCTCGTGAGCTTTGCCTTCGCCTTCTGGGCGCTCCTCAGACTTCCGCCCATGCCGCCTGGGAAGGAGGCAGGCCGTGCGGGACTGCGTTCCGTGGTGGAGGGCTTCCGGTTCCTGGGCAAGCGCCCCAACCTCCGCATGACCTTCATCATCGACCTCGTGGCCATGATTTTCGCCCAGCCGCGGGCACTGTTGCCTGCCGTGGCTGCCCTCATGATCGGAGGTGGGGAAACCACTGTGGGGATTCTGCTGGCCTCCACGGCGGTCGGGGCTTTCCTGGCGGGTCTGTTTTCGGGGCCGTTGGGTCACATCCGGAAGCAGGGCAGTGCAGTGGTCTGGTCGGTCATGGGCTGGGGTGCGTCCATTGCAGGCTTCGGGCTGGTGGTGGTTTTGGCCGGCGGATCCGGCTCCGGCGGAGTGACGCTGTGGCTGCTGCCGGCGGCCCTGTGCTGTGCCCTGGCCGGAATCGCAGACTCCGTGAGCGCTGTCTTCCGGACCACCATCCTGCAGGCGGCCACGCCCGACCACCTGCGTGGACGACTCCAAGGTGTCTTCATCGTGGTGGTTGCTGGAGGTCCGAGGATTGGCGACATGCTTGCCGGCGGCGGCACTAAAATTCTCAGTGAGGGCTGGGTCCTGCTGGTCGGCGGTGCTCTGTGCATTGCGGTGGCCTGGGCGGTGGCGCGCTGGCAGTCCGGCTTCTTGAAGTACGACGCACGGAACCCGGTTCCGTAGCGATATTGGTGGAGTCGTGAGTGGAGGCAGAAATGCACAAACACTACAACGGGCTGAAGACGGCGGCACTTTTCGGGGTGCTGTGGGCGGTTCTGCTGGGACTGGGCGCACTGATCGGGACCAGCATGCGTAGTTCGACGCCCATCTGGATCATGGCGCTGATCGGCGTGGCAACCACCGCCTACGGGTACTGGAACAGTGACAAGATCGCGCTGCGTTCCATGCAGGCGTATCCGGTGTCCGAACTGCAGGCCCCGCAGCTCCACCAAATGGTGCGTGAGTTATCGATGCGCGCCAACCAGCCCATGCCGCGTATTTTCGTGTCACCCACCATGGCCCCGAATGCTTTCGCAACGGGCCGCAATCCGCGGAACGCCGCTGTCTGCTGCACCGAGGGGATCCTGCAGCTGTTGAGCCCCCGCGAGCTCCGCGGTGTCCTGGGCCATGAGCTCATGCACGTGTATAACCGCGACATCCTGACCTCGTCCGTTGCTGCGGCCGTAGCCGGCGTGATCACCTCCGTGGGACAGATGCTGCTGTTCTTCGGCGGCGGTGACCGCCGCAACTCGAACCCGCTCGCCCTCATCGCAATGGCGCTGCTGGCCCCGCTCGCGGCGTCGCTCATCCAGGTGGCCATCTCCCGGAC
Organism: Arthrobacter sp. ISL-28; assembly: GCF_018613875.1. Lineage (GTDB taxonomy): Bacteria > Actinomycetota > Actinomycetes > Actinomycetales > Micrococcaceae > Arthrobacter. The sequence continues at coordinate 3,793 of NZ_JAGGPJ010000053.1, read as the reverse complement.
CAGGGAGTACGACGCCGACGAGGACGGCTCGCAGCTCACCGGAGATCCGCTGGCGCTCGCCTCAGCGCTGCACAAGATCCACCAGGGCGTTCAGGCGGCCCCGCTGCCGCAGGACCAGCGGCTGGTCAATACCTCGCACCTGATGATCGCGAATCCGTTCCGTGGAGGCGCGATGACCAGGCTGTTCGCAACGCACCCGCCCATGCAGGACCGCATCGCCCGGCTGGAGCGTATGGCGGGCCGGCCCCTCAGGTGACATCCCGGCGTCGTACTTTCCCGCGCTTTCTATCTGGTGACGCCGGACGTCTGGCGTCTCTTTGAGCCCGTTTCTGACGTTGTTGGCGTGGGCTCTGCGGCGGGCCGTCTGGCTGCCGATTTTGGTGTTCCTGGCCGGCTTCACGGGCGGGGCGGCGACTTGGCAGTTGAGAGCCTGGATGGCCTCGATGTCAACCGAGAATCGCACCTCTGTCCCCTATTTCGCCGGTCACTACGACTAGCGGGGCTTCCTGTTCCTTGATTTCTTGGTGCGCATTCCTTGATTTGTGGTGGGTATAGTCCGGCGCATCCGGTGCCGCGACGGTGCACGCCTTCTGAGGCCTCGGTAGGTGGCCCCGCTCTACCCCTGCATGGGGCGGGGCCACCGCCAGAAGACAAAACGAGGACCGCAGGATCAAGGCTGATCGCTGCGGTCCTCGGAGATGCGGACTCTCTGCGGACTACGGAAGCAAGTTCCCAGTAATCACAGGGTAAACCTGATCTTAGCTGCGGAAGTTGACGAACTGGAGGTCAGCCTCGTCGAAGTCCTTCAGCAGAGCCATGGTGGCTTGGAGGTCGTCGCGGGATTTGGAGGTCACGCGAAGTTCGTCACCCTGGATCTGGGACTTGACGGACTTGGGGGCTTCGTCGCGGATCAGCTTGTTGATCTTCTTGGCGAGATCCTGCGCGATGCCTTCCTTGATCGAGGCCTCCAGCCGGAATTCCTTGCCGGACGCGTAGGGCTCGCCGGTATCCAAGGACTTGAGCGAGATCCCGCGGCGGATCAGCTTGGACTGCAGCACATCCAGAACGGCGAGGACCCGCTCTTCGGAGTTCGCTTTCATGAGGATCTTGTCGCCGCTGAAATCAACCTCGGCTCCGACGCCCTTGAAGTCGTAGCGCTGCGCCAGTTCCTTCTGCGCCTGGTGCAGGGCGTTCGCCACTTCCTGCTTGTCTACTTTGCTTACGACGTCGAACGTGGACTCGCCTGCCATGACTCTCCTTATGCTTGGTGGTTGCTTCGCCCTGGCGGGGCGTTGATATCTGCATTCCAGCGTAGTACGGATGGGCTGGTTGTGAACGTGAACCTCCCTTCACAGTTCTCTCCTAGCGGAGGCTCGGCGGGAACGAAGGTTCGCTGGGCAGAGTTGAAGGTGTTGGAAGCCGCACCGGAAGGAACGCAATGACCCCCAAGGCAGTCCGCTATGTCAGCCGATCCACCACCGCCGCCGCCGGGGTGATGGCCACCGCCGCCACCTCGGTTACCGCCGCTGCGGTGGCCGCGTCGATCATCCTCAGCCCCGCACCAGAGGCCTCAGCGAGGCTCGATGGCGTACACGCGGACCTCCAGCGGGCGGTGCAGCTCAACCAGATCACCGAGGAGCAGGCCCTCCGCTTCGAGTCGAAACTGGCGGGGCGCATTCTCGGAGAGGCCTGATTTTCCGGGCTTTTTGAGCCGATTTTGGCTCGATTCGATTCTTCGGCAGAAGTTCTGTAAAGTTGTCTTGCCCGCGGTTACTGGAAGCAATAACCCGGGTAACTTCTTTGAAGTTCGGCAGATTACCCGAGCGGCCAAAGGGGGCTGACTGTAAATCAGCTGGCAACGCCTACGGGGGTTCGAATCCCTCATCTGCCACCCAAATGAAGGCTCCTATTTTCCTTGTAGCAAAGGGAAGTAGGGGCCTTCGTCATTCCCCGACAGCCGTCCGTGGCAACATTTTGGCCACATCCAGTCGTGAAACAACGGCATCCAGGGCGTCCGCGACGGCATCCAGGTCGTCGTCGAACAGGTCGACGTAGATGTCCAGCGTCATCGCGCCCGGGGAATGTCCAAGGATCCCCTGGACGGCTTTGACGTGGCTACCGGCAGGAAGCCGCAGGCCAGCCTTGCAGGCACGGACAACCAGTTCTGTCTCGATCTCGCCTCCCCGGCTGGACACGAGAAATCGAAGCGACTGCTGCTGCGGTCCCGGCAACTTGCATGCACTTCCCCTCGAAAATATGTTCATCCGAGCAACTTGTAAAAAGGTTGGGATTTCTTGAACTGGGCCCAGTTTTAGGGGTTTAAGAATCCTTGGAAACCCCCAAGTCCCGATGCCATACTTTCCCCATGGCCCACCCAGCGCGCAGTCATCACCAAAAACGCCGCATACAGCGCTTTGGTGTGTTCGCCGCGGCGGCGATGCTCACGGCGTGCGGCATTATGGCCGGCCCGGTGGCCATGGAAGCACAGCGGCTTCCTCCGGATCGTCTGCCCACAGCGGAACCGTCCGAGTCATCTACAGCACTGCCGTCGGTCAAGCCATCACGGGCCGCGGCAACACCCCGCGCCGCAGCATCATCCTCAGCGGCAGCACCCCGGACTGCGGCACCCCGGACCGCGGCACAGACAGCAGCACCCAGGCCCGCGCCGGAACTCCGTGCCACGAAACAGCCCGCGGCGGCGCCTTTGGAGCAGCCTTCCATCGATTCGGTGCACAAACTGCCGACAGGCGATCTTCCGGGTTGGAAGCAGGTTTTTCGGGAGGAATTCGACAAAGGCGATGTGCCGATCGGCGCTTTTCCAGGTGCGGATTACTCCGCGAAATGGAGTGCAGGGTATAAAGATGGAACACCGGATACCGCCGGTCAAAAGGGAGCGAAATCCGGCTATTACCCGTCCAAAGTGCTGAGTGTTAAGAATGGCATGCTGGACTGGTACCTCCACACGGAGGGGGGCATCTCAATGGGTGCGGCGCCCACCCCCAAGGTTCCGAACAACAGCGCTGGCGCTGGCCTGCTACCGCGACACAACAGCTTGCTGTACGGGAGAATTTCGGTGAGATTGAAGGCCGATTCACTGCGCGGCTTCAAAATCGCTTGGCTCCTTTGGCCCGATAGCGGCGTATGGCCCCGGGACGGAGAGATCGATTTCCCCGAGGGGGACCTCGCAAAAACCTTTTATGGCGCTGCCCATTACACGGGAAATGATCCTTCTGCGTCTGACATGTTCCAGTCATACTCGACCCTCATGGCTTGGCATGTAGCCACGATCGAGTGGAGTCCGGGCAAGGTCGAATTTTTCCTCGACGGCCGGTCATTGGGAGCCAGTACAACAGCGACGCCGGCAACACCAATGCACTATATTCTCCAGACCGAGTCGTGCCTTCCTCGCTGTCCGTTGCCGCAGACGGCAGGGCATGTCTACCTGGACTGGATCGCAATCTGGAAGCGGGCCTAGGTCGGCGTGTTTTTCCGTCCGTCCCGGTCACTTTCGCGGGCCAGTCCCTGATCTCCCACATGATCGACTGGGTCAACGACAAGGAATACTGGCAGCCGGCCCTGGACCAGCACGGAGCCAAACCTACTGACGCGTGGTCATCAACTCACCGACAGATTCTTAAACCCCTAAACTGGGGCCGGTTTAAGAAATCCCAAGCTTTTTCCAAGTTGTTCGGTCGAACATGTTCCGAGGGGGAGTGCAAGCAAGTTTCCAGGACCGCAGCAGTTGCTCGGGACTGGCATAGGCAAACACACACCACCCAGACAGGGGACGATT
>NZ_JAGGPJ010000052.1 GCF_018613875.1 Arthrobacter sp. ISL-28 | reverse complement strand
CCCCCAGGCCACCGCCCGGGGGGCCGGGTACAAGGGTTACGGCGGTCATAGCGTGGGGGAAACGCCCGGTCCCATTCCGAACCCGGAAGCTAAGACCCACAGCGCCGATGGTACTGCACCCGGGAGGGTGTGGGAGAGTAGGTCACCGCCGGACAACCATTACAGCAAGGCCCCGACACCACGTGTCGGGGCCTTCGCTCATTAACACCAAGAGTGAACACCCACCACGGCAACCCCGGTTTCGACAGGCCCAACCAGCGGGCCCTGCCCGTCTAACCCCTTGGCCTGTCCCACGGCGATCCTCCCTCAGAACCCGGCCCGCAAACCCGGGATCCTCCCTCAGAACCCGCCCGTGAACCCCGGGATCCTCCCTCAGAACCCGGCCCGCAAACCCGGGACCCTCCCTCACAACCTGCCCCGCAAACCCGGGCCCTCCCCCCAGAACCCGCAGGGCTCACCCGGAGCCTCCCTCAGAACCTGCCCCGCAAACCCGGGACCCTCCCTCAGAACCTGCCGTTCGGCAGGCCCAACCAGGGGCCGCCGGCTAACTTAGCTGGTTCGTACGTTTGCCGTCGCTGTGCCGCCGCGGCCCGAGTCCGCCCTGACGACAGTGATTTGCCGTGAGGGTCCGGGCTTGGTCGACCAGGACCAGTTCCCGAGGGAATTGATCAGCGCGGCGCCGACGCGAGTCGCTGTGCGCCCGGGAGTGACGTCATACAGGACCACGCTGGCACCGGTCGAAGTACCTGTGAACGTGGATGTTCCGGCGAAGGCGATGTCCTTGTTCAGTCGGTGCCTGGCCGTCGTGATCGTGACAACGTCTATTTGCGCCGTTGGCTGTGTGGTCATGGGAGCTGCTGTTTGGGTGGGTGCGGCCGTACTGCTGCTCTGTGTTGGTTGAGCGGTCTGCGTTGCTTGAGCGGTTGAAGTCATTCCGGAGGTCGGGGCGGGCTGTTCTACCGGCTCAACCGGAGCAGCTGCAGTCTCGTCGATGGGGTGGGGCCTTACGGCATCGATCGGATCGTTGGGGTCCGGGTCGTTGGGGTCGTAGCCGACACTGAATTGTGCCATCATGTCGTGGTCTTCGTGCGGAAGGTTGTGGCAGTGGATCATGTAGCGGCCCCGGTGAGGGCCGAACTTCATGAGCAGGCGCACAGTCTCGCCCTCACCGACATACACGACGTCCTTGGGCCCGCGCTCATAGGGGAACGGGGCCTTGCCGTTGCGGCTCAGGATCTGGAAATCCACCAGATGGATGTGCACGGGATGGAACCAGCCGCCTGAGCTGTTCTCGACCTCCCAGATCTCGACGTCGTTCAGGTCCGGATCGGCCAGGACTTTCTTGTACCCGCTCTGGATGACGTCGTCCCAAGTCATGCCGCCTATGGTCCAAATCTCGCCGTCCCTCTTGACCCGCATGTGCCGGGTCTTGACCGCGTCCTTCGGCATCAAGCTCATGGCCGCGCTTCCGGCGAGCAGCGTCGGCATCACCCTGGCGGCGGGGCCGGAGGTGTCCACCGGGTCACCCGTAACATCGAACGCCATGATCCTTCCGGTGTAGTCATAGTCGACATTGTTTTCGTTCGACAGATTGCGAAGTTCAACGCGCTTGCCCACGGGGTACTTGGAGAAATCAATGAGGATCTCGTAGCGTTCCGCACCTGCCTGCCGCCATGAGGTGACCCGCTGGGCTGAAGGCATCAGACCGCCGTCGGTTCCTACCATTGTCATGGGATCCCCGGTGCTCAGCTGGAACCTGTAAGAGCGGGAGATGGATGCATTGAGGATACGGAAGCGGTAAATGCGGCGCTGGACCTTCATGACAGGCCAAGGCGCCCCGTTGACCAGAATGACGTCGCCCCACAGTCCGGAGTGCGTGTTGTCGTTGTAGCCGAGGGAGCCATTCCGGGAAAACATGGCGTCGGAGATGGTCAGCGGAACGTCGAATTGGCCCTGCGGCAGCAGGCTTCTCTCCACCGCATCGTGGATGTGGTACTGGCCGGCGAGACCTGAATACACGCTTTGTGCGGTGCGGTGGACGGCATGGTCGTGGTACCACAGGGTGCGGGCGGGCTGGAAGTTGGGGTACTCGTAGTCCTTGCATAGTCCGCGGCCAGTGAGGTCATTAGCGTAGCCGTCGAACTGGGGCAGCGAGGCAGAGCCGTGGAGGTGGGTGGAGGTGTCCAGCCGGTAGCCCCACTGCGGGTGGAAGAGCGGCAACAAATTGTCCATTTCCAGCGTGATTCGTTCGCCCTGGTTCACCTTGATGGTGGGGCCCGGGAACAATCCGTTGAAGCCGAGGATCGGGGTGCTCAGCCCGGGAACGATGCTCGCCATGCCGACAGTCTGCTCGATTTGGTAGAGGTGCGTCTTCTGGCCGTCGGCGCCGAGTGTTGTGCTCTTGGGCTTGAGCACCGGCGGAATCGGGAGCATCCGCTGGTAGGGCCTAGGCATGTTCCGGGGGTCCAGCAGACTGGCCGATTTGGCGTTGACCGACGTCAGCGGCACGGCCAACGCCATGGCACCAAGAATTCCAACTCCACCGATTTGCAGCGCCTGACGGCGTGAAACTGACATGGCTACCTCCTGTAACGCCAAAAGTCCAATTGCTTTAGATAAAGAGTGGTTGGCCCACCCTGCGAAAATCTTGAGTGGCTTAGCTTTCGGGTGGGCGGCCGGCTTGGGGGGACCCGTTTGGGTGGGCTTCGCATTCCGGAGTGGCTACGGCGGCGGAGTCGGCGGCCGGCACCAGCTCCCTTGCCGCCGCGCTTTCGCCCCGGACATTGTCCGCAACGCCCGCCTTGCGGCGCACTGGAAAAAGCACGACGGCGGCCGCCACGCAGAGGGTGCCTGCTGCGAGGAACCACATCGCCATGCCTGCTGGCTCTGCGCCCACCGCGGCTGAAACGTCAAAGGCCGGATCGACAGATATCTGCCACGGCTGTCTCCTGGCGTCAGGCAGCTGGTCGGGCTGCTGGGCAAGCGCCCAGCCATGCAAGCCGTAAAGTACAGCGGCAACGCCAAGAGCCAACAGCCTGGTGGTGAGGGCCGATGCCCGCTGCCCGGGGAACGGGCGAATCACCGAGGCCGTGAACAGGCAGCCGGAGAGCAACGCCAGCGATGTCATGGCGGCATACCCGGATTGGGTACGGGATGAGCTCTCCAGCAGAGGGGTGTAATACAACACGGTCAGTGTTGCGGCGAGGCCCATCGCAGGGATGACTGGTGCCGCCGTTAGGGCGAGCATTGGCCGGAGGACTGCGGTGACGACTTCGGCGGCTCCAATCGTTCCGTCGTCCCGTCGCTGGACTGTGAGTTCCGCCAGGGTGAGCGGTGACGCGGGCACAAGGAACAGCGGGACGAGCGCTGTGATGGTCATCTGGGTCAGGACGTGGGCACTGATCTGAGACTCCTGGGCGACGTGGAGTCCGCCGTTTGTGACGATAAACAGAAGCGCCATGCCCAGCAGCCAGACGACAGTCCGGTAGGCCGGCCAGAAGCCACCCCGCAATCGCAGCCGGCGCAGTCCGGCGAGGTACAGGAAGACGGCCAAACCACAGAGGAGACTCCAGAGCGGGTCCGGTTTCCAGCTGGAGAAGGCTTCGGCAATTGAAGAAATCTGCGGGGTTTCGTCGACGACGCCGGTTCCGGTGACAGCAGGGGGAGGCGTACGGGCAAGCGCCGCAGCCATACCGGACGCGGCTCCCATGACTGCCAGTTCGGCGACAGCCAAGCGGGTGAAGGTCAGGGTAGCCCTCTCGGGGTTTCGTTCGAGTGCGGCAAGGACCCACTTCCGGTGAAGCACGCCGAAAATACCCAAAACAATGAAGGCAGCGCTTTTGGCCGCCAGGAGCGTTGCGTAGGGAGTAGCGAGGCCGTCCAGGGATCCTATGCCGGCCCAGCCGGCCAGTAGCCCCGAGATAGCCAAAGCCACGAAGGAGACCAATGCCAGGGTCGAATACCGCCGGACCACCGTTGTGACCGTGGCCGCCGCAAAAGACCTGCGCAACCCGACAAGAGCTAGGAGCCCTCCGAGCCAGACAGCGGCGGCGGCCATGTGCATCACCACCGAGACGGTGCCGTCGGGATGGGTGCCGCTGCCCGTGGCATGCGAGTTCAGCGCCAGCGGAACCAGCCCCGCAAGCGCAAGCAGCACAGCCAGGGACGTGCCCTGCTGCGTGCGGGCTGTAAAACAAAAAACTGTCACGGCAGCAGCGATAAGCACGGCCAGGGCACTCAGCCTGCCGGCGTCGACGTCCGTGAGGAAACTGACAAACGCTGTGTCTGACCCCTCCGAAAACAATGGGAGATTGGCGAGTGAATGGAAGGTCAGGAAGCTCATGGCCGCTCCGGCTGCCGTCCACAAGGCAGCCGAGACGCCGGCAAAAGTGACCGCCTGACTGAACGCCTTCCCCTCGGGTGGCAAAGCGAATAACGCGAGCACCAGAGACCCGATGGAGCAGGCGGCGGTGACGTTGAAACCCAGTTTGACGATGGGCAGGCCCCAGACAACTGCCTGTCCCGTCCTGTTCAGTATGCCGGTTTCGGAACCGGCACCTGTGTAGTAGGAAACGACAAGGGCCAGGACGCCGCATCCGAGGACAATGGCCCCGGCCGCCATTACCCTCGCGGTTGACTGCTTCATAGCTCCCCCTCGGCACCTGCTCTTCGGCTCAGTCTCGGCACAAGTGCTTGGAGTTTCCCTGTGGAACCAAGAGGGGGCAGAAATGGACATGGGGCTGCCCGTCCGGCCACGTCTGGGGACCGGGCCGTGGGACCGGGCTGTGGGACCGTACCGTGGGGCCGCGCTTTGGGACCAGGCAGCGGCCAGGCAGGAAGGCCTGTGACGATCCCCACGCCCGTCCTCCCACCGGCCCGGACGTTAGTGACTGGACCGGCTCTCGCCTAGAATTGCAAGGAGATATGCGGACGCCGGGCTAGTTCAATCCGGGTTGCGCAGGACAATAAAACACGGATAAGAGCGGCTGCGCATCGCGCCAGTGATCGGCTCACTACAGGAGGAATCCACCATGGCTGAGCACAACGGCGGCAATCGCAGCGGGCATGACCGCGGAAATTCGGGGAGTAACCGCTCGCAGGGCGGCGGCCCATTTAGGGGGACCAACAACTCCGGGGGAGACCCCCGCGGCTTCCGGGCCAGGGACGGGCGAGGCGCGGACGGTCCGCACCGTGCATCCGGTGATGGCGATCGTAAGCCATTTAGCGACCGGCCCCGTCGTGAGGGCGAGGGTGAGCGTAAGCCGTTTGACCGTGACCGTAAGCCGTTTGGTGATCGTCCGCGCCGTGAGGGCGAGGGAGAGCGGCGCGGTTTTGGTGGCGGTGAGCGTAAGCCGTTTGATCGTGACCGTAAGCCGTTTGGTGATCGTCCGCGCCGTGAGGGCGAGGGGGACCGGCGCGGTTTCGGTGGCGGTGAGCGCAAGCCGTTTGGTGATCGTCCGCGCCGTGAGGGCGAGGGAGAGCGCCGCAGCTTTGGTGACCGTCCGCGCCGTGAAGGTGACGGAGAGCGGCGCGGTTTCGGTGGCGGTGAGCGCAAGCCGTTTGGTGACCGTCCGCGCCGTGAGGGCGAGGGAGAGCGCCGCAGCTTCGGCGGCGGCGAGAACCGCAAGCCGTTCGGCGACCGGCAGGAACGGGCTCCGCGCAGCTTTGACCGGGGCGAATCCGGCCCGCGCCAGTTCGGCCGTGACAGGGAAGAAGACCGTCCGGTCCGCGTCCCCAATGCCCGGGACCTCCGCAGCGCAAACCGCCCGGAGCGTGAACGTTCTCCCGAGATCGACGAGGACGTTACGGGCAAGGAGCTAGACCGCGCCACGCAGCATCAGATCAAAACCCTGGAAGCCAAGAGCGCTGAATGGGTGGCGCGCCACCTTGTCATGGCCGGCCGCCTCATCGACGAAGAGCCCGAGCTTGCCTTCCAGCACGCCCTTGCCGCCAGCCGCCGCGGCGGACGCCTCGCCGCTGTCCGCGAAGCCGTTGGGCTGACGGCCTACGCCGCCGGACACTACGGCGAGGCCCTGCGCGAGTTCAGGACATACCGCAGGATCAGCGGCTCCAACGTGCACCTTCCTGTCATGGCTGACTGCGAACGCGGACTCGGACGGCCGGACCGTGCCCTGGACGTCGTCCGCTCGGAGGAAGCCCAGGACCTGGACGCTCCCGGCAAGGTGGAACTGGCGATTGTTGCTTCCGGTGCCCGTTCTGACCTGGGCCAGCTGGAAGCTGCCGTGGCCGAACTGGAGATACCGCAGCTGGACATTAATCGTGCCTTCTCCTACAGCCCGCGGCTGTTCCGCGCCTACGCAGATGCCCTGGCGGCAGCGGGCCGTGGAAGCGAATCCGAGAAGTGGCAGCGCCAGGCAGTAGTTGCCGAGGAAGCCCTGGGACAGGGCGTTTCCGAGGAGCCGGACATCATCGACCTCGGCTGGGACGAGGAAGAGGAAGCCCGCGAGGAAGCCGAACGCCGTCGGCTGATTACCCAGGCGGCAGCAGATGCGGCTCCCGAGCAGGCCAGCACCACTTCCGCCCAGCGCGCGGCCGAGGTCAGCCCGGAAGCCGAAGCAACGACGGCGGGCCGGGCAGCAGGTGACAACATTGACGACGTCGAAGCGGACTACTTTGAGTCAGATGACGCCGAATCCGATGTCGACTCCGTTGAACCTGTCGACGAAACCGAGGACGAAACAGAAGACGGCGCCGAGTCCGGCGGCGACAGCCAGTCCGGCGACAGCCAGGCCGGCGACAGCCAGCCTTGGGAGTCGGCTGACCCCGAAGCACACCACGAGGACCGCCGGCCCGAAGGCTCGGAGAACTAGGAACGCATGACTGACACCCACCTGATTTCGCGCTTCGACGCGCTGCTCTCCGACCTGGACGGAGTGGTTTACGCCGGCCCGCATGCCATCCCGGGAGCGGTGGAATCACTGCAGCGGCTCGAAGGCATCGGCGTCGGTCTCGGCTACGTGACCAACAACGCCTCCCGGACGCCGGCTCAGGTCGCTTCCCATCTGCGCGAGCTCGGCGCCCCAGCCGAAGACCACCAAGTGGTGAGCTCCTCGCAGGCGGCCGCGGAACTCCTGGCAGCACTGGTTCCTGCCGGCGCGTCCGTGCTGATTACCGGCAGCCCCGCCCTGGCCCATGAAATTGAGCTGGTGGGCCTGAAGCCTGTGCACAATGCCGAGGGCAAGCCTGTGGCCGTGGTGCAGGGCTTCAACCCGGAAATCGGCTGGAAGGATCTGGCGGAAGCAGCCTATGTTGTGGCCGGCGGCGCTTTGTGGGTCGCCACCAACACCGACATGTCCATTCCGCAGGCCCGCGGAATGGCGCCGGGCAACGGCACCCTCGTGGCCGCCGTCGCAGCGGCAACGCGCCAGACGCCGCTCGTCGCAGGCAAGCCGGAGGCTCCGCTGTTCCATGCTGCTGCCAAGCGCCTCGGGGCGGAGCGGCCGCTCGTCGTGGGGGACCGGCTGGACACCGACATCCTGGGCGGCAACAGGGCGGGCTTCGCCACCGTCGCCGTACTGACCGGCGTCGATACCCGTGAGACGATCCTCGCTGCACGCACGGATGAACGGCCAGGATTCCTCATCAACGACCTGACCGAGTTGTACGAGCCGTACCCCGCTGTGGAGAACGACGGCGGCATGTTCCGTTGCGGTGATTCCACCGCCTCCGCCAATGGAGACGTGGTCCAGATCACCGGCGGCAAGGAAAGCCTCGATTCCTGGCGCGCGGCCTGCGCTGCCTGGTGGGCGGCGAACCCGCACGCCGCCGAGGCCACGGCTCCCGCTCTTGAGTGGCTCGGTCAATAGACTGGTGCCATGACAGAGCTGAACGCCGGCGGCGCTATCGAAACCGCACCCCCAATGGCCTGGCCAGAGCTGCCCGCGGATGGTTTTGACGGGCCGGGATCCGCCGGAAACGGTGAAGACGGTAGAGTCCAGGCAATCCTCGAACGGGTCCTGGAGATCCCCGGTCTTCCGGTTTCGGAGCATCCCGCCGCTTACACAGAGATGCATGACGCCTTACTTGACGCGCTGAACCAAGACATTTCCGGGGCAGACACCCCGTCCGGGACCGGTGCCGCCTGACATGACAAGACTCGACCAGATGCTCGTCAGCCGCGGGCTGGCGAGGTCCCGCACGCACGCCGCGCGGCTCATCGCGGACGGCAGGGTGTCCTCCGCCGGCGACGTGCTGGCCAAAGCATCGCTCCAGATCCCCGACGACCGTGAGCTGACGGTGGCGGACGACGCCACGGACACGTACGTCAGCCGGGCCGGCCACAAGCTCGCCGGCGCCCTGGACGCGTTTCCCGCCGTCGCCGTCGGCGGTAAAAGGTGCCTTGACGCCGGTGCTTCTACCGGCGGCTTTACTGACGTCCTGCTGCGGCGCGGCGCGGCGCACGTGGTGGCGGTCGACGTCGGGCACGGGCAGCTCGTGCCGCAGCTCCGGGACGATCCGCGGGTTAGCGTCCACGAGGGCCTGAACGTCCGCTACATGGACTCGGACCAGATCGGCGGCGCGGCGGAACTGACGGTGGCCGATCTGTCCTTCATCTCGCTGACGCTCGTCCTGGCGCCGCTGGCCGCGTGCACCGCCCCCGGCGGAGATCTGGTGGTCATGGTCAAGCCGCAGTTCGAGATCGGAAAGGAGCGGCTCGGGCGCACCGGCGTGGTCACGTCCGAGCGCGAACGCAGGATGGCTGTCGGTAAAGTGGCTGGTGCTGCCATCGAAGCGGGCCTCGAACTCTGCGGACTGGCTACCAGTCCACTGCCCGGGCAGGACGGAAACGTCGAATACTTCCTGTGGATAAAACGAAGAATTGCCGAAGACTTGCCTAAGATCGAAGAGCGGGGCGCAGCCGTGGCTGCGTTGCTCGGAAATATCTGGCCGAACCATTAGAGAGCGGAATCCGATGAGCAGGCGTGTACTGGTACTTGCCCACACCGGCCGCGAAGAATCCCTGAAGGCTGCCTGGGAAGCGTGCGTCCAACTGCACGCTTCCGGCATCATCCCGGTGATGCAGAAATCTGAGCTGGACGACATGGAGGGTTTTTTCGGCAGGCTGGAGGAGCCCGTCGAGGTCCTCCACGACCATGTCCAGCTGCCCGATGTGGAGCTCGTGATGGTGCTCGGCGGTGACGGCACCATCCTCCGTGCCGCGGAACTGGTCCGCGAGGTGGACGTTCCGCTGCTTGGCGTGAACCTGGGCCATGTGGGCTTTCTGGCTGAAAGCGAGCGGGCCGACCTCACACAGACCGTTGAATGGATCGCCAGCCGTGATTACACGGTGGAGGAGCGGATGACCATCGACGTCCAGGTCTGGGTGCGCGGGCAGAAAATCTGGCACACCTGGGCCCTCAACGAGGCAGCCATCGAAAAGGGCAACCGTGAACGGATGCTCGAGGTGGTCACCGAAGTGGATGAGCGTCCGCTGACCTCTTTCGGCTGCGACGGCGTGGTGCTCGCCACGCCCACCGGCTCCACGGCCTATGCCTTTTCTGCCGGCGGACCCGTGGTGTGGCCGGAAGTCGAAGCACTGCTGATCGTTCCCATCAGCGCCCATGCGCTGTTCGCCAAACCGCTGGTGGTCTCTCCGCGGTCACGGCTGGCGGTCGAAGTGCTGAACCGGACGGATGCCCAGGGTGTGCTGTGGTGCGACGGCCGGCGTTCCGTGGACCTGCCGCCCGGTGCCCGCGTCGAGGTGACCCGGTCAGCCACGCCGGTCCGGCTGGCGCGGACGCACCAAACGCCGTTTTCGGCGCGGCTTGTCCGCAAGTTCCAACTGCCCATCCACGGCTGGCGTGGCCCTGTACCGCAGTCCGAGACCGTCCACACCGGCCCGGTGCCGATCGTCCGCACCCCGCGCCCCATGGCATCCCTGCACGCGCCGCACCTTGACGATCTGCCGCCCATCGCGCAACCTTTCGCCGGACCTGATGAAGATTCCGATCCTCCAACCGGGAAGTGATCCATGCTTGAAGAACTGAGAATCCGCGATCTGGGCGTCATCACCGACGCCACTCTGCCGCTGGGCCCCGGGCTCAGCGTGGTGACCGGTGAGACCGGTGCCGGCAAGACCATGGTGGTTACCGCCGTCGGGCTGTTGCTCGGGGCACGGTCTGACGCCGGTGCTGTCCGCAGCGGCGCCAAGAGCGCCTCTGCGGAAGCTGTCGTGAAACTCGACGCAGGGCACTTTGCCTTGGAACGCGCCCGTGACGCCGGGGCCGAGATCGAGGAGTTCGATGGCGGCGCGGAACTGCTGCTGGCACGGCGCCTGGGCGCGGACGGCCGGAGCCGGGCATTCCTTGGCGGCCGGGCTGCCCCTGTGGGGGTCCTGGCCGAAATCGGCGAATCGCTCGTGGTGGTGCACGGGCAGTCGGACCAGATTCGGCTCAAGAGCGCCACCGCCCAGCGCGAAGCCCTGGACAAGTTCGCAGGTGAAAACCTCGCCTCTGCCCTTGCCGGCTTCCAGGAACTGTACAGCTCCTGGAAGTCCAGCCAAGCAGAACTGGAATCGCTCCGCAGCGCGGCGCGGGACCGGCTGCGCGAGGCCGAGTCGCTCCAGATTTCCTTGGCGGAAATCGACGCCGTGGATCCCCAGCCGGGGGAGGACGACGCCCTCAAGGCCGAGGCCGTGAAGCTGGCCAACGTCGAGGAACTCCGCATCGCGGCCAGCACCGCACACCAGGCACTCATCGCCGAGGACTTCGGCGACACCGGGGACGCCACCATGCTCGTGGACGCGGCCAAGCGGACGCTGGAGCACGTCGCCGAGCATGACGAGGAACTGGGCAACGCCGCCGCGCGCCTCGCGGAAGTCGGCTTCCTGCTCAACGACATCGCCACGGAGCTCGCCAGCTACCAGGCAGGGCTGGATTCGGAAGGCCCGGAGCGGCTGGCGGAGATCGAAGACCGCCGGGCAGCACTGGCCAAACTGGTCCGCAAGTACGCACCGAGTATCGATGAGGTCCTTGTCTGGGCGGAAAACGCCCGCGTCCGGTTTGACGAGCTGCAGGACGATTCCACCCGGATCGAGACCCTGGACGCGGAAGTGGTCAAGGCCGAGGCTGACCTCACGAAACAGGCCGCTGCCATCAGCAAACTTCGGGCCAAGGCGGCCAAGGATCTCTCAGCCAGGGTCAGCGCAGAGCTGAAGGCCCTCGCCATGGCGGACGCCACCCTGGTCATCACCATCGAGGCCGCCAGCCAGCTGGGCCCCTACGGTGCGGACGAGATTTCCTTCCTGCTTCAGCCGCACTCGGGGGCTCCCGCACGGCCGCTGGGCAAGGGTGCCTCCGGGGGTGAGCTGTCCCGGGTGATGCTCGCCATCGAAGTGGTGCTCGCCGCCGTCGATCCGGTTCCCACCTTCGTGTTCGATGAAGTCGACGCAGGCGTGGGCGGGCGTGCCGCCGTCGAAATCGGCCGCCGGCTAGCCATGTTGGCCCGCCACGTCCAGGTGCTCGTGGTGACGCACCTGCCGCAGGTCGCCGCCTTCGCTGACCAGCACATCCGGGTCACCAAGACGTCCGTCCGGGGCTCCGACGGCGCCACGGCCACCGGGTTCACCTCCAGTGATGTCCAGCTGCTGGATGAGCCCGAGCGGGTCAGGGAGCTGGCACGGATGCTTGCCGGCCAGGAGGACTCTGAAACCGCGCAGGCCCATGCCCAGGAGCTGCTTGACGACGCCAGGCTCCTGCCGCAGCGGGCGTAGCCTCCGAGCCCTTGCCCTGCCCAGCGGCCCTTGCCCGCAGGCGCCGGACACGGGAGACTGAAGCATTTGGGGACGCTTTACCCGATCCGTGGAAGGTTCAATTGATGATAGGCTCGAATTCCGTGGTGCAGCGATCAAATTCCCGTGTAAATTCCCGGTTCCCGGGCTCGTCCAAGACGACCAAACACATCTTCGTCACCGGTGGTGTGGCGTCCTCGCTAGGCAAGGGACTGACGGCTTCGAGCCTCGGCCACCTGCTGCGGGCACGTGGTTTGTCTGTAACTATGCAGAAGCTCGATCCCTACCTGAACGTGGATCCGGGCACGATGAACCCCTTCCAGCACGGCGAGGTCTTCGTCACAGACGACGGCGCGGAGACCGACCTCGACATCGGCCACTACGAACGCTTCCTCGATGAGAACCTCGAGGGCTCGGCCAATGTGACCACCGGGCAGGTGTACTCCACCGTGATCGCCAAGGAACGCCGCGGCGAATACTTGGGCGACACTGTCCAGGTCATCCCGCACATCACCGATGAGATCAAGCGCCGGATGCGGCTCCCCTCCGAGGGCAAGAACGCGCCGGACGTCATCATCACCGAGATCGGCGGAACTGTTGGCGACATCGAGTCGCAGCCGTTCCTGGAGTCCGCCCGGCAGGTCCGCCAGGACATTGGCCGCGGCAACGTCTTCTTCCTCCACGTGTCGCTGGTCCCGTACATTGGACCGTCGCAGGAACTGAAGACCAAGCCCACGCAGCACTCCGTGGCGGCACTCCGCTCCATCGGCATCCAGCCCGAGGCGATCGTGGTCCGCTCGGACCGCGAAGTCCCGGACGCCATGCGCGAAAAGATCGGCCGCATGTGCGATGTCGACATCGACGCCGTGGTGAACGCCGCCGACGCCCCGAGCATCTACGACATCCCCAAGACGCTGCACTCCCAGGGACTGGACTCCTACATCGTCCGTGCTCTGGACCTGCCCTTCAAGGACGTTGACTGGACGAGCTGGGACAAGCTGCTCGAAGCAGTCCACAACCCCAAGCATGAGGTTGAAATTGCCTTGGTGGGCAAGTACATCGACCTTCCGGATGCCTACCTCTCGGTCACGGAGGCCCTGCGCGCCGGCGGCTTCGCCAACAACGCCAAGGTCAAGATCCGCTGGGTCCCGTCCGACGAATGCGAAACCCACGAAGGTGCCGTCAGATCGCTGGACGGCGTGGACGCCATTTGTGTTCCGGGCGGATTCGGTATCCGTGGCCTCGAAGGCAAGCTGGGCGCCCTGAAGTTCGCCCGGACCACCCGGCTGCCGGTCCTGGGCCTGTGCCTCGGCCTGCAGTGCATGGTCATCGAGTATGCCCGCAACGTGGTTGGCCTCGAGGGTGCGTCCTCGAGCGAGTTCGAGCCCGATTCCAAGTACCCGGTGATCGCCACGATGGAAGAACAGTTGGACATCGTCGAAGGCAAGGGAGACCTCGGTGGCACCATGCGCCTGGGCCTCTACGAAGCCAAGCTCGACGAAGGCTCGGTCATCGCCGAAACGTACGGCACCACCACCGTCAGCGAACGCCACCGCCACCGGTACGAGGTCAACAACAAGTACCGCGAGCAGATTGCCGCCCAGGGCCTTGTCTTCTCCGGAACGTCCCCGGACGGCAAACTCGTGGAGTACGTTGAACTGCCGCGTGAGGTGCACCCGTACTACGTGGCCACGCAGGCCCACCCTGAGCTGAGCTCGCGGCCCACCCGCCCGCATCCGCTCTTCGCCGGGCTGGTCAAGGCGGCCCTGGACCACCAGAACGGCACCGCCGACTACGGCACCCCCGGCGCATCAGCTGGGGCGCCTGCTTCGGCACCCGAGACCATAGCGTCTGACGCTGTGTCCGGGACAGTAGCCCGCGAAGTAACCGCCAAGTAGATCAGAGCACCAACGACGGAGGACGGCGCGATGCCCGGTAATTCTGAAAACACCCCTGCTGCACGGCAGGTTTCGGATGCGCCGAGCCCGCGCCGTCTGCTGTCCACCGAGAAGGTCTACGAAGGCCGGATCTGGGATGTGGTCAGCGACAGCTTTAAGCTCAGCGACGAAGGCGATGCCCTGGTCCGGGACTACATCGACCACCCCGGGGCGGTTGCCGTGCTCCCCATGAATGACGCCGGCGAAGTGCTGCTCCTCAAGCAGTACCGGCACCCCGTGGGCATGGACCTCTGGGAGATCCCGGCCGGTCTGCTGGACGTGGAGGGTGAGGACTTTGTGGTGGGAGCCGCCCGGGAACTCGCCGAGGAAGCAGACCTCATCGCCAACACGTGGAATGTCCTGGTGGACTTCTTCAACTCACCGGGATCCTCCAGTGAAGCGATCCGCATCTACCTTGCCCGCGGCCTCACCGAAGTGCCGCACCACGAGCTTCACCAGCGGACGGACGAGGAAGCAGAAATCGAACTGCACTGGATCCCGCTCGAAGAAGCCGTGGCGGGCGTTCTGGAAGGGCGCCTCCACAACCCGTCCGCCGTTGTCGGGATCCTTGCCGCCGCGGCAGCGAAGGCAGACGGCTTCGCCGGTCTGCGGCCGTCGGACGCGCCCTGGCCGGCCCATCCCAGCCAGCGCTGATGACAGCAGGCACGGCAGCAGCGGAGGCCTCACCTGCCCCGGACGCGCCGCAAGCAGAAGCCAACGAACCCGCTCAGCAGGGGTCAGCGGTTCCGGAGCGCACGTCTCCAGACCGTCCGCGGACGGCGATCGATCGCGCTGTGACCGATTACCTCCAGCACATGGGCGTGGAGCGCGGCCTCGCCGCCAATACGCTGTCAGCCTACCGCCGTGACCTTGCCCGCTACTCCAACTACCTCACTGCCCAAGGCGTCACCCGGCCCGGCGACGTGACCCGTCACCATGTGACAGGCTTCGCCCAGGCCCTGTCGGACGGAGCCGACGGCGGGGCGCCCCTTGGGGTGCGGTCGGCGGCCCGCACGGTGGTCGCCGTGCGCGGACTGCACAAGTTCTGGGCGCTGGAAGGAACGACGACGGCGGATCCCGCCAGCGACGTCCACCCGCCAATGCCGGGAAAGAGGCTGCCCAAGGCCATCACCGTGGACGAGGTCACCAGGATTCTCGAAGCCGCCGGAACCGACACCGCCACCGGCCTTCGGGACCGGGCACTGCTTGAATTCCTCTATTCCACCGGGGCCCGGATCAGCGAGGCTGTCGGGCTGGATGTGGACGACATCTCGCTGCAGCCGGCTGAAGCCGGCCCTGCAATTGTGCGGCTGTTCGGCAAGGGATCCAAGGAACGGATGGTGCCGCTCGGATCCTATGGCGCCCGGGCGCTGGACGCCTACCTGGTCCGGGGCCGCCCCCTGCTTGCCGCCAAGGGCAAGGGCACGCCGGCGCTGTTCCTCAACGCCAGGGGCGGGCGCATCAGCAGGCAAAGCGCCTGGACCATTCTGAAAGCTGCCGCGGAGAAGGCCAAGATCACCAAGGACGTGTCCCCGCATACCCTGCGGCACTCCTTCGCCACTCATCTGCTTGAAGGCGGAGCGGATGTCAGGGTGGTCCAGGAACTCCTGGGCCATGCCTCCGTGACCACCACCCAGGTGTACACCCTCGTGACAGCTGACACCCTCCGGGAAATCTACGCTGCCGCCCACCCCCGCGCGCTCGGCTAGACACTCCCGGACAGACAGTGCACTGAAGCCATGCCCTCGGCCGGCGCACTGATCCGGAAACCCGGGGAGCGCCTGGGCGGCCGGTGCGGGCGCTACTGTGGTTCCATGAGTTCCACGCCCGTCACGCTGTGTTTCCTGTTGCGCGACTGCGCAGCAGGGCCCCAAGTCCTGCTGGGCCTGAAAAAGACCGGGTTCGGTGTTGGGAAGATCGTGGGCCTCGGCGGGCATGTGGAACCGGGCGAGTCCGACGCCCAAGCCGCCTGCCGTGAGGTTTACGAGGAAGCCGGGGTCACCGTCCTGGAGGAAGACCTCCGGGACGCAGGACTGATCGAATTCGTCTTTCCGGCCCGGCCGGAATGGAACATGTCCACCCGGATCTTCACGACCCGCCACTGGGCCGGCGACCCCGTGGAGAGTTCCGAGATTGTTCCGGAATGGTTCCTGGCCTCTGCTCTTCCTTTAGACCGAATGTGGCAGGACGCGGAGCATTGGCTGCCTGCTGCCGTGGATGGTGGGGTCGTGGAGGCCGTCATCACCCTTAACGAGGACAACGAGACCGTGGCCTCCGCTGAATATTCTTCGCGGGGTGTGTAACCGCTCGCTACTTCGCGGAAACTAAACGGTTAGCCTGCCAGCTCAGGCCGCCACTTCTTACGTTGGGGGGATGCGTGGAATCGGAACGCGAATTGGCGTTCATCGCCGTTCACAGGGACAGCTATCCGCGGGTTTACAGATTCGTGCGGCGGCGGGTGGAATCGGCGGAGCTTGCCGAGGAGCTCGCTGCCGACGTCTTCCGCGTGGTGTGGCAGAAATGGGGTGACCAGCCGCGGAGCGACATCGCCTTCCTGTTGACGGTGGCGCGGAACCTGATCGGAAATGCCTACAGGAGCCGCGACCGGCTCCTGGCGCTGCAGGCAAAACTCCGGGCAGCCGCTGAACTCCGCTCCGGCGCAGAGTCCGAGGACCTCGTGGTCCACGACGCGCTGGCCGCCCTGCGTGCCAGTGAGCGCGACATCCTCCAGATGGCATATTGGGACGGGCTCGGCGCTGCAGAGATCGCCGGCGTCCTGGGATGCAGCGAATCCGCCGCGAAGGTCCGCCTGCACCGTGCCAGGGCAGCCTTCCGCAAGCAAATGCAAGTGACTGCCGGGTCAATCACACAGAAGATGGGTGTATGAGATGGATCCGATCAAAAGCCTGATCTCCGGGTCAGACCCGCTCCGTCACGATCCTGCCGCGACACCCGAAGCGGAGGCCGCCCTGCGCAAAGTGCTCAGCGGGGCGCCGATGTTCAGCGACAGCCTGCCGGCTAATGTTTTGCGGTTCGAGGACAGGAAACGGCGGCGGGCGCGAGTGGCCGGCGTTCTGACCTTGGCAGCAGCGGCGGTGACGGTTGGGCTGCTGGTGGCCACCAACCTCGGACAGCTGGTTTCGGCACCTGCCCCGGCAGGCACCGTTGTACCCTCGCCTACCCAAGCGACGGGGCCAGTCTCACCCGGCCCGACGTCGACGCCTCCCGCAACACGGACAGCGACCGCAGCACCGACACCAGCCCCGGCGCCAACCGCCGCTGCCTGGACGACCTTCACGGACGCAACCGGCCAGGCGACCTTTGAACACCCGCTCGGCTGGACCGTGTCCGAGGCTCCGCAAACGATCGATGGAGGCTCCTACAACACGGTTGAAGTGAAGAATGCGGCCGGCAAGACCATGTCCACCCTTCAACTGGTCTACGACGGCGCGGGAGGTCCCATGTGCCCCGACCCGAAGCCGTACCAGACCCTCGATTCAGTCGTCGTTGACATTCCGCAAAAGGCGGCAAAACTCAAGGAATTCGCCCGCGGACCGTCCGCTTTTGTCTTCCGGGTCATCCAGGGCGACAAAGTGTATGGTTCCCTGGCATTAACTGACGGAGACCTGGCCCCGAAGCCCACAACGTGCGGCTTGTACAACGGCATCCTTGGTCCGGATAACGTTCCCTTCGCTCATTTCGGCGACGCCATGTGGCTCATGGCCGACGGGCGGGACGCTCCGCTCACGTTCAACACCGTCGCGGAAGCGAAGAGCTACATGCAGACGCAGGAGTACCAGGACATCAAGCGCATGCTGATCTCCTTGGCCCTGCATCCGGCGGCCTTGGACGTGCCTACGCCAGGAATAACCCGATAGCTGAGACAGATGCAACGGCGCCGGGCCGGCCACCTCAACAGTGACCGGCCCGGCGTCGTGCTTTTTGGAAGTGGAACCTACGGAACGTGCCGTTCCTCGGGACCGTTGTAGGCGCTCAGCGGACGGATCAGTGAGTTCGATTCGAACTGTTCCATGATGTGGGCCGTCCAGCCGGTGATCCGGCTGGCGACGAACAGCGGGGTGAACATCTGGGTATCGAAGCCCATGAGGTGGTAGGTGGGACCGGCCGGGTAGTCGAGGTTCGGCTTGATTCCCTTGGCTTCATCCATCGCGGACTCAAGCCCGTTGTACAGCCCCAGCAGCTCGGGACGGCCGTAGTGGGCAATCATCTTGTCCAGCGCGGCCTTCATGGTGGGCACGCGGGAGTCGCCGTGCTTGTACACGCGGTGCCCGAAACCCATCACCTTCTTCTTCTGCGCCAGCGCATTTTCCATCCAGGACTTTGCACGGGCGGCGGCCTCCTCCAGGGATTCCTCCGGCCGGATGCCGATCTCGTCGAAGGTATGCATGACGGCCTCGTTGGCGCCGCCATGCAGCGGACCCTTCAGGGCACCGATGGCACCGGTCACGGCCGAATGGAGGTCAGACAGCGTTGAGGTGATGACCCGGCCGGCGAAGGTGGAGGCGTTGAAGGAGTGCTCCGCGTAGAGAATCATGGAGACGTTGAACGCCTCGACCACCTCCGCCACGGCGTCCTCACCGAAGGCCATCCACAGGAAGTTGGCGGAGTAGCCGAGGTCATCCCGGGGTTCCACGAGTTCCTGGCCGCGCCGGCGCCGCTGGTCATAGGCGACGATGGCGGGCATGGCCGCGAAGAGGTCCACGGCCTTGGCCATATTGGCCTCCCGGGAGGAGTCCTCTGCGAGCTCATGGCGCGCGCCCATCACGGAGGCAGCGGTCCGGCAGACGTCCATGGGATGGGCCGTGACGGGCAGGGCGTCGACCACGTGCTTCACCACGGGATCCAGGGCGCGGCCGGCCCGCTCCCGCGCCATGAAAGCGGCGAGTTCCTCGGCATTGGGGAGTTCACCGTTCCAGAGCAGGTAGGCGACCTCCTCGAAGCTGCACCTTGCTGCCAATTCCTGGACCGGATAGCCCCGGTACAGCAGTGAATTCGTGTCGGGGTTGACCTTGGAGACGGCGGTGTAATCCACCACGACGCCGGCGAGGCCCTTCTTGATCTCTTCTTCAGCCATGCTGAACTCCTTCCTTCCTTGCGTCTTGTTACCGGCTTCCCGGGGCCGGCGGTCCAATATGGGTTGCGCGTCAGTCGGTCCCGGGGATCCGGAAATTGAAAACGCCGGTATCAAAGCGGTTGTAGGCCTCGTAGTCCACGAGGTCGTACAGCCGCGCACGGGTAAGCATGCTGCCTACCTGCGCCTCCTGCGTTCCGTCGGCCCTGATCGATTCCAGCGTACGCTCCGCAGCGCCCATGGCACTACGGAGCAGGGTGACCGGATATATCACCATGTTCACGCCAACACCCTGGAGCTCCTCCACGGTGAACAGCGCGCTTTTCCCGAATTCGGTCATGTTGGCCAGGATCGGGACGTCCACGGCGTTGCGGATCGCCTGGAACTCGCTGAGATCCTTCATCGCTTCGGGGAAGATGGCGTCGGCGCCTGCCTCGACCAGGGCCCGGGCACGGTCCTTGGCTGCCTCAAGTCCGTCGGTTGCGCGGATGTCGGTGCGGGCCATGATCAGGAAGTTCGGGTCCCGGCGTGCATCCACCGCCGCCCGGATCCGCTTGGTGGCCGTTTCCAGGTCGACGACGTTTTTGCCGTCCAGGTGGCCGCAGCGTTTGGGGTTGAACTGGTCCTCGATGTGGCAGCCGGCCAGCCCGGCGTTTTCCAGTTCCTGGACGCTCCGGGCGACGTTCATGGGCTCGCCGAATCCGGTGTCCGCGTCCACGATGGCGGGCAGTTCGGTCATGCGGGCGATCTGCCCGGCCCGGGTGGCGACCTCGGTGAGCGTGGTCAGGCCGATGTCCGGCAGGCCTAGGTCGTTGGCCAGCACCGCGCCGGAAATGTAGACCCCGGCGAAACCCTTCTCCTCGATCAGCCGGGCCGAGAGCGGGTTGAACGCTCCGGGGAACTGCTGGATGGTCCCCGATGCCAGGAGTTCACGGAGCCGGAGCCGTTTCTGTTCGGGGGTCGTCTTGGAGTACAGCATTTTTAGAACAGCCCCTTTGGTGCCGCGGCGAAGTCGATGACTCCGGGCGCGGCGGTGATGTTCAGCTGGTCCAGCTCGCCGGCGGCCAGCTGCGGGAGCCGGGCTGCGGCGTCGAGGAACCGCTCGATTTCGTCCTCTTCGACCAGGCCGGCGGCGAGGGTGCGGAACTTGTTGATGTACTGTTCGCGGGCGAACGGGCGGGCGCCGAGCGGGTGGGCGTCGGCGACGGCGATTTCGTCAGTGATGACGTTTCCGTCGGTCAGGGTGATTTCCACCGAGCCGCCGAACGCCTTCTCGTTGATGTCCAGGGAGTGGTAGCGGCGGGTCCATTCCGGGTCCTCGACCGTGGACACCTTCTGCCACAGTTCCACGGTGTCGGGGCGGGCTGCGCGTTCGGGGGAGTAGGAGTGCACGTGGTGCCAGGCGCCGTCCTGCAAAGCGACGGTGAAGATGTACGGGATGGAGTGGTCCAGTGTCTCCCGGGACGCGGTGGGGCTGTACTTTTGCGGATCGTTCGCGCCGGAGCCGATGACGTAGTGCGTGTGGTGGCTGGTCTTGATCAGCACCGAGGCCACATTGGCCGGGTCGGTGGCTTCGGGGTGTTCCCTGTTCAGCTTCCGGGCCAGGTCGATCCAGGCCTGGGCCTGGTACTCGGCGGAGTGTTCCTTGGTGTAGGTGTCCAGGATGGCGCGCTTGGCCTCGCCCGGTGTTGGCAGCGGGACCTGGTAGGAGGCGTCCGGGCCGTCCAGCATCCAGGCGATGAACCCGTCTTCGCCTTCGTAGATCGGCACCGGTGAGGTCTGTCCGCGCATGGCCCGGTCCGCGGCTTCCACGGCCATCTTGCCGGCGAAGGCCGGGGCGTGGGCCTTCCAGGTGGAGATTTCGCCCTTGCGCGACTGGCGGGTGGCGGTGGTGGTGTGCAGGGCCTGGCCGACGGACTGGAAGATGGTTTCGACGTCCAGGCCGAGGAGGGTGCCGATGCCGGCGGCGGCGGAGGGGCCGAGGTGGGCCACGTGGTCGATCTTGTGCTTGTGGAGGCAGATCGCCTTCACGAGATTGACCTGGATCTCGTAACCGGTGGCGATCCCGCGGATCAGGTCCTGGCCGTTGGAGCCGACGTGCTGGGCCACGGCGAGGATCGGCGGGATGTTGTCCCCCGGGTGGGAGTAGTCCGCGGCGA
>NZ_JAGGPJ010000051.1 GCF_018613875.1 Arthrobacter sp. ISL-28 | reverse complement strand
GCCCCCAGCCAGACCACTGGGTTGATAGGCCGGATGTGGAAGCGAGGACTAACGACTCGTGAAGCTGACCGGTACTAATAGGCCGATAACTTACACCACACACTCTCTTCGTGAACGGCATTCAAAAGACGTTCACAGCAGAAGCAGGGTAAAAAGATACACAAGACTGCACGCGTCCACTATGTGGTTCCCAACCAACAAACCCGTTGCTTGCGAACCAACAACTGAATACAACACCACAGCTGGTAACACAGCACAGTTGTAACACCAGATTTCCCACCCCCAGGCCACCGCCCGGGGGACCGGGTACAAGGGTTACGGCGGTCATAGCGTGGGGGAAACGCCCGGTCCCATTCCGAACCCGGAAGCTAAGACCCACAGCGCCGATGGTACTGCACCCGGGAGGGTGTGGGAGAGTAGGTCACCGCCGGACAACCATTACAGCAAGGCCCCGACACCACGTGTCGGGGCCTTCGCTCATTAACACCAAGAGTGAACACCCACCACGGCAACCCCGGGCGAATGGTGAGGGAGCGCCGGCCCAAACCCGGCGAGAGGTGAGGGAGCGCCGGCCAAAACCCGGCGAATGGTGAGGGAGCGTCGGGCCAAACCCGGCGAAAGGTGAGGGAGCGTGGCACAGTCTTCGTCATGGTGGGCACCGGCGGCAAGGCGATGCGCGATGTCCCTCTCAGCCGGTGTCTATTTGTCGCGGCGTGGGGCTCAGATGCGGAGTGTTGGGCCGGGCCGCTAAGTTTCGGCGAGTTCAACCAGCGTGTTGCCGGCGCACCTCAACCTGGCCGTTGTGGATTCGTGCATCGTAGGAAGGCTGCCGGTCCCTGGCCGGACCTCGGACAATGCTCCCGTCCGCCAGGCGGAAGGTGCTTCCGTGCAATGGGCAGGTTACGCAGCCGTCGGCGATCGTGCCTTCCTCCAGCGGGCCACCCATGTGGCTGCACACGCTATCCAGGGCGTGGATACTCATACCGGAGCGGTACAGCAGCATAGTGATTCCGTCGGCTTCCACCTTGCGATGCTCGCCGTCGGACAATTCAGTATGGCCAAGAACCGGCGTCCACTCCGACGGACCTTCCCTGCCCGCTGTCTTGTTGACGTTCACGGCATTGGCATAACTAAGGTGGCCGCCCAGATATCCGCCGAACATCAGAATTCCAAAACCTGCGAGGCCCAGTGCCTTCCCGGCTCCGCGGTTTCCGGCGGCACGAGCTACGGCGGACGAGGTGTAGAGGCAGAGGGCTGCGCTGTTGGCGGCGGCATGGATGAGTCCCGTTCGTCTCTCCTTCCCCTGGGTGTCCGACCAGTCATTAAGCCCGGCCGCGGCAGTGGGCACAGCCGTGGCTATGCCCACGGACACCAGCATGTCAGCTGCAGGCTCGCTGGCTTTGCCACCCAGCGTGTCCAGAAAGGTGGCCATGCCCCAGGCCCCAATAGGCAAATCCGTAAGTATCGGATGGAGCGGATGACCGATGACCGTTCCACTGAGAAGGTTACGGACTGGCCGAGGCTGGACCGCCCGTCCCACCAATTTGGCCAGGGACGAAGCAAGCCCGTCCAATTGATCAAGGCGTTCTATGACATCGACGATGGAAAGCAGCGGGTTCATGGCTTCTCCTCGGTCTGGTCGCGTATTTGGAGTGCTCAGGACTGTGTCGCTATGGATCGATGCCATACCGGCACCGGCTTTGGTGGGCCGATGGACCACAGTGTTCCACCGAGGCAACTGCGCTGACAAGGTGCCGGAACAGAGAGGATCGGTCCCGGGTATCAGCGCTGGTGGGCTTGTATGATCAACTCAGTCGAGCCACCATTCAAAGGACCGTTCATGCCCCAGCGCATCATCGTCATCACCGGAGCGAGCGACGGCATCGGTGCAGCAGCCGCGCGTAACTTGGCGGAGGCAGGGGAGCGAGTTGCCGTCGTCGGCCGTTCTCCGGAAAAGACGAAGGCGGTGGCCGCAGAACTGGGCGCCGATTACTTCGTCACTGACTTTGCCGAGCTGTCGCAGGTGCGGGACCTGGCTGCGGCGCTGAAGGAAAAGTACTCGCGGATTGACGTGCTGGTCAACAACGCCGGAGGCATCATGGGGCAGCGCCAACTGACTCTCGACGGCCATGAGAAGACGTTCCAGATCAATCACTTGGCCCCGTTCCTGCTCACTACCGAACTCATGGATGTGCTCGTGGCCAGTCGCGCAACAGTCATTAACACCTCCAGTGCCGCCAATGCGTTCGGAAACCTGGACCTCGCCGACCTCCATTCCGCCCGCAAGTACTCGACGAACCGCGCCTACGGCACCGCAAAGTTGGCAAACATCCTGTTCACATCGGAGCTTCAGAACCGCTTCGGCGCGGCGGGAATTTCGACGGCGGCCTTCCACCCTGGCGTCGTGGCCACCAATTTTGCCGCGGAGTCGACGAGTTGGATGCGGCACGCGTACAAGACCTTTATCAACCGGTTCCTGCTGACGTCTGAGCAGGGCGCCGACACGCTGGTCTGGCTTGCAACGTCCACGCCCGGCAAGGAGTGGGTGTCCGGGGCTTACTATGCCAAGCGCGCCCTGGCGCAAGCCAACAAGCAGGCCTACGATGCGGACCTCGCGCGGGAGCTGTGGGAGCGGAGCGAAGAGATGGTCAATGCAGGGGAGACCGCGGAAAAGCCAGAGCTCGATCCGCGCTGATCGGAGCTTTTGTACGTCGCTTATCGACCGCGTCGAGTTTCGGTTTCGGCAGGCTCAGCCAGCCGCGAGCCTTCACCGCCGCAGCCGCAGTCCTTCCAGCGCGTCGATCGCGTCCGCTGAGCGGAGGATGGCGATCTCCAGTCCTGTGTCCGGTTCCGGATGTGAGAACAGATAACCCTGCAGCAAGTCGCAGTCCAGATCCGTCAGATAGGCTGCCTGCACGGCTGTCTCGATTCCTTCTGCCGTCACCGTCAGGCCGAGGGAGTGTGCCATGTTGATCATCGAGCTAAGGATGGGCAGTTGTTCCGCGCCCGTCCGGATCATGGACACAAAGGACCGGTCAATCTTCACAGCGTCCACGGGCAGGTCCTGAAGCCGGCCCAGCGACGAATATCCCGTGCCGAAGTCATCGAGGGAAACCCGCACGCCTGCGTTGCGCAGACTCACCAGTTGCTCGATAACGTGCTCGTCCGGGTCGAAGAACACGCTCTCTGTCACCTCCAGCACCAACTGCCGGGGGTCCATGGCACAGGCTTCCGCCAGTGTCAGCACGTTGTCGGCGAAGTCACGGTCTCTGAGCTGCACACCGGAAACATTCACGCTCAGGGAACGTGTCCGGTCTCCGGCAAGCCAGGGCCGCAGCTGGCTGAAGCCTTCCCTCATCATGTGCGTGCCGATGGCGGACATCAATCCGCTGCGCTCCGCCGTCGGAATGAACAGCGCAGGCGGGATCCTCTCGCCGCCCTTATCCCACCGTGCAAGTGCCTCGAACTGTGTCACAGCCTCAAGCCGGGGCGACACAATCGGCTGGAAATTCACGGTGAGTTCATCGTTGTCCACGGCGAGCCGCAGGCTGGCTTCCATATCCGTCCGCTTCACCAGCGCGGTCATCATCTCCGGCTGGAACCGCATGTATCGGTTCTTGCCCGCAGCTTTCGCGGCGTACATGGCCACGTCCGCGTGGCGCAGTAGCTCCGACGCCACCATGGCGTCCTGGCTCATCGACGCGAGCCCCAGGCTCAGGCTGGGCCGCAGCATCGCGCCTTCAATCCAGACCGGCACGTTCAGGGAGTCCACGATCCGTTCCGCTACTTCTACCGCGTCCGGTGAACCCGTGAGGAGCACCACGAATTCATCGCCGCCGAGGCGGGCAACGGTGTCGTCCGGACCCACGCAGGCCCTGAGGCGCCGGGCCACCTCGATCAGCATCTGGTCCCCGGCGTGGTGGCCGAGGATGTCGTTGACCTCCTTGAAGTCGTCCAGATCCAGGAGGAGGACGTCGACGGCGGCACTGTCCTCGCCGTGCAGGGCTTCGGTCAGCTGGTCGTGGAACAGCTTGCGGTTGGCCAGGCCGGTCAACGGGTCCTGAAATGCCATTGCCTTCAGCTGGGCGGCCTGTTCGGCGAGGTCCGCCAGAGCCTTTCGGGCCTGCTCCTGGGCCTTGCGGCGCGGTGTTACATCGCGAAAGCTCCACACCCGGCCGACCACTTTCTGGTCAACCTTCTGGGGACGGGAATACCGTTCGAAAGTCCGCCCGTCATTGAATTCCAGAACGTCGTGGCTTTCGGCGTTGGGATGGGCATATAGCTGGTGGACCTTCTCCAGGAAGCTTGCAGGGTCCGAGAGCTGTTGCAGCACGAACCCCATCAAGGCTGCGTCGTCGTGCGTGGCCAGCAGTTCACGGGGAATGCCCCACATGGACACGAACTGATCGTTGACGCCGGCGATTTCCCCATCGGAGCCAACCACCAGGATGCCGTCCGCTGTCGACTCCAGCGTGGCACTGAGCAGCGACATCGCCTCCCGCAGGCCGGCGTCCGACTCCTTCCGCTGTGCTGTGGTCCGGAAAGTTGCTGTCAGGGACGGGCCGTGCTCGGAAACGAGCAGAGAACACGCCACTTCGCTTGGGAACTCGCTGCCGTCGCGGCGGAGGCCGGAAACCTCGAAGGGCGGATGGACCGAGGTGCCGTCCCCGGAGCTTTGACCGAGACGGAGACTGGCGAAGAACCGCTCGACGCCATCGCGAAAGCCTTGGGCAAGGATAATCCGGTAATGCTGACCGATCAGTTCCTGCCGGGAATACCCGAACATGGCTTCCGCGGCAGGATTGGCCAAGCTGATGGTGCCGTCCTCGGCAATGACCAGCACTGCGTCAGGCAGCGCATCGAAAATTGCCTGGTATCGCTGGCCCGGAACCTCCTGCGACTGTAGGCGCGAGGCAGCGTCCATCAGCCGACCGTCACCGTGCGAGACCACGAATCTTCCATTTGCGTCCTCCCCCTGGGGAAATCATAGAGGCCTCGCCTGATGGGCTCCACCCCCCGGAGGTCTGCCGACGCGCACTCACGTGTCCAAAGAGCGCTCGCACACGACTATTTCTGGGGGAGCACCGCGAATCAGGCGCGGGCGAATCAGACGGTCGTCGGCAGAAATATTGTGGTTGAGGCGGAAGAGATTGTGGGGGTCGTAAACGGTCCTTGATGGCCATGAGGCGCTGATGCTTGTCCTGCCCGTAAGCCCGCGGGCGTCCACGGCTTGGTCGCCCAGTTCGGCGGCCAGGAAGTTTACGTATTCGCCGTGCTCGGAGAACGGCTGCATGAGCGCGTATGCCTTGCGGGCAACTGCGGTTAGCCGTTCGTCTTCGGATGGGTCGCGGCAGAACCCATAGACGTAGGCAGGGTATCTTGGGGCTTTGACGGAAGGAAACCTCATGACAGAGCCTGCTTGGGTCCAGCACGCCATCTGGTGGCAGGTGTATCCGCTCGGCTTCGTCGGGGCCGAACCGGAGTTGGCACCGGAACAGCCGGTGACCCGCCGCCTCGGCCAACTGGTTCCCTGGCTTGACTATGCCGTGGAGCTGGGGGCCTCCGGGATTGCCCTTGGCCCGGTCTTTTCCTCAGAGACGCACGGGTATGACACCACCGACTACTACCGGATCGATCCCCGACTGGGCGATAACGCAGACTTTGACGAGTTGATTGCGCAGGCGCATGCACGCGGGCTGAAGGTCCTGCTCGACGGCGTCTTCAACCACACCGGGCGCGGCTTCGAGCCGTTTCAGCGGGTCCTCGCTGAGGGACCGCAGACGGACACTGCTTCATGGTTCCGACTGACCTGGCCGGACGCCCCATGGGTGCCGGGCAGCGAGCCCGACTATGAGGACTTCGAGGGCCACCATCATCTGGTGGCGCTGAACCACGATGAACCCCGGGTCGCGGCCTTCGTCAGGGACGTCATGAAGCACTGGCTCGGCCGCGGTGCGGACGGCTGGCGGCTGGATGCGGCGTACGCGGTCCCGCCGTCGTTCTGGAAACCTGTCCTGGCCGAGGTGCGCCGCGAGTATCCGGAGGCATACTTCCTCGGCGAATACATTCACGGCGACTATGCCGACGAGGTGAAGAAGAGCACGCTGGACTCTGTCACACAGTACGAACTGTGGAAAGCCATCTGGAGTTCACTCAATGACGGCAACTTCTACGAGCTCGCCGCCGCGCTGGAGCGGCACAACGCGTTCCTGAAGACCTTCGTACCACTGACCTTCGCGGGCAACCATGACGTCACTCGCCTGGCGAGCAAGCTGGACAATCCGGACCTGCTGCCGCTCGCCCTCACGGTACTCCTGACCGTCGGGGGAACACCGTCGATCTACTACGGCGACGAGCAGGCCTTCCGTGGCGTCAAGGAAGACCGCGCCGGAGGAGATGACGCCGTCCGCCCGGCCTTCCCCGCCGCACCTTCGGACTTGTCCCGGGTCGGCTGGCCCGTGTACCACCTGCATCAGGAACTCATCAGCCTCCGCCGACGTAACCCATGGCTCCATGAAGCGCGGACAGAGGTGCTGACCCTCAGCAACGAGCACCTCGTGTTCGAGGCCAAGGGCGACGGCGGCACTCTGGTGGTGGCGCTCAATCTGTCCGATGACGCGGCGCACCTGGCCGTGCCTCGTTGGGCTGAGGGGCTGGTTGCTGGCCGGGGCGAGAAGTTTGCCGGCCGGGACGCTGTGAGTCTGCCGGCCCATGGCTGGGCTGTGCTGGGCACCGCTGGCTGAGCCTGTCGAAACCAGCGGCCTTGATCTCGACAGGCTCAATCAGCGGAATTGGCGGTCAGAGGAATTGGCGGTCAGCGGGATCGCGATCTGCTGGTTGAGCTGGTCGAAACCAGTGAGGCAACCGGCCGCGTGTTCGTTCCCAGCCCGCGCACCATCCAGCCTTCCGTTTCCCATGCCGCAGCATCCAGGACGTTGCGGGCGTCCAGCACCGTCCGCCGTCGTACCAGCTGTCCGATGGCGGCGGGCGACAGCGAGCGGTACTCGTCCCACTCGGTGAGCAGCAAAACGAGCTCGGCACCCTCCAGGGCCCGCGTGGCAGACAGCTCGAAGCGCAGCTGCGGGTAGCGTATCCACGCGTTGTTGATGGCTTTCGGGTCCGTCACCGTCACGTGCGCGCCGGCCGCGGCAAGTTGGAGGGCTATGTCAAGAGCGGGGGAGTCGCGGATGTCGTCCGTGTCCGGTTTGAATGCCGCCCCGAGCACGGTCACCGTTCGGCCGGCCAGGTGCCCATCGCAGAGTTTGCGCGCCAGTTCCACAACCCGACGCCGCTGGCCGGTGTTGATGGAGTCCACAAGTCCCATCCAGTTGTTCACGGATTCCACATCCAGCAACGCGGCTTGCGTCTTCAGACTGCGGATGTCCTTCGGCAGGCAGCCGCCGCCGAACCCCGGCCCGGCATGGAGATACCGGTTCCCGATCCGGGGATCCAAGCCCATCGCCTCGCTCAGCTCGGTAACGTCAGCGCCCGACGCGTCGCACAGCTCAGCCATGGCGTTGATGAAGCTGACCTTCGTGGCCAGGAACGCGTTCGACGCCGATTTGATCAGCTCCGCCGTGGCAAACTCACACACCAGCCGCGGAATGCCTGCGAACAGCAGCGGTGCGTAGACTTCGTCCAGCACGGCGGTAACTCCCCGCGCTGCGCCGGTCCCCGGTTCAAAGGCTGAGGCCTTGCCGCCGCGCACCCCGTACACCAGCCGGTCCGGCACCAGCGTGTCCTTCACCGCCGTGCCCTGGCGCAGGAACTCCGGGTTCCAGCCCAGTAGAATGTCCGGCCGGGCGGCCAGTATTCCGCCGAGCATGTCCACCGTTCCCACCGGCACCGTCGATTTACCGACGACGGCGGCACTGCGGCCAAGGTGCGGAAGGATCGCCTTCGTGGCGGAGACCAGGTAGCTGATGTCCGCGCCGTCCGACGTTTTGGACTGCGGGGTGCCCACGCAGAGGAAGTGGACCTGGGCGTCGGCGGCGTCGGCGAAGTCCGTGGAGAATGTGAGCCGTCCGGTGGAGCGGCCGTCGCGGAGGAGCTCGTCCAGCCCGGGCTCGAAGAAGGGGGCAAGGCCTCGGGCGAGGTCGTCCACCTTGGCGCCGTCGACGTCGATTCCCACTACGGTGTGGCCCATCGATGCGAGCGTCGCCGCGTGCACTGCGCCCAAGTAGCCGCAGCCAATCACCGATATTTTCACAGTGCAGCTCCTTCGGTGGTGCGATCGGAGGTGGCGGACCCTTGATCCGGGCCGCTGGGTGGGCTTGTCGAAACCGGCTGGCGATGGGCGGGGCCGCTGGTTGAGCTTGGCGAAACCGGTTGGATTCCTTGCTCTTGCCCGGCTTGATCGGCGGGGGAGGCGCCTTGATCTCGGCCGCATCGAACGGCCGCGGAGTCAATGACCGCCTGGTAGTGCCGGACCAGCTCCGCGCTGAGAGCAGGCCACGTCCGGTCCTGTACGGAGGCGTGGGCTGCCGCTGCGAACGCACGGCGCTTGGCGTCGTCGCCCATCAGGTCCATGATGTACCGCCGCAGGGCGGCCAGGTCGCCGGGTTCGTACAGCCAGCCGGTGCGGGAGTTTTCCACCAGATCCAGCGGCCCGCCGCGGCCCGTGGCCACCACCGGCACGCCGGATGCCATGGCCTCCTGGATGGTCTGGCAGAAGGTCTCGAACTCGCCGGGGTGCACGAACAGGTCGAAGGAGGCCACCGCCCGCGCCAGGTCCTCGCCCCCAAGGAACCCCACGAACACAGCGCCGGGAAGGGCCCCTTCCAGTGCGGCTCGCTGCGGCCCGTCGCCCACGATGACCAGCCTGGTATTCGGAACATCCGCCAGTACCGCAAGGTCCTCCACCTGCTTTTCCATCGCGAGCCGGCCCACATAGCCGATGATCCGCTCACCGCCGGGCGCCACGGAAGCCCGCCAGCCGCCGTCGCG
Organism: Arthrobacter sp. ISL-28; assembly: GCF_018613875.1. Lineage (GTDB taxonomy): Bacteria > Actinomycetota > Actinomycetes > Actinomycetales > Micrococcaceae > Arthrobacter. The sequence continues at coordinate 3,604 of NZ_JAGGPJ010000051.1, read as the reverse complement.
CTTTTCCGGCGCAAACCGCGCGGTATCCACACCGCGCCGCCACATGTCCACCCGGGGAATCCCGCGGCCGCGCAACTGGTTCAGCGCGATTGTGGAGGGCGCCAGTGTCCGGTCGGCCAGCAGGTGGATGTTCTCTACCCGGTTCCAGGCCCAGTTTTCGAGGAACGGCACGCCGTAGCGCGCCGCGTAACTTGGAACCTCTGTCTGGTAGATGGCGACAGTGGGGATGCCCAGCAGGTCGGCAGCCTGCGCTGCACGCCAGCCGAGTATGAATGGTGACGCCAGATGAACGACGTCCGGCGCGTAATCGGCAAGGATTCGCTTGACCCGATTCACACCGCCCATCGCCACCCGAACGTTCGTATATCCGGCCAGCGGGACTGAGGGGAGCCGGTGCACCATGGCACCGTGGACGACGTCCAGGACATCCGTGTCCGACGTCGACGGCGCAATCACCATCACCTCATCGCCACGCTCCTGCAGATGCTCCAGCACCCGCAGGATGGAGTGCGTAACCCCGTTCATCAGCGGCAGGAATGATTCAGCGACTATTGCGATCCTCACCCCTCCACGGTGTGCGCGGCGTCTGACGCGGCGGGGGAGCAGGCGTGGCCGGAAGGAAAAACTTAGGTTAACAGGCGGTCAGGGTGGCTGGATTCGACGGTCTTAGCCGGCGGTATCGGACTTGAGAATGTCCGGTAGCTCGTCCACATATACCGTTTGGGGCGCTTCAAAGTAGATCACAAGCACTTTCTCCCCGACCGGGTAGACGCTGGTTTTGTCGAATGGGTGGGCATGGAAGGCGCTGGTTCCGCCGCGGACGGGAAGCATCACCTCGCCGATGGTGCCCGGGCCGATCAGTCCAGTGACCCTGCCAATCTTGCCGGTCAGGCTCCGGTCCACATTCCTATGCACTGGGTGGCTTCGGGGATCGTTTGGCTGGGTCCTGGCCATTCTTAAGTGCGGAGGACAGGCGGGGAAGGAACGTGCCGGCCTGGGAGAGGATGCCGCCGACCATGCCGTTGACACCATCCGCTCCGTTCAGGACGGTCATCTGACCAACATGGCCGAACGGTTCCGCGGCAGCCGACACGATTGCCGGCATGTTCTCTGCCAACTGTTGGGCGATCACGGCGTCCTGGTTGGTCTCGAGCGCTTCGCCGCGGGCCTTGATGCCGTCTGCCTCCGCCAGTGCCTTGGCCTTGATTGCCGATGCGGCGGCATCGCCGCGGGCTTTGGTTGCAGCCGCTTCGGCTTCGCCCGTCACACGGGTAGCTCCCGCTATGGCCGCGGCGGCCGTCGCATTGGCCTGCGCTTCGACTTCCACGCGCCGGGCATTGGCCTGTGCTTCAAGCTCGGTCCGCTTCGCCCTCGCTTCCGCGGCGCTGATGTCTGCAGACTTCTGGGCCTCGGCCTCGGTACGCTGCGCGTAGGCCTTGGCGTCGGCGGGTTTGCGGATGGTGGTCTGGAGTTTTTGCTCCTCGCGGTCCGCTTCAAGTTTGGCCACCTCGGTCTCCTGGACCACCACCTGCTGCCGTGCCGTCGCTTCCGCCAGCGGCCCGGCCTGGTCAGCGTTGGCCCTGGCGCGTTCGGCATTAGCCTGGGCAACGGATTGCCTGATGGCGGAGATGCTCTGGGCGTCGGCAATCTGGGCCGCGGCCTCGGCTTCCTTCTCGGCCGCTTCCCGGTTCCTGGTCGCCTCCGCGATGCGGGCCTCCATCTTGACTTGCGCAATGTGCGGTTTGGCGATGTTTTGGATGTATCCGGTGGGGTCCTGCAGGTCTTTTATTTGCAGCGAATCAACAACGAGTCCGAGTTTTTCCATTTCCACGCCGCTTGCGCCGCGGACCTGGGAGGCCAGCTTGTCGCGCTCGCGGATGATTTCTTCAACCGTCATGCTGCCGATGATTGACCGGAGGTGACCCTCGAAGACGTTGTAAACCTGGCTTTCCATTTTGGGCTGCTGGCCGAGAAACCTCCTCGCGGCATTGGCAATAAAGGCGGGGGCATCGCCGATCTTGTAAATGACGACTCCATCCACGATGACCTGGATGCCCTGGGATGTAACGCAGGAGACCTTGAGTTCCGTTTCATTGAGTGTGAGGGACAGAGTCCTGACGGTCTGCAGCCCCGGGACCACGAGAGCGCCCTTGCCGGTGACAATCTTGAAGTCCATCCCGTCCGTCCCCTCGAGCGTTCCGCGTGTCAGACCGGAAATGATCAGGGCTTCGTTTGGTTCCGCGACTTTCCACATCAGCTTTACGGCCAGCCAAACTATCGCGACTCCGGCGAGCACGCCGACAATGACAGCAATAACAGGGAAAAAAGCTGACAGGGCTTCCATGAGTGTGTCCTTTCACGTCATTGAAAAAGGCGAATTTTGGTGCCCCAAACTGTGCAGCGGATACTGCTGAACGGAATGCGGGAACGCATAGCCGCACACCGGATTTCGCCCGGAGCCGGCAGCATTCATACACAGTCTGTCTGGGCGCCCGCGTGAAAGTCCAGCAATTTGATGATCAGGATCGGCAGCGTTTGCCGAGAGGTCCCGGCGCCGGCTGCTGCTAGTGCTGTTCCAGAATCCGGCGGGCGTCCCGCTGGGCTTCGAGCTCCTCCGGGGCTACCGTTTGGCCGGCCAGATATCCGGCCCCGGCCATGAGCCGCCTCAGCTCCGCCACTGTGCGCGGCGTGCCAACTCCCAGGTGCGCCATTGCATGACAGTTGGGGCACAGCGGCACCAGGTCCGCCACGGGGTCCAGCTGGTAGTCGCTGCCTATCTGTGAGGCCGGAACGAGATGGTGCACCTGGATGAAGCCCGCGCCGGCTTCTCCATAGGCGGACTCAAAGGAGAAACCGCAGGCGGCGCAGCTGGCGCCGTGGTGGGCCACGCAAATCCGCTGCGCTTCAAGATTCCGTTCATACCGGTTCACCTGTACCCGGCTTGCGGCTTGGGCCGGATAGCTGCCCGGGACGAGGTCGGTAGGGTCGGACACGCGCGCCGGGCCGAACTCCCGCCACACGTCGCGGACTTTCGGCTCCAGGAGCGGGTCGAGGGTGATGACCGGCTGTTTCATGGCCGCCCACCCGACCTCCGGGACGGCTTCGGCCAGGATCCCAGGCAGTATCTCGTCGCCGGGAGGAAGGAGGGCATCGAAGGCAACAGTGATGCGCCGTGACATGCTGTCCGGCCCGGTGGCATGGGCCTCACCGTGGCGCCCATCGGGGGTCTCAGGGTCGGCCGAGACCACCAGCCCGTGGCCAAGGAGTCCGCAGCGGGTACGCCCTTGCAGCCAGAGCCAAACCTCTGCACCGGAACGGATTTCCTCCTGCACGGACACAGTCCAACTGACCAGGAACTGGCCGGTTTCTATCACCTGCTCGACGGCGGCGGCGTAGTGCCAGCCGTCCCTGCGGTCAGGGTTCCACGCCAGGATGATGGCTTCCATACGCTTATTCTTCCAGTGATCCCGCGGATGCGGACCCGCTGCTCGCTTCCGCCGGGCAGTAGGGTCGAAGCCAACGTCCACGACGCTTCGTCGGGGCAATAAGATCCGGTGACGAACATCCTCGGGACACGAAAAGGCCGCCCCACCCGAAGGTGAGG
>NZ_JAGGPJ010000050.1 GCF_018613875.1 Arthrobacter sp. ISL-28 | reverse complement strand
CGGCCGCTTTCCTGTCTGTTTGTCCGGTTCCCTTATTCCAGGTACTTCAGATCGCTCTTGCGTATTGCGTAATGATGGCCTTCGGAATCTGTCTCGACTTCAAACTGGGCCAGGTCTTCTTCCGAGGCGTGCTCGAAGTCGTCATGCAGGTGAACCACCGGGGCTGCAGTATCGCCCACGGAGGCAGGGCCGAATACGAACCGGAGCCTGTCGGTCAGGTTCATAAAACCAGTGAGTACATGTGCCACAAGTACCACCCCCTTCCCTGATCGAAGGTAGCGAGCATCTGCTCTTCGTAACTGCCAGTGCCCTTATTTTACGCCGGGGCGGCGGAAAAGGCCCCGGGGCGCTGTGGTCTAGCGGAGGGACTTATCGTCGGGATTGCGGGGCACGATGTAAGTGCTGCCGTCCGGGCGGCGGATCGTTTCCCACTGCTGGGTTTCCGCCTCGCGCTGGGCGAGCAGCTTGCGGTTTTCCTCGGTCATGTCATGGCCCAGGGAGCTCCGGTTTGCCGGGCCGAAGATGGCCCTTAGCTTGCCTGTTGCGCGCATGAACCTTTGTGCTGCGTTCTCTTTTGCCACGGTACCCACTTCTCCATCCAAGGCTGTTGCCGCGATCAACGATACACTAATGATTAGTGCACTAACTATTGAAGGGATATTCATGAGCGTCCACAGGAATGCGGTGGCGACTGACCCCGCCGCAGCAGCCGCCCACCAGGCGCCAGACACCCAAGCCCTGGACGAAGACCTTCTCCTGGAACGCCAGTTGTGCTTTGCCCTGACGGTGGCGTCCCGCAGCGTGGTCGGCGCCTACAAGCCGGTCCTGGACCGGCTGGGCCTCACCCACCCCCAATATCTGGTCATGCTGTGCCTCTGGGAACGGAGCCCCCGGTCGGTCCGCGAAATCAGCGAGGCCCTTGCCCAGGAGCCGGCCACCATCTCCCCGCTCCTTCGCCGGCTGGAATCGGCCGGGTTCATCACGAGGCGCCGGGTCGAAGGAAATGAACGTGCCCTCGCCGTCGCCCTCACCCCCGCAGGAGCCGACCTGCGTCAGCAGGCAATCTCAGTCCCGGGCACCATGATGGCCAAGCTCGGCCTGACTCGGGAACAGGTGGAGACGCTGCACCGCGCCATGATGGATCTCATCAACGCCACGGGCGCCGCCCGGAGCCAGGTTCCCGGTTGAAAGCCAACAGGCCGGGAATCACAGACATCAGGAAAACGTGCGACGCCGGCACTCACCACGGGCGGTGAGTGTCGGCGTCGTCGTCCTTGGCAGCCGCCGGGCGGCGACGGCCGCTAGGGAGCGGCCACCGGCCGCACCGCTACCGGCGAACGAACGCTGTGGTCAGACGATGCCCACGTCAGCGAACCGGTGGCATAGGCATCCAGCGGGGCCCCTGCGGTGGTAAACGTGACCGTGAAGGACGCGCTCTCCCCCTTAGCCAGGGTCAGCACCGCCGGGTTGACGGTCGCCTGTATGCCCGGCACATCAATGGTGGCCCGGTACGTTCCGGCTTTCACTGCCGTAACAGTCCGGATGACCGTCTGGCTGCCGGCCAGGGCGCCGAGCGCCAGGGACGGGACGTTGACATCCTTGGCGGCCACCGGCACCACGCCGAGATCAATGCCCAGACCCTGGAGGAAGCCAAGCCAATCGGCGGTTCCGGCGTCGTAGACCAAACCCGGCGAGGCGAAGCGGGCTGGATCCACATGCCCTGCGCCCTGGGCGAAGACGTCGTGGGACTTGACGCCGTCGGCATCAACCAGGTCATACGCGGTGGTCATGATGGCGGACTTCACGGCCGCCGGGGACCAGTGCGGGAACTTTCCCAGCAGAAGAGCGCCGGATCCGGCAATGTGGGGTGCTGCCATGGAGGTTCCGGACAGGAACCCAAACTTCTCGCCATTGAAGCCGATCGGTGAGACCGCTGCCAGAACGGCCACGCCCGGAGCCGTGACATCAGGCTTCAGCAAGTCACCGTTGGATGCCAGCGTCGGCCCCCGGGAGGAAAAGTCGGCGATCTGCGGCACCGGCGGAAGTGGTGCACCGGTCGTGTCGGTCGCCTTGAGGCTGGCGGTCATCCCCGGATTCGCGGCGACAACGTCCTTGACGCCGGGATCACCCACGTGGACCGTGGGGACGCTGTGCAAATCGGCATCCAGCGAGCCGGGGGTCAGGTTGACGAGCACCATGCCCACGCCCCCGGCGCGTTTCACCTCAACGCTCTTGTCCACGCGGGGAATAATGCCGCGGTCACAGATCACGATTTTCCCCCCCGCCTTTGCAGGATCGAGTGCATCCGGGGCGCACAGGGCCGCGTCCGTGTCCGTGGCCATAGCCGCCTTTACAGCCAGGGCCAGAACGATAGGCTTAGCGGCTACCTCCGTGCTCATCACGCTCGCTCCCGCGAACTTCGCCCCGTTGGACAGCTCCACCGTTCCACGCAGGGAACTGTCGAACGTGGATGCCGCAACGCTGGTGAGCCAAGGACCGGCATGGTTCACGGTACTGGCGCCGGGCCCGGAGTTGCCGGCGGAGGTCGCCACGAAGACTCCGGCGGCCGCGGCATTGAGGAAGGCGAGGGAAACGGCGTCAATCGTTGTGACGTTGTTTCCCGAAATCGAGTAGTTCACCACGTCCACACCGTCCAGGATGGCATCCTGGATGGCATTGATGATGTCGGATTCCAGGCATCCGGTTGTTGCGGGGGTAGCGCCCTCCCAGCAGACCTTATACACGGCGATCTTTGCCGCCGGCGCAACGCCCGAACTCGTTCCGAAGTTGCGTCCGCCGGCCGTCTGGGTCACATCGCTGTTTCCAGCCGCAGTGCTGGCCGTATGTGAGCCGTGGCCGTGCACGTCCAACGGCGAGAAGAGTTCAAGCGGCGATCGCTGATCAGGGGGAACCACAGCTTTATAGGCCTTGTCATAGAACCGCGCGCTGATCACCTTGCTGTTGCACTCGGTTCCCTCGAACCCGTCACCGCTGACACAATCACCAACAAACGTCCCGCCGTTGGCCTTGCGCATGGCGATGACGTTCGCCTGCAGGTGGTACGGCTCCCCTATCCTGGGGGTCCCGGACAGCGGCGGGACCGTTTCACCAGCGAAGAATGGGTTGTCAGGCGAATAGCCGGTGTCCAGAACGCCGACGACGACGCCTTTGCCGGCGTCGTCCTTGCCGTCGAACTGCTGCTTCCAAACGCCGTCCGGTCCGGGGAGGCCAAGAAAATCGGTGGTGGAGTAATCCGGCTTTCGCAGGGTGTCCGGGACCACGGCCAGAACGTTCTTGTCGCCCGAGAGCGCCTTTGCCTGTTCGGCCGAAAGTGCGGCGCTGAAGCCGTTGATGGCCAGGGTGAAGCTCTGGTCAATCCGCACACCCTTTGCGACGGCCGCCTGCCGCTGCTTCGAGCGGAGATGCGCGTCGTATTGGCGCGAGTTCGACCCGGACGCGTTCAGCTTCTTGCCCTTCGGAACGGCTGTGCCGGGGATGCCGGCCACACCGCCCGAATAGGTGGCCAAGGGCTTGTCCTTAAGCATCACGATGTAGCGGCCGTCATCAAACGCGGCCTGCGTGGCAGCCTGTCCAGGTGCAGCGGACGTTGGCGCGGCGAGGCCCTGGCCGATGACCAGGGCGAAGCCGGCGGCAAGAACTGCCGGCAACCGTCTGCGGATAGGGCGGGAAGTTTTTTGCTCGGTGGTCATGGGGACATGCCTTCCTTGGTTCTTGGACCTGCAGACCTTCGGTCCCACGAACTTGGACGCTCTGCCCCCCATGGGCGTCATCACTCTTTAGTTGTAGCCGCGCACCCCGTCGATGTCAGAAAGATACCGCGGACAGCGCCAAGAATCGATACCCTTCCGTTAGCGATCGGCGGGGACTGTTACCGGCCCGTTCCGGACGGCCGGATATGCCGACGGTAGAATGGGAAAAACCTTGAGGAGACCCGGCATGCGCAAGCAAATGATTTCTGTGCTGCTCGCCCTCGGAGCGATGGGCGGCCTGGCCGCCTGTACCCCGGGCACGGAAACAGGTCAGCCGTCTGGAACCACCGGATCCCCCGGCTCCACACCTGGCACGACAGCCCCGGGGACTACGCCGCCGGGCACCACGGCACCAGGCACCACAGCACCCGGCATCACACCGCCGGATGCCGAGACGACCGTGCCCGCTCCGGCTCCACCGATGTCTCCGTTGCCTTCCGGGCCAGGAACGGGTGATGTCGAGCTGTCCATCACCGTCAAGGCCTCCAAAGACGGACCCGCGACCAACTACACTCTCGTCTGCAAGGGCGGCGCCCCGGTGGCAGAAAGCCAGCACCCCGATGCCGCCGCCGCCTGCGCAGCATTGAAGGAGAACCCGGCGGTTCTGAACCAGCCGGCACCTCGCGAGAATGTCTCGTGCACACAGCAGTACGGCGGGCCCCAGGTTGCGACGGTAACAGGTGCCGTCGACGGCAAGCCCGTCGAGGCGACGTTCAGCCTGCGCAACGGCTGCGAAATCGGTGCCTGGAACGCCGCCAAGGACATCCTGGGCTCTGCCAATGGGGCAGTTTAGGGCTGTGCTGTTCAGGACTGTGCCCGGCGGAACGCGTCAGACGCGGCGGGCTCTGCAATCCGAGGTGGATCCGCCAGAGGTGGATCCGCCCCGGGTGCTTCCGCCCGCCGACTGGCGGGAGCTTGAGGCTGCCCATGCCAGACGGGTTCGGCGCTACGCCGATCCCTACCTCGCCCGGCGTTCTGCCGGGCGCAAGCACCCGGTGGAGGACTTCCTTTTCACCTATTACACGCAGAAGCCCGGCCAGCTCATGCGCTGGCATCCCGGGGACGGCGTCGTCCTTTCCGGTGACGAGGCGGCCCCGCGGAGGAACTGGAAGTATTACCGCGCGCTCGACGACGTCGAACTCGCCTTGTGCGGTCTATCGTCCGGCAGCACCGCGGTCACGCTGGACCGCGGCGCCTTTCTTGCAGGCCGCCGCGAAGCGTTGCTCTTTGCCCAGGTTATCCTTGCAGGCACGGCCGCCCGGCCGGCCCAGTTCGGCTGCTTCGGCCTGCACGAATGGGCCATGGTCTACCGGCAGGACAAGTTTGAGCTTCGGCATGAGTACCTGAAGTTGCGCCTGGGCGAAGCCGGCACGGACAAGGTGGTAGAGGACAACAGGATCCGTTGTTCGCATTTTGACGCGTTCCGCTTCTACACCCCGGATGCACTTCCGCTGAACGAGCTGTCACCCAGCAGGGAGAACCAGGTCGCCATGGAGCAGCCGGGCTGCCTGCACGCGAATATGGATCTCTACAAGTGGGCCTACAAGCTCTCACCCGCGCTGCCGAGCGAGCTCGTGATGGACTGCTTCGAACTGTCCTGGCGGGTGCGGGCCATGGACATGCAGGCCTCCCCCTACGACCTCGCCGACTGGGGCTATCCCCCGATCAGGATCGAGACGCCGGAGGGCAAGGCGACCTATGTGGAGCACCAGCGTGCCTTCTCTGCTGAAGCCCAGGTCCTCCGCGGCAAGTTGCTCGCGGCACTCACTCCTCTCCTTGATGTCCTCGGTACGGAGCGTTCCATCCCCGGGCGGGAGGCCGATATGGCGAAGCGGCCGTCCGGGGCCGCCGAACCCGGGGCCGCCGAGGCCCCGTTGGAAGAGCACCGATGACAGGCCGCGACGAGGCCCCGGAGCAGGCACCGGAGCAGGCCCTTGACCTGGACCTGACGGTCACTCTCACTGAGGCGCCCGGCGGTCCCGAGCGCGTCTTTACGCTGGTCCGCCATGCCGGCGGGCCCACCGAATCAAACCTGCCGGACCCGGCGGGGGCGATCGCCGCCGTCGAACGCTTTGGGGAAGGGATCTTTTTCCCCCCATCTGGTCCGCCCATGCTCTGCACCCAGCAGTACGGCGGGCCGCAGGTGGCCGTGGTCACCGGAGCTTTCGGCGGACGCCGGGTGCATTCCCGGTTCTCCCTGACTGACGGCTGTGAAATTGGGCGGTGGCGGGCGCTTGCCCCGCTTCTGGGCGGCATATCGGGCTCTACGGGCGCCATCTGAAGTTTGCCTGTGCCTGGCCTTGCGTTACTACGGGGTCGCCTGGACTGGGAGTCGAGGTGTCTGGGAGTTAAACAGCAGTGGCCGGCGGTGCTGCACCGCCAGCCACTCCTGTCAGGAGCCCCTCAGGGAACCCGGTTCCGGGACCTTCCTAAATGGAGTTATCCGGAGCCTTGGCCAGGTCCTCGTTGTGGACCTTCCCCCTTTCCTTCTTTTTCTTCGGATCCTCCGAAGCCGGGGGAACTCCTGGACTGCCGCCCGCCGTCACCACGACGCTCACGAACGTCGGCGCACTGGCACCTGCGAACGTGATCCGGCCGATGTAGGAACCGGGCGCGAGATTGCTCCATGTCAGGGCGAGATTGCCGGAAGCGCCGTTGGCCAGGCGAACAGGGTCAGGGGTGACGGCCGCGTTGCCCACGTTTGCCCCCAGGACCGCGGCGTCCACGGAAGCCTTGGTTGCCTGGCCGTTAGGGCTGTCGTAGAGATTCACGAACATCCGGTACGTCCCCGGCGCGGGATTGGGGATGGACACCGATTCACTGGCCGCGGCCGTGGCTGCGACGAGTCCTTGGCCGCTGGGCGTAACGACCACGAGGTCGAAGTCGGCTCTTTCATCCGCGGAGAACACGGACAGCTTGGCCAGCGGGGCGCCGGCGGGCACTTCGACGGTCTTGACGAAGTTCGAGACGTCATCTGCATACCGGAATGGCCCGGGGACCAGTTCGATGGCGGAGGAATCCGCCTTTGACAGTCCATCGAGCGTCAATTCGGTGGGTGAACTTGAGCCGGAGACGATGCTGATCTTTCCGGAACCGTTGCCGCCTTCGGAGGCGAACGCGACGTTTTTGGGCGCCACGACTGACTGCGGGCGTACGGCGACCGGCGAGCTAACGGTGGTGTCTAACCCCTGCCAGGCCAGCGAGCCCATCGCGAACTTCCCCAGTTTGGCACTCTGGTTCTCGAAGGAGACCTTGAACGTCCGCTTTTCACCCGGCGAGTTAAAGGACAGGATGGAAGGCGTGACCGTCACCTTAACACCGGGCACGCTGGCCTTGGCTCGGTAAATGCCGGCGGTCAGGGCTGTCACGGTACGCGTGACTTCAATCCTGCCAGCCAGGTTGCCGAGCGAGAAGGACGGGACGTTCATGTCGCGCGGCCTGGTAGTGCCAAGGTCCGGTATGCCCAGGTCGACCCCGGTTCCCTGGATGAACCGCAAGTAGTCATCGCCGTCGGCGTCGTAGACAAGGCCCGGGTTCAGCATCCGTGCCGGATCCACCTGCCCGGCTCCGGTGGCGAGGACATCCGTGTTCTTGCTGCCGTCTGCGAGCTTGACGTCACTTGCCGTGGTCATCATGGACGACTTCACGGCTGCCGGGGACCAGTTCGGGTTCTTGCCGAAGATGAGGGCACCGAATCCCGCCGCATGAGGGGCGGCCATGGACGTTCCGGACATGAAACCGAAGTTGTCCCCGCCGGCCCCGATTGGCGACACGCCGGCCAGGACAGCAACGCCCGGGGCCGCGACGTCAGGCTTGAGGAGATCAGAGTCCGTGGCGATCAGCGGTCCCCGCGATGAGAACCCTGCGATCTGCGGCTGGGCTTCAGCGGGCAGTCCGGTGGTGTCCCTGTTGACGAGGGAGACCGTGACGGCCGGGTTCGCCGCCACCTTGGCCTTGATCTCTTCCGTGGCGGGAGGGTTCACGTGGACGGTGGGGACAGAATGCTTGTCCGCGTCGAGGGATGAAGCGGTCAGGTTGACCAGGACCATTCCCACACCGCCCCCGCGCGCCACCTCGGCACTCTTCGCCACCCGGTCATAGGTGCCGCGGTCACAAACCACTACCTTGCCGGAAATCTTTGCCGGATCCAGGGAGCCGGGGCCACAAAGACGTGGGGCGGGGTCCGCTCCCGAGCCGGCAGCTGCGGCAAGGACCACACGGGCGGCGGAGACTTCGCGGTTCATGATGCTGGCACCGCGGTACTTGCTGCCGTCGGAGAATTCAACGGTGCCCTGCAATTCCTGGGAGAAACTGCTGGCCGCAACGGTGGTGACCCACGGTTCGCCGTGGTTTACCGTGCTGGCCTCGGGGCCGGAGTTGCCTGCCGACGCCGCCACGAAGACACCGGCGGAGGCCGCAGACAGGAAGGCCAGGGACACCGGGTCCGTGGTGGTGGACGTGGTGCCTGAGATGGAGTAGTTCAGCACGTCGACGCCGTCCAGCACAGCCTGGTCGATCGCCTCGATGGACGCAGACGTGTAGCAGCCCCCGGTCGCCGGATCGTTGTCTTCCCAGCAGATCTTGTAGACGGAAAGCTTGGCCGCCGGTGCAACGCCGCTGGTCAGGCCGAAGCTGCGTCCGTCCACGAACGTCTCCACATTGGCGTTACCGGCGGCAGTGCTGGCCGTGTGGGTTCCGTGGCCGCCGACGTCCACCGGGGAAATCAGCTCTTCCGACGCGCGGTCCGATTTGTCCACGGTGTCCTCGAAAGCTTCCGAGAAGTAGCGGGCGCTCACGACCTTGGAGTTGCAGGCTTTGCCGTCAAATCCCTCGCCTTTCTGACATTCACCCTCAAATGTGCTGCCGTCGCGCTTCAGCATGGCGATCTTGCCGCCGGCGGTGCGGTACGGGACACCCACCTGCGGCTCACCTCTAAGGGGCCCCACCTCGTCTCCGGCAAAGAAGGCGCTGGATGGTGTATATCCGGAATCAATGACTCCGACCACAACGCCCTTGCCTGCTCCCTCCTGACCGCCGAACTGGGTGTTCCACGTGCCATTAGGGCCGCTGAGCTTAAGGAAGTCGGTGGTGGAGTAGTCCGGGGCCTGCTGCGTGTCCGGGGCGACCGTGAGGACGTCCGGGTTTTTGGCGAAGTCCACGGCTTGGTGTGCCGTCAGCGTGGCACTGAAGCCGTTGAGCGCGGCGGTGTACCTGTGCCTGATCTGCACGTTTTCCTTGTGGGCCAGTGCTGTCTGCTTTGCCTCGAGGTGCGCCCGGTACTTCCGCACTTCCGCCCGGCTGGCGTCGAGTTTCCGGCCCGACTTTGGCTTGGTGGCGGGCAGCCCTGGCTTGCCGCCGTCATACGTGGCTGCGGGCTTTTCAGCGAGGACCACGATGTAGCGTCCCGCCCGGTAGTCCTCCGGATTGATGTTCTTTTGCTGCGCAACCTGCGCGTGGCCCTGCATGGGGGCGTCAATGGCGGGCGAAGCGGCCACAGATGAAAGGAGCAAAGGTAAGGCGGCGCAAAGTGCCGCTGCTTTCCCGACCCCCCGGCTTCGGAAGAAGCTCTTTCCTGCTGATTTCACGAGTGCGTTGAACCTTTCATAAAGGAACGGTCCCGGCTGCGTTTGCCGGCCCATGCGGCCGCAGCGCAGAAGGTTGACACGCACTGTCAATCCCCCGAACCCTCAGCCGCTCCTACAGTACCTACCCACAGGCACTTATGACATAGGCCACAAACCAAAATTTAAACTTGTCATGCGAATTAACCAGCGATTAAAAGAAGGTGGCGGGCACCTCCGAAGGGTGCCCGCCACTCTGTGCCCGGAGCCAGCCCCGGCAGCGGGGCCTGACGCCGCAAGTTCCTAGGGGAGGCCTACTGGCGGGGAGTCCGGACCACGTCGCTGATCCACTGGCGGGTCTTCTCGTCGACCGGGCCCGCAACGCGGTTCTGAATGCGGTTCTGCTTGGTGGCACGGTCCGCTTTGATCTTTTGTAGGACCATCCTCCCGAGCCCTGCAAAGACGGCGGCAGCGACCATCGGCAACAGTACGGATTTCGGTTTCTCAGCCATTCCGCAATCCTACTGACGGCCCGTACGGCAGGCCATAGCCGCCGTCGTCCTTCACTGCCGCCGGTACAGATAACGGCGTGAGCCACCCCGAATACAGAGAGCGGTGCTGTGGCCGGTAGAATAGGCAAGCAAGCTCGCGGAGCGCCCGTCCATGTTGTGCCATTTGTACCAGAAGGCCGCAGCGGTACGGCGTGAGACGGCATCACTCCGCTGCGCCCTTACCCAATGCTCACGCACAGGAGTTACCGGATGCCCCGGATCGTTGTCGACGTTATGCCCAAGCCCGAGATTCTGGACCCGCAGGGGAAGGCCATCGTGGGTGCACTCCCCCGCCTGGGCTTCACCGGCTTTAGCTCTGTCCGCCAGGGCAAGCGTTTCGAACTGACCGTCGAAGGCGAGGTGACCGACGCAATCCTCGCCCAGGCCCGTGAAGCCGCCGAGACCCTGCTGTCCAACCCCGTGATCGAGGACGTCGTCAACGTCGAGGTCGTCGAGGCCTGAGATGACTGAACTTCCCCTGATCGGCGATGCAGTCGCCGTCGGAGCCGACGCTCCTGATGCCCGCAGGCTCGCTGGCGCGCGAATCGGCGTCGTCACGTTCCCCGGAACCCTCGATGATCGCGACGCCGCACGCGCTGTCAGCCTGGCCGGCGGCACGCCCGTTGCCCTCTGGCATGCCGACAGCACGCTGGGTGACGTGGACGCCGTCGTCATTCCCGGCGGCTTCTCCTACGGCGATTACCTCCGCGCCGGCGCCATCGCCCGCTTCGCGCCGCTGATGTCCAAGATCATCGATGCCGCCAATTCAGACGCCAAGCTCCCGGTTCTCGGCATCTGCAACGGCTTCCAGATCCTGACTGAGTCGCACCTGCTGCCCGGCTCGATGATCAAGAATGACCACCTGAAGTTCATGTGCCGTGACCAGGTCCTGCGCGTTGAGAACTCCAGCACCGCCTGGACCCTCGACTACGCCGAGGGCCAGGAGATCACCGTGCCGTTGAAAAACCAGGACGGCCAGTACATCGCCGACGAAAAAACCCTGGACGCCCTTGAAGCGGAAGGCCGCGTGGTGTTCCGCTATGTCGGCTTCAACCCGAACGGCTCCCGCCGCGACATCGCCGGCATCTCCAACGACGCCGGCAACGTGGTGGGCCTCATGCCGCACCCGGAGCACGCCGTCGAGGTCGGCTTCGGCCCGGAGTCCCTGGATGGCATCGGCGGCTCGGACACCGATGGCCTCGGTTTCTTCACCTCCGTACTGAACAAGATTGTGGGAGGCGCAAAATGAGTACCTCAGCTGAAACCGTCAGCAAAAAGTTCAACATCGACACCGTCGAGAACGCGGCCAAGACGCCGGACACCGAACTCCCCTGGGCCGAACTTGGCCTGAAGCAGAACGAGTTCGACGAGGTCGTGAAGGTCCTGGGCCGCCGCCCAACCGGCGCCGAGCTCGCCATGTATTCCGTGATGTGGAGCGAACACTGCTCCTACAAGTCCTCGAAGAACCACCTGCGCCAGTTCGGCGAAAAGGTAACCGACGAGATGAAGAAGGACATGCTGGTGGGCATTGGCGAAAACGCCGGTGTCACCAATCTGGGCGACGGCTGGGCCGTGACGTTCAAGATCGAGTCCCACAACTCGCCGTCGTTCGTCGAGCCCTACCAGGGGGCCGCGACCGGCATCGGGGGCATCGTCCGCGACATCATCTCCATGGGCGCCCGCCCGGTCGCCGTCATGGATCCGCTGCGATTCGGCGCCATTGACCACCCAGACACCGCGCGCGTCATGCACGGCGCCGTCGCGGGCATCGGCGGCTACGGCAATTCGCTGGGCCTGCCCAACATCGGCGGCGAAATGGTCTTCGACTCTGTGTACCAAGGCAACCCGCTGGTCAACGCGCTGGCCGTCGGCGTCATGCGCCACGAGGACATCCGCCTCGCCAACGCCTCCGGCAAGGGCAACAGGGTTGTGCTGTTCGGTGCACGCACCGGCGGCGACGGGATCGGCGGCGCCTCCGTCCTGGCCTCCGAGTCCTTCGACGACACCAAGCCGTCCAAGCGCCCCGCCGTCCAGGTGGGCGACCCCTTCGCCGAGAAGGTCCTGATCGAGTGCTGCCTGGAGCTGTTCAAGGGTTCGCTGGTTGAGGGCATCCAGGACCTCGGGGCCGCAGGGATTTCCTGCGCCACGTCCGAGCTCGCCTCCAACGGCGACGGCGGCATGGAGGTTGAACTGACCTCCGTCCTGCTGCGGGACCCGACCCTGACCCCGGGCGAAATCCTGATGTCCGAGTCGCAGGAACGCATGATGGCCGTGGTCACCCCCGAGAACGTGGCGGCTTTTGAGGCTGTCATGGACAAGTGGGCAGTGGAGTACTCCTGGCTGGGCGAGGTGACTGACACCGGCCGCCTGATCATCACATGGGACGGCGAGGTTATTGTCGACGTGGACCCCCGCACGGTGGCCCACGACGGCCCGGTCTATGACCGCCCGTACGCCCGCCCTGAATGGCAGGACGGCGTGCAGGCCGATGCCTTCACCGGTTCGGTGCAGGATGCCGGCCGCCCGGCCGCGCCGGCGGAACTGGCCGCCGCGATCACCGAACTCGTCGCCTCGCCGAACATGTGCGACAAGTCCTGGATCACCAACCAGTACGACCGCTACGTCGGCGGCAACACCGCCATGGCGTTCCCGGACGATGCCGGAGTGGTCCGGGTGGACGAGGAAACCGGTTTGGGCGTGGCCCTGGCCACGGACGCGAACGGCCGCTACACCTATCTCGATCCGTACCAGGGAGCACAGCTTGCACTGGCTGAGGCGTACCGCAACGTCGCCACGTCCGGTGCCGTGCCGATGGCCGTCAGCGATTGCCTGAACTTCGGCTCCCCGGAGGACCCCGACGTCATGTGGCAGTTGGCGGAGGCCATCCGTGGCCTGTCTGACGCCTGCATGGTGCTGGGCATTCCCGTCACCGGCGGCAACGTCTCGCTGTACAACCAGACCGGAAGCACGCCCATCCATCCGTCGCCCGTGGTGGCGGTCCTCGGCAAGCTGGACGACGTCGCGCGCCGCACGCCGTCGGGCTGGCGTGAGGATGGCCAGGCCATCTACCTGCTGGGCACGACGGCGGCGGAACTGGACGGTTCCGAATGGTCCAACCTGCGCGGTCACCTCGGTGGCCTGCCGCCCAAGGTTGACCTCGCCGCCGAACGCGCACTGGGCGAGATACTGATCAACGCCTCCCGCGACGGCATGGTGGATTCCGCGCACGACCTCTCCGAAGGCGGTCTGGCGGCAGCCCTCGTGGAATCCTCGCTGCGGTATGGCGTGGGCGCACGGATCGCGCTGCAGGATGTTCTGGACCGCGACGGCGTGGACCTGTTCACGGCGCTGTTCTCCGAGTCCCAGGGCCGTGCAATCGTCGGCGTCCCGCGCTCGGAGGAAGTACGGTTCAAGGACATGTGCACCGCCCGCGGATTCGCCCACATCCGGATCGGCGTCGTTGACGCTGCCAGCGGCAACCTGGAGATCAACGGTGTGGAGCCCCTGTCGCTGGAGGAGCTCCGCGAAGCCCACGAGGCCACCCTGCCGAAGTACTTCGACTGACCTTTTCCATCGATTGCTCCGTAACTGCCCTTTTGAACGCTCAGAAGGGCAGTTACGGAGCAATCGTTCGTTAACGGCCGGCCCGCCAGCCTGCCCTGACGAGAGCCGAACGCACCTTGGCCACGGCCGGCTTCGCCTCGTTCAGCATGTGCCGTTTGGAGACGCGGACCTCCGTCCAGCCAAGGGCTTCGTACCGCTCGGACCGCGCGATGTCGCGGACAATCTGCCGTTCATCGCCGTGATGCTCCCCCTCCTATTCGACGCCAACCTTGTACTTCCGGTAGGAGAGGTCAGGCTCGTGGTGACGGATTCCGTCGCTGCCGACAATCGGCATGTTGAGCTCAGGTTCCGGAAGCCCTGCCCTGACCAGGGCCAGCCGCAGCATCGATTCCTGGGGAGAGTCCGCCCCAACGCGGATGAGCCTGATGGCCTCCTTCGCCTTTCGGAGGCCACGCTTCCCCTTGTGGCGGTCGATCATCCGCTGAAGGTCCGAGAAGCTGCACAGCGGCAAGTCCCTGCCCTCCAGTTCGGCACGCGGAAACCGTACGCAGCTGTCCCCCATGGCCACCAGCTCATCGACAGTGAGCGTCTCCGCCATATCCAGCCAGGTGCGCTCCGGAGTGGTGACGGGAATCCCATCCACAACAGTGACCTCGTCCTCGTAGAGCTTCATCCGGTGGACAATGACGTGGGGGCGGTCCAGATGGGCCGCACCTTCCGGCCTGATCACGTGGTACATGGGCGTTGCCTCCTTCTGACGGCGGCGCGGAAGCGGGACGAGCTCCGCGGCGGTGAGGTGGGATGCGGCGCATCCTGTGTTGACCTCAATGAAAGGCCGCACCCTCACGCTCAAGGGGAGCTCCGCCGTCGGACCCTCCGAACGGATGCCTCTCCCCAAAGCCGTCAGCGACCTGTGGCGCAAGCGTTTGGGGGTCAGGCCGGCGCGGCTGGCCTCGGCAACGGTGAAGGGGCGCCCCTGCAACTCGGCCGGGAGCTGGCGTGCGGTTTTCATGAGCCCATAAGAGCAGAAGTCGGCGAACGCCGCAGAAGTTATCCACACCCTCCATCGATTGCTCCGTATCGGCCCTTCCGGACGCTCAAAAGGGCAGTTACGGAGCAATCGATGGAGGGGTCAGTCCTCGCTGTTCAGCTCCCGTTGCCGCGCACTGAGCAGCTCCACCTCAGGGCGGGCGGCCACAAAGCGTTCGACGGCGGTAAGCACCTCCACGAGGTGGGCCCGGTCGGCGGCTACCAGGCCGGCTCCCACCTGCGTGCGCCGGTACTGCCCGTGGTCCCCCACCTCAGCCACGGAAACGTCGTAGCGGCGCTTCAGCTCCGCGAGCAACGGTCTGACGACCGAGCGTTTCTCCTTGAGGCTGTGAACGTCGCCCAGGAGGATGTCGAACTCAATCCATCCGATCCACATGCCTCAATGCTATCGATTGCTCCGTAGCTGCCGTTTTGGGCCCTCAAAAGGGCGGCTACGGAGCAATCGACGGGTCAGCGGGCGAGCTGGTGTGCACCTTCGATATAGCGGGCAGTGATGTGCCGCTGCGCCGCCCTGGCCACGATGCCACCCGCGGTGTAAAACCAGTTCGAATGCCTGCTGAAAGCCGTGATCTTGAGAAACACCCTGTCCTGGGCGTCGATCTCGACCTCGAACGCCTCCTCGCCCCGCTCGGGATGTCCGGGCAGCGTGCCGTAGGCGAAGCCGGCTGACTGCGGTCCCCCGCCCGAGACCGGCCGGTGCACCCACACCACCTCACACGGGGCATCTTAGGTGTCAAGGCCGTACGGCCACGTTCCAGAGAGGCTCAAGTTCATGAAATTCGTCATTCTTATCCACTCCAACCCCCAGCCGTGGGGACACCCAACAGGTGACTACGTCGCCGAGAACCAGGCGCTGCCGGAGGAACAGCGCGAGCAGATGAAAACCGAGTTCGACGCCCTGCTCACGCAGTTGCAAGCCAACGGGGAGCTGATTGGCGGCGAGGCGCTGGCCGACCCGGCAACGTCGAGGCTGTACCGGTGGCAGTCGGGCAAGCCAATTGCCACCGACGGGCCGTATGCGGAGTCCAAGGAGCAGTTCGCTGGATTCTTCATGATCGACGTTGCCACCCGCGAGCGGGCAGAGGAGGTCGCCGCCGCCTTCTCCGGGCCTGGCGAGACCATCGAGCTGCGTCCGGCGATGTGGCCTGGGGGCGACGATCAGTGAGCCCGGACCGCTGGGAGGATGTGTGGCGTTCGGAGACGCCACACATCCTTGCGGCACTGCTGCGCCGCAGCGGCGACTTCGAAGCCTGTGAGGACGCCGTTCAGGAAGCGCTCCTAGCGGCCTCCGGACAGTGGCCGGCGCAAGGGCTGCCGGATAACCCTCGTGCGTGGCTCATCCGTGTCGCCTCGCGGAAGCTCATCGATCAGCAGCGCCTCCATGCCGCCCGTACCCAGCGCGAGCTCGATGCCGCGACCCGAGCCCCGGCCGACGCCCACTACGTGGCATCGGCTGACAGTACAGCTTTTGCGGCCAGTGGTGATGACACACTTCAGCTGCTGCTCCTGTGCGCACATCCCGCACTCAGCGACCCCTCGCAGGTCGCCCTCACCCTGCGCGCCGTCGCCGGGCTGTCCACGGCGCAGATCGCCGCCGGATTCCTCGTCCCCGAGGCCACCATGGCGCAGCGCATCAGCCGGGCCAAGGCGACTCTGCGCACGGCAGGAGCAAAATTCGAATCCCCGACCTGGGCAGACCTGCCGGACCGGCTGCACGTGGTGCGCCACGTCCTGTATCTCGTCTTCAATGAGGGATATACGGCATCCAGCGGTGCGGGCCTCGTCGACATCGACCTTGCCGGTGAGGCGATCCGCCTCGTGGAGCGGTTGCATCGCTCGGTCTCCGAGGACACTGAGACCAGTGGACTCCTCGCCCTCATGCTCCTGACTCACGCCCGTACACCCGCGCGCACCGACCTCCGCGGTGACCTAGTGCCTCTCTCAGAACAGGACCGAACCCGGTGGGATCGCGACATGATCTCTCGGGGAACTATGCTCATCGAGCAAGCCCTTCCTGGCGGCCCCGTCGGTCCGTTCCAGCTCCAGGCAGCCATCGCTGCCGTCCATGACGCGGCCACTACCGCGGAGGCCACCGACTGGATGCAGATCACCATGCTCTACCGCATGCTCGACCGGCTCGCGCCCTCGCCCACGGTGACCCTTAACCTGGCTATCGCCGTCGGTATGGCACACGGGCCGGCTGCCGGGATCGCCGCCCTCGCACCACTTCTGCAGAGGGCTGAGCAGCAACGCAACCACCGCGTCCACGCCGCACACGCCCACCTCCTCGAACTGGCTGGTGACACTGCAGCAGCCAAGAACGCCTACAGCTTGGCAGCCAGGCTTACCGACAGCATCCCGAACAGCGATACCTCAACCGTCAAGCCGGAATACACAGTTGAAGTACCGCGAACTCGCCGCCGAACCGAGAGTCGCTTACCCCCGGACCACCCTTGGAAGAATGACCTTCCGGAGTGGTAGGGCCGCATAAGGTGGTCGGTCTACGTGCGGGCCGTGTGTACGGTACTGATATGGCTTCTCCGCAGACCCTGAGCGAGGCAGAGCGCCGCGTCGTCGCGTCTTGGGCCGCAGACTGTGCTGAGCGAGTGGTGACCTTATTCGAGGCAGAGGCTCCGGCAGATGGCCGCCCCCGCGACGCCATTGCCCGAGCCCGTGCCTTCGCTCGCGGCGAGCTCAGTGCCGCCGAAGAGATCCGCCGGCGGTTTGTTGCTGGCCGTGCCGCACGCGAGGTGAATAGCCCGGCTGCGGTGGCTGCCGCCCGGTCTGCCACACAGGCCGCAGCTGTCGCTCACATGGGTGCGCACGCCTTGGGGGCAGCCGCGTATGCCGCGAAAGCGGCCGGACTGGCGGCGCCCGATCGGCCCCAGGCGGTCGACGACGAGATCCGCTGGCAACTGGAGCACATGAGCGCAGAGAAGCCCGTCAGCGCTTCGGAGCTTGCCACCGCTGGGCCGGAATTCCGCCGGTCCGCTGGGGCCAGGACTTCTCGCGTCCGGAATCCTCGCCTCGGTCATCCGCGCGATCCAGGCCGACTTGGCTCGCCCTGACCAGCCCGCCTCATCCAGCTGAATCTGCTGTCAGCAAGCCTGCCGTCCAACGGACGTTCCAGCACTGATCAGAGGACCTCTTCGCCTCAGCTTGTCATAACGATGATTATCGGCGTTATGAATTATGGCAAAAAGCGGTGAAAAGATTAGGCAGGACAGCCCTCCGCGCAGTACCTGTGCCGGCAGATTCCTTGACTATATGGCGCAGGAACGTGCCGTGAAAACTAGGAAGCCTGCCAGCAAATGCTGACAGGCTTCCAGGGAGTTGGAAACATCCCAAAGCAACCATATGTCCGTCAGGACCGATAGCCGCCGTTATGTAACAAGACTGGTCCGCCGAAAAGCGCGTGAATTGCAGTGACTGGGGCGTGGTTTTAGCAGCGGTAAAGTTCGCAGACTGCTGCCAGAGGCTGGACTTTATCCGGCGGCGGGTGGTAAGGCGCGAGCAGTTACGACGCCGAGCTCGCCCGGACCATGGCTAGGGCAGGCGTTGCATCAAGAGCTCGACGTGCGTCCGCTTCGGGCGGTTTCCGTAGACCGTGGATCACCGGGCAATCTGGTAATGGCCTGCGGAACGGCTGCCAATGCCGCCACGGCGAGCACGGCTGCTGCAGCGAACACGTAGATGCCCCAAGGGTAGGCAATTCCTGCTGCTACGAGAGCGCCCGTAACGGCAGGTCCCATTATGGCGCCGAGCCGTCCCACGCCAGCTGCGAAGCCGAGGGCGGTTCCTCGGAGCCTGGCCGGAAAGAGCTGACTGACCCACGCGTACACCAGCACCTGGGAGCTGAACACGAACACCCCGGTCACGAAGACCGCGGCGTAGAGCAGGAGCTCATTCTGTACCTTGACGCTGAGCACGGCCAGGAACACCGCAGACAACCCGAACCAAAGCAGCACAATCCGCTTGGCCCCATGCTTATCGGCGAGAATACCCGCTACCACCAGTCCGACGACGGCGCCGACGTTCAGGACCAGCAGCAGGGACAGCCCGGCGCTGAGGCTGAAGCCAGCAGCGGCCATGAGCTGCGGCAGCCAGGTGTTCAGGCCGTAGACCAGGAGCAGCCCCATGAAGGACGCGACGGCGACGCCTGCGGCCACTAGCGGGTACGGCTTATTCGCCAGGTCCCGGAAGCTCGTGCGATTCTCCACGGGGACGGGAACTACGGTGGTGGGCAACTTTCCCGCGTCCGACGCCGTCTGCCCCGGGGTGCCGGTTGCAGCTGCGGAGTGGACCGCGGGCAGAGTTTCGGGCAGCTTGAACCACAGGAACGGCACCAGCACGAATCCGGCGATCCCGCCCACCACGAACAGTATCCGCCAATCTGGAATGACCACGAGCGCCAGGAAGGCCGTTGCGACGGCGCCAACGTGATAGCCGGTCATGGTACGGGTGGTGGATTTTCCGCCAGTCCCTGGCGGGGCGTAGTCGTTCATGTAAGCAAGGGCCGCGGGAAGGCAGGCGCCGAGGCCCATCCCGGCGAGCAGACGGAAGGTGCTGAAGATCGCCACGTTCGGGGCGAAGACAATGGCGATGGTGAAGATCGAAAACCATGTTACGCAGGCCACCAGCAGATTCCTGCGCCCCAAGCGGTCAGAGAGCGGAGCAATGAAAAGGGCACCCAAGCCCACACCCACAAGGGAGATCGTCGCCGCGAAAGTGGCTCCAATGGCGTCGAAACCCAACTCCTGGGTCTTAATCAGCGTGGGAATGACGGTGCCGAGCACCACTAGGTCGAAGCCGTCAAGCACCATGGCAAGCCAGCAGAGCCAGATAGGCCACTTGGAGATTCGGACAGATGACGTCATTTGCATAGCAACCTTAGGTAGTTTGTGTCGGGTCGGCTGGAAGGACTTACTGCCTTCCCGGGATGGTCCCGGCCTGCCCCCCCGATAGGGGAAATTTGTAACTTAGCGATGTCAAAGAGGCGGGTTAGGTTCGCAGCCTCTTAAAGTTCATGAGATCTACGGCCGCGCGGCCTAGCGTTCCGGCGGGGCATGGTTGCAGGTCCACGGAAGTGTGCCGGACCATGGCTTCACGCAACTCGGGGCTGATTTTCGTCAACGTACCCACGATGCGACTTTCAGCAGGTCTCAGGTCAGCTGAGAGATGCTATTGATGACGAACCTTTCGCAGAATGTTCGAACGATCCGTTTACAGGCCTTTTCTGACTCTGGGGAATGTTCTGCGATTTCTGACCGTAGCGCTGCTATGTCAATTCCGTCGGCAGCCAGCTTCTTGTCTACTCCGACCGCACGCCAGCGCTCCGTCATTGCGTCGAAACTGTCTAGGTTCATTTCAGGGTGGAACTGCACACCTAGGTTGGGTCCCATGGTAAACGCTTGTAACGCAGAGGAGTTGTATGCGGTGAGCTCCGCCCCAGGTGGAAGGCGAAAGGTGTCGCTATGGAACTGCATCCAAGGCCCCCTGGGCACCAGCTGCTCGTCCACGGAATCCACCGATCCATAGCCTCGTTCGACGACGTCCGAGGGCATGGCCTCTCCGCCTAATGCAGTGGCAAGCAGCTGTGCACCAAAACAAATTCCCAAAACAGGAATGTCTGACAGGGTCGCTTCGGATACAAATTCAAGTTCGTTCCGCAGCCAAGGGACCTTCGAGTCGTACACGGACTCGTGGGAGCCCAGGACAATAAGCATGTCCGCATCATTGAGGGTTGACATAGACGGAGGATCCTGTCCAGCGAATGAGGCGATGGTCCAGTTAATCTGCAGTTCAGAAAGTGCTGGAAGTAGGCTCCCTGGCACCCTATAACGGCGGTCTTCCGCCGGGTCATGCACGAGAATTATTGCTTCGACAGGCATAAGTCTGACTTTCCGCTAGCGCTCAAGGACGATTTTGGGGGTGCAGGATCTACTCACGCAGGGCAGGATGGTTTTGCCGGATTCTCGTTCTTTTTTACTTAGAACACTGTCCCGGTGGTCAGGGATGCCTGCGAGAACTTTGGTTTCGCATGTTCCGCAGTATCCTTCTTCGCAGAAATAGTCGGCGGCAACGCCGGCTGCAACCATTGCTCCCAAGATGGTCTGATCAGGAGGCACAGTAATGGTTTGACCGCTGAGCGCCAGTTCCACCTGGATGACTCGGTCGCCCTGCTGATGCGTTTCAATCCGGGAGGCGGCATCGACGCTGAAGCGTTCTATTTCGTAGTCGACCGGGGAGGGGGCGCTTTCACATGCTGAGACCACCGCATCAATGAGTTGTGCAGGTCCGCAGCAGTACACCAAGGCCCCGGGAGGAAGGCCGTCGATCCGTGCTTTGAGATCCACACGACTAGATTCGGTGGAGTCGATGATCTCGACTTGTCCGCCCGGAATGGCTTGTAGTTCTTCTCTGAAGGCCATGGTGGCTATACGCCTGCCTGTGTATATCGCGCTCCAGACAGAATTACTCCCGGACATTTCGCGGATCATAGGCAAGAGGGGGGTAATGCCTATCCCTCCTGCGATGAAGAGGTATTCACTGGCGGCTCGTAGCTGGAATTGGTTGCGCACCGCAAGTATGCGCAAGGTCTGACCGACGAGCGCTGTTGTGTGGATTTCTTCTGAGCCGCCGCGGCCCTCTTGCTGACGCCGAACCGCTATGCGGTACGACGTCCGGTCTGCTGGGTCCCCATACAACGAGTAGTTTCGGACGGTTCCGGAGGGCAGCAAAAGATCCAGATGGGCGCCTGGCGCCCATGCGGGGAGCTCTCCACCTTCTTCAGCTACAAGGACCATACCCAGGACACCGTCTGCTTCCCAGGTCATCTGAGTGACGCGGACGGCTAAGTCCAGGTCTTGAAAGTTAATCATTGAAATGGGGCTTTCGTTGGTTATTTATCGACATGGCCAGGGGTCAAAACAGATCGAAGTATTCGTTCTGTTCCCAGTCCGTGACTGTGTGGTTAAACCGCACGATCTCGGCTCGTTTCAATCCGATGTAATATCGAACGAAGTCCTCGCCCATGGCGCGGGTGAGTGTGGTGTCAGCTTCCAAGGCGCGGATCGCTTCCGATAACGTTGCGGGGAACTTCTGCGCTTCATCCGTATACGGGTTATCGGCAGATGGACCGAGTAGGAGTCGTTCGTTGATGCCTTGGAGCCCGGCATGCAGTTGGGAAGCCATGTACAGGTACGGGTTAGCGGCCGGCTCCCCGATCCGGTTCTCAATATGCGTGTTGCCGCTCTCCGGAGATCCAACGACGCGCACTATTGCGCCTCGGTTGTCGCTTGCCCAGGCGACTCTGTCTGGAGCCATGGAATAGGGCTGGAATCGTTTGTACCCGTTGATGGTGGGAACGGCGAAAGCACTGGCGGCCCTTCCGTGCCTCAGCAGACCTGCAGTAAAGGACTTTCCTGTTTCTGAAAGGGTGGTTTCTCCGTCTGGTGGCAGAAAGAGGTTTTGTCCGGACTTTTTACCCGTGCCTATCAGGCATTGGTGTAGATGCCATCCGCTGGAGACGCTGTTCGGAAGTTGTGGACGACACATAAATGTCACGTGGTAGCCATGCCGTCGTGCCACTTGTTTCATAGCCGTTCTCAGCAAGATGACTGAATCGGCTGGTCCGATGCCTATGCCCGGCGACAAGGTGATTTCCAGTTGGCTAGGTCCGTATTCGACTTCTATCGTGCTCAGCCGGATTTCGAGCCGCGCCAGATGATCTTGTACCCTTCTCATGAAGGGCTGAACTTCGTCCGCCCATGACTCCAGGAGTAGTTGGTTTCCGACGTTCAGCTGATTCACGGTCAAGGGGCCAGCCGTTATATCCGAACGTTTGAAGAGATGAAATTCGATCTCCAGCCCCGTCATAAATAGCATGCCCAGGGATTCGGCTCGCTGGAGAGCGTTTGCAAATACCGTTCGGCTGCAGAACGGAACCTCAGCCCCGTTCTTGAACTTCAGGTCACTGAGCATCCATCCTTCATCGTCTGCCCAGTCCAGAACCCGAAACGTTGTTGGATCGGGAATCATGATGATGTCTGCTGCGCCCGCCATCTCCGCCGCACCCAGGCCTCCATCAGCATCAAAAGCGGAGAATACAGTGTGACCGGATGTATCTTTCGACAGCAAGGTGGATGCTGCGGTAATGCCGTTGGCGAAGGCTGATGCTAGTCCGGCACTCGAGAGCGTCTTGCTACGAACAAGCCCGTGCTGATCTACAAAGCCGATTCGGACGGACCGGATGCCTGTCAATGGCCATTAGTTTCTG
>NZ_JAGGPJ010000049.1 GCF_018613875.1 Arthrobacter sp. ISL-28 | reverse complement strand
AACGCCTGGCAAACCTCAGCAAGTAGTCCCCACTGCTGGTTGAGCCTGGCGAAACCCTGTCCCGACAGGCTCAGGTCTCGACAGGCTCGACCAGCGGATCCAAGCCCGCACACCTTCTACCCCATCCGACCAGGGAACAGGGGCACGCCGCCGTGCCCAAATACCCTGGCTGTGCCCATTCATTGACCCACTTACAGAGACAACGGAACTCGATGGCGAGGTCCGTTCCAGCACCGGGCCGTCACCCCGGCCCCCAACCAAGGAATAACCATGAAGAACAAATCAACGATGTGGATTCTGGCAGCGCTTCTGTTCGGAATCATCAGCGGACTGGTGTCCCACTGGCTGCTCGCCGGTGCGGCCCGCGAATCCCTCGTGGCGGTCCTGGACACCGTGACGCACATGTTCCTGAACCTGATCAAGATGATCATCGCCCCGCTGATCTTCGCCACCCTGGTTTCCGGCATCGCAGGAGCCGCGAAATCCGCAGGTGTTGGGAAGCTCTTCGGCCGCTCCATGATCTGGTTCCTTTCGGCCTCCGTCCTCGTGGGCGCCTTCGGATTCCTCACGGCGCACGTCCTCAACGTCGGTGACGGCCTCAACCTGGTGCCGGGCGGTGATGCAGGCCTGGAGCCGAAGCCCCTTGACTACCAGGAGTTCGTCACCAACATCATCCCGACCAGCGTCTTCTCCGCACTGACGACCAACAACCCGCTCCAGATCCTGGTCTTCGGCGCACTCTTCGGCGTCGCCCTGCTGAACCTGCGGAAGAAGGGCCACTCCTCCATCGCCAATGCCATCGACGAACTGATGGGTGTCATGCTCAAGGTCACCGGATACGTGATGCTGGCAGCGCCGGTCGGCGTTTTCGCTGGCATCGCCTCGGCCTTCACCTCCCAGGGACTCGATGCATTTGCCACCTACGCTTCTTTCATCGGCGGGTTCTACATCTCCCTCTCGGCGCTCTGGGCCGTCATGATCGCCGTCGCCGTCGCTTTCCTGGGACGGGCAGCCTTCCGCCTCGTCCGGATTGTGCGCGAACCCATGGTCATCGCCTTCGCGACCTCCAGCAGCGAAGCCGCCCTCCCCAAGCTCATTGAAGGCCTGACCAAGTTCGGCATCGAGAAGCGCACCACCGGTTTCGTGCTGCCCCTCGGCTACTCCTTCAACGTCGACGGCTCCATGATGTACATGACTTTCGCATCGATCTTCCTGATGAACGCCTACGGCATCGACATGGACCTTGGCCAGCAGATCGCGATGACCGCAATGCTGCTGCTCAGCAGCAAGGGCATGGCCGGCGTGCCGCGCGGCTCGCTCGTCGTCGTCGCCGCCGTCGTCCCCGCCTTCGGCATCCCCGCAGCGGGCATTGGAGTCCTGCTCGTGATCGACCAGCTCCTGGACATGGGGCGCACCGCGACCAACATCCTGGGCAACGCCATCGCCACCGCCGTCCTCGGCCGAAACCACGACAAAGCTGTTTCCCGCGAGGCTTCGCTCCCGGAGCCCGACGTGCAGGAGGCCAAGGAGCTGGAGACCGCGAACCACTGATCGGTTCACACGCGGGCCGGCCGGCCTTGGGTTGATGCAAAGAGCCTTGGGCTGATGCAGAAACAACTCAAGGCCGGTCGGCCGGCGGCAGCGCCCGTCCATAGCTGACCCGTAGCTGACTCCGGCGCTGATCGAACAACAACAAGCGGATCGAACACCAACCAACAGCGCGTAGGAGCGCCGACTGAGAGGCAGTTGAAATGACCGAAATAATCAGCGTCGTGGGCAGCCGGGTGGCGATACACGGGAGTAGCCGCTCCTCCAGCAACCGGATCAGGTCCCAGATCGTCGAATTTCTGGCGCACAACGGGGCGAGCAGGGTATCCGACATCAAGAGTGCGCTTGGTGCCTCCAAGGACATCGTGCGGTACCACCTGACGGCGCTTGAAACCGCGTCGATCGTCAGGTCGAATATTTCTCCCGGAACCAGGGCTAGGTTCACGCCTTTTTACTCGCTCACCAGGGTTGACGACCGGAGGATGGACGGCAGCGGAGCGGGTCACAGCTAGCGCAAGGTTGAGCGCCCAGAACGGCGCGAGACGGGAGTTACCAGCGTAAAAATAGGGAACGTCGCAGCTGCCCCAAAAGCCGTTGACATGTGACCATATGGTCACCTATTCTGAGTTTTGTGGACGCCGTCTTCAAGGCCCTGGCTGACCCTATCCGCAGGGAGTTGCTGGATGAGCTTTTCCGCGAGGACGGCCAGACGCTCAGCGCTTTGGAAGCACGCTTCGAAATCACCCGCTTCGGAGTCATGAAGCATCTCAGGATCCTC
Organism: Arthrobacter sp. ISL-28; assembly: GCF_018613875.1. Classification (GTDB taxonomy): domain Bacteria; phylum Actinomycetota; class Actinomycetes; order Actinomycetales; family Micrococcaceae; genus Arthrobacter. The sequence goes on along the minus strand of NZ_JAGGPJ010000049.1, from coordinate 36,437 downwards.
GAGGACGCCGGCCTGGTCGTGACCAGACGCCAAGGCCGGGAAAAGCTGCACTTCCTGAACCCGGTGCCCATCAGGCTCGTCCACGACCGATGGGTGAGCAAATATGCACAACCATGGGCCGCTGCCCTCAGCGACCTCAAATCCAGATTGGAAAGTCCCATGGAAAAGATCTTCGAAATTTACATCAAGACCACTCCGGAGCGGCTCTGGGAAGCCATCACGGACAGTGAGATCCGCAGCAAGTACCAGTTCGGGGTGCGCGTCACCTCAGACTGGACGCCGGGGTCGCACTTCGAAATGGCCCCCGACGGCGGTGACCCAATCGGTGAAGGCGAGAACCTCGAGATCGATCCGCCACGCCGGCTCGTGCAGAGCATGCGCGCTCTGTGGGGTGACGACGTCAAAGCCGAGGGAACTTCCCGGATCACCTGGGAGATCGAACCCGTGGGCGACTCCTGCCGCCTGACCGTCACCCACGACCAGCTCCGCGAGGGTGCCAACGAGCAGCTGTACGGCGGCTGGCCGATGATCCTCTCCGGCCTGAAGACGTGGCTCGAGACCGGGCAACTCCTGACGACGCCAGGATCCCTCATGTACACCTGAGCGGTGCTGCCGCTCCCTAGTGACGGGATCCACGGTGGGGACTCACGGCTGAGACTCGCCCTGCTGGATGAATGTTGCGGCGCGCCGGGCAGCGCGTGGGTAAGGTAATTCCCAAGCCCCGGTGCGTGTTCCGGGTCGGAGCATCCTCCTCCTGCCCACTCCACGGCGCGCCCCTCATCCATCAGGAAAGAGGCATGCAGCATGGATGTCCCCAACATCGTATGGATTCTGACCGTGGCAGGGATCATGGCCCTCCTGGCCTTCGACTTTTTCTTCCACGTCCGGAAAGCCCACACGCCCAAGCTCAAGGAATCGGCAATCTGGTCCGCCATCTACGTGGGCATCGCCCTGCTCTTCGGCCTGGGCGTCTGGATGGCCGGCGGATCCACCTTAGGCACCGAGTACTTCGCCGGCTACGTAACCGAGAAGGCCCTCTCGGTCGACAACCTGTTCGTCTTCCTCGTCATCATCGCCAGCTTCCGGGTGCCCCGCAAAGACCAGCAGAAAGTGCTCCTGTTCGGCATCGTCTTCTCCCTGCTCGCCCGCACCGGCTTCATCTTCCTCGGAGCCGCCCTGATCAACAGCTTCGCCTGGGTGTTCTACATCTTCGGCCTGATCCTGCTCATCACGGCAGGCAACCTGCTCACGCCTGATTCCCATGTCACGGCCAGTGAAGGCCTCGTGGTCCGCCTCGCCCGGCGCCTGCTCCCGGCGTCGGAACACTACGACGGCGACAAACTCTTCACCGTGGAAAACGGCAAACGCGTCCTCACGCCGATGCTCCTGGTGATGGCGGCTATCGGCGGCACGGACATCCTTTTCGCCCTGGATTCCATTCCTGCCATCTTCGGCCTGACCCAGAACGTCTACATCGTCTTCACCGCCACCGTGTTTTCACTGCTCGGCCTGCGCCAGCTCTACTTCCTGATCGACGAGTTGCTGGACCGGCTCATCTTCCTGTCCTACGGCCTGGCCGCCATCCTCGGGTTAATCGGCGTCAAGCTCTTCCTGCACGCCCTCCACGAGAACAACCTGCCGTTCATCAACGACGGCGAACCCGTTCCGGTGGTGGAAATCAGCACCGCAACCTCGCTCGGTGTCATCCTCGGAGTCCTCACCGCCACCATCCTGGCCTCCGTCCTGAGTCCCAAGGGCAAGGCCAAGCACATGGTCGCCGGCGCCAAGCGGCACGCCACCGAGTACGTGGACCTCAACTACGAGACGGACATCTCCGAGCGCGAGGTGATCTTCAACAAGATGGTCCGGGAGGAAGCGGAACTTAAGAAACTGCCGGAGAAGTACAAGCGGCTCATCCGTGACGAGACCGAGTTCATGAACCTCCTTCGCCAGGCCCATGCCGAGCACGACCAGGCCCTCGAGCGGGCCAACGGGCGCTGAGCCCGCACCTCGCCACGCACTCGGACCTCCACAGCACTCGCCACCGCCACCGCCGTTGGGGACAGAATGACGACGCCGGTACCCGCCTCCCGGTCCAGGCCCGCGCCCAGACTGGCCACGGAAGATTGTCCCGGGGACACGGCGACGGCGGCAACCACCGGTTGCCGCCGTCCAAAACCGCTGTGCAGCAGAGACCTCAGCGCTGCATCGCCGTGAATCTCCGCGGGCAGGTTAGTGCCTCCTCAGGAAGCTGCGGATCCTGTCCCCGATGTGGCCGGCAGCCCCGTGGCCTGTGCCGGTAGCCCGCGGCCGGGCAGGGCGTGCGGGTCCGCCGGCAGCGCCGGTCCGCCCACTAAGACGTTCTGCGGCATTCCTGATCTTATGTCCCAAATGCATGGTGCACTCCTAGTTCAGATTGCGGCTATTCAGTCTGCGACCGTTGGTAGTCCGGTCGTTCCCGACTCTACGCGCGTCTGCTGGCCACGGCTACGGGGTTCTGCGACGCGGGGTTTGCCTTCCTGGTTCCCGGATCAGGCAGCGAGCGCGGCCGCTTCCCGCGCCAGCTCCGTGATTTGCTGCCAGTCGTTGCCTTCCACTGCGCTGCGGGGTGTCAGCCAGCTGCCGCCGACGCATGAGATGTTGGGCAGCTTCAGGTAGTCCGGGGCGGTGGCTAGGCTGATGCCGCCGGTCGGGCAGAACTGCACCTGCGGAATGGGTGCCCCGATGGCGGCCAGGTAGGCGGGCCCACCGGCCGGACCGGCAGGGAAGAACTTCATGGCTTCGAGGCCGCGCTCCAGCACAGCCATTACCTCGCCTACCGTGGCCACGCCCGGCAGCACCGGAACATTGAGCGTCAGGATGTGGTCCAGCAGGGAGGGCGTTCCGCCGGGGCTCACCAGGAACTGGGCACCGGCGGACACTGCGGCGTCGGCCTGGGCCGGCGTCAGGATGGTGCCGGCGCCGACGAGGATGTCCGGCACCTCATTGGCGATAAGTTTGAGCGAGGTGAGGGCGCTCTCGGTCCGCAACGTGAGCTCGATAATCCGGATGCCGCCGTCGGCCAGCGCCCGGGCAACCGAAACCGCATGCTGCGGGTCGTCGATGGTAACCACCGGGATGACCGGGGAAATGTGCAAGATGCTGGTGGCGTCAGCCATGGTTGATCTCATTTCTCAGGCCGTCCAGCCCGTGGGTGTCGATAATGCTGTACCAGTGCGTGAGAAGCCCGGCGAACCCGTCGTGAGCTGCCAGCCCGCCGTCGAAAATGCTGCGGCAGCGAAGTAGCGCCGGGACTACTGTGGCGGCATTCCGCGAGGAGGGGAGCGCGGCGTGCAGCTCAGCCGCCAGCGGGTCGTTCAGTTCAGCCGTGTGCGTGGACGCCACGTGGTGCATCCAGGCAGCGACCGCAAGGGCTGCCCACCGCGGTTCCCGGCCGGCGTCGAGGGTGGCGCGGATCGTGCTCAGCAGCCGCAGTCCGATCTTCTGCGAGCCGTCGCTGCCCACCTTGGCCGTGGTGTGCCCGAGCGCGGGATTCGCGAATCGGCTGAGCACCTGGGCGCAGTAGGCGTCGCTGTCCATCCCCTGTGGGAGTCCGATCGTCGGCAGGGCGTCCTCCGCCATCATGCGCCGGCAGGCGGTGAGGAACGCGTCCTCCGCCACGGCGTCGCTGATGGTCGTCTTGCCCGCGGCCAGCCCCAGATACGCGAGCATCGAGTGGCTGGCATTCAGCAGGCGCAGCTTGGCGGCCTCCCAGGCGGCGACGTCGGAGCTGAACAGTGCCCCGGCATCCTCCCAGCGCGGGCGGCGCGACGCAAAGTTGTCTTCGATGACCCACTGCAGGAATGGTTCGGCCACCACAGCCGCCTCGTCCCGGAGCCCCAGTTCACGTTCGACGGCGTCCAGGTCACCCGCCGTGGTGGCAGGCACCATCCGGTCCACCATCGTGTTCGGAAAGGACACGTTCGCCTCGAGCCAGGACACCAGCGGGTCAGCTTCGGCCGCCGGGAGTGCCGCAGCGAAGGCGCGCACGAGCTTGCCAGTCAGCTCTCCGTTGCCCGGAAGGTTGTCGCACGAGACCACGGTGAGGGGCCCGGCGTCGGCGCGGGCGCGCTGCTGGAGCCCCCGCGCGATCTGCCCGATCGCGGTCTGCGGCGCCTGTCCTGCAAGATCTGCCCGCACCAGCCCGTCGTTGGTGTCGAGCGTTCCGGTGCGCGGATCGATCCGGTAGCCCTTCTCCGTGACCGTGAGCGTAACCACCGACGTCTCCGGGGCGGCAACCCGGTTGATCACGGCAGCTGGGTTGTCCCGTCCGGAAATGGCCTCCACGATGCTGGACACCACGCGGAGCGGGGCGGCACCGCTGCCCCGCTCCGTCACGGTGAACAGTCCGTCCTGCGGCGCCAACTGGCGCGCGACGGTGTCCGAACGCTGCGTGACTCCGGTGATCCCCCAATCAGAATCGCCGGAGGCCAGCATCGCGTTCTCGGTGAACACGGCTGTGTGGGCACGGGCAAAGGCGCCCAGCCCAAGATGCACGATGCCCGGCCTAAGCCGGTCGCGGGGCAGCAGGGCCTGATGGTTTCCGTTTGCCGCGAGCGAGGCGGCGCTTAGGCGAGTGATGACAGTTCTCCTTCGGGTGCACGCTGGGCGTGCGCGCTGGTCTGTTCGAAGGTGGGAATCAGCCCTGTGCCGCCCTTTCCGCCGACCACCAGCGATGCGGCGGCCGCACCGTACCGGGCCGCAACGGGAAGGCTGTCGCCCAGCACCATCCGGGCGGTCAGGGTGCCGACGAACGCATCGCCCGCTCCCGTCTGGTCCACGACCGACGGCGCAGGTATCGCGTCGATCCAGGCGGAATCCTGGTCACTCTCCAGCTGGTCACTCGCCAGCTGGATTCCCTCCGCACCGCAGGTCACCGCGACGTTGGCCGCGCCGAGGGTGCGGAGCTTGGCCGCAGCCTCCTTCGGCGACGCGCATCCCAGGAGTGCGGCCGTTTCCCCGGGGAAGGACGGGGTGACCAGGAACGTCCGCGGCGCAACCTCGGCCAGGAGCGCCGCTGCATCCTCCGCACTGGTCAGGCGGGGGCGGAAGTTCGGGTCGAAAACGAAGCGGCGGGACAGCGCGGCCGCCTTGAGCACAGCCGCCCGCGACGACGCGGAGATGGCGCAGGCGACCCCGCTGGCAACCACTGCCGCTGCCGCCGAGAAGACGTGGGAAGCAACGTCCTCCGGGGATAGGGTGGATCCCACGCTCCCGCTGCGGGCGTAGGAAAACTCGCGCTGCCCGTCCGGGTCGCAGTGCACCAGGTACACGCCCTGCTGCCCGGTCCTGAACTTCAGCAGCTCGGTGGAGATGCCGAGTTCCCGGATCCTGGCGGCGATCGCCTGGCCGAGGTCGTCGTCGGGCAGTACGGACAGCAGCGCGGTTCGCGCTCCTGCGGCGGCGGCAGCAGCCGCGACGTTCAGCGCGTCCCCCGAGACGCCGAGCTGCGCGGGCACACCGTGGCCGAACACAACGTCGGTGGCCACCTCGACGAGGATTTCCCCCATCACGACGACGTCGAACGGCTTGGGCCGGGATTCCTGCGTTCCGGAATCTTGCATTGCGGACTCGTGCATTGCGGATTCGTGCGTTGAGGCGTTCACCAGTCGTGCACCGACCCGTCGAGCCGGCGGTTGACGGGCAGATACTTGGGGTCGAACGGGAAGGCGGCCGCCGCCTCCTCGTCGAATTCCACCCCGAGTCCCGGGGCATCGCCGGGGTGCATGTAGCCGTCCGTGAACGTGTACGACGTCGTGAAGACCTCACCGGCGGGGTCACGGTGGCCCATGTACTCCTGGACCCCGAAGTTGGGAATGCTCATGTCCACGTGCAGCGCCGCCGCGAAGGACACCGGCGACAGGTCGCCCGCGCCGTGAGAGCCGGACCGGACCCCGTACAGGTCGGCGAGGGAGAAGATGCGGCGCAGGTGCGTGATGCCGCCCGAGTGCGAGACGGATGTGCGGATGTAGTCGATCAGGCGTTCGGTGATCAGCTGCTGGCAGTCCCAGATCGAGTTGAACACCTCCCCCACTGCGATGGGCGTGGTGGTGTGCTGGCGGATCAGGCGGAACGCCGACTGGTCCTCCGCCGGCGTCGGGTCCTCGATCCAGAACGGCCGGAACGGTTGGAGCGACGCGCCCAGTCGGCCGGCCTCGATCGGCGTCAGCCGGTGGTGGACGTCGTGCAGCACGTGGACGCCGTAGCCGAACTGCTCGCGCACGTGGGCCATCATCTTGGGCGCGAAGTCCAGATAGGACGTGGTTTCCCACACGTCCTCCTGCGGGATGTTGCCGCTCGCAGGCTCGTACGTTTTGCCGTCCACCGGCGCGATCCCGTACGTTTTCTCCAGCCCGGGCACCGCCGCCTGCGCGCGGATGGCCTTGTAGCCCAGGTCCAGGTGGCGCTGGAAGTCGGCGCTCAGGTCCTCCAGCGTGGAGCCGCTGGCGTGCCCATAAACCATGACGCCCTCGCGGGCCGCCCCGCCGAGAAGCTCGTAGACCGGCATGCCGGCCACTTTGCCCTTGATGTCCCACAGCGCGACGTCGATCGCGGCGATCGCGGTCATGGTCACCGGCCCGCGGCGCCAGTAGGCGCCCTTGTAGAAGTACTGCCAGGCATCCTCGATCCGGCGCGCGTCGCGGCCGATCAGCAGCGGGCAGAGGTGTTCGGACAGGTAGGACGCCACGGCCAGCTCGCGGCCGTTGAGGGTGGCGTCGCCGATGCCGGTGATGCCGTCCTCGGTTTCAATAACGAGCGTGACGTAATTCCGTCCTGGCGACGAAACCACTACCCGTGCGTCGGTGATCTTCACTGATGGTCCTTCAAGGTGTGTGGGAATGTGCAAGTAGGTCGCAGCAGATGTCGTGATGAGCCCTCAGAACGACAGCTGCTGCTACTCAGTTGGCCTAAGGCGGAGCATGACCTTGCTGCTGCCGGATGCCGGATCTGCCGACACCCTCATGGCCTCCGCGGCCTGGTCGATGCTGAACTTGTGGGTGATGACGGGCGAGACATCGAGGCCTTCGGCCATGGCGCCGAGGGCGTCGCTGATCTCGTCCACGAACCGGTAGGAGCCGATCCAGGTGATCTCCCGTGTCACGAGGTCCCCCAGCGCCGCCGGGGACGGAGCACCCGGCAGGTTCCCCACCTGCACCAGGGTTCCGCCGCGGGCGGTCGCCCGCAGGACGTTGCCCAGCACGGCCGGAATGCCTGTCGCCTCGAACACCAGCTCCACGTCCTCGGGAAGGCTGCCGCCTCCGGACACGTTCCGCACTTCGTCGGCGCCCATGGCTTTGGCGATCCGCAGCGAAGAATCGCTGATGTCCGCAGCGGTGACCGTCCTGGCGCCGGCATACTTGGCCGCCGCTACCACCAGCGAACCGATGGGCCCGGCGCCGTTGACGAGGATGTCCCGGCCGGCCAGGGATCCTGCCCGCCCCACGGCGTGCATGGCGACGGCGAGCGGTTCCGCGAGCGCGCCGCGCAGCGTATCCACGCCCGCCGGCAGCGGCCGGATCTGGGATGCCTTGGCGACCTTCCGTTCGCTGAATCCGCCGTCGGTGTGGGGATCGAAGGCGGCGGATCCGAAGTACCTGATGTGCGGGTAGAGGTTGGTCCGACCCTTGAGGCGTTCCGGCATGGTGCCGTCCCCCACCAATTCCGCAGGATGCACGGTAACGGGCTGGCCGACGTCGAGGTTTTCCACTCCGGCGCCCAGCTGGGCGATCCGGCCGGCCACCTCGTGGCCGAGGACGAGCGGCGACTTCAGCGCCGCCGTCCCCGAGGCGCCGTGGCGCCAGTACGAAAGGTCCGAGCCGCAGATGCCGCCCCATTCGACGTCGAGCACTACCTCTCCGGGTCCGGCCACGGGTTCGGGACGCTCATCGATGCGCAGGTCGTTGGCGCCGTGGACGACGACGGCTTTCATACCGCGTCCTCGAGCCGGACCATGTCGCGGCCGCGGACCTCGGGGCCGATTGCGGCGGAGACCATCGTGATCAGCGAGTAGCCGACGAGCATCGCGGCCAGCGGCCACCAGTGTCCGGTGACGGCGGTAAGCGTGGCGGCGAGCAGCGGGCCGATGGCGGTGGCGAGGATGCCGCCGATTTCCTTGGCGAGGGCCAACTGGGTGAAGCGGGTGCGGGCTCCGAAGAACTCGGCCATGGTGACGCTTTCCATGGCGAACAGGCTCAGAACGCCCAGGTTCAGGCCGAGCACGATGGCGATGGTGATCACGGTGGTGTTGCCGCTGGTGATCATCAGCATCATGGGAACGGCGAACAGTGCGGTCAGGGCGCTCAGCACGAGGTACAGCGGTTTGCGGCCGAATCGGTCGCCGAGGATACCCATGATGGGGATGGTGATAAAGCCCAGCAGGGAGCCGTAAACAATGGCGGTGGTGCCGACGCTCTTGTCCACCAGCAGGACGGTTGCCAGGTAGCCGATGAGGAAGGTCTGGACGAGGCCGGAGTTGCCGGCCTGGCCGAAGCGGAGGCCGAGGGCGATCAGGAAGGACTTGCCCTTGCGCTGGTGCAGTGCGGCTTCGATGGTGCTGGTGCCCTTCAGCTCAGCAGCATGGGCAATCTCATTCTTGGACAGCGCAACGCCGTCCACCACGTCCTCGCGCTGTTCGAAGACCGGGCTCTCTTTGAGGGAGCGACGGATCCAGACCGCGAAGATCATCAGGACGAAGCTGGCCAGGAACGGGATGCGCCAGCCCCAGCTGAGCAGCTGGTCCTCGGGGAGGACGCTGACCAGGATGGCCCACAGCGCGGAGGCTGCAAGCGTGCCGGAGTTGGTGCCGAGGCAGACGAGCGAGGAAATCAGGCCGCGCCGCCGTGCCGGAGCGAACTCGGCGAGCATCACGGTGGCGCCGGCGATTTCGGCGCCGGCGCCGAAGCCCTGGATAAGGCGCAGGGCAACGAGCATGATCGGCGCCCAGATGCCGATCATGGCATAGGTGGGCAGAACGCCGATCAGGGTGGTTGAGGCGCCCATGAGGGCGATGGTGATGAACAGGACCTTCTTGCGGCCGATCCTGTCACCCATGCGGCCGAAGTAGATGGCGCCCACGAGGCGGGCAACATAGCCCACGCCGTAGGTGGCCATGGCGGCGATGAGGCCGATGACCGGGCTCACCTCGGGGAAGAAGATCTTGTTGAAGACAATGGCGGCGGCGAGGGAGTAGAGCTGGAAGTCCATGAATTCCATGGCGGTTCCAAGCCAGCCGGAGACGGCTACCTTCGCCAGCTCGCGGGTTGGCTTGGGCTCCACCTTGGTAGTGGGTGGCGCGATGCTCTCGGTCATCAGTTGCTCCTTTGCAGGCGATGAAAAAGGAAGGGTGGAGAGGCGACGGTTCAAGGCCAGCCGCCCCGGGACTAAGCAGAGCGCGGAATGCGATGCCCTTCTACGGGCAGCTTTCCGGCGGATTTCTAACTACCATACAAGCACTACCATTCTAGTTTGTCAACGATGACTAGACTGGATGCATGACAAGCGGCAAACCCGAAAAGAGACAGGCACCACGGCTCTCCGTACGTGACCAGACGCTGGAGACGCTCCGGCGCCGGATCATTTCTCTCCAGCTCCCGCCCGGTGAGCCGCTGTCGGAAAACGAGCTCGCCCAGGAGCTCGGCGTCAGCCGCACGCCGGTGCGGGAAAGCCTGATTCTGTTGCGCGAAGAGGGCCTGGTTCAGGTGTTTCCCCAGATCGGCTCGTTCGTCTCCCTGGTGGACCTGGGGCGGGTGGCCGAGGCGCAGTTTGTTCGGGAGGCGATTGAATGCGCGTCGCTTAACGATCTTGTGTTGGATGCACCGGCCATCGCTGGCCTGCGCGACATCCTGGTGAGCCAGCGCGACGCCGAGGCAAAGGGCGACGTGGAGGAGTTCTTCCGGCTGGACGAAGACTTCCACCGTGAACTGCTTCGCTTGGCCGGGCACGAATCAGCGTGGACTGCCGTCAATTCGGCCAAGGCGCATCTGGACCGTGCACGGCGGCTGAGCCTCATTGACACCCGGCCAGTGTCCACGCTTATTGACCAGCACACTGCCGTGGTGGACGCGCTTGAGGCACACAACCTGGCCGACGCCGACAGCTCGCTCCGCCTGCATCTCCGGGGTGTTTTCGAGGACGTGAAAAGGATTCAGGCGTCGTCGCCGGATCTGTTTTCGAACGGCACCGCTTCACGGCCCATCCGGCGGAGCATCGCGCGCCTGTCATAAGGGTGCGCCTGTCTTATGAGGTCCGCCTTAGGGTCGGGTTATAGGGTCTCCCTTAGGGGCGGGCCGGGTTCGTTTCAGGCCGCTTCGGTTCAGCCGGCGCTGGCTGCTCCGGTCTGGTTCTCCTTGACGAGCGCGGCCTCGAGGTTGATCTTCACCTTGTCGCTGACCAAGAGCCCGCCGGCCTCGAGCACGGCGTTCCAGGTCAGGCCGAACTCCTTGCGGCTGATTTCCGCCTCCGCCGAGAAGCCTGCCCTGGTAGCGCCGAACGGATCAACAGCCACCCCGGTAAACTCGACTTCCAGCTCCACGGGCTTGGTGATGCCCTTGATGGTGAGGTCTCCGGTGAGCGTGTAGTCCTCGCCGTCGCCCTCGACGCCAGTGGCGCGGAAGGTCATCTCGGGGTACTCCTCGACGTCGAAGAAGTCGGCTCCGCGCACATGCGCGTCGCGGTTAGGGTCGCCGGAGTTGAAGCTGGCCGTCTTCACTTTTGCGACGAGTGAGGAATCAGCGAGGGAATCCCGGACCCGGGCCTCAGCAAGCGCCTCCATGAACCGGCCCCGGACCTTGCTGATGCCGGCGTGCCGGACGGTGAAACCGATCTCGCTGTGGGACATATCCAGCGTCCAGATGCCCGGGGTCAGGCCTGAGGGAAGCGTCATCGCACATCTCCTAAAGGGGGGATAATCCAGCTGAAACGGTGCGTTTTCAACACTGGTTCAGGCCGCGGGCGAAGTCAAGGATCCCTTGGAACCTTCTGCCCCGGCACACCGTTGGGAGCCCTTCCGAACCCGTCTGCAACACGCCGCAAAACTCCTGGAGTTCGCCGAAAACTCCCAGCCAATCTTCAGGAAGCACCCGTATCGTTGTTCTAGGCCCATCGCGTCCCCCAGCTGCGATGGTCCTGCCGCCAAAAGGAGCCCCGCGCACCGCAAGGTGTGCGGGGCTCCTTCTGTCTGATGGTCCCTTTCGTGTCTGGAGTCCGATTCGCAGGGTTCTCTCAAGATTGGCTCAAGTTCCACCATCCCGCTCCCGTCAGCGGTAGCATCGTTGGACTGACAATGAACGTCATGGGGGCACCAGAAGTTGAGTAGAGCAACATCTTCGCGCCGAGAAAACGGTGCACCCTTCGGGGCCGTCGACTGGGTCAAAGGCAGCATTGTCGCCACGGCAATTCTGGCAACCACCGCCTGCGGCGGAGCCGTCAGCGCAACGGAACACCCGACGTCGGGCATTCAGCTCAGTGCCCCAACGGCAGTTCCGGAAACAGCCTCGCCCAGCGCCGGGGCGGTTCCCAATCCGGCCCGGCTGGACGCGGAAACAGTACCCGAACCCGCGGGGGCAGCCGACGCCAACGCCCAGCCGGCCTTTGCCATCAAGGCCTTGGAGCTGCTCGCCACCCTGCCCATCAAAGGCCGGGCCCCGAAAACCGGTTATGACCGGGCCGAGTTCGGGCAGGCCTGGGCGGACACCGACCGCAACGGCTGCGACACCCGCAACGACATCCTCGCCCGGGACCTCACGGCAAAGACCTTGAAACCGGGCACCCGCAGCTGCGTGGTCCTCTCGGGCGCCCTGGATGATCCGTACACCGCCAGGAACGTCGCATTCCAGCGCGGCCGCAGCACGAGCAGCGCGGTGCAGATCGACCACGTCGTGGCCCTCAGCGACGCCTGGCAGAAGGGCGCCCAGCAGCTGAGCGAGGCGCAGCGCACCGCCTTCGCGAACGACCCCCTGAACCTCCTGGCCGTTTCCGGCCCCGCCAACCAGAAAAAGGGCGACGGCGACGCCGCCACGTGGCTCCCGTCGAACAAGGCATACCGCTGTGCATACGTCGCCCGGCAGATTTCGGTCAAGGCCGCGCACAAGCTCTGGGTTACGCGCGCCGAACACGACGCCATGAGCAAGGTTCTGGCCAAGTGCGACGGCACCCTGGCCCGGACGAATAACAACGCTCCGGCAACGAAGGCCGCTGCTCCCCCGTCTGATTCGCACGCCGGGAAGGCCGCACAGGCGCCCGGTCAGCAGGCGGCGGGGCCCGCCGTCGTCCATGTGGCGCCCGCTCCTGCCCTTACGGTTGCGCCGGCTCCCGCCCAAGCGGCGCCGGCTGCTACCTATTACGCCAACTGCTCAGCGGTCCGGGCGGCCGGAGCCGCCCCCATCTTCGCCGGCCAGCCAGGCTACAGCGCCAAACTGGACCGCGACGGCGACGGCGTGGGCTGCGAATAGCGCGGTCCTGCTAATGCCATTGCCGGGTCCTTCTACTCCTCCGGCTGCTCCGCCGCGAACGGGTAGTCATCCTCATCGCCGCCGGGCATTCCTTCCGACTGCTCGATGGCGTCCGCTTCCGCGGCATCCTCGGCCGACAGGCCCGGGGCCGGAACATCGGACAGGCTTTGGGACACCAGCGGGGTCCGCTGTTCGAGCACGTCCGCTTCGGATGCGTCCTCGGGCAACGGATAGAGCTCGTCCATTGCTGCGTCCGGCGTGGCCGGCAGCCGCTGCTCGACGGCGTCCGCTTCCGGCACTTCGATCGGGGTTTCTTCGGGCTGACTGTTCATCGCTTGCCTCGGCTCTGGCTCAATGTTCGTCGGTTCAACAATTCTCCCACCGGCCCGGTGCTCGTAAATAGCACCGGCAGGCAGCAGCGCGGGGTCACTTGTGGCCCAATTTCGGAGGGTTAAGGGACGACGCCTGACCCCGCGTTGCTGTTTTAGGCACCCGTTAGCTCAAATATCCGTTCGGGTTCAGCACGTACTTCGTGGCGGCGCCTGCGTCGAACTCCGCGTAGCCTTTCGGCGCATCCTCCAAGGTGATCGCCTTGGCATTCACGTTTTTGGCAATGCTGACCTTGTCGTGCAGGATGGCCATCATCAGCTGCCGGTTGTACTTCATCACAGGACACTGACCGGTGGTGAAGCTCAGCGACTTGGCCCAGCCAGTGCCCAGGCTCAAGCTCAGCGAGCCCTTCTTCGCAGCTTCGTCCACGCCGCCTGGGTCGCCTGTCACATACAACCCCGGAATGCCCAGCGCACCGCCTGCTGCCGTGATGTCCATAAGCGAGTTCAGCACCGTGGCCGGCGCCTCCTTGGCGTCATGCCCGTGGCCGCGTGCTTCGAAGCCCACCGCATCCACGCCGCAGTCCACCTCCGGTACGCCCAGGATCTGTTCGATCTGCTCCGCTGGCCCGCCCTCGGTCAGGTCCACCGTCTCACAGCCGAAGCTGCGTGCCTTCGCCAGCCGGTCTGCATTGAGATCGCCCACAATCACGACGGCGGCACCCAGCAGATGGGCGCTGGTAGCCGCCGCCAGCCCAACAGGTCCGGCACCGGCGATATACACGGTGGATCCCACGCCCACCCCTGCACAGACAGCCCCGTGGAACCCGGTGGGGAAGATGTCCGAGAGCATGGCCAAGTCCAGGATCTTTTCCATGGCCTGGTCCTTGTCCGGAAACTTCAGCAGGTTCCAGTCAGCGTAGGGGACAAGCACATAGTTGGCCTGGCCACCCACCCAGCCGCCCATGTCCACGTAACCGTAGGCGCTGCCGGGACGGTCCGGATTCACGTTCAGGCAGATGCCGGTCTTGCGTTCCTTGCAGTTCCGGCACCGGCCGCAGGCAATGTTGAACGGCACGGAGCAGACATCGCCCACCTTGATGAACTCCACCCCCGGGCCAACTTCCACCACCTCGCCGGTGATCTCGTGGCCCAGGACGAGGTCCGAAGGCGCCGTCGTCCTGCCGCGCACCATGTGCTGGTCCGAACCGCAGATGTTGGTGGCTACGGTCTTGAGGATGGCCCCATGGGGTACAGAACGCCCCACGTTCGCCGGGTTGACGCCCGGCCCATCCTTGAGTTCAAAACTAGGGTAGTCAATATCGATGACTTCCACCTTGCCGGGCCCCTTGTAGGCAACGGCCTTGTTCCCTTCCATCTCTTTCCTCCTGGCGTCACGGGCCTTCCCCAATGAAAGGTCTTTTGTGATTCATGAAGCGATCTGATGCGCCCTCCAAGGGCAGGTCCCGGCGGCAAGCCAGACGGCGTCGTCGGCGCCTGGGCAGTGGAGGGTGCGGCCAGTCTAAGACTCCCCCCTCGGTGAGGTCCATAACGTTCTGTTACCTGTTTCGTCGAGCCTCGTCGCGGCTAATTACGCAACACGATTGGGTCTTTTTGATCGGGTGGGACTGGCCTACGTTGGAACAAGTGCGCCGCCCAGCCGGGGCGGACCGAACTACGGAGGAACTTGCCATGACCACGCACGTCGCCGACTGCAGCGTTACCAACTGCTCCTTCAACGATCACACCCATTGCAATGCCGAAGCCATCACGGTTGGCGGTATGACCGACCACGCGTCCTGCGCCACGTTCATCGACACCGGCATCCGTGGCGGCCTGCCGAAGGTACTGGCCGGAGTGGGTGCCTGCCAGCGCACCGAATGCACTCATAACGACCATCTGATGTGCCAGGCCCCCGAGGTCCACGTTGGTCCTGGTCCGGACAACGCTGACTGCCTGACGTACTCCCACACGTAGGCTGATGCCTTCACGCTCTTCCCCCGGCATCCTCTCCCCCATCTCGACGGCTTTCACGACTGCGCCTTCATTGTCATAGCCTCTTGCTAGATTCGAATCAGCGCACAGAGAGTCCTCTCAGTGCGAGGCTGCCGATGGGGAGGCCCCATGTTCCTGCTCGATCCACTCACACCGGGCGCACCCGCTGATCTGGTGTTCTCGGCCAGTGACCTTGTGGCCGCGAGCGAGTGCGAATACCGTACGCTCCGCGTCCTGGACGAGAAGCTTGGACGTGCGGCCAAGGCCGACTTTCCTGCCGATGAGATGCAGGCCCGGGCTGGCAAGCTCGGTGATCTTCACGAGCACAGGGTCCTGGCCGGCCTCATCGCTGACTACGGTGCCTGGGATGTGTCCCGCGGCACGGGGGTGTACTGCGTGGAGCGCGGCACTACGGACCGTGCTGACCTGGCGGGCAAACACGATGAAACCGCTTCCGCCCTCAGGGCCGGGGCGGACGTGGTCTTCCAAGCCACCTTTTTCGACGGCGAGTTCCTTGGCTACGCGGACTTCCTGGTTAAAGAAGGCGGACCCCAAGGGAACGGACGTGAACAGGACGTAGGACAACAGGGCATAGGCATTGAGGACGCTGCGGGCCGCTACGCCGTGTGGGACACCAAGCTGGCCAGGCACGCCAAAGTGGGCGCGCTGCTGCAGCTCGCCGCCTACGGGGACCAGCTGATCAAACTCGGATTTGATCCGGCACCCCGCGTCACGCTTGTGCTGGGCAACCTCGAACGCAGCATCCACTCGCTCACCGATCTGCTCCCCGTGTACCGCGAACGCCGGGACCGATTCCGCGAACTGACCACAACCCACCGCACCTCCGGGGTTGCCGTGTCCTGGCAGCAGCCCGGCGTGGGCTATTGCGGGAGGTGCGACTACTGCGCCGAACAGGTGTCGGCGCACCGCGACCTGCTGATGGTGGGCGGCATGACCTCCGTCCAGCGGAAAAAGCTGATCGCCGACGGCGTCACCACCATCGACGCCCTCGCTGAGCTCCCGCCGGAAAAGGCCACAGGGACACGGCGCCGGCTGCGCGACCAGGCCAGGATGCAGACCTCCCTCGAAACCCCGGACGGCTCGCGCACCTTCATCAAGGACGGCAAGGACCACACTGTCACCTACAAGGTGCTGCCGGAGAACGCGCTGGCCAGCATCCCCGCCCCCAGCGACGGCGATATCTTCTTCGACTTCGAGGGTGATCCGCTGTGGCAGGATCCCGCCACCGGCCAGTGGGGACTTGAATACCTCTTCGGCGTGATCGAGGCGCCGCTGCCCGGAGATCTGCCTGGCGCAGCGCCAGTGTTCCGGCCTTTCTGGGCACATTCCCGTGCGGATGAGCGGCAGGCATTCCTGGACTTCCTCGGCTACGTTGAGGAGCGTCGGACCCGGTATCCGGACATGCATGTCTACCATTACGCGCCATACGAAAAAACGGCCCTCCGGAACCTCTCCCTGATGCACGTCGCCGGCGAGGACATCGTGGATTCCTGGCTTCGCGAGGGTGTCCTGGTGGACCTCTACGCCACTGTGCGGCATTCACTCAGGATTTCCGAGGCCTCCTACTCCATCAAGAAGCTCGAGCCCCTGTACATGGGCGACAAACTGCGATCCGGGGACGTCAAGGACGCCGGCGCGTCGGTGGTGGCCTATGCCGCGTACTGCACGGCACGTGACGGCGGATCCGAAACCCAGGCCGAAGCCGCAGCCATCCTCGCGTCCATCTCCGATTACAACGAGTACGACTGCCTGTCCACCTTGCGCCTCCGCGACTGGCTGCTGCAGCTTCGCCAAGGCACCTCGGCCGCCGCTGATTCAGTGACCGCCTCCGCTCCCGCCCCGTCATTAGATGCGGGCGCGAGCGCCACGGCCGGCGACGGCGTGAGTGCTGTCGTGCAGGCGCCAGGCAGCCAGGCCGGATCCGACGAAGATGAAGAACTCACCGCAGAGGAAAAGCCCCTGCGCGCCTATCTGGACTCACTCCCGGACGACCGTGAACTCACCGCGGACGAACAGGCAGTGGCAATGGTCGCGGCCGCCACGGGCTACCACCGCCGGGAGCGCAAGCAGTTCTGGTGGGAGCATTTCGACCGCCTTGAATCCGAGGTGGACCACTGGTCGGACCAGCGCAACATCTTCGTGGTCGAAGACGCTTCCGTGGTGTCCGGCTGGGCACCTCCCACATCCCGCGCCCGCACCGAATCCCGGACCTTGCGCCTCACCGGCGTCATGAGCGAGGGCTCGGAATTCCGTGCCGGCTCCACATGGTTCCGGATGTTCGAGGATCCCCTGCCGGACGGGCTCGGAGACGTCGACGGCGGACGGACTCCGCGCGTTCCCAGCACCGGGCCCGGGGCGGCGCAGACGGCAGGAGCGCCGGCTGCCGGAACGAACCAGGGACTCATTGCGAGACGCGCCCTGTCCCGCGACGGTATCTTCGGCACCCTGGTGGAAGCGGTGGAGGACCACCCCGACCAGCCCGGGAAAACCATCATCACCATTACCGAGAAGTCAACAGGCAAGGTACCGCCGTACTTCCAGTTGCCCATGGCCCTCACACCGGACCGTCCGATACCCACGGCGAGCATCGAAGCCGCCCTGGCCGGACTCGCGCAGCTCGTGGGATCCACCCTTCCGTCGCTGCCCCGGCACCCCGGACTCGACATCCTGCGTCGAGTACCCCCACGGCTGGCCACCCTGGCGGCACTCCCGGAAGTCGTTCATGATGAGTCCGGCGCCGCGGACTACGTCTCCGCCATCACGGCAGCCCTCGGGGATCTGGATCGCTCCTACCTCGCCGTCCAAGGACCGCCGGGTACCGGCAAAACCTATGTAGGGTCGCACGTCATCGCCGGCCTCGTGCAGCGCGGATGGAAGGTCGGCGTCGTTGCCCAGTCGCACGCCGTCATCGAGAACATGCTCTGCACTGCCATTGGCAAGGCCGGCGTGGATCCCGGGGTCGTGGCAAAGCGGCTCGCGCAGCCGCACGACGTTCCCTGGACGTGTGTTGCCGATGAGGACATCACCAGGCTTCTCGACGCCGAGGGCGGCTGCCTAATCGGCGGGACGGCCTGGACCATGACCGGCAAGTGTGTGCCTCCCGGCGCACTCGACCTGCTGGTCATTGACGAGGCAGGGCAGTATTCGCTCGCCAACACGCTGGCCGTCGCCCGGTCCGCACGTCGCCTGCTGCTCCTTGGCGACCCCCAGCAACTGCCCCAGGTCACCCAGGGTTCCCATCCGCAGCCTGTCGACGAATCAGCCCTCGGGTGGCTCTCTGCCGGACACGCCACCATGCCACCGCAGCTGGGCTACTTCCTTGCGGATTCCTGGCGGATGCATCCTCAGCTGTGCCGGGCGGTGTCGCAGCTGAGCTACGACGGCAAGCTCGAGTCGGCCGCCGCTGCGACGTTCCGGCAACTGGACGGTGTTCCGGCCGGCGTGGAGACGGTTCTTGTGGAGCACACCGGCAACACCACGTGTTCCCCCGAGGAAGCCACGAAGATCGTCCAGGTGGCACATGACCATATCGGGCTTAAATGGACGCCTGGCAAAGATGAGCCTGTCCGCCCGCTGGAGGCGAACGACATCCTCGTGGTTGCCGCGTACAACGCCCAGGTGCAGGTCATCCGGCACGCGCTCGACCACCAAGGTCTTGCAGAGGTCCGGGTGGGGACGGTGGACAAGTTCCAAGGCCAGGAAGCTCCCGTGGTGCTGGTGTCCATGGCGTGCTCGGCCATCGCCGAGGCGCCCCGCGGCGCCGAGTTCCTCCTGAACCGCAACCGGATCAATGTCGCCGTTTCGCGCGGCCAGTGGCGGGCAGTCATCGTCCGGTCCCCAGAGCTCACCAACTACATGCCGCATAAACCGTCGGCTTTGGAGGAGTTGGGCGCGTTCATCGGGCTCAGTCCCCGCGCTCCCGGCGGGCAGGCCGCCAACCCCTGACGCGTCGGCCTACGACGGGTCGGCCCGCTAAGCCCCCGGTCGGAAGGCCCCGGTCGGCAGGCAGCCAGTCGCCAGTCGCCAATCGACGAATCGTCAGATCACGAATCGTCAAACCACGACGTCGAAGCCCTTGAACTTCCCCTCGGCGGGAGACATCGTCTCGTCAACGTGGGCCACCCTGCCGGGTGCTTCGCGCGAAGCGAGCCAGCGCCGGAATTCGATGATGACCGGCTGTGGGCCCTCCGCGACAACGGCGACCGAGCCGTCGTCGTCGTTCCTTACGGAACCGGTGATACCCAGCTCGTCTGCCTTCCGTGCCGTCCAATATCGGAAGCCGACGCCCTGGACAGCCCCGGTAACCCGGGCTGTGAGGCGCACGATGTCGGGATCGGGGGCATTCGTGTCGGTCATGAGTCCAATGTAGCGCCGGCCCCGCGGACTCGACAGGTTCCGCTAGCGCAGGGCCGTGCCCATCGCAGAGCCGTTCCCCACCGGAAGACCGGCTGACGGCTGACGGCTCACCCGTTCACCCGTTCACCCGTTCACCCGTTCACCCGTTCACCGCCGAAGCCTCGGCCACGGAGGCGACCGCCGAGGTCTCACCGGCCTCGGCGGTCGACTTTGTCAGCTTGCCGGACGCAGGGACGTGATCATCTTCCGGACGTTCTTGTACTCGGTCGTCTCCTTGTACGCCTCAGGAGTGTCCACGTGCGGTTCGTTGCCGGGGCTTGTGTCGAAGGGGTTGTAAACGCCCCCGAACGTCGCACCGCTCGGCGGCCAGGTGAAGAAATGGAAGATGGGGCAGGCCTCGGCTCCCGTGGGTTCCGGGGCGGAGGTGATGCCGTAGGCAAAGATATTCGCCTTCACAGGATCGGTAGCCTCAGAGTCCATCCGTGACTCGAAGGTGAATCTGGGTGTCTTTCCATCCTGTGCCAGCGCGGGCAGCGGCTGCGAGTCCAACATTCCGTAAGGCATCTTCTTGGTGCATTCCGCGCCTGTGACCATGTTGGTGCGCAGGGTGGCCATGATCTTTCCGTCGGGCTTGGAGACTTCCACGAAAGCGCCTCCTCCGACAGGCGCCTGCCCGGCCGGATCCTTGATGGTCCAATCCGCCGGATAGTCGAAGGCCAGCGAGCCGTCCTTCGTTGTAAAGGTCTTCCAGCCTTCTGCCGGCGCCGTCGTCGGAGCTTCGGAAGCAGTGGTCGTCGGAGACGCCGTCGCGGGGCTGGTTGCCGTTGGTGATTCGACTGCCGGGGAAGTAGTGGCCGGCGCCGAAGGGGATGGTCCACAGGAAGCGAGCATCAGTGCCAGGCACATACCCGAGATAGCTGTTACTGCTGATGATGCCGATCGACGCATCAAGCCCTCCCTTGAAAGGTTAAAAAAGACGATGGACTAATTGTGCGGCAGCCGACCTTGGAAATTCCTTGGGAAGGGCACGATTGCGATCAAATTGTTGCGTTCATATCGGCCTCCCTCCGGTCCGGAACCTCGGTTCGAGCACACAGTTCCCCGAGCATCCGGTCCGGAGGGGACGTTCCTGAGCATAAGAGCGAACGACGAAGCCCCGCTGCCGCAGGTGCGGCAGCGGGGCTTCGTGGCTACGTCCCGAACTGAATCAGTTCATCAGCCGCGTAGTCGACGCTAGTTCACGAGCGTGTCAGTCGATATCCGACTCGACCGACGAGCCGGTTCAGTTGACGGTGATGTCGCGGGTGCGGTGGTCGTACCGGATGGTGAGGCTGCCGCCGTCGTGGTGCAGTTCGTGGTTCGCACCGTCGAACGCGCCGAAAGCGCCGTAGTTCTCTTCCCAGGAGCGGTTCAGCGCGATCTTGAAGGTGTAGTAACCGGCCGGGATGTCAGCCGTCAGCTTCCAGAGCTGATCCAGGGAGTCGAGCTCCATCTGTGCTTCGTCGTACTGCGGAGCCCAGTTTTCCGGTGCACCGAGCAGAGTGTTGAAGTCGCCTGCAACGGCCACTGCTTCCGGCTGCGGGACAGTTTCGACGGCGGGCGCTTCAGGCTCGGACGCCGCCTCGGCCTTCTTGCCGCGCACGGCCTTGGCGACCGGAGCCACCGCGTCCTCGATCAGCTTGGCAGCCTTGTCCACGACCTTGGCAGTCTTGGTCGGAGCCTTCTCACCCTTGGCCGGAGCCTTTTCAGCCTTGGCGGCCGATGCCTTCTTGGCGGCCGGCTTGGCGGGTGCGGCCACCGGAAGCGGCGTGCCCGCAGGAACCGGAGTTCCGGCGTCGAGCGCGGCGGCAAAGCTGGCTTCATCCGGGAAGGCCACCGTGGCACGCAGGCCGTCTTCGGTGATGGTCCAGCCGGAGCGGCCCTTGACCAGCCAGCCGGCCTTGACGAGCTTGGCCGTGGCAGTGGTGAGCGACTTGTGTCCGCGAGGAATGCCCCCGCTGAGCAGCTCAGCCTCGTAGGCGTTCAGCGGAACACGCACGAGCGCTTCGGCCAGTACTTCACCGGCATTCTGCGACTCACCAGTCAACACCCCCTCTGCCAGAACGTCCAGCACGGCCTTAAGCCGGAAGTTGGTGTTTTCTGCGGCAGTCTTGCGCATAGTTCCCCTTATAGAGCGATTGTTCCCCCAGTAGTTTGCCGTGCGGAGGTTAATTCTGGCGACTTCAAACGGTTAACTCTGCGTGTCGCGACCGACTATGACGCGAATGCAGCGGAAGTGGATGCGTTATCTCGGATATTCGGGGCATTCGGCGCGGATCTCTTGAGGCTGAAGCGGGGCCAGGGTGCAACGGTATTTCCCGCCAATCACGATAGAAAGTAAGCTTACTATATGCCCTGAATATAGGGCAGCAGCAATTGTGAGCAGCAGTGCATTGGAAGGATAAAACCATGAGCGAACAGAACGCGCACGAAAACGGCTTTATAGTTCCGGACCCTTCAAAGGTCCGTGACGACGTCCCGGGCGATGCCGGCGATGATGCAAATGCTATCCGCTTCAGCGAAGAGCAGGCGCTCATCGAGGAGCAATCCCACGGAATCCGCCCTGAGCGCTATGACGTTCCAGCCGGCGGGCCGACCATGGCCGAAGCGCGCGGCAGCATGGACCTCCCGGATGACACCCGGGATGTACCCTCAGGCGACAGCAGCGATGACAGCCTGCACGGCGGCGCCGAACAGTAGGCGGTGAAGTTAGGAATTGAACAGTAGGCGCCGAGCAGCAGTGCCGTGAACAGTAGGCGCCGAGCAGCAGTGCCGTGAACAGTAGGCGCCGAGCAGCAGTGCCGTGAACAGTAGGCGCCGAGCAGCAGGGCGGTGGGCAGTAGGGCGCCAGGCATGGGTGTCGAGTTTCCGCCCGGCCACGCCTACTGACGAGCCCTCGACGTCGGCGACAGCCCCGGCGTCGGCCTCGCCAGGAACACTCACTGGCGACGAAGCTGACTGCTGGATACGCTAGAACATAAGCCTGCTTAGCATTTTGCTGGAAGCTTGTTCAATCACCATGAACCTGTCCGTGTTCAACCCCATCGTCAGGAGGAGCACCATGACTGATCAGTACACTTTCAAGAATCCCGTCACCGCCTATGAGCACATTGAGCCGCCAAAGCAGGACCAGCCCGAACCCGGCCTCGACGCCGAACTGATCCCCAAGGCGGACTTGGGAGAAGACAGCTACCGCGGAACCGGCCGCCTCGACGGGCGCAAGGCCATCGTCACCGGTGCGGACTCAGGAATCGGCGCTGCTACTGCGATCGCGTTCGCACGGGAGGGGGCCGACGTCGTGCTGTCCTACCTTCCCGAGGAGGAAGAGGACGCAGCCAGGATCGCCAATCTCATCGAAAAGGCCGGCCGCAAAGCCGTGAAGGTCCCCGGCGACCTCAAGGACTCCGACACGTGCCGGGAATTGGTGGACACCGCACTCCGCGAACTGGGCGGCCTCGACATTCTGGTGAACAACGCCGGCAAGCAGGTGGCCCAGGAGGACATCGGCCAGATCAGCGACGAACAGTTCGACCACACCCTGAAAACCAACGTCTACGCCATGTTCTGGTTGACCAAGGCGGCGGTCCCCCACCTTCCGGCGGGGTCGACGATCATCAATACGACGTCGGTCCAGGCCTACAACCCGTCGCCCACCCTGCTGGACTACGCAACGACCAAGGCCAGCATCAACAACTTCACGAAGGGCCTCGCGCAGCAACTGGCACCAAAGGGAATCCGGGTCAATGCTGTGGCCCCCGGTCCCATCTGGACTCCGCTGCAGGTTAGCAGCGGCCAACCCAAGGAAGCCCTGCCCGAGTTCGGCAAGAGCACTCCCTTGGGCCGGGCGGGCCAGCCGGCGGAGCTTGCCCCGGCCTACGTCTTTCTGGCGTCCGCGGAGTCGAGCTTCGTGGTTGGTGAGACGCTGAACGTCAACGGCGGCAGCCCGACGCCCTAGCAATCCGAGCCCCATCTCGGCCCGCGGGGGCCAGACCGCGCGCATTTCTGCACCACTTTGGCCCGCACATCCCGGCGCCGGACCCTGGAAACACGGGCGCGGCGCCGAGGTGGCCCTGTTGAAGTGGAGCAAGAAAGCAGACCAGACAACCTCAGGAGCCATTGTGGCTGCAGAAACGAACGGCCTATAGTGGCGGTCTGCATATCCCGGACCCGACACGTACCCGCTCGCACGTACCCGCTCCACAGCAACCGAAGGGAATCCCATGACCCCCACCACCGAGGGCACCGAAGGCGGCAGCGCGGCCAGGACAACCGCGGATCAGGAGCTGTCCCAGTGGAGCCGGCGTCTCACTCAAGCGCTGCAGATTCTGGACCTTGAGGTTGACCAGCAACTGGTTGCCCGGCTGACGCACGAATCCAGCCGCGCCGTCAACCAGTCCGCCGGGCCCGTCAGCGCCCTGCTCGTCGGCTATGCCGCCGGGCTTGCCGCCCAGAACGGCAAGACGACCCCGGTCCAGGCCGTGCAGTCAGCTGCTGAAATCGCTCTGCAGTTGTGCGAGCACGGAGCCGACGGCGGCCCGGACAGCAAGGGCTGGTCCAGCACCGCTCAATGAGAGGCGGCGGCGAAGACAGACGGCCGCCCGAGGGCGAGGACCGGCGGGCAGGCCGAGGACAGGTCAGCGGAGCAGAGCCGCCCAGCTGCTTCGCACGCGCCGTCCAGTCCCCGTCACGTGCCTAGCACGGCCCGGGCCCCGCTTCGCACGCGCCGTCCACTCCGCCTCACGCGGTGCTCGGTTCCAGCCTGACTATCACCGCTTTCGACGCCGGCGTGTTGCTTCCCTCCGCCACGCTGTCCAGCGGAACCAGCACGTTGGCTTCCGGATAGTATGTGGCCGCGCAGCCCCGGGCCGTGGGGTAGGACACCACCCGCAGCTTCCTCATCACCCGCTCGACGTTGTCCTCATAGACCCCGTGGAGGTCAACAAACTGGCCGTCACTAAGGCCGAGTTCGCTGATGTCCTCGGGGCTGACAAAGACCACATCCCTGCCCTTCTTGATTCCGCGGTAACGGTCGTTGTAGCCGTAGATCGTGGTGTTGAACTGGTCGTGCGACCGTACGGACTGCAGGATGAGGGTCCCCGCCGGCCGCTCCACGTGCTCCAGGTGGTTGACGGTCAGTATCGCTTTGCCGGTGGGCGTGTTGAAGGTGCGGGAGTCCCTCGGGCCGTTCGGCAGGACGAAGCCGCCCTTTTGCCGGATCTTGTCGTTGTAGTTTTCGCATCCGTTAACGACGTGCGAGATGTGCTCACGGATGAGGTCGTAGTTCTTTTCGAAGCCCTCCCAGTCCGCACTCGTCTTTCCCGCCACGGTCTCACGTGCCAAGCGGCAGACGATGGCCACCTCGGACAGCAGGTTCGGCGCGACCGGCCGCACCTTGCCCTCCGACGGATGCACAGCGCACACGGTGTCTTCGACGGAAACGAACTGCGGTCCGGACGCCTGCATATCTATCTCGGTCCGTCCCATGGTGGGCAGGATGAGCGCTTCCTTGCCGGTCACGGTATGCGAGCGGTTGATCTTCGTGGAGATCTGCACGGTCATGTCCGTGTTCTCCATGGCCGCTTCCGCAGCGTGGGTGTCTGAAATGGCGGCCACGAGGTTGCCTCCCAGCGCCACGAAAACCTTGATGTCGCCGTCGCGCATTCCCCGAATGGTTTGGACGGAATCCAAGCCGGGCTCACGCGGCGGCTCAAAATCGAACTCCTTGCCGAGGGCGTCGAGGAAGGCGGGCGGCATCTGCTCCCAGATGCCCATGGTTCTGTCCCCTTGAACGTTGCTGTGCCCGCGGATGGGTGAGGCGCCGGCGCCCGGCTTGCCGATGTTGCCGCGCAGCAGGAGCAGGTTGATGATCTCCTTGATGGTCGCGACGCCCTTTTTGTGCTGGGTGATGCCCATGGCCCACGTAATGATGACCCTGTCCGCCTTCAGATAGCGGGCAGCCAGTTCGTCGATCTCCTCGCTGCGCAGGCCCGTAGCCTCAAGGACGGTGTCCTCATCCAGCTCCGCCAGGTGCGCCCGGAGTTCCTCCAGCCCCTGGCAGCGCTCCTCAAGGAACTCATGGTCCAGCACGGTTCCGGGATTCTTCGCTTCAGCATCGAGGACCCTCTTGGAGAGGGCCTGCAGGAGCGCCATGTCGCCGCCGACGCGGATCTGCAGGTACTGATCCGCGAGTTCAGTTCCATGGCCCACGATCCCTTTGACCTTTTGCGGGTTCTTGTACCGCATAAGTCCCGCTTCAGGGAGCGGATTGACGGCGGCGATCTCGCAGCCGGCTTCCTTGGCTTCCTCCAGTGCGGTGAGCATGCGCGGATGGTTGGTGCCGGGGTTCTGGCCCATGATGATGATCAGCTGCGCCTTAGCAAAGTCGTCATAGGAAATGGTGGCTTTGCCGATGCCAATGGTCTGGCCCATGGCCCAGCCCGATGATTCATGGCACATATTGGAGCAGTCCGGCAGGTTGTTGGTTCCATAGGCCCGCACGAACAGCTGGTAGATGAATGCAGCCTCGTTGGACGTCCGGCCACTTGTGTAGAAGGCTGCCTCGTCCGGGCTCGCCAGGCCATTCAGCTTGTCGCCCAGAATCCTGAACGCCTCATCCCAACTGACCGGCTTGTAGTGGTCCTCCCCCGCGGGTTTATAGACCGGTTCCGTGAGCCGCCCCTGCATGCCCAGCCAATACTCGGGCTTTTGCCGGAGTTCACTGACAGGGTGTTCCGCCCAGAACTCCGACGCGACCACCACCGGGGTGGCTTCCCAGGTAACGGCCTTGGCGCCGTTCTCACAGAACTCAAAAGTCTTCCGGTGTCCGGGATCCGGCCAGGCACAGCTCATGCAGTCAAAGCCGTCCTTTTGGTTCAGGTTGAGCAGGGTCTTCTCGGTCCTGCCCACACCCATGTGCTTCAGTGCAGGCTGGATGGAGTGGAGGACGCCGGGAATGCCCGCTGCCCAGTCCTTCGGCTTGCCCACCTCAAGGTCTTTTTCGTCAGCCTCTTCCACCCGCGGGTTCTTGCGCGGCATGCTGCACTCTCCTCGACTCGCTCATTAGTCTGGGTCCTGCTGCTTAGGGCCCGGCACTACACCTTCGTGTTGCCCCTGTCACAGGACTAGCAGGTCTTGGAAGTGGCTGCAAGCAATTCGCCTCATGCCGGCGACTCAGGCATCTCAGCGCTCAAAAAAATGCGGGGACCGGCCTGCTGGCCAGTCCCCGCATTGCTGCCAAGGTCCCTCTTACCAGATAGATGCAGTTGTGTATGCGGCCTTGACGATGCTGATGAACGACGCCGGATCAACCGTCGCCGGGGCGGAGTTCGGAACCGTAGGGGTTACCTCGCGCAGATCCGGAACCGTGGGCGTTACCACTGGCGGCGTCGGAACGGCGGGGGTTACCTCCCCCAGCTTGGGAACTTTGGGGGTTACCACCGGCGGCGTCGGGACTTTGGGGGTTACCACCGGAGGCTTCGGAACCGTCACGCGCGCCTTGCCGGCTCCCGGCTTCCTGGCTGCAGCCTCCCCGGACTCCTTCTTGCCTGAGGCTTTCTTCTTGGCTGCAGCGGCTCTCGCCTTCTCCGCCGCCGCTTCCTTCTTGGCCGCGGCATCTTTAGCCTTCTCCGCCGGCGTGCTCTTCCCGGCCGCGGCAACCTTAGCCTTCTCCGCCGCAGCGTCCTTAGCCTTGGCGGCAATTTTGGCCTTCTCGGCTGCCGCCCTCTGGGAAACGCCCACTCCCGACGATATATCGGTGTAGGTGGCACCGGAGTTAGCCTGTGCACCAGTGCTGGCCGCGCCCGATGATCGCGACGATGAGTCTTGGGCATCGGCCCCGGCACTGCATGCCGGCGTAGCGAGTAGGACCGAGAGCATGCTGATGGCCAGCAGATTTTTCCTAGGCATGGGGATAAAAGCCTCTGTTGGGTGTGCGGAAACGGCAGTCCGATGGGGGGACAAAGTCCTGCCGACGTCAGTTACGGTCTGCGGCCACACCTCGCACTGCCGCCTGGAGGCTTACCACACAAGACGGCATTCAGGACGCTCTGAAGGGCGTGGCGCCAACCGGTGACCTAAACGTAACATTGCCTGAAGCGGAGAGGCCAATCCGCGGCGGACGGCTTCAATTGAAGTCGTCATGTGCACGATTTATGTCCGCTCTCCTCAGAGACCTCAGCCCGAGAGTTCAGCCAGCAGCTCCGCCTTGCGCTCCTCGGTGGCAAACGAGGAGCCGATCGAGTTGGCAGCCAGCCGGACACGGTCAAATTCGGACAGACCCATCACCGACTCGAGCTGGGTGAAGTTGTCGTCGACGTATCCGCCGAAGTATGCGGGGTCGTCCGAGTTCACACTGACATTTAGCCCGGCCGCCAGCATCGCCGGAAGGGGGTGGTCGGCCAGCGTGTCCACAGCCCTAAGCCTGACATTGGACAGCGGGCACACGGTCAGCGGGATGCGGTCGGCCACCAGCCGCTCGACAAGCTCGGGATCTTCCATGCAGCGGATGCCGTGGTCGATCCGTTCCACTCCCAGCACGTCCAGCGCTTCGATAATGTACGACGGCGGTCCCTCCTCGCCAGCGTGGGCAATCTTCCGCAGGCCTGCTTCGCTGGCCCGTGCAAACAGCCGCTCGAACTTGGTCGGCGGGTTGCCCACCTCAGCAGAATCGAGTCCGATGCCAGCGATCGGCGCGTTCATCGCCAGCAATGCCTCAAGAACCTCCAGCGCCGATTCCTCCGACAGGTCCCGCAGGAAGGCGGCGATCAGCAGCGTGGAAATCCCGAACTCCTCCTGTGACGAGGCGAGAACCGAGGCAACCCCGTTGACGCAGGTCCCGAGCGACACCCCGCGGGACAGATGCGCCTGGGGATCCAGCATGATTTCCGCGTGCCGCACGCCGGCAGCGGCGGCACGGCTCAGGTACGCGCGGGTCATGTCCGCGAAGTCCTCCTCGGTGCGCAGCACGGCCATGTTGGCGTAGTACAGGTCCAGGAAGGACTGCAGGTCCGTGAATTCGTAGCGCGCCCGCAGCTCATCCAGATCCGCGTAGGGCAGTTCGATGCCGTTGCGCCCGGCGAGCGCGAAGATCAGCTCGGGTTCCAGGGTCCCCTCAATGTGCAGATGCAATTCCGCCAAGGGCGTGATCGGCGGGACCGCCGGAACGGCCGATTCGTTCACAAGAGGAGCTTGCTCGGTCGGTTCGGTGGCGCCGTCGTAATTGTTCACAACGTCAGAATAGACCCCGGGCCAACCACCACCGCTAGAGTCGAACAGATGCGAAGTGAAATCTATGCTGACCGTTTGCCAGATCTGGAACCCGTCGTGGCTGGCCTGGAACACGCCCCGGCTGCCATGGAACCCGGCATGGCATCCGGCCACCCGGCTAACGGCTTTGTCCGGGTCCGCGGAGCCCGCGAAAACAACCTTCGCAACGTGGACGTGGACGTTCCGCGCGACGCCATCGTCGCCTTCACCGGAGTCTCCGGCTCGGGCAAATCCTCGTTGGCATTCGGCACCATCTACGCCGAGGCCCAGCGCCGCTACTTTGAATCCGTGGCGCCCTACGCCCGGCGCCTGATCCAGCAGGGGCACAACCCCAAGGTGGAGATGATCACGGGGCTGCCACCCGCCGTCGCGCTCCAACAGCGCCGCGGCACCCCCAGCAGCCGATCAACGGTCGGCACGGTGACCACGCTCTCGAACTCGCTCCGCATGCTGTTTTCGCGCGCGGGCACGTATCCGGCCGGCGCTGCACCACTGGACTCGGATGCCTTTTCGCCGAACACGGCAGCCGGTGCCTGCCCCGAGTGCCACGGCCTGGGAACCGCCCACACCGTCAGCGAGGAGTCGCTGGTTCCCGACCCCGCACTGAGCATCCGCGACGGCGCCGTCGCGGCCTGGCCCGGTGCATGGCAGGGCAAGAACCTGCGCGACATCCTCACCCACCTTGGCTACGACGTGGACACGCCGTGGCGCCAGCTGCCCAAGAAGCACCGCGACTGGATCCTCTTTACCGAGGAACAGCCCGTGGTGGAGGTGACACCCCAGCGCGACCGGGTCGCCAAACCGTACAAGGGCCGTTTCTGGAGCGCCAGAAGCTACGTCCTGCACACCCTGGCCGACTCGAAGAGCAACACCATGCGCGAACGCGTGCTCGCTTACATGGAAACCGGCCCCTGCCCCCGCTGCAGTGGCACTGGCCTGACCCCCGACGCGCTGGCGGTGACCTTCGCCGGGCACACCATCGCCGACCTCAATGCGCTGCCCATGGCGGAACTCGCTGACATCATCCGGCCGACCACCGAACTGGCGGATTCGGCCACGGCCTCCCGCAAGCGGAGCTCCGGGGAAGATAACGAGGTGGCGGTCGCCATCACCCGGGACCTCCTGCAGCGGATTACGGTCCTGCTGGACCTCGGCCTGGGCTATCTGGCACTGGGCCGCGCCACCCCCACCCTCTCCCCGGGCGAGATGCAGCGCCTCCGCATAGCCACCCAGTTGCGCTCCGGCCTGTTCGGCGTGATCTACGTGCTCGACGAGCCGTCCGCAGGCCTTCACCCCGCCGACGCCGAACCCCTGCTGGCGGTCCTGGAGCAGCTCAAGTCGTCCGGCAATTCGGTGTTCGTCGTGGAGCACAACATGGACATGGTGCGGCGCGCCGACTGGCTCGTGGACGTGGGGCCGCGTGCCGGCGAGGGCGGCGGCGAGGTGCTCTACAGCGGCCCAGTGGCCGGGCTGGCCGACATCGACGGGTCCGTCACCCGGCCGTTCCTGTTTCCGGCTGCTTCGCTGGGGTCGGAGACCGACGGCGGGAGGCCCGACGGCGGTACTTCCGACGGCGGCGCGCGGCGGGATCCCGACGGCTGGCTGGAGCTGCGCAACATCAGCCGGCACAACCTGCGTGAGCTTGACGCCACCTTCCCGCTAAGCGTCCTGACCGCGGTCACTGGGGTCTCCGGCTCCGGCAAGTCGACCCTCGTCAGCCAGGTGCTCGCAGAGGTCGTGCGAGCCCGGCTGCACCCTGAGCCCGATGCCAGCACCGGCTCGAATCAGGCGGCCGGGCCATCGCCGGCGGAAGAAGCGGACCACGCAGGTGGCCCCCCGTCACCATTCACAGTCGGGCCAGTGTCCGGCCTCGACCAGGTGGACCGGCTGGTGAAGGTGGACCAGAAACCGATCGGCCGCACGCCCCGCTCCAACCTCGCCACCTACACTGGCCTCTTTGATGCGGTCCGCAAGGAATTTGCCGCGACGGACCAGGCCAAAGCCCTGGGCTACGGCGCCGGACGCTTCTCCTTCAACGTGACCGGCGGACGCTGCGAAACCTGCCTCGGCGAGGGCTTCGTAGCCGTTGAACTGCTGTTCCTGCCCGGCAGCTACGGCCCGTGCCCGGAATGCCATGGCTCGCGCTACAACCCAGAGACCCTGGAAGTGACCTACCGCGGCAAGAATATTGCCGAAGTCCTGGACATGACTGTGAACGCGGCCGCCGAATTCCTGGCCGAGGTCCCGGCCGCTGCCCGCAGCCTGCAAACCTTGCGGGAAGTGGGCTTGGGCTACCTCCGCTTGGGCCAGCCAGCCACCGAGCTCTCCGGAGGAGAGGCCCAGCGCATCAAGCTCGCCACCGAGCTGCAGCGGGCCCGCCGAGGCCACACGCTCTACCTGCTGGATGAGCCCACGACGGGGCTGCACCCAGCCGACGTCCAACTTCTCATGGCGCAGCTGCACCGCCTGGTGGATGCCGGCAACACGGTGGTCGTGGTGGAGCACGACATGGACGTCGTCGCTGCCGCTGATTGGGTCATCGATCTGGGACCCGCCGGTGGCGACGCCGGCGGTGAAATCGTCGCCGCCGGGACGGCAACCACCGTCGCGCTTTCAACGGACAGTCGGACAGCGCCATATCTCGCTTCCGCCTTGGGATCAAGGCGCCTCGCCTAAGGCATGACTGTCAATATTGATCTCGATTTGATAACGGAGTGGCACTCCTCTACGGTGGAACACATGCTCGCGCGAGTCGCGGGCCCTTGAATGCCCGGTGCCGCCTCCACCAATTACTGCCCGGCCGGCGGACACCGAAGTGACCTCTAGTTCGTCAGGGGCGGGCGGTAGCGCGACAACGTCCGGGGACGGACCGAGCGCGGGTGGCCTCAGGAGCATCCCATCATGAAGAAATCCACTTTCAGCACTGCCGCGCGCCGCGGAGTAACCGTCGCCGCCGTTTCCATGGCAGGTCTGGCACTTTCCGCCACCGCCGCCAACGCAGCCGTCCCCGCCGCCAGCGGTTCCACCTGGGACGCCCTCGCCCAGTGCGAGAGCGGCGGCAACTGGGCCATCAACACCGGCAACGGCTTCTCCGGCGGCCTGCAGTTCACCCCGCAGACTTGGGCTGCCTTCGGCGGCACCGGGTCGCCTGAAAACGCCTCCCGCGCCCAGCAGATCGCCGTAGCCGAGAAGGTCCAGGCTACGCAGGGCTGGGGCGCTTGGCCCGCTTGCGCCGCCAAGCTGGGCCTGAGCGGTGGCGGTGGCGCTGCCGCTCCTCAGATCCAGCCGCAGAGCGCGCCGGTTAAGGCTGCTCCGGTTCAGGCTGCACCCGTTGCCCAGGCTCCGGTAGCCACTGAAGTTCCGGTCCAGCTTCCCGTGAAGACCCACGCCAAGCACGCTGCCGCCGTCGCCGTGAGCGGCGAGACCTACACCATTCAGAGTGGCGACACTCTGAGCAAGATCGCGGACAAGCTCGGCATCAAGGGCGGCTGGCAGAGCCTTGCCGACGCCAATGCTGACACCATCGCCGATCCCGACCTGGTGTTCGTCGGCCAAGTTCTGCAGCTGCCTGCCTAATCGCGCAGCCTGCTGACAGTTCCGTACTGCCTGCAGAATAACGCCGGGCGCCCCTTGAGGGCGGCCCGGCGTTGCTCTTTTAAGGCGTTCTTCGTTTAACCAGGCTCTATCTGTGTGGGTTTGGTCGCTCCCAGCGGACGTTGAACGGTCCCAGCGGACGTTGGAGCCGCATGCTCGGGCCCGATGCGCCGTCCACCCGTCCCTCCCAGCACGACGCCGGCACGCCCCTGAGGGCGACGTCCCGCGGTCGTCCGCTCAAGCACCGCAACCGCTTAAAGCAGCACGACGCCGGGACGTCCCCTTGCGGAGGACGTCCCGGCGTCGTGTCTGTTAGCTCTGGCCGCAGCCGCCTGACAGCATCAGGCGGCTACTGCCGGACGCCGTCTCAGACGGCTGCCGGCAACTCCCGGACGATGCGCACTTTCCAGGCAGTGTCGTCGCTCGTGTCCAGCAGAGCAACGGTGCCCGAAGCAAGGTGGAGTGCGACGCGCTTGGCGTGGAGCAACTCCAGGTAGAGGTGCTCGTTCATGCGGGTCGGGGTATCAATGACGAACTTCACGGCGTCGCGCATCTTGCGGTAGTTGGCGCTGCGCTCGCGGTGCCGGTGGAGTTCAAGTTCGTGGCGCTGCTTCACGCGTGGCTCGTGCCGGTTCAGCCAGTTCACGGCCAGGTGCACGCCGATGACCAAAGACAGGGACACGGCGTAGATCCACCAGCCTGTCGACATCAGGAACAGCGGCAGATTCGCAATGGCTACCAGTGCGATCACCAAGCGGAGGGCAACCAGCCGGCGCAGAGCCACAGTCACGGATGCCAAGGCAGCACGGAAGCCATGCTGCTCCTTGCGGGCGGCAGCAGGATCGAGCGTAAACTCGTCGAGAACCAGGATGCCGTTTGCCTCGGGACCTAGCATTTTTCCGTACTTAGGAACGAACGGCTGGGACGCCTGTGACGCATGGGATTCGGGTGCTGAGGCCGCAGTCGATAACGGCGCAGGGGAGGTAAGAGTCATGTAAGGGCTTCCAGACGCTGTTGAGGTTTTGGCTATCTTAGTGGTTGCCGCACCTTAATGTATGCATCGGTCCACGATGTGAACACCTTGTTCCGAATAATTGGTGGCCCAGTTTGTGTGGGCCCCGACACCGTAATTGGCACATCGGGCGCGGGGCCTCAGACTGAAAGGATGCAGACCTTCCTTCCGTATCCCGATTTCCAGCAAAGCGCTGCCGCGCTGGACCCCGCCAGGCTCGGCAAACAGCGTGTAGAAGCACTGCAGATGCTCCGTGCGCTGGTGATCCCGGAGTACGGCTGGCAGTCGCATCCCGCCGTCCGCATGTGGATGGGTTACGTCCCGGCCCTCACCATGTACGGCCTGGCCATGGCCGATGAATGGATCAAGCGCGGATTCCCGGACAATACTCGTGACAATATTCGGGAATTTGCACCGCAGGCTGCCCACCCGGATTACGCCGCTAAGATCCCGATGCCGCCGTGGCTTGGCGAGCCCGAATTCCACCTCAGCCACCGTTCCAACCTCATTCGGAAGGACGCGCGCTTCTATACGCCGATTTTCCCGGATGCTGAAGCCGACTTGGAGTATGTGTGGCCGGAGCCCCGCCACGAGTTCCTGCCGGAAGACCCGGAGGGCGATGTCCTGTGGATCCTACGCGAACACGTGGGCGACATCGATCCTGAGCGCCTGGACAAAGTCGCTCTGCCGGCAGTGGGACGTGCGGCGCAGACTACGGTCAGCGAAGACGACTACCAGCCGGTTTATGCAGATTCAGGTTCCCGCCGCCCTGTCGTCCGCAAGCTGCCTCCCAAGCAGTTGGTCAAGAAGCCGTCGCGCAAGCGCCAGCGCCAGGAAGCGGCCTTCTCAACCCTCCCGGGCAAGTCGCCGGTGGCGGTTCCCCTCGAGGGCGGCAGCAGGTTCGCCGTCGGCATGGTCCTCGGCCGGCCGATCACCCTCGACGATGGCCGCTTCGGCCGCAACTTCAAAGTCACTGAAATCATTGACCGTTCGGTGTTCGATTACCCGGCTCTGCTTCAGGACCCGCGCGTTTTCTTCCCGGTCCCGGCTCCTTGAGGACAGCGCGCGTTCTGGCAGACTGACAGCTATGACAATACTTCTTGCCGGATGCGGGGATCTGGGGACCGAAGCCGGGCTGCGGTTCGCTGCCGCCGGCCACCGCGTCGTGGGATGGCGGCGTTCCCCGGCGAAACTGCCAGCGGAAATCGAAGGCGTGGCGGCTGACCTGAGCACCGCAGACCTGCCGCCTGTTCCGGCGGACACTACCGCCGTCGTCGTTGCAGTGGCCGCTGATTCGCCGACTGCGGCAGCGTACCGCACGGCCTACGTTGACGGCCTGTCGCATGTGCTGGACGCTCTAGAGCGCGACGGCGTGACGCCGCAGCGTGTTCTGTTCGTGTCCTCGACCGCCGTTTACGGCGACGCCGGCGGTGATTGGGTGGATGAAAGTACGCCGCCGGCACCCGGCAGTTTCTCCGGCCGCATCATCCGTGAAGCCGAGGACCTGCTGTTTAAGCGTTTGCGCGGTACGGCTAGCGCCCCCGTGGTCCTGCGCCTGGGCGGCATCTACGGGCCAGGTCGCACCAGGCTGATCGACCAGGTCCGCAGCGGATCGGCGGTGAGCCCCGAAGAGCCCCGCTACACGAACCGCATCCACCGCGACGACGCGGCCGGGGCCATCGTCCACCTGTGCACCATGGCCGAAGACCCGGAGCACGTGTACGTGGGTGTGGACGATGAGCCTGCCGAGCTCGGCGACGTCCTGCGGTTCCTCGCGGCAGAGCTGGGGCTCGACGTTCCGCCGTCGGGAGATGTTGGCGAAGCGCGGGGCGGCAACAAGCGATGCAGCAATGCGCTGCTTCGCAAGACCGGATGCGCATTCACCTACCCCACATTCCGGGAGGGTTACCGCGACATCCTGGCCGGCGTCGGCGTGCGTCACCCCTAAGTTGTTGCTTGAGGTCCACGTGCTGGAACTCGCTCCATGGCAGGCTGGAACTGGCCCCCGGGCCTGGCGTGACCGAATCCTATTCAAACGAGGGGTCCGATGGATTTTCAGCACATCATTGAAGCAGTCGGCAGGTTCGTGGATTTCGCGGGCGTGGCTGTGATGGTCATCGGCGCGGTGGTCTCGATCCCCATGGCGCTGCGCGGTTACCAACCCCGCCGGCTGCCGGCTGATGCCCAACGCATGTCCGTCTACCGTTCCTACCGCCAGCTCCTCGGCCGCTCCATCCTGCTGGGCCTGGAACTTCTTGTCGCGGCCGATATCATCCGCACCGTCGCCGTCGCACCGACGTATGACAGTGTCGGAGTACTGGCGATCATCGTGCTCATCCGTACTTTCCTGAGCTTCTCGCTGGAGCTTGAAATCACAGGCAGGTGGCCCTGGCAGAAGGAGCCGGCTGCGTCCGGTTCAGATTCTAAGGGCCGGAAGCCCGCTGTTTCCGAGACGTAGAGCCCAAGTAATTTACGGTGCTCATATAGATTTCCCTTTCCTCAGCCTGGCTCCCTGACACAGCTAAAAATGTCACACCCCTCTGACAAAGTTTCCCTATGGAAGCCATTGGGGAACACGCAGCGGATGACCCCGCAGGCCGGGCGGTTACGCCGGGCCTCAGCGTGCCTGCCATGCTGCAGAGCCGCGGGCTCCGTAGCGTTCCCGTTTCGACTCCTGCGGATCATCCGGCGTTCGACGGCGGGGCTGCCGCCGGCTTTTCTGTCACCCCCGGCCACTTAGCTGCCACGCCCTTCAGTGGCCGGCACACCGCCCTCAAGCGCGGGGCGTTGGAGGACCTGCGCCGGTGTCTGGCCTTGGTGGAGGCCGCGGTTGAGAGCATGCCTGAGGAGCTGACACTGGCCGGATTCGATGACGCTGCAGATTTCGCCGACCTCGTTGAGGGGCTCTCCCGCCGGGTCGACCACCTCCAGCTGCTCGCCGCGGCCGTCGTTGACAGGACACGCACTGCGGCGATCAACGCCGCCGGACCAGCCAGCAAAGCAGCCGGCTGGACCACCGGCTGGGGCACCGAAACCGCCGGGGCCGAAGCCGCCGCACCAGTGGCGGTGCCGGTTCCGGGGCCGGTGGCTGACGGGTGCCGGAACACCGCCGAGTTCCTGCGCGTCAGGCTGCGGATCAGCGCCGCCGAAGCCCGCCGCCGCCTCGCCGTGGCCACCGCCGTACTCCCCCGCACCGGCATCACCGGCCAGCCCACACCGCCGGCCTGCGAACACACCGCCGCGGTCCTGGCCGCCGGAACCATCGCCTCCCGCGCCGGAACCATCATCACCACCGCCCTGGACAAAGCCCGCCCCATCGCCCACCCCGCCATGCTCCAC